>NZ_JAALFE010000099.1 GCF_011059185.1 Paragemmobacter kunshanensis | reverse complement strand
TCGAGCGACAGATCGGCAGTGCGGTTCATGCGTGTCTGCTTTCGGTTGGAGGGAAGGCGCTCGGGGCGCTCGAATGGGAAAAGCCACCGGCGGGACCGGATCGGGACATCGGCTCAGGGGATTTCCTGGAGGGCGTCGTGCAGCCGCCGCATCGCGCGCTGATACCGCTTGCGGGCGGCGGCCTCGGTCAGGCCCAGTTCGGCTCCCGCCTCGGCTTGCGAGAAGCCCTCGATCGCCACGCGGATCACCAGCAGGGCGTCATCGCCCAGCAGCTTCCGCACGGCGCCGTTCAGCCGCGCGTACCCGTCCGCGCCGATGCCGCTTTCGCCGCTGTCCGCCACCTGGTCGGGATCGGCGCCGCTGGCGAGATGTTCGCGCGCCTGGTCTCGCTGGCGCACGCGGATCATGTCGCGTTCGACGTTGCGCAGCACCGTGGCCGCGATCCAGTTGACGCGCCTGAGATCGAGGCTGCGGACTGCCTCGGTGGTGCGCGCCAGAACGTCGGACGCGACTTCGTCGGCGCTGCCGAGCCTGCGCCAGAGCGACCGGCGTCGTATGGCGTCGAGGCCGGGCCAGAGCGCCAGCAACAGCACCGTCAGGGCGCAGTCGGACGTGGGCCCGTCGCCCTGCGCCGCCCCGACCAGCGCGGAGAGGATCACGTTCTTCCGGGCCGGATCGCCGGTCGTGCGGTGCAGCCCGTCCAGCAGGGCCGCCGGATCGCGGAACGGTGCGAGCGCGGCCTGCGTGCGCCGGACGGCGTCGAAACTGCGCTGGAAGTGAAGATTGGAGGACGAATGCATGAGGTGATCACGGATCTCGTGCCACGCGAAGGACATCGGACGCCTGCCTTGCGGCCAGGCGTCCGGCGCCTTCTCTTGGCCAGGTCAGGACGTCGCGCGTCTCTGCGATTTCAGGGGGTTGGGTGAATGCGCGCGTCAGCGCGCGGGTGCGGT
>NZ_JAALFE010000098.1 GCF_011059185.1 Paragemmobacter kunshanensis | reverse complement strand
TGGGCGAAGGTCAGCGACCGCGCCTCGGCCAGCGTGACCGGGTCGCCTTCCTCGTCGGCCGAGGCCGGATAGGCATCCACCTCGTCGAGGAAGATGTAGCGCGCCGGTGTGGAGCGCAGCCCGACCGCCGAGTTCGCGCCGGTCATGATCAGGATGCCGCCTGCGAACTCCTTCGACAGCATCGTGTTGCCCGCATCGCGCGACCGGGCCGGTTTGACCCGCTCCCGCAGCTCGGGGCTTTCCTCGATCAGCGGGTCGATCCGCTGGCGCGAATTGCGCTTGGCCAGTTCCACCGTCGGCTGGACCGCCAGCATCGGCCCCGGCGCCTGGTGGATCGCGAAGCCGATCCAGTTGTTGCCCGCCTCGGTCGCGCCGACCTGCGCGGCCTTCATGAACACAATCCGCTGCATCACATCGCCGGGCGACAGCCGGTCCATGATTTCACGCATGTAAGGCGTGCGCGCGGTGCGATACCGCCCCGGTTCGGCCGAGGCGCGTCCCGACAGCATCCGGTGCCGGTCCGCCCAATCCGAAACAGTCAGGTCGGGGTCGGGCCGCAGCCCGCTGCCCCAGTCGCGCAGGATCTCGCCAGCGCCGTCGAAATCGGTCAGACCATCATCATCACCGGAGACCGGGCCGGACCTCGGCAAGCTCGTCGAGGTGGGCACGGACATGTTTTTCCAGGACCTTCTGCATCGCGGCGGGTTCCACGCCCAGTTCCGCCGCCATCAGCGCCGCCGCACGCGAAGGCCAGTTCACCCATGCGTCCCGTTCCTCTCGCGCCAGGCGGAACACCAGCGCCAGCGCTCGCGCCCGCTCGATCAACTCCCCCTTCAGCTTCTGCAGCCGGATGCGCCGTTCCTGCGCCTTCAGTACCTCGTTGGCGGTCTTGGCCTGCAGGAACGTCGTGCCGCCGCCGATGGCCGGGACCGCCAACCCTTGTTCGCGCAGCGTGTCGCCGACGGCAGCCACAGCAGCTTCGGGGACGGGCTTCAGCTTCGGTTCGGGTGGCTTCCGGGTCTTGGACGGGTCCGTCGT
>NZ_JAALFE010000097.1 GCF_011059185.1 Paragemmobacter kunshanensis | reverse complement strand
GCCGTCAACGCCATGATTTATATGCGAAATATCACGATTACGACAGCGAAATCAGCGACTTACTTGGAGAATGTGGGACGAACTCGCAAAGAGCAGTGTTCAGTGAATGAGAGCGAATAGTGCTCTATTCACCTTTCCGTTGGTGTCTTTTCTTGTGCGGAGGCTTGGTGGCCTGAGAGGGAAAGATGTCGCTGGTCAAGTTGCGGAGTTTATACCCCCCAAATCAAGAATTCTTGATTTAGGGTGCGGGCTTGGATTTGTGGCAGCAGAACTTGAGAAGCTCGGGCACCAGGTCGTGGGCATCGATCTCAAAGATGTTAGGGCGGTGAAGAGCTTTGGGTTTCTAAGGGCCTCCGCATATGATCTGCCTTTTGCTGATGACAGTTTTGACATTTGCTTGGCGCATACAGCGCTCCATCATATGGACCATCCTGATCGCGCAATAAGAGAGGCTCGTAGGGTTGCGCGACTGCTGATTATTGGAGAGGAGATCCGAACGCGAGGCTTTAATTGGTGGCTCCTTAGAAACTACGATAGAGCAGTGAACTTATCCTTCTCTGGCCACCCGCATTCGAATCGAACACACGAGGAGTGGAGTGCTTCCTTTAGGGAAAACAATTTGAAAATCGATCAGCTGGTGGAGTCTCGTGTGTTCGGTTTCATTCATCAGGTAGTGTACGTCTTAAGCAGGGATGATCAAAATTGGAAGTAGTCGCATTTGCCTTACTTGCCGTTTGGTGTTTGCTGTTTATCAAGACTGCCGCCTCAGCTCTGCTTACGCCAAAGGTGGCAGGCGAGTTGAAAGAGGATTGCTGGGGGCCCGTCGACATCTTGGTCCCGGTACGAAATGAGGCTGACCGACTCCTTTCTGATTTCCTTACTGATCTGGTCAGGTTGAATCATCCGCGTGGTAAGATTTTTATTGTCGACGATCGGTCGACCGACGAATCTGCTGAGATTATTGCTCGTGTGTGTTGATTTGCACTGAGAGCTGACCCGGGTTTTCCATCGAGAAGTGACCCACCATTGGTTATGGATTTCGTGTCATG
>NZ_JAALFE010000096.1 GCF_011059185.1 Paragemmobacter kunshanensis | reverse complement strand
TCGAGCGACAGATCGGCAGTGCGGTTCATGCGTGTCTGCTTTCGGTTGGAGGGAAGGCGCTCGGGGCGCTCGAATGGAAAAAGCCACCGGCGGGACCGGATCGGGACATCGGCTCAGGGGATTTCTTCGAGGGCGTCGTGCAACCGGCGCATGGCGCGCTGGTACCGCTTGCGGGCGGCAGCCTCGGTCAGGCCCAGTTCGACGGCGACCTCGGCTTGCGAGAAACCCTCGATCGCCACGCGGATCACCAGCAGCGCGTCGTCGCCGAGCAGCTTCCGAACGGCGTCGCTCAGCCGCGCGTACCCGGCGGCGCCGATCCCGCTGTCGCCGCTGTGCGCCACCTCGTCGGGGTCTGCTCCGCTGGTGAGATGTTCGCGTGCCTGGTCGCGCTGGCGCACTCGGATCATGTCGCGCTCGACATTCCGGAGGACCGTGGCCGCGATCCAGTTGACGCGACCGAGGTCGAGGCTGCGGACAGCCTCGGTGGTGCGCGCCAGAACATCGGACGCGACCTCGTCGGCGGTGCCGATCCTGCGCCAGAGCGACCGGCGCCGGATGGCGTCGAGGCCGGGCCAGAGTGCCAGCAACAGCAGCGTCAGGGCGCAGTTGGACGCGGGCCCGTCGCTCTGCGCTGCCCTGACGAGAGCGACGAGGATCAGGTTCTTCTGGCCCTGATCGCCGGTCTTGCGATGCAGCCCGTCCAGCAGCGCCGCCGGATCCCGGAACGGAGCGAGGGCGGCCTGCGCGCGCCTGACGGCGTCGAAACTGCGCTGGAAGTGAAGGTTGGAGGATGAATGCATGAGGTGATCACGGATCTCGTGCCACGCAAAGGACATCGGACGCCTGCCTTGCGGCCAGGCGTCCGGCGCCTTCTCGTGGCCAGGTCAGGACGTCGCGCGTCTCTGCGATTTCAGGGGGTTGGGTGAATGCGCGCGTCAGCGCGCGGGTGCGGTCGCGTTGTTCAGCGAGCCGCAGCCGCGGCAGGTGGCCTGCACCGGGAAGCCCACGAGATACTCGTGCCCCCGCGCGAAGCGCAGGTGCATGCGGCCGTCCCGGCAGACGCCGAGCAGCTTGTC
>NZ_JAALFE010000095.1 GCF_011059185.1 Paragemmobacter kunshanensis | reverse complement strand
TCGAGCGACAGATCGGCAGTGCGGTTCATGCGTGTCTGCTTTCGGTTGGAGGGAAGGCGCTCGGGGGCGCTCGAATGGGAAAAGCCACCGGCGGGACCGGATCGGGACATCGGCTCAGGGGATTTCCTGGAGGGCGTCGTGCAGTCGGCGCATCGCGCGCTGGTACCGCTTGCGGGCGGCGGCCTCGGTCAGACCCAGTTCCACGGCGACCTCGGCCTGGGAGAAACCCTCGATCGCCACGCGGATCACCAGCAGGGCGTCATCGCCGAGCAGCTTCCGAACGGCGCCGTTCAGCCGTGCGTACCCGGTTGCGCCGATCCCGCTGTCGCCGCTGTCCGCCACCTCGTCGGGATCGGCGCCGCTGGCGAGATGTTCGCGCGCCGTGTCGCGTTGGCGCACGCGGATCATGTCGCGCTCGACATTCCGCAGCACCGTGGCCGCGATCCAGTTGACGCGCCCGAGGTCGAGGCCGCGGACCGCCTCGGTGGTGCGCGCCAGTACGTCGGACGCGACCTCGTCGGCGGTGCCGAGCCTGCGCCAGAGCGACCGGCGCCGGATGGCGTCGAGGCCGGGCCAGAGCGCCAGCAACAGCAGCGTCAGGGCGCAGTCGGACTCGGGCCCGTCGCCCTGCGCCAACCCGACCAGCGCAGAGAGGATCACGTTCTTCCGGGCCGGATCGCCGGTCGTGCGGTGCAGCCCGTCCAGCAGGGCCGCCGGGTCCCGGAACGGCGCGAGAGGGGCCTGCGCACGCCGGACGGCGTCGAAACTGCGCTGGAAGTGAAGGTTTGTGGATGAATGCATGAGGTGATCACGGATCTCGTGCCACGCGAAGGACATCGGACGCCTGCCTTGCGACCAGGCGTCCGGCGCCTTCTCGTGGCCAGGTCAGGACGTCGCGCGTCTCTGCGATTTCAGGGGATTGGGTGAATGCGCGCGTCAGCGCGCGGGTGCGGTCGCGTTGTTCAGCGTGCCGCAGCCGCGGCAGGTGGCCTGAACCGGAAAGCCCACGAGATACTCGTGCCCCCGCGCGAAGCGCAGGTGCATGCGGCCGTCCCGGCAGACGCCGAGCAGCTTGTC
>NZ_JAALFE010000094.1 GCF_011059185.1 Paragemmobacter kunshanensis | reverse complement strand
AAGACCTCGCGCAGGCCCTTCCTGTCGCCCCGGTTCGGCGTTGCCGTGACCCCGAAGATGCAGGCGTCGGGATTGGCTTCGCGCACGCGGTCGATGATGCGGCGGTAGCTGTCGGCGACGGCATGGTGCGCCTCGTCAATGACCAGCAGGTCGAGGCGCGGCATGTCGGCGAGGTTCGAAGCCCGCGCCAGCGTCGGCACCATGGCGAAGGCGACCTGGCCGTTCCAGGATTTCTCGGTGGCGTCGATGACCGAGGTGGCGACGCCCGGCACCACACGCTGGAACTTGGCGCGGTTCTGCGCTGTCAGCTCGTCGCGATGCGCCAGCACGCAGGCCTTGGCGCCGTCGCCGATCATCTCGCCGGTGACCGCCGAGAGCATGATTGTCTTTCCCGCGCCGGTGGGCGCCACGCCCAAGGTGTTGCCGCGGGAAGCGAGCGCAGCCACGCTGCGCTCGACGAAGGTTTTCTGGCGGGGGCGCAGGCGCATGGCCGGTCTCCCCCTTACTGCGCCCAGCTCGGCCGACCGACGGCGCCGGGGGCGGACGCGGGCTGGCTGGGCTGGGAGGCCGTGGTGGGCTGCTGCGGGGCGTGGCCCCGCGCCGGGGCGGCGGCGAAATGCGGCGCGACCGTGCCCATCAGCGCGGCGTAGTCGCGATGATCGGCGGTGACCGCGGCGCGGATCTCGTTCTTGTCCTCGCCGTTGGTGTCCTGGCCGATGTCGATGCGGGCGACGAACTCGACCCCGTCGAGATCGCCGAACCCGCTGATGCGGCGGCGCACCTGAGCCTCTGGCGAGTTGTCCTTGTCCGACACGCCGCGCGCCGAGTTGAGGATGCCGCGGATCAGGCCGCGCCCCATGTTCGCCCAGTCCGGGCCCTTCGGGCTATAGAGACCGATCAGCGACCAGATCTTGCGCCGGGCATAGGGACCCTCGAGCACCGTGTATTCGGCGTCGAGATAGACGGCGCCGGTGGCGGCGCGGCGCGCCCAGCCGCCGGTCCAGCCCTGCGAGGGGTCGTCGAAGCCGCCGGGGCGGAGCGTCAGGCGCACCTTGGCGAGCGTGCCTTTCGGGATGACGTTGGTGTTGGATTGGGCGGAGTTGAAGTCGTTCCAGGGTCCGGACATTGCGCGGCTCCTTTCAGTTGGAGGGTGGGACGCGCAGCG
>NZ_JAALFE010000093.1 GCF_011059185.1 Paragemmobacter kunshanensis | reverse complement strand
CAGCACCCGGTGACGCGCGGAAAGCAGCTCTGAAATTACCCCTTGCGCAAGGGGCGGTTACACATGTTGCACAAATCTCGACCGGGATTCACGTTGGGAGTCCAGTATGATAGCTGGAGGGCATGAGCAGTTGGGCCCCTACGAAGTACAAGACCAAGAACTGGCCTTCGTACAACACAGCGCTGAAGCAACGCGGATCGCTGTCGATCTGGTTTGATCCCGAGATGGTCTGGACGCCACCGCCAACGGGCAAGCGTGGCCGCCAGTGCCAATTCAGCGATGCGGCGATCCAGACCTGTCTGACCTTGAAGGTGTTGTTCGGTATGCCGCTCCGGCAGACAACCGGGTTCGTGGGAAGTCTGTTGCGGCTCGCCGGATTGGATTGGCCGGTGCCCGACTACAGCACACTGTGTCGCCGTCAGAAAACGCTGAAGGTGAGCCTGCCCTATAGAGGCGATCGCGGCCCGCTGAACCTGCTGATCGACAGCACTGGGATCAAATCTGAGGGTGAAGGAGAATGGAACGCCCGCAAGCATGGCGGCTCAAAGCGCCGCATCTGGCGCAAGATACACATAGGGATCGACGAGGAAACGCTGGAAGTGCGGGCCGTGGAGGTTACCACCAGTAATGTCGGTGACGCACCGATGCTGCCTGAGTTGCTCGCCCAAATCCCATCCGCTCAGGACATTGGATTAGTGACCGCAGACGGGGCCTACGACACCCGAAAATGTCATGATGCGATTGCAGCGCGTGGCGCTCATGCCATCATACCGCCGCGCAAGAACGCCAAACCGTGGAAGCCCACGAGCGCAGGCGCCATTGCCAGAAACGAGGCGGTCAATGCCTCGCGATACCTGGGCCGCGCCATCTGGCGACGATGGAGCGGATACCACCGCCGGAGCCGCGTCGAGACCAAGATGCACTGTGTGAAGCTGCTGGGGCAAAGCCTCATGGCGAGGGACTTCGACCGCCAAGTCGCAGAGATCCAAGTCCGCGTCGCCGTCCTCAACCGCTACACCTCTCTTGGCATACCTGTCACAGAGGTCGTAGGATAAATCCGTCCGGGAAAGGGGAAGTGCGCTCACGCCCCGATTTGTGCAACATGTGTAACCGCCCCTTGCGCAAGGGGTAATTTCAGAGCTGCTTTCCGCGCGTCACCGGGTGCTG
>NZ_JAALFE010000092.1 GCF_011059185.1 Paragemmobacter kunshanensis | reverse complement strand
CCGCGTCCTTCGACCTTCTCCGAGGTCACCTCGAGTCCGAGCTTCTTCTTCAGCGCCCCGGCCATCGCGCCGCGCACGGTGTGCGACTGCCAGCCGGTCGCGGCCATGATCTCCTCGATGGTCGCGCCCTCCGGCGCGCGCAGCATGGCGATCAGCGTGGCCTGCTTCGTCCCCTCGCGCGGCGTGCGCGCCTTGGGCCCGCCTTCGGGGGCGGTGGCGGCATCCGGCGCGGGCGCGTCGCTCGGCAGTTCGTTGGCGCCCGTGGGCACGCTGTTCGCGACTTCGGGCCCGATGCCGATGGCGGCGAGGCCTGCGTCGGTGGCGACCAGCGTGACGCCGTGGCCGTCGCCGGTCTCGCGCCAGACGGGCTCGCCCTTACGCAGGTCGGCGTCGACCTCCTGCAGGAGGCCCTTGGCGAGCATCGCGCCGACCACCTTGGCGGCGGCCCCGCCGCGCAGGCTGTCGGGGAGCGGCAGGGCGATGTGCTCGGGCCGCTGGGCGGCGGCGCTCAGGATCAGGGCTTGGGTGTCGGAAAGCTGGGTCATCGTCGTCTCCCGTATCGGGGCGCGCGGGATGCGTGCCCTTCTACGAGGCCAAGCCCCGCAGGGCGGGGCTGGCGCGATGGTTGGGTCGGCTACTCGGCGTGTTCTCCCTCGCCGAAGAGGAAATCGGTGATCTTCCGGAGGTCGCTGGCGACGCTGCCAATCGAGCCGACGCTGCCCCAATTGACCGCTTCGGGATCGAAGTTGAAATGATCGTCGCTGAGCGCCTGAAGTCGGGCGAGCATCGCGTCGATCTCGGCCTTCTTGGCGATGAAGGCGTCGAGGGCTTTCGTGTTGTCCTGTGCGCGGCGGGTCATTCTGGTGGCTCCGTAGTGAGTTGCATCGCTTCGTTGGAGGCACGTTCGCTCTGTCCGCGATGCTTATCAACGAGATAAGCACATGATTTGGAATGATAATCGGAGCCGTCGATGCAGGGCATGAGCGAGCGCCAGTACGCCGCCCATGTCGGGCTGTCGCGGGGCGCGATCCAGAAGGCAAAGACCGCCGAACGGCTGGTCCTCTATCCCGACGGCAGCATCAACGCAGCCGCAAGCGACGCCAGGCGTGCCGAGACGACGGACCCGTCCAAGACCCGGAAGCCACCCGAACCGAAGCTGAAGCCCGTCCC
>NZ_JAALFE010000091.1 GCF_011059185.1 Paragemmobacter kunshanensis | reverse complement strand
CTATCAAATTCGTCATTTGGGATGCCAGTGAAGCAGGTTTGGACCGTGGCACTAATCGCTTCCAGACTGAATTTGGTTTGGGTAGCGACGGTTTGCTCGCGGATGAGGACCGACTACCGGTTCACAAACACCCTTGCATGGAACACCTTCCCCGTCCCCACCCTTACCGAAAAGAACAAGGCCGACCTGACCGCCTGCGCGGAAGCCATCCTCCTCGCTCGCGAGGCGCATTTCCCCGCCACCATTGCTGACCTCTACGACCCCGAAAAGATGCCCGAAAACCTGCGCGCCGCCCACGACCGCAACGACGAAACCCTCGAACGCATCTACATCGGCCGCCGCTTCAAGAACGACACTGAACGGCTAGAAAAGCTGTTCGAGATGTATACGAAGATGACCAAAACACCCTCTGCGCGGGGCAGGCGGGCGTGATGGGTGACTATGTGGTTTTCCAGATGTGGAGCGGTTACCGCGAGAGCCTGATTAGGGCGCATCAGTTCTATGTTGACCAGGCGAAGGCACGGCTGCTGACCCAGTTCAGCAACATCAGCGCAGAGGCGGACAAGGCGGCAGAGGACTGGCTTTCGGAACGGTCGCAGCGATTTTTTGATCCGGATCGCGATGATCCAGCTGATCTCTACGAAGGCGCAGAGGATGCCGGCATCGAGTTCTATCAGCTTCTCACTGAAATGCAGGAGCGGACAAGACTCAGCGTGATCGCAGGCTTCTTTCATGAGTGGGAAAAGAAGCTGCGCCAATGGCTGGTGGACCAGATCAAACACTGGCACCGCGGCAACATCACGAAAGAGCGCATCTGGAAGGCGAATTTCGATGAACTCTATGAGCTCTTGGAGAGCTTTGGCTGGGAACTGAAAACAGCCCCGTGGTTCTCCGCGCTCGATGCCTGCCGTCTGGTAGTGAATGTCCATAAGCACGGTGACGGCCCATCACTCACTTTACTCAAAGCTTCGTATCCGAGGTTTCTCGTGCACCCGCTTGCGGGCACAGGGCTCGAGCTGAACCCTCTCTGGGACAGATTAAACCACGAGCACCTTCGGGTTAGCGATACCGACTTGGAGTGCTTTGCAAATGCGATATCATCGTTCTGGCGCGAAATGCCCGAGGATGTTTTTGAAAGCCAAGTGGTCACGCCACCCGACTGGTTTGTTAAGGGGATTCACCGCTGGGCCTGGTGGTTCGCGGTGCTGGTCACGCTGACGGGCGGGATCGGGATCCTTCTGACCGGA
>NZ_JAALFE010000090.1 GCF_011059185.1 Paragemmobacter kunshanensis | reverse complement strand
CCGTCAACGCCATGATTTATATGCGAAATATCACGATTACGACAGCGAAATCAGCGACTTACTTGGAGAATGTGGGCGTACTACTCATTACCGAACACAGCGACCACGTCTCTACCCAAAATCGCGCCAAAGACACCGACTTTCACTCAGCTAACCTGGGTCCCATGTTTGTCTGATGCGCGATTTCGTTTCTACGAAAGGTGGACCATGCCCGACCGCTACACATCCTTCGTCGATCTTGCCGCCAACGAGAAGCCCGATATCGACTACCGTATTCGAGTAGTAGATCGTGGCTCAGAGATAGGAATCTTGGCGCCCCACGGCGGATGGATTGAACCCGGGACCTCAGAGATCGCTGAAGCAATTGCCGGGTCCGTCTTTTCCTTCTACGCCTTCGAGTCATTAAAAAACGCTCCTCACGGCCATTTTCACATAACGTCACACCGTTTTGACGAACCCAAAGGAGTGGCACTCGTCAACAGATGTTTGATGTCAATTGCGATCCATGGAAGGCGAGACGAGGGGAACAATGCGGTCTGGCTGGGTGGTCGCGCCGACCGCCTGCGTGACGCTATCGGAGTTTCGTTACGCGACGCAGGGTTTGAGGCCGCGCTCAACAATCGGCTACCAGGTACAGAAGAAAAAAACATCTGTAATCGAACGCGCTCCGGACAGGGTGTGCAGCTCGAGCTTCCACGTCGGTTACGCAGTCAATTGATGTCCGACGCCAATCTTTTGCGAAGCTTCTGTGAAGCTGTTCGAAACCCCGCGCTGCAATCACCGATAATGTGAAATCAGCCAATGGTTGAATGAAGGAGATTATGAGCGATGGAACTGATCTACCCAATTAACTTCATCGGCCACGATGAGTGGATACATGGCGGGTACGACCCCGGACTTGCGCAGGGTGACGTGATCACTCGCGATGGGGAAGTCATAGGCAGTTGGCGCACTGTCGGCTATGATCCGAATGATGAGTATTCCGGTGGGCGTTTTGAGTTCATACCTTCCGGGGAAGATACAGCAAGGTTTACTGAGGAGTTTGCGTCGCTTGATATACGCATGAGCCGCGGCCTTGCACTTTCAAACCTGACCAGAACCATTCGCGAATGGTATGAGCCGACATTCCCCAAGTGGCCTGCCGCTTGACTTCAAGATCGCCTGATTTTGCTCGCTGGGCAAGCGTTTTTCGCCCCGAGCGGTGTCTGTCGTCGCGCAAACGGCCGAAGTCGGGTGGATCAAGCCTCGAACCCGCAGCATTCTGG
>NZ_JAALFE010000009.1 GCF_011059185.1 Paragemmobacter kunshanensis | reverse complement strand
GGCCGATATGCTGCGATCAGACGCCGATGCGCCCAAACCGCCCACATATCCCTTCATCAATCATCTTGTCAAAGAGCGTTCCAGACACAAAACAAGCCGCACGCTGTCACCAGCGTCGCTTCCCGCCTTGCCTCCAGAGTTTTTTCGCCACGACTTCTGCCGCAACTTCCGTCCACTTCGTTCTGCCGTTCAGCGTCGCGTCGTCTTCGGTGAGCGCTTATCTACGGACCCGGCCGGGGGACCGCAAGAGGAAAATGACAGGAAGATGACGATTTTTTCGGCAGCCCAAGAAAACTTGGGGTTCCGGGCGGCAGGGGCGCAAGATTTCGCTTGGCCCCTGCCCTGCCCGCCCCGATGATTTCGCCTTCCGCGCCGCCTGATGGCCGATTCAGGGACGAGTCACCCCGGAATCGCCCCGCCCCTCACGCGAATCCCTCTGCCGCATGGGTCACTCGGCCACCGGCGATGGTCATGGCGATCCCCATCGCCCCGATCGTCATCGGATCCGCCGCCTCGATATCGCCATCCAGCAGCACCATGTCGGCGGCCATCCCCACCCGCAGCGTGCCGGTGATGTCGTCCCAATGTCCGGCCCAGGCCCCGCCGGCCGTATAGGCATGCAGCGTCTCCATCAGGGAGAGCCGCTCATCCCCCGCGCCCTCATAGGGCACGCGCGTCACCGCCGCCTGGATCCCGCGCATCACCGAAACATCCGTCACCGGCCAGTCGCTGGCATAGGCCACGGGCGCGCCATGATCCTTCAGCGTCTTCCACAGATAGGCATCCCGCCAGCGTTCGCGGTGAAAGACGTGATCCATCGTCGACATCGGGAAATCCATCACGCCCGGCGGATGGGGGGGCTGCACGCTCGCCGTGATCCCCAAGGATCCCAGGCGCGGCACATCGGCCCGGTCGATCAGCTCGATATGCTCGATCCGGTGGCGCATGTCGCGCAGGCCATTGGCCCGCCCCGCCGCCTCATATCCGTCGATGGTCTGGCGCACCGCCGCATCGCCGATGGCATGGACCGCGATCTGCAATCCCCGCCGGTCCACCTCGGCGCAGATCGCGTTGAACCGCTCCGGCGCGAACAGCGGATCGGCCCGATGCCCGGGCACCCCGGGATAGTCGTTCAGCATATAGGCGGTGCGGCTGTCCACCACCCCGTCCATGAACATCTTCACGAAACCCGACCGCACCCAATCGCCATCGAATTCCGCCGTCATGGCGCTGGCACGGTCCAGCTCCGACAGTTCCATATGCGGCTTCATGTGGAAGGGCACGCGCACCCGCGCCGTCAGCCGCCCCTGTTCCTCCAGCGCCGCCAGCAGCGCACAGGTATAGCGGTTGCCATCCATGTTCACCATCGTGGTGATCCCCTGCGCCGCGCAATGGCGCAGCCCCGCCACGACCTTTTCAAGGTCTGCCGCGAAGGTCGCCGCATCCGGCCAGGGGTCCGGCTCTCCCCCGGTTGCGATGCCAAGCTGCAGATGCGCCTCGCCCCCCAGCGCCAGCACCGGGGCAAAGGCCTCGAACTCGCGCAATTCGCCGGTGGCGGTGCCATCCGGCCCCATCACCACCTCATGCCCATGCGGCATCTGGGCCCCCTGCAGGATGCCCGCCTTCTGCAGGGCCAGCGTATTGGCCCAGACGGTATGGTGATCCGGCGCCATCATGGCGATGGGCCGGTCGGCAATCACCCGGTCCAGGTCGGCCCGCGTCACAGGCGCGCCAAGGATCTCATAGGCCGCCCCCTGCGCCATCAGAAGCGGGCGGTCGGGGTTCTTCCCGGCATAGTCCAGAAAGGCCGCGCGCAGCGCCTCGAACCCCATCACCCCGCCGATCTGCAACTGCACCAGTTCCGCGCCACCCAGCACCAGATGCAGATGGCTCTCCACGAAACCGGGCAGCAAGGTCCGCCCGCCGGCATCCACCACCCGCGTCCGCGCCCCCGCCAGCGCCGCCACCTCCGCGCCCCCCACCGCCGCGATCCGGCCCGCCCGCACGGCCACGGCCGCAGCCCGCGGCCGCCCCGCATCCATCGTCAACACCTTCGCGTTGGTCACGATCAGATCGACTTCCATCCCTGCCCCCGTCTTTCTCATGCTGTCTTCATCTTGGCCAAAAATACCCTGGGGGGAGCGTCGCCGAAGGCGGCGCGGGGGGCAAGCCCCCCCTATCCCCGCTGCGCCACGCGCTCCGCCATCACGCAAAGCAGTTCGAACATCAGCGAGATCCCCAGCCAGGCCGTCCCGCCCGACGGATCGAAGGGCGGGCTCACCTCCACCAGGTCCGCCCCCACCACATCGACACCGCGCAACCCCCGCACCACCTCCAGCGCAGCCCATGAATTCGGCCCGCCCACCTCGGGCGTCCCCGTCCCCGGCGCGAAGGTCGGATCGACGAAATCAATGTCATAGGTCACGTAGGTGGGCCCCGCCCCCAGGATCTCGCGCGCCTCGGCCATCACATCCTCCACGCCCCGACGATGGAATTCGCCGATGGGAATGATGCGGATGCCGTTCGCGGCGGCGAAATCCCAATCCTCCCGCCCATAGGCCGTGCCGCGAATGCCGATCAGGACATAGCGTTTCGGGTCGATCAGCCCCTCCTCCACCGCGCGGCGGAAGGGCGTGCCGTGATTGTAGCGGCTGGTCCCGAAATAGATGTCGTTCAAGTCGGTATGGCTGTCGAACTGCACCATCCCCACTGGGCGGCGCTTGGCCACCGCCCGCAGGATGGGCAGGCTGCAGAGGTGATCCCCTCCCCCCGTCAGGGGCAGGATGTCCGCCGCCACCACGCGGTCATAGAAGGCCTCCATCCGCGCCAGACTGTCCATCAGATCGCCCGGATTGGGCGCCACATCCCCCAGATCCGCACAGCGCGCCAATTCGAAGGGCGCGACCCAGGTCGCCCCGTTCTGCGCCCGGATCATGGTCGACAGGTCGCGCAACTGGCGCGGCCCATGGCGCGGGCCGGGGCGGTTCGTCGTCCCCCCGTCCCAGGGCGCGCCGATCAGCCCGATATCCACCTCCGCCAGCCGCGGATCCTCCAGCCCCACATGCGGCAGGCGCATGAAGGTGGGGATCCCTGCGAATCGCGGCAGGTCGAACCCCGAGACCGGCCTGAAGAATTCCCTGTCCGCCATCGCGCCCCCCGTGCCCCGCCGATTCCTTCCGCCATCTCACCCCCCCCGCCCCGGCTTGTCAGGTCCGGAACCGACACCACATGTCCCTTCCCGGGCCGAAATCCCGCCCATCCCCCGGCTTGCCGCCCTCGGCACTTGACCGCCGCCCCCGCTTCCCCCCTTATCGGCCTGATCTCCGGAGGACCCCATGTTCAGCAAGACCGATACCCCCGCCGCGCCCGCCGCTTCCGCCGCGCCCCGCGCCCCGAACCCGACGAATGCCGGCAAATCGGTCCTCGCATCCGATCTGCGCATCACGGGCGAGATCACCTCGACCGGCGCGGTCGAGGTCTTCGGCGAGGTGGACGGCAACCTGTCCGCCCGCAGCCTGATCATCGGCGGCGAAGGCAGCGTGAAGGGCGGCATTTCCGCCGAAACGATCGAGGTGAAGGGCGCGCTCGACGGCCGCGTCAGCACCCAGTCCTTCACCCTGCGCGCCACCGCCAAGGTCGAGGCCGACGTGACCTATACATCGCTGGTGATCGAATCCGGCGCCCAGATCGAAGGCCGCTTCACCCGCCCGAAATCCTGATTACCGGCAGGCTGGCGCGCCCACGCGCGCCCCACACCCTGAACGCACGGCCCCCGACCGGGGGCCGTTTTCATTCCCGCGCCCCGCTCCCGATGCAGGCCCGCCTCACTCGGCGCCGCGCCGCCCCTCTGCCCGCACCGGCCAGACTTCCAGCAGACCGCAGAGGATCACCAGCCCCCCGCCGATTCCCTCCGCCACGGACAGGCTCTCCCCCGCCAGCAGCGCGGCACTCAGCGCCCCGAAGACCACCTCCGTCATCAGAAGGATCCCCACCCGCGCCGGGTCCAGCCGCACCGCCGCCCACATCAGGCCCGCGATGGACAGAACCCACCACAGAACGCCGGTCACCAGAACCGTCACCGCGACCCCCGGCACATCGACCGCCGCGATCACCGGCACCGGCTCCAGCAGCGGCGCGGCGAGGATCGAGGTGACCAGCGCCCCGGCCGAAAACAGAAAGGCCGCAGGCAGCGGCGCAAGATCGCTCCGCAGCCGCATCCCCGCCGTCGCAAAGGCCCATATCCCCCCGCCCACAAAGGCCATCCATTCGCCCAGATCCCGCGGGGCCGGAAAGCCGCCATCCCCGCCCAGCATGATGAACAGCCCCGCCAGCCCCACCGCGATCGCGACCAGCCGCAAGGGCGGCACCTGCAGGCGCAGCAGATATCTGGCGATCAGGACGCTCCAGACCGGGCTGAAGAACCACAGCAGCACCACAAGCGCCACCTTCCCGTAAAGGAACCCGATGGAATAAAGCGCAAAGGCCGCCCCGCCCAGCAGCACCGAAAGCATCCCGACCCGATCCCTCCCGCGCAACAGCCCCCGGTTCACGATCAGGAAGGGTAAGAGCGCGATCATGGCGGCCGCCGTGATCGCCCCCGTCCCCCAGGCCCCGTCCAGCCCCCGCTCCGCGATGCTGCGGACCGGCAGCCAGTATCCGCCCCAGATCACCCCCGTCACCAGCACGACGGCCGAGGCCAGAACCTGCGTCGTCATTCCGCCCTCCCGCTTCCGCTCCACCCGAACCCCGCCCCGCAGCCCTGCCCCAAGGCCCGCCCTTACCCGGGCGGCAGCGAATAGGTCATGCCCGCCCGCGCCACCGGCTCCGCCACACCTTCCGAATAAAGCAGCGCATCCCCCACCGCCAGCACCCGGCCCAGCTTCAGAAGCCGCGCCTCGGCCCGCACATCCCGCCCCGCGGCAGGCTTGCGCATGAAGTCGATGGAGGCATTCGTCGTCACCGCCAGCGCGACAGGCCCCAGCCGGCTCAGGATCGCCAGATAGATCGCCACATCCGCCAGCCCGAAGAGCGCAGGCCCCGATACCGTCCCCCCGGGCCGCAGATGCCGCTCCGCCACCCGCAGCCGCAGGGTCACGCCGCCCGCATCCACCCGCTCCACCGCGAAATCCGCGGCCACCTGCCCGAAATCCCGGGCAAGGAAGGCGCTCAGGGCCTCGCGGTCCATCTTCACATCCATCGGCTTCCCTCTTCCCGGCACTCCGCCTATCGTCTGGCCCAGCCAGAGGGGGGATGCAACCATGACCGAAGAGCTGATCCAGCGCGAAGATGCAGGCGGCATCGCCACGCTCACCCTCAACCGGCCCGCCGCCCTCAACGCCCTGTCCGACGCGATGATCGCGGCCCTCACCGACGCCCTCGCCCGCCTCGCCGACGACCGGTCGGTCCGCGTGGTCGTCCTGCGCGGCGCGGGCCGCGCCTTCTGCGCGGGCCATGACCTGAAGGAAATGCAGGCCGCCCGGGCGCAGCCCGACAGGGGCGCCGCCGCCTTCGCCGATCTCTTCGCGCGCTGCGCCACCATGATGCAGGCCCTGCCCGCCCTGCCCCAGCCCGTCATCGCCGAGGTTCAGGGCATCGCCACGGCGGCAGGCTGCCAGCTCGCCGCCTCCTGCGACATGGTCGTCGCGGCCGAGGATGCCCGCTTCGGCGTCAATGGCGTGAATATCGGCCTCTTCTGCTCCACCCCCATGGTGGCGCTCACCCGCAAGGTTCCCCCCGCCATAGCCTTCGAGATGCTGACCACCGGCGAATTCCTCTCCGCCGCCCGCGCCCGCGAGGTGGGCCTCGTCAACCGCATCGCGCCGCCCGGTCACCTGGCCGCAGAAACCCGCAAACTGGCCGAAACCCTGGCCGCCAAGCTTTCCGCCGCCGTCCATATCGGCAAGCGCAGCTTCTACGATCAGCAGGGCCTCCCGCTGGCCGAGGCCTATGCCCTGACGGGCGCCCGCATGACCGAGAACATGCTCTGGCGCGACACCGAGGAAGGCATCAATGCCTTCCTCGAAAAGCGCAAACCCGACTGGGCGGACTGACCACGATTTTCGACGAAAATCGTGCACCACGATCCTTCTGCGAAGGATCGTCAGAAAATTCTTCGCAGAAGAATTTTCGCCGCGGGCCGTCCCGGCCCGCGCGCCTTCGCGATCCTTCTGCGAAGGATCGCCACAAAATTCTTCTGCGAAGAATTTTGTCCCCCTCCGACGTCAGGGCCGCCGACTCACCCTCCCCCCGTGCCCGCCCCTCGCAGGGTTAACGCCGCGCAAAGCCCCCGCGCGTCTGCACAGCCGTCTGCACCGCGCGCCTGCACCGGCCGCGGCACGCCATTCCGACCCGGCCACAGAAATTAACGCTGCGATCTCAACGCCTTGCCGCCAAGGCCCCGGCCGCCGCCAGGGCAAAGAGAAACCCCGTCCCGATCATCAGCCAGACCCCGCCCACCGCCTCCAGCGCCGTGCCGATCAAGGGCGCCACCGCCATCGCCGCCAGCCCCGGAATGGCCATCATCCCCGCCACCGCGCCATAGCGCTGCTGCCCCAGCGTCTCGGCGATCAGCACCGGCCGCAGGATCGTCACCACCCCCATCGCGATGCCCTGGCAGGCGGCAAATCCCACCGCCGCCCCCGCCCAACCCAGCGCCCCCAGAAGACCCAGCGGCGCCAGCAGAAGCGCCGCCACCGTCGCCCATGAGGCCGCCGCCGTCCCCGCCCGCGCGCCCATCCCGGCCAGGATCACCCGCCCCAGAACCTGCGCCGGCCCGATCACCGAAGCCGCCAGAATCGCCGTGCCATCAGGCACTTGCAGCGCCTCCAGCATCGGGCGGATGTGATTGACCAGCATCCAGTGGTTCAGGTTGACCAGCGCAAAGAACAAGGCAAGCAGCAGGAATCCCGGCATCCGCAGCACTTCCCCCCAGCGCAGGCGCGGCACATCCCGCGCCACCGCCGCCGCCACCGTTCCGCGCACCAGAACCCGCGCCGCCCAGATCTGCAGGGGCAGCATCGCCCCCAGCACCACCGCCACCGCGCACCACAGCGCGAACCGCCAGCCCCAGCCCCCGGCAAGCCAGGCACCCGCCGGAAAGGCCAGGGTCGAGGCCAACCCCGCCACCAGCGTCACCCGCGTGATCGCCCCCCGCGCCGTCGCGCCGAAGCGCCGGATCAGCAGGCCGAAGCAGACATCGTAAAGACAGAGCGCCTGCGCCACCCCAAGCCCCGCCCAGGCAAGGAACCAGCCCGCCACCCCGCCCGACAGGGCCAGGCAGATCAGGGCCACCGCCCCGATCACCGGCCCCACCGCCATCATCGCGACAGCCCCTCCCCGGTCCACCCGCCGCCCCACGGCGGGTGCCACCACCGCGCTCACGAAGGTCGCCAGCAGCGGCCCCGCCGCCAGCACCGCATCCGATAGCCAGACCTCGCGCTGCCAATAGATCAGCAACGCCGCGAAAATGTAAAAGAAACAGGCATATCCCAGCGCCTGCGTCAGGGCGAGCGTCCAGACCGCCCGCCGCTCACCCGCCGCAAAACCCATGGGTCACAGATCGTAGATGGCTGCGAACTTCGCCTCGATATAGTCCAGAAGCGGCCCCTCCGACGGCTCGAACCCGCAGGCATGGGCGATGGTCGCGCGCGGCTCCCGCAGCCCGCCATGCCTCTGCAACCGTTCGCGCAGCCAGGCCGTCGCGGGCGCGGCATCGCCGCGTGCCAGATGGTCATCCAGATCCGGGATGTCCGCACGCAGTGCACGGTGCAGGCAGCCTGCGTAAACATTTCCCAAGCTATAGGTCGGGAAATAGCCGAACAGCCCCACCGACCAATGCACATCCTGCAACATGCCATGCGACGGACGATCGACCGTGACGCCGAAATCGGCGGCAAAGCGGTCATTCCACGCCGCTTCCAGATCGCCCACCGCCAGATCGCCCCGGATCAGCGCGCGCTCCAGATCAAAGCGCATCATGATATGCAGGTTGTAATGCACCTCATCGGCCTCGGTGCGGATGAAACCGGGCTGCACCCGGTTCACCGCCGCATGGAAGGCATCCGCATCGTTAACGCCAAATTCACCAAACCGCTCGCGCATCTGCCCGAACATCCAGCCGGTGAAGGCGCGGCTCCGGCCAAGCTGGTTTTCATAGATCCGGCTCTGGCTCTCATGCACACCCATTGATACGCCCGCACCCAAGGGCGTCAGGCGATAATCACCATCTATGCCCAGCTCATAACAGGCATGGCCAACCTCGTGGATTGTCGAATAAAAACAATTGAATGGCTCACTTTCCACCACCCGCGTGGTGATCCGCGCATCATCGCCGGACCCCGACGAAAAGGGATGCACAGCCAGATCCAGCCGCCCCCGGCTCCAGTCATAGCCAAAAGCCGACGCCAGATCGCGGGCGAACCGCATCTGCGCCTCTGCTCCGAAATGTCCTGACAATCCAACGGGTTGCCGCGCCGCGCCAAGCACCTTCTCGCGCAGCGCAACCAGCCTCGGCCGCATCCGCCCGAACATCGCGCCGATGGTTTCCGCCGTCGCCCCCGGTTCGTAATCGTCGATCAGCGCGTCATAGGGATCGCCCCCCCCCGCCAGCGCCGCGCCTTCCTCCTGCCGCAGGCGGATCACATCCGCCAGCACCGGCAGGAAGCCCGGCACATCCTCCTTCGCCCGCGCCTCGGCCCAGATGCCCTGCGCCATGGATGTCACCCGCGCAATCTCCTGCGCCAAGGACGCCGGCACCTTCACCGCGCGCTCGTAACTCCTTCGGATCAAACGCAATTGCGCGGCGGCCACATCATCCGCCGCCCGCGCCTGCCCCAGCCAGCCCGCAATGCGCGGATCGGTGCGCCGCGCATGCAGCACCCCCTCCATCGCCGCCATCTCCTCGGACCGCTGCTCCGCCGCCCCGCGCGGCATCACCGTCTCCTGATCCCAGCCCAGCCGCCCCGCCACCTGCGCCAGCGCCTCGGTCTCGCGCTGGAAGGCCATCAGATCATCATAGGCACTCATGCCGTCCCCTCCCGGATCGACCCCGCAAGGGGATATTGCGCCAGATGCCGCGCCCGCAGGATCAGCACCCATAGGATCACCGCGCCGATCTGGTGTGTGATCGCCACATGCACATGCGCCGCCGTCAGCACCGCCGCAATGCCCAGCGCCATCTGCGCCAGCAGCATCGCCATGACGCCATGATAGGCCCCCCGCGTCACCGCATGGGCCGACTTGCGCCCGCGCAACCAGACCACCACGCCAAAGGCAAACAGCAGATAGCCGGACATGCGATGCATGAACTGCACCAGACCGGGGTTCTCAAAGAAGGCGTGCCAGATGGGCAGGCTGCCCCCGTTGCCATCCGGCACATAGAAGGCATCTGCGGGGAAGAACTGCCCGTTCATCAGGGGCCAGGTCGGAAAGCCCCGCCCCGCATCAATCCCCGCCACCAAAGCCCCCAGCAGAATCTGGAGGAAGGTGAAATGCATCAGCCCGGTGGTCATCGAGAACAGCTTCGCCTCCCACCCCCGCCGCGCCTGCATCAACTCGGCCTCGCTCCGCCCCAGCAGGAAGACATACCAGGCGATCAGCCCCAGGATGACGAAGGCCAACCCCAGATGCGTGGCCAGCCGATAGGAGGCCACATCCAGCATCGTCCCCGTCAGCCCCGAAGACACCATCCACCAGCCGATCGCCCCCTGCGCGCCGCCCAGCACGCCCAGCCCGAACAGCCGCCCGGTCCACCCCGCCGGGATCTGCCGCGCCACAAGGAAACCCACAAAACCCACGAACCAGACCAGCCCGATCAGACGGCCAAGCTGCCGATGGCCCCATTCCCACCAATAGATGACCTTGAACTCCTCAAGGCTCATCCCCTTGTTCTGCAACTGATATTCGGGAATGGCGCGATACTTTTCGAACTCGGCGGTCCATGTCGCCTCGTCCATCGGCGGGATCGCCCCCGTCACGGGCCGCCATTCGGTGATCGACAGCCCGCTATCCGTCAGCCGCGTCATCCCCCCCACGGCGATCATCGCCGCCACCATCAGGAACAGCGCCACCAGCCACAGCCGGATCCCCCGCCGCGCCCCCTGCGCGCGGGCGGCGATCATGCCCCCCTGCGGCGGCGGGGCGGATTTCACCCCCTGCCCCACCTCTTCAAAGATGCTGCGCTTGCCTGCCATGTCGCGGTCTCCCTCATCCGGCGCGGAGGGTATGCCGCCCCCCCGCCCCCTTCAAGAGGCTGCGGCGAAGAGTGCCGCCCCCATCCCGCCCCCGATGCCGCCTTCCCTGGCAAGCCGGCTTCATCTTGGCCCAAATACCCTGGGGGTCCGGGGGAAACCCCCGGTCCGACGCTGGCCCGAAGAGACTCACTCCCCCATCTGGCGCAGCTTGAAGGCGATCTGCCGCAGCATGCCGTGGAAGGTCTGCACCTCGGCCCGCGTCAGGCCAAGCCGCGCGAACATGTTGCGCAGGTTCAACTTCATATGCGGTGCCTTCTCGGGCGGGTAGAAGAATCCCGCCGCCTCCAGCCGCTCCTCGAAATGGTCCGACAGCCGCTCCACCTCCAGCCGGGTCGCGAAATCGGTCCGCGCCAGGCCCATCACCTCCGGCGCGACCGTCTCGGTCTGCCGCCGCCACTCATATCCCAGAAGCAGCGCGCATTGCGCCAGGTTCAGGCTGGGGAATTCCGGGTTCACCGGCACCGTCACGATGGCATTGGCCGGGGCCACATCCTCATTCTCCAGCCCGGCCCGCTCCGGCCCGAACAGGAACCCCACCCGGCGCCCCTCGGCCACCATGGCGCGCGTCATCTCCATCGCGCGTTCGGGCGTGACGACCGGCTTCACCAGTTCCCGGCTGCGCGCCGTGGTGGCAAAGACGAAATCGCAATCCGCAATCGCCGCCGGGATATCCTGAAACAACCCCGCCCGGTCCAGCACCCGCCCCGCGCCCGAGGCCATGGCCACCGCCTTCGGATTGGGCCAGCCGTCGCGCGGATCCACGATCCGCATCCGCTCCAGCCCGAAGTTCAGCATGGCCCGCGCCGCAGCCCCGATATTCTCGCCCATCTGCGGGCGGACAAGGATGAAACAGGGCGGGATGATCTCGGTCACGGGCTTTCTCCGGGGTCGCACCCGCGCCAGATACGCGCCCCTCCCCCGCCGGACAAGGCCAAGCTGCCCTCGCCTTCGCCGGAAATCTGCGCTAATCACCCCCAAACCCATGCCGGAGCGCCCCATGGCCAACCAAGACCGCCCGCAGATCTACCTGATCACCCCGCCGGAACTGGACCTCGACACCTATCCCGATCAGCTTGCCGCAGTGCTCGATTCCACCGATATCGCCTGCCTCCGCATCGCGCTCGCCACAAGCGACGAAGACCGCATCCTGCGCGCCGCCGACGCAATCCGCCACACCGCCCATGCCCGCGACGTGGCCGTGGTGATCGAACGCCATGTCCTTCTGGTGGAACGGCTGGGCCTTGACGGTGTCCACCTGACCGATGGCGCGCGCTCCATCCGCAAGGTCCGCAAGGACCTGCCCGACGCCATCATCGGCGCCCATTGCGGCACCACCCGGCATGAAGGCATGTCGGCAGGCGAAAACGGGGCGGATTACGTCTGCTTCGGCCCCATCGGCGATACACCCCTGGGCGACGGCTCGCGCGCCGAATTCGACCTTTTCGAATGGTGGTCCGAGGTGATCGAGGTGCCCGTCGTCGCCGAAGGCGCCCTGACTGCCGAACTGGTGGCGAAATTCGGCCCCGTCACCGATTTCTTCGCCATCGGCGAAGAGATCTGGTCGAAAGACGATCCCGCCGCCGCCCTGAAAACCCTGCTCGCGCCCCTGGGGTGATGGTGGTGACCTAGGGGGGGGGAAGGCGGGGTGAACCCCGCCCTACGACCACCGGCAATGGCGGGGAGACCCCCGCCCTACAGCCGCCCGGCCAGACCGGCCCGCACTTCTGTTTCACAATGCAGCGCCAACGCCTTGCGATCGGCAAAGGCATCCACCGGCACCGGCTCGTGAAAGATCACCTCCAGCCGCCCCTGCCGCGCCTGCGCCAGCACCATCAGGAAATGCGGCGCGAAGTCCATCTCGCCCCACCAGCCGTAAAAGCGCCGGTCCTCGCCCCGTGGCGCGTGATAGGCCAGCGTCACCGGCTGGATCCACATCACCTCTTCCAGCCCATGCGACCAGAAGGCCGCGAAAAGCGTGGATTTGAACGGCAGGACACGGATCGAATCCGTGCTTGTGCCCTCGGGAAAGAACATCAGGTGATGGCCCATCCGCAGCCTGTCCTCGAACAGGCGCTGCTGGCGCTTGGCCTCGCGCCCCTGCCGGGCGATGAAGACCGTCCCGGTCGCCCGCGCCAGCCAGCCGATCGCGGCCCAATGCTCCACCTCGGATTTTGCCACGAAATACCCCCGCTGCGCGGCGTTCAGGGCGAAGATGTCCAGCCATGAGGCATGATTGGCCACCAGCGCCCCGCGCTGCCGCATCGGCCGCCCGGTCACCCGCAGGGGCAGGCGCAGGATCACGAAGGCACTCTTGCAGACGAATTGCGTGATGAAGGGCGTCCAGGGCCGGCGCAGGCCGAACAGGGGCCGCTCGATCAGGCGCAGCGCCAGAAGCAGGATCAGGCAGCCATAGGTGACAGCCCCCATCAGCGCCCCCCGCCACAGCACACGCCCCCAACCCGCCACCGTCACCGGCGGGCTGGCCATGCGGGCATCGCGCCAATCTTCCCCGTCGCTCACCCCTGCCGTCCCCGCGTGTAATAGCCGCGATGCCGCTCTGACATCCGGCCCGTATCCATCACCAGGCAGACATCCGTCGTGTTGAAATCCCGGTCGATCCAGGCCCCCTCGCCCACAAAGCCGCCCAGCCGCAGATAGGCCTTGATCAGCGCAGGCGTCGCCGCCATCGCGGCCTTGCGGTCAAGCTGATCGGGTGGCAGCAGGTCCATCCGCTGAAATCCCGGCTCCCGCGCCCGCACCCGCAGTGCGGGCGGTGCCAGATGGTGATGATGCAGATAGGCCAGCGACGGCGTCAGCCGCGCGATATCGGTGCCGTGAAAGCTTGCCACGCCGAACAGGATCTCGATCCCGCGCTCCAGCACGTAATCGGCCAGCCCGTTCCACAGATGGAACATCGCCGTTCCGCCACGATGATCGGGATGCACGCAGGACCGCCCCAGTTCCAGAAGCTTCCGCCCCGTCGCCCGCAGCGGCGCAAGGTCGTATTCCGCTTCCGAATAGAACCGCCCCCCCGGCCCCAGCCGATCCGAAGGCAGCAGCCGATACACCCCCACCACATCCTCAAGCAGCCCGGGATCCCGCCGGTTGTCGATCAAGAGCAGGTGGTCGAAGATATCGTCGAACCTGTCCCGCTCCAGCCGCGCCTGGTGGTCCACCAGCGGCCCGTCCGCACCCAGTTCCTCGACAAAGACGCCATAGCGCAACCGCTGCGCCGCGCGCAGATCGCGCGCATCGCGCGCAAGGCGAAGGGAAAAGACCGACTCCTCTGCAATCATCTGGCCGTTGCGCCCCGTTCCCTTCCGCGCCGTGCTGCGCCCCATCTATGGGCCTGCCCCCGCCAACGCAAGGGCGCCGGTCCCCCGCAGGCCCTGCCGCCTTCCCCGCCTCTCGAACGGGCTGTCAACCCGGGGTTGCAATTCCCGCGCAGCGCCCCATCATTCCGAGTCACCGAAGACCAGTCTCAACTCGATATGTCGCCCATCTATGACAACCTTGCCCCGATGTTCGAAATTCACCGTGATCCGGCCCCCGATATTGGATTGCACCTGACCAAGGCCCCAGTCGGGCTCTGCCGGGTGGCGCACCAGCATCCCCGGCTCCAGCAATGAATTCATCCCGTGCCCCTTTCCAAGTGAGAGCGTATCATGTCCACCACCCCGCCCGATCTGAATGCCCTGCTCGGCTCCCGCATCTGCCATGATCTTATCGGCCCGATCGGGGCCATCGGCAACGGGGTGGAACTGCTTCTGCTTGCCGGCTCCGGCCGCAGCGACGAAGTCGCGATGATCTCCGAAAGCGTCCGCACCCTGACCGCCCGATTGCGCTTCTTCCGGCTGGCCTTCGGCCTGTCGCGCCCGGGCCAGGCGCTTTCGCGGGCCGAGGTTCTGGCCATCCTCGCCGATCTCTTTCCCTCTGGCCGCATCTCGGTGGATTGGGTCAGCCCCCCCGATCTCGACCGGGGTGAGGCCAAGGCCGTCTGCCTCCTCCTGCTCTGCGCCGAACGCGCCCTGCGCGCGGGGGGCCAGATCGCGGTGCGGGGCGATGAGGACGGCTGGTCGCTCGTCCTCACCTCGCCCCGCCTGCGCGAAGATACGGCCCTGTGGTCGCTGATCGCTCCAGCCCCCGCCCGCGCCACACCCGCCCCCGGGCTCGAACCGGCCGAGGTGCAGTTCCCACTCGCCGCCCGCGCCCTCGCCGATCTGGGCCGCCCTGCCACGATCGCGATGGAACCCGAACGGATCCGGATCAGCTTCTGATCGTCCCGTCGCCTGTCACCAGGTATTTGAAGCTGGTCAACTGCTCTGCCCCCACAGGCCCGCGCGCATGCAGCTTGCCCGTGGCAATCCCGATCTCGGCCCCCATCCCGAACTCGCCCCCATCCGCGAACTGGGTGCTGGCATTGCGCATCAGGATCGCCGAATCCAGCCGCTGGAAGAACCGCGCGGCGGTGGCGTCATTCTCGGTCAGGATGCTTTCGGTATGCTGGCTGCCATAGCGGCGGATATGCGCAATCGCCCCGTCCACCCCATCCACGATCTTCGCCGCGATGATCATGTCCAGGAATTCGCAGCCGAAATCCCCCTCCTCGGCCGCAACCGTCCCCGGCACGGTCAGCAGATCACCCTCCGCCCGCACCTCCACGCCCCGCTCCAGCAGGTCCGTCACCAGCACGCCGCCATGCGTCTCCCAGAACCGCCGGTCGATCAGCAGGCACTCCGCCGCCCCGCAAATCCCCGTGCGCCGGGTCTTGGCGTTGATCACCACCCGCCGCGCCTTTTCAAGATCCGCGTCGCCATCGGCATAGATGTGGCAGATCCCCTCCAGATGGGCAAAGACCGGCACCCGCGCCTCGCGCTGCACCAGACCCACCAGCCCCTTGCCCCCGCGCGGCACGATCACGTCGATCCATTCCACCGCCCGCAGCATGGCCTCCACCATCCCGCGGTCCCGCGTCGGCACCAGTTGCACCGCCGCCTCCGGCAACCCCGCCGCGCGCAACCCCTGCACCATGCAGGCATGGATGACGGTCGAGGAATGGAAGCTCTCCGATCCCCCCCGCAGGATCACCGCATTCCCCGCCTTCAGGCACAGCGCGCCCGCATCCGCCGTCACATTCGGGCGGCTCTCATAGATCACACCCACCACGCCAAGGGGCGTCCGCACCCGCTGGATATGCAGCCCCGTCGGCCGGTCCCATTCGGCGATCACCTCGCCCACCGGATCCTTCTGCTCCGCCACCGCGCGCAAGCCATCGACGATGCCCCGGATGCGCCCCTCGTCCAGCTTCAACCGATCCAGCATGGCCGGCGACAACCCCTTTGCCACCCCGAACGCCATGTCCTTCGCATTGGCCGCGATGATCTCGTCCCGCCGCTCCCAGACATACTGCGCCGCCCCGATCAGCGCCGCATGCTTGCGCTCGGCACTCGCATAGGCCAGTTCCGCCGCCGCCGCCCGCGCCGCAGCCCCGATCCCGGCCATCATGTCCGCGAAATTGCCATCCATGCCCAAAGCCCCTTCATCTTGGCCCAAATACCCCGGGGGTCCGGGGGCTGGCCCCCGGTCCGCCGCCAGCCATCAGACCACCATGTCATCCCTGTGGATCAACGCCGCCCGCCCGGCATAACCGAGTATCCCCTCGATCTCGCCCGACTTGTGACCCGCAATCGCCTTGGCCTCCGCCGCCGTATAGCGGATCAGCCCCTTGCCCAGCACCGAGCCATCGGGCCCAAGGATCGCCACCGGCTCCCCCCGGCCAAAAGACCCCTTCACCGCCCGCACCCCCGCCGGCAGCAACGACTTGCCCGCCCCCAGCGCGGCCACGGCCCCCGCATCCACCACGACCTCACCCTTCGGCTTCATCGCATTGATCCAGCGCTTGCGCGCCAGCTGCGGGTCCGCCCCCGGCACGAACCAGGTCCGATGCGCGCCCTCGGCCAGCGCTTTCAGCGGCCGCAGCACCGACCCTTCCATGATCGCCATGGCACAGCCCCCAGCCACGGCGGTCTTGGCCGCCATCAGCTTGGTCTTCATGCCACCTTTCGACAGGCCCGAAATCGGATCGCCCGCCATCGCCTCGATCTCCGGCGTGATATGTTCCACCACGTCAAAGCGGACAGCAGAGGCATCCTCCTTCGGATTGGCCGAATAGAACCCGTCCACATCCGAAAGCAGGATCAACTGATCCGCCCCCACCGTCACCGCGATCTGCGCCGCCAGTCGGTCGTTGTCCCCGAACCGGATCTCGTCCGTCGCCACCGTGTCATTCTCGTTCACGATGGGCACGACACCCAGCCCCAGCAACGTCTCCATCGTCGCGCGGGAATTCAGGTACCGCCGTCGATCCTCGGTATCCTCCAGCGTCACCAGAACCTGCGCCGTGGTGATCCCATGCGGCGCCAGCACCTCCTCATAGGCCCGCGCCAGCCGGATCTGCCCCACGGCAGCGGCGGCCTGGCTCTGCTCCAGCGTCAACTCCCCCGCAGGCAGGCCCAGCACCTTGCGCCCCAGCGCGATGGACCCGGACGACACCAGCACCACATCCGCGCCGCGCACCTTCGCCTCGGCCACATCCATCGCCAGCGCCGACAGCCAGCCCTGCCGCAGCCCCGTCGCCCGGTCCACCAGCAAAGCCGACCCGATCTTGATCACCAACCGCCGCGCCGCGCGCACATCCGGCACGGCGACCCGCGCCTCGCTCACGGCTGCCACGGCCCCGTCTCCTTCTCCGGCTCCGCCCCCTGGATCTCGGCGTAAAGGGCGCGCAGCACGTCCTGCAACCCCATCCCCGCCGCGCCCGAAATCACATGGACCTTCCCGCCCGACGCCTTCTCCAGCGCCTTCCTGCGCGTGGTGATGGTCTTCTGATCCAGCGCATCGCACTTGTTCAACGCAAGGATGCGGGGCTTGTCCCCCAGCACCTCGGAATAGGCCTCAAGCTCGGTCACGATGGTCCGGTAATCCTTGGTGATGGTGGAGGACGTCCCATCCACCAGATGCAGCAGCACCTTGCACCGCTCCACATGCGCCAGGAACTGCATCCCCAGCCCCCGCCCCTCGGACGCGCCCTCGATCAGCCCCGGAATATCCGCCATCACGAATTCCCGACCGTCGACCCCCACCACCCCGAGGTTGGGGATCAGCGTGGTAAAGGGATAATCCGCGATCTTCGGCCGCGCATTCGACACGGCGGCAAGGAAAGTCGACTTCCCCGCATTGGGCAGCCCCACCAGCCCCGCATCCGCGATCAGCTTCAGCCGCAGCCAGATGGTGCGCTCCACCCCCTCCTGCCCCGGATTGGCGCGTCCCGGTGCGCGGTTGGTCGAGGATTTGAAATACAGGTTCCCGAAGCCGCCATTCCCGCCCTTGGCCAACAGAACCCGCTGCCCCACGGTGACCAGATCGGCGATCACCGTCTCCTCATCCTCGTCGATGATCTCGGTCCCCACGGGAACCTTCAGGATGATGTCCTCCCCCGATTTCCCGGTCCGCTGGCTGCCCATCCCTGGCTGGCCGTTCCTGGCAAAGAAATGCTGCTGATAGCGGAAGTCGATCAGCGTGTTCAGCCCATCCACAGCCTCCGCCCAGACCGACCCGCCATTCCCGCCATCCCCGCCATCGGGACCGCCGAATTCGATGAACTTCTCGCGCCGGAAGGACACGCAGCCCGCCCCGCCCCCGCCCGAGCGGATATAGACTTTGGCAAGATCGAGGAATTTCATGTCATCAGGCTTTCATCAGGATCGAAACAGGCGGATATGCTCACAGGCGATAGTGGACAAAGGCCCAAGGCTCAAGCCTTCCTGCCCAACGCCACTTCATCTTGGCCCAAATACCCGAAAAGAACGCCTGCCATCCGCGCCAGGTCACTTGGGGGAAGGACAGGGGGGGTCCGGGGGGGCCGCATGCCCCCCCGGCCTGCCCTCAATCCAGCTTGCGGATATAGGTCCAGGTCGGCACCCGCGCATTGCGCGCGACCGAGAATGTCTCGGCGTCGCCCAGATACTGGAAGCCCGCATTGGTCAGCACCCGCGCCGATCCCGGATTGTCCTGGAACACCTCGGCAAAGATCGTGCGGTTCTTCTGCGGATTGGCCTCGACCAGCGCCCTGACCGCCTCCGAGGCGAAGCCTGCGTTCCAGAAGGCCGGGGCCACCCAATAGCCCACCTCCGACTGGCCACGGTCAAAGCGCGTCTCGTCCATCCGCTTCAGGCTGATCACACCCAGCACCTCGGCCAGGCCAGTGGCCGATCCGTCCATGACCCAGACATCCTCATCCCCGCCCTGCAGGCTGGCGCGGGCGACAAAGGCCTCCGCCGCGCCGGGCGGCAGCGGATGCGGGATCGACCGCGTCGCCTCGGCCACCCGGCGGTCGCCGGCATAAAGGGCAAACAGCCCCGCATCCGACGGCCGCGCCGGGCGCAGGATGAAGCGTCCGGCGGCAATGGCCCCCTCGGGCATCGCGGCGATCTTGTCCAGCATCATGGCTCCCCTCCTGACGAAGCGCATGTCGGGGCCGAAGAAACCCCGTTCAAGTCGTTACGGCACGAAATGCGGAAAATTGCGCCCGCAGCCCGGCTTTTTCGCGACAGGCCCGGAACGGGCCCGCCACGCATCCCCCCCACCATCCCGGACAGCGGCCCGGAAATGACTTGGGGGACCGGCCTTTCAGCCGATCCCCCGTTTACAAGCCAATTGTAAAGGTTCGGCTTACTCGGCTGCCTCCGCGACCGGGAGGACCGAAATGAAGGTGCGGCCCTTGAGGCCCTTCTTGAAGGTCACCTTGCCTTCGGTCACGGCAAAGATCGTGTGATCCGTGCCCATGCCGACGCCTTGGCCGGGGAAATAGGTCGTGCCGCGCTGGCGCACGATGATGTTGCCCGGGATGGCGGCCTGGCCGCCATAGAGCTTCACGCCAAGACGACGACCGGCGCTGTCGCGACCGTTGCGGGAAGAACCGCCTGCCTTTTTATGTGCCATGGGGTGTTACTCCTTATTCCGCAGCGGCTTCAGCGGCCTTCTTGGCGCGCTTCGGTTTCGCGGCTTCCGCAGCCGGGGCGGCGGCAGCAGCGTTATGGGCGGCGCGGCGCGCATCGGCGGTGCCGGTGGCGGCAGCCACACCCGACTTCTCGGCGCCCGAGGCCAGAACCTCGGTCACGCGGACCAGCGTCAGCTGCTGACGGTGGCCCTTGGTGCGCTGCGAGCTGTGCTTGCGGCGGCGCTTGACGTAGTGGATCGTCTTCTCGCCCTTGATCTGATCGATCACTTCCGCGACCACGCCTGCACCCTTCACGGTGGGCACGCCGACGGTCACGGTGTCACCCCCGACCATCAGGATCTCGTTGAACTGGATCTTGTCACCAGCATTGGCGGCCAGCTTTTCCACGCGCAGGACGTCACCCGCCTGCACCTTGTACTGCTTGCCACCGGTCTTCAGGACCGCGAACATGGGTCTTCCTCTTCTTGCTCCGCGCCCTGTGGCCCCCATTGCTGGGCGTTGTCGGGGTTTCCCCGCCTCGGACTGCGCGCCCTCGCGGGCGTCATTGAAATATGGTCCGGGCCAGACTCGCGTCTCGCCAGGATGCGCGCTTATCGGGGCAAGCCCGGGCGAAGTCAAGCCCGATCCCTGCCCCTTCGCGCCTCAGATGTCCTGGCCCTGCATCTGCTGCGCCACGGCCAGGCCCAGCGCCCGCGACACCGGGGAAAAGACCTCGTCAAAAGCCGCAAAGAGCGCGGCATTCAGCACCTGCCCGGCCGGCGAGGACGAAAAGGCGGTATAGTCCTGCAACTCGCCCTCCGAAAGCGGCCCATAGGCCAGCGTCAGATAGGGGTAAAGCCAGTCGGTCGTCTGGCCGCGCACATCCGCCTCCTGCGCCCAGACATCGGCCAGCATCTGCTCTTCGGTCATCTCGCCGCCAAAGGCCCCGCCATCGGCCATGCCGCGATAGAAGGCAAGATTGGCATTCAATGCCCCCATGACATTGGATTCCACCAGGTCATTGGCCTGCACGAACCGCTCCAGCAGGTCGACCCGGGCCGGATCATCGGCCTCCAGATCCTCCCAGGCCAGCCGTGCCGCCTCTTCCGCCGCCTCATCCAGCAGCGTGCGCCGCGCCTCGATCTCCAGCTTCAGCACCTTCTGCCCCAGATCCGAGGCAAAGAAGGCCTGCATCGCGGCAATCTCCTCCGGCGCGCGGGCCAGTTCCCTCTGCAAGGCCTCACCCAATACCTGCTGCATGCGCGGGGCATCATAGATCAGCGCGACCGTCGCCTCCCAACCCGCCCCGCCCGCGCCGGGGAACATGTCCGCCTCCAGCGTGCGGCCGTATTTCTGGCCCTCTTCGCGCAGGATCTCCACGGTGTCGGCCAGGCGCATCGTCCCGATCAGGGTCTCTACTGATGCAGCCACCTCCGCCGGGGCGGCTCCGCTCTCCTGCGCCTGCGCGGCAGCAAACGGCAGCAGGGCCCCAAGCCCCAGGCCACCAGCCGCCGTCAGCCCGACCAGACAGGCAACCGATGCCGCCCGCGCCGCCAACAGCACCGCCCCGGGCCGCCCGCCCGCGGTCCGGGCCATCTCATCCGTCTTTCCCGCCTGCCGCATCCGCTTTCCTTTCCCGCCGCCCTGCGCGAAAGCCGCGCCCGGCGCATGTCTGCCCCAAAAGCTAGAGACTGTCTTCCGCCATGCCAAGCCCGCCACGGGGCACATCTGCGCGATCATCCGCCCACCCTCCCCACCGCCCCGCGCCTCCCCGGCCCCGCCGCCCGGCTTCGCCCCCGGCGCGCGCGCCCCGCGCCGATTTTCTGCCCGACAGCCACGAAATCCACCTTGCAACCCCCCGCCGCTCCCGCTAGACACCCCGGCACGACGACTGCCCAAAAGCGCGGAGAGGTGCCGGAGTGGTCGATCGGGGCGGTCTCGAAAACCGTTGTAGGTGCAAGCCTACCGTGGGTTCGAATCCCACCCTCTCCGCCACATTCACAAAGTCCCGTTGTTTCTCAATGCCCTGCCGGGTCTTCCGTCAAACCTCAGCGGGGTGTTTGACAGGCCTATGCTCTGTTTTCGCCCCTAGGTTTCAATGATCGCCTGCCGGACGGCCCCCTTGGGGCCGGATCCGACCTCGATCAGTTTCGGCACCATCGGGCGCAGCCAACGACAGGGCTGCCCCGCCACGGGATGGACGGGGGCCGCACCGCTTGCTCGCCCGCGCCAGACAACGCGATCGCCCAGCCATTCCCTCTGGCCGGTTTTGTTGCGGAAAGTTCACCCAGCCGGACTGTGACTTGATCAAGGGCAGGTCCGAAAGCGCCCCCTGCCCGGATTGGAAACCGGAAACCTCAAGCCAACCGACATCTTTCAGCGCAAGCCGGATGAACTGACGGATGTCCCGATCGCCTTCCATGAAAGCACGCGGCGCCGCTCAGTCACGGCCCGCCTGCCGTTCATCCGACATCATCTCCAGCGGCCTTTGCATCCCTGCCCTGACAGGGCTTGACACAGGCTGTGACGGCAAATCGATGCACGGAAACTCGGCCCAGAATTCCGAACCTTCGCCCTCGTCGGACTGCAGTCCCACCCTGCCCCCCATGCGAAGCGCCAGTTCGCGGCTGATGGCAAGCCCAAGACCCGCACCGCGATGAAGGCGCGCGTCGCTCGTATCAAGCTGCGCGAACTTCTGAAACAGCAGGGACTGCTTGTCGCGCGGGATCCCGGGGCCGTGGTCGATCACGCTGATACGCACGAGACCGTTGCGAAGAACCATCCGCACATCAATCGTGTCGCCCTGATGCGAGAACTTGATCGCGTTCGACAGGAAGTTCGTCAGGATCTGGATCACCCGCGGCCCATCGACCGAGACGATGGCCTCGGGCAATGGCTCGGGTCCGATGGCGATCCGGATCTTCCGGTCACCGGCAAGGACGCGGTTCATCTCGACTGCCTGAACAACCAGATGATCGGCGCGCTCGGCCGTGCAGAGGATCTCCAGCTTGCCTTGCTGCATGCGTTCAAGATCCAGCATTTCTTCAACCATCCGGCCGAGTTGCTCGGCGTTCCTCAGGGCGGCGGCGACGATACGCTCGCCGCTCTCGTTCAGCTGACCTGCAACACCGCTCCTCAGCAGGGAAAGCGTGCCCTTGATGGATGTCAGCGGCGTGCGAAGCTCATGGTTCACCGTTGCCAGGAACTCGCTCTGCATCTTCTCGATCTTCTTCCGCTCCGTGATATCCCGCAGGATACCCATGAAAAAGCGCCCGTCACCGGCATCAATCTCGGTGACGGCAAGCTCCACGGGGAAGATCTCACCGTTGGCCCGAACCGCCTCGAACTGGCCCACCTGTCCGACTACCCGCGACGTGCCGCCCCTTTGGTACAGGCCGATATAGCGGTCATGCTGGGCCGCGTGATGACTTGGCATGACCATCGAGATGCTCTTCCCAAGCATCTCTTCCGTCTTGTAGCCAAAGATCAGTTCGGTCGCCCGGTTGCACGAGGCGATCAGCCCCCTGGTGTCGATCGTGATGATGGCATCATCGACATTGTTCAGGATCGCTTCGTTATGCTGAAGCGACCGCTTCAGAAGGTCGGCCGCCAGCCGCTCGTCCGTCACATCCCATGTCACCCCGGTGATCCGAACCAGGCGTCCATTCTCCTGGATGGCCCGCGCGATGGAGGAAAGGGTGCGCTCCCCCTTCTCGGGATGGTTCAGCCGGAACTCGAAACTCGCATCTCCGGATTGCCGGACGATCAGTTCCCTGATCTTCGCGTCGATGAAGGCTGCATCCTCGGGATGGGTCCGGGCGATCCATTCCTGTCGAATGTCCTGTCCGGGCGAAATGCCGGCCAGTCGGTGGTTCTGCTCGTTCCAGTCGATCCGCGATGTCTCCGGGTCCAGCGACCACACACCCAGTTCTGCCACCTCGGTGGAAAGCTGAAGCCGCTCCAGCGATTGCTGAAGCGAGCGTTGCATGGCCATGCGTTCGGTCACGTCGTTCTGGATCGCGATAAAGCCGATATGCCTGCCTTCGGCATCCTCCATGGGATTGCACTGCAAGTCGATCCAGTAGGGCTTTCCCCCCTTGGTATGGTTCAGGATCTCGACGTGAAAGCTTTTCCGATTTGCAAGACCATCCTGCATGACCTGCATGATCTCGTCGGGCGGCGCCATGCGCTGCAACAGATGCCCCGGAACCTGTCCGATCATCTCGCTTGCGGCGAAACCCGTCATCCGCTCGAAGGCTTCGTTCACCCAGGTGGCACGTCCCTCGGGATCCGTGACGACCACGCCATTGGTTGTCTGGCGCGCGACTTGCGACATCAGGTCAAGTTGCCGCGTGCGCTCCAGGACGCGGGCCTCCAGCGTCCGGTTCAGTTCGTCGCGTTCGATGAACATCTGACGAAGCTCACCGGTCATGTCCCGAAACGAGGCGGAAACCTGGTCGATCTCCAGCACGGCACTTTCGGGAAGATCAATCCCATGGCTGCCCGACCTGATGAGACTGGGCAGATTGCCCGTTGCCTCGGACAGTCGCCGCAGGGGCGTGCTCAGTTGCAGCGACAGCAGCCGCGACGCGATGAACACGAAGACCATCGCCCCGGTCAGCATCAGCAGGTTCCACCGGCCAGAGGCCTCCAGCGCGTCCACGACCGGGGCCGCGCGCAACTCCACCCGCAGGGCCGCCATATCCGAAACGGCGCCCACCGGCAGGCTCACGAAGTAGACGCTTTCCCGCGTCCGAAGGATCTCGTGCCTGTCCCGGGCCGGCGACCATATGGCAAGCCCGTCGGGCCGGACGATGACACTGCCTGTCTTCCCGAAGCTTCTGGCTTCACCCGACAGGGGCACGATGGATCCGTCCGTGGCGACCTTGGCAATCGTCAGGCTGCCTGCGATCCCTGATCTGTCGCCCGCAGCGCCAAGCATCGACGCAAGGCGACCACTGTATCTCTCGGCGGTGGGATGTGCCTCCGGATCCTTCGAAAGGCTTTGCAGCACGTCGTTTCCGACGAACCAGAGAAAGGTCGAAACATCCTGCAACCGGCTTCTCTGGTCATCCCGGCTGTCTGCAATGGTCAGCGCCAATGTGGCGATCAGGGCCACGAAGGCCAGCGTATGGAAGAGAAGCGCGTCATAGGACATCTTCGGCAGGCGACGGATGGTCGATGGCAGAAGCCCGGGCAGCACCCCAAGGACAAGGCCCGCAAAGACGGCGTTGAAGACACCATTGACCGAAAGCTTCAGCGCAACAAAGGCAGACGAGGCCCAGGAAAGCTCCAGCGCCGTGACATAGGTCACAAAGGCAAGCGGCGCGCCGAGGACTACCCAGAAGGCCACGTCGATCAGGGCAAGATTGTCCGAACGCCTTGCAAAGTATCCCACGACAAGCACTTCGAGAACCGAGATCAGCATGGCATAGGGATGGCCCCAGGCGACCCAGGTATAGCTGGCGCCAACGAGGGCCACGATCAGCGCCCCGCCAAGACCGACCAGACGCACCGCAACCAGGGCGACCACCGTGCCGAAGACAAAGGCGATCGTCCCGAACATGGTGATCTTGAAATAGGTTCCCGCCAATGCAAGCATCGACAGGATCAGGATCGCGCCCAACTTTGCGTGCATCTGCCGCTCTTCAATTCACCTCAGGTTGTTAATCCCTGCGCCCGGAAACGGGCCAAATTGTGAAGATCATGTGCAAGGCAGGCGATCCGGCTTGCCTGTGGCGATCTTGCCTCCCTCAGGCGGCGGGGCCGAATTTTGGGGCCAGGAGCAGCAGTTCAGCCGGATCGGCCTTCTGCCCCGGCACCCGGCCGCGCCTGCCGGAGAAGATCGCACAGGTCTTCAAAGACGATGGGCTTGGGCAGATGCACGTCAAATCCCGCCTCCAGATAGCTCTGGATATCGTCGGCCATGACATTTGCGGTGACGGCCACCGCAAGGGGCGGCCTTCCGGGCCGGGCCCCGTCGATCCGGCGCAGGGCGGCCAGGGTCTCGACCCCGCCCATCTCCGGCATGTTGATGTCGATCAGGTAAAGGTCGAACCGTCCCTCCCGCCCCAGCGTGATCGCCTCGGCGCCGCTCGCGGCCATCACCGGCGAAACCCCGAGTTCGACAAGGAAGGCTTGCAGCACCAGCCGGTTTATCTCGTCGTCATCGGCGCAAAGGACGCGCAGATCCCCGGGCAGGGCATGATCGGCAGCCGGGGCGGGAAGCGCCGCCTCCGGCGGCTCTGGCGCTTCGGCCCCGGCCAGGGGAAGCACGATCTCCACCGTCGTGCCCGCCCCCGGCGCGCTCTGCACCCCGATCTGTCCGCCCAGCGCCTCGACCAGCATCTTGACGATGCTCATCCCCAGCCCGGTTCCGCCGAACTGCCGGGCCGTGCTGGCCGTGGCCTGGCGGAACGGCTCGAAAAGCAGGCCAAGCTGCTCTTCGGTCATTCCGATGCCCGTATCCGAAACGCGCAGCCGGATCAGATCGCCGCCCGGGACCTCCATCGCGATGGCGATCTCGCCCGCCGCGGTGAACTTCACGGAATTGGCAAGGATATTGTGCAGGATCTGCCGCAACCGCATGGGATCCCCCCTGCGCCAGGCCATCAGATCCGCGACGGCCTCAACCCGAACGGCCACCGCCTTTTCCGCCGCCAGCGCGCGATATTGCGAGGCGATCCCCTCCACCAGATCGGGCAGGTTGAAATCGACCGTCTCCAGAACCAGCGCCCCACTGTCGAGCTTCGCAAAATCAAGCACATCGTCCACCACCGTCTTCAGCAGCGCCGCGGATGCCTGAAGGTCCCGCACGGTCCTTGCGCCCTTCTCATCCACCACCTGGCCGGACAGGACACGGGTAAGCCCGACGATCCCGTTCAGGGGCGTGCGCAATTCGTGGTTCATCTGCGAAAAAAGACGGGTGCGTTGCTGCAGGATCTGCTCGCTCTCGGCCCGCGCGCGCCGCAGCGCATCGCTCAGCGCGCTTTCGCGCAGGATGATCAGGGCAAAGCCCAGGTAAAGCGAGGCCGAGGCCAGCACGAAGGCGATGATCGACGAGGCCAGCACGAACCATTGCTCCGGTTCGGCCGCCAGCAGCATCAACAGCCGCGCCCCATAGGCACAGGCGATCAGGAAGTAGGGCGCCGATGCCAGCAGCCGGTTCCGGCGCGATGTCCCCGGCGGCAACGACCAGAAGCTGCCCGCCGCGGCAAGGCTGAGGATGGCATTCACCACCGATGTGGTCAGGATAAGAAGATGGGCGCTGTGAAAGATCGCGGCCAGCAGCGCCTGGCCCATGCATACAGCCCCGGCAAGGCCGATCACCGCCCCGATGCGCGGGCGCGACCCAAGCGCCTCGTGCAGGGAAAGGCAGCCGAAGACGATGCCGAAATGCGCCCCCGAAATGATCAGCACGGCACTGAGGACGAATGGCGCATCCTGCGACAGGAAGACGCCCAGCGCGGAAACCAGAAGTGCTGCAAGGCTGCCCGCAAAGAAATTGGCCGCCATGCGGAACCGGTCTGTCCAGGCCCCCCGCAGAAAGGCGACAAGGCCCAGCGCGAAGATCAGCAGGATGCAGGCAACGGCCACGAGGATCCGGATATCCACGGAAGTCGCCATCGTCACCCTTTTCCCCTTGCGCCCCGCGCCGACAGTCTCGAACCGACAGATCCGACATGTCCAGCCGCAAAAGTCTCTCACATCGAACAGGGCAAGTCCCGTGCCATCTCGGCCGGAACCGCCGCGTCCCGCTCTTGTGCTGATGCGGATACCGGCAAGGCTCCCCCGTCCGAGACCCGGGCGGCCCTCACGCTGATGCCCGCCGATGCCCCGCGCCAGGGTCTCGGGCGGGCAGGTCCAATGGAAAGGCCCCGGCGACATGCCGTCGCCGGGGCCGATTTGCGCCAAAGGCACGCGCCACAGGGCGCGTGCCCTGCCCCTTCACTGCACGATCAGGAAGTAATCCGGATTGGACCGCAGATCCACCAGCGTCACACCGTCGATCCGCAGGACATCCGTCGCGGTCAGCCGCAATTCGACATAGCCGTCAAACTGATAGCCACGGTTCTCCAGCAGGTCTGCCACATTGCCGACGCCCGAGGATCCCCATTGTTCTTTCTGCAACAGGATGCCGTCACCCTCTGACAGATCCGTGATCTGGTCCGCGCCGAAGCCGGTCTGGAAGACAAAGACGTCATCCCCGGCACCGCCGGTCAGCACGTCATTCCCCGCGCCGCCGTTCAGCCGGTCATGCCCGTCCCCGCCGGTCACAAGGTCATCCCCTGCCCCGCCGAACAGGCTGTCCGCCCCGCCCCCGCCGTTCAGCGTGTCGTTGCCAGCCGCGCCGTTCAGCAGATCGCGCCGTGCAGTCCCGGTCAGATGATCGTCATGCGCCGACCCGTTCACCCCGCGGATGTTCAGCAGGACGTCGCCTTCTGCCTCGCCACCCTGGCCCACACCTTTGAACAGATCCACGGTCACCCCGGCAACCGACCTGGCATAAGAGGCCCAGTTGAACCCGGTCCCGCCATCCAGCATATCCGCGCCCGCGCCGCCCATCAGCCGGTCGTCGCCGTCACCGCCGAACAGCTGGTCCGCACCTTCGTCGCCGTGCAGGGCGTCATTGCCCTCGCCCGCCCTCAGAAGATCGTCCCCGGCACCGCCGAACATCTTGTCATCGCCGTTGAAGCCGCCCAGCGTGTCATTGCCGGACTCGCCGTAAAGGCTGTCCACGCCGTCGCCGCCATAAAGCCCGTCCCCGCCAAAGCCGCCGCGCATCAGATCGTTGCCGGCGCCGCCTTCCAGAAGGTCACCGCCATCGCCGCCGGAAAGCACATCATCGCCCGCCCGGCCCATCAGCGTGTCATGGCCGGCAAGGCCCCGCAGCGTGTCATTCCCGGCCGAACCGATCAGACGGTCGGCATGGCCCGATCCGGTCACCACCTCGATGTTGCGCAGCACATCGCCCTCGGCATCGCCGCCCAGACCGATGCCCCTGGTCAGATCGACTACCACGCCGACACCGGATCGCTGATAGGAAACGGCATCGACACCCGCCCCGCCGTCCATCGTATCGGCCCCCGGGCTGCCCATGAGCACATCATCGCCCGCCCCGCCTTCCAGCAGGTCATTCCCCACCGTCCCGACCAGCGTATCCGCCCCGGTGCCGCCCGCGGTTTCGGTGACCGTGGTATAGGTCTGCGTGAAAGTCACGCCGGGCGGCGGGTTGATCATCTGTTTCAGCTCGATAAGCAGCGCCGAAATGTCATCCAGCGAGGTGACATAGAAGACATGCGTCTGCTCGCTTGTGCCGAGGTCGTTTGTAATGGACGATGTCACCGTCACCTTGTGCAGGCTGTCCGGCATCGTCCGGACGCTGTCGAACAGCGGCGTCGGGTTGATCTCCTCGACAGGAGCGCTTCCCAGCCCCGTCCCGAAGGTCAGCGTCGGCGGCTTGGTGACAATCGTCCCATTGTTCGTCTCATAGGGCAGCATCAGCGTGATCTTGTGCAGACCGGGCGGAAGGTCCAGCTCGATCCGCCCCTGCGGCCCCTCCGCCGTGTAATAGACCCCGTTCACATAGAAGACGGTGTCGGGGCTCGCACCCTCATAATAGATGTAGGAACGTTCGCCAAAGCCCACCGTCCCCACGCTCAGCAGGCCGGAATATTCAACGACGAACATATTCGGCGGGGGCAAGGGGCCGAACAGATCGGCGGGGTTCAGGTCGCCGGTCGTGCCGCTGAGCCCTTGGATGGGCAACAGCGTTCCGTTGTCGACGGTGAAGATCTGATAGGCCAGTTCCTTCGCGCCCGCCGGCAGCAGGTTCACCGTGATGACCTGCTTGTCGAAATCGCCGTTCCGGTCGGTAATCTGGATGGTGAAGTCCCGCGTCGCACCCGTCCCGGTCGTGCGGAACACGAGGTTTTCAAGGATCGCCTCGATATCCGCGGCGGTCGCGCCGTCATTCGTGGCGATCTGAAGCCCGGCTTCGTCGCCGTACAAGACCCCGACCGTCCGGTTCCCGATCAGGATACTCGTTCCTTCTTCCGTGGCCTCAAGGCTGATGGGCGACCCATCGCCCGTGCGCAATGTGATGCTGTCCCCATCCACCGCACCGCTGATGCTGATGCCGCCACCGTCAAAGCTCTCACTGCCCTTGAAGGTCACATCGGCATCCAGCAGCGTCCCCGCCGCCGCCTCTTCCGCCGTCAGGTCCAGCGTATCGACCATGTCGGTCAGCGTCGGGATATAACCCACATTCAGGGCGATCGACCCGGTGGTCTTCGCCCCGCTCTGGTCCGACACGGTGATCTGAATGTTCCGCGTGCCCGAGGTTTCCGTGTAGAAGAACAGGTTCTCGATCAGCGTCTCGATATCCGCCCGCGTTGTGTTGCCGTTGAATGTAAAGGTCAGTCCCGTATCGGTGCGGGCGGTGACATTGGCGACTTCGATCAGGCTCTGGTTTCGCACCACGACGACCGCCCCGGTCTCATGATTGAAACCGAAGCTGACCACGCCCTCGCGCGGAATGACTTCGAGATTGTCACCCGCAAAAAGCCCCGTCACCTGAAGCTGGCCGTTGCTCCACGGGCCGTCGCCGGAAAGGGTCACGTCGGTGTCGAAATAGACGCCCCTGCCCGAGGCATCAAGATAGCTGACATCCAGCGTCTGGCGCAGATCGTTCAGCAGCACCGTCGCCCCGGTGACGGTCACCGTCCCGTGCTGCGGCAGGGTCGGGGTAACGACCGCCACGGTGAAGGTGCGGCTGGGCGCCTCGGAGGTAAGCTGCGGATTGATCGAAATCGCTTCGATCAGTGTTTCGACGGTTGCGGCGGTTGCGTTTTCAGTAAGGCCGATCGTCCCGCCGAAGGGGTTGTAAGACCCCATCCAGACCCCGTCGACAAAGATCTTATGAAACGTCTCGAACACGACTTCGACCGAAACGCCCGTGTCGCTCGCAAACCGGATCGGTGCGGTCATACCGGTCCATCCGGTGACGGAAATCGTGCTGTTGTTCAGCGAACCGGCGCTGGAATAGGCCTCGATGAACGCGTCCGACAGCGTGATCGCGCTGTCGAGGCGGACGGCGTTGTCCGTGAATGACACAGTCTGGTTGTCCAGATCCTGGATCTGGTTATCGGCCAGCGGTGCCTCCAGTGTAAGGGCCACGGACCCCGTCAGCGGCGTTGGCGAGTTCAGGGAATAGCTCAGCGTGCGGCTGGTCTGGGCCGGGTTGGCGGGGCCAGCCTGGAAGGTCAGCGCCTCAAGAAATTGTTCCAGTTGCGCTGCCGTGACGTTCGTCGTGAAGGTGAAGGTGGCGCTGCTGGTGTTGCCGGATGCCGTGGCAAAAGCCTGTCCGTCCAGTTTCACACCCGAAGGCCCGTAGGCGAAGGTGAACCCCGACCCTGCGGCCAAACGGATGGCGTCGCCGAACTGCAGGCCGGTGATCGACAGCACCAGGCCATTCAGCGACCACATCCCTTCGTCAAGGTCTTTGACCATATTCGCGGGCAGGGTGATGTCGCCGTCGATCAGGTTGCGGACAAACCGCGTCTCGAAGGGGATGGTCAGGTCGTCCAGTCCTTCGATCTGTACCGGCACCGGCGCGGCAGCAAGGGTGACGCCGACCGTCCCCGACATATCGAACCCGTCGGTATCAACAAAGATATTGAGCGTCCGGGACCCTGAGACGTTTGCATCCTGGGTGCTGAACCGCAGCGATTCGAGCAGCGTTTCAATCGCCGATACAATGGAACCATGGGATAGGATGGTGAAAGTGATTCCTCCAGGGACGTAAACGAATGATGCAGAGGTGCTTCCCAATGACGCCGGAGCCAGCAGCCCGTTGCCTGTTCCGGGGCGCCAGCCAGTGGGGACTCCGCTGTCAACCGTCACTTTATCCAATAGGTCTAGACCGGAAATCCTGATCGTCGCGGACGAAAGCATCGGCGCCACGATGGAGAAGGCACTCGGCAATGTGATGTCGCCATCGAGAAGCGTGGGCGTTCCGCGATTTGACGCCTCGATGGTCACGCTGCTGTTCAGGTTCTCGATCGGGGTGCCAGTGCTGTTCGTGGTCGGCATCGTGGGGAAAGTCGGGGTAAACGGGGTCATGGGTCACTCGTGCAGGGTTTAACTGGTTTCATGGTCCGGCCCGGCCTTCTTGGCCGGTGCCGGGATCGGAAAAGTGGCGGTCAGACGGGCGTGTTCTGGTCTGCTCTTTCTCAGGTCACATATCTTTCTGGCCCTGCATCGCACGACGCAGGGCGGGGGTTTGTCCTTCGGCTTTCGGGGATTTGTTTTCGTCTGGGCAGCCCCTGCCTTCTGGCAGGACCGCCCGCGCACAGACCGCCGGCTTTCTTTTCCAATTGGTCGGAAATTACAGGGCCGCCCTCAAATCTGTCAACGAAACGAAGGCTTTGGCAGGCCGATCCAGCGCATCGCAAGCATTTGAAATAATTTGGTAATTGTGAGCGTCATCATTTTTGGTGCGAATGTCATTGCGCGCCTCGCACCGCTCTGGCACCTTCCCGCTGGCGGCTTGCCTGCCCGCGGATGTGCGCCGGGGCATCGCTTATCCCGCTGGTTGAGTCTGTGTCTGTGTAAAGGGTGCCTCATGTTCAAACGGCTGGTCGACTGGCTTTGGGGCGCGCCCGAAACCCGCCGCATGGTGCAGGCAAATTTCCGGCCGCGCGCGGATTTCATCGCCGCCGGGCGTGCCTATATGGTCAACCCGGTCACGCTCTATGGCTATGCCCTGCCGCTGACCATGCTGCTGACGGGATCCATCAAGCCCGAATATACCGCGCTCGGTGTCCCGGAATTCGCAAGCCACCTTCTGACCATGGCCAAGGTGCTGGCCTTCTGGGGCTTCATGTGGCTCATGCTCGGCCGCGCGCTCTGGCTGTTCCTGCGGCTGGGCAGTGCCGTCGTGATCGTGATCGCCGGGCTGTGGGTCGTGGCGGTCCTGCTGTCGCAGGTCCTGACCGTTCTCTTCGTCGCGGGCGCGGATTGGAACTGGACGCGCATCCTGCGGCAGGCCGCCTTCACCCTGCCCTCGACACTGGTCGCCGTCTATGCCTCGGGTCCGGCCCTGCGCGAAAGGCTGGGCTATATCCCCGAACTCGTCCCGCTCTGGTGGTCGAATGTCAGCGTGCAGGTGCCGCTCCTGCTGAAACTCCCGCCCGAAAAGCGCGGCCGCATCCGCCGCATCCATGCCGCCAACCAGTATATCGAGGTGGTCACCGATGCAGGCTCTGCCCTGCTGCGCCTGTCGCTGCGCGATGCGGCATCGCTGATCCCCGCCGAAACCGGCTGGCTCTGCCATCGCTCGCTCTGGATCCGCAAGGATGAGGTGGTCGCCCTCACCTTCCATCGCGGCCAACCCCAGATCACCGATCGCGACGGCACCACCCACGCCATCAGCCGCGCCTCCGTGCCGATGATCCGCGACTGGCTGGAAGAAACCCGCCCCGAACAGCTCACCGCCCCCGACACTGCGGCCGCCTGACCGCGGCACGGCCCCCCTGCCCGCCACGCGCGCGCCCCGCCATCCGGGAATCCGGATGCACGACAGCCCTCACGGGCCTGAAACCTTTACAAAATTCGGCACCGGCCCGATAAGTTGCAACGACCTCTTCAGGAAACTCGCGATGCAACCCTTCCATGCAACGATTCCGCGTCTCGTCACGGAAAACCTCCTGCTGCGCGAATATCGTCAGGAGGATTTCCCCGCCTTCGCCGCCTTCTATTCTACGGAACGGTCCCGCTTCATCGGCGGCCCCCTGACGGGCGAACTGGCCTGGCGCGCCATGGCAACGCATCTGGGCCATTGGGCGCTGCGCGGCTACGGGTTCTGGGCGGTCGAAACCCGGGCGACCGGGCAATTCTGCGGCCATGTTGGCCTGTGGTATCCCGAAGGCTGGATGGAGCCCGAGGTGGGATGGGTCCTGATGGGCCATGCCGAAGGCCGCGGCATCGCGCAAGAAGCCGCCATCGCGGCCCGTAGGCATGCCTATGAGATCCTCGGCTGGACCACTGCAGTCAGCCTGATCGACCCGGCAAATGACCGCTCCATCCGCCTGGCCCAAAGGCTCGGCTGCCGTCTTGAGGGCCTCTTCCAGCACGAACGCCTCGGCCCGATGGAAATCTGGCGCCATCCTGCGCCCGCCGACCTTCCGCAGGTCAACACACCCTGAAAGGAAACCGCCGATGACCAGACCAACCGCTGAACCCGTCGTCCATATCGACGATGACCGCTTCAAGGTCACGGAATGGCGCTTCCCGCCGGGGGCCGAAACCGGCTGGCATGTCCACGCCCATGACTACGTCATCGTGCCTCTGACAGATGGCACGCTCGGGCTCGAGGAACCGGGCGGGACAACCCGGCAGGCGCAGTTGACCCAGGGGATCCCCTATTCCCGCCGCGAAGGCGTGCATCACAACGTCACCAATGCAGGTCCCGCACCGCTCGCCTTCCTCGAGGTGGAGGCCGTCACCGATGCCCTGGCCCATCGCCGCCGTGATACACTGATCCGCTTCATGGCCGCATGGAACGCGCGCGATGTCGAAGCGCTGATGTCCTGCATGGCCGCCGAATGCGCCTTCCACGCTTCGGCCGGACCGGATTCCGAAGGCCGTCGCTTCATCGGTGCGGCGGCCGTGCGCGCCTCCTATGCTGCGATGTTCGACATGTTCCCGCGGGCCGCATGGACAGCCGACGGTCACCACGTCATGGGCGATACCGGCCTGTCCGAATGGCGTTTCATCGGCACGGATCGCAACGGCACCACGGTCGATGTCCAGGGCTGCGACATCTTCCGCTTCGACGGCGACCTGATCGCGCTCAAGGACAGCTACCGCAAGAACCGCAACGCCTAGAGCTTGCGGTTGTAGCGGATGAAGGGCGTCACCTGCGCGATCCGGTCATAGAGCTTGCGCGCCGTCTCGTTGAAGTCCTGCGTCAGCCAGTAGACGGCGGGCGTCCCGTTGGCATCGGCAGCGGCATAGACCGCCTCGATCAGCGCCCGCCCCACACCCTGCCCGCGCACCGAAGGATCAGCGTAGAGATCCTGCAGATAGCAGACATTCTCGATCTTCCAGCAATGGCGGTGGAACAGGTAGTGCACCAGCCCCACGGCTCGACCGTCCACCTCGGCAATCAACCCGTTGAAGTCCTGCGGGTCATCCCCCAAAAGCCGTGCAAAGGTGGTGTCGTAGACGGCTTCCGGCACGCTGGTCTTGTAATAGTCCAGATAACCGGTCCAGAGACGGGACCAGTCGGCGCGATCCTCGGGGCGCACAGGGCGGATGGTACAGGCGGTCATCAGGGGCTTCCTTCCAGGGCCATGGCTGAAGGGGCCGCCGCAGGCAGCCCCAGGAAACGGCGCAGTGACCGGCCCAGATCCTCGGGCCGATAGCCGCGCCCGATGAAGACGATGACGTCATCACGGCGCATGTCCCCTTGCTCTGGCAGGATCTCTGGCGACTGAACCACCTTGCGCACGGTCTGCAACAACAGCCTCCCGGCAGGTGTCCGCACAACGCCCTTGACCCGCACCAGATCATTCCCCCGCGCATGCAGCAGGGCCGACAACCACAGCGTGAAGGCCGACCAGTCCATTCCCTCGGGGATGGCAACCTGGGTGGGCGTGATGGGGCCGCGCCCGTCCTCCTCCGCCAGGGCGATCAGTGCCGCAGGCCGCGCATCCTCTGGAAGCGGCGGCAACGCCACGTCTTCACCCAGCACTGCGGCCGATACCGTGGCATGGCCGTTCAAGACAGCCAGCGTCGCCCGAAGACAGGCCAGCGCGGCAGGATCGCAGGCATCGGTCTTGGTCAGGACCAGACGATCCGCAGCCTCCACCTGTCGGCGCCCCAGCGGCTCTGTCGCAAGCTGCGCCAGCGCATGCAGCGCATCGACCGCCACGATCGTCTCGTCCACCACGATATGGTTCACCAGCACCGGGTCTGCCTGGATCGCGGCCACGATCGCGCCCGGATCAGCCAGGCCACTCGTTTCCAGAACGATGCGCTCTAGCCGCACCTCCACGGCGGACTTGCGACTGCGCAGGTCGCACAAGCGCCGCAGCGCGTCGATCATCTCGTCGCGTCCCGCACAGCAGCAGCACCCCCCCGACAAGAGCGTCATTCCATCCGCCCCGGCGAGCAGGGCATCATCCACCGGCACTTCCGCGGCTTCGTTCACAACGACATGCACGCGCAGCCCGAAGGCCCCGACATGCAACTGATGGCGCAGCCATGTCGTCTTTCCCGATCCCAGATACCCGCCCAGGATCACCAGGCGCAGACGCGTGTCAGTCATCACCCAGATACCGCGGATCCAGCGGATCAACCGCCTGACCAGCCAGCCGTTCCACCTCGGCCCAGACTTCTTCCAGATTGTGAACGATGGCCTGCGCGCCCGTCAGCGTGCCGATCTGGATACCCGGGACGACACCACCATCATGGGCCGTCAGCCCATAGGGGCGCAAGACAGACTGCAGCAGCGCCGCCCTGTGAAACCGCGCACGCAGCCTGTCTCCCGCAGAGGCTGCCCCCGCCTCGGTCCAGTGGCCGGGTGCCGCCGGATTGCCGCAGGCATTGCACATCGCTGTCCCTCCCCTCGGGAAACGGGGGACCGAAGCCCCCCGCCGCCCTGCTTCAGATCACTTCGGGCCGCTTGCCGGAGGCAAAAGGATAGCGCTTGCGGAAGTCGTTGGCGATATCCTCGAAGGTCGCCCATTCCACGCCCGAATGCTTGCTGATGTATTCGATCAGCCGCTCCAGCATCAGCAAAACCTGCGGACGTCCCGCCACATCCGGGTGGATGGTGAATGCGAACACGGCATAGTCCATCTCCCGATAGACCCAGTCGAATTGATCGCGCCAAAGCTCCTCGATGTCGCGCGGGTTCACGAAGCCGTGGCTGTTGGGCGACTTCTTCATGAACATCATCGGCGGCAGGTCATCCACATACCAGTTGGCCGCGATATCGACGAGGTCGATCTCCGTTCCATGCTTCAGCGGATGCATCCAGTCCTTGGCCGACTTGGAATAGTCGATGGTGTTCCAGCTGTCGCCCACGCGCGCATAGAAGGGCTGGAAGTCGCGATAGCCCTGGCTGTGATCATAGGTGAAGCCATGCTTGAGCAGCAGCGCCGCCGTCGAATTCGACATCTCCCACCAGGGTGCCACATAGCCGCGCGGCGCCGCTCCGGTCAGGTTCTTGATCAGCTCGATCGACTTGACCAGCACATCCTCTTCCTGCGTTGGCGTCATCGCGATGGGGTTCTCGTGGAGGTAGCCATGCGCCCCCACCTCGTGACCATCCTTGACGATCATCTCCATTTCCTTGGTGAAGGTCTCAAGCGAATGGCCCGGAATGAAGAACGATGTCTTCAGGTCATACTTCTTGAACAACCGCAGCAGACGCGGCACGCCCACCTCGGTCGCAAAGATGCCGCGCTGGATGTCCGAGGGGCTGTCGCCCCCGCCATAGGACCCGATCCAGCCCGCTACCGAGTCGATGTCGGTGCCGAAGGCACACATGATCTTCTTCGCCATCCGTCTTTCCTCCTGTCGCCAGTGTTGCGGGGCGGTCCATTCCGCCCCTTCGTTCCGTCGCGCGGCCTCAGCCGCGTATCACCCGTTCCAACGCCAATCCCGCCGCCAGCAGGGCCGCGTCGCGCCCATGCCGCCCGCAGACCATCAGGCTGGTCGGCATCCCGTCGCCATCCGCGCCATTCGGAATCGCCAACCCGCACCAATCCAGGAAATTCCCCAGCGCCGTATGGCGAAGCGTGCGGAAATTGTGGTGGAAGAAGACCTCCACATCCGCCTCCAGCGGCGCGACGGGCATTGCCACGCTGGGCGTCGTCGGACAGATCAACAAGGCATCGCCCAGCACCGCATCCACCTCGGCGATCAGCCGCCGGCGATGGTCATGCAGCCGGATCAGATCGACCGCCGTCATCCGGTCGGCCATGCGGATGCGTCGCACCACGCGCGGGTCCATCCGTGCCTCGTCCGGGCCATTCAGCCGGTCCCAATGGACATCCAGCGCCTCGGCACTGGCAAGGGGACCAAGCCGCGCGATCACTTCGACCGTCTCGCGCAGCTGGGGCAGCGCGATCCGCCGCACCCGCGCGCCGGTCGCCGCGATCCGTGCCAGCGTCGCCTCGAAGGCCGTCGCAACCGGGGCGTCGAGATCATCGAACATCACCGCATCCGGGATCACGAAATCAAGGCGCGCCGGACCGACGGCCGCCACCTCGGGCTGGGCCAAACCGCGCAGGGCCGCATCGACCAGCACGCAATCCTCGACGGTATGCGCCAGCGGCCCCAGCGTATCCAGCGTCCGCGACAGGGGAAACACCCCCCCCATCGGGTGATGGCCGGTCGAAGTCTTGTATCCCACCACCCCGTTGAACGCCGCCGGTATCCGGATCGACCCGCCGGTATCCGTGCCGATGGACAAAGGCACGATCCCTGCCGCCACCACCGCCCCGCTGCCTGACGAAGATCCGCCCGGCGAGCGATGCACCGCCTTGTCGCGCGGATTGCGCGGCGTGCCGTGATGCGGGTTCAGGCCGATGCCGGAATAGGCGAATTCCGTCATGTTCACGGTCCCCACCGTGACCAGCCCTGCACGCATCCCTGCCCGAACCAAGTCCGCGTCCTGCCCCGCAGTTGCCGCCCCGCGCAGCACCTCCGATCCGGCCGTCGTCACCGTGCCCTTCAGATCGAACAGGTCCTTCCAGGCCAGTGGAACGCCGTCCAGAAGGCTCGCCGGATTACCTGCCCGAAGCCGCTCCCGCGCGGCCCGCGCCTCGGCCTCGGCCCGTTCCCGGGTCTGGCGGATGAACAGCGCCCCATCGTCATGGGCTGCGATCCGGTCGAACACTTCGACCACCAGATCAAGCGGATCGCGCCGCCCCGCCCGCATGTCCTCTGCGAGTGTCTTTGCCGTCTGCCCGATCATGGTCTGCCTACTGGACGATCAGGGTTGCATCGGACGGGTTCCATGCCACGACGGCCTCGCTCCCCGCCGACAGCGTGTCGCGATACTTGTCCGCATGTCCTTCCAGGGTCACTGCCTCGCCGTTGGGCAGTACCATCCCGATTTGCAGGATATGGCCTACCAACTGCAGACGCGTGATCCGGCATGGCACGAGATTGGCACCATGGCTTGCCCTGATCTCGGCCTCGGGCATCGTGGCGGGCAGGACATGCATCGCCTCCGCCGGCAGCACGATCGACGCCGCGGCCCCAGCCGCCGGCATCCCGGCGGAAGGCTCCGCCAACAGCGTGCCAAAGGCCGTCTCCACTGCCAGATGCCCCCCCTGCGTGCCACGCACGCTGCCCGAAATCAGTGTGTTTGCCCCGATGAACCGCGCCACAAAGATGCTTTGCGGCCGGGTATACAGCTCGCGCGGGGGGCTGATCTGCTCCACCCGCCCCGCATTCATCACCACGATCCGGTCCGACAGCGCCAGCGCCTCGGATTGCGCATGGGTCACGAAGACGAAGGTGATTCCCAGATCGCGCTGCAACAGCTTCAATTCGTTCTGGATCGACTTGCGCAGGTTCGCATCCAGCGCACCCAGCGGCTCGTCCAGCAGCAGGATATCGGGCTCTACCACCAGCGACCGCGCTAGCGCGATCCGCTGCCGCTGCCCCCCCGAAAGCCGCGTGGGGCGGATGTCGGCCACGTCGGACAGGCCAAGCTTGTCCAGGATGCGGTCCACCTTGCGGTTCGCCTCGGCGGCGGGCAGGCCCTTCACCTCCAGCCCGAACATCACGTTCTGCCGCACCGTCAGATGTGGAAACAGCGCGTAGTTCTGAAAGATCATCGAAGTCGGTCGCTTCTCCGGCTGCAGGTCGTTCACCCGCCGGCCCCGGATCAGCAGATCACCCGAAGTGATCGATTCAAACCCCGCGATCATCCGCAGGGTCGTCGTCTTGCCACAGCCCGACGGGCCGAGAAAGGCGATGAACTCTCCCTTGTCCACATCAAGGTTGAAATCGATCACGGCAGGCGTGCCGTTGTCGTAAACCTTGCCGATATGCGAAAGCTGCAGGTCGTAGGCCACTGGAAAGTCCCCGGATGTCTGGTCTTGGGTGCGGCCGGGGCAGATCGCCCCGACCGCAGGTTTCGCGTCGGATCAGGCCGACAGGAACTCGTCCCACTTCTGGATGAGCAGGTCATATTCATCCGGCCACTGGTGCCAGTAGGCGACATTCGCCGCACGCGTCGCCAGCGAACCGCCATCGCGCAGGTCGCCTTCCTTGATCCCGCGCTCTTCCGCACCGACCCACGGCGCGCCTTCGTACCAGAAGGCGTACTTCTCGGGCGCCATGACGGCCTTCACCCTGTCGTTGGGCGAATAGTAGCCCTGTTCCGACACAGCGACCGCCGGGCCACCCGACAGCCAGTAGTCGGCATAGGCGACGACCGCATCGAAGTTGGGCGAGGATTTCAGCGCCGACACCCCGATTGCCCAACCGCGATAGCCGGTCTTCATCGTTGCATAGGAACACTGAACGCCCTGCGCCTTCACCGCCATGACGGCCGGCTGCCAGGCATCGGCCAGGATCATCTCGCCCGAGGCCAGCAGGTTCACCAATTCGCCGAAGTCACCCCACAGGGCGCGGAACTGGCCTTCCTTCTTCTTGGAGATCAGGAACTTCGCCGCTTCCTCGATCGCCGCCGCATCCGGGTTGCCCGGGTTCGGCACTTCCGAAAGGCCCAGTTCGTTCATCGCCATGACGGCCTGTCCGAAGGCAATAAGCGGGTCCACGTTCAGGCCCGTCTTGCCCTTGAACTTGGGGTCGAACAGAGCCGACCAGTTCGAGGCTTCTTCCGCATCGACGAGGTCGGGCCGGAACCCGATCGAGTCGAAGTTGTAGACGGTCGGCACCATGTTCAGCGCGGTCTGGCTCTCGTCGGTCCAGATCTGGCCCACGATCTGCGCACGGGGTTCCCACTTGTCCGACGGCTTGAGGAAGGACTCGCCGACGCCCGTCCAGTTGGTCAGCGAAGCGGTCGGGATCGGCGCGACCAGATCGGTCTGCACGATGGCCGGAAGACGCTCGCCGATGGTTTCCCAGCAGTCATAGGCGGTCGAACCCGACAGCAGTTCGGTCTGGGTGTTCGGGAAGATGTCGGCCTTGCCCGACACGGCCTTCACGCCCGAGGCCGCCTGGAATTCGGTCAGGATGCGTTCCTGTACCGTGACCGACAGGCCGACCGTGCGCAGTTCCTGCGACGCCAGATCGGCGGCAAAGGCCTGCTGCGCGCCGAGGAAGGGCATCCCCCCTGCGGCCAGCGCCACGCTGCCTGCAGTCCCCTGCAGGAAACGGCGCCGCGAAAGCGACTGAGTATTCATGTAGTTACCTCCTGTTTTTCCGTCTGTTGGTATTGACGTCTTCTTCTTGCCCCGCCGCACGCTAGTAGCGCCCGACGAGCAATCCTCCGTCCACGACCACGACCTGTCCGGTCATGTATCGGGCGCCGTTGGATGCCAGGAACAGGATCACGTCGGCGATCTCCTCAGGCTCGCCGATGCGCCCCATGGGGATGAATTCACCGGCCTTCTCGGCGCCCTCGGGGCCCAGCGAATTCTCCTTCGAAAGCAGTTGTGCAGTGCGGATGTATCCAGGCGCCACGCCGTTCACGCGGATGCCGTCGCGCGCCAGTTCCACCGCCAGGCCGCGCACCAAACCCACAACCCCCGCCTTCGCGGCCGAGTAATGCACATGTTCGTCCCAGCCGTAGGCCACGCCCATGATCGAAGACAGCGCAATGACGGATCCCTTCCTGCGCGCCTTCATCCCCGCTAATGCCGGACGCACGACCCGGAAGATCCCCTTCAAATCAATGTCGAAAGTGAAATCCCACTTCTCGTCGCTCAGCACGGGCAACGGCACCTTGTGCGCGATGCCTGCATTGGCGACGATGACGTCGATCCCGCCCCGCTCCGCCTCGATCTTAGCGACCAGCGCATCGGCAGCCTCGGTCGACCGCACGTCCAGCGCGTGAAACTCGGCACTGCCGCCCGCCGCCACGATCTCGTCGACGCAGGACTGCCCCTCGGCGGCCAGGATGTCGGTCACCACCACATGATATCCGGCCGCGCCAAAGGCCCTGGCGCTGGCCCTTCCGATGCCGATACCGGCCCCGGTGATCAGAACGGTCTCGGTCATAGCATCACGTCTCCCGAATTTGGCCCCAGCGTCTGGCCCACGAACAAGGACGCCGCAGGCGAACACAGGAAGGACACCGTCGCTGCCACTTCCTCCGGCTCTCCGAACCGGCCCAGCGGCAATTCTGCGGCCTTCGCGCGCTGCCAGTCTTCCGACAGGCTGCGCACCAGCGGCGTGTTGATGGGGCCCGGCGCCACGGCATTCACCCGCACCCCCTGCGCCGAAACCTCGCGCGCCAGCGCTTTGGTCAGACCTATGATCCCGGCCTTGGCAGCGCTGTAGTGGACCAGCTCTACCCCACCGATCTGGCCCAGCTGCGAGGCAACGTTGACCACCGCCCCAGACTTGCGCGCCAGCATCCCCTCGATCACCGCCTTCGTACACAGGAAGGTGCCGCGCAGATGTACCGCAAGCATCCGGTCGAAATCCGCCGTGGTCAGGTCGGTGAACCGCCCCTGATGCACATGGCCTGCGTTGTTCACCAGATGCGTGACCGGCCCGAAGGCTGCCTCCGTCTCGGTCACCATGGACGCAACATCCGCCTCGTCCGACACATCCCCCCCGCAGCTGCGCGCCCTTGCACCGATCTCCGCCGCAACCGCCGCCGCTGCGGCAGCCCGGAAGTCGTTCACCATCACGTTGAACCCATCCGCAGCCAACTGCAGCGCGATCGCCCGCCCGATGCCCGATCCCGCTCCGGTAACGATGACTGTCCCAGCGACGGTCATGCGATATCCTCCTGCATGGCCATCTTCCTCGCGCGCCGCACGGACATCGCCATCAGCAGCCCGTAGACCGACAAAAGCGCAAAGGAGAACAGCGTCGTCAGCACCCCGAAGGCAAAGATGTTGGGATGGATCTCGACCGAGAAAGTCCCGTAGATCGCCAGCGGCAGGGTCTGATCCCGCCCAGAAGCGAACAGCGTCCGGGGGAATTCGTCCAGCGACAGCGTGAAGGCAAACAGCATCGCCGACAGCACGCCCGGGAAGATCAGCGGGAAGGTCACCTTGCGGAAGGTGGTCCAGGGATCCACCCCCAGCGACCAGGACGCTTCTTCGACAGAGGCGTCAAAGCGGTTCAGGATCGCCAGCATCACAAGGAAGGCAAAGGGAAAGGTATAGGCCACATGGGTGGCAAAGGCGGTCGTGTACCAGTGCCGCTCGATCCCGATCACGTTGTTGGCCAAGAGCGACGTTCCCAGCCCGGTCAGCACGCCCGGCACCATCATGCCCAGCACGATCAGGTAGAAGACGACGCCCGATCCCTTGAACTTGCGCCGGAAGGCCTGTGCCGACATCACGCCCAGCACGGTGGACACCACCATCGTCATGAAGGCCAGCACCAGCGACCGCAGCAAGGCCTCGCCGAAAGGCAGCGGCGCGATGCGTGACGGCGGGGTCAGCCCAAAGATGTGGCGATACCAGTAGGTGGACCATTCGATGATCGGGAACTGCGGCCCGCCCTCAGGCCCCTGCTGGAACGAGATGATCGTCAGCACCACGAACGGCCCGTAAAGGAACAGCACGAACAGCGCGACGTAAAGGCCAAGCGCGGGTTTCAGGATGCGCGATTCCATGACTTACAGCTCCCGCTTCAGATCGACGATGCGCAGGAAGCCCGCGATCACGATGCCCATGACCACCGTCAGGATCACCCCCACGACCGACGCCATCGCCCATTTCAGCGAACCAACCTGCGTCACGATGATGTTGCCCAGCAGGTTCACCTTCCGGCCCGACAGTGCGCCCGAAGTCGCGAATTCACCCAGCACCATGACCGACACGAAGATCGCGCCCACCACGACACCCGGCAGCGACAGCGGGAAGATGATCTTCCAGAAGATCCGCCCGAACCCCGCACCCAGATCGCGTGCCGCCTCGATGATGTTGCGGTCGATCCGGCTCAGCATGAAGGCAATGGGGCCGACCATGAACACGCAATAGATCTGCGTCATCCCGATGATCACCGACAGTTCGGTGAACAACAGCACCTCGATTGGCTGCTGGATGATCCCCAGTTTCAGCAGCACGATATTGATCGCGCCCTCCTTGCCAAGCATCGGCCGCCAGGCCAGCACGCGGATCAGGAACGATGTCCAGAAAGGAATCACGCAGATCACCAGCAGAACCGTCGACAGCGTCTTCGACTTGACGAAGAGCCCCACGAAAAGCGCGGTCGGATAGCCGACGACAAAGGTGCAGGCCAGAACGATCAGCCAGATCCGCACCGTGGTCCACAGCGAGCCGGTATAGGTGTCGGACGAGAAGAACTGCTTCCAGCTCGCCAGCGTCGGATCGGGTGAGATGTTGAAGGTCGTCTGCGTCCAGAAGGACACGTAGACGATCATCAGGATCGGCACGACCAGGAACAGCGACATCCAGATGATGCCCGGCGCCAGCAACCAGCGGGTGGTCTTGGACTGACGTTTCTGAATGGAGATCTGGCTGCTCATCGGGATGCCTCGCGACCAAAGACGATGGCCTGTTCCGGGTTCCAGGTCAGCAGATAGTCCTGCCGCGCCTCGAAGGTTTGGGGGGTGCCAAGGCTCAGGTGATGCTCCATCTCGATCACATGGCCATCCTCGGCCTCGAAGAAGTTCATCATCGACGATCCGAGGTATTCCGAAGCCACGAAGCGCGCCTTGATGGCCGGGCCCGCCGCATCGGCGGAAACCGGCAGTGCCCGCATCCGGTCATAGCGCACGGCATAGACATCCCGGTCGGACCGCACGCTGCGCGGCACCGGCACGGAACCGAACACGCCGTTGAACCGGCCTCCCGAAAGATTGCCGTCGAACAGGTTGAACCGGTTCAGAAAATGCGCCACGTCAGGCGAAGCGGGGCTGTCATACACCTCGCCCGGCGTCCCGGTCTGGATGATGCGCCCCCGGTCCAGCACGACGACGCGATCGCCCATCGCCAACGCCTCATTCTCGCTGCCCGTCACATGGACGAAGGTCACGCCCAGCCTTTCGCGGATTGCCCGCAACTCCGTCCGCATCCGCGACCGGAGATTGGCGTCCAGCGCGCCTAGGGGTTCATCCAGAAGCACCAGCTTCGGATGCATGGTCAGCGTCCGCGCCAGCGCCACCCGCTGCCGTTGGCCGCCCGAGATCTGATCGACCCCTCGCCCTTCCATCCCCGACAGGCCGACCAGTTCGATCATCTCGAGGCTGCGCCGCTCGATCTCGGCCGCGCTCAGCCCGGATTTCCCATGTGTCAGACCGAAGCCGACATTCTGGATCACAGTCAGATGCGGGAACAGCGCGAAATTCTGGAAGACGAAGCCGATACCGCGCTCATGCGCAGGCAGATTGGTAATGTCGCGCCCGTTGAAGAAGACTCGCCCCGCTTCGGGCGCCTCAAAACCGGCGATCACCCTCAGCAAGGTTGTCTTGCCCGACCCGGACGGGCCGAGGAACGAGATATACTCGTTCGCACCCGCCTCCAGCGATGCATTGTCAAGCGCAACCAAGTCGCCATAGCGCTTGGTGACGCCGTCCAGTCTGAAGACCGACGTGTCCAAATCCACCTCACCTGTGTGCTGGGGTCGCTTCGCGGCCACCCCTTTTTGATTGCTGTCCGAAACCAGCCGGACGACCGAGTCACACGACCCGCATAAACTGTACTTCGTATAACATAGGTAGTTTTGCCATCTGTCAACGGCATATCAAATTGCACGCCATGGCATATTTTGAGCAAGAAAAGGAAAACAAACGGCCGAAAAACAGGCCGCGAGCGAACAGCGCTCACGATAATTGCGAACAATGGTACGCAATATTCGTTTTACTGCGGACTCAGATACGGCGCAAAGGCTCCCGCCTCAGGGATGACAGCGACGATCTTCATCCGCGCCAGATAGCGCCGCGCGGTGATGGACAGGTGATCCCGCAAATATTCACAAGCGGAATCAATGGGATGCCTGGAAATGAGGTCCAGCAGCGTCTGATATTGCTCAATCGTGTCCTCGTCCGGGGGCAGCCCCAGGCGGATCAGCGCCCGATCCACTGCCGAAAGAAGGAGGCGGTTGCTGCGGATCATCTCAACAAGGGCGGTGTTTGGTGCCTGCGCTATGCAGTGTTCCATAAGCGCATCCGCCATCTCCTGTGGCGTGATCGCCGGGTCGGTTTCGATTCGCTCCAGCAGGTCCTCCACCTCGGCATAACGGATATGCGGCGCGGCAAGCCGCAGCGCGGCAGGCTCGACGATGCCGCGCAGCTCGAACTTGTCGCTGACGGTCCGCGCGGTCAGCGGCCCCGCGATCCAGTGCGAGGCGGCACTCTTCCGAATCAGCCCCCTCTCCTGCAACCGCGCCAGCACGTCGCGGACGACGGTGCGGCTGACGCCCAGATGCTCGGCAAGCTCCGTCTCGACGATGCGGAACTCGCCGAAGATCTGGCAGGACGCCACCTCTTCCTCGACCTCGTCATAGACATGGCGCCATGTCCCGCGCGTCTGCAGGGCATCATCCACCATCGGTGGGATCAATAGGTCCAGCTCCCGGATGTCGCGCCGGATCGGCACTGTCCCGGCCGTCACCCGCCCCACCAGATAACCCCTTCCGTCAAAGCGGCTGATCAGTCTCTCTTCCAGCAACTGCCGCAACGCCGCCTGCACCGGCACGCGGCTTGTCTGCATCACCGTGGCGATCGGCCCCTCCAGCAGCACGAACCCTTCCGGAAGGATGCCGGCCGCGATGTTCTCGCGCAGAACCCGGGCGATCAGCTCATAGCGCGGCTCCTGCGCCAGGGGATTGGCCGAACGGATCATGCCTCGCCCCCATCCTGAACACGGCGGACAAATCGGTCCCATGCGCGTGCAGCGTAGTTGTACTCGTCCATGACCGTGTTCCAGATCACGATCTTGCGCGCCCGGTCCGTATAGGCGCCTCCCGCCCGGCGCTCCCCCGCCTTCACGGTCGTCTCCCCCGTCGGCCCGGCCAGATCGCGCGCGGCTGCGGCCCCTTCGTACCAATAGGCCCATTCCTCGGGGCACAGGTGATCGCGGGCGCGGGCCGGGTTGGAGATGTAATAGCCCTGCCGCGCCATCACTGCCCCGGCGAAACCCGAAAGCCACCAGTTGAGATATTCATAGGCCATGTCCAGCACCGCCCCGCGCAGATGGCGCGACAGGCTCGCCCCGCCATGCCAGGCCCGATAGCCCTCGGTCGGCGCCGCCTCGATGAAATGCGGACGCGCCGCGCGAAGCTTGCCGTATACGGGCGACCACATGCTCTGCACCGCCACGCTGCCGGCTTCCGCCAGCGAAGCCGCTTCCTCCCCGCCGCGCCAGGTGCCGCAGAAGTATCCCTCCACCCGCTTGCGCTCCAGAAGCTTCATCAGCGCGTTGATCTCGTCGATGGTCATGTTGCCGATATCGGCAAACTCAAGCTCCCCCGATGCCTCGGCCGCCAGGGCCGCATCGAAAAACCCGATCGCAGGCTCATCGACCAGCGCTATCCGCCCCTTCGCCCGGCGATCCAGCAGCCAGGCCCAGCTTGGCCGCGGATCCGTCCCCGTCCCGAATACCCGCGCATCGAAGCCGAAGCTGTCCATGTTGTGCACGGTGGGCAACATGCTGATATGGCGCGATGGCTTTGATCCCAGAAATCCGCCCGGCTGGATATAAAGCTTCTTCACGGGCGCATCGCCAAGGCCGCGCCCGGCATATTTCGATACACCGCCCAGTTTCACCAGATCCGAGATATTGTCCCATTCCGCGATGCGCGCGATGTCGATGGGCTGCAACGCCCCCCAGAACCACACGATGTCCAGGTTGTGAAAGCATTGCTCATAGACGTCATAGCCATCCGGCCGCATCGCTGCCTGCCTCTGGCAATCCAGGAAATCCATCTCCTCGAAAACGATGTCGAAGCCCAGATCCGCCCGCGCCTGATCGCGCACCGGCGGCAGCAGAGTGATCGATGTGCCCAGAACACGCAGCACCCGCCGCTGAACATGCGGCGGCGCAGCAAGCTGGGTCTGATCTTCGGCTTCGTACATCTGTCCTCGCACAAGGTCGGGCGCGGGCGGACGGACGCCCGCGCCTGTTTTCCCTGCGCCGTCAGGCCAGCGCCGCGGCGATGCCCTCCAGCACCGCCTTGCGATCGCGCCGGGCCGCCAGCGCCTCTTCCATCGTCACCTTCACGAACCGGGTCGGCGTATGCGGCTGCAACTGCCCGATCAGATCCATGTCGGCCGAGATGACCGTCCCGACCATGAAATAGCCGCCTCCGGACACCGCGTCACGATGCAGAACGATGGGCTCCGTGCCGCCCGGCACCTGGACCGATCCATAGGGATAGCAGGCATCCACGATGTTCGACGGATCTGATCCTGCCCCGAAGGGTTGTTCGCGGTCCACGAATTCAAGCGGCTGCCCGGCCTTGAAGCGGTATCCGATCCGGTCCGCCTCGGGGGCGACCTTCCAGGTGTCCTCGAAGAACCGCTCCCCGGCAGCCTCGGTGATGCGATGCCAGTAAAGCCCGGGCAGCATCCGCAATTCCGCCGGCGCCCCCGGCCTGCGCCGTAACTCCTCGGGCACAGACCGACCGGCACTGACACTGGAACGGGCACCCGACCCTGCCGCCATCGGCAGCACGTCGCCCGCCTGCAGTTTGCGTCCCTCGAACCCGCCAAGCGCCCCCAGCGTATAGGTCGACCGCGATCCCAGCACGACCGGCACGTCGATCCCGCCCGACACAGCGATATAGGCCCTCGCCCCCGCCTTCAGGAAGCCGAAGCTCAGCACCTGCCCCTTCTTCACCGGAAAGGCCGTCCAGCCCGCCTGTTCCTGCCCGTCCACCTTCGGCGGCATGTCGGCCCCGGTCACCGCCACCATCGCATCGGCGGTGAATTCCAGTTCCGGCCCCATGAACACCGCCTCCAGCGCCGCGGCCCCCGCCGGGTTGCCAACCAGCAGGTTCGCCGCAGCCAGCGACAGCATGTCCATCGCGCCAGAGGTGGGAATGCCGATGTGGTAATATCCGGGCCGCCCCAGATCCTGCACCGTGGTGGAAAGCCCCGGCTTGATGACATTAATGGCCATTGAGCGCCTCCATGATCCGGGTGTTGGTCCCGTCGATGTCCTTCTGGAACTCTGCCAGCGAAAAGGTCACCGGCGCGATGCGCGGCATCCAGCGGCCCGCATCCACCTCGGCGACGGTATGGTCGTATTCCTCGCGCCCGATGGGCTTCCACTTCACGATGTCGCCGGGTTTGAACAGGCACATGAAATCGCGCAGGTAGGGAACCGTCTGGTTCGGGTCGTAGATCGGCATCGGCGTGATGCCGAACATCTGATAACCGCCCGCCCCCCGCACCGAATAGATGCAGCCGAAACAGCCGCCATGCCCCACGGTCAGACGCGGCGTATCCGTCCGCGGGCGCAGGTACTTGGGCGACTGTATCTGCCGCGCGCGGTCCACCATCTGATAAAGGAACGGCAGGCCGGCCACGAACCCCACCATCGACACGAACCAGGGCGCACCGGAATGGGCCTTCACGAACCCGTCCACACCATCCAGATTGTTGATCCGCGCCGTGTATTCCACATCGGTCGAGGTCGGGTCCTGATGCCGCTCGCGAAACCGCATCAGCGTCTCATGGGTCCAGGGGTCGTTGTAATAGACCGGCACCTCGATGATCCGCGTCTCCAGCACCGAAGGTGCCGCCTGCGCCGCCGCCTCCAGCGCCTTCAGCTCCGACAACATCGCCTCGGGAGCGATGACATCCGGATCAAAGCGCACCTGAAACGACGCATTCGCCGGGCAAATTTCCGTCACGCCCCTGATCTTCGCTTCCCTGAGCGCGGTCGTGATCGACATGCCCTTGAAAAAGGCTTCAAGCGACATCTCCTCGTCGCACTCCACGAAGATGTGCTCATCGCCGCCGAAGGAGTATCTGGTATTCATTCCGTGGTCTCCTCAGTGCCAAGCCGGTGTGCATTTCGCTCCAGCCAGGGTTCCAGCCAGCGCGTGTGAAAAGCCGCCGCCGCAACCTCGGGGTCGCGCGCGAGCAGCTCGTGCAGGGGTTTCGTCGTAGGCAGCCCCTCGACTGACAATTCGTCCAAGGCCCGCGCCATGCGCGCGATCGCGGCGCTGCGGTCCTCGTCCCAGACGATCAGCTTTCCCAGAAGCGAGTCGTAGAAGGGCGGCACGGTATAGCCCTGATACAGCATCGTATCGAACCGCACCCCCGCCCCCCCAGGCACCGACAGCGCGGCCACTGTTCCCGGCCCCGGTTGAAAGTTGCGCGCCGGGTCCTCGGCATTGATCCGCACTTCAATGGCATGCCCGCGCAGGACGATCTCGTCCTGCCGCATTCGCAGGGGTTCTCCCCCCGCCACCCGGATCATCTCGCGCACCAGATCCAACCCAGTGACCATCTCGGTCACCGGATGCTCAACCTGGATCCGCGTGTTCATCTCGATAAAAAAGAACTGCCCGCTCTGGTCGTCATACAGATATTCCAGCGTCCCCGCCCCGCGATACCCCACCGACTCAGCAAGAGACACGGCCGAAGCGCAGAGCTTCTCCCGCAAGCTCTGCGGCAAGGCAGCCGACGGCGCCTCTTCCCAGACCTTCTGGCGGCGGCGTTGCAGCGAACATTCCCGCTCAAAGCAATGCACGGCGCGCGTGCCGTCTCCAAGGATCTGCACCTCGATATGCCGCGCGCGCTCGATCACCTTTTCCAGATACAGGCCCCCGTCCCCGAAGGCCGCCCTCGCCTCAGCGCTGGCCTGCAGCATCAGGCGGTCGAACTCCTCCATGTCATGGGCGATGCGGATGCCCCGCCCGCCCCCACCGGCGGCGGCCTTGATCATCACCGGAAACCCGATGGCAAGCGCGATGGCGCGCGCCTGTTCTGGGTCGTCCACCCGCCCGTCCGACCCCGGCACGACAGGCACGCCCGCCCGTTCCGCGGCGATCCGCGCGGCGACCTTGTCACCCATTACCCGGATCGCATCGCCCTTGGGGCCGACCCAGATCATGCCCGCCGCCTCCACTGCATCGGCGAAATCCGCGTTCTCGGCCAGAAAGCCATAGCCCGGATGCACCGCATCCGCCCCGGTCAACCGCGCCGCTTCAAGGATCGTGTCGATCTTCAGATAGGATTTTGCCGCGGCAGGCGGGCCGATCGGCACGGCCTCATCGGCCAGCTTCACCGCCAGACTGTCGGCATCGGCCATGCTGTAGACCTGCACGGTCCTGATGCCCAACTCTCTGGCCGCGCGGATGATCCGTACGGCAATCTCGCCCCGGTTGGCGATCAGAAGCTTGCGGATCGCCATTGCTCAGCCCAGATCGACAAGCGGCTGACCCGCCATCACCGGTTCCTCGTCATCGACGGGAAATCCGATGATCGTGCCGGCCTGATCCGCCTGCACCTCGTTAAAGGACTTCATCACCTCGATCAGCCCGATGACGTCACCCACGGCAACCGGGTCACCCACCTCCTTGAAGGCCGGCTTGTCGGGCGAGGGGCGCCGATAGAAGGTGCCGGGAAGGGGCGAAAGGATCTGCTTGCTCATGTCTCGGTCCTCGTCTTCGGTTGAATGGGATCAGGCCGCTACGGCGGCACGCACCGCCTCGGCCACGGCCACAGCGTTGGGCGTATCGGAATGCACGCAGATTGCATCGGCGCGGACCGCCACATCGACGCCGCCCACGCTGGTCACCTTGCCCTCGGCAACTGCGCGGCGACAATTCGCAGCCGCCAGCGCCGGATCGGTCGCCGCATGTTCGCGGGTGATGATCAGCCCGCCCTGATCGTTGTAGTCTAGGTCGGCATAGAATTCCGACACGAAGGCATGGCCCCGCGCGGTATAGATCGTCTCGTGCAGCGTCCCGGCCATACCGAACAGCGGCACGCGGAAGATGTCGGCAACATCCGCCACGGCATTGGCCACATCCTCGATCCGCGCAGCCATGCCATAAAGCGATCCGTGCGGCTTGATATGGTTCAACGCCATGCCTTCGGCCTCGAGGAACCCTTTCAGCGCCCCGATCTGATAGATCATGCAGTTGACCAGTTCCTCGCGCCCGATCTTCATCTCCCGGCGGCCAAAGCCCTGCAGATCCGGCAGGGACGGATGCGCCCCCACCTTCACGCCATGCCGCGCGGCCAGTTGCACCGTTCGCCGCATGTGGTTGAAATCGGACGCATGAAATCCGCAGGCCACATTGGCCACGTCGATCAGCGGCATGAGCCCCTCGTCATCGCCGATCCGATAGAGGCCGAACCCTTCGCCCATGTCACAGTTGATGATGGTCATGCCGTCCCCTCCTCAGCCCCTGTAATCCAGAACATAGACCCCCGACTCGTGCAGTTCGGCCGTCCAGTCCGGTTCGATCACCACGGTCGTAGTCACTTCCTCGATCACCGCGGGGCCCACGATCCGGTCCCCTGCCCCCAGCAGATCGCCCGCATAGACCGGGGCAGAGCGTGCCACCCCGTCGGCCGTGAAGATCATCTCTCGCGTCCCGACCAGCGCCTTGTCGGCGCCAGCTCCCTGCGCGATCGACATCCGCTTCGGCTTGTCCACCTGGCCCCAGATGGCGCTTTCCACATTCACGACCTCCACGACACTGCCTGGCTCGGAATAGGTATAAAGCTCTTCATGGCGCGCATGGAACGCCGACCGTAAACGTTCTAGCGCGGCTTCGTCCAGCGGGAAGGGGTCGACGTCGACGGTGCATTCATGCACCTGTCCCACATAGCGCATGTCCAGCGACCGCCGGATCGTGACGCGGTCCTCGCCGAACCCGTCGGCGGCCAGGTCCGCGATCCCTCGCGCCTCCAGCCCCCGGAACAGCCCGTCCAGCCGCTCCGCAGCCACTGCGCCCTCCAGCCGCACCGGCGCCGGAGCCATGTAGTTGTACTTCACATCCGAAATGATCTGCCCATAGGCGCAAAGGCCCGAGGCCAGTTTCGACACCAGCACCCGCCGGATGCCCATTTCCCGCGCCAGCGCCGAGATATGCGCCCCGGTCGCGCCGCCCGCGCAGTTCAGCACGAAGTCGCGCGGATCATAGCCACGCTCCACCGACACGCGGCGGATGGCGTTCACCATGTTGTTGTTCACGATAGTGAACATGCCAAAGGCCGCCTGCTCCACGGTCAAGCCCAGCGGCCGGGCCAGATGCGTCTCGATGGCCGTCCGCGCCCTGGTCACGTTCAGCGGCAAGCGTCCGCCCACCAGTCCATCGGGATTCAGATAGCCCAGCACAAGGTTGGCATCCGTCGTCGTGGGCTTCTCGCCGCCCTGATCATAGCAGGCAGGCCCCGGCTCGGATCCCGCCGATTGCGGGCCCATCTGCAACAGGCCCATGCTGTCGATCCAGCCGATGGACCCACCCCCCGCGCCCAGCGTTTCCACCTGGATCATCGGGATGCCGATGCGATAGCGCAGGAAGTCTATGTTCTTCGACACATTCGCCCGCCCGTCCCGCGTCAGCGTGATGTCGAACGAGGTGCCCCCCATGTCCACCGTGATGATGTTCTTCAAATCCCACGGCTCGCCGATATAGAGCGCCGCCTGCGGCGCAGAGGCCGGGCCGGAATTGATCGCATAGACCGATTGATCGCTGACCACCGACCCCAGAGCCAGCCCGCCATTCGACTGGAAATAGCGCACCGGGTTCTTCGCCCCCAGGCTTCGGAAGTAGCCATCCACCGCCTCTACATAGCGCGACAGGATCGGCGCCAGATAGGCGTTCACGATAGCGGTCGAGGTGCGGGTATATTCCCGCACCTGCGGGTAAAGCTGGCTGCCCACGGTTAGGCGCACATCCGGCATCATCTCGCGCACGATCTCGGCCGCGCGCATCTCATGCTCGGGATGCAGCACCGACCAGACAAAGCTGATCGCCACCGACTCCACGCCCTCGCGCAGGAAATGCGCGCAGGCCGCGCGCACATCCTCCTCGTGCAACGGGATATGCACCGCGCCAGTCGACACCACCCGCTCGCGCACCCCGCGCCGCAGATAGCGCGGCACCAGCATCCGCGCCGGAGGATATTCCGGATCATAACGATAGCCGTCTTCCTTATGGCCCAGACGGATCTCGATTGAGTCCTCATGGCCGGCCGTGGCGATCAGCCCCGTCCGCGCGCCCTTGTGCTGGATCAGCGCGTTCAGCCCCACGGTCGTGCCGTTGATGCACAGATCGGCATGCGACACGATCTCGCCCGCCTTGATGCCCGTCTCCTCCTCGATCAGGGCAAGACCGTTGCGGATGGCCTGCGTCGGGTCCTGCGGGGTGGACAGGGCCTTGAAGATGCGCACCTCCCCTTCGCGATCGGCAAGGATGAAATCCGTGAAGGTGCCGCCCGCGTCGATGCCCAAACGATATTGGTTCTGCATTTCGGTTATCCTCGGTCCGGGTTTCAGGCAGCCGCCGCTGCGCGCAGTTTCGCGGTGGCATCGGCATCGACGGTCAGGCTCTCGCGGTCCGTGATGACCACGCCGTAGTCCAGGCGCGCGCCTTCAAGGCTCACCAGACCATTGCGCACATCCTCGACCACCTTCTGCACATCCCGCTCGAACGGGTTGCCGAAACCGCCGCCGCCAGGGTTCTTGTTTGCAGCCCTTTCACCGGGCTGGATCGTCTCGATCACGTTGTTGGTGATGATCTGGGTCTGCCCGTTCCGGGTCACCTCCAGCCGCCCCACCTTCTTTTCCACCATCGCGGATTTCGCCCCCGCCGCCCCCATCGCCGGGATGCGCCGTCCCTCGCCGAAAGTGATCAGCGTCATAGGCGTGTCGAGCGGCTCCACCTCCCAGCAGGTGCCGGATCCACCCCGGTTTTTGCCCGCCCCGCCGCTGTCCTCCATCAGCGAATAACGGTGGATGATGATCGGATAGCTGTGTTCCAGCATCTCGATATCGCCGCTCGTCAGCGCCCCGAAACAGCATTCTGGCCCCACCGCATGCCAGCCATCTGCCTGCGCCGTGGCCCCCGCCCCCGAGATGATCGAGGCCAGGACCATCGTCACATATTCCTCGTCATGCCGCTTGTCCCATCCTGCGATGTTGCAGCCATTGGCATGGCCCCAGCTTGCCGAAACCTTGGCCGGCGCCGCCTGTTCAAAGGCCAGCCGCACCGCATCGGTCAGGGTCTCCATCGGCGTCGTGGTGCAGTTCATGTGCGGCGCGGGCGACTTCGCGTTGCACAGCGTCCCCTTCGGACCCATGTCGGTTGTAACGCAGCGATACAGCCCCTCGTTGTAAGGGGGCGGCAGTTGCGCGAACATCATCAGCCCCAGATAGACACCGGAATGGCTGTTTCCCTCATAGCTGTTGATGAAATAGGGAATCTGCGGAGGGCTGTTGATGGCAATATGGCACCCGTCGCCCTTGATCGTCACCGTCGCGGTGATCTCGAAATCGCCATAGCCGTGGCCGGCATCCTCCAGGATCGCCGTTCCGCTATAGGTGCCGTCCGGCACCTCGGCGATCAGCGACCGCATGTGATGCTCTGCCATGTCCAGCAATTCGGCGATGCACTCCTGCACCATTGCCTTGCCGTATTTGTCCATCAGCCGCTTCAGGTTGCGCGCACCCACCTGGCAGGCCCCGATCAGCGCGTTAAAATCACCTTCCTGATCGCGCCGCGCCCGCATGTTGGACAGCAGCAGGTTCATCACGTCGTTGCGCGGCTTGCCCTTGTCCCAGATCTTGACCGGCGGAATGCGCAGCCCCTCGGCATAGATCTCTGTTGCATTGGGGTTGTATCCCGCCGGAACCGGCCCGCCGATATCGGTCAGGTGGCCCTTGCATACCGTCCAGAAGACCAGTTCGCCCTCATAGAACACCGGCATGTACATGCAGGTGTCGATGATGTGGCTGCCGCCATAGGAGGGATCGTTGTGCAGCATCAGATCGCCGTCATGGATGTCACCGGCAAAATAGCTTGCCACCGATTTCATCGCCGGGATCAGGCTGCCCAGATGAATGGGAATGTCCTGCCCCTGCAGGATCATCTCGGGCGTATGGTTGAACAGTGCCGTCGAATAGTCATGCGCCAGGTTGAACACCGATGATCGCGCGGTCTGTTCCAGCGCCAGCGTCATCTCGCGCTGGGTCGTCTCCAGCACCCCGCGCACAACGGACAATGTGATCGGATCGACGTTTCGTGCAGCCATGTCATCCTCCTCTGGGGGATCGCCGCACAGGGATCCTCGTCGCCGCAGTCCCTGCGGACGGATCGGAATCGCTCTCCCTGTGTCGGCCGAATCCCGGCCTTGTCATTGGTTCTTGCCGACAGGTTGCAGCACCCCTGCCCCTCCGTCTTGTCACCGGGCGCACAAGGATTTGTCACTCCGCGCACCTCGGCGCGAAACTTCACCGGGCGGTCGCGCCACGGCATATCTGGATTGCATTGCGGAATTGACTCCTGTCCCGCAAAGAGGATCATTGAATACGACACGCACCCGGAAACGGTGGGCACACCCAATGACACGCAGCCTGCACAGCACGGACAGACTGCCCGCGTCGGCGCGCGCCGGGCACTGGAACGCGGTGATCGCCGAGGCGTATTTCCCGCTCGACCTGACCTTCCGCGATGCCGCACGGTTCGAAGGCCAGCTCGAACACAGCAACGTTGGCGATATCTCGCTGTCGCGCCTGTGTACCGAAGCGGTGCAGTACGAACGCCACCGCCATCACATCTCCTCCGCCACGGAAGAGCAGTACCTCATCACAATCCCACGCAAGTCGCCCGTCGATTTCCGCCAACTGGGCCGCGAGGTGCGCTGCGATCCGGGCGGCTTCATCCTGGAACGCGGCGACGAACCCTATCGCTTCTCCTATGCCAACGCGAACGACCTCTGTGTGCTCAAGATCGCAAAGCCCGTCCTCGCGACCAAGCTCCGCAATCCCGATCGCTACTGCGCCCTGGTCTTCAACGGGCGCGAAGGCATCGGCTCCCTCTTCACCACCATGGCGCAGCAGATCCAACGCCATGCCAGCTCCGATCCCAATAGCGATGCTGTCCTCAGCCGCCATCTGGTCGAACTCCTCGCCCTCGCCCTCGACCGGACGAGCGAGGTGGAACAGGGTGCCGGCTCTTCGGTGCGCGATGCCCACCGCCGGCGCGCCGAAAACGTGATCCTGCGGGATCTGTCGAACCCCGATCTCTCGCCGGAAATCATCGCCGACGCCGTGGGCATCTCGAAGCGCTACCTTCATGAACTCTTTGCCGAGGTGAACTGCACCGTCTCGCAATTCGTCCGGGAAGAACGTCTCAAGGCCGCGCGCGACCTGCTCCAGATGCCCAATCCCGGCCAGATGTCCGACATTGCATATCGCTTCGGATTTTCCGACCAGGCGCAGTTTTCGCGCCTGTTCAAGGCAAAGTTCGGCCAGACCCCGTCCGGCTATCGCGCGCAGATCACCGCGGCGTGCAACGACTGACGTCTATCCCGCCCGCCCCGCCATGGTCACGGATCCGCCCGTCTTCACCACGCGCAGGGCCAGCCCTGCGTCGTCGCGATGCGCCTGCACTTCGGCCGCCTCGCCCGCGATCAGGGGGGACAGGCCGCGATAGGAAAACACCTCCGGCACATGCCCCAGCACCTTCGTCGCAAGGTTCATCATCGCCACCGCCTGCAACGGCCCATGCACCACCAGCCCACCATAGCCCTCCACCTGTCGCGCATAATCGGCGTCATAATGGATGCGATGGCCGTTGAAGGTCATGGCCGAAAACCGGAACAGCCGCACCGGATCGGACAGTAACGCCACCGCCGCCACCGGCTGCCCAAGGTCGGGTGCCGGGGGATGATCCGGCACCGCCTGCCCCGGCACCGGATCGGCGCGATAGACAAGATCCTGCCGCTCGCTGATGCACAGCCGAGCCCCCACCCGATAGTCGTGCCGCACCGCGATGAAGATCAGTGCTCCCGTCGATCCCGTTTTCTGTGTGATCGCTTCGATCCGGCTGTCGCGCTCCACCTCATCATCCGCCTGCAGGGGATGGAGAAACCTGATCTCCCCCCCCGCCCACATCCGGCGCGGCAAGGGCAGCGCGGGCAGCGCGATCCCCGGCCGCGCATGCCCGTCCCGCCCCAGATCCTCGGGCGGCAACGCATCCGGGGCCAGGGTCCAGAACAGCCCCGGTGGCACCTCCTCCTCGCACAGCAGGTCGGGCAGCGTCGCCCGGAACTGGCCGATCAGACGCGTCGACAGCCGGTCCCTGCGGACCGTCCCCCGCCCGATCCAATCGGCATGGTCCCCGCTCATGGCAGAGGCCAGCCCGGATCGACAAGGCCCGTCGGATAGGCCAGCCCGAAATCCAGCGGCGGCTGGACCACGTATTTCCGGTCAAAGTCCAGCCAGGGATAGGGAACCCCCGACCGCACGATATAGGGCCAGTCGGGATGGGCAAAGATCGGCCTCCCTATGGCCACCATGTCGCCGGCCCCGGATGTCAGCGCGGCTTCCGCCTGCGCGCCATCGGCGATCCCCCCGTTGGTGATCACCGGCAACCCTGACGCCCGGCGTATTACCGTCGGCATCGGCGTCGGATCATCGGCAAATCGGTTGTCCAGATAGTTGAAACTTGCCCAATGCAGCGCGTCGTAATCCGACCCCGCAAGCGCCTTGCCCACCGCCTTGGCATAGGCGGTGCCGCCGGGCCAGGCCCCGGTGAAATCATCCACCCCATCCTGCGACAGCCGCAGGATGATCGCCTTGTCCGGCCCGATGGCGGCCCGGATCCTCTCGCCCACCAGCCGCGCGAACCGGACGTTGTTCTCCGGGCTGCCGCCAAATTCATCCGTGCGCAGGTTGGTCTTGGGCGTGATGAACTGCCAAAGCAGATAGCCGTTCGCGCCATGCACCTCCACGCCGTCCGCCCCCGCCTCGACGGCCCGCTTCGCCCCGGCTGCAAACCCGTCCGCAACCGCGTGGATCTCCTCCACCGTCAGCGCCCGGGCCTGGCCGAATGTCACCTTCGGCCAGGCTCCCTGAATGTTGCGGATGCCCTTTTCATAGTCATTGTCCGTATAAAGCGTCCATCCGCCGCTTTGCGTGGCCGAAGCACTGACCGGCGGCGCGCCGCCTAGAACGCGCGGATCCGACACCCGCCCCCCATGCATCAACTGGATGACAATCTTCGCCCCGTGCGCATGGACCGCCTCGCAGACCGGTCGCCAGCCGGCCACATGGGCGGCATTGGCGATGCCCGGCTGCGACAGATAGGCCCGCGACTGGAAGGCCTCCTGCTCATAGGTGCCTTCCGTGATGATCAGCCCCAAGCCACCCCGCGCGCGCCGGGCGTAATAGGCTGCCATCTCGTCCGTCGGCGTGCCATCGGCATGGGCCATCTGGCGGGTCAGCGGTGCCATGGCAATCCTGTTCCGCAGGGTCATCGGCCCCAGCGTCACGGGTGAAAACAGTGTCGGATAGGCTTCGCTCATCCTGATCTCCCTGATTTGACCCCGCTCAGATGCGCCCGTCCCAGGCGCCCGAGCGGACTAATTCCCCGATCTTGCTGCGGATCAACCGCACGACGGCCTTCGTCACCGGTGCCGCTGCCCGATGCGGCGCATGGGCCAGGATCAGCTCGCGGCTGATCACCGGATCCATGATGTGCTGCGCCCGCAGCCGCCCCTCTGCGACCTGCTCCTTCACCGCCGCCAGCGGCAGGATCGTCCGCAGACCGCCCGTACGCACCAGATCATAAATCGTGGGCAGCGTTTCCACCTCCATGCCCACGGTCAGCGTCACCTGCGCCCGCGCCGCCGCATCTTCGACCAGCAGCCGCAATCCGTGCGGGCTGCCCGGCAATACCAATTCCTCGCCCGCCACCTCTGCCATGCTCACCGCATCCGCCCGCCCGATGGGCGGTGCATCGGGGGCCGAAATCAGGAACATGTCCTCGAACAACAGATGTTCCGCATCCAGCAGCGTGCTGGACTTCATCTTGTAGAGCACCGCCAGATCGACCTTGCCCGCCGCCAGCCAGTCCGCCACATGCCCGCTGAACCCCTCCAGCACCCGCATCCGGATGCGCGGATGGTCCGCCCGGATCTGGCGAAGCAGGGGCGCCAGCAGCACCAGCCCGACCGAGGGCGGCACCGCCAGCTTCACGGTCCCGTCCAACTCGCCCGAGGCGCGGCGCATGTCCTGCCGCAAGGCCTCGCGCTGCGCGAGTATCCCCCGCGCGGCAGCAAGAAACGTCTCCCCCGCCTCGGTCAGCACCACCCCACGGCCGTTTCGATAGAACAGCGCCGTGCCCATCTCCGCCTCAAGATCGCGCACGCGGCGGCTCAATGCCGATTGCGCGACATTGTTCTGCAAGGCCGATTTCGTGAAGCTTCCGGTTTCGGCAATGCTTACGAAATACTGCAGATCGACAAATTCCAACCGCCCTACCCCGCTCCCTATGCCACGCGACGCTGGGCGCGCAGGGCCTCGGTCGCGGCTTCGTCCAACCCCCAGCCATAGCCGTTGGAGACAGGCTTGAAGACCACGCCATAAACCTCGCGCGCATGGTCTGCACTGATGAAACCATCCAGCAAATCGTCCAGCACCTTGGCCGGCGCACGCTCCAACGGGTTGCCGAACCCGCCCCCGCATGGCGACAGATAGCTGACAACATCCCCCAACTCGGCCCGCATGCCCGAGAATTTGGCATGCACATCGCGCGGCTCCTCTGCCCGCGCCGCATTGTGGATACGCACCCGCGCCGGAACGCCATCCGTCCCGCCAAAGATCCCCCAGGGCGCGTCCTCGTTCCTGTCGCTTTCATGCGTCATGAAGCCCGGAGTAAGAAAGCGCTGGGATTTCACCACGCCCATGCCCCCACGATACTTTCCCGCCCCCGGGAACACGTCGTCGCGGATCTCGTAGCGGTCGCAGATCATCGGCAGATGCATGCCCAGATCCTCCAGCGGGTTGTTGCGCGTGTTGCGCATCAATTCCTCGATCGTGTCCGGCCCATCGGAATGGGGCCGCCCCCCCATCGCCGCTTCGTTCACCTCGATCAACACCCAGTAATCCCCGCTCTCGCGCACGCCCGAATAAGAGGCAAAGGAAAGACAGGCCGCATTCCCCGCCGTCGATTTCTCCGGCAGGACCGGTGCCAGTGCCTTGATGATCAGGTCCACGACACGCTGGATCTGGTTGAACCGCGCCTCGCAGGCGGCGGGTGCGATCGGGTTGAAGATGGACCCGAGCGGCGCCGTCACCTTCACCGGCCGGAATGACCCCTCGTTCTGCGGGATGTATTCCTGATTGGTATAGGTATCCAGCAGCAACGCCCGGAAGGCGAAATAGCAGGCCACCTTGGTGGAACCCTCGAAGGGCACGTTGAAAGCCGTGGGCACCTGAGGCGAAGACCCGGTCAGGTCCACCTCCACATCATCGCCCCGCACCCGCACTGTCACCTTGATCGGCAGCCGCACGTCACGCGTCCGCCCGTCATCATCCATGAACCCTTCGGCGGTGTAATCCCCGTCGGGGATCTTGGCGATCTCGCGCCGCAACATGCGCTCGGAATAGTCCATGAGCTGCGCCGCGGCCTGTTCCACGGTGTCGCGCCCATAGGTGTCCATCAGCTCGCAATAGCGCTTCACCCCCAGTTCCGCCGCCGCGATCTGCGCTTCCAGATCGCGCATCACCAGCCCGGGCACCCGCGTATTGCCACTGATATAGCGCCAGAGCGTCTCGTTCCGGACACCCGCCTCGGCCAGCTTCAGCCCGTTCAGCAACATGCCCTCGGCAAAGACATCCGGCACGTCGATGATCAGCCCCGGCGTTGCCGCCCCGATATCCAGGTGATGCGCCGTATTGGCCGAAAATCCGACCAGCTCGCCGCGATAGAAGATCGGCATCACGATCCCGATATCGGGCGAATGGCTGGCTCCGTAATAGGGGTGGTTGTGGATCACCACATCCCCTGGCCGCCAGGAATCCTTGGGAATACTCTTCTCGATCCCGCGCAGATAGCCGGGGATCGACCCGATATGCATTGGTGTGGAATCGCTTTCGCACAGCGTATTGTAATCCAGATCGAACAACCCCGCGCCAAGGTCCTGGCTTTCGCGGATGATCGACGAATAGGACATGCGGTACAGCACGTTCCCCATCTGCTCGGCGATCGCATGCAGCGCCCCCCCGATGACCTGCAAGGTGATCGGATCAATGGTCCTGTCCATGTCCTGCCCCATATCTCAGCCCTCCTGCATGTCGCGGGCGATCACCAGATCGCCGATCTTGCGCACCGTCGCGGCATAGCCGGGCGGCACGATGGTGGTCGAATTCTGCTGCACGATCACGGCAGGCCCCACGACGACATCTGCCGCCCTTAGCTTCATCCGGTCAAAGCGCGGCGTCTGGATCGTCTCGCCGCTGTCAAAGGTGGTGAGCCGGGCGTAAAGCGCCGCCTCCGAAGGGTTCCGCCGCCCCCCGGTCTCCAGCATTGGCAGCATCAGCGTGTCAGACTCCGACGATCCGATCACCCGCAGGGTGACCATCTGCACCGCCTGATCCTCAAAGGCATGGCCATATTCCGTGCGATGCACCGCAAAGAACCGCCGCGCCATTTCCTGCGCGCTCTCCGCCGTGAAAGGCCCGTCAGGCACCGGTACCCGCAACTCGAAGCCCTGCCCGACATAGCGGCACTCGGCCACCCTCTCGAACTTCTGCCGCTCCGGCGGAATCCCGTCCGCCGCCAGCTGCGCCGCCGCCTCCTCCTTCAGCCGGTCGTAGACCCCGTTCACCGCCGCCAGTTCCGCCGCGCCCGCCGCCTGCAGAATCGCCAGCGAAGACTGGGTGAATTCATAGCGCGGCTCCGTCACCAGAAGGCCCATCGCCGCCGTGATCCCCGGATGCAAGGGCGAGATCACGTTCTTCGCCGCGATCATCTCGCCCAGCGCCACCCCATGCAGGGGCCCCGCCCCGCCAAAGGCCATCAGGCTGTAGTTCCTCGGATCAATCCCCCGCGCCACGGAATTAGAGGCAATTGCAAGCGCCATGTTGTTGTTGATGATCTTCAGAACGCCCAGCGCCGCGTCCTTCACGCTCATGCCAAGCGGCTCGGCCAGATGCATGCGGATCGCCTGCTCCGACAGGGCCGGATCAATCGCCAGCCCGCCGCCCAGGAAATGCTCGGGATCCAGCCGCCCCAGCACCACCTGTGCATCCGTCACCGTGGGATGCGTGCCGCCCTTGCCGTAACAGGCGGGCCCCGGCTCCGCCCCTGCCGATTTCGGCCCAACCCGGAACGCCCCGCCGCTGTCGACATAGGCAATGGATCCGCCCCCCGCGCCGATGGCGTCGATGTCGATCATCGGCACCAGCACGGGCAGATGAGCCACCTCCGTGTCGCGCGGATTCTTGATCGTCAGGGCCCCGTCGCGGATCACGCTGATATCGGCCGAGGTACCGCCGATATCTATCGTGATGATGTCGCGCTGATCGCAGGCAGCGCCGGTCCAGCGCCCGCCGATCACCCCCCCCGCCGGACCCGACAGCAACAGCCCCACCGGGTTCCGGCTGGCCTGCTCCACCGTGCTGATCCCGCCATTCGACTGCATGATCCGCACGATGGCCCGCACCCCGGCCCCGGCCAGACGCCGCTGCAGGTTGTCCAGATAGCGCTTGGTCTTCGGCCCGATATAGGCGTTCATAGCCGCAGTCGAGAACCGCTCGTATTCGCGGATCGTGTTCACCACTTCGGACGAGGCGCAGACAAAGGCTTCGGGCAACACCCGCCGCACGATTTCCGCCGCACGCATCTCGTGGTCGTTGTTCAGGAAGGAGAACAGGAACCCAACGACCACGGCTTCCAAGCCCCGTTCGGCGAACAGTTCCGCCGCTCGCTCCACCTGATCTTCGTCCAGCTTCATCTCCACCCGGCCGTCCGGCGGCAGGATGCGCTCGTCCACCACGATCCGGTTGCGTCGCTTGATCAGCGGTGCGCTCTGCCATGGCACGTCGAACTGCAACGAAAAATTGTGCGGCCGCTTGTGCCGGCCCATGTGCAGAATGTCGCGAAAGCCACGCGTGGTAATCATCCCCACCTCGGCCCCGTTGCGTTCGATCACGATGTTCGTCGCCACCGTCGTGCCATGAAACAGCGCGTCGATCTGGTCCGGCTGCACGCCCGCGATGGCACACAATTCAACCACACCCCGCACGACGGCGATCGACTGATCCGCGATGGTAGATGCGACCTTGTGGGTGAAGACCTGCCGCCGCGCGCCTTCGACCCGCTCCAGCACCAGGTCCGTGAACGTCCCGCCGACATCAACCCCAACGCGTATCATCCCTGTCTCCCTGTCCTGCCTCGGCTCCTGTCCCGCCTCGGCCCCGTGATCCGCAGATTGAGCCACGACTCAGCCCTTCCGCAAACAGGATTTTGCATACAGTAGACAGGGCAGCGTCGCGGATGCGCCATTCGTTACCAGCCGCACGCCGCGCGATAATCATCAATGATTCCTGAGGTTTCTTCCCAAAGCCATGCCGAACTGCGCTGCCGAATTCGTCGCTTCATATCCTGATGCGATATCTGATTTCCGCCAGCACATGTCAGGAATGTACAAAGCACACGCACAACGCCGCGCGGGGCGATCCGGTCTCTCTCCGGTCGCCCCGCGCAGCATGCCCGCGCCTCTCTGCCTTGCGCCTGTCCTGTGCGGTCTATTCCGGCGGCAGGATCGCCCCCGTCCGCTCCACGATCAGCCCATAGTGTTCCGGCCTGCGATGGCGGGCGAAGTTGAAGATCGTCTCCTTGTAGATGCGCCCCATGTCGAGATCGCATTTCGCGGTGATCACCTCGTCCTCCACGGTCACGGCCTGCGCCACGATCTCGCCCGATGGCGCGATGATGACGCTTTGCCCGCCCATCTTCGATCCTTCCTCTGTCCCGCATTTTGCGGTGCCGACAACCCAGGTCGCGTTCTGATAGGCCCCGGCCTGCATCGACAGGTGGTTGTGGAACAAGGTAAGGCTGTTCACCGCCTCGTCGCCGGTATGATCAAAAGGCGTGTTGTAGCCCAGCATGACCATGTCCACCCCCTGCAGCCCCATCACCCGATAGGTCTCGGGCCAGCGCCGATCGTTGCAGATCGCCATGCCCATCACGCCGCCAAAGCCGCGAAAGACCGGAAAGCCCAGATCGCCAGGCTCGAAATACCGCTTCTCCAGATGCTGAAACGCCCGCCCCGGCTGTGGCGCGTCATGGCCGGGCAGATGCACCTTGCGATACTTGCCGATGATCCTCCCCGTCCTGTCCACCAGGATCGACGTGTTGAAACGCCGCTTCACGCCCCCTTCGACCACCAGTTCCGCATAGCCGAGGCTGAACCCGATCCCCAGCTTCTGCGCCTCGTCGAACAGCGGCTGCGTCGCGGGCGAAGGCATCGCAGCCTCATAGAAGCTGTCCAGTTCCGCCTCGTCCTCGATCATCCAGCGCGGGAAGAAGGTGGTCAGCGCCAGTTCGGTGAATACCACCAGTTCCGCCCCCCGTCCCCGCGCCTCGCCCATCATCCCGACCAGACGCCGCACCGTATCGGCGCGGGTCTCGCTGCGTGCGATAGGCCCCATCTGCGCCGCCGCTGTTATCAGGTGTCGTGCCATCCTATCCCCCTTGCCCGAATTCTGCGCGCAACACCGCCCCGTGCTGATCCAGCGCTGGAACCGCCCCCGCGCCCGCCTCGCCATCGCTGAACCGAACACCGCGCGCCATCATCGCGACAGGCCCTGTCGGGCTCTCCACCGTGATCCGCCGCGCTTGCGGATGCACCGCCAGATCCTCCATCCCCGACAGCCGCCCGCAGGCAATCCCCGCTGCGCCCAGCCGCGCCATGGCCGCCTCGCGGTCGATCCCAGCCAGAACCGGCGCGATCAGCGCCTCCACCGCCTCCCGATGGGCCACCCGCGCCACATTGGTGGCAAAACGTGGATCATCGGCCAACTCCGCCTGCCCCAGAACCCGTGCCGCCAGCATCGCCCATTCGCGATCGCTCTGCACCGCCAGCAGAACCTGCCGCCCATCGGCACAATCGAAGGCCCCATAGGGCGCGATCGACGGATGCCGCAGCCCGACGCGCGGCGGTGTCGCCCCGCCATAGGCCGCCTGCAGATAGGGCACATTCATCCAGTCGGCCATCGTGTGGAACAGCGACACCTCCACCGCGCGACCCTCTCCGCGTATCCCCCGCGCCAGCAGCGATTGCAGCACGGCGGCAAAGGCCGTCTCACCCGCCGCGATGTCACAGACCGAAATCCCCACCCGCGCGGCGCCCTCGGGCGTACCGTTGATCGACAGAAGCCCGCTTTCGCCCTGGATCAGCATGTCATAGGCCTTCTGCTCCCGATACGGCCCCTCGTCGCCATAGCCCGAGATCGACAGATGGATCAGCCCGGGATTCCCCGCCCGCACCGCCTCGGCCCCCAGCCCCAGCCGCTCCGCCGCCCCCGGCGCAAGGTTCTGCACAAAGACATCCGCCTGCGCGACCATGCGTTTCAGCAGCGCCAGATCCTCCGCCACCCGCAGGTCCAGGCAGATCGACTCCTTCCCCCGGTTGGCCCAGACGAAATAGGCGCTTTCCCCATGTACCAGCCGGTCATAGCCCCGCGCGAAATCCCCGCCCGGACGTTCCACCTTGATCACCCGTGCGCCCGCATCCGCCAGCCGCGCCGTGCAAAGCGGGGCCGCCACCGCCTGCTCCAACGCAACCACCAGCAGTCCCTCCAGATCGCGCGCCATCAACCGCGCCCCGGACCATAGCTCTTGGGCAATCCAAGCACCTGCTCGGCGATGTGGCACAGGATCAGATTCGTGGAAATAGGGGCCACCTGATACAGCCGTGCCTCGCGGAACTTGCGCTCCACGTCATATTCCTCGGCAAAACCGAAGCCGCCATGGGTCTGAAGGCAGGCTTCCGCCGCCTCCCAGCTTGCATCGGCGGCCAGCATCTTGGCTGTATTCGCCTCTACCCCCGGATTCTGCCCTGCATCATAGATCGCCGCCGCGCGATAGACGATCGCCTCCGCTGCCGTCATATGCGCCCAGGCCCGCGCCAGCGGGAACTGAACCCCCTGATTCTGCCCGATGGGCGTGCCGAACACGACCCGCTCCCGCGCATAATCCGCGCCCTTCTGCAGGAACCACTTGGCATCCCCGATGCATTCGGCGGCAATCAGTATCCGCTCGGAATTCATCCCCGACAGGATATAGCGGAACCCCTTCCCCTCTTCCCCGATCAGGGCATCGGCTGGGATGCGCACATTGTCGAAGAAGACCTCGGTCGTGGCATGGTTCATCATCGTGCGGATGGGCCGGATGGTGATGCCGTTCCCTACCAGTCCGCGCAGGTCGACCAGAAACACCGAAAGCCCGTCCGTCCGCGACGCCGCCGCCTCGCGCGGGGTGGTGCGCGCCAGCAGGATCATCAGGTCCGAATGCTCCGCCCGGCTGGTCCAGATCTTCTGCCCGTTGATGATCCAGCCGTCGCCCTCGCGCCGCGCCACCGTCTTCAGCGACAGCGTATCCGTGCCGCTCGTGGGTTCCGTCACGCCAAAGGCCTGCAACCGCAGCGACCCGTCCGCAATCCCCGGCAGATAGGCGCGCTTCTGCGCCGCGTTGCCATGCCGCAGCAGCGTTCCCATCGTGTACATCTGCGCATGACACGCCGCCGCATTGCATCCCTGCCGATGGATCTCCTCCAGGATCACCGCCGCCGCCGTCAGCGGCAGGCCCGATCCACCATAGGCCTCGGGGATCATCGCACCCAGCCATCCCGCCCGGATCAGCGCCTGCACGAAGGCATCCGGATAGGCCCGCCGCGCATCCAGATCGCGCCAGTAGCTGCCCGGAAACTCGGCGCAGACCTTCGCCACGCCATCGCGGATCTCGGCATAATCGGCAGTCGGAGAAAAATCGGCCATCTGTCCTGCGTCCTCTCGCTTCTGCCCGATTGGTCGCAGGAATCCGTCGCAAAAGGAAATGATCAGACACGCATCCAGCTATCGCGCTGGATCATGGCCGCCTCCTTCCCGGGGGCCATGAAACGAAAAATCCGGCCTGCAAGCAGGCCGGAAGTCGGCGCGGACACCTCAGGGGAGACTTGCCCGCGCAATCAAGAAGAAGGGGGCGCGGCCTTACTGCCTCATCCCGGCCCGCAGCGCCTCGGTCGCTACCATGTCCACCGTCTCGGCCTCAGCGTCCACGATCACGCCATAGACCTCGCGCGCATGGCTGACCGAACAGAACCCGTCCAGCACATCCTCAAGCACCTTGACCGGCGGGCGTTTCAGCGGATCGCCATAACCGCCGCCATTCGGGCTGTAATAGGTCATCACGTCATCCGCCTCCACCGCCAGGCCCGAGAATTTGGAATGCATCTCCCGCGCCTCGCCCGGCCGGCCCGGATTGCTGATGGTGCAGCGCCCCACCACCCCGTCATGCCCGCCGAAGATGCCCCAGGGCGCGTCGGAATGGCGCTCGGATTCATGCGTGATGAAGGCTGGCGTCAGCACCCTCTGCGCCTTCACCACCCCGATCCCGCCGCGATACTCCCCCGCGCCGGGCGGCAGGTCGTCGCGCAACTCGTATCGGTCGCAGATCATCGGGATATGCATGGCCAGATCCTCCAGCGGGTTGTTCCGCGTATTGGCCATCAGGTTGTCGATGCTGTCGGGTCCGTCCGACCGGGGCCGCCCGCCATAGGCACCCTCGTTCACCTCAAGGAACACCCAGTAATCCCCCGAAGGCCGCACCCCCGAATAGGCGGCAAAGCTGATCGAGGCGGAAGACCCTGCGATCACCTTCTCCGGCATCACCGGGGCCAGCGCGCGGATGATAAGGTCGATCATCCGGTTGCATTGCGTGAACCGCGCCTCGGCACTGGCCGGGGCCCTGGGATTGAAGATCGACCCGAGCGGCGCCGTCACCTTGATCGGGCGGAACGATCCCTCGTTCGATGGCACCCGCAGATCCGATGTCGCCGCATCCAGCAGCAGCTTCCGGAACCCCGCATAGGCCGCCACCTTCGTCGATCCTTCGAACGGCACGTTATAGGCCGTGGGCGTCTGATCGGCGGATCCCGTGAGATCGACCTCCACCTCGTCGCCGCGCACCCGCACCGTAACCTTCACTTTCAGCCGCCGGTCACGGTTGCGCCCGTCATCATCCAGCCAGCCCTCGGCGCTGTAATCTCCGTCCGGGATTTCGCTGATCCGGGCCCGCGTCATGCGCTCGGCATAGTCCATCAACTGGGTTGCCGCGGCAAAGACCATGCCCTCGCCGTATTTCTCCAACAGCTCGACAAATCGCTTCGCCCCCAACCGGGCAGAGGCGACCTGCGCCTCGATATCCGCCACCAGCTGCCCGGCAGCGCGGCTGTTCCTGCGGATGTAGTTCCACATCGCATTGTTTGGCTCACCCTTGCGATACAGCTTCGTGCCGGCAAACAGCATCCCTTCGGCAAAGACATCCGGCACGTCGATGATCAGTCCCGGCGTCGCCGCCCCGATATCGACATGATGCGCGGTATTGCCAGCAAAGCCCACCAACCGCCCCTGAAAGAACACCGGCACCACGATCGCCAGGTCCGGCGTGTGCGAGGCACCGAAGTAAGGGTGGTTATGCACCACCACATCGCCCTCGTACCACTCGCCATCTTCCAGCGTTTCGGCGATGCCGCGCAGATAGCCGGGGATCGACCCGATATGCATCGGCGTCGATTCCGACTCGCACAGCGTGTTGAAGTTCACATCGAACAGCCCGGCCCCCAGATCCTGGCTTTCCCGGATGATCGAAGAAAACGACATGCGGTAAAGGACATGCCCCATCTCCTCGGCGATGGTCTCAAAGCTGCCCCGGATCACCTGCAGCGTGATCGGGTCCACGGCTACGGCGGCGGGGTTGGTCATCTTGTTCATCGCAAGTCCTCCTTACGCGCCGATCAGTCGGATGCGTGTGTTGCCATAGTCCAGCGTCTCGGCCACATAGCCGGGCGGAACGAGCGTCGTCGCATTGTGCTGATGCAGCAGCGCAGGCCCCGGCACGCGGTCCCCCGCATACAGCTTCGTCCGGTCATAGCGCGGCGTCTCCAGCGTGCGCCCGTCGTCAAATGTGGTGGGCCGCACGAACATCAGCGCCCGGTCGATGCTGCTGCCATCCGTCGTCGCAATGGACGGAATCTCGATCCGCCGCACCGCCGCCTGCCCGATTGCCCGCAGGGTGATCAACTCCACCTCGGCACTGCGATAGCTGTAGCCGTAATCCTGCTGATGCTGGTCGTGGAAACTGTCCGCGATCACATGGCGGTTCCCGGCGGTCACTGCCTCCTCGGGCATGGCCGCGCGCAACTCGAACCCCTGCCCGTGATAGCGGCATTCGGCAATCACGGCGATGCTCTGCTGGTCGCGCGGAATTCCGTCGCCGTCCAGTTCCGCCTGCACCCTTGCCCGCAGCGCTGCCACGGCGGCGTTGATCCGGGCGAAATCCGCCTCGCCCGCCTTCATCAGCTCAACGATCACCGCTTCGGTATGTTCGTATTGCAGGTCGGTCTTCAGCAGACCCACCGCCGCCGTGATCCCCGGCGCCACCGGCACGATCACATCCTTGCAGCTCATTGCCTCGGCCAGCGCCACCCCATGCAGGGGCCCCGCCCCGCCGAAGGGCATGATGGAGAACTCCCGCGGATCGACCCCGCGCGCCACGGAATTCGACCGGATCGCCAGGGCCATGCTGTTGTTGATGATCCGGATGATCCCCAGCGCCGCCTCCTTGACCGACAGGCCCAGCGGCCGCGCGATCCTTTCCTCGATGGCCTGATGCGACAGGCTGGCATCCAGCTTCAGGTCGCCCCCCAGCGCCATGTCCGGGTCCAGTCGCCCCAGCACGATCTGCGCATCGGTCACCGTCGGCTCCGTCCCGCCCCGGCCATAGCAGGCAGGCCCCGGCTCCGACCCGGCAGAACGCGGCCCCACATGGAACGCCCCCGCCTCGTCGATGAAGGCCACCGATCCACCGCCCGCACCGATGGTCACCAGGTCTATCATCGGCGTCAGCACGGGATGCCCGGATACATAGGTGTCGCGTGGGTTCATGATCTTGACCGCCCCGCCGGGAATGGTCGAGATGTCGGCCGATGTCCCGCCGATATCCACCGTGATGATGTTCGCCTCGCCCGCCATCGCGCCCTCGGACGCGCCACCGATCACCCCGCCCGCAGGGCCCGACATCAGGATGCGGATCGGCCGCTTCGCACAGGCTTCCACCGTGGAAACCCCGCCATTGGACTGCATGATCCGCAGCTTCGACGTCACCCCCGCCTCACGCAGGCGGCTGTCCAGATCGCGCAGATAGAAGGCTGTCTTCGGCCCGACATAGGAATTCATCGCCGCGGTCGAGAACCGCTCATATTCCCGCATCACCTTGGCCACCTCCGACGACAGCGTAACATAGGCTTCCGGCATCTCCTCCAGCACGATCTCCTTGGCGCGCACTTCATGCACGTCATTCAGAAAGGCGAACATGAAACCGATGACGACCGAGTTGATCCCCCGCTTGCGGAACACCGCGCAGGCCGCCCGAACCGCCGTCTCGTCCAGCGGCGTGGCAACCTCGCCCGTGGGCGGCAGGATACGCTCGGCGACCGAAATCCGGTTCCGCCGTTTCACCAGGGGCTGGCTCTGCCATGGCACATCGAAATGCAGCGAGAAATTAAAGGGCCGCTTGTGACGCCCGATATGCAGGATGTCGCGGAAGCCCTCCGTCGTGATCATCCCGCATTCCGCGCCGTTGTGTTCGATCGTGATGTTCGTCGCCGTGGTGGTGCCATGCACGATGGTCTCCACCTCGCTGGGCGCGATGCCCGCCATGCGGCAGATGCCCTGCACCCCTTCGACCACGCCGATGGACTGGTTCTTCAGGGTTGTCGGGACCTTGTGATAGAAAACCCCCTTCGCGCATTCCAGCACGAGGTCGGTATTGGTTCCGCCTACATCTACGCCAATTCTGGCCATCGCTCTTGCTCCTGTCGGGAAAGCCGCCTCTGACGGGCGATGAAAGGCGCCGGGCCAGGCGGCCCGGCGCCGGGGGTCACTCTGCCGCGATCTTCTGCGCGGCCAGTCCGTCGACATAGGCCACGCAGTCATCCACCGTGTGGACGTCACCGAACTTCGCGTCGATGTCGAAGAGGTTCCAGGCCACCGCGCCCGGCACCCGGTCACCGATGGCTTCCTTCACCGCGATGGTGCGGAACCCATCGGCCAGCCCGTCACAGATCGTCTGGCGCACGCAGGCGCAGGCAGTCACGCCGGTGACCAGGATCGTGTCCACATTGTTGGCCCGCAGGATGCCCGCCAGTTCCGTGCCATGGAAGGCCGACGCACGCTTCTTCAGCAGCGTATATTCCCCCTCCACCGGCGCGATGCGGCTGTCGATGGCCCAAAGCTCCTTGTCCTTCAGGTTCACCACATCGATCGGAATCTTGTTGTGCCACAGGCCCATGTCGGTGAAATCGGCATTTCGGTCGGTGATCTCGTAGGCCGTGGTCACGTGAACCACCGGCAGATGCGCCGCTCGGAACGCCTTCAGCAGCTTCTGCATGCCGGGGATGATCTCGTTATCCATCTTCTCCTGATCGCAGGTGAAGGGATTGCCCGGTCGCGTCCAGGCATTCGCCAGATCCACGCTCACCAGCGCGGGCCGCTTGCCGAATCCCACGCGGCGCTGAAAGCCGCGCTCCTTGTACAGCTTGCTCGCCGTGTCGAACGCCTGCTGCAGCAGCCGGTCCAGTTCCTTGGCGTCAACGTCGCTCATTGTCCATCTCCTGTCTGTCTTTGATGCGGCATGCGCCTTGGGCGCACCCGCCGGGGCCACGAGGTCGGCCACCCGTCAATCAAGGGATCGGCTGGCCCTGAAAGGCAAAGTGACAGGTGGATTGACCGCTGTGAAATGACGGTTCATCCTTTATTGATGCGCATGATGCATCAACCCCTACCCCGGATCGGAACCCCATGCCGCCCCTGCCCGGATTGGACAATGTCCAGACCTTCCTCGCCCTCGCCCAGGAATTGAACTTCCGCCGCACCGCCGACAGGCTGCATCTCGACCAATCCGCCCTCAGCCGACGCATCCAGAAGCTTGAACAGACCCTCGGCTTCCGCCTGCTTGATCGCACGACCCGCGAAGTATCGCTGACCGAGGCCGGCCAGCGCTTCTACGAAGACAATTCCCAACTGATGCGCGCTTATGGCGAAAGCATCCGCTCCGCCCGCCGCATCGCCGAAGGCAAGGCCGGCATCCTGCGCATCGCCTACATGGCCTTCGCGGCCACCGAACTCATGCCGTCGGCCATCGCCCGCTTCCGCCGCGCCCACCCCCATGTCGATGTCCGCCTGCAATACATCCGCACCCAGGGCCAGAAGATCGCCCTCGCCAATGGTGAAATCGACGCGGGCTACATGATCGGCCCCTTCGATCATCGCGATTACCAGTCGATCCAGCTTTCGTCGGAAACGCTCTACGTGGTCACCCCGCGCAACCACCCCCTTCTCCTGCGCCCGACCATCACCCCGGCCGACCTTTCCGACCAGGACATCATCCTGGGCGACATGCGCGAATGGGAAGAATATCGCTGGCGCCTCAACGACATGTTCTCCGGCGAAGGAATCGCGCTGCGCGTCGCGCTCGAGGCGTCCAACACCCTCGCCCTGCTTGGCCTCGTCGCGGCGGGGCTTGGCGTCACGATCTATCCCGAAAGCCTGATCGGCTTCCTCGGCCGCAATGTCGAGGTGCGCCCGATCATGCATCCCGCCTTCCGCAGCAGCACCATCCTCGTGTGGAGACGCGCCAACCGGGCGCCGCAACTGCAAGGCTTCGTGCAGATCGCACGCCAGCGCGTGTCAGGCTCGCCCAGCGGGGCCTGACGGCCCCCTACCCCCCGACCAGCCGCAGCATCGCCGCCGCCGCCGCCTCCGGCTCGCCGCGCTCGATGGCGCGGACCAGCGCCTCGTACTCCGCGGCAAGCGCCGGGGCCAGGCCCGCCGCGGGCGGGCGGCCCTCGGCATCCAGCCGCCCCAGCACATCATGCACCACCCCGAACTCCACCACCCCCGAGGCCGCCCGCAGGAACGGATTGCCCGAGGCTTCGGCCACCACGCGATGGATCTCGAACACCGCCAGCGCAAAGGGTTCCGGCTGGCCCGTCATCGCCGCCCGCTGGTGCAGCCAGTAGTTCAGCAGCCGCACATGTTCGGCATCCCGGTGCCGCGCCGCCTCGCGCGCGGCCAGGATCTCCAGCCCCGTCCGCACCGCCCGGGCCTTCTCCAGGAATTCCGGCGAGGGCCCGCTTTCCAGCTTCCAGCTCAGCACCTGCCGGTCAAACAGGTTCCAGCGCGATTGCGGCAGCACCCGCGTGCCCACCTTGGCCCGCGCCTCCACCAGCCCCTTCGCCTCCAGCGTCTTCAGCGCCTCGCGCAGCACCGTCCGCGACACGCCGAAGCGGATCATCATCTCGGCATCGCCCGGCAGCCCCGATCCCACCGGCATCTCGCCCGCCACGATGGCCCGGCCCACCTCGTTGATGACATAGGAATGATAGTTCCGCGCCGCAGGACGACCGGAGAGCGTTCGGATCAGGCTCCCGGGTTCGCTCATCGCATCAGGTCCAAGGGCTTATGTTCGTCGCGGCCCGGCGCGAAAGACCAGCCGCTGCAGCAGGATGAACATAAACAAAAGCGCGCCGACGACAATCTTGGTCCACCAACTCGACAGCGTGCCGTCAAAGACGATGTAGGTTTGCACCAATCCCTGCAACATGACACCGATGAAAGTCCCCGCAACAAAGCCATAGCCCCCGGTCAGCAGCGTGCCCCCGATGACGACGGCGGCAATGGCATCCAGTTCCACCCCCAGCGCATTCAGCGAATAGCCGGCCGAGGTATAAAGCGAGAAGACCACCCCCGACAGGCCCGCCAGAAAACCCGACAGCGCATAGATCCCGATGGTCGTGCGCGCCACCGGCACCCCCATCAGCGCTGCCGATGTCTCCGATCCGCCCAGCGCATAGACATTCGATCCGAACCGCGTGCGATGGGCCAGCAGGATCGCCACGGCAAAGACCGCCAGCATGATCATCCCCACCACCGTCAGCCGCCCCCCGCCCGGCAGCAGGACATAGCTCTTCTGGATCACCTTGTAGAAGGCATGGTCGATCCCGATCGAATCCGGCGACAGCACCGATGCCCCACCCCGCGCCAGGAACATTCCCGCCAGTGTCACGATGAAGCTTGGCACCCGCAGGTAATGGATCGCCGCCCCCATCACCGCGCCAAAGCCCGTCGCCACCCCCAAGGCGATGGCAAAGGCCAGCAGGGGATGCAGGTCCAGCCACATGATCAGGACCGCGATCAGCACCGTCGTGAAGCCGATCACCGCCCCCACCGAAAGGTCGATCCCCCCCGACAGGATGACGAAGGTCATCCCCACCGCCGCGATGCCCAGAAAGGCATTGTCGGTCAGGAAATTGCCCAGCACCCGCGTCGACAGCATCGCCGGTTGCTGCGTGACGGCCAGCAGATAGGCCAGAAGGAAGATCAGGGTCGTGGCCAGCAGGGGCCGCAGGCTGCGATTCATTTTCCCGCTCCCGACTGAAGTCCTCGCAGGCGGCGGACCAGCAGCGCCGCATGGGGCGATTGCAGGATCAGGATCGCCACGATGACCGCGGCCTTCACCACAAGGTTGAACTCGGGGCTGAAGCCCGAAATCAGGATGCCCGTGTTCATCGCCTGGATGATGATCGCCCCCAGCACCGCCATGGGGATCGAAAACCGCCCCCCCAGAAGAGACGTGCCCCCGATCACCACCGCAAGGATCGCATCCAGCTCCAGCCACAGCCCGGCATTGTTGGCATCCGCCCCGCGGATGTCGCCCGCCACGATCAGCCCCGCAATGGCGGCGCAGACCCCGGCAAAGGCATAGACGGCCACCAGAAAGGCCCCCGCCGAAAGCCCTGCGAAACGCGCGGCCGACCGGTTCACCCCCACCGCCTCGATCAGCAGGCCCAGCGCCGTGCGCCGCACGATCAGCGTGGCCGCCACCATCAGGACCAGCGCGATCACCACCGGCATGGGCAGGCCCAGAAAGGCCCCGGTCCCGATGAAGATCAGCACCGGGTCCGAAAAGGTGACGATCGTGCCCTCGGTGATCAGCTGCGCCACGCCCCGCCCCGCCACCATCAGGACCAGCGTCGCGATGATCGGCTGGATCTCCAGCACCGTCACCAGCACCCCGTTCCACAAGCCGCACAAAAGCCCCGCCGCCAGCGCGGCCAGCACCGCCACCGGCGCCGATACCCCGGCCGAGACCAGCGTCGCCGCCACCGCCCCGCTGATCGCCATCACCGCGCCCACCGAAAGGTCCACCCCCTTGGTCGCGATCACCATCGTCATGCCGATGGCCAGTATCGCCACCGGCGCGCCCCGGTTCAGCACGTCGATCAGGCTGCCGAACAGGCGGCCATCCTGCCATGTGATGCTGAAGAAGCCCGGAAACAGCAGCCAGTTCACCCCCAGCACCGCCGCCAGAGCGATCACCTGCGGCCGCATCAGGACCTGCGCCACCGGGCGCGGCCGGGGAACGGGGGGCTGCCCGTTGGGGCGAAGGTCGACAGTCTGTCGCGTCATGGGCGGGTTCCCTGCGTGCCGGCAATGGCCTGAACGATGGCGTCGGGGGCGATGTCCTGGCCGTCCAGTTCCGCCACCATCTCGCGGTCGCGCATCACGACGATGCGGTTCGAATAGGCCACCACCTCGTCCAGCTCGGACGAGATGACGAAAAGCGCCAGCCCCTCCTCGCGCAGCCGGTTGATGGTGCGCACGATCTCGGCATGCGCCCCCACGTCGATGCCGCGCGTCGGTTCGTCCAGGATCAGGAAGGTCGGGTCGATGGCCAGCCAGCGCGCCAGGATCACCTTCTGCTGGTTTCCCCCGGAAAGCAGCTTCACCGGCATGTCATGGTCCGCCGCGCGGATGTCCAGCGCCTCGGCATAGCGGCCCGCCAGTTCCACCTGATCGTCGCGGTTCAGCGCCTTGAACCAGCCCAGCTTGGCCTGCAGCGCGATGATGATGTTCTCGCGCACGGAAAGGTCGCCGAAGATGCCGTCGATCTTGCGATCCTCGGGGCAAAAGCCGAAGCCCGCCGCCACCGCCTCGGCGGGATTGCGGATCGCCACCGGCCGGCCATCCACCAGCACCTCGCCGCCCTCCGCCGCGTCCACGCCGAACATCAGCCGCGCCACTTCCGTCCGCCCCGATCCCAGCAGACCGGCCACCCTCACCACCTCGCCCTCATGCACCGCCAGGTCGAAGGGGGCCATGCCCTTGCGCCCCATCCCCCGGAATTCCACCCTGACCGCCCCCTTCGCCGCCCCGGCCAGCGCCGATCCCTGATGGTCGAAGGCCACATCCTTGCCCAGCATCATCCGCACCACATCCGTGGCATTCAGCGCCGCCAGCGGCTGTGTCGCCACCTTCCGCCCATTGCGCAGGATCGTCACCCGGTCGGCCAGATCAAAGACCTGGTCCAGGAAATGCGTGATGAAGATGATGGCCAGCCCCCGCGCCTTCAGCCCGCGCACCACCTCGAACAGGCGCAGCACCTCGTTCCGGTCAAGGCTCGCCGTCGGCTCGTCCAGCACCAGCACCTTGCCCGAAAGCTCCACCGCCCGGGCGATGGCCACGATCTGCTGCACCGCCACGGAATATTCCGAAAGCTCCGCCCGCACGTCGATCTCCAGCCCATAGCGCGCCAGAAGCCCGGCCGCCTGCGCCTCGCTCGACCGGCGGTCGATCAGGCCGAACCGCGTCGGCTGTCGGCCCAGGAACAGGTTCTCCGCCACGGAACGGTTGGGCAGCAGGTTCACCTCCTGATAGACCGTCCCGATCCCGAAGCCCTGCCCCTGCAGCGGATCGCGCAGATGGATCGGCGCGCCCTCCAGCAGCAACTCGCCCCCGTCCGGCTGATAGGCCCCGGTCAGGATCTTGATCAGCGTCGATTTCCCCGCGCCATTCTCACCCAGAAGCGCATGCACCTCGCCGCCATGCGCCGCGAAATCCACCCCGTCCAGCGCCCGGTGCTGGCCAAAGATCTTGACGATGCCGCGCGCCTCCAGAACGGGCGCGGCCCCCGCGACCCCTGTCTCCGTCATGCCCGCCCCCCTCGCTGCCGTCATCGCGACTGTCCGCCCTTCCCGCGCATAAATCAATTCCATCGGGCCGGGCACGCATACCCGGCCCGATGGCACCCCGGAGAGGAAACCTTAATATCCGAGGTCTTTGCGCCGCTCGTATTCGCCCTGCGGATCATCCGCCGGGGTATAAAGCTTCGACTCGGTGATGATGAACTTCGCAGGCTCCGTGCCCGCATCCCAATAGGCCTGCAGCGCATCGAAGGCGGGGCCTGCCATGTTCGGGGTCAGTTCCACCGTGGCATTCGCCTCGCCCGCCACCATGGCGGCAAAGATATCCGGCACCGCGTCGATGGACACGACAAGGATATCGCTGCCCGGCTTCAGCCCGGCATCCTTGATCGCCTGGATCGCACCCACGGCCATGTCATCGTTATGGGCATAGACCGCGCAGATGTTCTTGCCGCCGTCTTCCGCCTTCAGGAAGCCTTCCATCACTTCCTTGCCCTTCGACCGGGTGAAATCCCCCGTCTGGCTGCGGATGATCGCCAGGTTGGCCTTGCCCGCAATTGCCTCTTCAAAGCCCTGCTTGCGGTTGATCGCGGGCGAGGAACCGACCGTCCCCTGCAATTCCACGATGTTGCATTGCGCCTCGCCCACCGTGCCCGCCAGCCACTCGCCCGCGACGCGGCCCTCCTTCACCTGGTCCGACGCGACCGAGGTCAGATACAGATCCTCCGGCCCCTCGATCCCGCGGTCCAGCAGCACCACGGGGATCTCCGCCTCCTTCGCCTCGGTCAGCACTTCCTCCCAGCCCGTCGCCACCACCGGCGCCACAAGGATCGCATCCACCCCCTGCGCGATGAAGCCGCGGATCGCCTTGATCTGGTTTTCCTGCTTCTGCTGGGCATCGGCGAATTTCAGGTCGATCCCCCGCGCCTCGGCCTCGGCCTTGGTCACGCTGGTCTCTGCCGCGCGCCAGCCCGATTCCGAACCGATCTGCGAAAACCCGATGATCTTGCCCTGCAACCCTTCGGCATGCGCTGTCGACAGCAACAAGCCAACCATCCCCGCGCCAAGCGCGAGAGTCCTGAAAAGCGTCATGATTTCCTCCCGTTGGATCTTTTGGCCACTCTCCTCAGGGTGGCCGGGAAACGATATCAAAAGTAATACTATATGCAAGGTATCTGCGAAATGGCCCCAGCCCACAGGCTGCACCTGCAGCGCCCTTCCCCCGCCTTCCGCCCGAATCCGCGCGTTTCCGCCCCCGCCCCCGCACGCCGCAGCGCAGCACCACTCCCCCTCCCGGGCCTGCCACCCCGGCCGACGGGGCAGGCAGGACGGGCGCACAGGCATCGCCTGGGCAGCACGCACCCCCGAATCAATCCGCGCGCCCTCACCCACCGTGCCGCGCGGCTGCCCCCCCCGCGCACCCCGCACGCAAGGACCGCTCGCCCCCCGTGCCCCGACACCCGCCCCGCCACTGCAAGACATCCCGGCACAAGACACCCCTTTCACTGGAAAGCTTTCTGCCCTATATTTCCACCAGACAGGAGGAAGCATGACCCTTTCCCCCCAGATCGCCCCCATCCCCGCCCCGGGCGCCGTGCTGACCCGGGCTGCGCTGCGCGCCGCAGACAGGCTCGGCCTGTCGGGGCGGCAACTGGCCGATATCGTCGGCGTCTCCGAAGCGACCGTCTCGCGCTGGAAACGCGGCGACAGCCTGCTCGAACCGGGCTCCAAACCCTTCGAACTCGCCGCCCTTCTGGTGCGCGCCTTCCGCTCGCTCGATGCCATCACCGGCGGCGATGAAGGCGTGGCCCGGCGCTGGCTCACAGCGCCCAACACCGCGCTCGCGGCGCGGCCCCTCGATCGCATGGCACAGGTGCAGGGTCTGGTCGATGTCACCGCCTATCTGGACGCCAGACGCGCTCCGCTCTGAGGCGCGCGCCCTTTCGGGCCGCGCCTGGCGCTTCGTCGAGGCGCAGCACAGGGTCTCCACCCTGAAACTTGTCGACACGCTTGCCGAACAGGCCGTCCTCGAAGACATCCTCGATGCGACCAAGCCGCCGCTGCCCGCCGAATGCCGCGCACTCGACTACCTTCTCGCCACGCCCTTCCGCTATCGCCCCTATCCCGCAGGCTCGCGCTTCCGCCGCGCGGGCCTGACGCCCGGTGTCTGGTATGGCGCCGAAACGCCCGAGGTGGCCGCCGCCGAGATGGCCTTCTACCGCACCCTCTTCTACGCCGAAAGCCCCGCCACCCCCTTCCCCGACGATGCCGCCGAATACACCGCCTTCGCCGCCGATCTGGCCACGCCCCTCGCGCTTGACCTGACGGCAGGCCGCCTCGCCGCCGACAGTGCCCTCTGGACCCACCCCACCGACTATGCCCCCTGCCAGGCGCTCGCCGATGCCGCGCGCGGGCTGGGTGTGGGCATCCTCCGCTACCGCTCCGTCCGCGATCCGGGGGGCGGGGCGAACCTCGCCGTCCTCACCTGCCGCGCCTTCGCCGCCCCCCAGCCGACAGACCGGCAGACCTGGCGCATCCGCATCGGCCCCGCCGGCGTGCAGGCGCTGCGCGAACATCCGCGCCTCGGCCTCGAATTCCCGCCCGGCAGCTTTGCAACCGATCCGCGCCTTGCCGGCATGGCCTGGGCCCGCCCCCGCGCGCGCTAGGTCCCGCCGCTTTTCCACCTTTCCCTGCGCGCAGGGCGTAAAGTTCCGCGCCTTGCAACCGTTCAGGTGGAAAGCATCCCGGAAGGGCAGGCCCAGGCGGCCCTGCCCCCGGTCAACCAGACAGGAGGCGGCATGGACGGCGCGATGATCGACGGGCGTGAGGTGATCGGAAGCATCGTGCATCGCACGAACGGCTTCGTCTATCGGTGCCGCAATGATCGCGACTATTCCATGCTGCTGATGGAAGGCGCGGTCACCGAACTCACCGGCCATCCCTCCTCCGATTTCCTCAACCCTCCGCAGCGCTCCTATGCCGGGCTCTGCCACCCCGAAGATGCCGACAAGGTCTTTGCCGCCGTCGACGCGGCCCTGCTCGGGCGGCAGAACTGGACCGTGGACTACCGCCTCGTCCGCCCCGACGGCTCCGCCCGCTGGGTGCATGAGGTGGGCGGCGGCGTCTTCGATCCCGCGGGCGAGCTGCTCTTCCTCGAAGGCGTCGTCCTCGATTACGAGGCCCGCAAGAGGGACGAGGCCGAAAGCACCGCCCGCAACGCCGAAATCGCCGCCCATTGCCGGACGCTGGTTTCCGAAACCCGGCCCATCCTCAGCGTCCTGCGCGAACTCCGCATCCTCGCCATCAACGCCCGGATCGAGGCCGCCCGCGCCGGGCAGGCCGGGGCCGGTTTCGCCGTCGTCTCGGGCGAGGTGGGCCGCATCGCCAATGAAACCGCGGTGCGCGCCACCAAGGTGGCCGAACTGACGGAAGAGCTGCAGAAACTCCTCCGCAGCGCCGCCTGACGCCACCACCCCGGGTTGCAGGCCCGCCGCGCCGACGGTGCCGCCTGCCCCGCTGCCCCGGCTGCGCCCCCCACCGCAGGCAGAGGTTGGCCCGCCAGAACACACCATCCCTGCCCCAAGGACCGAGAGTTTCCACATCCGCGACTTAAAAAACACACACTTTCAGGTTGAACTATCCAAAAGTAAGGTCGCCATGGCTTATGGATCTTAATCTTTGCTAATGCGACAGGGACGGAAATGACACGGCGGACCAGGGTCTTCCCACCCGCCGACCAGGAATGCAGGATGACCAAAGCCCGGCCGACCATGCGCCCTCGCCGCACCGTCGCAGATCCTGCCCCTCGACCGGGACGCTGGCACCGCCGCGTCAGGGTCACGCTGGCCGCGCTGGCAGCGGTTACCGGATTTCCCCGCCTCGCAGCGGCCCAGACCGCCGTCCCTGAACACGCCCATCCCCATCTTCCCTTCTTCCTTTTCGGCGCGGCGCTCGCCCTCGGCCTGACGGCCCTTCTCCTGCGCCGCCTGCGCCAGGTCTCCGCCGCCCGCGCCCGGATCGAAGACAGCCTCCACCGCCGCCTTCGCGAACAGGATTGCCTCCACCGCGTCTTCCTCGCCACCGAAGACATGGCCCGCCCCACCGACGACATCCTTGCCGACATCGCCCGCGCGCTGTCCGACAGTTGCGGCAAGCCCGGTCAGTATCGCTTCCGCATCCGCTACATGGGCCTCTGGCACGACGACATCCCCGCCGGGATCACCCCCCTCTTCAGCCTGCCCATCCTGGTCGAGGATGTGGCCGAAGGCGAAATCGCCCTCGCCAGCCCCGACGGCGCTGTGACAAGCCTGCCCCCCGAAGAACGCCTGCTTCTCAACCTTGTCACCTCGCGCATGGCGGGCCGCGCCACCGTCGCCCGCGCCATCGCCCGCCACGCCCATAGCGAAGACCGCTTCCGCCGCACCTTCCAGCAATCGGCCCAGGCCATCGGCGTGATCCGCGACGGCATCTTCACCGATGTCAACGCCGCCGCCCATGCCATGCTGGGCCACCCGCCCGGCAGCGGCCTTGTCGGCCGCCGGATCGAGGATATCTCCCCCGACCGCCAGCCCGGCGGCGAAGCCTCGCACGACCGGATCGCCCGCCTCATGGCCGCCGCCATGGCGGGCGAAAGCACGCGTTTCGACTGGGAATATCTCCGCGCCGACGGCACGCCCCTGCTGGCCGAGGTGATCCTCACCGCCGCCCGCAACGATGGCCATGTCGACATCTACACCGCCTGGACCGACATCACCGTCAAACGCCAGGCCGAAGCCACCCTCGCCGCCCATCAGCGCACCCTGGAATCCGAGGTCGCCACAAGGACCGAGGAACTCACCCGCCTGAACGAGGAACTGGGAACCCTGCTGACCACCGCCGCCAGCGGCATCGCCCTGATGCGCGACGGGATGATCCGCACCTGCAACCCCTCGCTGGCCGAAATCCTTCTCATCCCGCGCGACCTGCTGATCGGCGCCTCGCCCGCCACCCTCTTCCGCGATGCCTCGGACTGGGCCTCGCTCCTCGAACAGGCCGAAACCGAAATGGCCCAGGGCCATATCTTCAGCACCTCGGTCGAGATCCGCCGCGGCGATGGCAGCACGCTCTGGATCGGGCTGCGCGCCAATGCCGTCGATCCCCTGCGCCCGCAGAATGGCGCGGTCCTCGTGATCGACGACATCTCGAAACAGCATCAGGCCAGCCTGCAGATGGCCGCGGCCCGCGACATCGCCGAACAGGCCGCCCGGCTGAAATCCGAATTCCTCGCCCATATGAGCCATGAGCTGCGCTCGCCCATCAATGCCGTGCTGGGCTTTACGGAACTCCTGCTCGACTCGCCGCTTTCGGAACACCAGCGCGATTATGTGCGCAAGCTGCAGGGATCGGGGCGGCATCTGCTGATGATCGTCAACGATGTGCTGGACCTGTCGCAGGTCGAGGCGGGCAAGCTGCGGATCGAAAAGACCGAATTCCGCCTCTCCTCGATCGTCAAGGCCGCCACCGACACCATCGCCGCCGCCGCCGCCGACAAGGGGATCGAACTCGTCGTGCAATGCGATCCGGCGCTTGCCACGCGCTATCTGGGCGATCCGCTGCGCATCACGCAGATCCTGATGAACTACCTCACGAATGCCCTGAAATTCACCGAACAGGGCCAGATCACCCTGCGCGTGCGCCGCTCGCAGGCGGGTCGCCTGATGTTCTCGGTCAGCGATACCGGCATCGGCCTGACCGAGGATCAGATCAGCCGCCTCTTCCAGCGCTTTTCCCAGGCCGAGGAATCGACGGCCCGCCTCTATGGCGGCACCGGTCTTGGCCTTGCGATCTGCCGCCAGCTTGCCGATCTGATGCAGGGCGATGTCGGCGTCGACAGCCGCCCGGGCCAGGGCAGCACCTTCTGGATCGACCTGCCGCTGGCCGCCCTGCCCGATGCGCAACAGGCCCCCAGGGCCGACATGCTGGCCCGCCGGCGCTTCCTCGTGATCGACGACAACCCCCATGCCGCCGCCGCCATCGCCGAACATCTGCGCGCCGCCGGGGCCATGGTCACCCTTGCCGCCCGCCTGCCCGATGCAGGCACTGCCGATTTCGATGCCATCCTGATCGACAGCCAGATGCCCGATCCCGACGGCTTCGCCACCGCCCGCCTGCTGCGCGAAAGGCACGGCACGGCCACGCCGCCGCTCCTGCTTCTGGCCCATCGCGGCGGGCAGGAAATCGTCGACCGCGCCCATGCGGCGGGCTTCCGTGATCTGCTGGTCAAGCCCGCCGAACCCGATCTGATGCTGGCCCGCCTCCTGTCGATGTTCCAGCCCGCTACCTCCACCACCCAGCCCGAGCCGCTGCCCGCCCCCGCCCCCGATGCGGGCGCCCCCTCCATCGCGCAGCGCCGCGCGCTGATCGTCGATGACAACCCGCTCAACCTCGAACTGACCGGCGCGCTTCTCGCCCGGCACGGCATGGACACCGCCACCGCCACCAACGGCGCCGAGGCGCTTCAGGCCCTGCTCGAACAGGATTTCGACCTGATCCTGATGGACAGCCAGATGCCCGTGATGAACGGCATCGAAGCCACCCGCCGCATCCGCGCCCTGCCCACGGCCAAGGCCGCCGTGCCCATCATCGGGCTGACCGGCAATGCGCTGGATGCCGACCGCGATCTCGCCTTCACCGCCGGGATGACGGATTACGTGGTCAAGCCGATCTCGCCCACCGAACTCAAGGCGATCCTCGCCCGCCATCTGGGCGTCGCCCCACCGGCAGCCGCGCCCGTCCCGCTCACCGCCGCGCGGCCCCCGGCGAAGAAGGCTCAGGCCTCATAGGGCCAGGGGGCCTGCGAGAATACCCCGCCATCCACCCACAGCGTCTGCCCGGTGACAAAGCCCGCGGCCGGCGAACACAGAAACAGCACCGGCCCCGCGATATCGGCGGGCGTGCCCACCCGGCGCAGCGGCGTGATCGGGCTCCAGGTCGCGGCATAATCCCCCGCCTCTGCCGCCGTCCGCTCGGTGGCAATCGCCCCCGGCGCCACGCAATTCACCCTGATGCCATGCGGGCCAAGCTCGCTCGCCGCGGCCTTGGTGAATTGCTCGATCCCGCCCTTCGAGGCGGTGTAATCCACCAGCTTCGGGAAGGCCAACTTGTTGCAGCCGGATCCAAGGTTCACGATGGCCCCTGCCACGCCGCCCGCAACCATCAGCCGCGCCGCGGCCTGGGTGTTCAGGAAGGTGCCGCGCAGGTTTGTCCGCATCACCGCGTCCCACTGATCCGCCCGCAGGTCCAGAAGCCCCGCCCAGGTCTGGATCCCGGCATTGTTCACCAGCACCGCAGGCGCGGCCCCCGCCCAGTCGGCGGCCCGGGCGTGAAAATCCGCCACCGCCGCCTCGTCCCCCGCATCCGCCTCCACCGCCAGGCAGCGCCGCCCCAGCGCCGCCACCTCCGCCGCCACCTCATCGGCCAGCGCGGCGCTGCCCAGATGGCTCAGCGCCACGTCATGCCCCGCCCCCGCCAGCGCCACCACCAGATGCCGCCCGATGGCCGATGTCCCGGCCGTCACAACCGCCAGCGCCATGATCCCCTCCTCAGGCCAGCATGTCCCAGATGAACCGCGCGCAGACCGTCAGCAGGAAGATCCCGAACCCCACCTCCAGCACCCGCTTGGGCAGGGTATGCGCCAGCTTCACCCCGAACCGCGTCGTCAAAAGCGTGGTCGGCACCGTCAGCGCGAAGGTCAGCAGGCTCACATAGCCCAGCGCATCGCCCGGCAGGCCCGGCTTGCCCCATCCCGCCAGCATGTAGCCCAGCGTCCCGGGCAGCGCGATCAGCACCCCCACCCCCGCCGCGGTCGAGATCGACCGCCGGATGTCATAGCCATGCAGCGTCAGCAGCAGATTGGTGATCGCCCCCCCGCCGATACCCATAAGCGCCGACAATACCCCCATCCCTCCGCCATAGGCGATCAAGGTATTCCGCCCCGGCAGCCCATCCGCCAGCCGCCATCCCTTCCCCCCGGTCAGCATCTTGGCCGCGTTGATCCCGGCCACGAAGATGAAGACCAGCTGGAACACGATCGGATCGGCATAGCGCGCGATCACCGATCCCGCGACCACGCCCAGCACCACCGGCACGGCCCAGATCCGCAACAGATCCATGTCCACCGTCCCGCGCAGGAAATGCCCCCGCGCCGAATTCAGCGAGGTCGGGATGATCACCGCCAGCGAGGTGCCCACCGCCAGCGGCATCCGCACCTCTTCGGGATAGTCCAGCACCCGGAAGAGTTCAAAGAAGATGGGCACCGAAATCGCCCCGCCCCCGATCCCGAACACCCCCGCCAAAAGCCCGATCAGCGCCCCGGCCACGATCAGCGCGCCGATGATCGGCACCAGGCTGGCCAGATCAATTCCGTCCATATCCGCGAATCCCTTCCCGCCCGGCCCGCCCTCCGCAGGCCCGCATGCCCCAGTCTTAGGCCGCCCCCCGCCCAAGGACAACCGCCCCGCCATCCTCTTGCCCGACGAACACATCACCGTCGCGCCTCCCCGTTTTCTGGCACAGAAAACGGCACGGAATTTGACGCAAATTCCGCCCCCCGACCTTTGCGCCCAGGCTTTCCCCCCGAATTCTGCGTCAGAATTCGGCGCGATTTCTGCGTCAGAAATCGCCTCCCCAGCCGCCCCCCGCCCAAGGACAACCGCCCCCACCTTGCCGAATGCCCGCCGCCCGCTAGGCTCTGGCCCGGGACAGCACGCAGGAAGGCCCGCCATGACCGTGAACACCGCCCCCGTTTCGGCCGGCGAGGCGCTCGCCCTCCTCCGGGCCGCCCATGCCGCGCAGGGATCAGGCACCCTCACCGCCGCCTGGATGCTGCATGGCCGCCCCGGCATCGGCAAATCCGACATCGTGGCCCAACTCGCGGCTGAAACCGGCGCGCAACTCTACGACCTGCGCCTCACCACGATCGAACCGCAGGACCTGCGCGGCCTGCCCTTCTACGACCACGCCACCCGCCGCACCGTCTGGTATCGCCCCGAAGACCTGCCGGATGATCCCGCCCGCCCCGCCATCCTCTTCCTCGACGAACTCACCGCCGCCGCCCCCAGCCTGCAACCCACGGTCTATGGCCTCCTTCAGGAACGCCGCGTCGGCCGCCACCACCTCCCCGCCTCCTGCTTCCTCGTCGCCGCCGGCAATGGCACTGATGACGGCGCGGTTGCCTATGAGATGGGCACCGCGCTGGCCGACCGCCTGATCCACCTCCATATCAGGGCCGAGCCTGCGGATTGGCTCGCCCGTTATGCCGTCCCGCGCAACCTTCACCCCGCCGTCATCACCTTCATCCGCACCCGCCCCGACCTCTTGGAAAATTCCGAAGACGCGCTGCGCCGCGGCCTCACCATCGCCTGCACCCCCCGCTCCTGGGTCCGCGTCTCGGATATCCTCAAGGCCATCCCCGATCCCCGCCTCCGCGCCCCCATGATCGCGGGCACCATCGGCGATGCCGCCGCCGCCGAATTCCTGCTGGTGGCCGAAGAAATCGCCGCCACCGTCCAGGTGGCCGACCTGCTGGAGGCCTCAAAGGCAAAGCGCCCCGACCTCTACCCCCAGACGATGACCGGCCTCACCGCCCTCACCTATGCCCTGATCGGCGCCGCCGACGCCGCCAGCCTGCCAAAGGTGATCGAGGTGATGGCCGACCTCCGCCACCTGCCCCGCCTGCGCCCCGATGCCCCCTTCGCCCGCCTTCCCCTGGCCGAGCTTTGCACCCACGGCTTCGAACTCCTCATCCAGAAGGCCCTGACCACGGGCCTCACCGAGGCCTTCCGCAGCTCCGCCGCCTATGCCGAATACCGGGCCGAGCGGCAGGCCCAGGGTCTTGAATGATGGGGCCCGAATGATGGGGCAGGAATGACACGCCACAGCGCCCGCGCCACCACCGCGCTCCGCGCGCTCAATGAACAGGATCCGGCCATGGCCGCACTCGCCCTCTGGTGCGATCACCGCGACCGCGACCATGGGCCAGCCGCCGAGACGACGGGCCAGACCATCCATTACGGCCCCGAATTCGCCACCCTCCCCCGGCATGAACAGATGGGCCTCGCCGCCCATCACATCCTGCATGTGGCGCTGCGCCACTCGCCCCGCCTTGCCAATCTCGCGCTGCGCATGGGCGACCGCTTCGATCCCCGCCTCTGGCAGATCGCCGCCGATGCCATCGTGAACGAAACCCTTCTCGTCGCGGGCTATGCGATCCCCCGCCCCGCCCTCACCCTGACGGGCCTTCTGGCCAGCGCGCTTGACACGGCCGCCGCCCCCCGCCAGGCGCTGGCCGATTGGGACGTGGACCGCCTCTATCACCGCCTGCGCGACACCAGCCAAGGCGCGGGCGGCGACGCGCAATCCCGCGCCCTTGCCCATGCCACCGCGCAGGGCTTCCAGCCCGATGTCAAACCCGATGCCGGCCCCGCCGACAGCGCCGAAACAAGGACCGATGCCGACTGGCACCGCCACCTCTCCCGCGCGCTGGAGGCAGGCCGCCTTGCCGGGCGCGGCATCGGCGCCGCCAACCTGCGCCTTGCCGATATCCCCAGCCCCGAAACCCCGTGGGAGGTGATCCTGCGCCGCCTCCTCACCCGTGCCACGCTGGACCGGCCCACCCCCACCCATCGCCGCCCGGCCCGCCCCTTCATCGCCGCCATGGCCGAGTCGCTGGCGACAGGCACCCCCGAACCCGCCTTCCAGCCGGGCCTCGCCCGCCATGCCCCCGCCCCCCGCGTGGTGATCGCGCTCGATACCTCCAGCAGCCTCACCGATGATGCCCTCGCGCTCCTGATGGCCGAGGTTGCGGCCATCGCCCGCCGCAGCGGGGCCGAAACCCACCTCATCCCCTTCGACGACGCCCCCGCCCCGCCGGTCCGGCTCCATCCCGCCACCGCCATGGCGCAACTGCGCGCGCTGGATGCCCCGCGCGGCGGCGGCACCGCCTTCGCCCCCGCCTTCGCGCAGGCGGCGGCCCTCGGCCCCTCCCTCCTAATCGTGCTGACGGATCTCGAGGCCCCCCTCCCCCCCAGACCGCGCTTCCCCGTCATCTGGGCCGTCCCCGACGCCCGCCACGCGCCGCGCCCGGATTGGGGAACCCTGCTCGACCTCTCCCGCTAACCGATCAGCGCCGCCAGCCGCGCATGGGCCGACACGCCCCGCACATCAAAGGCCACATCGCGCAGGCAGTCGCCCGAAGCCAGGTTGATCCGCAACAGATCGCGCTCGGTGAAATCCGCATCGAACAGCCCCGCCACCAGCGCCCGCTCCGCCTCTGACAGGGCCAGCACCTCGGGCCCCGCCTCCGCCTGCACCGAAACCAGCGTCAGGGGCGGCATCCGCCAGATCTCCGACTGTTCCACCACCAGATGCAGCCGCCCCTCCGCCAGCCCCCGCCCCGCCGCAAGCTTCGACAGCACCGCCACCGCCCGCAGGCGCAGCAGGTCCATCCCCCGCTCCACCTCGGCCGCGCTGGCCAGCGCCTTCGCCCGCGCCCGGCTCAGCCTGAGCAGCTTCGCCTCCACGAAATAGATCACGATCAGCATCGGCAGCGGCGCCTGCGCGATGGCCAGCGCATAGCGTGGAAACAGCACCGCCCCCAGCAGAAAGGGCACCAGCGCCACCAGATAGCGCAGCACCTCCACCTCGAAGATCAGCCGCAGCCACAGCCCGATCCCCGCCCCCCCGACCCCCGCCATCCGGCGCGGAAAGATCATCACCCGGCCAAAGACGCGGCGCGGCACCTGCCGCATCTCCAGCACATGGGGGTTCCAGATCGTCTCGGGCGTCAGGATGAACATGGGCGCGGGCCTCCGCAGGCAAAGCTAGCGCGCGCGGCCCCCCGAACCAGAGGCCACCCCCGCCCCCCGCTGCCCGTAGTAAAGCCCCACCACATGCTCGGCCTCGGCAAAGAACAGCCAGCGCTGCGCCAGCGCGCCCAGGAGATGCGTCAGCGCCGCCAGCACCGCCCCCGTCACCCCGCCCAGCCAGGCCAGCGCCATGGCAGGCAGCATCACCGAACAGACCATGGCGATCATCCGCACCCTTTCGGCATGCTTGCGCCCCACCACATGGATCATCTCGCGCAGCAGGTAATTCCCGCCCGTATGCGGCTGCTCAAAGACCGACACCGCCCCGATCCGGCCAAGGCCCGTGGCGCTTTCCATCGTCTCCGCCGCCCGCGCAAAGGCATGCCGCCCGAAATGCCAGTGCAGCGCCAGCACCCCCCCCAGCACGCACAGCGCCGGCAGCGCCAGCGGCGCCACCCCAGCCAGCACCACCCCCCCCGTCGCCCAATAGGCCAGAAAGACCAGCGGCACCGTCCAGTGATGCCAGCGCGGCACCGCCCGGATCTGCGCATAGATCATGGCCGAGGCAAAGACCGTCACCCCCGCCATCACCGCCCCCGCGATCCCGAAGCCCCGCCCCCAGAAGCCCTGCCCCCAGAAGCCCTGCCCCCAGTCAAACCCCAGCCAATCCGCCAAAGCCTGCGGCGCAAACAGCCCCAGCGCGATGACCGAAGCCCAGGCCTCGCGCGACAGCCAGCTTGTCCGCCATTGCGTGAAGGCCAGTAGCGCCCGCCGCGGATTGCCCAGGTGAAAGGCCGATGACACCAGCCCCGCCACCGCCATCCCGTAGCCCAGCCCCCACAGGAAGAAGGCCGCCGTGCCCGAGGCCCCGAAGACCCCCAGCAGCGCCAGAAAACCGAACCCCGCCCCCGACAGGACAGTGAACAGGATGACGGAAGGTGCCGGATGCATTCAGATCTTCCCCAGAACGCGGTCCAGCCATCCCGCCAGCCCGCCGGCCCGGATGTCAAGCAGCGGCGCAAGCAGGCTCGCCTCTTCCGGCCGGTCCTTCCGGCGCGGCGGCAGATAGCGGTTCACCGGCTTCGTCCCCATCCCCGGCATCAGCACAAACCCCTCGCGCTCCGCCGTCAGGCGGCTCACCTTGCTTTCGGGATCGGCGAAATCCCCGAAATGCCGCGCCCCGGTGGGGCAGGTGCGCACGCAGGCAGGCTCCCGGTCCTCTTCCGGCAGGGCCTCGTTATAGATCCGGTCCACGCAAAGCGTGCATTTCTTCATCACCCCCGCCGCCTGATCCAGTTCCCGCGCGCCATAGGGGCAGGCCCAGGCACACAGCCCGCAGCCGATGCAGGCATCCTCGTTCACCAGGACGATGCCATCCTCGGCCCGCTTGTAGCTCGCCCCCGTCGGGCAGACGGTGACACAGGGCGCCTCCTCGCAATGCAGGCAGGACCGGGGAAAATTGATGATCTGCGCAGGCATCTCATCAGGTTGCACGGCATAGCTGTGAACCCGGTTGAGGAAAGTCCCCGAAGGATCCGCCCCATAGGGGTTCTGATCCGACAGCGGCGCGCCATAACCCTGATCGTTCCACCCCTTGCAGGCGGTCACGCAGGCGTGACAGCCCACGCAGGTATCCAGGTCGATCACCAGACCCAGCTTTTTCTCCGTCCGCTCCGGCAATCCCGTCATGCCCGGCCCCCGTTTTCTGACGCAGAAAACGGCGCGGAATTTGACACAAATTCCGAAAGCGGACCGAAGGTCCGCTCCCCGAATTCTGCGTCAGAATTCGACGCGAAAGCTGCGTCAGTTTTCGCCTTCCTCACGCCCGCCCCCTCCCCTTCGGCACCACGCGCGGCAGCGTATCGAACACCGGCTCCGCCACGTCGCGCGGCCCCACCCGCTCCACTCGCACCCGCAGATCGAACCAGGCCGCCTGCCCCGTCACCGGGTCCGAATTGGACACCCGCCCCGCCCCCGGCAGCACTTCCGAAATCAGGTGGTTCAAAAGGAACCCCTGATTGGCCTCCGCCGCGCCTTCATCCAGCGCCCAGGCCCCCCGCCGCTTGCCGATCGCGTTCCACGTCCAGACCGTGTCCCTGTTCAAGGCCGCCATATGCGCCACAGGCACCACGATCTCGCCAGTCGGAGAGGTCACCCGCGCATAGTCCCCCTCCTCGAACCCCTGCCCCTCCCAGATCGCGGTCGGGACATAGAGGTAATTCTTCCCGTGAATCTGCCGCAGCCACGCATTCTGCGACCCCCAGCTATGATACATCGCCATGGGCCGCTGGGTGATCGCATGGACGGGGAAATCCTCCCCCGCCTCCTCCCCGAAGGGCGCGTACCAGACAGGCAACGGATCCATCGCCAGCTTCAACCGCTCCCGCAGGTGATCGGGGGGTTGCAGGAACCCCTGCCCCTCGGCCGCCAGCTGGAACTTCCGCATCGGCTCCGACCAGATCGAAAACAGATAGGGCTGCGGTGTTTCATAGAAGGACGTCGCCACCGCCCAGTCCTGATAGGCGGCATTCCACGGCTTCATATAGGCCGCCCCCTCCGGCACATGCGCCTGATAGAAACCGCCATTCTCGATATAGCGCGCCAACTGGTCGGGGTTCGCCTCGCCCCGCCCCTCGGCAGCCCCATCCGCGCCCCGGAAGCCGATCAGCGGCCCCACACCGGGCCGCCGGATATGGTTCACCATATAATCCGCATAATCCTTGAACTTCGCCGTCCCATCCGGGTTCACCATCCCCGGCAGGCCCAGCCGCACCCCAAGGTCCAGCAGCACCGACTGGAACCCCCGCACATCACGATCCGGCTCCACCACAGGCCAGCGAATCGCATCCCCCGCCGCATCCGGCTCGGATATCGGGCGATCCAGAAGGCTGATACAATCATGCCGCTCCAGATAGGTCGTATCCGGCAGGATCAGATCGGCATAGGCCACCATCTCCGACGCATAGGCGTCCGAATAGATGATGCGCGGGATCACATATTCCCCGTCCTCCCCCTTGTCCGTCAGCATCTCCATGACGCGCGCCGAATTCATCGACGAATTCCACGACATGTTCGCCATATAGAGGAACAGCGTATCCACCTTGTAAGGGTCCCCCGCATGGGCATTGGGGATGACCATATGCATCAACCCATGCGCGGAAAACGGGTTCTCCCAGGTAAACCCCTTGTCGATCCGCCAGGGCGTCCCGTCCTCCTTCAGCGCCAGGTTCTCCGGCCCCCGCACATAGCCGAGGTGAGGCCCGCTCAAAGGCTTCCCCGGCGCCGCCACGAAATGCGGCGTCGGATGCGCCTCCACGGGCTTGGGATAGGGCGGCTTCAACCGGTATCCCCCCGGCACCTCCACCGTCCCCAGCAGGATCTGCAACAGATGCAGCGCGCGGGCCGTCTGGAACCCGTTCGAATGCGCCGAAATCCCCCGCATCGCGTGAAAGGAAACAGGCCGCCCCGTCATGCTGGCATGACGGTCCCCCCGGAAATCCACCCATTCCACCGGCAACTCGAACGCCTCGTCGAACGCCACCCGCGCCATCTCGGCCGCCAGCGCCCGTATCCGCCCCGCAGGCACGCCACAGCGCGCGGCCACCGCCTCCGGCGCGTAGTCCTCGGACAGATACCGCTCCGCCATATGCTGGAACACCGTCCGATGCCCCTGCCACACCGCCCCAAGGTCCGGCTGCACCCCCGCCCCGTCCCAAGGCGCAGGCATCCCCGTCCGCTTGTCGATGACGAAGGGCTGGCTTTCGGCATTCTTCAGGATAAGCCCCTTCTCCGGCCCTTCCGCCGAATTCACCAGCAAAGGCGCATTCGTCCACCGCGCAAGGTAATCAAGGTCGATCTTCCCCGCCTCCAGCAGGCAATGGATCAGCGACAGGATCAGCAGCCCATCCGTACCGGGCGTGATCCCCACCCACTCATCCGCAACCGCATTATACCCCGTCCGCACCGGGTTCACGCCAATGACCTTCGCCCCCCGCGCCTTCAGCTTGCCGATGCCGATCTTGATGGGATTGCTGTCATGGTCCTCCGCCACCCCGAACAGCACGAAAAGCTTCGTATGCGCCCAATCCGGCTGCCCGAATTCCCAGAACGCCCCCCCGATCGTATAAATCCCCGCCGCCGCCATGTTGACGGAACAGAACCCCCCGTGGGCGGCATAATTCGGCGTGCCAAACTGTTGCGCCCACCAGCCCGTGAAACTCTGGCTCTGATCCCGCCCGGTAAAGAAGGCCAGCTTCTCCGGCGCCTCCTCCCGCAGCGGCTTCAACCACGAAACCGCCGTCTCCAGCGCCTCCTCCCACGTGATCTCCTCGAACGCCCCCGACCCGCGCGGCCCCACCCGCCGTAGCGGCGCGCGCAGACGCGACGGCGCCGTCACCTGCATGATCCCCGACGCCCCCTTGGCGCAGAGAACCCCCTTGTTCACCGGATGGTCGCGGTTCCCCTCGATATAGGTGACCTTGCCGCTCGTCAGATGCACATTGATCCCGCAGCGGCAGGCGCACATGTAGCAGGTGGTCTTCCGCACCTCGTCCGAAACCTGTCGCGACGTCTCGACCCTCGGCTGTCCCATCACGCGCCCCCCGCCATCAGATGCATGGCCTCCATCGCAATCTGACGCTCTTCCTCTGCCGCGACTATCCAGACAGCGACATCCGCCCCTTCGGGATGCAGCACCTCCGCCCCCGCCGCATTCGCCGCCGCGTCGAACCTTACGCCAGCAAAGCCCAACCCCCGCAAGATTTCCGCCCGAACGCCTGCGTCATTCTCCCCGATCCCGCCGGTGAAGCAGACGGCATCCAGCCCCCCCATCGCCGCCATCAGGCTGCCGCCATGCCGCACCGCCCAGTAACAGAAATGCGCCACCGCGAACCGCGCCTCCTCCGTTCCCGCCCGCCGCAAGGCCCGCATGTCCGACGCGCCCCCCAGCCCCAGCAACCCGCTCTCCCGGTTCAATATTCGCCCCGCCCCCGCGATCCCATGCACCTCCGCCAGCCGCAGCACGGCATTCCCGTCAATCCCCCCCGCCCGCGTCCCCATGGTCAGCCCGTCCAGCGGGGAATACCCCATCGTCGTCCCGACCGACCGCCCATCCACGATCCCGCAAGCCGACGCGCCATTGCCCAAATGGAACACAAGCATCCGCCTGGAAGCCGCCACACCCCCCATTTCTTGCACTTTTCGAACAACTGACGCGTAACTGATCCCGTGAAACCCATAGCGCCGCAGCCCCAGCGCCTCGGCCTCCGCAGGCAGCGCATAGCGCGCCGCGACCTCCGGCACCGTCGCATGGAAGGCCGTGTCGAAACTCGCAAACTGCGGCAGGTCCGGCACCAAGGCCCCCACCGCCCGCATCCCCGTCAGGTTCGCCGGATTGTGCAAAGGCGCCAGCGGCACGCAGGCCTCCACCTCCGCCATCACCGCCCCTGTCACCCGACAGGACGCGACTAGCGAAGCCCCCCCATGCACCACCCGATGCGCCGCCGCCTTCAACGACCCGACGGAAACCCCCGCCTCCTCCATCGCCTCGAAGACCAGTGCCATCGCCGCCGCATGATCCGGAACCACCCGCGCCCCGACCAGAGGCCCCACCTCCACCCGCGCCGCGCCGCCGATCTCGGTCACCCGTCCCGCCAGCACCTCGCGCAGGCCCTCATCGAACACCGCCACCTTCACGCTGGACGACCCCGCATTGACGACCAGCACCGTCATCACAGCACCGCCTTCAGCAGACCCAACCCCGCCAACCCCGCCAGCAGCAGGATCGCAAACCGCCGGAAATCCTGCGGATCGGTGTTCAGGAAATGCCGGCTTCCCAGCCAGTTGCCAAGGAACGTCAAGGGCAGCGCGATCAGCGATGCCCAAAGCGTGTCCCAGGTCACCAGCCCCGCCCACCAGTACAAGGGCGCGGAATAGAGGTCCAACAGGGGAAAATAGGCAATCAGCGTCGCCCGGAAAACCGCCGCCCGCATCGGCTGCGCGGCAAAGAAGGCCGCAATCGGCAGCCCCCCCATCCCCGGCGCATTGGCCAGCCCCGACACGACCCCCATCCCGAGGTTCGATATCCCCCGCGCCTCACGCGCCAGCCGCCAGCCCGCCAGCAGCACCCCGCACATCACCAGCACATAGGCCGAAATCACCGCCCGCGCCGCATCCTCGGATATCCCCGTCAGCGCCCAAAGGCCCAGCGGCAAGCCCACCGCCGCCCCCGCCAGCATCAGCCAGACCCGCCGCCAGTCCACATCCGCCGAAATGCCCCGCGCCGCCTGCAGCGACATGGCGGTTTCCAGGATCACCACCACCGCCACCATGTTCAGCGGGTTCATCACCAGCGATGACGCCGCAATCACGATGGCCGAATAGCCGAACCCCGAATAACCCCGGATGAAGGCCGCGCCCAGCACCGCCACCCCCATCCAGACCGTCCCGATCAGGGACAGGTCAAAGGGCATCAAACCACCTGCGGACGCATGTCCGAAGCAGAGATCCCCGCCACGGCAACAGGCTTCTTCATCGCATCCCGCCGGAACGGCTCTCCCAACTCCTGATTGATCAAGGCCTCGATCAGCGTGGTCTTGCCGTGGACCATCTGATCCTCCACGGCCTTGGCCAGCGCCTCCCGCAGTTCCTCCATCGTCCGCGCCTGCACGCCCTGCAACCCGCAGGCCCGCGCGATCCCGGCATAGCTCACCTGCGTATCGAGTTCCGTGCCCACGAAATTGTCGTCATACCACAGGGTCGAATTCCGCTTCTCCGCCCCCCACTGGTAATTGCGGAACACCACCATCGTCACCGCAGGCCATTCCGGCCGCCCGATGGCCGTCAACTCCGTCACGGCGATCCCGAACGCCCCGTCCCCGGCAAAGCCCACCACCGGCACATCCGGGCAGCCGATCTTCGCCCCCACGATGGAGGGCAGACCATAGCCACAAGGCCCGAACAGGCCGGGGGCCAAGTACTTCCGTCCCGCCTCGAAGGTCGGATAGGCATTCCCGATGGCGCAATTGTTCCCGATATCGGAGGAAATGATCGCCTCCTTCGGCAGCGCCGATTGAATCGCGCGCCAGGCCATGCGCGGGCTCATCCAATCCGGCTTCGCCGCCCGCGCGCGTTCGTTCCAGCTCGTCCCCGGATCGTCATCCTCATGGTCCATCGACGCCAGCTGCTGCGCCCAACGGCTCTTCGTGGTGGCGATCAGGTCCAGCCGCTCCTTCCGCCCCGCCTCTCCGGCGGACGAGGACAGCTTGCCCAGAATTCCCTCCGCCACCTTCTTCGCATCCCCCACGATGCCGACCGTGACCCGCTTCGTCAGCCCGATCCGCGCGGGGTTGATATCCACCTGGATGATCTTGGCCTCCTTGGGCCAGTAATCCAGCCCATAGCCGGGAAGGGTGGAAAACGGGTTCAAACGCGTCCCCAGCGCCAGCACGACGTCGGCCTTCTGGATCAACTCCATCCCCGCCTTGCTGCCATTGTATCCCAAAGGCCCCGCAAACAGCGGATGGCTGCCGGGGAAGGCGTCATTGTGCTGATAGCCCACACAGACCGGCGCCGAGAGCCGCTCCGCCAGCGCCATACTCGCCGGAATCGCCCCGCCGATCACGACCCCCGCCCCGTTCAGGATCACCGGGAAATTGGCGGATGACAGCAGCGCCGCCGCTTCCGCAATCGCCGCCTCCCCACCCGAAGGCCGCTCGAATTCCACCACCGCGGGAAGGTCGATGTCGATCACCTGCGTGAAGTAATCCCGCGGCATGTTGATCTGCGCGGGCGCCGAATGGCGCTTGGCGTTCAGGATCACGCGGTTCAACACCTCCGCCACGCGGGACGGATCGCGCACCTCCTCCTGATAGCAGACCATGTCCTTGAACAGGGCCATCTGCTCCACTTCCTGAAAGCCCCCCTGCCCGATCGTCCGGTTCGCCGCCTGCGGCGTGACGAGCAAGAGCGGCGTGTGGTTCCAATAGGCGGTCTTGACTGCCGTCACGAAATTCGTGATCCCCGGCCCGTTCTGCGCGATCATCATGCACATCCGGCCCGAGGCGCGGGTGAAGCCGTCCGCCATCATGCCGCCCGATCCCTCATGCGCGCAGTCCCAGAAGGTGATGCCCGCCTTGGGGAACAGGTCCGAAATCGGCATGAAGGCCGATCCGATGATGCCGAAGGCATTGTCGATGCCATGCATCTGCAACACCTTCACGAAAGCCTCTTCCGTCGTCATCCGCATGGGTCGTCTCCGCCTGGGGTCATCGCGCCCGAAAGGGGCGTCTCTCGCCCCTTTCTATCCGCGACCCGGCCCCGAAGCTTAGGGCCAGAAAATCGGGCCGCTTAAGTCCAGATGCCAACCCCGTCCCGGGCTTGACCCGGGACCTCCCCTCCGCCCGCCCATATGGTTAACGCACCCTGAGCCCGGCGCGCGTCTGCACCGCCGTCTGCACCGGCTGTCTGCACCGGCAGCGGCACCGTCCATCCGGGCCAAACCGGAAGATAAACCCAGCGCACGCAAGGGCTTGCAGGCCGAAGGGGGGGCAACCGCCCCCCCTTACCCCCCCGCCGCCTCACATCCCGCGCATGGCCCTGGCAACCAGGGCGATCCCTTCGGGGATCTTGCCCACGGGAATGGAACTGTAGGCCAGCCGGAAGAAGTGCCGCTCTTCGGTGCCGGGATGAAAGAACACCCGCCCCGGTTCGATCAGAACCCCTTCCGCCCGCAGGCGCAGCGCCATTTCCTCGGTATCCATATGGGGCGCCGCCTCCATCCAGAAGGAGGACCCGCCGAACCCGCCCTGCCCCGCAACCTTCAGATCGTGCTGGGAAATCGCCTCTTCCATCGCCTTGCGCCGCTTGGCGAAGGCGGCCTTCATCCGGTTCACCAGCGCGTCGTAATGCCCAAGCGACAGGAAATGCGCCGTCGTCCGCTGCAACTGCCCCGGCGGATGGCGCAGCACCTGCGCCCTGAGCGCGCGCGCCTCGCGGATGAAGGGCTCCGGCCCCACCAGCCAGCCCAGGCGAAGCCCCGGAAAGATGGATTTCGAAAAGGATCCCGCATGCACCACGCGCCCCCCGGAATCGAGCGACTTGATCGAGGGCGAAACAGGTTTCAGGAAACTCATCTCGAACTCGTAATCGTCTTCAACCACAAGGAAATTCCGCTCTTCCGCCGCCCGCAGAAGGGCTGTCCGGCGTGCCACGGGCATGGTGGCATTGGTGGGGCTCTGGTGGCTTGCGGTGGTAAAGACGACATCCACCCCCGCAGGCAGGCTGTCCACCGACAGCCCCCCCTCGTCCACCGCCACGGGCGTCACCCGTGCGCCCGCCTGCGCACACATCGCCCGGAACCCCGGATAGCCCGGATTTTCCACCACCGCATGCCCCCCGGGCCTGAGCAGCACCTGCGCCGCCAGCCACAGCGCATTCTGCGCCCCCATGGTGACCAGCACCTCCGAAGGCCGCGCCTCGATCCCCCGGCGGGGCAGGATGTTCCTGAGAAGGTATTCGATCAGCAGCGGATCGTCCCGCTCATAGCGATCCGCCGTCAGCGTCTCGAACTCCCGCCGCCCCAGCGCCTGCAGCGCGCAAAGCCGCCAGTTCTGGTGGTCGAACAGCGCCGGATCCGCCTGCCCGTAGATGAAGGGATAGGGGTAGGAGCGCCAGTCCTCGGGCCGCTCCACCCGCTCCATCCGGGAAAAGCGGCCCCCGCACAGCGCCTCCCAGTCCACGCTGCTTTCCACCTTCGGAACGGGGCGGAATTCCGGCTGCACCGGCACGCCCTCGCTGACAAAATACCCCGACCGCCCCCGCGCCGTCAGGTAATCCGCCGCGACCAGTTCGGTATAGGCCAGCGTCACGGTGATCCGGCTTACCCCCAGATGCGCCGCAAGCCCCCGCGACGAAGGCATCCTGTCCGCCGCGCGGAACCGCCCGGCCAGGATCCCTTCGGCCACCATCTGCCGGATGCGCTGCTGCAGGCTGCCACCGCCGCCTTCGGGCAGATAGAAACTCTCGACAGGTATCTCCATCCGCCGCCTCTCCGCATGATCCGGCCATAAGGCGCGCGCGCCTGCCGGGCGTCAAGCCGGGCGGCAGCCTCGGCAGGGGGCCTTCTGCCCCCCACGGCCCTGCGGGCCTCCCCCCGAGGGTATTTTTCCCAAGATGAAGCCCATGCCCCTTCATCTTGGCCCAAATACCCAGGAAACCCGAGCCGAAGCGCAGAGGCGCGCAGGCGAGACAAAAGGAAGGCGCGGCCCCTGTCCCACAGGGGCCGCGCGCAATTTCCTTGCAAGGACGATGACTTAGCCGAAGACGCGGGTCAGCGCGCCGTCAATGGCCCCGGTGATGTGGTCGATGTCATCCTTCGTCGCGATCAGCGCGGGCGACAGGCACAGCGTGTTGTTCAGCCCCGGGATCGACCGGTTGGTCACCCCGATGATCACCCCCTGCGCCATGCAATCGGCCACCACCGCCTGGCATTTCGCCTCTGGCGCGGGTTCCTTGGTCGCCCGGTCCGCCACCAGTTCGGCACCAAGGAACAGGCCCTTGCCGCGCACATCACCGATGATCCTGTGCTTCTCCATCAGCGCCTGCAGGTTCGACAGGCAATAGTCGCCCATCTTCACCGTGTTCTCCAGAAGCCCCTCGCGCTCGATGATCGCCATGTTCTCCAGCGCCGCCGCAGGCCCGCTGGTGCAGCCCCCGAAGGTCGAGATGTCGCGGAAATAGCTCATCGGATCGGTCGGGTCGTCCTTGAACATCTCGAAGACCCGCTCGGTCGTCACGGTGCAGGAAATCGCGGCATAGCCCGAGGCCACGCCCTTCGCCATGGTCACGAAATCGGGCTGGATGCCGTAATGCTGATAGCCGAACCACGTCCCCGTCCGGCCCACGCCGCAGACCACCTCGTCGATGGCCAGGAGGATGTCGTATTTGCGGCAGATCTCCTGCACCCGTTCCCAATAGCCCTTCGGCGGCACGATCACGCCGCCCCCTGCCGTTACGGGTTCAAGGATCAGGCAGCCCACCGTATCCGGGCCTTCGCGCAGGATTACCTCTTCGATGGCATCCGCCGCGCGCTCGCCATAGTTCTCCACATCCCATTGCTTGCGGTATTCAAGGCAGTGCGGCACCCGCACGAACCCGTCCGGGAAGGGGCCATATTGCATCGCCCGTTGGTCCTGCCCGGCGCTGGCCAGCGCGGCAATGGTCGTGCCGTGATAGTCGCGGTCACGATACAGGATCTTCCACTTCTTGCCGCCATGGTGACGATGCGCGATCTGGCGCACCATCTTGTAGACCTTCTCATTCGCTTCCGAACCCGAGTTCGAATAGTAGACCCGGCTCATCCCCGGCATCTTCTCGATCAGCCGCTGGGCAAAGATCGCCCCCGGCACCGACCCGGCGGCGCCTGCGAAATAGTTCATCTTGATCAGCTGGTCGCGCACCGCATTGGCGATGCTTTCGCGACCATAGCCCACATTCACCGTCCAGACCCCGCCCGAGACGGCATCGAGATGCTCTTTCCCCTTGGCATCCCAGACCTTCATCCCCTTGCCTTCCACGATCACGCGCGGGTCGATGCCGGTCTCGTATTGCTTATGCTGGCTCAGGTGATGCCAGACATGGGCGCGGTCGGCCTCGACCACTTCGCTGATGTCGTTGAAACGATCCAACCCTTCCATGGGCGCGTCCTTTCGTGAAACGGGGCAAGCCCCGCAAATCGCAGGGTCCATCTTCCCCATCATCCCCCACCGCCGCCCGCCCCGATAGGGCCAGAGCGGCGACGTTGTTAAGGCCAGATGAAACCGCCCCCGCAGGACGCCCCACCCATCCCCGGCATTTCCCCCCATCCCGGCCCTTGCGCCCGCCTGCCGTATCGCCTAATCAGGCCGCACCTCTGGGCATGGCGGGTTGGCGGAGAGGTTACGCAGCGGATTGCAAATCCGTGAAGACCGGTTCGATTCCGGTACCCGCCTCCAGGGGGCTTCCCATTCCTCGTTTCCTCCCGCAACCGGCACCGCGCCGGAACGGGACGGCTGGCCTTGGGGCTCGCGCTTTTCCCTGCGCACCCACCCGTTCTGCTGCAGGACCGCCCCGCAGAATGGCGGGCGGGCCGTCTTTCGGCCAAGGCCGGGCACAGCCCGCCACTCCATCCCGAACGAAAGTCAGCCGCCCCCATCCGGACGCGACTTGGCGCAGGGCCGCGCGCTCTGCTTCCTGGGCCAAAGGCGGCAGGACGACCGCGATTCCTCAGCCGGCCGGTCCATGCAGCCCATCCTTGCCCCCTCTTCCCCCGGCCCATGCGGCACAAAGCTTGCAGGGCGTGTCGGCACCACCTGCCGTGCTGCTGCCATTCCCGAAGGTTCGTAATGAGCACCCTGTTCCTGTCCGTCGGCACAGCAGCCGAAATTCCCGATGCGCCGGTCTGGGGACCGTCGATGTTCGGCTACCGCTATACCGGCTTCCGCCCCTTTCACCGCTTCGAGGCCCAGCTCGCCGACAACAGCATCGGCACCATGGTCTGGCCCGGCGGCTATCTTGCCGAGGCCCGCCCCGAGAGCTACGGGCTCGACATTCCGGGCCTCTTCGCCGCCGAAAGCGGCCGCCCCGGCCTGGCCGAGATCATGGCCCATGCCCAATCCATCGGCACCGGCCTGTCCATCATCCTGCCGACCGCCCGCTACATGGGCCAGGATGATCTCCTGCGCGCCGATATCCGCGCCTTCATGGGCGATCTGCTGGGCGGCACCTATGGCCCCCCGCCCGCGCAGATGACGCTGGAGATCGGCAGCGAATTCTTCGCCTCCTTCGTCGGCGATCCCGATGCCGCCAGCCACTATGGCCATATCGCGGAAATCTACGTCTCCGAACTGACCGCCGCCCTGGGCGATGATGCGCTGAACCTGATCGACTTCGATCCCGCCATCGCCGTGCAGGCCGGGCGCACGCTGGACGAAGACATGCTGATCCGCGACGAACTCAGCGATGGCTCGCTCCTCGAGGTGGATCAGATCATCCATCACCGCTTCGCCTTCAACGCGACCGGCGTCGATGGGTCCGCGGATGATTTCCATCCCGTGATCGAAGCCTGGCGCAGCGATGCCATGGCCCTGGGCGGCGACGGGCCGGATCTCTTTCTCAGCGCCTATGGCGTGGGCAGCTATACAAGGGCCGAGGCGCTGCGCGACTTCCTCGCCGCCGATCAGGCCGCGGGCGGCAGCCTGACCGAGGATCAGATTGATCTGGCGGGGCGCAGCACCACCGAATTCGAAACCTTCTGGCAAGACCAGCTTTCCCTGCGCGACTACGGCCCCGAACAGCCGCGCCTGATGCTCGAGATGCTGTCGGAATACGGCGCCGAAGGGCTTTCCGCCGCCGCCGCCTTCGGCACCGACATGATCCATCCCGGCCGCCTCAGCCTGACCGATGTCAATGGCGTCCCGCAGGATTTCATCGGTCAGGGCATGCTCGACATGCTGGCCGAAAGCGTGACGGGCACCCGCGCGCTCGGCTTCGGGCTGGACAATGACAGCGGCGACGCGGTCTGGGCCTATGGCTTCGAGAATGCCGACAAGCTGATCATCTTCCTTTCGGCCGGGGCCCGCCCCCCGGAAAGCCTGACGCTCGATTTCGCGGGCCTCGGCACCACCTACAGCCATCTCGCCGCGGATCGCCTGACCGCGACCATCCCGGTAGACTGGATGGAACGCTTCGGCCTGCCCGACAATCCCGACGTCGACGAAACGCCCGAGGCGGAAAGCTTCGCCATCGGCCAACGCAGGGCCGCCGACGTGGATCAGGGGGCCGACGGCCTCACCCTGCAGTTCGGCACCGCGCATGAGGTGATCCGTCTCGCCTTCGCCAAGACCGATGCCGGGATGCAGGACATCGCAGGGTTCAGCGACGGCCCGGTCCTTGCCCTTGCCGCCCCCGACGATGCCGATGGTCCGGATGACCTGCCGATGCTGCCCCCCGAAGAGGATGACGATCCCTCCGACGTCGATCCGGCCATGGCCGCGCCCGCCGCCTGGTCCGGTGGCGATGGCGGCGATGGCGGGGATGCGATCAGCGCGCTCCTGCTGGCCCTGCCCCTGCTCTTTCTGCTGGGCGGGGCCTGAGGCCCCCGCCTGCAAGGCGGGGGACGCCCTCCTCAGCGGGGGTCGGTCACCGCGTCGCCATTGCTGCGGTTCCAGCGGATCGACGACCACAGCGAAAGCCCGATCAGCGCCGCCCCGCCCAGGCCCGTGATCACTTCGGGGATATGCACCAGCGTCTGGCAGAACATGATCACCGACAGGATCAGGATGGCATAGAAGGCCCCGTGTTCCAGATAGCGGTATTGCGCCAACGTGCCCTTCTCGACCAGCATGATGGTCATCGACCGCACATACATCGCCCCGATCCCCAGACCAATGGCAATCACGAAGAGGTTGTTGGACAGGGCAAAGGCCCCGATCACCCCATCGAACGAGAACGAGGCGTCCAGCACTTCCAGATAGAGGAATGCCCCCAGCCCGCCCTTGGCGGCGGCGGACATGGTCTCCTGGCTCTTGTCCAGAAGGCCGCCCAGCGTCTCCACCACCAGAAAGGTGACCAGCCCGTAGATCGCCGAAGACACGAAGGCCGTGCTTTCCGCCCCGGTCAGGAATTTCGAGAAGACAAGGATCGTGACCAGGACCACCCCCACTTCCACCCCGCGGATCGTGGCGGTGGCGGCGACCTTCTCCTCGATCCAGCGCACCCAATGCACATCCTTCTCGGAATCGAAGAAGTAGGTCAGCCCCACCATCATCAGGAAGGCCCCGCCAAAGGCCGCGATGGGCAGATGCGCCTCATGCATGATGCGGCTGTATTCCTCGGGCTGGGTCGATGCCAGGACCAGCGCCTGCCAGGGCCCGATATTGGCCGCCACCACCACGATCAGCAGCGGAAAGACGATCCGCATGCCGAAGACGGCGATCAGGATGCCCCAGGTCAGGAAGGCGCGCTGCCATTCCGGCCGCATGTCCTTCAGCTTGTTCGCATTCACGATGGCATTGTCGAAGGACAGCGAAATCTCCAGCACCGCCAGCACGCAGCAGATGAAGAAGATGGAGGCCATGCCCGACAGGCTGCCCGTCGTCTGCCAGCCCAGCCAGGCCCCGAGGATCAGGCCGAAGGCTGTCACGACAAAGGCCCAACGGAAATAGGCCAGGGTTGATTTCTGCGAGGGGAGAGAGGTCATGGGAAGAACCCTGCCTTTGGGGGACGGTGGCGGACAGCAGGATGCGATGCGCAGGAAAGACGGCGCGGCCTCATCTCGGTCGGTCAGGTCCGTGCGACTGTTGCTTTCCGCGGTGCCGACATCACGAGACCGCCGCAAATGTCTCGCCAGAGGGGCCCGGTCACCAGGGTTTTGCCGCCCGCTGCCGGACGGCTGCCCGCTTCTTGCAAACTCTCGCGCGAAAAGCAACTGCCGCCTTTCACGCCCCGCCATCGCGGATCAGGTCCAGTCCAGCACGACCTTGCCCGAAAGCCCCGATTTCATCGCCATGAACCCCTCGCGGAATTCATCCACCGTGAAGCGGTGGGTGATCACCCGGCGCACATCCAGCCCGTTTTCCAGCATGGCAATCATCTTGTACCAGGTCTCAAAGATCTCGCGCCCATAGACGCCCTTGATCGTGATGGCCTTGAAGACGATCCGGCTCCAGTCCACCGGGCTTTTCCCCGGCGGTATCCCCAGCATCGCGATCCGCCCGCCCATCACCATGGCCTCGACCATCTGATCGAGCGCGGCCTGATTGCCGCTCATCTCCATCCCCACGTCAAAGCCCTCGGTCATCCGCAGCCGCGCCTTCACATCCGCCAGATGCTCCTTCGTCACATCGACCGGGGTCACATCCGCCACCTGCGCCGCCAGTTCCAGCCGCGCCGGGTTCACATCGGTGATCACCACATGCCGCGCCCCCACATGCCGCGCCACGGCGGCGGCCATGATCCCGATGGGGCCAGCCCCGGTGATCAGCACATCCTCGCCCACCAGATCGAAGGACAGCGCCGTATGCACCGCATTGCCCAGCGGATCGAGGATCGCCCCGATCTCGTCATCAATCGCATCCGGCAGCGGCACCACGTTGAAGGCGGGAAGGCGCAGGTATTCGGCGAATGCTCCCTGTTCGTTCACCCCGATCCCCCGCGTCGCCGGGTCCAGGTGGAACTTGCCCGCCCGGCTCTGCCGCGACTGCCGCCCGATCAGATGCCCCTCGCCCGAGCAGCGCTGCCCGATGGCCAGCCCCTCGACATTGCGGCCCAACTCCACGATCTCGCCCGCGAATTCATGGCCCGTGACCAAGGGGACAGGCACCGTCCGCGCCGCCCATTCATCCCAGTTCCAGATATGGATATCCGTGCCGCAAATCCCGGTCTTGCGGATGCGGATCAGCACGTCATCCGGCCCGATCTCCGGCACCGGGCGGCGCTCCATCCACAGCCCCGGCTCTGCCTTGGCCTTCACCAGCGCCTTCATCTCGTTGCTCATGCCAGCACCCCCACTGCCTTGCCCGCCGCGCGGAAGGCCTCCAGCCCGAAATCCAGATCATCCCGCGTCAGCCGCGCATTCATCTGGGTGCGGATGCGCGCCTGCCCCTGCGGCACGACCGGGAAGAAGAACCCCGCCACATGCACGCCCCGCTGCCCCAGTTCCGCCGCCATCGCCTGCGCCAGCTTCGCCTCGCCCAGCATCACCGGCACGATGGGATGCTCCCCCGGCAAGAGCCGGAACCCCGCATCCTCCAGCCCCGCCCGCCAGTAGCGCGCATTGTCGAACAACTGCGCCCGCAGGTCATCCGCCGCTTCGACGATATCCAGCGCCGCCAGCGCCGCCCCCACCACCGCAGGCGGCAAGGCGTTGGAAAACAGATAGGGCCGCGCCCGTTGCCGCAGCAGATCCACCACCGCCTGCGGCCCCGCGATATAGCCGCCCAGGGCGCCCCCCAGCGCCTTGCCCAGCGTGCCGGTCAGGATGTCCACCCCCACCCCGAAATGCGCGGGCGTCCCCCGCCCCCCCGGCCCCATGAAGCCGGTGGCATGGCAGTCATCCACCATCACCATCGCGCCGAACCGCGCCGCCAGCGCCGTGATCTCGGGCAGCTTCGCCAGATAGCCATCCATCGAAAAGACGCCATCGGTCGCGATCAGGATGAAGCGCGCCCCCTCTTCACGCGCCGTTGACAATTGCGCCTCAAGATCGCCCATGTCCGAATTCGCGTATCTGTAGCGCTTCGCCTTGCACAGCCGGATCCCGTCGATGATGCTCGCATGGTTCAGCGCATCGGAAATGACGGCATCCTCCGGCCCCAGCAGCGGCTCGAACAGGCCGCCATTGGCATCGAAACAGGCCGCGAACAGGATGCTGTCCTCCTGCCCCAGGAACCGGGCCAGACGGGTTTCCAGCGCGCGGTGAATGTCCTGCGTGCCACAGATGAATCGCACGCTGGCCATGCCATAGCCGTGATCCCGCATCGCTTCCTCTGCCGCCGCAACCAGGCGCGGATCATCGGCAAGGCCAAGATAGTTGTTGGCGCAAAGGTTGAGCATGCGCCGCCCACCCATCTCCACGCGCGCGCCCTGCGGCCCGGTGATCAGCCGCTCGCGCTTCATCAAGCCGTCGCGGTCAATGCCCGCAAGAACCGTGGTCAGATGGGAAAGAAAGGCGGCCTTGTCCGACATGGCGGATACTCCTCCGTTTTGGCGGATTTACACGCAAGCCCGCCACAATGTCAATATCGCGGAAAGGAATCCGTCAAAACGGAACCCCCCCTTCATCTTGGCCCAATTACCCAAAATCCACATCCCCACCCCGCGCAACGCCGGGCACGGGGATCAGCTTCCCTGCACGATCAGGATCGCCCGCGCCCGCCCCCCCGCGCGGATCGCATGCGGCCGGTCGGCGGCATAGCGCGCGGTATCGCCGGGCCCCAGATCCTCGGCATCCTCGCCCGATTGCACCGACAGCGCCCCCTCCACCACCGTCAGATGTTCCCGGCAGCCCGGCGAATGCGGGTCCGAGACAAGCGCCGCGCCGGGCTCGAAGGACAGGTCATAGACCTCATGCTCCCCCACGGCCTCGGCGGGGGAAAGGATGCGGATGCGCACGCCGGGGCTGCGCGCGATCACCGGCGCGGCACCGGCGCGCGTGATCTCGATCCCCGGCGCGGGGCGGCCCTCCAGCAGCCCCGCGAAATCCACCTGCAGGGCCTGCGTCAGGTTCCACAGCGTGGCGACCGTGGGCGAACTTTCCCCCCGCTCGATCTGGCTCACCATGGATCGCGACACGCCCGACAGCTTCGCCACCGCATCCAGCGACAGGCCGCGCGCCTTGCGCGCCTCGCGCAGGGATGCGGCCAGCCGGTCATGGATATCGGAACGCGGGTTCATGGCCGCATCGTGGCGCCTCGGCGGCCCAAGGTCAACGCGCCTCAGGTGCCGCAATAGGTGACATGCCGGCCCAGCCCCTGCGGCGCGGGCAGCATATAGGCCTCACGCTCCACGAACGGCTCCGACACGGCGGCCAGCAGGGCCCCGAAGGGGGCCATGTCGCCCATCGTGGCGGCATCCAGCGCCTCTTCCACCTTGTGATTGCGCGGGATCACGGCGGGATTGGCGGCCCGGATGCGATCCGCCGCGTCCGGGGCCAGCCGCGCCTGCCAGCGCGGCAGCCAGGCCCGCAGCGCCGTGGCATCGGCAAACAGCGGCGCGATCCCGCCCGCCTCTCCGCCCACCGCCCCCGCCAGACGGCGGAAGGTCAGCGTCCAGTCCGCCCCCTGCCCCGACCCAGAACCCTCCATCGCCGCCAGCAGATCATCGGCCAGCGCGCCGTCGCTTTCCTCGGCCCCCGCCAGCCCCAGCTTGCCGCGCATCACCGCCACCCATTCCGCGCGATAGCGCGCCGCGATCCCCTCCAGCAGCCCGTTCGCGATATCCACCGCCCGGTCCTGATCGGCATCGAACAGCGGCAGCAGCGCCTCGGCCAGCCGCGCCAGGTTCCAGCCCAGGATCAAGGGCTGGTTGCCATAGGCATAGCGCCCGCCATGATCGATCGAGGAAAACACCGTCCCCGGCGCATAGCCCTCCATGAAGGCGCAGGGGCCATAGTCGATGGTCTCGCCCGAAAGGGCCATATTGTCGGTGTTCATCACCCCATGGATGAACCCCACCCCCATCCATTGCGCGATCAGCCGCGCCTGCCGCCCGATGACGTGATCGAACAGCGCGACATAGGGGTTCTCCGCCCCCGCCACCTCGGGAAAATGCCGCGCGATGGTGTAATCGGCCAGCCGCCGCAGCTGCGCCTGATCCCCGCGCGCGGCAAAGAACTGGAATGTCCCCACACGGATATGGCTGGCCGCCACCCGCGCCAGAACCGCACCGGGCAGTTCCACCTCGCGCAGCACCGGCGCGCCGGTCGCCACCACGGCCAGCGCCCGCGTCGTGGGAATGCCCAGCGCGGCCATCGCCTCGCCCATCAGATATTCCCGCAGCATCGGCCCCACCGCTGCCTTGCCATCCCCCCCGCGCGAAAAGGGCGTCCGCCCCGATCCCTTCAGATGGATGTCCCAGCGGCGGCCATCCGGGGCCAGCACCTCGCCCATCAGCAGCGCGCGCCCATCGCCAAGCTGGGGCGAAAAGCCGCCGAACTGATGCCCGGCATAGGCCTGGGCCACCGGCTCGGCCCCCTCCGGCAGGCGGTTGCCCGAAAACAGATCGGCCGCCCCCGCCTCCAGCGCCACGGGATCCAGCCCCATCTCGCAGGCCAAGGCCCGGTTCAGCACCAGAAGGCGCGGCGCAGGGGCCGGGGCCGGACGCACGGGCAAGAATGTCCCGGGCAGATCCCGCACCCATGAATTGTCGAAGGAAATGGTCATCCTGCCCCCAAGCCCACGGCGCGCCTGCCCCCGATATGGGCCAGCCCCCGCCCCACTGCAAGCAGGGCCCGCCGCCGCGTCCTGCCAGGCTCAGCGGATCTCCAGCCGGGCAAGCTGCCAGATCGACCGGACATAGACCGTCTCGGTCTGGTATTGCGGCACCGAATCATAGGGATAGACCACCCAGAGCGGCCCCTTGTCCCGCACCGAAAGCAGCCGTCCATTCTGCTCGAAGGCCAGGATCGGCCCGCCCTCCACCGCATCGGCCAGCGGGATCTCGACCATGTAGTCGTTCAGCGCCGATGCCGCGATCACCTCGCCCTCTGCCTCCAGCGCCGCCAGCAGTCGCGACAGGGGCACGCCCCGAAAGCTCTGCACGCCTTCCGTCCAGATCGTGGTGGTCTCGATCGCCACCGGATCCATGGCCTGCAGCATCGCCAGATCGAACCGCGCCGTCCCGTCGCCATTGGTTCTTTCGATGCTGCCCGTGACCGTCAGGATGACCGCGCCATCCGGTTCCGGCAGCGCCTCGGCCAGCGCCGCCGTCGCCATCAGGCCCAGCAAGGCCAGCGCAGAAAGCACGGATCTGCAACACATCATGCCAGTCGCCCCCATCCAGCGACCTGCATACGTCAGAACCGGACCAAGGTCAGCTATCCTTTTGGGGTATGCACCCCGCGCGCCCGATCCCGCAAGGGTTGTGCCCTCCGCAAGGGCGCGCCTCCGCCCGGGCGGGACAATTGCCGCCTTGCCGTGGAAACTGGTCGGGGCGATAGGATTCGAACCTACGACCTACGGTACCCAAAACCGTCGCGCTACCAGACTGCGCCACGCCCCGAACGCGCCCTCCTTAGCCTGTCATTCCCGGCTTGGAAAGCGCCGATCGCGGGCGGCCTAGTCGCAGGGCCAGGCCGCGCGGTCCTGCGGGATCGCGGGATGGCGCAACTCGGCCCCGGGCACGATGCCCATGCGCGCCGCCAGCCCGCCATTGATCTCCAGCACAAAGCGCACCCCGTCGCCGCCATCGACCGGCGTCGTGTCGCCGGGGATCGCCTCGGCATGAACCCGGGTCACGCGCCCGGTCTCGTCGGCAAAGATCATGTCCAGCGGGATCAGCGTGTTCTTCATCCAGAACGAGGCCCGCTGCGGCGCCTCGTAGACGAACAGCATCCCCGAAGACTTCGGCATGCTTTCGCGGAACATCAGGCCCTGCGCCCGCTCCGCCCCGTCATCGGCCAGTTCCACCGAAAACCGCTGCTGGCCGCCCGGGCCGCGCAGCTCCACCACCTCGGGCGCACAGGACGCAGCCAGCGCCGCGCCCGGGATCAGCGCCATCACGGCACCGATCAGCCAACCTGCCGGGTTGCCGCTTCCCATGAAACCACCTGTACCGCCATACGCCCGCGCTTGCCCTCGACGATGCGCAGGCAGATCGCCTCGCCCGCCTGCAGATCCGCAAAGCCGGATACGCGCAGCACCTCGATATGGATGAACACATCCTCGGGCCGCCCGAAGACATTGGCAAAGCCAAAGCCCTTGGCCTTGTCGAACCACTTCACCCGGGCCGGTTCCAGCGGAAGCTGCGCGATCTCGTCGGCATCGACAGGCGCGTTCTCGTCGCCCAGCGGGAAGGAAACCCCCTGAGGCGGCTCGATCTCAAGCACCTCAACCGCCTGAACGCCACGCTGCGTCATCTGCACCTTCACCGAAATCACTGCCCCGTCAGCCACGGAATTCTGGCCATAGTTGCGCAGGACATTCGCATGAAGGAGGATATCAGCCCCGCCCTCATCCGCAACAATGAAACCAAACCCCTTGCCGGGATCGAACCATTTTACGCGGCCATGCACGACGTGCACGTCCTTTTCTTCATCTATCATCTCGAGAGCCAATCCCCAGTCAAAGCCCTGCGATGACATGACGCTAATGTAGAACCTGATTCAAGGGGCAATCGTTAACGATCCTGAAGCCAATCATTCGCGAAGCGCGAATTTCACGGGTTCAGGCGCACGATTTCCCAAGGTGCATCGTTGTCATTTCTGCTCCAGCGGAAACGGTCATGCAGGCGGAACTGGCCATCGGCCCAGAATTCGATCTCTTTCGGGCGGATGCGGATGCCGCCCCAGAAAGGCGGGCGGCGGGGAATCGGACCCTGCTCGACGGTGACCTTCGCCACCTCGGCCATCAGCGCCGCGCGCGACGACAGCGGCTCCGACTGGCGCGATGCCCAGGCGCCAAGGCGGCTCTTCAGGCTGCGGCTGGCGTAATAGGCGTCGGCCTGCGGGCCTTCCTCACGCTCGGTCACGCCGCGCACGCGGATCTGGCGGCGCAGGCTCTTCCAGTGCAGCACGAAGGCAGCCTTCCCGCTCGCGGCGATCTCGCGGCCCTTCCTCGACTCATAATTCGTATAGAAGACAAAGGCATCCGCCTCGATCTCCTTCAGCAGAACCATCCGCACATTGGGCATTCCCTCGCTGTCCACGGTCGCCAGCGCGATGGCGTTCGGATCGTTCGGCTCCACCGGTTCCGCCTCTGCCAGCCAGGCCCGCGCGATCGCGAAGGGGTCGTCCCCGGCGAAAATTCCACTTCTGTCCATGATCTTCCCCGACTGCCTTCCTGGGCCGGGCGCAACCGGGCCACCCTTGATGCAGCCCCGCAGTTCGCCTACACGTCAAACCCAACGCAAAGGGTGGGCGAGGGACAGGCAATGTCAACCGGACTTATGGCAGGAAAGCGCGGCCTCATCATGGGGCTGGCCAATGACAAATCCATCGCCTGGGGCATCGCCAAGGCGCTGGCCGATCATGGTGCCGAAATGGCCTTTTCCTACCAGGGCGAGGCGCTGAAAAAGCGCGTCGAACCGCTCGCCGCCTCCATCGGCACGCCGCTGCTCTTTGAATGTGACGTTGCGTCAGAAGAGTCGATGGATGCCCTCTTCGCCGGGCTCAAGGCCGAATGGGGCACGATCGACTTCGTCGTCCATGCCATCGGATTCTCCGACAAGAACGAACTCCGCGGCCGCTATGTCGACACGACACGCCAGAACTTCCTGATGACGATGGACATCTCGGTCTATTCCTTCACCGCCATCTGCCAGCGTGCAGCGGCCATGATGCCGGCGGGCGGCTCGCTGCTCACGCTCACCTATTACGGCGCGGAAAAGGTCATGCCGCATTACAACGTGATGGGCCTTGCCAAGGCCGCGCTGGAATCCAGCGTGAAATACATCGCCGAGGATCTGGGCAAGGACGGCATCCGCGTCAATGCCATCTCCGCGGGCCCCATCAAGACGCTGGCCGCCTCCGGCATCGGCGATTTCCGCTACATCATGAAGTGGAACGAGCTGAACTCCCCCCTCCGCCGCAACGTCACGCAGGAAGAGGTGGGCAAGGCCGCGCTCTACCTGCTTTCCGATCTGGGCTCGGGGACCACGGGCGAAAACCTGCATGTCGATGCAGGCTACCACGTCGTCGGCATGAAGGCCGTCGATGCGCCCGATATCGACGCGGTCACCGGCCGGAACGGCAAGGAATGACGCTGGCGGCCTTCCTCGCCTTCGCGGGCCTCGTGATCTTTGCCGCCATCTCGCCGGGGCCTGCGGTGCTGATGTCCGCCCGCACCGGCCTGACCGAAGGCTTCCGCACCGGGCTGATGCTGGCCATGGGCATCGGCGCGGGGGCGGTGGTCTGGGCCTCGGCGGCGATGTTCGGCCTGAACCTCCTTTTCGCCGTCGCCCCCGCCCTGCTCTGGGCGCTGAAGATCGGCGGCGCGGCCTATCTGATCTGGATGGCCATCGGCCTCTGGCGCGATGCCAGCACCCCGCTGATGACCGAAGACAGCCGCCCCCTGCCCCGTTCCGCCCTCTCGGCCTTCCGGCTCGGTCTCTTCACGCAACTGGCGAACCCCAAGCCTGCCGTGATGTTCTCGGCCATCTTCCTCGGCACCGTGCCGCAGGGCACGCCCCTTTGGGTCTACGGCGCCCTGCTCGCGCTGATCTTCACCGCCGAAACCGCCTGGAACAGCCTCGTCGCCCGCATCTTCAGCCTTGATCGCACCCGCGCCCGCTATATCAGCCTCAAAACCCTGATCGACCGCAGCTTCGGCGGCCTGCTCGCCCTGCTGGGGATCAAGATCGCAGCCACCTGAAAGGGATTGCCCCATGTCCGCCGAACGCCTGCCGCATGAAAAAGGCTTCCATGTCAGCTGGGACCAGATCCACCGCGACGCCCGCGCGCTGGCCTGGCGGCTGGATGGCAAGGGTCCGGGCGAAGGCGGCGCCTGGAAGGCCGTCGTCGGCATCACGCGCGGCGGGCTGGTGCCTGCGATGATCGTCAGCCGCGAACTGGATATCCGCGTCGTCGACACGATCAGCGTGAAATCCTATCACTCGGGCGGCGGCGCGCAGGACCAGCGGCGCGAGGCGCAGGTCGTGAAGGCGCCGCAGGCCGATCTGATGGGCGACGGTTCGGGCATCCTCATCGTCGACGACCTCGTCGACAGCGGGCGCACGCTGGAACTGATCCGCAGCCTCTATCCCAAGGCACATTGCGCCACGGTCTATGCAAAGCCGCATGGCAAGCCGCAGGTGGATACCTATGTGACCGAAGTGTCGCAGGATACCTGGATCTTCTTCCCCTGGGACATGGCGCTGCAATACGTGCAGCCCTTCCGCGGCACCGACTGACGGAAGGCGAAATCTGACGCAGATTTCGCGCCGCTTTCTGACGCAGAAAGCGGATGGCAGCCGCGCGGTCGTCCCCGACCCGGAATATGCGTCAAATTCCGGTATAACCACCGCCCACCACCCGGAATTTGCGTCAAATTCCGACGCGAAATCTGCGTCAGATTTCGCCATCCCCGCCATTCCGCGCAGACCATCCCGCCATCCTGTCGCAAACGATGCGCATCCCGCGCAAATTGGCGGTCGCAGCCTGCCCGTTCCGCGCCTATCCTGCCCGCGAACCGTCAACGGAGCCAAGCATGACCCTGCCCCTGAACCCCGCCATGGCCGCCACCGAACCGCCGCCGGTGATGGAGGCCCGCCGCTGGCTTCAGGGCGTGGCCTTCCCCGCCGACCGGCCCCTGATCAATGTCAGCCAGGCCGCCCCCGTCGATCCGCCGCCGCTCGCCCTGCGCCAGGCCATCGCCGAGGCCGCGCTCACCAATGACGCGGCCCATCTCTACGGCCCCGTCCTTGGCCTGCCCGAACTCCGCGCGGAGATCGCCGCGCAATGGTCCGCCGCCTATGGCGGCACCATCACCGAGGGCCAGACCGCCATCACCCAGGGCTGCAACCAGGCCTTCACCGCCGTCCTGTCCACCCTCGCAGGCCACGGGGATGAGGTGATCCTGCCCACCCCCTGGTATTTCAACCACAAGATGTGGCTCGATATGCAGGGCGTCAAAGCCGTCCCCCTGCCCGCAGGCCCCGGGCTGATCCCGCAGGCCGAGGATGCCGCCCGCCTGATCACCCCCCGCACCCGCGCCATCGTGCTGGTCAGCCCCAACAATCCCGGTGGCGTCGAATACCCGTCCGAGACGCTGGCCGCCTTCCGCGACCTCGCCCGCGCCCATGACCTTGCCCTGATCGTGGACGAAACCTATCGCGATTTCGATGCCCGCACCGGCCGCCCGCATGACCTCTTCGCCGATCCCGACTGGGATGACACGCTGATCCAGCTCTACAGCTTCTCCAAGGCCTACCGCCTGACCGGCCACCGCGTCGGCGCCATCACCGCCAGCACGCAGCGCCTGGCCGAGGTGGAGAAATTCCTCGACACCGTCGCCATTTGCCCCAGCCAGCTTGGCCAGATCGGCGCGCTCTGGGGAATGCGGAACCTGACGCAATGGGTGGCGGGGGAACGGGACGAAATCCTCGCCCGTCGCGCCGCCATGGTCAACGGCTTTGCCGCCCTGCCGGATTGGAAACTCCTCGGTTGCGGCGCCTATTTCGCCTATGTCGAACATCCCTATCCCATGGCCTCCGACGCGCTGGCCAAACGGCTGGTGCAAGAGGCCTCGCTCCTCATGCTGCCCGGCACCATGTTCCAGCCCGACAGCCATCCCGAAGGCCGCCGCCAGCTGCGCATCGCCTTCGCCAACATAGATGCAGGCGGGATTGCCGAGATGTTCCGCAGGTTGGCCGCCTTCCGTCCCTGACGCGCGCGCCAGGGGCAGGCGCGGCCCGCCGCGCCGATGACAATGTCACCACCGGCGGATGCCCCCGCTTGCCCCCCGCGCCGCGACCCACTAGACAGTCCCCGACCGTTAGAAACCGACCGATCCCCAGCCCGTAAAGGCGCGACCCATGGCCAAGCCCTCCGAAACCGACGAGACGCCCCGCAAGAAGAAGAAGGCCGGCAACATCGTTGTCTGGGTCATCCTCGTGCTGGTGATGATCGGCCTCGGCGGCTTTGGCGTCACCAATTTCGGCGGCGGCGTCACCTCGCTTGGCAAGGTGGGCGACCGCGAGATCACGGTGAACGACTATGCCCGCGCCCTGCGGCAGGAAATGGATGCGCTTTCGGCCCAGTTCGGCCAGCCCCTCACCTTCGCCCAGGCCCAGGCCTTCGGGCTTGACCGGCAGGTGCTGCAACAGGTCATCACCCGCGCCGCACTCGACAATGAAGCCGCGCGCATCGGCATCTCCGCGGGCGATGCGACGGTGGCGCAGGAAATCACCGCCATGCGCGCCTTCCAGGGCACGGCGGGCAGCTTTGATCGCGAAACCTATCGCTTCGCCCTGCAGCGCAACAACCTGACCGAGGCCGAATTCGAACAGGGCATCCGCGAGGATGTCGCCCGCTCCATCCTGCAAGGGGCCGTCGTCGGCGGCTTCACCGCCCCCGCCGTGGCCGTGGATCGCCTGGCCGCCTGGGCCGGCGAACAGCGCAGCTTCTCGCTTCTGGCGCTGACCGCGGCCGATCTGCCCAGCCCCATTCCCGCCCCGACCGAGGCGGAATTGCAGGCCTTCCATCAGGCCAATATCGACCGCTTCACCCGGGCCGAGGCCAAGCGCATCACCTATGTGGCCCTGCTGCCCGAAACGCTCGCCCCCGAAATGGAGGTGGACGAAGCCGCGCTGCGCAGCCTCTATGACCAGCGCATCGACGAATTCATGATCCCCGAAAAGCGCCTTGTCGAACGCCTCGTCTACCCGACCGAGGAAGAGGCAACCGCCGCCCGGGCGCGCCTCGATGCGGGCGAGGCCAGCTTCGATGATCTTGTCGCCGAACGCGGCCTGACGCTGGATGACATCGACCTTGGCGATGTCTCCCGCGCGGATCTAGGCGCCGCGGGCGAGGCCGTCTTCGCGCTGGCCGAACCCGGCGTCGCGGGGCCGGTGCAATCCGATCTGGGCCCCGCGCTCTTCCGGATGAACGCCATTCTGGCCGCGCAGGAAACCACCTTCGAAGAGGCCAGCGAAAGCCTGGGCGCGGAACTGCGCACCGATGCCGCGCGCCGCGCCATCTCGTCCCGCCTGGAAGAGATCAACGATCTGCTTGCCTCGGGTGCCGATCTCGAAGCCGTGGCCCAGGAACAGGGGATGGAGATCGCCACCCTCGACTTCCGCCCCGACGACACGCCCGAAGGCATCACCGCCTATCCCGATTTCCGCGCCGCCGTCGAAGCCGTGCAGGAAGGCGATTTCCCCGAGGCGGACCTGCTTCAGGATGGCGCCCTCTTCGCGCTCCGGCTGGACGAGATCGTCCCCGCCGCCCCGATCCCGCTGGACGAGGCGCGCGAAGATGTCATCGCGGGCTGGACGGCCGAGGCCACCGCCCGCGCCCTGGCCGACCGCGCCGCCGCCATCCGCGCCGAGGTGGAGGGCGGCAAGTCCCTTGGCGCCTTCGGCATCGTCAGCGTGTCCCGCGGCATCGGGCGCGACGGTTTCGTGGAAGGCGCGCCCGAAACGCTGCTTCCCGCAGTCTTTGCCATGGCCGAGGGCGAATTGCGGGTGATCGAAGGCCCGGGCTTCACCGGCCTCGTGCAGCTTGATGCCATTCTGCCCGCCGAAACCGAAGGAGCGGAGGCCGAGGCCCTGCGCGACACCATCACCCTGCGCGCCCGGCAGGCGCTGGCCCAGGATGCCTTCACGCTCTTCACCAATGCCCTCTCGAACGAGGCCGGCATCCAGATCGACCAGACCGCCGTCAACGCGGTTCATGCCCAGATGAACTGAAGGCCGGGCCGATGAAACTGGAACCCTCCTTCGCGGAATTCGAACGCGGCTGGGCCGCCGGGCGCAACCAGATCGTCCATGCCCGCATCGCGGCGGATCTGGATACACCCGTCTCGCTGATGCTGAAACTGGCCGAAGCGCGCGCCGACACCTTCATGCTGGAAAGCGTGACCGGGGGCGAGGTGCGGGGCCGCTATTCCGTGGTCGGCATGAAGCCCGATCTGATCTGGCAATGCCATGGCGAGAAAAGCCGCATCAACCGCGAGGCGCGGTTCGATCCGGCGGCCTTCGCCGAACTGGAGGGTCCCCCCCTCGATACCCTGCGCGCGCTGATCGCCGAAAGCCGGATCGACCTGCCCGAAGGGCTGCCCGCCATCGCCGCGGGCCTCTTCGGCTATCTCGGCTATGACATGATCCGTCTGGTGGAACATCTGCCCGACGTGAACCCCGATCCGCTGGGCCTGCCGGATGCAGTGCTGATGCGCCCCTCGGTCGTGGCGGTGCTGGACGGGGTCAAGGGCGATGTCACCATCGTCGCCCCGGCCTGGAACGCGCCCGGCCAGACCGCCCGCGCCGCCTATGCCCAGGCCGCCGAACGGGTGATGGACGCGCTGCGCGATCTTGATCGCGCCCCCCCCGCCCAGCGTGATTTCGGCGAAGCCGCGCCGGTGGGCGAGGCGACATCGAACTTCACCCATGACGGCTACAAGGCCGCCGTGGAACGCGCCAAGGATTACATCCGCGCGGGCGACATCTTCCAGGTCGTCCCCTCGCAACGCTGGGCGCAGCGCTTCGAGGCCCCGCCCTTCGCGCTGTACCGCTCGCTGCGGCGCACCAACCCCTCGCCCTTCATGTTCTTCTTCAATTTCGGCGGCTTCCAGGTCGTGGGGGCGAGCCCGGAAATCCTCGTCCGCCTGCGCGATGGCGAGGTGACGGTCCGCCCCATCGCGGGCACCCGCAAGCGCGGGGCCACCCCGGAAGAGGACAAGGCGCTGGAGGCCGACCTGCTGGCCGACCGCAAGGAACTGGCCGAACATCTGATGCTGCTCGATCTGGGGCGCAATGACGTAGGCCGCGTGGCGAAGGTCGGCACGGTAAGGCCGACCGAGCAGTTCATCATCGAACGCTATTCCCATGTCATGCACATCGTCTCGAATGTGGTGGGGCAGATCGCGGAGGGCGAGGATGCGCTCTCTGCCCTTCTGGCAGGCCTGCCCGCGGGCACCGTCTCGGGCGCGCCCAAGGTCCGCGCGATGGAGATCATCGACGAGCTGGAACCCGAAAAGCGCGGCGTCTATGGCGGCGGCGTGGGCTATTTCGCCTGCAACGGCGAGATGGATTTCTGCATCGCGCTGCGCACCGCCGTCCTGAAGGACGAAACGCTGTATATCCAGGCCGGTGGCGGCGTCGTCTATGACAGCGACCCCGAGGCGGAATACCAGGAAACCGTCAACAAGTCCCGCGCCCTGCGCCGCGCGGCGGAAGATGCGGGCCTTTTCACACGCCGCTCCAATTCCTGAAAGCGGACGGGGGGGCAACGGCCCCCCCGCACCCCCCCGTCACCAGACCACAGGCGTTCCGACAGGCGCCCCCTCCTTCAGGGTGCAGGAGGCGTTTCCAGCACCGCGCTCAACGGGGCCAGCGCCACGCTCGAGGCGCGGCCCTCCACCGTCCATTCCAGAATCGCCGCCACCGTCTCGGCCCGGGCCTGCCCGATCACCAGCACCCGCCCCTCCTGCGCGGCCTTGAAGGCCGCCCGGTCCAGATAGTTGCGCATCTTGGGGATGGATTCCCCTTCGCCGTCCAGGATGCGGAAGATCGTCGCCCGTGGCGCGCCTTCGCGGCGGGCCACCTGATCGGCGGAATTCAGGCCGCGATCATAGGTCACGAGGCCCCGCCCCTGCTCGGCCACGATGGGCACGGCCTGCCGGGCCAGCGCCAGATCGTCCTGGAACCCGCCCTCCATCCGGTCCAGCACCGCCACCGCCTCGGGCAGGGCGATGTCCAGCGCCTGGAAGGTCTGTTCCAGATCCGCCGCCGTCGCACCCTGCGGGATGCCGGTGGCCAGCATGGCCACTTCCTGCCCGGCATCGCGATAGATGCGCGCCGCCGCCGCCGCATCCGCGGCCAGGGGATCCAGCGCAAAGGTCACCGGGAAGGGCAATGCGGCCAGCCGCGCCCGCTCCTCTTCCGGCAGGCCCGCATCCACAAGGATCAGGCCAAAGATCGGCTTGCCATCCGGGTTCTCGAAGGCCCGCCGGAACAGTTCAAGCGGCGTTGTCCCCAGAACCGCCATCTCTTCCCCGGCGGCGTCGTCGGGGGCACCCTCCTCTGCAGGCGGCGGGGTCGTCTCATCCCCGATGCGCGGCAGGCGATCGGTCCGCAGGCCGGGCATGGCGATCTCTGTCCCATCCGCCGCGTCGGCCATGCCGGGCGCGGTGCCATCGGGCGCCTCTTCCGGCGCGATGATCTGCGGCAGGGCCTGCGGCGCGGGCTGCGGCTCTTGCGGGGCGACAAGGGCGGGGGCCGCCTCGGCCAGGCCCTGCGGGGCGGGCTGCATCAGGGCTTCGCCCGGCTGGGCGGGCGGGTCCATCGCGGCCTCGGGGGCGGGATCCGGCATCGGCTCGACCGGGGCCACCGCCTGGGCAAGGCCCGGCGCCGCCGCATCCACAGGGGCCGGCAGGGCCGTTCCCACCTCGGGCTGGGCGGGCGCGACCGGCGCATCGGGCGCGGTGGCCATCGGCACTTCGGGCTGGGAAAGCGCGGGCTGGGCCGTATCCGGCGCGGTCTCGACGGGCGCGGTCTCGACGGGTGCTGCCGCCCCTGCGGGCGGACCCTTCTGCAGGATCTCGGGCTGCAGCACATCCACCGCCACCTCGGGGGAAGGCGTGGCCTCGCCCGCCGCGGGCTCTGCGCCTCCTTCGGTCTCTGCCCCTGCCTCCGGCGCGTCCGGGGCTGCAGTGGCCTCAGCTGAAGCCCCTGCCGCTGCATCCGCAGCCCCCGCCTCTGCCCCCGTTTCGGCCCCGGCTTCCGGCACAGGCTCGCCCGGCTGATCCGCGTCACCCGTGGCCTCGGCCACGGCCCCCGCACCATTCGCCGCGTCAATCCCTTCGGGGGCGACCACCGGCTCTGCCCCGCCCTCCTCCGAGGGTGCCGCCACCCCGCCGGTCTCTGCCATCGGGCCCGGCTGCGGCAAGGGTGCCACCTGCGACACCACGGCCAGCCCCGTCGCCGCCACGACACCGCCCCAAATCACCCCTGTCACAAAGCCCCGGTTCACCCCGATCACTCCCCTTGCCTGTCCCCTTGCCCGAAACGGGCGCACCCCGAAACCCATCCGGACGTCACTTTGACTTGACGCCCCTTTGCCGCTCGGCCCATGTATAGCCCGTCCCTCTCCGGGGTTCATCCCCTATCCGGCAAGGCCCTGCAAGATGCTGCTTCTGATCGACAACTATGACAGCTTTACCTACAACCTCGTCCATTATCTGGGCGAGTTGGGCGCGGATGTCGTGGTGAAGCGCAACGATGCGCTGGATGTCCAGGCCGTGCTGGCCCTGCGCCCCGAATGCATCGTCCTGTCTCCCGGCCCCTGCGATCCGGCGCAGGCGGGGATCTGCCTGCCGCTCACCACCGCCGCGGCCGAGGCGCGCATCCCGCTTCTCGGCGTCTGCCTTGGCCATCAGACCATCGGCCAGGCCTTCGGCGGCAATGTCGTCCGCTGCCATGAAATCGTCCATGGCAAGATGGGCAGCATGCATCACGCGGGCAAGGGCGTCTTCCGCGGCCTGCCCTCGCCCTTCCTTGCCACGCGCTACCATTCCCTGATCGTCGACCGCGCCACCCTGCCCGATTGCCTTGAGGTCACGGCCTGGCTCGAGGATGGCACGATCATGGGCCTGCGCCACAGGGAGCGGCTCATCGAAGGCGTGCAGTTCCACCCCGAAAGCATCGCCTCGGAACATGGCCACCAGCTCTTGCGCAATTTCCTGGACGAGGCGAAGGCCGCCGCCCGGGTGCCGGCATGAGCGACGCGCTCCGCCCGCTGATCGGCACCGCCGCCGAACGCCCGCTGACAAGGGACGAGGCCGAACGCGCCTTCGAGGCGCTCTTCAACGGCGAAGGCACCCCGGCCCAGATGGGCGGCTTCCTGATGGCGCTGCGCACGCGGGGCGAGACGGTGGATGAATTCGCCGCCGCCGCCACCGTGATGCGCGCCAAATGCCACAAGGTGAAGGCCCCGCCCGGCGCGATGGATATCGTGGGCACCGGCGGCGACGGGAAGGGCACGCTCAACATCTCCACCGCCGCGGCCTTTGTCGTGGCGGGCGCGGGCGTGCCGGTGGCCAAGCACGGCAACCGCAACCTTTCCTCCAAATCCGGCTCGGCCGATGCGCTGACGGAACTGGGCCTGAACGTCATGGTCGGCCCCGACGTGGTGGAGCATTGCCTGGCCGAGGCCGGGATCGGCTTCATGATGGCCCCCATGCACCATCCCGCCATGCGCCATGTCGGTCCGGTGCGCGCCGAACTTGGCACCCGCACCATCTTCAACATCCTCGGCCCGCTGACCAACCCCGCAGGCGCGAAGCGGCAACTGACCGGCGCCTTCAGCCCGGCGCTGATCCGGCCCATGGCCGAAACGCTGCTGGCGCTGGGGTCGGAAAAGGCCTGGCTCGTCCATGGCGGCGACGGCACGGATGAACTGGCGATCTCCGCCCGCTCGCAGGTGGCCGCCCTCGAAGGCGGCCGGATCCGCGAATTCGACATCGGCCCCGAAGATGCGGGCCTGCCCTATCACCCGTTCGAGGCCATCCTTGGCGGCAGCCCGGCCGAGAATGCCACAGCCTTCCGCGCGCTGCTTGACGGCGCGCCCGGGGCCTATCGCGATGCCGTCCTCCTCAATGCCGCCGCCGCCCTTGTGGTGGCCGAACGCGCCACCACCCTCGCCGAAGGCGTCACCCTCGCCCGCGCCTCCATCGACAGCGGCGCCGCCCGGGCCAAGGTCGCGGCGCTGGCCCGCCTCACCTCGGCCGCCTAGGGGAACCGGGGGAAGGGTCCCCTTTCCTTCGCGCCCGACAGGGGATAGTCAGAGAACCATGAGCACCATTCTCGACCGCATCAAGGCCTACAAGCTGCAGGACGTCGCCGAACGCAAGGCGCGGCGGTCCCTGCAGGATCTGGAAGAGGCCGCCAATGCCGCGCCCGCACCGCGCGGCTTCACCCGCGCCCTGACCGAGGCCGCCCATGGCGGCTATGGCCTGATCGCGGAAATCAAGAAGGCCAGCCCCTCCAAGGGCCTGATCCGCCCCGATTTCGATCCCCCCGCCCTCGCCCGCGCCTATGAGGCGGGCGGCGCCACCTGCCTTTCGGTGCTGACCGACGGGCCCAGCTTCCAGGGCGACGATGCCTTCCTCACCCAGGCGCATCAGGCCACCGCCCTGCCCTGCCTGCGCAAGGATTTCCTCTACGATCCCTATCAGGTCGTCGAATCCCGCGGGCTCCATGCCGATTGCATCCTCCTCATCATGGCCTCCCTCTCCGACAGCCAGGCGGCCGAGCTTGAGGATTGCGCGATGGACTGGGGCATGGATGTGCTGATCGAGGTGCATGATCAGGCCGAACTCGACCGCGCCGCGCGGCTGAAATCCCCGCTCATCGGGATCAACAACCGCAACCTGCACACCTTCGAAGTCACGCTGGACACCACGCGCAACCTTGCCCGCCGCGTGCCGGAAGACCGCCTGATCGTCGCCGAAAGCGGCCTTTATACCCCCGACGATCTGGCCGATCTCGCCCGCTTCGGCGCGCGCTGCTTCCTGATCGGCGAAAGCCTGATGCGCCAGAAGGATGTCGAGGCCGCCACCCGCGCCATCCTCGCCCGCCCCCTTCAGGGCCAGAGATAGCGGCCATGTCCGACACGCCGCTCAGCCATTTCGATGATCAGGGCCATGCCCATATGGTCGATGTCTCGGCCAAGCCGGTGACGGCCCGCCTCGCCCAGGCCGAAGGCCGCGTCCTGATGTCGCCCGAAACGCTCGCCCTCGTGATGCAGGGCCGCGCCAGCAAGGGCGATGTGCTGGGCATCGCGCGCCTTGCGGGCATCATGGGGGCCAAGCGAACCGCCGACCTGATCCCGCTCTGCCACCCGCTGCCCATCACCAAGGTCGCGCTCGACCTGACAGCCGATCCCGCCCTGCCCGGCATCCATGTGCAGGCCACCGTCAAGACCGGCGGCCAGACCGGGGTCGAGATGGAGGCGCTCACCGCCGTTTCCATCGCCTGCCTCACCATCTACGACATGCTCAAGGCCGCCGAAAAGGGCATGCGGATCGACGGCATCCGCCTTGTCCTGAAGGAAGGCGGCAAATCCGGCCGCTATGAGGCCGCCCCGTGATCACCGTGGACGAGGCCCTCGCGCGCTGCTTCGCGCTTGTCTCGCCCCTCGGCACGGAAACCGTTTCGCTGCGCCATGCCGCAGGCCGCGTCCTCGCCCATCCCGCCATCGCGCGGCGCGACCAGCCGCCCTTTGCCGCCTCGGCCATGGATGGCTATGCCCTGCAGGGCGATCCCGCCCCCGGCGACAGCTTCACCCTGATCGGCGAGGCGGGCGCAGGCCATGCCTTCCGCGGCCAGGTCGGCCCCGGTCAGGCCGTCCGCATCTTCACCGGCGCCCCCATCCCCGACGGCGCGACCCGCGTCGTGATCCAGGAGGATGTCGATCGCCATGCCGACCGCATCACCCTCCGCGCGGGCGCCGATTCCGGCCCGCATATCCGCCCCCTGGGCCAGGATTTCCGCGCCGGGGCCATGCTCACGCCGCGCCGCCTGCGGCCGCATGACCTCGCCCTCGTCGCGGCGATGAACCTGCCCGAGGTGACCGTCACCCGCCGCCCCGTCGTGGCCATCATCGCCACCGGGGATGAGCTGGTGATGCCCGGCGAAGATCCCGGCCCCGACCAGATCATCGCCTCCAACGCCTTCGCCCTCGCCGCCATGGCCGAAGCCGAAGGGGCCGAGGCCCGCCTCCTGCCCATCGCCCGCGATACCGAGGCCGAGCTTTTCACCGTCCTCTCCATGACCGAAGGCGCCGATCTGATCGTCACCATCGGGGGCGCCTCGGTGGGCGACCATGATCTCGTCGGCCGCGTGGCCGAAAGCATGGGAATGGAACGCGCCTTCTACAAGATCGCCATGCGCCCCGGCAAACCGCTCATGGCGGGCCGCCTGCGCGGCGTGCCGATGCTGGGCCTGCCGGGCAATCCCGTCTCCTCCATCGTCTGCGGGCATCTCTTCCTTCTGCCCATGATCCGCGCGCTTCTGGGCCTTGGCGAACACCCCCCCGCCACGCGCCGCGCGGAACTCGCCTGCGATCTCGGCCCCACCGGCCCGCGCAGCCATTACATGCGCGCCCGCCTCTCCCCCGGCACCGGCCTGCCCCGCATCACCCCCTTCGACAGGCAGGATAGCGCCCTCATCACCATCCTGACCGAGGCCGACAGCCTGCTGATCCGCCCGGCAGGCGATGGCCCCATCGCCGCGGGAACCGAAGTCGATTTCCTGCCGATCTGACCCGCCCCCCGGCACGGAATGCGGGAACGGGTTGACACAAAACGGGAACACTGGCAGAACATTATACCAACATCACGCCGGTGGAGGGGCCCATGCTGACCCGCAAGCAAATCGAACTCTTGGATTTCATCAAGACCCGGATGGAAGCCGATGGCGTCCCCCCGTCCTTTGACGAAATGAAGGACGCGCTCGATCTGCGCTCCAAATCGGGCATCCACCGCCTGATCACAGCGCTGGAAGAACGCGGCTTCATCCGCCGCCTTGCCCATCGGGCGCGGGCGCTGGAAATCGTCAAACTGCCCGAAGCGATGGAAAAACCCGGCTTCAAGCCGCGCGTGATCGAAGGCAACCGCCCCGAACGCCCCCCCGCCGCCCTGCCGGTGGAACCGGTTCACGCGCTGGAACTGCCCGTCATGGGCCGCATCGCCGCCGGCGTCCCGATCGAGGCGATTGCAGAAATCTCGCATCACATCGCGGTGCCCGGCTCCATGCTGTCGGGCCGGGGCCATCACTACGCGCTCGAGGTGAAGGGCGACTCGATGATCGAGGCCGGGATCAACGACGGCGACATCGTGGTGATCCGCGAACAATCCACCGCCGAGAATGGCGATATCGTCGTGGCCCTGGTGGAGGAGTCCGAGGCGACGCTGAAACGCTTCCGCCGTCGCGGCAACATGATTGCGCTCGAAGCGGCGAACCCCGCCTATGAAACCCGCGTCCTGCCCGATCACGCCGTCCGCGTGCAGGGCCGCCTCGTGGGCCTGATCCGCAGCTACTGATCCCCACCCGAATACGGCCCGGCCCCCGGTGACCAGGGGCGCCGGTCCGCATTGGCCGCGACGATGCGCAGCCCATCCGCCCCCGCGCTGATCGCCAGCGTCCCGCTCTCGGCCAGCAGCGCATCGTCCACCTGCAGGCAATCCCCCGCCAGCGGCAGCGCCTCGGGCAGCACGATCAGCGCGTGGCGCAGGCAGGCATCCCCCGGCGGCGCGGCATCGCGCGCCACCAGCAGCCCCTCCGCCCCGCCGCCCAGATCGAAGACGCGTCCCCCCGCCCCCGCGCGAAAGCCCGGCCTTGCCGCCGCCGCCTTCTGCCCCGCCAGATCGCCGTCATTCTCCAGCCAGCCCGTCACCAGAAACCCGCCCCCCCGCTGCGCCGACAGCGCGCGCCCCTCCGGCCCCATCACGCCCACATGCCGCCCCTCGCCGATCAGCACGGCGGGCCGCGCGCCCTGGCTCCAGATCCCCAGCGCCACGCCAATCCCCGCCACCGCCACAAGGCGCCCCCGCCCCGGCCACAGCACCAGCAGGCACAGCGCCAGCGACAGGATCGGCAGCACCGCCCCCGGCGGCGCGGGGATCGCCGTCACCGCCCCCTCCATCGCGGCCACCCGATGCGCCACCGCCAGAATCCAAAGGCATCCCTGCTCCATCAACCAAAGCGGCAGCGCCTGCAGGCCCAGCGGCGTCATCACCGCCGCCATCGCCCCCGCCGGCATCACGATCAGCCCCATCACCGGCCCCGTCAGCAGGTTGGCCAGCAGCCCGTAATCGGTAAAGCGGTTGAAATGCGCCGCCGCAAAGGGCGCCGTGGCCACCCCCCCCAGCACCGAGGCCAACACCAGCGACGCCACGAACTGCCCCCCGCGCGACCAGCGCCCCGGCTCCACCCGGCGCGACATGGCCTCGAACCCCACAATCAGCGCCACCGTCGCCGCGAAACTCATCTGAAACCCCGGCGACAGCAGCTCTTCGGGTTGCCAGGCCAGCAGGATCGTCGCCGCGATCGCCACCGATCGCAGCGTGATCGCCCGCCGGTCCAGCAGCACCGCCACCAGCATCACCGCCACCATGATGAAGGCGCGCTCCGTCGCCACATTCGCCCCCGACAGCAGCAGATAGAAGAAGGCCACCCCCAGCGACACCACCGCCGCGGCCTTCTTGCTGTTCACCCGCAGCGCCAGCGGCGGCACCAGCGCGATGCCATAGCGCAGCAGGCCAAAGACGAAGGCCACCAGAAAGGCCATGTTCATCCCCGAAATGGCCAGAAGATGCGCCAGGCTCGAATCCCGCAGCGCCGCCACCGCCTCGGGCGACAGGCCCGATCTGTCGCCGGTCAGGACGCCTGCGGCAAAGGCCCCTGCGTCGCCCGGCACATGGGCGCGGATCGCCGCCGAAAGATGGCTGCGCATCCGCCCCACGCGTTCCGCATCCGGCGCGGGCTCCTGCCAGACAAGCACCGGGCTCCGCGTATAGCCCACCGCGCCCAGCCCCTCGAAAAAAGCCATGCGGCGAAAGTCAAAGGCCCCCGGCTCCACCGGCCCGCGCGGCGGCGAAAGAAAGGCCGTCGCCATCACCACCGCCCCCGGCACCGGCTCCAGCCAGCGCTGGTCGCCATGCAGCGACAGACGGATCCGCGCGGGCGTCTCCTCCGGCGCGCGCCGCGCCATCCAGACCTGATCCAGCGTCAACCGCAGCGCCCCGCTCTGCGACCGGTCTATCTCCACGATGCGGCCCTTTACCGGACCGTAACTCTCCCCTGCCAGAATCGGGGCGGCGACGATGTGAACGCGCAGGCCGCAGGCCAGAAAGCCCAGAAGGATGCAGACCAGCCCCAGCAATGCCGCCCGCCCGGCCATCCAGCGCAACGGCAGGGGCAGCGCCGCCAGCCCCGCCATCGCCAGCGCCGCCCCCAGATATTCCCGCCCGCCCGGCTCGACCGGCAGGCCAAACCAGATCCCGATGCCACAGCCCATGCCCACCGGCACGGCCAGAAAGGCACGCCCCTGCAGCATGGCCAGCGCAAGGCCAGGCCCTGCCCCCTCCATCCGCCTGCCCACCCCCGCCACCTTGTTTCCCGACCTGCATTTGCCTAGACAGACGCGAACCCTAGTCTCCCCTTGGTTTCCGAAAGGTTAATGCACCCATGTGCCCCGCCGCCGCCGACCCCGCCGCCAATCCGGCCGCCAAACCCGTCGTCACCCGTTTCGCCCCCTCTCCGACGGGCTATCTGCATATCGGCGGGGCGCGCACGGCGCTTTTCAACTGGCTCTATGCCCGCGGTCGGGGGGGCAAGTTCCTCCTGCGGATCGAGGATACGGATCGCGAACGCTCCACCCCCGCCGCGACCGAGGCGATCTTGCAGGGCCTGCGCTGGCTCGGCCTCGATTGGGATGGCGACGCCGTCAGCCAGTTCGCCCGCAAGGATCGCCATGCCGAAGTGGCGCATCAGATGCTGGCGCGCGGCACGGCCTATAAATGCTTCTCCACCCCCGAGGAAATCGCCGCCTTCCGCGCCGAGGCCGAGGCGAAGGGCGCCAGCTACGCCGTCTTCCAAAGCCCCTGGCGCGATGCCGATCCCTCTACCCATCCGGCGGGGGCGCCCCATGCCATCCGGATGCGTGCGCCCCGTTCGGGTGAAACTCTGGTTCAGGATGCCGTTCAGGGCACCGTGCGCTTTGGCAATGACCAGCTGGATGACATGATCGTTCTGCGTTCCGATGGAACCCCCACCTACATGCTTGCCGTGGTCGTCGATGATCACGACATGGGCGTGACCCATGTCATCAGGGGCGACGATCACCTGAACAACGCCGCGCGCCAGCAGATGGTCTATGATGCGATGGGCTGGGATATCCCGGTCTGGGCGCATATCCCGCTGATCCATGGCCCGGACGGCAAGAAACTGTCCAAACGCCACGGCGCCACCGCCGTGGGCGATTATCAGGCGCAGGGCTATCCGGCGGCGGGCATGCGCAACTACCTCACCCGTCTGGGCTGGGCGCATGGCGATGACGAATTCTTCACCAGCGCCCAGGCGATGGACTGGTTCGATCTGCCGGGAATCGGGCGCTCCCCCGCCCGGCTGGATTTCAAGAAGCTGGAAAACATCTGCGGCCAGCACATCGCCGCCGCCGACGATGCCGCACTGCTGCATGAAGTTGAGGCATATCTCACCGCCGCCGGGCAGCCCGCCCTTGCCCCGGGCCAGCGCGACCTCCTGTCGCGTGCGCTCTACTGCGTCAAGGAACGTGCCAAGACCTTCCCGGAACTCCTTGAAAAGGCGCATTTTGCGCTGACATCGCGCCCCATCCTCGCGGATGAGGCATCGGCAAAGGCGCTGGACACGGTATCCCGTGGTATACTGAATTTATTGACGCCGCGCCTGCAAACTGCTAGCTGGACGAAAGAGGGGCTGGAACCGATCCTGACGGAAATCGCCACGGCCCATGGCATAGGCTTCGGCAAGCTTGCCGCCCCCCTGCGCGCCGCCCTTGCCGGGCGGAGCGCGACACCCAGCGTCTATGACATGATGCTTGTCATCGGTCGGGACGAAACGATTGCGCGGCTGAAGGATGCGGCGGCCTGACCATCGCATCACCAGAACACCGCGACCGAGTGACACGCCGCATCCCGGGCATCCGGCGATCCGGCCCAGAGAGGGACGTTGAGAGATGGCAGAAAGCAAGAAATCCGCGACGCTGACACTGGACGGCAAATCCTATGACCTGCCGCTCTATGCGCCGACCCTCGGGCCCAGCGTGCTGGATATCCGCAAGCTCTATGCCGAGGCGGATGTCTTCACCTTCGATCCCGGCTTCACCTCCACCGCCGCCTGCGAAAGCGCGATCACCTATATCGACGGCGATCAGGGCGAACTTCTCCATCGCGGCTATCCGATCGAGCAACTGGCCGAGAAATCCTCCTATCTCGAACTCTGCTTCCTGCTGCTTTACGGCGAATTGCCCACCGCCGCGCAACTGGCCGATTTCAAGGGCCGCGTGACGCGGCACACCATGGTGCATGAACAGATGCACTACTTCTTCCGCGGCTTCCGCCGCGACAGCCACCCGATGGCCACGATGGTGGGCGTGGTGGGCGCGATGTCGGCCTTCTATCACGACTCGCTCGATATCAACGATCCCTGGCAGCGCGAGGTGGCCGCGATCCGCATGATCGCGAAACTGCCGACGATTGCCGCCATGGCCTACAAATACTCCATCGGCCAGCCCTTCGTGTATCCCAAGAACAGCCTCGATTACGCGGGCAACTTCCTGCACATGTGCTTCTCCGTCCCGGCCGAGGATTATGTGGTCGATCCCGTCCTGTCCAAGGCGATGGACCGGATCATGATGCTCCATGCCGATCACGAACAGAACGCCTCCACCTCCACGGTGCGCCTGGCGGGGTCTTCGGGGGCGAACCCCTTTGCCTGCATCGCGGCGGGCATCGCCTGCCTCTGGGGCCCGGCCCATGGCGGCGCGAACCAGGCCTGCCTTGAAATGCTGCGCGAGATCGGGACCGTGGACCGCATCCCCGAATTCATCGCCCGCGCCAAGGACAAGGACGATCCCTTCCGCCTGATGGGCTTCGGCCACCGCGTCTACAAGAACTTCGACCCGCGCGCCAAGGTGATGAAGGAGTCGGCCGACGAGGTGCTGGGTCTCATGGGGATCGAGAACAACCCCACCCTGCAGGTCGCCAAGGAGTTGGAACGCATCGCGCTGGAAGACGAATATTTCGTCTCCAAGAAGCTCTACCCGAATGTCGATTTCTATTCGGGCATCATCCTCGATGCGATGGGCTTCCCCACCTCGATGTTCACGCCGATCTTCGCGCTGTCGCGCACCGTCGGCTGGATCTCGCAGTGGAAAGAGATGATCGGCGAAAAGAACCAGAAGATCGGCCGTCCGCGCCAGCTCTATGTCGGGCAGAAAAAGCGCGACTATGTCGATCTGAAGCACCGCTAAGCGGACCGGAAATCGCAGGAACGGCGGCCCCCTGGCCGCCGTTCCTCATTTCGGCCCTCAGCCCCGGCGCTGGCCGTCCAGCGTCTGAACCGCGCCGTAAAGATCCACCCGCCTGTCCCGGAACAGGCCCCAGCTTCCCCGCAGCGCGGCAATCGCCTCCAGATCGAAGGTCGCCGTCAGCACCTCTTCCCCGTCGCGGCCCGCCTTCGCCACCAATTGCCCGGTCTGATCGGCGATGAAGGACGATCCGTAGAAGGTGACATCCACCCCCTCGGGCGCGGTTTCCGTGCCGATCCGGTTCGACGCGATCACCGGCATGATGTTCGCCGCCGCATGGCCGCGCATCACCATTTCCCAATGCGGCTGGCTGTCATAGCCCGGCGCCGGCGGCTCCGATCCGATGGCCGTGGGATAAAGCAGCATCTCCGCCCCCATCAGCGCCATCGCCCGCGCCGCTTCGGGGAACCACTGGTCCCAGCAGATGCCCACCCCGATCCGCCCATGCGCGGTGGACCAGACCCTGAACCCCGTATCCCCCGGCGAGAAATAGTATTTCTCCTCATATCCCGGCCCCTGCGGAATATGGCTCTTGCGGTAAAGGCCCAGCATCGCGCCATCCGCATCAATCATCGCGACCGAGTTGAAATGCGCCTGCCCCGCCTTCTCGAAAAAGGAAAGCGGCAGCACCACGCCCAATTCCCGCGCCAGCGACTGGAACCGCGCCACCAGCGGATGCCCCTCCAGCGGGCGGGCAAGGCGGAAATATTCCGCCCGTTCCGTGATGCAGAAATAGGGCGCCTCGAAAAGCTCCTGGATCAGCACGATCTGCGCGCCCCGTGCTGCGGCCTTGCGGATCGCCTCTTCGGCCTTGTCCGCATTCTTCGGCAGATCCCAGGAACAGGCGAATTGCGTGGCGGCGACGGTAACTCTGGTCATGGCGTCCTCTGTGTCAGCTTGGGCGCAGTTAACCCTTCCGGCGCGTCAAGGCAAAGCCCCCTGCCGCGCCTCGGCCTCCTGCAACCAGTGCCAGATGCGCTGCGGGGTAAAGGGCATGTCCACCCGCGCCACCCCGCGCCCGGCCAGCGCATCGCGCACCGCGTTGGAAATCGCCCCCAGCGCCCCCACCGTCCCCGCCTCGCCGCAGCCCTTCATCCCGAAAGGGTTCAGGATCGAAGGCACGGGCTCCGAGGCAAAGCCGAAAAAGGGCAGGTCATCCGCGCGGGGCATGGCGTAATCCATGAAGCTGGCAGTCAGCATCTGCCCGCCCTCGTCATGCACCGCATCCTCCAGCACCGCCTGGCCAAAGCCCTGGGCGATCCCGCCATGCACCTGGCCCATGGCCAGTTCCGGCGCGATCAGCGTGCCGAAATCATCCACCACCGTGTAACGGTCCAGCCGCAGCGCCCCGGTCTCGGGGTCGATCTCCACTTCCGCCAGATGCGCGCCATTGGGGAAAGACCGCCCCTCCAGCGTGATCGTCGCCGCCTGGTCGCAGAGATCCGCCCGCCCCCTCTCGCGCGCCAGATCCGCCGCCTCGGCCAGGGTCAGGCGCAGGTTCGATCCGGGCGCGCCGAAGGCAAGCCCGTCAAAGCGCATCCCCGCAACCCCCGTCTCCTCCGCAAGAAAGGCCTCGAAACCCGCCACCATCTGCCCCACGGTGGCCCGCGTCGCCGTGCCCTGCACCGTCACCGACCGCGATCCCCCCGTCCCGCCGCCCGCCGGAATGGCATCGCTGTCGCCCTGCACCACGCGGATCCGCCCTTCCTCGATCCCCGTCATGCCCGACAGCATCCGCGCATAGACGGTCTCATGCCCCTGCCCGTTCGATTGCGTGCCCACGTAAAGCGTGGCCCCGCCATCCGCATCCAAAGTGATCCGCGCGGTTTCCGACGGATCGCCCAGGATCGATTCGATATAGGTGGCCAGCCCCAACCCCCGCAGCATGCCCCGCGCCGCGCTGGCCTGCCGCCGCGAGGCAAAACCCGCGACATCCGCCTCGGCCTCGGCGCGGTCCAGCACGCGGCCGAAATCGCCCACGTCGATCACCTGCCCCGTCACCGTGCGATAGGGAAAGGCCCGGATGAAGTTCCGCCGCCGCAGATCGGCCCCCTCCACCCCCAGCACGCGCGCCGCCTCGTCCATCAGCCGCTCGATGGTCAGGATCGCCTCGGGCCGCCCGGCCCCGCGATAGGCATCGACAGGGGCGGTATTGGTAAAGACCCCGACCGTGTTCAACCAGGCGCAGGGGATGTCATAGACCCCGGTCAGCACCTTTGAAAACAGTTCCGATTGAATGGGTTGCCCGAATTGCGATGCATAGGCCCCCAGGTTCGACAGCACCCGCACCCGATAGGCGGTGATCCGCAGCCCCGCATCGAAGCCCATCTCCGCCTCGGCGATCAGGTCGCGCCCGGCATTGTCGCTCAGCATGCCCTCGCCCCGCTCGGCCATCCAGCGCACCGGCCGGCCCAGCATCCGCGCCGCCTGCGCGATCACCACATATTCGGGATAGGTCATGGCCTTCATCCCGAATCCGCCACCGACATCGGGGTTGGTCACCCGCACCGCCTCGGGCGGCAGATGCAGCATCCGCGCCAGTTCCTTCTTCTGCGTCCAGACGCCCTGCCCGTTCACACAAAGATGCAGCCGCGCGCCATCCCATTCCGCCCAGGCCCCGCGCGGCTCCATCGGGTTCACGATCACCCGGTTGTGCCGCACCTCCAGCCGCACCCGATGCACAGCCCCCGCCAGCGCCGCCGCCGTCCCGGCCTCCTGCCCGATCCCGAAGTCAAAGCACAGATTGCCCGGCGCCTCGGGATGGATCGCCTCTCCCCCGGGTTCCAGCGAAAGCGCGACAGGCCGCTCCTCGATGTCGAAGGTGATCAACTCCGCCGCATCGCGCGCCGCTTCCGTCGTATCGGCCACGATCAGGGCGATGGCCTCGCCCACAAACCGCACCCGCCCCTCGGCCAGCACGGGCCGCGCCGGGGCCGCGCCCCGGCTGCCGTCGCGATTGGGCACGCGGGCAAAGCGCATGCCCGTCTCCACCCCCGCCGCGCGCAGATCCTGCGCGGTCAGCACCAGATGCACCCCCGGCGCCGCCCGTGCCGCGGCCAGATCCAGCCCCGAGATATCCGCATGCGCCCGATCAGACCGCAGGAACCACGCCCGCAAGGCATCTTTCGGCGCGATATCATCGACATAGCGGCCCTGCCCCGTCAGGAAGCGATGATCCTCGATCCGGTGGGCAGGCTGCGACTGGCCGAACTTCATGGGCGATTTCCTTCCTCTGGCAGCGCCAAAAGCTACGCCCCCGGCCGGGAATGTCCAGCCGGGGGCGCGCCCTGTCGGAAATCAGGGGCCGGGATCAGACCTTCAGCGAAAGCACCGTCGCCATGGTCAGATCGCCAAAGCCGTTGAAGCGGGTATTGGTCACCGTGGAATAGGCCCCCATCCCCTGCACGATCACATAATCACCCTCGGCGATATCGGCGGGCAGGGCCACTTCGCCCGGCAGACGGTCCACCGAATCGCAGGTCGGCCCGAACACGATGCGCGGCTGGATCGCACCCTCGCGCTTTGCCCCTTCGGGCGTCAGCACCTCGGTCCGGTCGATCACGCCGATCAGCGGAAGCTCCGTCAGCGTGCCATAGACCCCGTCATTCAGGAAGACATGCGCCTCGTCCCGCACGGCCTTGACCCGCGCCGCCAGCGTGAAGGCATCCCCGCACAAGCCCCGGCCCGGCTCGCAGACCAGCATCGGCCGCGCCGCGCCAAAGGCTTCGCTGGCCACCCGGTCGATCAGGGTGAAGGTCGCCTCAAGCTGCGGCACCACCCCCATCAGGCGATGCGACGGGAACCCCCCGCCGACATTCAGCCGCGCCAGCGTGACACCGGCATTGCGCGCGATCTCCGCCGCCGTGCGGATATAGGTCTCCCATGCCGCCGGATCGGTGCATTGCGTGCCGGGATGGAAGGTCAGCGACGGGATGAACCCCGCCTCCGCCACCCGGCGCAGCAGCGCCGTCGCCACTTCCGCCGTCGCCCCGAACTTCGCGCCAAAGTTATAGGCCGCCCCGGCCACCGGCAGCTTGAAGCGGACCGAAATCTCGCTGTCCTGCGCAGGCACCATCTCGATCAGCTTGGCCAGTTCGCTCTGCGAATCCACCGACCAGGACTTCACGCCCTTCGCCACCGCATGGGCGATCTCGGACCGGGCGCGTACCGGGTTGTTGTAGTGGATCGCCGCATCGGGGGCGAGGCGGCGGATCAGGTCGATCTCAAAGCTCGACGCGCAGTCATAGCCGCGAATCCCGGCCGCGGCAAGGTTCTCGATCACCTCTTCACCCGGATTGGACTTCACCGCATAGGTGACCATGCCCGGAAAGCCGTCGATGAACCGCCGCGCGGCGGCCTGCAGCGCCGAGGGGCTGAAGAACAGCACCGGGTTTTCCGGCTGCTGGTTGCGGAGGAATTCGGTCGGATTGGTCCAGATCGTTTTGGACAGTCCCATCGGCGTGATCCTTTCTGCCAACAAGACGCAAGCCCTCCCCGTTTGCATGTTACGGGCAGCGGCACCTGCGAGGTTTTTTCCAACCAGGCCAGGTGCGTATGAGCCGCCCTTTTCCTGCAATCGAGGATGCCGCATATGGGGTACAAACTCACCGAACAAAACTGTATAAATGTAGCGAATTGTCGTTATAATGACGAAAAGATCGGGCAGAATGCATGGACGAACTGGATCGCAACATAATCGGGCTTCTGGGGGCGGATGCCCGCATGTCGGTGGCGACGCTCGCCCGGCGACTAAAGGTTGCGCGTTCCACCATCCAGGCGCGGCTGGAACGGCTGGAAACCACCGGGGTGATCGCGGGCTATACCCTGAAACTGGGCGAAGGGGCCCGCCAGGGGCGCTTGCGCGCCTCGGTCCTGCTCACCATCGAACCCCGCGCCCAGGCCGGAATCCTGCAACGCCTCAAGGCCATCGCCGAGGTGGAAAGGGTCTTCACCACCTCGGGCCGCTTCGATCTTCTGATGCAGATCGCCTGCCCCAATACCCAGGTCCTCGATCAGGTGCTGGATCAGATCGGGGCGATCACCGGCGTCCGGTCTTCCGAAAGCCTGATCCACCTCTCCACCCGGCTTGACCGCGCCGTCTGACTGCGCCCCGGGTCAGCCCCGCCCCGGAAAGGCGCGTTCCAGCAGCCCCACCAGCACATCCTGCCGCGCCGCCTCGGGCAAGGTCAGGATCGCCCGCAGCCGCCCGTTCGACAGCAGGTCCGCCAGACCATGCGCCATCGCCCAGACCGAGGCCGCGGCCACCTCATCCCCGCCGACCTCCGCCACCTGATCGCGCAGATGCCGATAGGCCGCCGTCGCCGCCTCGTTCAGCACCGGATCGGCGAAATCGGGCCGGTCCGACCCGAACATCAGCCGGAACAGTGCGGGCCGCTCCATCGCGAAATCCACATAGCCCAGCCCCGCCGCTGTCAGCTGCGCCGCCGGGGCCGGATCGGCCCGCGCCTCGCGCCGCGACTGTGCCGCCAGAAACCGGTGGAACCCTTCCGCCGCCAGCGCCGTCAGCAGGCCCCGCGCATCGCCGAAATGATGCGCAGGCGCGGCATGGCTCACCCCGGCCCGCCGCGCCACCTGCCGCAGCGAAAAGGCCTCCACCCCGCTGGCCTGCAATTCCTCTTCCGCCGCGCGCAACAGCGCCGCGCGCAGATCGCCATGGTGATAAGTGCGCCTGTCCTCAGCCATGACCCTGCATAGGCGACAATCTTGACGATGTAAAGATAACCCTTGACCGACAGCCCCGATTCGGCGCACCCATGTTGACAGTGTAAAGATGGGGGCCGCGATGACACCGGACAGCCTGTTCCAGATCGCCAATCCGCTGGCCATGGCGGGCTGGCTGGCGCTGGCCCTGTCGCCGCTGGCCCCGCGCCCGGCGCTGCTTCTTGCGGGGGTCGTGGTGCCGCTGATCCTCTCGCTCGCCTATACGGGGCTGATCCTCGCCTTCTGGTCGGGCGCCGAAGGCGGCTTTGCCACCCTCGCCCAGGTGCAAACCCTCTTCACCGATCCCCATGTCGCGCTGGCGGGCTGGCTTCACTACCTTGCCTTCGATCTGCTCATCGGAGCCTGGGCCACGCGCACCGCCCGGGACGAGGGCATCCCCCATCTCTTCCTGCTGCCCTGCCTCGCCCTGACCTTCCTCTTCGGCCCGGCGGGCTTTCTCGCCTTCTCCGCCCTGCGCCTCACCCTCTCCCGCCTGAAAGGTTGATCCCATGACCGCCCTTCCCGCCCCCTCTCGTCCCTACGCCCCCACCCGCCTCTGGACCGACGCCCCCGCCTTCACCGCCCTTGCCCTGCTGATCCTGCTGGCCATGGCGCCCCTCCTTCTGGCCATGGCCCTCGATCCCCGCCTCTCGGGGGCCGAGGATATCTGGCTCAAACCCCTGAAATTCCACATCGCCCTCGCCATCTACCTGATCACCCTCGCCGCCTTCGCCCGCTGGCTGCCCGAAGGCATGCGCGCGTCCCGCCGCTGGCGCGGCTTCGTGGCGCTGGTCTGCCTCTGCGTCCTGGCCGAGCTTCTCTGGATCGGCGGCGCGGCGGCGATGGGCACCACCTCGCATTTCAACCTCTCCTCGCCCCTCTGGCAGACGCTCTATTCCCTGATGGGGCTTGCCGCCGTCACCCTCACCTCGGCCAGCCTCGTGATGGGCCTCGCCATCCACCGCAACCCCGCAACGGGCCTTCACCCGGCGGTGAAGCTCTCGGTCGTGCATGGCCTGATCCTCACCTTCCTGCTGACCGTCCTCACCGCGGGCTACATGGCCTCCACCCCCGGCCACCATGTCGGAACGCCGCTCACCGGCGCCACCCTCCCCCTCTTCGGCTGGTCGCGCGAGGTGGGCGATCTCCGCATCCCCCATTTCCTCGCCACCCATGCCCTGCACGCCCTGCCGCTCTGGGGCCTTGCCATGGCCCGCCTTGCCGCAGGCCCCCGCAGCCTCACCCTCGTCCGCGCAGGCAGCCTCGCCTTCACCCTGCTCGTGCTGGCCACCTTCGCCCAGGCCATCGCGGGCCAGCCCCTCTTCTGACGGCCATCTGCCGCTTTCCCTCGCCCCGATGCCGCGCTAGAACCCCCCCGACTGCAAGGGGTGCATGCGATGCCGATGGAAAAGACCTTCAACGCCGCCGAGGCCGAGGCGCGGATCTCCGCGAAATGGCTTGAAACCGGGGCCTTCCGTGCCGGGGCGAACGCCAGACCCGGCGCCGAAAGCTTCTGCGTGATGATCCCCCCGCCCAATGTGACGGGCTCGCTCCATATGGGCCACGCCTTCAACAACACCCTGCAGGATATCCTGACACGCTGGCACCGCATGAAGGGGCACGATACGCTCTGGCAGCCGGGCACCGACCATGCCGGGATCGCCACCCAGATGGTGACCGAACGCGAAATGGCGAAGAACGGCGAACCCTCGCGCCGCGAGATGGGCCGCGGCGCCTTTACCCGCCGCGTGTGGGAGCAGAAGCGGAAATCCCGCGGCACCATCATCGGCCAGCTCCAGCGCCTCGGCTGTTCCTGCGACTGGGACCGCGAAGCCTTCACCATGTCCGGCGCCCCGAATGCCCCCGCGGGGGAAGAGGGCAATTTCCACGACGCCGTGATCCGCGTCTTCGTCGATCTCTACAACAAGGGCTTCATCTATCGCGGCAAGCGGCTGGTGAACTGGGACCCGCATTTCGAAACCGCGATCTCCGACCTCGAGGTCGAGAATATCGAGGTCGACGGCCATATGTGGCACTTCAAATACCCGCTCGCGGGCGGGGCCACCTATGACTATGTCGAAAAGGACGCCGAAGGGAATGTCACCCTGCGCGAGACGCGCGATTACATCTCCATCGCCACGACGCGGCCCGAAACCATGCTGGGCGATGGCGCGGTGGCCGTGCATCCCTCCGACGAACGCTATGCCCCCATCGTGGGCAAACTCTGCGAAATTCCGGTCGGGCCAAGGGAACACCGCCGCCTGATCCCGATCATCACCGACGAATACCCCGATCCCACATTTGGCTCGGGCGCGGTGAAGATCACCGGCGCGCATGATTTCAACGACTATGGCGTCGCGAAACGCGGCGGCATCCCCTGCTACCGCCTGATGGATACGCGGGCGCGGCTGCGGGATGACGGTGTGCCTTACGCCGAGGCAGCGGGCATCGCCCAATCCGTGGCGCGTGGCGAGCGCGTGCTGACCGAGGCCGAGGCCGATGCCCTGAACCTCGTCCCCGATCACTTGCGCGGACTGGACCGGATGGAGGCGCGCAAGCGCGTGATCGAAGAGATCACCGCCGAAGGCCTGGCCGTGATGACACGGGCGGATGATCCGCGTCTGGGCAAGGCGGCGGTGAAGGGAGGCGGGGTGAACCCCGCCCTACAGGATGGCGCGGAAGAGGTGGCGCCGGTGCCTCTGGTCGAGGCGAAGAAGATCATGCAGCCCTTCGGCGATCGTTCGAAAGTGGTAATCGAACCCATGCTGACGGACCAATGGTTCGTCGATACTGTTCGAATTGTGCAACCCGCCCTGGACGCCGTCCGCAACGGAACGGTCAGGATCATCCCCGAAAGCGGCGAGCGGACCTATTACCACTGGCTCGACAATATCGAGCCCTGGTGCATCTCGCGCCAGCTCTGGTGGGGCCATCAGATCCCGGTCTGGTATGATGCCGAAGGCAACCACTTCTGCGCCCCGACCGAGGCGGAGGCCCAGACCATGGCCCCCGGCCGCGCGCTCACCCGCGATCCCGACGTGCTGGACACCTGGTTCTCCTCCGGCCTCTGGCCCATCGGCACCTTGGGCTGGCCCGAACAGACCGATGCGCTGAAGCGCTATTTCCCGACCTCCGTCCTCATCACGGGCCAGGACATCCTCTTCTTCTGGGTCGCCCGGATGATGATGATGCAACTCGCCGTGGTGGGTGAGGTGCCGTTCAGGACGGTCTACCTGCATGGCCTGGTGCGCGATGCCAAGGGCAAGAAGATGTCCAAATCCCTGGGCAATGTCATCGACCCGCTGGAGATCATCGACGAATACGGCGCCGACGCGCTGCGCTTCACCAATGCGGCGATGGCCTCGCTGGGCGGGGTGCTGAAACTCGATACCGCGCGGATCGCGGGCTATCGCAACTTCGGCACCAAGCTGTGGAATGCCTGCCGCTTCGCCGAAATGAACGGCGTCTGGGAGGGCCACAGCACGCAAGGCACCGCCCCCAGGGCCACCGCCACCGCCAACCGCTGGATCATCGGCGAAACCCTGCGGACCATCGCCGAGGTGGACGCCGCACTCGCCGATTACCGCTTCGATCAGGCGGCGGATGCGCTTTACAAGTTCGTCTGGGGCAAGGTCTGCGACTGGTATGTCGAATTCGCCAAACCCCTCTTCGACGGCGCCGCCGCCGATGAAACCCGCGCCACAATGGCCTGGGTGCTGGACCATTGCATGATCCTCCTCCACCCCATGATGCCCTTCGTGACCGAAGAACTTTGGGCCACCACCGGCCGCCGCGCGAAGATGCTCGTCCATACCGATTGGCCCGCGCCCGACCTCACCCTCGCCGATGCGGCGGCGGATCGCGAAATGGGCTGGGTCACCACCCTGATCGACGAGATCCGCTCCGCCCGCGCGCAGATGCATGTCCCCGTCGGCCTGAAGATCGACCTTGTCGCCACCACCCTCTCGGACGAGGCCCGCCAGGCCTGGGCGCGGAACGAGGTGCTGATCAAGCGCCTCGCCCGCATCGAAACCCTGACCGAGGCCGCCACCGCCCCCAAGGGCTCTGTCTCCATCGCGCTCGAAGGCGCGGCCTTCGCCATGCCGCTCGAAGGCATCATCGACATCGCCGCGGAAAAGACACGTCTCTCCAAGGCGCTGGAAAAACTGGGGAAAGAGATCGGCGGTCTGAAAGGCCGCCTGAACAACCCGGCCTTCGTCGCCTCCGCCCCCGAAGAGGTGGTGGAAGAGGCGCGCGCCAATCTCGAAGCGCGCGAGGATGAGGCAGGCAAACTCGACGCCGCCTTGCGGCGCCTTGCCGAGATCGACTGATTTCATCCGGTCCCGATCATCCCGAGGGGGGGGCAAGCAGCCCCCCTTTTCCTTTCCCGTCACCTGAGCCAAACTCGGACCAAGGGAGAACCGCCTATGTCCTGGCTCAGCCGCCTCGCCGAACGCCAGATGCAGAAGGCCCGCCTGAAGGGCGAATTGCAGGGCCTTTCCGGCGAAGGCAAACCCCTTCTTGACCGTCCGGGTGATGTCTTCATCTCCCCCGGCGATGCGGTGGGTTTCCGGATCATGGCCGAGGCCGGCGTGCTGCCCGAAGAAATCGTCCTGAAGAAAGAGGCCGCGCGCCTGCGCGAGGTGCTTGCGGCGACCGAGGGGGCAGAGCCCCGCAAGGCGGTGATGGCAGAGCTTGCCCAGGTGGAGATGCGGCAAGCCATGGCCGAAGAGGCGCGTCGCCGCTTCCTGCAGAGCTGACGAGACGGCGCACAAGCCCAAGAATTTTCATTGAAAATTCTTGGGCTGCCTGACCTGTAGAATTTTCAGTGAAAATTCTACAGGATAGCGGGGGGAAGAATTTTCGGAGGAAAATTCTTCCCCCCTTGCGCTTTGCGACGCCGCGCGCTTCCCTCCCTGCCATGACCGGACCTCGCCTCACCCCGCTTGCCACCGCCTTGCCCGATGCCGTGCCCTTCGTGGGGCCCGAAACGCAGGAACGCGCCCAGGGCCGCGCCTTCCGCGCCCGCCTCGGCGCGAATGAAAGCCGCTTCGGCCCCTCGCCGCGCGCCGTGGCCGCCATGGCCGCGGCCGCGACCGAGGCCTGGATGTATGGCGACCCCGAGATGCATGACCTGCGCGCGGCCATCGCGGCGCATCATGGCGTGACACCGGCCCATGTCATGGTGGGCGAAGGCATCGACGGGCTTCTGGGCACGCTCGTCCGCCTGATCGCCGGTCCGGGGGATGCGGTGGTCACCTCCTTCGGGGCCTATCCCACCTTCAATTTCCATGTCGCAGGCTTCGGCGCCGATCTGCACCGCGTCCCCTATCGGGACGACCGCGAAGATCCCGAGGCGCTGCTCGCCAAGGCGCGCGAGGTGGGGGCAAAGCTCGTCTATCTGGCCAATCCCGACAATCCCATGGGCAGCTGGCATGCCGCCGCCACGGTCGAGGCGATGCTGCCAGCCCTGCCGGAGGGCGCGCTGCTGGTACTGGACGAGGCCTATATCGACCTCGCCCCCGAAGGCACCGCGCCGCGCATCGCGCCTGACGATCCGCGCGTGATCCGCCTGCGCACCTTCTCCAAGGGCTATGGCCTTGCCGGTCTCAGGGTCGGCTATGCCTTGGCCGCGCCCGACCTGATCCGCGCCTTCGACAGGGTCCGCAACCATTTCGGCATGGGCCGCATGGCACAGGCCGGGGCCCTGGCGGCGCTGGCCGATCAGGATCACCTGCGCCACGTCCGGGCGCAGGTTTCGGCGGCCCGCGACCGCATCACCGCCATCGCCGCGGCCAACGGCCTTGCCGCCCTGCCCTCGGCCACCAATTTCGTCGCCGTGGATTGCGGCCGCGACGGCCGCTTCGCCCGCGCCGTGCTGCAGGGCTGTCTCGCGCGCGGGCTTTTCATCCGCATGCCCGGCCTGGCCCCGCTCGACCGCTGCATCCGCATCAGCGCGGGCACGCCCGCCGATCTGGATGTGCTGGAAGAGGTTCTGCCCCAGGCCCTCGCCGCGGCAGGGGGCTAGATCACTCCGCCCGCCCGATGGAAGGGGCCTGCCCCGGCGCAGGCTCCACCGCCGGGCCAAGCCGCGGGGCCGCCGCTTCGGCCGCGGCCTGCGGGCGAAAGGCCGCCACGCCCCCCTCCGCCGGATTGACCAGCGCCGCAGGCCCCGCAAGGCTGCGCCGGAAGATCAGCACCGTCTGCTCCACCACGCGGGTCTTGGTGAACCCCGCCCGCTCTTCCGTGGGCAGGGTTTCCGCGCGGACATAATCCCATCCATCCCGCCCCAGATCATTCATCAGAAGCGAAAGGGTCAGCGCAAAGCGATCCTCGTTCGTCTTGGCCTCGCGGGATTTGGTGCCGCGGCGCGGGGCGGGGATAACCTTGTATTCGTGACGCTGCATGACTGGCTCCGGCAGGATATGCGGGGAAGGTAGCGCTGGCGCGACCGGCTTTGAAGGGGCAAGCGGGGCCTTGCGGGCTTTCCCGCCGACCCCGCCGCCGCGGCCCTGGCCCTAAAGGCCCAGTTTCTGCGCCACCATCTGGTTGACAACCGCCGGATTGGCCTTGCCGCCCGTGGCCTTCAGCACCTGGCCCGTGAACCAGCCCGCCAGCTTGGCATTGACCTTGGCCTTCTCCACCTGATCGGGATTCGCGGCGATCAGCTCATCCAGCGCGCGCTCGATCGCGCCCGTATCCGTCACCTGCTTCATCCCGCGCGCCGCCGCCACCTCGGCCGGATTGCCGCCCTCGGTCCAGAGGATCTCGAACAGGTCCTTGGCCATCTTCGTGGTGATCTCGCCCGAGGCGATCAGATCCAGCACGCCGCCGATCTGCGCGGGCGAGAGGGGGCTCTCCGTCACGGATTTCCCCTCCTTGTTCAGCCGCCCGAACAGCTCGTTGATGATCCAGTTCGCCGCCTGCTTTCCATCGCGGCCCTGCGCCACCGCCTCGAAGAAGGCGGCATTGTCCAGTTCCGCCGTCAGCACATTGGCATCGTAATCGGTCAGCCCGAAATCGGCCATGAAGCGCGCCTTCTTGGCATCCGGCAGTTCCGGCATGGAGGCGGCGATCTCATCGACCCAGGCCTGCTCGATCTCCAGCGGCAAAAGGTCCGGGCACGGGAAATAGCGGTAGTCATGCGCCTCTTCCTTGCTGCGCATCGACCGCGTCTCGCCCTTGTCGGGATCGTAAAGCCGGGTTTCCTGATCGACCTTGCCGCCATCCTCCAGAATGGCGATCTGCCGCCGCGCCTCGTATTCGATGGCCGCCTGGATGAAGCGCAGCGAGTTCATGTTCTTGATCTCGCAGCGCGTGCCCAGGTGCGAAAAGTCCTGCGTCGCCTGATAGCGTTCGTAATCGCCCGGGCGGCAGACCGACACGTTCACATCGGCCCGCAGGTTGCCGTTCTGCATGTTGCCATCGCAGGTGCCTAAGTAGCGCAGGATCTGGCGCAGCTTGGCCACATAGGCCGCAGCCTCTTCCGGCCCGCGGATATCGGGGCGGCTGACGATCTCCATCAGCGCCACGCCCGTGCGGTTGAAATCGACGAAGGACATGTTCGGATCCATGTCATGGATCGACTTGCCCGCATCCTGTTCCAGATGGATCCGCTCGATCCGCACATGGCGCGCGACGCCCGGCCCCATCTCGACCAGCACCTCGCCCTCGCCCACGATCGGGTGATAAAGCTGGCTGATCTGATAGCCCTGCGGCAGGTCGGGATAGAAATAGTTCTTCCGGTCGAAGGCCGAGCGCAGGTTGATCTGCGCCTTCAGGCCCAGCCCCGACCGCACCGCCTGCTCCACGCAGAATTCGTTGATGACGGGCAGCATCCCCGGCATGGCCGCATCGACGAAGGCCACGTTGGAATTCGGCTCCGCCCCCACCTGGGTCGAGGCGCCCGAAAACAGCTTTGCGTTCGAGGCGACCTGGGCATGGATCTCCATGCCGATCACCAGTTCCCAATCGCCCGTCGCGCCCGCGATGATCTTGGGTCGGGGGGCCTCATAGCTGATGTCGAGCATGGCGTGCCGTCCTCTTGCCGCTTTGCCCGCCTGTCTAGGCCCTCAGGGCGCAGGCTTCAAGTCGCCTTGCGGCCACGGCCGCCGGGCGCAGGCGGCACCGCCGCCGCAGGCTGGCCCGCGCGCCTTGCGGCAGGCTGCGGCAGGGCCGCAAGCGCCAGCACGAAGGGCAGAAGAAGGATGAACAGCAGCAGGTTGAAAAACCGGCCGCACAGATCGGCTGTCACCGATCGGGCAAGGATACGCGACATGGCAGTGTCACACTCATACTGGGGGCCCCGTCACAGCAGCGTTCAGGAACCATTACAACTATAGGCGAAATTGCAGTGCGATTATGGCAATTTAAGGGCGATCATGGCCGAAATGCGGCGAAAACCCCCGAAAAGGGCGGATTTCTGCCGATCAGACCCGGCAACACAGCGTTTCCATGGACAGGACAGCCCGCAGCTGATCAAAGGCCCGGGTCGCGCACAGGGGGCGCGGCGCTGCCGCTCAGGAACCGATGACACAGAATTCCGCCCGTCCAGGCACCCGTCTGGCCCATCGCCTTGGCCAGGGTCTTGCCGCTGTCACGCTGGCCGCCACCCTGGCTGGCTGCGTGTCCAGCGAAGGCACCACCAGCCTGTCGACCAGTGGTCAGATGCCGCCCATGCAATGGGATCAGCGCCCCGAAGGCCGCGAATGGACGCGCGACACCCTCGACGCCCTGCAGGATCACGATGCCATGCTGGCCGCCACCGTGCCTGCCGATGTCGCCACCTGGTGCCCGGGCTATGCCGAAGCCCCGATCGAGGATCGCCGCGCCTTCTGGGCCGGGCTCATGTCGGCGGTGGCGCGCTACGAATCCACCTGGAACCCCCAGGCGTCGGGCGGCGGCGGCCGCTACATCGGCGTGATGCAGATCTCGCCCGTTTCCGCCAGCTACCACCAGTGCGAGGCGAATACCGTCTCCGAACTGAAGGACGGGTCGGAAAACCTCGAATGCGCGGCGCAGATGATGGCCAAGGCCGTGGCGCGCGACGGGCTGGTGGTCGGCGGCGGCAATCGCGGCATCGGGCGCGACTGGATGCCCTTCCGCAACGCCGAAAAACGCGCCGCCATGGCCGCCTGGACCCGCGCCCAGCCCTATTGCCAGGGCTGATGCCCCCCACGCCGGACAGCATGGCGCTGGAAACCCCGCCCCGGGCCTGACCCGGGACCTCCCCCATCCACGGCATTCACCGCCCGGCAGCGGTCCCGGGTCAGGCCCGGGACGGGCTTCGCCCCCCCTACGCCCCCCGCATCCGCGCCACCATCTCGCCCAGGTCGCGGCTCAGCCCCGGCGCTGCCGCCATCCGCGCCAGTTCCGCCTGCACCATCCCCTGCCGATCCGCATCATAGCGCGGCCATGTCTCGAAGGCCGTCGACATCCGCGCCGCCGTCTGCGGGTTCAGCGGATCCAGCCGCAACAGCCAATCCGCCACCAGCCGGTAACCCGCACCCGAACCATGGTGGAACCCCGCATGATTGGCCGACAAGGCCCCGATGACCGACCGGAACCGGTTCGGATTCTTCCAGTCGAAATCGGGATGCCGCGTCAGCGCCTCGGTCACCGCCACCGCCTGGTCCGGATGGGCATGCGCGATCTGCAGCGCAAACCACTTGTCCATCACGTTGCGATCCCGGCCCCAGCGCGCCTCGAAGGCCACCAGTTCCTCCTGCCCCGCGCCCACCTCCAGCAGGGCGATCAGCGCGCCCACCTCTTCGGTCATGTTGTCGGCGGCCGCATGGGCGGCCCGCGCCGCCCGCCCGCCATCCACCCGCGCCAACAGCGCCAGCGCCGCGATGCGCAGCGCCCGCCGCCCCGCCGCCCGCGCATCCGGCGTGAACGGCCCGGGCTCCGCCAGCGCCTCGATCAGCCCCGGCAGTTGCGGCCCCAGCCGCCGCGCCAGCGCCTCCCCCATCCGCCGCCGTTCCGCCCAGATGCGCGCGGGATCGGGCGTGATCCCCCCCGCATGCAGGGTCGAGGCCATGTCATCCTCCCCCGGCAGGCGCAACGCCAGCGCGCGAAAGGCCGGATCCAGCCCCTCGTCAAAGGTCACCCGCGCAATCGCGTCCAGCCAGTCCGGCCCCGGCGCCGCCCCCTCCGTCACCATCCGCGCGAGCAGGTCCTTGGCCAGCGCGCGCCCCGCCTCCCATTTGTTGAACGGGTCGGTGTCATGCGCCAGAAGGAAGGCCCGCTCTTCGGGGCTGACATCCCGCTCCAGCACCACGGGCGCCGAAAAGCCGCGCAGGATCGAAGGCACCGGCCGCGCGGCGGCAGGAAAGCGGAAGCTCTGCCGGTCTTGCGTCAGTTCCAGCACCGTCGTCGGCAACACCTCGTCGCCATTGGGGTTCAGCAAACCCACGGCAATGGGGATCACCTTCGCCCCCTTCTCCGGCTGTCCCGGCGTCGCGGGGTTCTCCTGCTCGAAGGTCAGGGTATAGCTTTCGCCGTCCCACTCCTCCCAGACCTTCACCCGCGGCGTCCCCGCCTCGGTATACCAGCGCTTGAACTGCGCCAGATCGCGCCCCGTCGCATCCTCGAAGACGCGCAGCCAATCCTCGATCGTCGCCGCCTCGCCATCATGGCGGGTGAAGTACAGGTCCAGCGCCCTGGCATAGCCCTCCTCCCCCACCAGCCGCTTCAGCATGCCGATGACTTCCGCGCCCTTCTCATAGATCGTCGCGGTGTAGAAATTGTTGATCTCGACATAGCTGTCGGGCCGCACCGGATGCGCCAGCGGCCCGCCATCCTCGCGGAACTGCCGCGCGCGCAGCATCAGCACATCCTCGATCCGCTTCACCGCATGGCTGCGCATGTCGCCGCTGAACTGCTGGTCGCGGAACACCGTCAGCCCTTCCTTCAGGCACAGCTGAAACCAGTCCCGGCAGGTGATGCGGTTGCCCGTCCAGTTGTGGAAATATTCATGCGCGATGATCGCCTCGATCCGGGCGAAATCGTCATCCGTCGCGGTTTCGGGGCTGGCCAGCACGTATTTGGAGTTGAAGATGTTCAACCCCTTGTTCTCCATCGCGCCCATGTTGAAATCATCGACCGCCACGATGTTGAACACGTCCAGATCGTATTCGCGCCCATAGACCTCTTCATCCCAGCGCATCGACCGGATCAGGCTGTCCATCGCATAGGCGCAGCGGTCCTGATCGCCCGCGCGCACCCAGATGTTCAGCGCCACCGCGCGCCCCGATGCCGTGGTGAAATCGGCCGAATGCGCCACCAGATCGCCCGCCACCAGCGCGAACAGATAGGCAGGCTTCGGCCAGGGATCCTCCCATTCCGCCCAGCCCGGCCCCTGCCCCAGCGGATTGCCATTCGAAAGCAGAACCGGCAGATCGGCCTCGATCCGCACCCGAAAGGGGGCCATCACATCGGGCCGGTCGGGGTAATAGGTGATCTTGCGGAACCCCTCCGCCTCGCATTGCGTGCAATACATGCCGCGCGACATGTAAAGCCCCTCCAGCGCGGTATTGCCCTCGGGCGCGATCTCCACCTCCGTCTCCAGCGTGAAGCCCCCCTCGGGCAGCATCTCTGCCGGGATCGTCATCCCCGTCGCATCCACCCGCGCCGCCACCTCCCGCCCCTCGATCCGCACCGCGATCAGGCGCAACTGCTCGCCATCCAGCCGCAGGTCATGCCGCCCGGGTCGGCCCGGATTGGGCGACAGGCGCAGCGCCGCCAGAACCCGCGTCGCCCGGGGCGCCAGACGGAATGTCAGCGCCACATGCTCCACGCGATGGGTATAGGGCTGGTAATCGGCAAGATGCACGGCGCGCGGCTGGTCGGTCATGGGTCACTCCCTTTGCCGGCCAAGCTAGGAAGCCCGCAAGCCGAAGGCAAGCCGCCCCCCGATCACGCCAGCGGCAGGCTCAGCGTGAAGGTCGATCCCTCGCCCGCGCGGCTGACGAAACCGATCTCCGATCCGGTCAACTGCGCCAGCCTGCGGCAGATCGTCAGCCCGATCCCGGTGCCGCTGATCGTGCCATTCTCATGGCCCAGCCTGTCAAAGGGGGTGAAAAGCCGCGCCTGCTTGTCCTCGGCGATGCCGATGCCGGTATCGGCGACGCGGATCACCAGCCGCGCCGCCTCGGCCCGGAAGGACACCACCACGCTGCCGCCGTCGTGATTGTATTTCACCCCGTTCGATACAAGATGCGTGACGATGCGGCGGATGATCTCCTCGTCGCCCGTCACCTTCGGCAGCGGCTCCGCCGGTTCCTCCAGCCGCAGCGTCACCTTGCGATCCCGCATCGCGGGCCGCACCGCATCCAGCGCCTGCCGCACCGCGGGCAGCACATCCAGCGCATGCAGGTTGCGCCGGACCTGCCCCTGTTCGATCCGGCTCAGCTCGATCACCCCTTCCACAAGCTGCAAAAGCTGCCATCCCGCCGCCGAAATCGCCTGCACCTGGCGCAGGTCCTCGGGCGCCAGCGGCTGGCGCGCGCCCACCGCCAGCAGATCGGAAAAGCCGATGATCGCATTCAGCGGCGTGCGGAATTCATGGCTCATGGCCGACAGGAAGCTGTTCTTCGCCTCGTTCGCGGCCTGCAGCTTTTCCCCCATGGTCACCAGATGGTCGCCCACGGTCTGCAACTCGGCCACCTCATAGCGATGCCCCGGCGGCACGCTGCCGCCTTCCGAAATCTGGATCATGTTGCCCTCGATCTCGGCCAGCGGCTGGGCCACCCGCGCCGACATGGCAACCGACCGCCGCCACAGGAACAGGAAGAAAACCAGATAGAACAGCACCAGAATGGCCAGCATCGCCTTGCTGACAAAGGACAATTGCTCGCGCAGCGTGGTCGCCCCGGTCAGGATGCTTTCCTCGCTCGTCAGCACGATCAGCTTCCATTGCGGCCCCGCGATGGTGGCCCAGGCCGCGATCATCGGCCGGCCCAGATCGACCTTGGCATTCCCCTCTTCCGACGCCTGGATCGCCTCGGCCATGGTGAACAGCTCGGCCCGGCGATACAGGTTGAAACTGTCGGGCTTGAACGTGTCCTGAAGGATCGCCTCCTCATAGCTGTGGTCGATCAGCTCCGACAGGCCCAGATCCGCCTCGCCCGCAGGCGGCAGCGCAAGGATCGTCCCGTCCCGCCCGACCAGCAGCGCATAGCCGTCGCCCTCCAGCCGCAGGTCCAGCACCTGATCGACGATCCGCCCGATCGTCACGTCGATGCCCACCACCGCCTCCAGCCGCTCATCGCCGCCCGCCGCCCAGCCATAGGCCGGCGCGATGGCCGAAACCATCCACCCCGCCCCCGCCGGATCGACATAGCTGTCGGTCCAGACCACCCGCCGCGCCGGGTTATGCGTGGCATCGGCGTCGTAATAGAAATTGTAGCTCGGGATATCCATCTTCGGCGGATAGATCGCCAGCACGTCAAACCAGGGAAAGATCCGGTTGAGCGAGTCATGCGTGTTCACATAGATCTGCGTGATCAGCGGATTGCTCTCCACGATCGACCGCATCAGCGGATCCAGCCGCGCCGTCCGCCAGACCTTCTCGCGCTCGGCCTCGCCCACCGGCACAAAGCCGCTGTAGAAGACCGCCGCCCCCCCGTCATCGACGGTGCTGTAATACACCCCCTCCGGCGTATAGGCATAGCGCGTCCGCTCCGCAGCACTCACCTCGCCCGCCGGTTCCGCCAGCGCCCGCGTCGTCTCGCGGGCGAAGATCTGCGTCACCGTGGCGATCGTCTCCAGCCGCCGCGCGATCACATCCGCCTCCCGGCGCGAGGCATCGCGCAACGCCTCGGTCGATATCTCGGTGATCGCCTTCGCGCTGCGGTCATAGACGACGCGGCTCGTCCCGAAATACAGCGCGACAAAGGTCAGTTCGATCAGCAGAAGCGGCACCAGCGCCGCCCGCAGATAGGACCGCCAGAGCCAGGTCCTGAGGGGAGGAGGAGGTAACCCGCCCCGCCCGATCTGCCCGCTCTCCTGCATGATCCTCCCCGCTTCCGCCTGCCGCACTCACCGTCCGGCTTCCGGCATGCCGCCAAAAGGTGACGCATTTCCAGCGGAAAGGCGAAGGCAAGCGGTGTCGCACCCTGATAGGGGTAAGGGCCTACATACTTTCGGATGGGGTTTTCGCCCAAAAACCGGGCCGTTTCCGGGGGCTTTACGAATCCTCCCGGCGGGTTAAATAAATGTTCCATGAATGTTCTCGTCTGGTTCAAGCGCGACCTGCGCCTTTCCGATCATCCCGCCCTGGCCCGCGCCGCGTCCATGGGCGCGGTCCTGCCGCTCTACATCGCCGAACCCGATCTCTGGCAGCAACCCGACGCCGCCGCGCGGCACTGGGCCTTCACCGCCGAAAGCCTGCAGGATCTGCGCGAGGCCAGCGCCGCCCTCGGCGCGCCCCTCGTGATCCGCATGGGCGACGCGGTCGAGGTGCTGGACAGGCTCTGCCGCCAGCACCACATCGCCCGCCTCCTCAGCCATGAGGAAACCGGCAATCTCTGGACCTTCGCGCGCGACCGCCGGGTGGCCGCCTGGGCGCGCGGCGCGGGCGTGATCTGGGAGGAACTGCCCCAGCAGGGCGTCATCCGCCGCCTGCCCTCGCGCGATGGCTGGGCAGGGCGGCGCGATGCCTTCGCCTCCGCCGCCCAGATCCCCGCCCCGCCTGCCCTGCGCCCCGTGCCCGGCGTGGAACCCGGCGCGATCCCCTCCGCCCGGGCACTGCGCCTTGCCGATGATCCCTGCCCCCACCGCCAGCAGGGCGGGCGCGCGGCGGGCATGGCCCTGCTGGACAGCTTCCTCTCCCATCGCGGCGAACCCTACCGCGCGGCCATGTCCTCGCCGCTCACGGGCGAACGCGCCTGCTCGCGCCTCTCGGCCCATCTCGCCCTGGGCACGCTTTCCTCGCGCGAGGTGGTGCAGGCCGCCGCCGCCCGCGCCGCCGAACGCCCCGGTGGTCGGTGGCCCGGCGCGCTGACCAGTTTCCAAAGCCGGATGGCCTGGCGCGATCATTTCATCCAGAAACTCGAAACCGAACCCGAAATCGAAATCCGCGCCCTGCACCGCGCCGCCGATGCCCTCCGCCCGCGCGCCCCCGATCCCCTCCGCCTCGCCGCCTGGGAGAATGGCGAAACCGGCCTTCCCTTCCTCGATGCCTGCATGCGCTACCTGCGTGCGACAGGCTGGCTGAACTTCCGCATGCGCAGCATGGTGATGGCGGTGGCCTCCTATCACCTCTGGCTCGACTGGCGGGCCACCGGCGCGGCTCTTGCCCGGCGCTTCACCGATTACGAACCCGGCATCCACTGGCCCCAGGTGCAGATGCAGTCGGGCGTCACGGGGATCAACACGATCCGCATCTACAACCCCGTCAAGCAGGGCCATGACCAGGATCCGACCGGCGCCTTCACCCGCCGCTGGCTGCCCGAACTCGCCCCCGTCCCCGATGCCTTCCTGCAGGAACCCTGGAAATGGCCCGGCGCGCGGGGCCTTCTGGGCCGGCTCTATCCCGAACCCGTGGTCGATGTGGCCGCAAGCGCCCGCGCCGCCCGCGAGGCCTGCTGGGGCCTGCGGAAGGAACGCCGCCACGACCCCGACATCGCCGAGGTGATCGAACGCCATGCCAGCCGCGCCGATCCCCGTTTCGTCAATGACCGCAGCCCCCGCCGCCCTGCGAATGCCGCCCAGATGAGCTTCGATCTCTGATGGCGAAGATGCGCAAGAAGGCCGACCTGCCCCGCAAGACCTGCGCCTGCTGCGGCCTGCCCTTCACCTGGCGCAAGAAATGGGAAAAGGTCTGGGACGAGGTGAAATACTGCTCCGACCGCTGCCGGACAGAGGCCCGGCGCAAAGCCTGACACCCACCCCCGCTGCGCAGAAGCGCCCATCAGATTTTTCGCAGAAAAATCGTCCCCTTTTCCCCGTCGCCCACGTCCTCCCCAAAGCCCCCGAACCCGCGCCCCCCGCTTCGCAGAAGCACCCCTTCAGATTTTTCGCAGAAAAATCGTCCCCACAGCCCACAACGCCCGCCCCCGGGCCGAGGCTTCGCAGAAGCCTCAAACCGATCTTTCGCAGAAAGATCGCCCCCCTCAGTCCGCCCCCGCCGCCACAGCCAGCTTGCCCAGCGTCTGCAGCCCCAGCGCCTCGGCGCCAAAACCCTTCGCCGTCCGCCATTCCTCGGCCGTGGCAAAGACCATGCCCAGCGTCACCTCCGTCCCCTCCGCCCCCTGCGCAAAGATTGCCCAGGCATCGGCATGTTTCGGCCCGTTCTCGCCCCAATGCAGCGCATAGTCGATCCGCGCCCCCGGCAGGACCTGCCCATAGCGGTGATGATTGGGAAACACCGTCCCGTCCGGCCCGATCATGTCAAAGACCCATTCCCCGCCTTCCCGCAGGTCGATCCGCGCCGTGCGGCAGGAAAACCCCTCCGGCCCCCACCAGCGCGGCAGCGCCTCGGCATCCCACCAGGCCGCCCAGACCGCCTCCAGCGGCGCGCGGATGGCCCGGCGGATCACCATGGTCCGCCCCGCCACCCCCGCCAGATTGTCCAGCCCCGCGCCGAACCCCGCGCGATAGCCCGCCTCCATCTCCTCGCCCAGGCTGGACAGCTGCACCGTCACCGCGATCCGCGCCCCCGCGCCTTCCGCCGTTACCTCCGCCGTCACCAGCGCCGCCGACAGCGCCACCCCCCCGCGCGAGATCACCTCGGAATTCACGCTCCGCCACAGCACAGCCCCCGGCTCCAGCACCAGCCAGCCGACATCGCAGCGGATAGCCGCCTGCCCCGCCACATGGCAAAGCGATACTTCCCGCCCGCCCGCCCGGCTGTCGGCTTCCAGGAATTCCACCTCCACCTCCGGCGTGGGGGCCGCCCAGACGGCCCGCGCCGCGGGCGCCGTCCAGGCCTGCCACAGCGTCTCGGGCGGCGCCTCGACCCTCCGCGCGAAACTCAGCGTCGCAAAGCCCCCGCTCACCGCCCCAACCCCTGCGCATAGGCTTCAAGCTGGCTCGCAACCGTGCCCCAGCCGTCATGGAACCCCATCTCGGCATGCTGCCGCGCCGTCTCGGCATTGCGATGCCGCGCCACGGCCGTATAGCGCGTCCGCCCGGCCCCAAGATCCTCGAACGTCAGGATCGCCGTCATGAAAGGCTCCGCCGCGGGCTTCCAGCCTTCGGAATAGGCATCGGTGAAGACCAGCCGCTCATTCGGCACAACCTCCAGATAGACGCCCTTGTTCTCCATCACAGTCCCCTCGACATCGAAGGTCGTGTTGCAGGCCCCGCCCACCCGCACATCCAGATGGCAGGCCGTCACCCGATGCGGCTTCGGCACGAACCAGTGGATCAGATGCTCGGGCGTGGTCCAGCATTCGTAAAGCACCTCGCGCGGCGCGGCCAGGTCGCGCTGCAGCACAAGATCCAGCGCCGGGTCGAAATCGGGCAGGGTTTCGGGGGTCATCTCTCGCGCTCCTTCATCAGCCGCGTCACATAGTCATCCAGCCGGTCCAGCCGCGCCTCCCACAGCGCGCGCTGGCCCTCAAGCCAATCCGTCATCGGCACCAGCGCCTGCGGCACCAGCGCGCAACTGCGCACCCGCCCGTCCTTGGCGCTGGTGATCAGCCCCGCCTCCTCCAGCACCGAAAGGTGCCGCAGCACCGTGGGCAGGCGCAGCCCCGTCGGCCCGGCAAGTTCCGTCACCGCCGCAGGCCCCCGCGCCAGCCGCTCCAGCATGGCCCGCCGCGTCGGATCGGACAGCGCATGAAACAGCAGCGAAAGATCGGGATCATACTTAGCCATTCCTCTAACTATCACGCCGCCCCGAGTCGCGAAAGAGAAAACTTAGCCAATCGGCAAAGCATTGCATTCGACCGCATTCCCGAAAGGTGATGTTCGGATTTCCGCGCAAATCCGCCGCCCCGCCCGGTTGCGGCGACAGGGCCGAAACCGTTATGGTGTCCCATCGCATACCGAACCGGAGACCCGCGCATGGAACGCCTCGATCGCCACGGCCTGCAGGTGGATGCCCGCCTCGCCCGCTTCGTCGAAGACCGCGCCCTGCCCGGCAGCGGCATCGCCCCGGCCCGCTTCTGGCAGGGCCTCGCCGATGCCGTGGCCGATTGCGGCGCGGAAAACCGCCGCCTCCTCGAAACCCGCGACCGGATGCAGGCGCAGATCGACGACTGGCACCGCGCCCGCAAGGGCCAGGCCCATGACGCCGCCGCCTATACCGCCTTCCTGCGCGAGATCGGCTATCTCCTGCCCGAAGGCCCCGATTTCACCATCCGCACCACCGGCACCGACCCCGAGATCGCCACCGTCCCCGGCCCGCAACTGGTGGTCCCGGTGATGAATGCCCGCTACGCGCTCAACGCCGCCAATGCGCGCTGGGGCTCGCTCTATGATGCGCTCTACGGCACCGATGCGCTGGGGGATGCGCCGCAGGGCAAGGCCTATGATCCCGCCCGCGGCGCCCGCGTCATCGCCTGGGCCAAGGCCTTCCTCGATGACGTGGCCCCCCTCGCCCAGGGCAGCCACGCCGCCGTCACCCGCTATGCGGTGCAGGACGGCCAGCTTTCCCCCGCGCTCCGGACCCCCGCGCAATTCGCAGGCTTCCGCGGCCCCCCCGAGGCGCCCTCCGCCATCCTCCTGCGCAACCACGGCCTTCACCTTGTCCTGCGCATCGACCCCGGCCACCGCATCGGCGCCGAGGATCCGGCAGGCCTTGCCGATATCCGCATGGAATCCGCCCTCTCCGCCATCATGGATTGCGAAGACAGCGTCGCCGCCGTGGATGCCGAAGACAAGGTCGTTGCCTATGCCAACTGGCTCGGCCTGATGAAGGGCGATCTGGTGGAGATGGTCGCCAAGGGCGACCAGACCATCGAACGCCGCCTGCGCGACGACTATGCCTTCACCGCCCCCGACGGCACGCCCCTTACCCTGAAGGGCCGCGCGCTGATGCTGGTGCGCAATGTGGGCCATCTGATGACCAACCCCGCCATCCTCGACCCGCAAGGTCGCGAGGTGGGCGAAGGCATCATGGATGCCTTCCTCACCACGCTCTGCGCGCTGCACGATCTGCAAAAGACCGAAGGCCCGCGCAACTCGCTCCATGGCTCGGTCTATGTGGTCAAGCCCAAGATGCATGGCCCCGAAGAGGTGGCGCTCGCCTGCGCCATCTTCGACCGGGTGGAGGAAACCCTCGGCCTGCCCCGCTTCACCGTCAAGCTCGGCATCATGGACGAGGAACGCCGCACCAGCGTCAACCTCAAGGAATGCATCCGCGCGAGCGCCGACCGCGTGGCCTTCATCAATACGGGCTTCCTTGATCGCACGGGGGATGAGATCCACACCTCCATGGAAGCAGGCCCCATGATCCGCAAGGGCGACATGAAGAATGCCGCCTGGATCCGCGCCTATGAGGATCGCAATGTCGATATCGGCCTTGCCTGCGGGCTCAAGGGCCGCGCCCAGATCGGCAAGGGCATGTGGGCCATTCCCGACCGGATGGCCGCGATGCTTGAGGCCAAGATCGCCCACCCGCAGGCAGGCGCCACCTGCGCCTGGGTGCCCTCGCCCACCGCAGCCACCCTGCACGCCACCCATTACCACCGCGTCGACGTCCTGGCCCGGCAGGACGCCATCGCCGCCGCAGGCCCGCGCGGGCGGCTGGAAGACCTGCTCACCCTCCCCCTCGCCCAGGGCCAGAACTGGTCCGATGCCGAAATCCGGGCCGAGGTGGAAAACAACGCGCAAGGCATCCTTGGCTATGTCGTGCGCTGGGTCGATCAGGGCGTCGGCTGCTCCAAGGTGCCCGACATCCATGATGTCGGCCTGATGGAGGACCGCGCCACCTGCCGCATCTCGGCCCAGGCTCTGGCCAACTGGCTGCATCACGGCGTGGTGTCCGAGGCGCAGGTCATGGCCGCGATGCGCAAGATGGCCGCCGTGGTGGATCGCCAGAACGCGGGCGACGCCGCCTATCGCCCCATGGCCCCCGGCTTCGACGGCGCGGCCTTCAAGGCCGCCTGCGATCTGGTCTTCCAGGGCCGCGCCCAGCCCTCGGGCTATACCGAACCCGTGCTGCACCGCCGCCGGCTGGAACTCAAGGCCCGCGCGCGGCTCCACGCCGTCTGACAGCAATCAGATTGCACGGGCTTGCGCCCGCATTCCTTTTGCCTCGCCTGCGCGCCTGCGCGCTTGGCTCAGGCCGGGGGTTCCCCCCGGACCCCCAGGGCATTTTCCCAAGGCGAAAACCCCTTCATCTTGGCCCAAATACCCGCGGGGGAGGCGCCCGGAACGGGCGACGGGGGCGGCAGCCCCCACCCCGAGCCGAAGCGCGCAGGCGCGCAGGCGAGGCAAAAGGAATGCGCAGCCCCCCCCGGGGGGGGCAAGCTCAATTCAGCCGATATCCAGCGCCAGCGCATGGATCCGCGTGTTCAGATCCCCCAGCGCCTTCTGCACCGCGCGGTGCCGCTCCACCCGCCCCATCGCCGCCAGTGCCGGGGCGCGGATCACCACGCGGAAATGGCTTTCCCCCGATCCGTCATCCCCCGCATGGCCCGCATGGCGGTGGCTTTCGTTGATGACCTGCAGTTCCGTAGGCTGGAAGGCAGCGGTCAACCGCCGGGTGATCTCGTCCTGCGCTGCCATTTTTCCCGAACCCCTCTTCTATCTGCCGCGAGAACCCCTAAACTCTTGCCTCCGAGTCGGAAAGGCCAGCCTGAACCATGACCACCCGCCCCCCCTTCGAGTTCGACATCCGCGTCTCTTCCGACAAGAAGCGCCGCAAGTCCGGCCGCCGCGGCATGTCCGGCGCCTTCGAAACCTCGCAGAAGCAATGCGAATATCCGGGCTGTTCCGAACAGGGCGCCTATCGCGCCCCGAAATCGCCCGATCACCTCGACGAATATTTCTGGTTCTGCAAGGATCACGTCCGCGAATACAACCTGAAGTGGAACTTCTTCCAGGGCTCCACCGATGAGGAATTCCAGAAATTCCTCGAAAAGGATCGCGTCTGGGGCCGCGCCACCGAACCCTTCGGCAAGCGCCCCGACGAGGGCCGCGCCTGGGCGCGGCTGGGTGTGGATGATCCGATGGCGATCCTGGGCGAAAAGGCCACGCTCAACCCCGCCAAACCCTCGGGCAATGCCACTCGCAAGCTGCCCCCCACCGAACGCAAGGCGCTCGAGATCCTCGATGCCCGCGACACCATGACCAAGGCCGAAATCCGCAAGCAGTACAAATCGCTGGTCAAGGATCTTCACCCCGACATGAACGGCGGCGACCGGTCCGACGAGGACCGCCTGCAAGAGGTCGTCTGGGCCTGGGATCAGATCAAGGACAGCCGCTACTTCCGCGACTGATCCCTCACCGCCCGCCCGCCCGCCGCAGCGCCAGAAGCTGCGGCACCACCAGCCCCGCCAGCGCCGCCCCCCAGGCAAAGCCATGCTCGGGCAGCGCCACCAGCAGCCCCGCGCCCTGCCCCGTCATCCCCCCCGCGGCCAGCCCCGCCGCGCCCAGCACGGCAAGGCCCGCCCCCCCCGCGCGCAGCCAGCCCGCCAGCCCCGCCCCGCCATAGGCCCCGGCCAGCACCAGCCCGAGCAGCGCCGCCACCGCCAGCGCCGGGCCGAAGGCCGGGGTGAACAGGACCGACGCCTCGGTATCCGCCCCCAGTTCCGCCCGCGCCACGGCCGAAGCCATGAACAGCGCCAGCGGCAGGGCAAGGGTCAGGCGAAGGCGAAACGGCATGGCGGCTGGTCCTCTGGCAATGCGACCCGCCCTCGTTGCCCGCTTGCCCGCCCGGGATCAAGCCGCATGCACAGCCGCGCCCCGCTCAGGCGGGCCGGAACAGCAGCGCCGCGCCATTGATGCAATGGCGTTTTCCCGTAGGCTCCGGCCCGTCGTCGAAGACATGTCCGAAATGCCCGCCGCAGCGCGCGCAATGCACCTCGGTCCGGGTGGCGAAGAGACTGTTGTCCTCCTTCGTCCCCACCGCCCCCTTCAGCGCCTGCCAGAAGCTGGGCCAGCCCGTGCCGCTGTCATATTTATGGGCCGAGGAATAGGCCGCCAGATCGCAGCCCGCACAGTGATAGATCCCCTCGCGCTTTTCCTTGTCCAGCGGGCTCGTCCCTGCCCGCTCGGTCTCTTCCTCGCGCAGCACGGCATATTGCAGCGGCGTCAGCCGCGCGCGCCATTCCGCCTCGCTCAGCGTCACGGCAAAGCTGCCCTCGCCGGCCAGCGCCGGGCGCAGCCCCGGCCACAGGGCGGCCAGCGCCCCCATCTGCAGGATGTATCGGCGATGCATCGGTGATCCTCCCTCTCTCCCGGCCGGATCCGTTCCGCCCGATCTGCCAGACATTACGCCCCCGCGCGCCCCGCAGTTTCACCCGATCACGCAATCGCGTTCACCCCGCCTTTGCGGCGGCGCGATGTCGCGTCCCGGCCTTTCCCTGCCGCCCTTCCCCTTGCAGCCCCCCGCGATATGTTCCACACATCGCCAAAGGCCCGCTTGGGGCCGGAAAGCGAAAAGATGGCGGACGGCATGCTGGACACTGTGATGAAACCCACCGAAGAAATCTCTGTCCGCGACGTGTTCGGCATCGACACCGAGATGAAGGTCAAGGCCTTCGCCGAACGCACCGACCGCGTGCCCGAGATCGACCCCACCTACAAGTTCGACCCCGACACCACGCTCGCCATCCTTGCAGGCTTCGCCTACAACCGCCGCGTGATGATCCAGGGCTATCACGGCACCGGCAAATCCACCCATATCGAACAGGTGGCCGCCCGGCTGAACTGGCCCTGCGTGCGCGTCAACCTCGACAGCCATATCAGCCGGATCGACCTGATCGGGAAAGACGCGATCAAGCTGCGCGACGGCAAGCAGGTGACAGAGTTCCACGAAGGCATCCTGCCCTGGGCGCTGCGCAACCCCGTGGCCATCGTCTTCGACGAATACGATGCCGGCCGCGCCGACGTGATGTTCGTCATCCAGCGCGTGCTGGAACATGACGGCAAGCTCACGCTTCTGGACCAGAACGAGATCATCACCCCCCACCCGTCCTTCCGTCTCTTTGCCACGGCCAACACCGTGGGCCTTGGCGATACGACGGGCCTCTACCATGGCACCCAGCAGATCAACCAGGCCCAGATGGACCGCTGGTCGCTGGTCGCCACGCTGAACTACCTCAGCCACGATGCCGAGGCCGCCATCGTCCTGGCGAAATCCCCGCATTACAACACCGAGAAGGGCCGCAAGACCATCAGCCAGATGGTCACCGTGGCCGACCTGACGCGCACCGCCTTCATGAACGGCGACCTCTCCACCGTCATGTCGCCGCGCACCGTCCTCAACTGGGCGCAGAACGCCGAGATCTTCCGCAATGTGGGCTATGCCTTCCGCCTCTCCTTCCTGAACAAATGCGACGAGCTGGAACGCCAGACGGTCGCCGAATTCTACCAGCGCTGCTTCGGCGAGGAACTGCCGGAAAGCGCGGCCTCCATGGCGATGAAGTAAGGAACAGGTCCCGTCCGGGTGCCGGGCGGCGGCAGGCCCCGATCTTCGGGCCTGCCCGACCGCGGTGAAACCGGGCAAAGGCGACAGGCCGCGAAACGCCCGTTCCTTCGGCAGTTTCGGGCGAAACAGGCCCTGCAGGGCAGGCAAACCGGCGAATCCTTGACCTGAGCCTGAAAATGGGTTCCAAGGGGGTGTTTGTTGGTATTATGATTAATTAATGTTTTCTTTGTGGTCCTCCAAAGGAGTTGCGCATGTCTTCCCTCTCCATGCTTGCGAAGTCTGCAGCGCTGGCAGCCGTTCTCGCGGCCCCCGCATCAGCGGCCGTGGTGGTTCCGGACTCCGGCACCACCAATTATGAATTCTACTGGGCAGGCGGTCTTGGGCCGATCGACGGCATCGACGGGGTCGGTGACCCCGATTGGTCGCTCACACTGACCAGCGCGTCCGACGTGTCCATCACCGCACGGGATGGCTTCATCCTGGGCGATGCCTTCGAACTTCTGGTCGGGGGCGCCTATGTCCCCTGGACGACGATCGGCACCACCGCTCAGGGGTATTTCCAGGCCACCTATCAGGCCTCCCTCGCGGCCGGATCCTATCTGTTCTCGCTCAGGCTCTCGGCACTCGCGCCGGGTTTCACGACTGGCGGCGCCTTTGCCTCCTTCACGGTCACGCCGACCGTCGTGCCGCTGCCTGCCGCGGGCTTGCTGCTGATCGGGGCGCTTGGCAGCCTGGTCGCCCTGCGCCGTCGCAAGACCGCCTGACAGCGCGGAAAGCCTCCTCTTCGGAAGGGCCGCCCGACAGGGCGGCCTTATTCATCCCGGCAGGCGCGGCACAGAAGCGAGGCCCGGCCTGAACGGCGCCCCCTTCTCAAACTGCCCACTTGCCAGCCGCAAGATCCCGCCTCATGCTGCAAATATGGGCGGTTTGCGAACATATCTCCGCGCCCCGGCGCTTCTCTGCGCCCTCGCTGGCCCGCTGCCAGCGCAGGCCGATACCGATCTGCCCGACAACCCCCTCCACTTCTTCGCCACCTGCGCAGGCCGCATGTCCGCCCTGATGGAGCATCAATGGCAGGTGGATGGCCCCGCCTCCGACATCACCAAGGCGCGGCGGGCGGCGCTGCTCGACGTGCTGTCCGCCCTCACCCCGCCGGGGGAAGAGGTGCAGGTCATGGCCTGGCGGGTCGAGGCCAAGGCCGCCCACGCCGCCCTGCTGCGCCAATCCCTCCACGGCCCGAACCAGACCCGCGCCGCCAGACGGTCGGCGATGCTTCTGCAATCGTGTGAGGCGTATCTGTCCTGATCGGCGCGCCCGCTATTGTCATTCTGACTTCACCCCTTACTTTGAGTTTAGTGATCGCCTTTGAACCAAGACTTGGAAGAAAGGCGGCCGTTGTACCGGATCATCCAATTGCCGACATAAATCACCCCTATCGCATATCTCGACCGCGACCTGCAGGCCAACCAGTACCGTGCGACGTTTTGCAGGCAGCCCCTGCCACCACGCCTGTGGACCGCCCGCATCCTACGGCAACCAGCCGAATACAAACCTTGTTCGGCCTTCGTTATCGATATCTGCCAAAGAGTCTGTCAGCGTCAAACCTTGATCTTGCAACCATGCAAGCGCCACGTCGCTGTCGGAAAATCGGTTCAGCGTTCGGGCGAGACACAGCTCAATGGCCTCAGGCGTCGGCAATAGCGACCAAGCCAATTCCTGGTCCCCAAAATCCTGTTCCGCAAGGCGAACCGGCCTCAAGACAGGCCTCAGCAGATGGCAGATCAAACGGCCATGTTCCATAGCGACGGCGGATGTTTTCGGCGATGCGGCCATCTTCAAGATAGAGCGCCCGATACCGTTCATGTCCAACCATGAAGGGTTGTTCCTCGGTCAGATCACGCGTCATGTCGGGCGCATAAGGCAGCGGGCGGATGGTCCCCGGAATGTAGTCGCCAAACAGCACCCAGAGCGAACCGAGCGGCACCCCGACAAGCACCGAAATCGCCAGCAGACGTCGCAGCAGGGCCATCGCCATCAGATCACCCTGACGCCTTCACGGCATCCGCCCGAGGCAAAAGCGGCCAGCCGGATCACCCCTGGCATGAAGTCCCCACACCCACGCACTCTTTACGCCCCACTTGGTCCGCAACCCCACCAACAACCAACGGTTGCACTCCTCCCAACAAGACCAAGAGCACTGCCCCTGTCAATCCACCCCAAACCACCCCACGCAAGGTGTAGGCGGATTGACAGGGGCGTTGGGCTTGGTTTTTTTGAGTAAGCGCAGCTTTTGGGTGCAGGCGGGGTTGCGGATCGGGTGGGGGTAAAGGGTGCGTGGTTCTCTATGGATTGGGGCTGGGGTGGTTGTAGGGATTGGATTGATCCTGACCGTACTCAGTTGGGTCAGAGCGCCGCCATCTGTGCCTTCGGCAGTGACAGTTGATCTGACCGAGGAACATCCCTTCCTGATGGCCAACGGAAAGCGCTATCGGGACCTTTATCCCCTTTCCGGCACAGAGGCGAAAAACGCCCGCTCGAATTACGGGACAGCGCCGTTCGATTTCCCGTCGGCGCAATCCTGTTTGAATGGAAACCTTCCCGAAGGCGCACCGCCGACTCATCACGAGTTTGCATGGGACAAATTATTGACCGTTGGCGCGGTTGAGGTCTGCCTTGCGCGCGTCATGCACAGGTTTTCAGAGGTGGAAGAAGCGGTGGCTTGGCTGGAGGCACAGGGGCTTGCGCGCCAATCTGGCACAGAACCCATCGCATCAGATGATGGTGCGGTTTTCTTTATGTGGAACCCTGCGGCCAATGGAGGGCCGCACGCGCTCTGGAATGCAATGAGCGAGCGCGAGAGATCGATCCGACTGAGCTTTGTTGTCACGATGAGTTTTTGCAGTGACTCGCCGGTTTGTAGTCGGCTGGAAGCATCCACTATCGGTGTGCGCTCTTTTGCTTTCGATGTGGGTTTTAACACGGTTTACCACAAGTAGTCAGCGTTGTAACGATTGAGGAGTGTACGGAAGAGACAGTTTTTCTCGGCGGAAATACAATTGCAAGTGGGATAGTATATTTACAACCAATCTTGAACGGCATGGAAATAGAGGTCCAGCCGTCCGATGGATACTTAGGAAACGTTACAGGAGACAGCTTTTGGGACTATGGTTACGTCCTGTAAACCGACATTCCCCAAGTGGCCTGCCGCTTGACTTCAAGATCGCCTGATTTTGCTCGCTGGGCAAGCGTTCTTCGCCCCGAGCGGTGTCTGTCGTCGCGCAAACGGCCGAAGTCGGGTGGATCAAGCCTCGAACCCGCAGCATTCTGG
>NZ_JAALFE010000089.1 GCF_011059185.1 Paragemmobacter kunshanensis | reverse complement strand
TGCATCTTCGGGGTCACGGCAACGCCGAACCGGGGCGACAGGAAGGGCCTGCGCGAGGTCTTCGACAACGTGGCCGACCAGGTGCGGCTGGGCGAGTTGATCGCCTCGGGCCATCTCGTGCCGCCGCGCACCTTCGTCATCGATGTCGGTGTCCAGGACGAGCTGCGTTCTGTCCGCAAGACCATGTCGGATTTCGACATGGCGGAGGTGGCGGGCATCATGGACCGCGCCCCCGTCACTGACGAGGTGATCCGGCACTGGAAGGAAAAGGCGGGCGACCGGCAGACCGTGGTGTTCTGCTCGACCGTCGCGCATGCCGAGCACGTCACCGACGCATTCAGGGCGGCGGGCGTTTCCGCCGCGCTGATCCACGGCGATCTGGCGGTAGAAACCCGCAAGGCGATCCTCACCGACTACGCGGCGGGCGACATCCGCGTCGTCGTCAACGTGGCGGTGCTGACGGAGGGCTGGGACCACCCGCCCACCTCATGCGTCGTGCTGCTGCGCCCCAGCTCCTACAAGTCCACGATGATCCAGATGGTCGGGCGCGGGCTGCGCACCGTTGACCCCGAGGAACATCCCGGCATCGTCAAGACCGACTGCGTCGTGCTGGATTTCGGGACGTCGAGCCTGATCCACGGCACGCTGGAACAGGATGTCGATCTCGACGGCAAGACCGAAACCGGCGAGGCGCCGACCAAGACCTGTCCGGCCTGCGAGGCGGAGATCCCGCTGGCCGCCACCGAATGCCCGCTCTGCGGTGAGGCGTTCACCCGCGAGGATCTGGATGCGGGCGAAGGCGGGGCCGCCGCGCCGCTGTCGGGCTTCATGATGACCGAGATCGACTTGCTGAAGCGGTCCAGCTTCGCGTGGGTCGACCTCTACGGCACGGACGACGCGCTGATGGCCACGGGCTTCGCCGCCTGGGGCGGCATCTTCTGGCTGGACGGAGTCTGGTACGCCATCGGCGGGGCGAAGGGCGAACGCCCGCATCTGCTGGGCGTGGGCGAGCGCACCGTCTGCCTCGCGCAGGCTGACGACTGGCTGAACACGCACGAGACCGACGAGAGCGCCTTCAAGACGCGCTCCTGGCTGCGTCAGCCGCCGACCGAAAAGCAGCTGCAGTATCTGCCACCCGAATGCCGTCATGACTTCGGCCTGACGCGGTACCGCGCCTCGGCGCTGATGACCTTCGGCTTCAACAAACGCGCCATCCGGCAGCTGATCGACACGGCCGCCCGGCCCGAACGGAGGGCGGCATGACCCATGGCCTCCATCACCCCCATCACGGCCGA
>NZ_JAALFE010000088.1 GCF_011059185.1 Paragemmobacter kunshanensis | reverse complement strand
TGGTGAGGACCCGCTGAAATTGGCCAGGACAGCGTCAATGCTCGAGAAAAGTGAAAGTGTCCTTCGGGTTTTGTGACGAGGAAGATGGAGCGTTTGAAAAATAAAGTGGCGATCGTCACTGGCGCGGCCCTGGGACTTGGGGCGGCGACGGCACAAATGCTGGCGCGCGAGGGTGCCAAGGTGGTACTGACCGACATCAAGGATGTCGAGGGGGAGGCGGTGGCTCGGGCCATCACGGAAAACGGTGGCAGCGCGATCTATTTCAAGCACGACGTCGCCGACGAGAACGCTTGGGAGCGGGTGATGGCCGGCACTCTCGAGCAGTTCGGTCGCCTTGACGTGCTCGTCAATAATGCTGGTGTCGGCTGGGGCGGTCCGCCGGAGGAAGAGACGCTGGAACGCTGGCGAACACTGATGAGCATCAACCTCGATGGCGTTTTCCTTGGGACAAAGCATGCCATTCTGACGATGAAGAAAAACGAACCGGCGGGTGGTACGATTATTAACATATCATCCATCGAAGGCTTGGTCGGTGATCCCAATCTCGGGGCCTATAACGCCTCGAAAGGTGGGGTCAGGCTTTATACCAAGTCGGTTGCGCTCTATTGCGCAAAAGAACAGTTGAACATCAGGGCAAATTCGATCCACCCCGGCTACATCTGGACACCGCTGGTTGAAAATTACCTTGCCGAGCATGGCGACGTCTCTGAAGGCCGCAAGGCGTTGGACGCGCTGCATCCGATTGGCCGGGTTGGCGAGCCGGAGGATGTTGCTTATGGCGTGGTTTATCTCGCGTCGGACGAGGCGAAGTTCGTGACCGGCGCGGAACTCGTCATCGACGGCGGATACACGGCGCAGTAGCGCAGGGCGTCCGCTTGCGCTCAGGATATGCTTGGTTTTGACCGTTAACCTTGCGATCGTGGGCCGGTCTCGCCCCGGAGCAATGGGACAGGAGATCGAACGATGACCACAAGCACATCATCCCTGTCCAGTCGATCACTCGGACAGGTTCGAGTTGAATTGAACAAGGATTCCGGCGGGTGTCAGACGAGCGGAGAGTATAGACCAACTCGTGTGTCCATGGGCACGCGGCCACAAAAATCGAAGATCGGATCGTTTAGCAGCCGGGAACACCCCGTTCGACACTCTTCGCGCCAGCGCCGCCGTCCCGTCGGTGCCGCGAATGCGTAGCAACATGTCGCCGCGTTCGGGCGTGGACAGATAGAGGATCCGGGTTATAAGGGCCACATATCCCGACGGGGTGATCATCACCTCCGAGGTCTCCTATACGAGGCGGCATCCGTTATTCTGA
>NZ_JAALFE010000087.1 GCF_011059185.1 Paragemmobacter kunshanensis | reverse complement strand
GGGAAGTACGAGACCGTCTTCATCGACTCGATCACCGTGGCCGGGCGGCTCTGCTTCCAGTGGTGCCGCGGCCAGCCCGAGGCGTTCTCCGAGAAAACCGGGAAGCCCGACATCCGCGGCGCCTACGGGCTGCATGGCCGCGAGATGATCGGCTGGTTGACCCACCTGCAGCACACGCGCGGAAAGCATGTCTGGTTCGTCGGCATCCTCGACGAGCGGCTCGACGACTTCAATCGCAAGGTGTTCCAGCCGCAGATCGACGGCTCGAAGACCGGACTCGAGCTGCCCGGGATCGTCGATCAGGTCATCACCATGGCCGACATCCCGGACCCGGGTGGCCAGCCGCAGCGCGCCTTCGTTTGCCAGACGCTGAACCCCTGGGGCTTTCCGGCCAAGGACCGTTCGGGCCGCCTCGACAGGGTCGAGGCCCCGCATCTCGGCCGGCTGATGGAGAAGATCCAGCGCCCTGCGGTGCCAGCCTCCGAGCGTCTCACCTGGCCGCCGGTGACCCCGGCCGATCCCGCGCCCGCGCCCGCGCCGGAGCCCGGCCATGGTTGAGCGCCTCTCACCATGCCCGGTGTCCCGATCCGGTCGCCGGGGTGGCTTTTCCCCTCTGACGCCACTGCGCGTCCCATCCTCCAACTGAAAGGAGCCGCGCAATGTCCGGACCCTGGAACGACTTCAACTCCGCGCAATCCAACACCAACGTCATCCCGAAGGGCACGCTCGCCAAGGTGCGCCTGACGCTCCGCCCGGGCGGCTTCGACGACCCCTCGCAGGGCTGGACCGGCGGCTGGGCGCGCCGCGCCACCACCGGCGCCGTCTATCTCGACGCCGAATACACGGTGCTCGAGGGGCCCTATGCCCGGCGCAAGGTCTGGTCGCTGATCGGCCTCTACAGCCCGAAGGGCCCGGACTGGGCCAACATGGGGCGCGGCCTGATCCGCGGCATCCTCAACTCGGCGCGCGGCGTGTCGGACAAGGACAACTCGCCCGAGGCGCAGGCGCGCCGCCGCATCAACGGCTTCGGCGATCTCGACGGCGCCGAGTTCGTCGCCCGCATCGACATCGGCACCGACACCAACGGCGAGGACAAGAACGAGATCCGCGCCGCGGTCACCCCCGACCATCGCGACTACGCCGCGCTGATGGGCACGATCGCGCCGCAGTTCGCCGCCGCCCCGGCGCAGGGCCATGCCCCGCAGCAGCCCACCACGGCCACCCAGCCCAGCCAGCCCGCGTCCGCCCCCGGCGCCGCCGGTCGGCCGAGCTGGGCGCAGTAAGGGGGAGACCGGCCATGCGCCTGCGCCCCCGCCAGAAGACCTTCGTCGAGCGCAGCGTGGCTGCGCTCGCTTCCCGCGGCAACAC
>NZ_JAALFE010000086.1 GCF_011059185.1 Paragemmobacter kunshanensis | reverse complement strand
TGATGATGTGACCGCCCCCCGACGGCATCTCTGTGCCAAGGTGGGTCTGCGATAATCCACAAAGGAGGACGGTCATGTCGGAGATTATCACGGTCGGGCTCGATCTGGCGAAGAATGTGTTCCAGGTGCATGGGGCGGACGCCGCAGGCGGTGCGGTGCTACGGAAGAAGCTGCGGCGCACGCAGGTGCTGGGGTTCTTTGAGGCTTTGCCGCCTTGCGTCGTGGCGATGGAAGCCTGTGGTGGTGCACATTACTGGGGTCGAGAGATTGGCAAGCTTGGACATGAGGTCCGGCTGATCCCTCCGGCCTACGTGAAGCCCTTCGTCAAACGGCAGAAGAATGACGCCGCCGACGCCGAGGCGATTTGCGAAGCTGCACAGCGTCCGACGATGCGCTTCGTGTCGGTGAAGAGCGAAGAGACCCAAGGGGCGGCGATGGTGTTCCGCGTGCGCGAGTTACTGATCCGGCAGCGCACCCAGGCGATCAACGCCCTGCGCGGTCACCTTGCCGAGTTCGGGCAGGTTGTGCCGCAGGGCGCTGCCAATGCCTCGAAGCTGATCGCCATCGTCGAGGATCCAGAGAGCGGGTTGCCCGCCGAGGCGACAGCCACCCTGCAGGTTCTGATCGGATCCTTGGCGCACCTCGAGGCGCAGATCGGGAGGCTCGATGCCGAGATCTCACGCTGCGCCAAAGAGAACGAGGTCGCCCGACGGCTGATGACGGTGCCGGGCATCGGCCCGCTGATCGCGACGGCCATCGCGACACTTGCGCCGCCTCCCGAGACCTTCCGGAAGGCCCGGGATTTTGCAGCCTGGCTCGGGTTGGTGCCCAGGCAACACTCGACCGGTGGCAAGCAGCGCCTCGGAGCGACGACGAAGATGGGCGAGCGGTCTCTCAGGCGGCTGCTGATCATTGGCGCCAACAGCGTGATCATCAAGCGCCACGTCCATCGTGAAGCTCAACCCGGCACATGGCTGGGGAACATGCTGTCGCGCAAGCCGTCGATGCTGGTGCGTGTCGCGCTGGCGAACAAGATGGCGCGGATTGTCTGGGCTTTGATGGCCCGCGGTGGCGTATACCAGTCTCCGGCCGTGGCAGCGTAAGCAGCCGTCGGTCGCGAGGACGTCGGAGCGGAAGAGGGCAAGGAGCAGTTTGGCGCAACAGTCGTGAGACGGGATCGGGAGAACCAGTGTGCAACAGAGTGCCTTTGAGCACGCGGCTTTGATCTGGACCCGACCTTCGAACACCATACGGGCCCGCGGCATGACCAAGGCCGCATCAGAGGCCGGACACATGTCAGCACCCGGTGACGCGCGGAAAGCAGCTCTGAAATTACCCCTTGCGCAAGGGGCGGTTACACATGTTGCACAAATC
>NZ_JAALFE010000085.1 GCF_011059185.1 Paragemmobacter kunshanensis | reverse complement strand
CGAACTGACCGAGGCGCAGGTGCGCGCGCTGATCGAGGAAGCCGTCGAGGGCTTCCGCGAGGCCATGTCCGACATCGCCCGTGCGCAGACGCCGGAGGTGCCGTTTTGACCAAGCTCTGCACGAAGTGCGGCGTCGAAAAGGACGTCTGCGAGTTCGGCCGCCGACGGCTCAGCCCCGACGGGCGACAGTCCTGGTGCCGGGATTGTCGCCGCGAGTACCAGCGTGCCTATGCGCAGAACTTCCGCAATCCCGAGAGGCATCGGGAGGCGCAGCGCCGCTATCGGCTGCGCCACGCCGAGAAGAACCGAGCGCACAGCGTCGTCAGGAGCGCCGTCAAGGCGTGCCGGATCATCGTCCCGGTCTGGTGTCAGCGCTGTGGCTGCGTGACCGATCTCGAAGCGCATCATCACGATTATTCCGAGCCGCTCGCGGTCGAATGGCTCTGCTCGACCTGCCACGGGCTCGCCCACCGCAGCTATGACGGAGGCGAACATGCTGGACTATAACCGACGCCCCAGCTTCGCCGAGCGAGTCAACGCCGCCGTCGATCGGACGCTGACTGCCGATCAGTCCACACGGCCACTCCGCGACTATCTCGGCGGATCCCGCCTCGGCCATGCCTGCGAGCGCGCCCTGCAGTTCGAGTTCACGGCGACGCCGAAGGACGAGGGCCAGGACTTCAGCGGCCAGTCGCTGCGCATTTTCGCCATCGGCCATGCGCTCGAGGATCTGGCGGTCGCCTGGCTGCGCGGCGCGGGCTTTGACCTCTACACCCGGAAGGGCAACCGTCCCGATGGCGGCCAGTTCGGCTTCTCGGTCGCGGGCGGGCGCATCCGCGGTCATGTCGACGGCATCATCGCTGCGGGGCCCGAAGGCTTCGGTCTGGCCGTTCCCGCACTGTGGGAATGCAAGACGATGAACGCCAAGAACTGGCGCGCCTGCGTCAAGGACGGCGTGACCAAGTCGAAGCCGGTCTATGCCGCCCAGATCGCGGTCTATCAGGCCTACATGGAAACCAGCGTGCCAGGTATCAGCGCCGCGCCCGCCGTGTTCACCGCGATCAACAAGGACACGGCCGAGATGCACCACGAACTGGTGCCCTTCGACGCCGACCTCGCGCAGCGCATGTCCGACCGGGGCGTGCGGATCCTGCAGGCGACCGATGCGGGCGAGCTTCTGCCACGCGTAGCGACCACGCCCGACTTCTTCGAATGCCGCTTCTGCCCGTGGTCCGAGCGCTGCTGGGGGCTTCCGGCATGAGCGACGACGGTATCCTGCACTTCAACCCCTGGACGGACTTCAACGACGGGCCACCCTCCGAGAACCCGTTCGGCTGCGACCCCGACCCAGAGCAGATCGCCGTGTTCCTCGACACGGTCTTCAGCTGGTGCGAGGGGCTGATCCCGCTCCGCGGCTTCGTCGACAAGGGTCAGGGCCGGGACGGCAAGCCGCA
>NZ_JAALFE010000084.1 GCF_011059185.1 Paragemmobacter kunshanensis | reverse complement strand
ATGACGATCTCGTCACCCGCCATGGCCACATAGGAGGCCGCCGAGGCGGCCACGCCGTCGATCCAGACGGTGATCGTTCCGTCATGCCGCTGGAGGGCATTGTAGATCGCCACCGCGTCGAAGACCGAGCCACCCGGACTGTTGAGGCGCAGATCGACGGGCACCCCGTCCGGCAGTGCGCCGAGTTCCGCGAGGAACCCCTTGGCGCTGACGCCATAGGCACCGATCTCGTCGTAGATCAGCACTTCCGCGCCCGTGCCCCGGGCGCGGATCGTGTACCAGCTCTTCATCCTGTCACTCCTGTTCGGATTGCGCGCTCGCGTCGGATCCATCGGTTTCCGGGTCGGGCAGCCTTGTGGGCGTTGCCCGCGCGCCTTGCGTCTCGCCGGGGCTCGTCCGGTATCGGAGGCCCAGATCGGCCGACCGCTTGGCGTCAGCCGCGTTCTCGCGGTCGACCTCCTCGACGTCGTAGCCGGTGGCCTCGACCACCTTGCGCCGCGAGGTGATGCCCGCCTCCATGGCGAGGACCTGTGCCTGGATATCCTTCAGCGGATCGACCCAGTCCCAGCGCGGTGGGATCCATTGTGCTGCGCGGAATCGGCCGGGTTCGGCACCGAACCCGGGCAGATCGAGCGCGCCCGACAGCGCCGCGGTTTCCATCCAGCGCGCCCAGATCGGACGGCAGAACTGGTGCACGATCACGCCATGCTGCAATTGGCCGATGCGGCGACGAAACTCGACCAGTTCGGCCCGAAGGCTCGAGTAGTTCGCCTGCCGCACATCGCCGGTGACGAGGTGATAGGGCAGACCAAGCGAGGCTGAGACCGCCAGCAACGTGCGATACTGGAACGCCTCGTAGCCCCCGCCCACATCGGCCGGGCTCGAGAACTTCACGTCCTCTCCCGGCAGCAGAACCTGCATCGTGCCGGGCTCGAGGCTGGCAATCGCGGCACCTTCGGTATCGGCCGCGCCTTCACCCATCATCGGCTCTTCAGGCGCGGTCTTGGTGATGAAGCCCGCGAACATCGCCGCGGTCTTCTTCCGGTCGAGTTCCGCATCATCGTACTGGTCGAGCAGGAACAGCCGCACCATGGCGGGTGCTACATGCGGCAGGCCTCGGATCTGGCCCGCATCGATGGGCCGGTAGATGTGCAGCACGTCCCCGGCCGGCACGCGGACCGTGTCGGGCACCGCCACCCGCTGGTCCGTACTGTCACCCGGATGGCGGCGGCGGAAGTGATAGGCCACGCGCCGCCCGATCCCGTCGAACTCGATCCCGCAGCGGATGCGGTTGCCGTTGGGTGCGGTTTCCGTCTTCTCGAAGGGCAGCATTTCGGACTGCAGGAGTTGCAATTGCAGCGGCACCATCAGCCCGTCTTCGTCGCGTCGGGGACGCAGCCGGACAAAACACTCGCCTGCCACGAACATTTCGCGCGCGACCATGGCCTGCAGCCCGTAGAAGTCGGTCAGCCCGTCCGCGTCGGCCTCGTCCGTCCA
>NZ_JAALFE010000083.1 GCF_011059185.1 Paragemmobacter kunshanensis | reverse complement strand
ATGACGATCTCGTCACCCGCCATGGCCACATAGGAGGCCGCCGAGGCGGCCACGCCGTCGATCCAGACGGTGATCGTGCCGTCATGCCGCTGCAAGGCGTTGTAGATCGCCACCGCGTCGAAGACCGAGCCGCCCGGACTGTTGAGGCGCAGGTCGATGGGCACCCCGTCCGGCAGTGCGCCGAGTTCCGCGAGAAACCCCTTGGCGCTGACGCCATAGGCGCCGATCTCGTCATAGATCAGCACTTCCGCGCCCGTGCCGCGGGCGCGGATCGTGTACCAGTTCTTCATCCTGTCACTCCTGTTCGGATTGCGCGCTCGCGTCGGATCCATCGGTTTCCGGGTCAAGTAGCCTTGAGGGCGTGGCCCGCGCGCCTTGCGTCTCGCCGGGGCTCGTCCGGTAGTGGAGGCCCAGATCGGCCGACCGCCGGGCATCGGCGGCGTTCTCGCGGTCAACCTCCTCGATGTCGTAGCCGGTGGCCTCGACCACCTTGCGGCGAGAGGTGATGCCCGCCTCCATGGCGAGGACCTGTGCCTGGATATCCTTCAAGGGATCGACCCAGTCCCAGCGCGGCGGTATCCATTGTGCTGCGCGGAATCGGCCGGGTTCGGCACCGAACCCGGGCAGATCGAGCGCACCCGACAGTGCTGCGGTTTCCATCCAGCGCGCCCAGATCGGACGGCAGAACTGATGCACGATCACGCCATGCTGAAACTGGCCGATGCGGCGACGGAATTCGACGAGTTCGGCCCGAAGGCTCGAGTAGTTCGCCTGCCGCACATCGCCGGTGACGAGGTGATAGGGCAGACCAAGCGAGGCTGAGACCGCCAGCAACGTGCGATACTGGAACGCCTCGTAGCCCCCGCCCACATCGGCCGGGCTCGAGAATTTCACGTCCTCGCCTGGCAGCAGGACCTGCATAGTGCCGGGCTCGAGGCTGGCAATCGTCGCACCCTCGGGGTCTGCGGCGCCTTCCCCCATCAACGGCTCTTCTGGCGCCGTCTTGGTGATGAAGCCCGCGAACATCGCCGCCGTCTTCTTCCGGTCGAGTTCAGCGTCATCGTACTGGTCGAGCAGGAACAACCGCACCATGGCGGGTGCGACATGCGGCAGGCCGCGGATCTGGCCCGCATCGATGGGCCGGTAGATGTGCAGAACGTCCCCAGCCGGGACGCGGACCGTGTCGGGTACGGCCACCCGCTGGTCCGTGCTGTCGCCCGGGTGGCGGCGGCGAAAGTGATAGGCCACCCGCCGCCCGATCCCGTCGAACTCGATCCCGCAGCGGATCCGGTTGCCGTTGGCGGCTGTCTCTGTCTTTTCGAAGGGTAACATCTCGGACTGCAGGAGCTGCATCTGCATGGGCACCAGCAGACCATCTTCCGAACGCCGGGAGCGCAGGCGCACGAAGCACTCGCCCGCGACGAACATTTCGCGCGCGACCATGGCCTGCAGCCCGTAGAAGTCGGTCAGCCCGTCCGCGTCGGCCTCGTCCGTCCA
>NZ_JAALFE010000082.1 GCF_011059185.1 Paragemmobacter kunshanensis | reverse complement strand
GCCGATCTGTCGCTCGAGGATTTCAGGCGTCTCCCGGGGCTCTATCGCCGCTGGGAGCTGACCGAGGTCTGCGAGCCCAACCGCAACTATCAGATCGAGGACGCCGGCGCCCACGCCGACGGTACGCCGCTCTTGGCGATCTACGTCGCCGAGCCCGCGCCCGACGTCCGCGAGGCCGCGTGATGCGCCTCCTTGATCACATCATCCCACGGAGAACCGCCATGCCGGACCAGCCGGACGCCATCACGCGTCTTCGCAAGGCGAGCTACGCCCTTGAAGACCTCCCCGAAACCATCGCCCTCCCGCAGCGCGCCGGTGACGAGCTGCGCGAGCCGCTGCCGGTCGTCGAGGCGACCGTCGATGAGATCGCCTTCGCGATCGTGGAAGCGGAGCGCGAGAACTCGGCCGCCTACCGCCGAACCGACGCGCTGAAGCGGCTCTACAAGCTCGCCCGCGAGGCGGGGTGCATCGGCGCAGATCGCGCCGCCACTGCGGTGATCAAGAAGGAGGGCCAGTGATGGCCCTTCCCATCATCGGCGCCGACGAACGGCTCGCGCAGCGCAAGGGCATCAAGGGTGTCATCTTCGGCCGGTCCGGCATCGGCAAGACCAGCCTGCTCTGGACGCTGAACGCCTCGACCACGCTCTTCCTCGATCTCGAGGCTGGCGATCTGGCGGTCGAAGGGCTGGAGATCGACACTCTCCGGCCGCGCACATGGAAGGAATGCCGCGACTTCGCGGTGTTCATCGGCGGCCCGAACCCGGCGCTGCGCGAGGACCAGCCCTACAGCCAGGCGCATTTCGACGAGGTCTGCGGCCGATACGGCGATCCGGCGGTGATCGGGAAGTACGAGACCGTCTTCATCGACTCGATCACCGTGGCCGGGCGGCTCTGCTTCCAGTGGTGCCGCGGCCAGCCTGAGGCGTTCTCCGAGAAGACCGGCAAGCCCGACATCCGCGGCGCCTACGGGCTGCACGGCCGCGAGATGATCGGGTGGTTGACCCACCTCCAGCACACGCGCGGCAAGCATGTCTGGTTCGTCGGCATCCTCGACGAGAAGCTCGACGACTTCAACCGCAAGGTCTTCCAGCCGCAGATCGACGGCAGCAAGACCGGGCTCGAGCTGCCGGGCATCGTCGATCAGGTCATCACCATGGCCGATATCCCGGACCCCAGCCGCCAGCCGCAGCGCGCCTTCGTCTGCCAGACGCTGAATCCCTGGGGCTATCCGGCCAAGGACCGCTCGGGGCGCCTCGACAGGGTCGAGGCCCCGCATCTCGGCCGATTGATGGAGAAGATCCAGCGCCCCGCGGCGCCTGCCGCCGAACGTCTGTCCTGGCCGCCGGTGACCCCGGCCGATCCCGCGCCCGCTGAGGAGCCCGGCCATGGCTGAGCGCCTCTCGCCAAGCCCGGTGTCCCGATCCGGTCGCCGGGGTGGCTTTCCCCTTCTGACGCCGCTGCGCGTCCCACCCTCCAACTGAAAGGAGCCGCGCAATGTCCGGACCCTGGAACGACTTCAACTCC
>NZ_JAALFE010000081.1 GCF_011059185.1 Paragemmobacter kunshanensis | reverse complement strand
AACCGCCGCCATCCGCAGCACAAGGACATGGTCCGCTGGTATGGCGGCCCCTTCAACCCGGTGGACTTTGGCGAACCAGAGATCGCGGCGCGCGTCCGCGATCTTGCCACCCGGCGCAAGGTTTCCCTCGAGGCCTTCGCCCGCAGCCGTGCGCTGCGACAGCAATAGTTCCGAAGGTCAGCCCATATAGTTCGAGCGCACCGTCTTGCGCCGAGGCCCCTGTGGAGTCCCTGGAACACGCGCTGGCGTTGGTCCGCTCTCGGCCCGAATTGCGTCCCGGTCCGGGAACTGCCGCTCCAGATCCTGCCACCGGGCCTCCGGCCAGCGATCCGCGCCCGCGATCCAGGCGGCGGCGCGGGCGTAGACGCGGCAATCCAGCGCTTCGTTGCGCTCGCGCAGCTTCTGCCATTCGAGTTTGGCGAAGCCGCGCTTCGTGCGGACCGTCACCAGCTGTTCGGCCACGACCTGCTTCAGCCATTCGCTATCCACCCATGTCGGCAGGTGGATCGTGCCAGGCGGGAAGGTCGTGCCCTCGGCGCGTTCCTCGGTCGTCGGTCTCTCCAGCCGCAGGAAGCGGTAGGTTTCGGCCTTGAAGGTCGAGACCGCCACGGTCCAGAGCCGCGCGCCGCGCCGCAGGCGTTTCCCGCCCTCGGTCGCGTCGACGAAGGTCGGCCCCGACACCGGGCTCGAGCGGTTGAACCCCTCGACGCCCTTGACCGGCGATACCTGCGCGAAGCCTTGCGCCCGCGACCAGGAATAGACCGCCGGGGCCTCGTAGCCCGTGTCGATGGCGAGCCGCGCGATCCGAAGATGCGCGCCGCGTTCATGTGGCCAGCTACGGTCCAGAAGCGCGGTCAGCTCCGACCAGGCGTCGTGCCTGTCGGGCCCGCCCTCGATCACGACGTGGTCGACGAGCCAGCTTTCCAGACCACGGCCCCAGGCCCAGACATCGACCTCGATCCGGTCCTTCTGGACGTCGGCCCCGGCAGTCAGGAACAACCCGCCCGCTGGCACCGTGCCCGGTTTCCATGCCTCGCGCCGGTCGTAGAGCCGTTGCCAGTCCGGCGCTTCCCCGGTCTCGACCCATGTCTCGCCGAGGATCGTGTTGCGGAACGCCTTGATCGCCTCGTCCGACCCTTGGGCCGCCTCCCAGCCACGGGCAATGCGGGACCAGCTCAGCCAGCCGATCGGCGAATAGAGCGCCGAGAGATGGTAGCCGACCGTGGTCGGATCAGACGCCGTGGCGGTCGCCCGCCATGCGCCACCCTCCAGCATCGCCGTCTTGTGGTGCTCCGCGATTGCCGCGTCGCAGCCCTCGCAGTGATACTCGGCCGTCTCCGGACGTCCCTTCTGCCAGCGCAGCCGGTCGAACTTCAGCCATTGCATCGCGCCGCAATGCGGGCACGGCACGAAGTACCGCCGCTGATCGGAGGCCTCGTATTCCCGTTCGATCCGGCTCAGACCCCGGATGGTGGGCGTCGAGACCAGCAGCACCTTGCGCCGATGGGCGAAGGTCAGCGACCGCGCCTCGGCCAGCGTGACCGGGTCGCCTTCCTCGTCGGCCGAGGC
>NZ_JAALFE010000080.1 GCF_011059185.1 Paragemmobacter kunshanensis | reverse complement strand
TCATCCTGCATTCCCCAAGTGGCGTGTCGTTTGAGGTGAAGATCGCCTGTATCCGAGCGCTAGACAAGGATTTTCTGCCGCAAGCGGCACCTGCGGTCGCGCAGACTGCTGGATCTGGACGGATCAGACCGCGAAGCCGCTGTTTCCTTGCCCAGGGGCGGCGTTTTTCAGCGCAGCGGACAGATCTGTCCAGCCGCTTTCGTTCAGTTTGAGCGTGGATCGCGATCATGCGCATAGCGGTGGCGCTCGCAATCGGCGGATAGCGGCGAGGATGGCGCGTACCATCGTGCCGGTGACAGCGACCTCGGCCAGCTGGAAGGTGATGGTGCGGGCGTGACGGACCACACGTGCCCCGATCTTGATCAGCTTCAGTTGCAGGCTGGTCAACGACCAGTCGGCCATGGCCTCGGGCAGCTCGATGCAGTGCAAGAAGGTGGCCAGGTTGTACGCCAGGGCGTGCAGTTGCAGCCGCACCTCATTGTCGCGGAACTTCCGGCACGACAGCCGCGTCCAGCGAAAGGCGTATTTGCCCTCTTTGATGTGCTGCTCGGCGGTGCCGCGCTGGTTGTAGAACCGCACCACCCAGTCCGGCTCCATCGGCAGGTTGGTGACGATGAAGCCGACACGCGGGAACAGTTCGCCCGGATGCCATTCGATCTTGGCGATCACCCGGCGTTCCTTGTCCCAGGACGCCGCCTGATACTCGAATTCCTCGAAGAACCGCTTGACCTTGGTCAGTGACGGCCGCCCGACAGGGCGCGTTAGCCGATGCGCGATCTTGTCCTTGAGGACCGCGTTTGCGGGCAGCCGGATGGCGTAGAAGAACCGCGCTTCTTCCAATCGCTCATAGATCGCCGGGATCGCGTAGGCAGCATCGGCCCGGAAGAACCTGCCACCAAGGTCGCGCTCCGCGTAGCGCGCAATGACGGGGTCGAGAACATCACGCCAGCCATCGGCGCTGTGGACGTTGCCATGGCGCAGGGCGCAGCGTTCCAGCATCCCGAACTGGTTGAACAGAAAGTTGGGGTGATAGCAGCTACAGTCGAAATGGCCATTCCAGGCGGACCCTTCCTGGTCGCCATGGGTCGGGCTGACCGAGCTGTCCATGTCCAGAACGATGTACTTCAGCCCGTTACGGTCATGGAACCGGTCGATCCATTGCCCGTTCAGGTCGGCCAGCGCGGCACGGTTCCCGGCCAGAGCCAGCGTCTCGGTCTCGAACCGTCCCATCTGCGATGCCGAGGCCGCTTGTGCATCGACCGCTCTGCCGCCGACAACTTGGCGCATGACCGGATCGCAGGCGAGACGGTTGGCGTCGTTGACATCCTCGTATCCGGCCAGCCGCCCAAAGACTGATTGCCGGAACAGGCCGTCGAGCCGATGGACCGTGTTCTTGCCAGAGCGAGTATCGCGCAGCGCCGCTGACGCCAAATCGGACAACCCGAGCGCGTCATCAAGCTCGCGCATCACCAGAAGGCCGCCGTCGGAACTGAGCTGCGTGCCGCGAAATTCCAGCCGCACGCGAGGGTCGAAATCCACCCGATCTGCCCGTTGCAAGCCCGCACCCTCTGGGTGATCCATGAAACGCGCCCCTCGCAGCCTTCAACACCATGTTTTATATAGGAAATATAATGGTCAGGACAGCGAAATCAGCGCCTTACTTGGGAAATGTGGG
>NZ_JAALFE010000008.1 GCF_011059185.1 Paragemmobacter kunshanensis | reverse complement strand
GGCCGATATGCTGCGATCAGACGCCGATGCGCCCAAACCGCCCACATATCCCTTCATCAATCATCTTGTCAAAGAGCTACCCAAGGACAAAAACGATCAGGGCGCCAGCTTCCTAGCGTATCCCCGTCCGCCTTGTCTTCAGATGTTCCGAACTTCCGCTTCGTTTCAGCTTTCGCTTCGTCGCCGCTTCCGTCCGCCACCGTCGCCGTTCCGCTTCGGTGAGGGGGTATTTACGGAGGAGCGCCGGGGGCCGCAAGAGGGAAAAATGCGAAAGTGGCGATTTTTTTCCTGCGACGGGATTTATCCACAAAATCTTGGGGTTGGCGCAACAAAGCGCACCAACGGCGCTGCGCTGCGGCAATTTTCTGAGGGGGCCGAGACCCGATCAGGCCGATTGCGCCACCTGCCTGCGCCCATGACGCCAGAGGCGAAGGCCCAGAAGCACAACAACGGCAGCCAGATAGGCCAAGGGTTCCACCGGCCAGGCCTTCACAAGCATCAGATAGTGAATCGCCCCGCCCAGTGCCGACACATAGACAAGCCGATGCAGGCGATTCCAGGCGGCAGGGCCGAGTCGGCGGATGGCGGCATTGGTCGATGTGACGGCGAGCGGAATCATCGTCGCAAAGGCCAGCATGCCGATGATGATATACCAGCGCTTGACCAGATCGGCGGCCATCTGCTCCCACCGGAGGCCCATGTCGAGCGTGACCCATGCCAGCAGATGCATGGACACATAGAAGAAGGCGAGAAGGCCGACGGCACGGCGGAAGCGGATCAGGTTCAGCCCCGCCCAGCGCAGGGGTGTGATGGCAAGGCCTGCCACGAGGAACTGCAGGCCCAGCTCACCCAACCGCAACTCGATGGCCTTCACCGGATCGGGACCAAGTCCATTGGTGAGCGTCAGCCAGACGATCCAGAGGAAAGGCAGCACGCCCGCCAGATAGACGGCATTGACCGGAACCCGGCGGGAAAGGGCGTTCAGACGATCCATCAGTAGAACTTTGCCAGATCCATGCCGGAATAGAGCGAGGCGACCTCTTCCTCGTATCCGTTGAACATCAGCGTGTCCTGGCGCCCCCCGAAGAGGCCCGCACCGATGCGCCGTTCGCTGGCCTGGGACCAGCGGGGATGATCCACTGTGGGATTCACATTGGCGTAAAAGCCGTATTCCGAGGGTTGCAGCATGTTCCACGTCGTCGGCGGTTCTTCGGCGACCAGGCTGATGCGAACGATGCTCTTGATCGACTTGAAGCCGTATTTCCACGGCACCACAAGGCGGATGGGGGCGCCGTTCTGATTGGGCAGTACCTCGCCATACAGGCCGGTCGCCAGAATCGTGAGCGGATTCATCGCCTCATCGAGGCGCAGCCCTTCCCGATAGGGCCAGTCAAGAATCGGGGATTGCTGACCCGGCATCTCTTCCGGGCGGACGAGGGTTTCGAAGGCCACATACTTGGCCCCCGGCTGCACCCCGACGCGGTTGAGAAGGCCCGAAAGCTGAAACCCGATCCAGGGGATGATCATCGACCACGCCTCGACACAGCGGAAACGGTAGATGCGTTCCTCGAGCGGCTGATCCTTCAGCACATCCGCAAGGTCATAGCTGCCCGGGCGATCGACGAGGCCGTCGATCACGATGGACCAGGGATCCGTCGTCAGCGCGCCGGCATTCCGGGAGGGATCCTCTTTCCCCGTGCCGAATTCGTAGAAGTTGTTGTAGCTGGTGATCTCTTCCAGACTGTTGGGTTCTTCGGAAGTCGAATAGGCGCTTGGGCTGTAGGTCAGCCCCGCCACAGCCGGGCCCGCCACTGCGGCGGCCCCTGCCCCCGCGATGAAGGCGCGCCTGTTCAGCCACAGATGTCTTGGCGTCACGTCAGACCAGCGCAGGGGGGCTTTGTTCATGTCAATCTCCTGTTGCAGCCGCTGGGAGGAACTGTGCGCCGGTTCGCGCGAAAGACAACATCCCTGGCCTTCACCTCTGCTTTACGAAGGAAGGGAGTGAACTGTTTCATTCACAAAAGATAAAGACGCGTCACAGGTTTTTGAGTTGAAGGCGAAAGGAGGCGCGGCTTAGGCGGGCGCGCCGCCAAGACAAGCCCGGATAACGCGACTGTCAGCGTCATCCGATCCCGTTCCTGCCCCATATGAGGGAGGCCAATTCTGGCGAGAGATCAAACGGGAGTGACGCCAATGATCCGCAGAACCTTTCTTGCCCTGACCACCGCGATGGCGCTGTCTGCGCCCGCCTTTGCCGACGGCCATTCCAAGGACATCGTGGATACCGCCGTGGGTGCGGGCAACTTCACCACGCTGGTTGCGGCGGTCGAAGCCGCCGGTCTGGTGGAAACGCTGAAGGGCGAAGGCCCGTTCACCGTGTTCGCGCCGACGGATGCCGCCTTTGCCGCGCTGCCCGCCGGCACGGTGGAAGACCTGCTGAAGCCCGAGAACAAGGACAAGCTGACCGCGATCCTGACCTATCACGTCGTGCCGGGGAAGGTGATGTCGACCGACCTGTCCGAAGGCCTGAAGGCCGCGACGGTTCAGGGTGGTGAAGTGACCATCACGCTGGACGGTGGTGCCAAGGTGAACGGCGCCGTCATTTCGACCGCCGATATCGAGGCGTCGAACGGTGTGATCCACGTGATCGACTCGGTCATCCTGCCGCCGGAAGGCTGATATCCGCTTCCCTGTCGGAGGAAGGGGCGCAGCGATGCTGCGCCCCTTTTCGTTTCAGTGGACGACGGCCTGTGCGGGGCGGTCGCGGCGCGAGGCGATGACGCGGTCGCCCACGATCAGGCCTTCGGCGCCCGCCGTCACATGGACGGTCGATCCGTCGAGGATGTCGCCTGCCAGCAGCATTTCGGCCAGCGGATCCTGCAACTGGCGCTGGATCACCCGTTTCAGGGGGCGCGCGCCGTAGACGGGATCATAGCCTTCCTCTGCCAGCCATGCGCGGGCGTCGGCGTCCAGTTCCAGCGCGATCTTGCGCTGTGCGAGCCGCTTTTCCAGACGGCGCAGCTGGATATCCACGATGCCCGACATGTCGGCGCGGCCGAGGCGGTCGAAGATCACCGTTTCATCCAGTCGGTTCAGGAATTCGGGGCGGAAATGGGCGCGCACCGCTTCCATCACCTCGCGCTTCGCGGCGCTGGCATCGGTTCCGTCGGGCAGGAGCGAGAGCGCCTGCGAACCGAGGTTGGAGGTCAGGACGATGATCGTCTGCTTGAAATCCACCGTGCGGCCCTGACCATCGGTCAGGATACCGTCGTCGAGGACTTGCAACAGGACGTTGAACACGTCCGGGTGGGCCTTTTCCACCTCGTCGAACAGGACGACCTGATAGGGCTTGCGGCGCACCGCTTCGGTCAGCACCCCGCCTTCGTCATAGCCGACATAGCCGGGGGGCGCGCCGATCAGGCGGGCGACGGCGTGTTTCTCCATGAATTCGGACATGTCGATGCGGACCATCGCGGTTTCGTCGTCGAAAAGGTATTCCGCCAGCGCCTTGGTCAGTTCGGTCTTGCCCACCCCGGTCGGGCCGAGGAAGAGGAACGATCCCAGCGGACGCCCTTCGTCATTCAGCCCGGCGCGGGCGCGGCGGACGGCCTTGGACACGGCTTCGACGGCCTGATGCTGGCCGACGACACGCTTGCCCAACTCCTCTTCCATCCGCAGCAGCTTTTCCTTTTCGCCTTCCAGCATCTTGGTCGTGGGGATGCCGGTCCAGCGTTCCACGACTTCGGCGATCTGTTCGGGGCGCACGGCTTCGGACACCAGCGCCTCGCCCTCACGCGCCTCTGCCTCGGCCAGCGACTTTTCCAGACCGGGGATGCGCCCGTATTGCAGTTCGCCTGCCTTGGCGAAATCCCCCTCGCGCTTGGCGTGTTCCAGTTCGGCGCGGGCGCGGTCGAGCTGTTCCTTCAGCTCGCGCGCGACCTCAAGCGAGTCGCGTTCGGCCTGCCATTTGGCGGTCATCGCGGCGGATTGCTGTTGCAGGTCCGACAGTTCCTTTTCAAGCTTTTCCAGCCGGTCGCGGGAGGCGGCGTCGTCCTCTTTCTTCAACGCCTCGGATTCGATCTGAAATTGCAGGATCTGGCGGTCCAGCGCGTCCAGTTCCTCGGGCTTCGAATCCACCTCCATCCGCAGGCGGGAGGCGGCTTCATCCACAAGGTCAATCGCCTTGTCGGGAAGGAAACGGTCGGTGATGTAGCGGTGCGACAGGGTCGCCGCCGCCACCAGCGCGGAGTCAGAGATGCGGACGCCGTGGTGGAGTTCGTACTTCTCCTTGATCCCGCGGAGGATGGAGATGGTGTCTTCCACCGTAGGTTCGTCCACCATCACCGGCTGGAAGCGGCGGGCGAGGGCTGCGTCCTTTTCCACATACTTGCGGTATTCATCCAGCGTAGTCGCGCCGACGCAGTGCAACTCGCCCCGCGCAAGGGCGGGTTTGATGAGGTTCGCCGCATCCATCGCGCCATCGGATTTGCCTGCGCCGACGAGGGTGTGCATTTCGTCGATGAACAGGATGATCTCGCCATCCGCGCCGGTGACTTCGTTCAGCACGGCCTTCAGGCGTTCTTCGAATTCGCCACGATACTTCGCGCCTGCGATCAGCGCGCCCATGTCGAGTGCCATGAGCTTCTTGTTGCGCAGGGATTCCGGCACGTCGCCGTTGACGATCCGCAGGGCGAGGCCTTCGGCGATGGCCGTCTTGCCAACGCCGGGTTCGCCGATCAGGACGGGGTTGTTCTTCGTCCGGCGCGACAGAACCTGCATGGCGCGGCGAATCTCTTCGTCGCGGCCGATGATGGGGTCGATCTTGCCCTGTTCCGCAGCCTCGGTCAGATCACGCGCGAATTTCTTCAGCGCGTCATAGCCTTCTTCGGCGCTTGCCGTATCGGCGGTACGGCCCTTGCGGATGTCGTTGATGGCGGCGTTCAGTTTCTGGGGCGTGACGGCCCCGGCATCCAGCGCCTGTTTCGCGCCGCCGGGGATCATGGCCAGCGCCATGAGGAGGCGTTCAACGGGGACGAAGCTGTCGCCTGCCTTTTTCGCCAGCTTCTCTGCCTCGTCCAGCACCTTGACGAGGCCCGGGTCAGTGAAGGGCTGGGCGTCGCCGGATACCTTGGGCAGTTTGGACAGCGCCAGCGTCACCGCCTCCAGCACGCGGGCGGGTTCGCCCCCGGCGCGGCGGATGAGGTTGGAGGCCAACCCCTGTTCGTCATCCATGATCGCCTTGAGCAGATGTTCGGGTGCAAGCCGCTGGTGGCTTTCCCGCATCGCGATGGTCTGCGCGGCCTGCAGGAACCCGCGCGAGCGTTCCGTGAACTTTTCAAGGTTCATCGGCAAATCTCCTTTTCATAGCACCGTCCCGCGAACGCCCTGAAAAGGCACGCCCGCCCCGGCCTTGATCAGAAGATGGGAGGGTTGGCGGCCTGTTGCAAGATTGCCGCGCAGGGCTGCGTCAACTTTTCCTGCGCCCCCATCGGCGGGCCGTCAGGGCGTGTAGTGGACAAAGGCAAAGGCATGGCCATCGGGCGCCCAGTTCGGCACGTTCATCGTGCCCTGCCCGCCCGTCACCTCGATGATCCGCTGCCTGTCGGTGCCATCAGGACGGCACAGCACGATGGCAACGGGAAGATCGGCAGGATGCCCGACAGTACCAGGGGGATAGGCGAGATAGATCAGGTGGTTGCCGCAGGGGGAAGGATGCGGAAACCAGTTCACGTGATCATCGGCAAACAAAAGGTGCTGATCGGATCCGTCGGACTGCATGACCCAGATCTGGGCAGGACCATCACGATCGCAGTTCCAGAAGATGCGCCGCCCGTCATGGCTGAAATCCGGGCCATCGGAATGCCCCCTGCCATCGGTCAGCCGCCGCTCCTTGCCGCCATTCACGGGAAGGCTGTAGATATCCACCCCACGGCTTGCGCCACGGGCGGCGGCATAGACAAGCGTCGTGCCATCGGGCGACCAGCCGTGAAACCAGCTGCGCGGCGCGGGGCTGATGCGGTGTGGCGGCCCGCCCTTGGCAGGCATCAGGAAGATTTCGGCCCCGTCGCCGAGATGGCAGGAAAACGCAAGGCTTTTGCCATCGGGGCTGAAGCCGTGATCATTGTTGCAGCGGCCCTGAAGGCCGGTTGCGAAAGGGATCAGGCATGGGTCCGCCACAGGCACAAGAAACAGCGCCCCGTCGGAATTGACCATCAGGCGATCGCCCGAGGGATGCCAGTTCGGGGCCTCGATCCTGCCCGGAACCGTCAGCAGCGGGCGCGCCTTGCCGGCGGCGATGTCCCAGAGGGCGAGGTGGGATTTCAACCCCTGTCCTTCGGTTTCAACAGGCGGGGCGGGCGCAACTGCTCGGCCGCCTTCATCAGGCTGAAGGTCTGATTGACGTAGTTCACCACGCCAGAGATCTTTTCCATGTAGGCGGTCAATTCCGGGGTCTTGTCCGCCTCGATCATCTGGACCGGGCGATCCGGGCCTTCATGTTCGAACTGGCAGTAGAACAGGGGCTCTCCCCGTTTCAGGAGGATGTCCTTTTCCGGTTCGTGCCATTCGAAGGCCCACATCAACGGCCGCGGCCAGAGGTTCAACTGGAACCGGCCACCGAAGATGGTGCCGGGAAGCGGATCCTTGCGGTAATGGGCGAAGGTGCCGATCTGCGTCATCCAGACCGGTTCATCGGCGATGAAGCAGTAGGGCAGGTGCAACTGGACGGTGGGCCTGTCGGGGTATCGCCATTCCGGTTCTGACACCAGGGTGAGAACCTCGTTCAGCTTGTTCGAGCGGATGGGCGAGGCCGTGCTGGCCCGGTTGACCAGCACCGCCTTGCCCTTTTCATCGCGGGTGAAGCCGATATGCAGATCGAAAGGGCATTTGACCACGAAATAGCGGCTTTCCATCTGGATGACCGCGGGGCAGCGGCTGGCGCTTTTGGCATGGGCGCGGTTCACCTGCCGCGAGACAAGCCTTTCGGGCGCATCGTAAAGAACGGCACCCTTGTCGGATGCCAGAAACCAGCCCACCTGCACGGGGCCGGAACGCGGGCCATCTTCGGGGCGGTCATAGGTTACACTGATCTGCACTGTCATCCCTCACATCATCGTAGCCGGGCCAAGGCTTCCACCAGCGCCCGCACCGCGGATTCCGATGTCACGCGCCGTTCCGCCGGGCCAAAACCCAGCGCGGCGATGACCGCGGCCTCCGGTTCGACCATGGAACAGGAGGCATGGACTTCGCGCAAGGGCAGATGGGCGAGGGCGGGCAGCGTGGCGGGGGAAATGCCCGATCCGGGCAGGATCGTGATCCGCCCGCCCGCCTGCCGCATGAGGAGGGCAAGGGTTTCGGCCCCCTCGGCCACCTTGGCGGCCCCACCCGATGTGAGGATGCGGGAGAAGCCCAGCGCCACGGCGGTTTCAAGCGCGGCGGGCTTGTCGGGCACCAGATCGAAGCAGCGGTTCAGGGTCAGGTCCATGCCCCGCGCCTCATCGGCGAGGGTGGAGAGCATCCATTCATCCAGCCGCCCATCGGGGCGCGAGGCCCCGAGAACCACCCCCGCCAGACCGGCGGCGCGGGCGGCGGCAATATCGCCGCGCATCTGGCGGAGGTCTTCGCTGGACCAGATGAAATCACCCGCACGGGGGCGGATCATTGCAAGCACCGGCCGCCCGGCATGTTGTGCGGCCTGCATCAGGCCCGGCGAAGGGGTCAACCCGCCAAGCGCGAGGGCCGAACAAAGCTCGATCCGGCCTGCGCCGCCCCGAAGGGCCGCGCCAAGCCCGGCGGCATCCTCGACACAGACTTCGAGAAGGATGTCAGGCAAAGGTCACCTCGCCCATGGCGGCGGCACCGATCAGGCCGGGTTCGATGCGGCATTGCGCGGGCACCACCAGCGGCCCGGATCCATGGCGCAGGATCATGGAACGGACGGCTTCATCCAGCGTGGCAACAAGGTCGGGAACATTGGACAGGCCGCCCCCGACCGGAACGATGGAGGCACCCACCGTATTCACGATCATCGCGAGCGGCGGGGCGAGGAGCGATCGCCATACGGCAACCGTCTTGCCTGCCTGCGATTGGCCAGCCTGCCAGTCGGACAGGATCCGATGGGAGGAGGCGGCCTCTCCCGTCAGGGTCAGGTGCAGCCGTTCGATCCCGCGCGCGCCGCCGATGGTGTCAAGGCACCCGTTCAGCCCGCAACCGCAGGCGAATTCCGGCAGGGTCATGCCTTCGACCTGTGTCCGGGCGACCGGGCCATGGCCCCATTCGCCCGCATATCCGCCGGGGCCGGACACAAGCCGGCCGTCGATCACCAGGCCGCCACCCACGCCCGTGCCAAGGATCACGCCAAAGACGGTGCGATGGCCCTGCCCCGCGCCCTGCCGGGCCTCGGCCATGGCAAAGCAATCGGCATCGTTCAGGACAAGGACAGGCAGACGCAGCGCGGCAGAAAGCTCTGGCGCGAGGCAGCGACCATCGGCGCAGGGGATATTGGCGACCCGCAGGGATTGGCTTTCGGGATCGACAACCCCGGCGATGGAGATGGCAACTCCCCTCAGGTCACGCCCCCGGGCGAAACCCGCCAGGGTTTCCCTGAAGGTGTCGAAATCCTGCGTCGGGGTTGGCGCATCGCCGAGCGGGGAAAGCGCCCCCCCTTTGGACAGCGCCGCCTTGATGCGGCTGCCACCGATATCGAAACAGAGGATCATGAAGGCCCCGTTGCCGCTTTGCCGCGATCCTAGCGGGTGTTGCGCGGCTTGACAGCCCCGCGCTTGCGGCGCATCTGGCCGAAACCCCCGATGAAGAAGGAAACCCCATGTCTGATGACCGGCTGATCGTGGCGCTGGATGTGCCGAATGTGTTGCACGGGCTGGACATGGTGCAGCGGATCGGGGATGCGGCGAGCTTCTACAAGATCGGTCTGGGCATGCTGACGGGGGGCGGGCTGGCGCTGGCGAACGAGTTGAAGGCCGAACTGGGCAAGCGCGTCTTCCTGGACCTGAAGCTGTTCGACATCGGGGCCACGATCGAGGCCGCGGTGCGCGGCATCGCGCAGTATGACCTTGATCTTCTGACCGTGCATGGCGATCCGCAGGTGGTGCGGGCGGCCTGCGAGGGCAAGGCCGGGACAGGATTGAAGATCATGGCGGTGACGGTTCTGACATCGCTCGACCGGGCGGATCTGGATGCCAACATGATCGTGCCGGGTGACATCCATGAGATCACGCTGGAACGCGCGGCGCGGGCGCTGGAGGCGGGGGCGGATGGCGTGATTGCCAGCCCGCAGGAGGCGGCGATGATCCGCGCCCTGCCGCAGGCGAAGGGCCGTCTGATCGTGACGCCCGGGGTCCGGCCCGCCGGGGCCGCGGCGGGGGATCAGAAGCGCATCGCGACGCCGCATCAGGCCATCGCCGATGGTGCGGATCACATCGTCGTCGGGCGGCCGATCTGGCAGGCGGCGGATCCGGCAGCGGCGGCGCGGGCCGTCATTGCAGAGCTTCCCGCGCGCTGAGCGCGAGGCGGACACGCTGTTGCAGGTCGGGGATCGCCTTGGGGTGGGAGAGGAAGTCCCGAACAGGCATCAGCGCCCAGCCCTGACCTTCGTCGCCAAATCGGATGGCGGCAACCTCATCCCGGGTGATCTGGCCAGCGAAAAAGACTGACGGCCTTTCGGGATCGAGCATGGACGGCAGCACCGCCCGGAACACCAGACGATGCGGCGCGAGGCAAAGGCCGAATTCCTCTTCCAATTCGCGCAGAAGGCAGGCCTCGGCTGTTTCATCGCCTTCGCGCCCGCCCCCGGGCAAATCCCACATGCCCGGCCAGGGCAGGCCCGGATGGTTGTCGCGCAGGCAGGCCAGCAGCGCATCGCCGCAGAACAGCGCGGCCTTTGCCCCGGCAAAGCCCGCCTCAGTTGTCATTGATGTCGCGATCCCAGACCTTCACCTGACCTTCGCGCACGCCCATCGTCCGGCGCAGGGCGATCCAGGCGACGAGGGAGCAGATGGCGAAGGTCAGCACCAGAAGGGCAGGCCCGCCCGACAGGACGCCAAGGCCGAGAAGGATGCCCGTCACAACGGCGCCGATGGCAAAGCCAAGGAAGATGTAACCCGGGGCAAGGATCTCAAGCCCGCCGATCAGGAACCCCGCCGCGATCCAGACCCACCAGATGGACCACCACATCAGGCCTTCCCCCGGACAAGCTTGAACGCATCGGCGAAGGCCTCAAGCGCGCTGGCGGGAAGAAGGATCGTCTGCTTGCCCTCACCCACGGCGACCTGCGCCAGCGCCTCGACCTGCTTCATGGCGATCTGGTACTGCGCGGCCTCAAGCCCGTTGGCGGCAATCGCGCTGGCGATCACGCCCGTGGCATAGGCCTCGGCATCGGCAGAGATGCGCTTGGCCTTGGCGGCCTGTTCGGCGGCGTAAAGATCGGCATCGGCGGCAAGTTCCACGGAGCGTTTCTTCCCCTCGGCCTCCATCACCTGGGCGCGGCGGGCGCGTTCGGCGTTGAGTTGCTGGAGCATGGCGGCGCGGGTGGCATCGTCGAGATTGACGTCAAGGATTTCGGCGCGCGTCACCTCTACCCCCCAGTCATCGACCATCATCCGCACCTGTTCGCGGACGCGTTCGATCAGTTGCGCCCGGCCTGATTGCACCTGATCCAGTTCCAGCTTGCCGATTTCGCTGCGCACGATCCCCGCCACGGTGGTGGCGATGGCCCCGTCGACATCGCGGATGCGGTAGACCGTCTTTTCCGGTTCGGTGATACGGTAGAAGACCGAGGTTTCCACCTTCACCAGCACGTTGTCCGCCGTGATCGCGTCTTGCGAGGCGTTGGGCAGTTGCCGTTCGAGGACAGAAATCTTGTGGGGAACACGGTCGAGGAAGGGGACGACGAAGTTGATCCCCGGCCCCAGCACCGCGCGCAGGCGGCCAAAGCGTTCGACCACATGCTTTTCCGACTGGGGCACGATCCGGACGCCCAGAAAGATGCAGAGAATAATGAATACGGCAATGGCGAGAAAGACGGCGTTGCCGCCAAGTATTTCGGAAAGCATGCGCCGACCTCCTGAAAACGATACGAGAATCATGGCGATTGGCAGCCATGCGCGCAAGAGGCAGGGCGCGCGGGCGGGCATGGACGCCTGACGCGGGCGGGCGCATAATGCGCCATGCCCGCCCTGTGCCGCGATTGCCTGACCACATTCGACCATGCCGCGCGCTGCCCGTCCTGCCGCAGCCCGCGCATCGTTTCGCATCCCGAACTGTTCGATCTGTCGATCGCCCACATGGATTGCGATGCCTTCTACGCGAGCGTCGAGAAGCGGGACGATCCGGGCCTTGCCGACAAGCCGGTGATCGTGGGGGGCGGGACACGGGGGGTGGTTTCGACCTGCTGCTATATCGCGCGGATTTCCGGTGTCCGGTCGGCGATGCCGATGTTCCAGGCGCTGAAGCTGTGCCCGCAGGCGGTGGTGGTGAAGCCGCGCATTGCGGCCTATGCCGAGGAAAGCCGCAAGATCCGCGCGATGATGGAAGAACTGACGCCGGATATCGAGCCCCTGTCGCTGGACGAAGCCTTCATTGATCTGTCGGGCACCGCGCGGCTGCATGGGGCACCGCCCGCCGTGATGCTGGCGCGGCTGGTGCGGCGGATGGAGACGGAACTGGGGCTGACCGGGTCTATCGGGTTGAGCCACAACAAGTTTCTGGCAAAGATCGCCAGCGATCTGGACAAGCCGAAGGGGTTTTCGGTCATCGGGCGGGCGGAAACCCAGGGCTTTCTGGAACCTCGGCCGGTGCGGATCATCTGGGGTGTGGGGACTGCAACACAGGCCGCGCTGGAGGCGGCGGGGATCCGGACGATTGCCGATCTTCGGCGGTGGGAGCGGGTCGATCTCGTGGCACGATTCGGATCCATGGGGGATCGGCTGTACCATCTGGCGCGGGGCCAGGATCAGCGGCGCGTCAGCCGGGACGAACGGCCGAAATCCATCGGGAAGGAGACGACCTTTCACGAGGATACCGGTGATCCCGACATTCTGGATGGGCATATCTGGCGGCTTGCCGAACAGGTGGCGGATCGGGCAAAGGCCAGGCGGCTGGCAGGGCGGACCGTGGTTCTGAAGCTGAAACGTGAAGATTTTCAGTCTGTTACGCGGCGGCATGCCCTTGGCGATGCCACCCAGATCGCCGACCGCATCTATCGCGAGGCGCGCGATCTGTTCGACAAGGCCGGGGCGAAGGGGCCCTTCCGGCTGATCGGCGTGGCGCTGGCGGATCTGGTGGACGAGGACCAGGCGGATCGGTCGGGTGATCTGCTGGATCCCGATGCCGGGAAGCGGGCCAAGGCCGAACGCGCGGCGGATGCGATCCGGGCGAAATTCGGCAAGGACGCGATCATCAAGGGGCGCGCCCTGCGCTGATCACTCGGCCGCGAGCGGCAGGCGGTCGCCTGTCGAAAAGGCGGTGATCCGGGCGATGACGCCTGTGATAACGCCCTGGAATCGTTGAAAATCCGGCCGGGGCACGATGCGATCTTCGTCCATGTAGAGTGCGCGGTCGATCTCGATCTGCACCACATGCTGCCGGCGCGAGGGCCGCCCATAGGCCTGGGCGATATAGGCGCCGGCAAAGGGGGCGTTGCGCGCGGTGCGCAGGCCCGCCTCGGCGAAGGCGGCTTCGACCCGGTCCATGACATCGCGCGAGGCGGCGGCGCCGAAACGATCGCCCAGCACGACATCGGGGCGGGGATGGCCGGGGCGGGCATGGGCCTCGATCGCCTCATGCGGCATGGAGTGGCAATCTATGAGAATGGCCTCGCCGAAGGTTGCAAGGCTTTCATCGAGAAGGGTTTTCAGCGCGGCGTGATAGGGATGCCAGACGTTGAGGAGGCGCAGTTCGGCCTCTTTCCGCGAAAGCTTGCCACGATAGATCGCGCGGCCACCGGCGACGACGCGGGGGATCACGCCAAGCCCGGAAGAGACGCGGGGGTTGTGGGGGGCGCGGTCGATGCCTTCGATCACCGCCGGGTCGAGTTCGTCGGCGGCGCGGTTGAGATCGAGATAGGCGCGCGGCATGCGGGCCGCGATGAGGGGGGCGCCGTGATCAGGGGCGGCGGAAAACAGGCGATCCACGAAGGCATCTTCCGATGACCGGATCATGTGGTGATCAAGAAGGCTATTGGAAACAAAGGCCTGCGGGTATTCCGCACCGCTATGGGGCGACGAGAAGATGACCGGAGAGGTCCGGCGGGGGGGGAGGTGGAGGGTGAAGGCGTCGTTGATCATGCGTCAGATATAGCCGTGTTTCCCGCGTTGCCAAAACCCCTTGAACCCGGGGACGACTCCTTTTATAGACCCGACGACCGACGCGGACCCGCCCGCGTCATTTTCATTGATATCGGGCGGAAATGTGAAGGAACGTGGGCGGTTAGCTCAGCGGTAGAGCACTACGTTGACATCGTAGTGGCCACTGGTTCGATCCCAGTACCGCCCACCATTTCGCCGTTTTCCGAAAGGGAAACATCAAGGATTTCAAGGCGCTGCGCGCCGCGAATGGGAGAAGAACGATGAAGGTTGCGAACTCGCTCCGCTCGCTCAAGACGCGTCATCGCGATTGCCAGGTCGTGCGCCGCAAGGGCCGCGTCTATGTGATCAACAAGACGCAGAAGCGGTACAAGGCCCGTCAGGGCTGATCTTTTCCGGGTGACCGGAGGACAGGGCCGCCCCTTGGGCGGCCTTTTGTTTTGCGCCGGGGCCAAGTGCCCGGGAACGCTGCATTAATTCGGGGAAACGGCCGAAAACCGGTGCAACAGCCGGTGCAGACAGCCAGTGCAGCAGGGCGTATGCACGGCATAGGCACGGCGCGGCCTTGCCGTCACGTTAACCAGACAATCGCGAATCGATCACGGGGGTCGCCATGCATCCAAATCCTGCCTTCCGCGCCATGCCCGAGGACGAGAACCTGCGCTTTGCCGCCGCGCGCGGTTTCGGGATGCTGTGCATCAATGGGGCAGAGGGGCCGCTGGCCGCCCATGTGCCCTTCGTGATGGCCGGGGCGCGACGGGTGGTGGAGGTGCATCTGGCGCGGTCGAACGGGATCGCCCGGGCGGGGCTGCCCGCCCCTGCCCTGCTGGCGGTACAGGGGCCGGATGCCTATGTCTCGCCCGACTGGTACGGAATGCCGGATCAGGTGCCGACATGGAATTACGTGGCGGTGCATCTGCGGGGCGTGCTGTCGCCGATGGAGCCCGAGGGGCTGGAGCCGCAGGTGGATGCGCTTTCGGCGGAGTTCGAGGGGCGGATCGCGGGCAAGCGGCCCTGGACGAAGCACAAGATGGGCGCGGGCGTGATGGAGCGGATGATGCGGGGCATCCTGCCCTTTCGGCTGGAGGTGACGGAGGTGCAGGCCACCTGGAAGCTGAACCAGAACAAGCCGCCCGAGGCGCGGGCCGGGGTGATCGCGGCGCTTGAGGCGCAGGGCGGGCTGGCGGCGGAGATCGCGGCCCTGATGCGGGAGGTCGGGTAAGGGAACCGGCCTGGCCTGTCCGGGGAAGCGAAATCTGACGCAGATTTCGCGACGATTTCTGCACGCAGAAATCGGGTCCGGGCCGAGCGACGGTTGGGGTCCGGAATTTGTGTCAAATTCCGGCGCGGTTTGTGGGTCACAAACCGCTTTCCGGCGGCGGGTCCTGCGCCTAGGGTCGGGCTGAACCGACGGAGCCCGTGACATGCGCCTCTTTTTCTCTCCCACCTCGCCCTATGTCCGCAAGGTCATGGTCCTGCTGCACGAGACGGGACAACTGGCCGAGGTGGAACTGGTCGCAGGATCGGGCAGCCCGGTCGATCCTGCAAACGCCCCGCTGGAGGCCAATCCTCTGGGCAAGGTGCCCGCGCTGGAGCGGCCGGAAGGGCCTGCGCTTTATGACAGCCGGGTGATCTGCCGCTATCTGGACGCGCGCGCCCATGGCGGGGCCGGGGCGGGGCTTTACCCTTCGGATACGCGGATCTGGGATACGCTGACGGTGGAGGCCACGGCGGACGGCATCCTGGATGCCGCGCTGCTGATGGTCTATGAGGGGCGGCTGCGGCCGGAGGCGCTGCGCTTTGCGCCCTGGGTCGAGGGGCAATGGGCCAAGGTGGACCGGGCGCTGGACGCGCTGGAGACGCGCTGGATGGCGCATCTGGAGGGGCCGCTGGATGCAGGGCAGATCGCGGTGGGCTGTGCGCTGGGTTATCTGGACTTTCGCCACGATGCGCGCGGCTGGCGGACCGGACGGCCCGGCCTTGCCGCCTGGGCGGCCCGGTTTGCCGGGCGTGCCAGCATGCAGGCCACGCTGCCGCATTAGGCCGGCCCTGCGCCCCGTCCTGGGGCCGGGCGCCATGCGGTCCGGGCAGGGCGAGTTGTCGCACCGGCTTGCGCGGCGGGGCAAAAGAACCAGACTCGGGTCAGGCGAACGCGCCCGGGAAGACACAGGGGTGATTTTTCCTGTCTCTCCGGGGCGGTCTGCGCCCGTTTGTCCGCTGGACGATCTGGCGCGTCTTGTCTAAAAGCCGCCCGGCAAGGCTGCGGGTGACCGCGGCCCCACCATTTATGGGTCGCGGGACAGCCCCGCGCCTCTGGAAGGGAGAAGATCTCGTGTCCCACGCTGACGACAACGCAGGTACCCGGCGGGATTTCCTGTACTATGCAACGGCAGGGGCCGGGGCGGTTGCCACGGGCGCCGCTGTCTGGCCGCTGATCAACCAGATGAACCCGTCGGCCGATGTTCAGGCCCTGTCGTCGATCTTTGTCGATGTCTCGGGTGTGGAAGTCGGCACGCAGCTGACGGTGAAATGGCTGGGCAAGCCGGTCTTCATCCGCCGCCGGTCGCCGGAAGAGATCGAGGCCGCGCGCAGCACGCCGCTGACGGACCTGCCTGACGCGAATGGCGAGAATGCCAACAAGCCGGAGGCCGACGCCTCGGACGAGAACCGCACGCTGGACGAAGCGGGCGAGTGGCTGGTGATGATGGGCGTCTGCACCCATCTGGGCTGCGTGCCGCTGGGCGATGGCGCCGGGGAGTTCGGGGGCTGGTTCTGCCCCTGCCACGGGTCGCACTATGATACGGCCGGGCGCATCCGCAAGGGACCGGCGCCGCGCAACCTCGATGTGCCGATTGCGGCCTTCATCGACGAATCGACGATCAAGCTCGGGTAAGGAACAGACAGATGGCCGGAATTCCGCACGACCATTACGAGCCCAAGACGGGCGGCGAGAAGTGGTTGCACAAGCGCCTGCCGATCGTCGGCATGCTGTATGACACGATCATGATCCCCACGCCCAAGAACCTGAACTGGATGTGGATCTGGGGGATCATCCTGACCTTCTGCCTTGCGCTGCAGATCGTCACCGGCATCATCCTGGTGATGCATTACACGCCGCATGTGGACTATGCCTTTGCATCGGTCGAACACATCATGCGCAACGTGAATGGCGGCTACATGATCCGCTACCTGCATGCGAACGGCGCGTCGCTGTTCTTTGTGGCGGTTTACCTGCACATCTTCCGCGGTCTTTACTACGGGTCCTACAAGGCGCCGCGCGAGGTGACCTGGATCATCGGGATGCTGATCTATCTGATGATGATGGGCACGGCCTTCATGGGCTATGTGCTGCCCTGGGGGCAGATGTCCTTCTGGGGTGCGACGGTGATCACCGGCCTGTTCGGCGCGATTCCCGGCGTGGGCGGTGCGATCCAGACCTGGCTTCTGGGCGGGCCTGCGGTGGACAATGCCACGCTGAACCGCTTCTTCAGCCTGCATTATCTGCTGCCCTTCGTGATCGCGGCGCTGGTCGCGGTGCATATCTGGGCCTTCCACACCACCGGCAACAACAACCCCACGGGTGTTGAAGTGCGCCGCGGTTCCAAGGAAGAGGCGGCGAAGGATACGGTGCCGTTCTGGCCCTATTACGTGATCAAGGACCTGTTCGCGCTGGCCGTGATCCTGGCGGTGTTCTTTGCCATCGTGGGCTTCATGCCGAACTATCTGGGCCACCCCGACAACTATATCGAGGCGAATCCGCTGGCGACGCCCGCGCATATCGTGCCGGAATGGTACTTCCTGCCCTTCTACGCCATCCTGCGCGCCTTCACGGCGGATGTCTGGGTCGTGATCGCGGCGGAATGGATCACCTTCGGGATCGTCGATGCCAAGTTCTTTGGCGTGCTGGCGATGTTCGGGGCGATCGCGGTGATGGCGCTGGCGCCGTGGCTGGACACCTCCTCGGTGCGGTCGGGCCGGTATCGGCCGATGTTCAAATGGTGGTTCGCGCTGCTGGTCGTCGATTTCATCGTCCTGATGTGGGTCGGTGCGATGCCTGCGGAAGAGCCCTATGCGACCATCTCGCTGATCGCTTCGGCCTATTGGTTCGCCTATTTCCTCGTGATCCTGCCGCTGCTTGGCGTGATCGAGAAGCCGCTGCCGCAGCCGGCGACGATCGAGGATGACTTCAATGCCCACTACGGCAAGGCGGGCGGTTCTGCCGCTGCGCATCCGGCCGAGTGAGAAGGGAACTGAGCAAGATGATCAGGAAAATCGCACTCACCGCGGCCTCGGCCCTGGCCATTTCCTCCGGGGCGGCGCTTGCCGCGGGCGGCCATGCCGAGCTGACGGATCTGGCCTTCGCGCATGAGGGCCCGTTCGGGAAGTTCGACCAGTTCCAGCTGCAGCGCGGGCTTCAGGTCTATACCGAGGTCTGCTCGGCCTGCCACGGGCTGAAATACGTGCCGATCCGGACGCTGGCCGATGAAGGCGGCCCGCAACTGCCCGAGGATCAGGTTCGCGCCTATGCCAAGCAGTTCACGGTGACCGACCGGGATACCGGCGAGGACCGTGAAGGCGTGCCGACGGACCATTTCCCGGTTTCGGGGATGGAAACCGCGCCGGACCTGTCGCTGATGGCCAAGTCGCGCGCCGGGTTCCACGGGCCCTACGGCACCGGGCTGAGCCAGCTTTTCAACGGGATGGGCGGGCCGGAATACATCTATTCCATCCTGACGCATTACGAGGAAAACCCGGAATGCGCGCCGGACGGGATCGACGGCTATTACTACAACACCGCCTTCCCGAATGGCGGCGTGCCGGACAGCTGCAAGGACGAGCATGGCGTCTCGACCGTTCCGGGAAGCTGGATCGCGATGCCCGAGCCGCTGTCGGATGATCTGGTGACCTATGCCGACGGGCATCCGGCGACCGTGGCCGACATGGCGGAGGATGTGTCCTCCTTCCTGATGTGGGCGGCGGAACCCAAGCTGATGGATCGCCGGGAATCGGGCTTCAAGGCGGTGATCTTCCTGATCATCCTCGCCTCGCTCCTGTATCTGACGAACAAGCGGATCTGGGCGGGCGTGAAGGGCAAGAAGGCCGCCTGACACCACCTGTCGAAATCTTTCGGAAAGCCCCGTCCCCGGACGGGGCTTTTCCTTTTGGCGGGGTCGGGGGCACGAATTTTCTGCGAAAATTCTGAAAGCGGACTTTCAGGGAAAGTCCGACGAGATTTTTCGCAGCAAAATCGTTCCTGCTGCCCTGCGGCGCAAGGGTGCTTGGCCTTGACCGCGCGAGGGTGTAATCACCCTGTCAACAAGAATTGGGGAACCGGACATGAGCAAGCTTGTCACCATCTATGGCGGTTCGGGCTTTGTCGGCCGTTACATCGCGCGGCGCATGGCCAAGGAGGGCTGGCGCGTGCGTGTGGCGGTGCGCCGCCCGAACGAGGCGCTGTTCGTGAAGCCCTATGGCGTGGTCGGTCAGGTGGAGCCTGTGGCCTGCAACATCCGCGACGATGCCTCGGTCCGGGCGGCGATGCGGGGGGCGGATGCGGTGGTGAACTGCATCGGCATCCTGAACCGGTCGGGCAAGAACAGCTTTGAGGCCGTGCAGGCCGAAGGCGCGGGGCGAATCGCGCGGATCGCATCCGAAGAGGGCGTGGCGCGGCTTGTCCATCTTTCGGCCATCGGGGCGGATGCGGACAGCCCGTCCGTCTATCAGCAGACCAAGGCGGCGGGCGAGAAGGCCGTTCTGGCGGCCTTTCCGGGGGCGGTGATCCTGCGGCCTTCGATCATCTTCGGGAACGAGGATGGCTTCTTCAACCGCTTCGCCGCGATGACGCGCTTCGGGCCGGTCTTGCCGGTGGTGGGGGCGGGCACGCGGTTCCAGCCGGTTTATGTGGACGATGTCGCCCAGGCCGCCGTGAAGGGCATCAAGGCCGAGGCCGCGCCGGGCATTTATGAACTGGGTGGGCCGGATGTGGCGACCTTCCGCGACCTGATGCGCCAGATGCTGCAGGTGATCCGCCGCCGCCGCCTGATCGTGAATGTGCCCTTCTTTGCGGCCTCGATCATGGGCGGGGCGTTCGACCTTTTGCAGGCGGTGACGCTGGGCCTGTTCCATAACGGGCTGATCACGCGGGATCAGGTGCGCAACCTGAGGGCCGACAATGTGGTATCACCCGGGGCGAAGGGGCTGGCCGATCTGGGGATCACGCCGACGGCGATGGGCCCGGTCCTGCCGGAATATCTGTGGCGCTATCGCCCGTCGGGGCAGTATGCCGCGATCAAGGAATCGGCCAAGAACCTGCGCAAGGTCTGATCGGATGCGCGTGGCGCTGGCGCTGTGCCTTTTGTCCGGGGCCGCCGCCGCGCAGGAGACCGCGGATTTCGGGGCGGTGGCCGCGCTTTTCGCCGAACGCTGCGTGATGTGCCATTCCGGCGAGGATGCACCGCTGGGCCTGCGGCTTGACAGCCATGCCGGGGTGCTGGCGGGCAGCGAGAATGGCCCGGTCGCCATCGCGGGCGACATGAACAGCCCCATCCTGCAGCGTCTGCGCGGGGAAGCGGAACCGCAGATGCCGCTGGACGGGCCGCCCTTCCTTTCAGAGGGGGAGATCGCGCTGGTTTCGGACTGGATCGCCGCGGGCATGCCCGAGGGTGGCGAGGTGGCGGCCTTGCCGGAGCGGCGCCGGCCGGCGCCGGGCGCGGATGTGCTTTGGCCGGATGTGGAGCCGATCTTTCTGAAGGTCTGCGTGAAGTGCCATTCGGACAATTCCAAGATGGGCGCGCCGCCGGAAGGGTTGCGGCTGGACAGTCTGGCGCATGTGCTTGGCCCGCCGGACCGGGTGGTGATCGTGCCGGGCAATCCGGAGATGTCAGAGGTCTGGCGGCGGGTGGTGGGGCTTGCCGCGCCGCGCATGCCGTTCGACGGGCCGCCCTGGTTGCCGGAGGAGGATATCCGCCTGATCCGGGACTGGATCGCGCAGGGCGCGCGGGATGGCGCGGGCGTCGCCGCGCCTGTTCCGGCAGGGGGGCAGGTCCGGCTGCGGGGCCTTGTGACGGGCGAGGCAGAGATCGACGGGGCCGCCTTCGTGGTGGATGGCGGCACGCGGGTGGATGACTGGCCCGGCATGGGTGGCGCTGCGGAAATGCGCGGTGAAGTGCAGGCCGATGGATCGGTGCGCGCGACACGGCTGAGGGATCGCTAGGACGGATTGATGGATAATACGCTGATTGCTGCCTTTCTGGGCCTTCTGGAAGGGCTGACCGAGTTCATTCCCGTCTCCTCGACCGGGCATCTGCTGCTGGCGGGGCATTTCCTGGGATTCGACAGCCCCGGACGCACCTTCGAGGTGGTGATCCAGCTGGGCGCGGTGCTGGCGATCCTGACGGTCTATGCGGCGAAGCTGTGGCGCGTTCTGTCGACCATGCACAGCGATCCGGCGTCGTTCCGCTTTGCGATGTCGGTGCTGATCGCCTTCCTGCCTGCGGTGGTCATCGGCGTGCTGGCGCATGACATCATCAAGACGGTGCTGTTCGAGACGCCGATGCTGATTGCGGTGATGCTGATCCTGGGTGGATTCGTGCTGGTGGTGGTGGATCGCGTGGCGCCCGTGCCCGTGCATGACGAGGCGATGGACCTGCCGCTGCGCAAGGCGCTGGCGATCGGGTTCATCCAGTGCCTGGCGATGGTGCCGGGCGTCAGCCGGTCGGGGGCCACCATCGTGGGGGCGCGGATGCTGGGGGTCGGGAAGCGCGCCTCGGCCGAGTTTTCGTTCTTTCTTTCCATGCCGACCATGGCCGGGGCCTTTGCCTATGACCTGTGGAAAAGCCGGGATGTGCTGGATTTCTCGGCCGCTGTCGACATCGGCGTGGGCTTTGCGCTGGCCTTTCTTTCGGCGGTTCTGGTGGTGCGCTGGACGCTGGATTTCGTCAGCCGGAATGGGTTTGCGGTTTTCGGCTGGTGGCGAATCATCGTGGGGACGGGGGCCTTGATCCTGTTATCGCTGGGTTTTTGATCAGGTTTGGAAACCGTGCTGACCTATTTCAGGGGAAATCGGACAGCAAAATTGACCCATTGCCGGAAAAACCGCATAATAGGTCACATATACTGACTTTTATTCCCTGAGCGGGCAAAGTAAGAAGGCGCACCCGAGATTTCCCGGATGAGAGGGCGCCTCATGGCAAAGAACCGCATGCTTCAGTTCGTGACCGTTGCCAAGGAGACGCCCGAGAAGCGGCCGGCGAACCTGCGGGCGCAGGATTTCCACGAGATCTATCGCGAATATGCCGCCGAGAAGGCCGCGGAACAGGCGGGGCGGTGCAGCCAGTGCGGCGTGCCCTACTGCCAGTCGCATTGCCCGCTGCACAACAATATCCCCGACTGGCTGCGCCTGACGGCCGAGGGGCGGTTGCAGGAAGCCTATGAGATTTCGCAGGCGACCAACACCTTCCCCGAGATCTGCGGGCGGATCTGCCCTCAGGATCGCCTCTGCGAAGGCAATTGCGTGATCGAGCAATCGGGCCATGGCACGGTGACCATCGGGTCGGTGGAGAAATACATCACCGATACGGCCTGGGAGAACGGCTGGGTGCAGCCGATCAAGCCGCAGGCAGAGCGGACGGAATCGGTGGGAATCATCGGCGCGGGGCCCGGGGGGCTGGCGGCGGCGGACATGCTGCGCCGGAAGGGCGTGCAGGTCACGGTCTATGACCGCTATGACCGCGCGGGGGGTCTGCTGACCTATGGGATTCCGGGATTCAAGCTGGAAAAGCCCGTGGTCATGCAGCGCATCGAGCAGCTGGAAGAGGCGGGTGTGCAATTCGTGCTGAATTGCACAGTGGGCGTGGATATCAGCTTTGATGCGATCCGGGGCCAGCATGATGCCGTGCTGATCGCGACGGGCGTCTACAAGGCGCGCGACATCGCTGCCCCCGGTGTGGGCGCGGCGGGGATCGTGAAGGCGCTGGATTACCTGACGGCGTCGAACCGCAAGAGCTTTGGCGACGAGGTCGCCGAATTCGACAGCGGCGCGTTGAACGCGGAAGGCAAGCGCGTGGTGGTGATCGGCGGCGGCGACACGGCGATGGACTGCGTGCGCACCGCCATCCGGCAGGGCGCGACATCGGTGAAGTGCCTCTATCGCCGCGACCGGGCGAACATGCCGGGATCGCAGCGCGAAGTGCAGAATGCCGAGGAAGAGGGCGTGGAGTTCGTCTGGCTGACGGCGCCGAAGGGATTCACCGGGGCGGCATCGGTCGAGGGCGTGATGGTGCAGCGGATGCGGCTTGGCGCGCCGGACGCGACGGGGCGGCAATCGCCCGAGGTGATCGAGGGCGCGGATTATGTGGAGCCTGCCGATCTGGTGGTGCAGGCGCTGGGATTCGAGCCGGAGGAGATCCCCGCGCTGTGGGGTGTGCCGGAGCTTGCCGTCACGCGCTGGGGCACGATCCGGGCGGATTTCCGCAGCCATGAGACCAGCCTGCCCGGCGTCTATGCCGTGGGCGACATCGTGCGCGGGGCGAGCCTTGTCGTCTGGGCGATCCGCGACGGGCGCGAGGCGGCAGAGGCGATTCTGGACTATCTGGCGCAGCCCGCGCAGGTGGCGGCCGAGTAGGAGAGGCGTTTCACCGTGCGGGAAACAGCGGGTTCAGAGGCGGAGGATGGGCAGATGACGGCAGCGCCGCGTCTGGACATCACGCTTTTGCGCAAGGACCGCGGGCTGTGGGTCTGGTGGCATCGGGGCCGCAGCCGGCGGCTGGTGGTGGTGTTCTCATCGGTGGGGCATGGGCCGAACACGCCGCCGATCCTGGAATTCGCGCGCAGCGCCACGGCGGATGGGCGGGACAATGCGGTGTTCATCGCCGATCCGCAGCGCAGCTGGCTGAACGCGCCGGGGCTGATCGAGGATATCGTCGAGGTGATCGAGGCCGCGCGCGAGGAAGTGGGCGCGGATGAGACGGTGACGCTGGGCTACTCCATGGGGGGGTTTGCCGCGCTGGTGATCGGGGGCTTTGTGCCGGTGCAGGCGGCGCTGGCCTTTTCGCCGCAGATGTCGATCGACCCCGCGCTTGTGCCGGACGAGGGGCGCTGGGCGCGCTATCGCAGCAGGATCGGGGCGATCCGCATCCGCTGTGCGGCGGATCTGATGGCAGCGGGGACTGCGCATCATATCGTGATGGGCATGTCGCGGCTGGAAAAGCCGCAGACGCGGCTTTTGCCGCAGGCGGCGAATACCAACCTGTATTTCCTGCCCGGTGCCCGGCATGACACGGCGACCCGGATCAAGCAGGCAGGCCTATTGCCCGAGGTTGTGGACCTTGCCTTTGCCCGGCGCGGGGACGCGCTGGCCGATCTTCTGAGCCAAAGCCTGAACGCCCGCAGCAAAGGAAAAGCCGCATGAGACGCGCCGCCCTGCCCCGCCTGGCCGCCTGCATCGTGATGGGGTCTGCCCTGCCCGCGATGGCCGGATCCTTTGCCGCGCCCGAAGGCTGCACCACCTTTCTGACGGTGCAATCCAAGGGATGCCGGGTGTCGAACCACTATACCTGCAGCGCCGATGCGGCGGGCGACCAGTGGCGCACGGATTTCGATCAGGAGGGGCCCTATTTCACCTCGCGCATCGACAGCGAGGCGCAATGGGTGGAGAGCTTCGAGCTTGACCCGCCGGTGCGGCAGACGCTGGACCCGAACCCGCAGGACCCGGCCTCGTTCAGCGGGTTGCTGGCCACGGGGAATGACAGTTTCATCTTCGGCCTGTCGGATGATACCGGCGAGCGGACCCGCGTGCGCGGGAGTGACCGGCTGACCGGGCGGCAGGTGGTGATCGACGGGATCACCCTGCAGGAGACCGAGTTCAACTTCACCGAGACGGATCTTTCGGGGAATGTCCTGCGCCGGTCGCGCGGGAACGAATATATCCATCCCGACTGGCGGCTGTTCTTTTCCGGCCCGTCGCAATGGGATGGCGGGGACGGAACCTATCTGCCGCTGGACGGCAGCCCGATCCAGTTCATCTTTCCGGGCGAGCCCGGTTTTGCCAGCACCCAGCCCCTGTTCGATTGCGATGCCGTGATGTCATCGCTGCCGTTCACGCCAAAGTCGTAAGGAGACCAGCCATGACCATTTATGACGACGCCTGGGTGAAGGCCGAGGAAGCCAAGCGGGCCTGGCTGGATCAGAACGGGCTTTACAAGGCCGAGGACGAGCATTCGTCCTGCGGCGTGGGGTTGGTGGTTGCGATTTCCGGCAAGCCCTCGCGCAAGGTCGTGGAGAACGGGATCAACGCGCTGAAGGCGGTGTGGCACCGGGGCGCGGTGGATGCCGATGGCAAGACCGGGGATGGCGCGGGCATCCATGTGCAGATCCCGGTGAAGTTCTTTTACGATGTGGTGCGCCGGACCGGGCATGAGCCGGACGCGAACAAGCTGATCGCGGTCGGGCAGGTCTTTCTGCCGCGCACGGATTTCGGCGCGCAGGAGCGGTGCCGGACCATCGTGGAGACGGAAGTCCTGCGGATGGGCCATTACATCTATGGCTGGCGGCATGTGCCGGTGAATACCGAGGTGCTGGGCGACAAGGCCAATGCGACCCGCCCCGAGATCGAGCAGATCCTGATCCGCTGCGAGAAGGACATTGATCAGGAGCAGTTCGAGCGCGAGCTGTACATCATCCGCCGCCGGATCGAGAAGGCGGCGCTGGCGGCGCAGATCCAGGGGCTGTACCTGTGTTCGCTGTCCTGCCGGAGCATCATCTACAAGGGCATGATGCTGGCCGAGCAGGTGGCGGTGTTCTACCCGGATCTGATGGACGAGCGGTTCGAGAGCGCCTTTGCGATCTATCACCAGCGCTATTCCACCAACACCTTCCCGCAATGGTGGCTGGCGCAGCCCTTCCGGATGCTGGCCCATAACGGCGAGATCAACACGCTGAAGGGCAACGTGAACTGGATGCGGAGCCATGAGATCCGCATGGCCAGCAACAACTTTGGCGACGCGGCCGAGGATATCAAGCCGATCATCCCGTCGGGGACGAGCGACAGCGGCGCGCTGGATGCGGTCTTCGAGGTGCTGGTGCGGTCGGGGCGGTCTGCCCCGATGGCGAAGACGATGATGGTGCCCGAGGCGTGGTCGAAGACCACGACCGACATGCCGCAGGCCTGGGCGGACATGTATGCCTATTGCAATTCGGTGATGGAGCCCTGGGACGGCCCGGCCGCCCTGGCCATGACGGATGGGCGCTGGGTCTGTGGCGGGCTGGACCGGAACGGTCTGCGGCCGATGCGCTATGTCATCACCGGCGATGGGCTGCTGATCGCAGGATCCGAGGCCGGGATGGTGCCGGTGGATGAAACCACGGTGCGCGAGAAGGGCGCGCTGGGGCCGGGGCAGATGATCGCCGTCGATATGGCGGGGGGCAAGCTCTATCACGACGCCGAGATGAAGGACAAACTGGCCGCCAGCCAGCCCTATGGCGAATGGATCGAGAAGATCGTCGATCTGAACAGCCTGCTGCGGGATGTGCCGGAAGGCGCGATGTTCACCGGCGCCGAGTTGCGCCGCCGCCAGATCGCCGCCGGCTATACGGTGGAGGAACTGGAGCAGGTGCTGGCCCCGATGGCCGAGGACGGCAAGGAGATGGTCGCCTCGATGGGGGATGATACGCCTGCGGCGGTGCTGTCGAAGGTCTATCGCCCGCTGAGCCATTTCTTCCGGCAGAACTTCAGCCAGGTGACGAACCCGCCCATCGACAGCCTGCGCGAAGGCCGGGTGATGAGCCTGAAGACGCGGTTCGGCAACCTGCGCAACGTGCTGGACGAGAATTCCAGCCAGACCGAGATCCTGGTTCTGGAAAGCCCCTTCATCGCGAATGCCGAATTCGACGTGATGGTAAAGCAGTTCGGCGATCAGGTCGCCTTCATCGACTGCACCTTCCCGGTTTCGCCGGGGCTGGACGATCTGCGTCAGGGGCTGGAGCGGATCCGGGCCGAGGCCGAGGATGCCGTGCGGTCGGGTGCGGGGCATCTGGTGCTGACCGATCAGCATCAGGGCGAGGCGCGGGTGCCGATGCCGATGATCCTGGCCACCAGCGCGGTGCATAGCTGGCTGACGCGCAAGGGGCTGCGGACCTTCTGTTCGATCAATGTGCGGTCGGCGGAATGCATCGACCCGCATTACTTTGCCGTGCTGATCGGCTGCGGGGCGACCACGGTGAACGCCTATCTGGCGCAGGATTCGCTGGCGGATCGCATCGCGCGCGGCCTGCTGGAAGGCAGCCTGACCGATGCGATGCGGCGCTATCGGGATGCGATTGATGCGGGCCTGCTGAAGATCATGTCGAAGATGGGGATCTCGGTCATCTCCAGCTATCGCGGGGGGCTGAACTTCGAGGCGGTGGGCCTGTCGCGTGCGATGGTGGCAGAGTATTTCCCCGGCATGCAGAGCCGCATTTCCGGCATCGGCCTGACCGGGATCGAGCAGAAGCTGGAAGAGGTTCACGCCAGAGGCTGGCTGGGGGGCGCGGATGTGCTGCCTATCGGCGGGTTCTACAAGGCGCGGCGGTCGGGCGAAAAGCACGCCTGGGAAGCGCAGACGATGCATATGCTGCAATCGGCCTGCGACCGGGCGAGCTATGACCTGTGGAAGCAGTATTCGGCCGCGATGCGCGCCAACCCGCCCATCCATATCCGCGACCTTCTGGACATCAAGGCACTGGGCAAGCCCGTGCCCATCGAGGAGGTGGAGAGCATCACCTCCATCCGGAAGCGGTTTGTCACGCCGGGGATGAGCCTGGGCGCCCTTTCCCCTGAGGCGCACAAGACGCTGAACGTGGCGATGAACCGGATCGGCGCGAAGTCGGACAGCGGCGAGGGTGGTGAAGACCCGGCGCATTTCGTGCCAGAGCCGAATGGCGACAACCCCTCGGCCAAGATCAAGCAGGTGGCTTCGGGCCGGTTTGGTGTGACGGCGGAATATCTGAACGCCTGCGAGGAGTTGGAGATCAAGGTCGCGCAGGGGGCAAAGCCCGGCGAAGGCGGGCAGTTGCCGGGGATGAAGGTGACGGCGCTGATCGCGCGGCTGCGCCATTCGACGCCGGGGGTGACGCTGATCTCGCCCCCGCCGCATCACGACATCTATTCGATCGAGGATCTGGCCCAGCTGATCTATGACCTGAAGCAGATCAACCCGCGCGCCAAGGTGACGGTGAAGCTGGTCTCGGCCTCGGGTGTGGGCACCATTGCGGCGGGCGTGGCCAAGGCCAAGGCCGATGTGATCCTGATTTCCGGCCATAATGGCGGGACGGGGGCCTCTCCGGCCACCTCGATCAAATATGCGGGCCTGCCCTGGGAGATGGGCCTGACCGAGGCGCATCAGGTTCTGGCGATGAACAACCTGCGCGAGCGGGTCACGCTGCGCACGGATGGCGGGCTGCGGACCGGGCGCGATATCGTGATGGCCGCGATGATGGGGGCCGAGGAATACGGCATCGGAACCGCCGCCCTGATCGCCATGGGCTGCATCATGGTGCGCCAGTGCCAGAGCAACACCTGCCCTGTCGGCGTCTGCACCCAGAACGAGGCGCTGCGTGCCAAGTTCACCGGCAATGCGGACAAGGTGGTGAACCTGATCACCTTCTATGCGCAGGAGGTGCGGGAGATCCTCGCCTCGATCGGGGCGCGCAGCTTGGACGAGATCATCGGGCGGGCGGACCTGCTGACGCAGGTCAGCCGCGGATCGGCGGCGCTGGACGATCTGGACCTGAACCCGCTTCTGATCACGGTCGATGGGGCGTCGAAGATCACCTATGACCGGTCCAAGCCGCGCAACGCGGTTCCGGATACGCTGGATGCGGAGATCATCAAGGACGGCCACCGCTTCTTTGAGGATGGCGAGAAGATGCAGCTTTCCTATGCGGTGCGGAACACGCTGCGCACCATCGGGACGCGGGCCTCCAGCCATATCGTGAAGAAGTTCGGGATGAAGAACAGCCTGCAGCACGACCATCTGACGGTGAAGCTGACGGGGTCCTGCGGTCAGTCGCTGGGGGCCTTCGCCGTGCGCGGGTTGAAGATCGAAGTGCAGGGGGATGCCAACGACTATGTCGGCAAGGGCCTGTCGGGCGGCACGATCACGGTGCGGCCCATGATGTCTTCGCCGCTGGCGGCAGAGGAGAACACGATCATCGGGAACACGGTGCTGTATGGCGCCACGGATGGTTTTCTGTTCGCCAGCGGCCGCGCGGGCGAGCGCTTCGGGGTGCGCAATTCCGGCGCGAAGGTCGTGGTCGAGGGCTGTGGGTCGAATGGCTGCGAATACATGACCGGAGGTGTGGCGGTGATCCTTGGCCGGATCGGCGCGAACTTCGGCGCGGGGATGACGGGCGGGATGGCCTATGTCTACGATCCCGATGGGGTGGCCGAGGATTTCATGAACCTCGAGTCGATCCTGACCTGCGGCATCGGGCATCCGCATTGGGAGGCGCAATTGCGCGGCCTGATCGAGCGGCACCATGCCGAGACCGGATCGCGCATCGCCGCGCGCATCCTGTCGGACTGGGAGGTGGAGAAGCGGAACTTCCTGCAGGTCTGCCCGAAGGAAATGCTGCCGCATCTGGCGCATCCCCTGTCGGACGAGGCCGCGAAGGTTCCGGCCGAGTGAGGCAAGGGCGGCCCCAACGAATTTTCATGCGAAAATTCAGGGGCCGCCGCGCCTGATTTTTCGCAGGAAAATCGTGGGCGCGGGGAAACGCAGGCGCGGCAGTGGTGCGGCCTGCCTTGACCCGGCCACCCAGTGCATGGCTATTGTCCCGCGATGACCGACAGCCCCGAGAAGACGACACGAAAGCCACGCAAGACGGCCGGGCCCAAGGCGCAGGCGCCGCTGAAGCGGCGCGCCCTGCGCTGGGCCGGGCGTATTGCAGGCGGCATCGCCGCTGCCTTCGGGGTGCTGATCCTTCTCTTTTCCTTCCTGCCGCCCCCCATCAACCTTTACCAGCTTGGCGAGACGGCGCGTTTGGGCGGGATCGAGAAGGACTGGGTTCCGATGGAAGAGATCGCCCCCGTCATGGCACGGTCTGCCGTGGCGGCGGAGGATGCGAATTTCTGCCTGCATTGGGGGTTCGACATGGCGGCCATCCGCGAAGCGGTGGCAGAGGGATCGAACCGCGGCGCTTCGACCATCAGCCAGCAGATGGTGAAGAACGTCTTCCTGTGGCATGGCCGATCCTGGTTGCGCAAGGCGCTGGAGGGGCTTCTGACCCCGGTGGTGGAAACCGTCTGGACGAAGCGGCGGATCCTCGAGGTCTATCTGAACGTGGCGGAATTCGGCGAGGGCGTCTTTGGCGTGCAGGCGGCGGCGCAGCATCATTTCGGGGTGGATGCGCGCGACCTGACGGCGACGCAGGCGGCAAGGCTGGCTGCGGTGCTGCCGGATCCGAAGGGAAGGTCGGCCTCGAATCCTTCGAACTTTGTCAGGTCGCGCACGCGTGCGATCCTTTCGGGGGCGGAAACCATTGCCGCTGATGGGCGGGCCGGCTGTTTTCAGGAATGAACCGTTGAATTCCGCCCCCTGACGGGGCAAGAGACATCTGACCGTTACATGCCCTGTCGGGAAGCCCGATCCAGATGATCCGACTCTATCATTTTCCGCTGTCGCCCTATTGCCGCAAGGTCCGCCTGACGCTGGCCGAAAAGCGGCTGGAGGTGGAACTGGTGGAGGAGCGCTATTGGGAACCCTCGCCCGATTTCCTGCGCCGCAATCCGGCGGGGAAGGTGCCTGTGCTGCGCTGGGACAATCGGGTGATGTCGGAAAGCCAGGCGATCTGCGAGTATCTGGAGGAATCGGTTCCGACGCCGCAACTCATGCCGCGCGATCCCGAGGCCCGGTATGAGGTGCGCCGCCTCTGCGCGTGGTTCGACGACAAGTTCCATGAGGAAGTGACGTCGAAGCTGCTTTATGAGCGGGTGAACAAGAAGGTGATGGGTCAGGGCTATCCGGACAGCAAGAACGTGAAATTCGGGGCGAGCCGGATCAAGTATCACCTCGATTACATGGGCTGGCTGCTGGATCAGCGGCGCTGGCTGGCCGGGGATGTGATGACGCTGGCCGATCTGACGGCTGCGGCGCATCTGTCCTGCCTCGACTATATCTCGGATGTGGATTGGAACCGGTCGGCTGCCGTGAAGGACTGGTATGCGAAGGTGAAGTCGCGCCCCTGCTTCCGCACGTTGCTGGCCGATCAGGTGCCGGGCTTCCCGCCGCCCCAGCATTACGCGGATCTGGATTTCTGACCGCAGCGCGCGGGGCGTCCGGATCAGTGGGTATTTGGGCCGAGACGAAGATGCATGATCTGAGGACCAGATTGGAGGCGCAGGCCCGTATCGAGGGGTTCGCCGCGCTGGGCATCTGCGCGCCGGATGCGGTGCCCGAGGCGGCGGCGCGGCTGGCTGCCTTTCTGAATGACGGGCGGCATGGGCAGATGGGCTGGCTGGCGGAACGGACGGAGTGGCGGGGGAGTGCCGCCGCGCTCTGGCCTGAGGCGCGGTCGGTCATCATGCTGGCCGAGCCCTATACGCCCAAGGAGGACCCGCTGGCGGTGCTGGAACAGCCTGGCCTCGCGGCGATCAGCGTCTATGCACAGGGGAAGGATTACCACGATCTGGTCAAGCGGCGGCTGAAGCGGCTGGGGCGCTGGCTTCTGGATCAGGCGGGGGACGGGGCGGCGATCAAGGTTTTCGTCGATACGGCGCCGGTGATGGAAAAGCCCTTGGCGCAGGCGGCGGGGCTGGGCTGGCAGGGCAAGCATACCAATCTGCTGTCGCGGGGCCTTGGCAACTGGTTCTTCCTTGGCGCGATCTTCACCACGCTGGACCTGCCCAAGGATGCGCCAGAGGTCAGCCATTGCGGCAGTTGCACCGCCTGTCTGGACATCTGCCCCACCGGGGCTTTCCCCGCGCCCTATCAGCTGGATGCGCGGCGCTGCATTTCCTATCTGACGATCGAACATCGCGGGCCGGTGGATGTGGCGCTGCGGCCCCTGATGGGCAACCGGATCTATGGCTGTGATGATTGCCTTGCCGTCTGCCCGTGGAACAAGTTCGCGCAGGCGGCAACGGAGATCGGCTATCAGCCGCGCGTCGGCGCGCCGGAGCTTGCGGAATTGACGGGGTTGGACGATGCGGGGTTTCGCGCGCGCTTTGCCGGCAGCCCGATCAAGCGGATCGGGCGGGACAGGTTCATCCGCAATGTGCTTTATGCCATCGGCAATTCCGGGCTGCCCCGATTGCGCCCGGTTGCGGCCGGGCTGCTTGAGGATCCCGATGCCGCCGTGGCGGATGCCGCGCGATGGGCGGTGGACCGCCTGCGCTGAGGTGCCGCCTCGGCGGTGCGGGGCAGACGGACGGATGGGTGGGCTTTCGGCATTTTGGGATGGCGCGATTCGATGTTAGCCTGATCCTCCGTCAGTCTTGGGAGGATGACATGAGCAAGCATCTCGCCGACAAGCGCAGCCCGTCGACCGGGGCCCGCCTGAAGCAGTTCCTGCGCCTTGCCCGCACCCCCCGCGAGACATGGCATCGCCCGCGGGGCGGGGCCGGGCCGTCGCGGCTGGTGCAGTTCCTGCGGATCGACCGGGGGCGCAGCGCCTAGCGCGGGCGGAGCCTGTCGCGCAGGGCGAGGAGGCTGTCACGAAGGGCGGCCGCCTGATCCGGCGCGAGACCTGTCTGATCGAGAAAGCAGAGCGGCACGCTGGCCGCCTTTTCCTGCAGGGCGCGCCCTGCCTCGGTCAAGGTGATGCGGACTTGCCGTTCGTCGCCGGTGTTGCGCTGGCGGGCGATCCAGCCACCTTGTTCGAGACGTTTGAGCAAGGGCGTCAGCGTGTTGCTGTCCAGAAGAAGGGTGCTGCCGATCTGGCCAACGGTCTGGCCATCCCTGTCCCAGAGCGCGGCAAGGGCGAGGTATTGCGGATAGGTCAGGCCCAGCGGATCGAGCAGCGGCTTGTAGGCGGCCTGCATGGCATGACCCGCCGAATAGAGCGCGAAGCAGAGCATCTGGGGAGGGGGGAGGCAGGTCGGCTTGTCCATCGTCGCAGGATATATCGCGCGCGATTGAACCGCAAGCGATTGACATCGGGCCTGAAGGGCTGTAGTTTAATCGCACACGATATAATCGTATTCGATTTAAAGGAGGGCGAACATGACGGTTGATCCGAAATACTGGACCGAGGCGCAGGCGACCGGCGGCGGCCGCAATGGCGTGGCCAAGCTGGTGGATGGCAAGCTGACTGTCACGATGACCAGCCCCAAGGAACTGGGCGGGTCGGGTGCGGGGCATAACCCGGAAGAGCTGTTCGCGGTGGGTTATGCGGCCTGCTATCTGGGCGCGATGCGCTTTGCGGCCAGCAGTGAGAAGCTGGGCACGGTGCCGGACAATGCCACGGTGAATGCCCATGTGGGCATCGGGCCGCGGTCGGATGGCGGGTTCGGGTTGCAGGTGAAGCTGGTGGTCAGCCTGCCGGGCGTCGATCGGGCCGTGGCAGAGAAGATCGCCGAGCGCGGGCATTTCATCTGCCCCTATTCCAACGCGACCAAGGGCAATATCACCGTGGAAACGGTGATCGCCTGACGCGACGCCTGCCAGTTGCACCCCACAGCCGCCTTGCGGCCTTGTGGGGTGCCGCCTAGGCTGGTCCGTGACAGCAATCAGGGGCCGGCCATGAGCAATCCGCACTGGATCTATACCCAGACGATCAAGACCTTTGCCGCGGGCGCGGAACCGGGATTCGAAGATCCGGGCGAACTGGCGGCGACCTGGGGCAAGGTCTGGGGGATCGACAATGACGTGGGTCGCATCCGCGAGATCCTGATGCACCGTCCGGGGCCGGAGATGGGGGTGGTGGATCCCGCGAAACGCCTGCCCGAGATCGGGTCCTTCGGGGATCCGGCGGTGGGATGGTATTACCAATCGGACAGCCCGCCCGACATCCCGCTGATGCAGCGCCAGCACGCCGATTTCGTGGCGGCGCTGGAGGCTGAGGGGGTGATCGTTCACCATGTGGATGGGGATGCCGGAAACCGGCTGAAGCAGGTCTATACCCGCGATCCGCTGATCATGGTGAAGGGAGGGGCGATCATCTGCCGGATGGGCGCGCGCATCCGCCGGGGCGAGGAGCTGGCGATCACCCGCACGCTGGGCCGGCTGGGCATCCCGATCCTGCGCACGATCAACGGGACGGGGGTGATGGAGGGGGGAAGCTTCGCCTGGCTGAACCCGCGGACCTGCGCCATCGGCGTTGGGGTGCGGGTGAACCGCGACGGGGCGGAACAGGTGCGCGAGGTGCTGGCGCGACAGGGGGTGGAGCTGCTGATCGTCGATCTGGTGGGCTATGACATCCATCTGGATGTCAGCTTCCTGATGATCGACCGGGATCTGGCAATCCTCAATCCGATGGGGCTGCCCTATTCGTTCCTCGAGGACCTGAAGGCGCGAGGCATCCGCTGGATCGAGACGGACCCGGCGGACAATGGCTGGATCGTCAATTCGCTGGCCATCGCGCCGGGGCGCGTGCTGATGCCCGAAGGCGCAACGAACCGCACGCTGGACCGGCTGGCGGCGGCCGGGGTGACATGGGTGACGATCCCCTATGCCGAGGTGCAGAAGAATGGCGGCGGGTTGCATTGTTCGACAACGCCGCTGATCCGGGATCCGCTGTAAACCGGATCGCAAGGGTTCTGCCGCAAACTGCCCCATCGAAGCGATGGAGCGGGCGATGCAGCAGGAGGACGGACGACATCCCCAGACGGGCCTTGCGGCAAAGGTGCGGCGCGTCCTGCGGCGGTTCGTGAAGGCGCGCGACGTCGTCGACCTGTCGGTCGCGGGTGGCGCTGGAACCGATCTGACGGCGATGCGGATCTCTGTCAGGTTACGCAAGGGCGCACGCGCGCCGGATGGTCGCGGCGTGCTGGCGCTGGTCCGGCGGCTGCGAGCGGTTCTGGGCCTGGCGCCCGGTGCCGGTTTGCCCGTTCTGATGATCAGTCTTGTGGAAGGGGATCCGGCAAAGCCCGGACGGATCAGCGCAGATAGCCCAGGCGGCAAGCAACGCCTGCCAATGCCGGAAGCGGGCCATCGCGGGACGAAAGGGGTCCTCTCGCAGTGGGCCGAACTTGCGATCAGGGGCGACTGGCGAAGGTCGCGCGCGCCGCCTTCGCCCTGGTGCCGCAGGCTTGACGCCTGCGGCTGAGGTGTTGGCCCGCAATCAGGCGCGGACGAGCTTTTCGTATTCGGTCGCGATGCGCTTGGTCAGATCACCCACTTCGAAATTGTAGTCGCCGATCTGGCCGACGGGCGTGACCTCGGCCGCGGTGCCGGTGAGGAAGCACTGCTGGAAGCCTTCAAGCTCGGACGCTTCGATGCGGCGTTCGTGGACCTTGATCTGCATGTCCTTGAGCATGCCGATGACGGTTTGCCGGGTGATGCCGTTCAGGATCGCGTCCGGGATCGGCGTATGCACTTCGCCATCCTTGACGAAGAAGATGTTCGCCCCCGTCGCCTCGGCCACGTAGCCGCGATAGTCGAACATCATGGCGTCGGAGCAGCCCTTCGCCTCGGCCGCGTGTTTGGACATGGTGCAGATCATGTAAAGGCCAGCGGCCTTGGCGGCATGGGGGATGGTTTCGGGCGAGGGGCGCTTCCATTTCGCGATGTCGAGTTTCGCGCCCTTGAATTTCGCGTCGCCATAGTAATTGCCCCAGGACCAGCAGGCCACGGCAAGGCGGATCGGGTTGCGCTTGCTTGCCACGCCCATATCCTCGCCCGCGCCGCGCCAGGCGATGGCGCGCACATAGGCATCGGTCAGGTTGTTGGCCTTCAGCACCGCCTCCTTGGCGGCGTTGATCTCTTCCACCGAGAAGGGCAGCGGCATGTCGAGCAATTCGCCCGACTTGCGCAGACGTTCGGAATGTTCGGTGGATTTGAAGATCTTGCCATTGTAGCAGCGTTCGCCTTCGAAGACGGCGCTGGCATAGTGGAGGGCGTGGGTCAGGATATGGACATTGGCGCCGCGCCAATCCACCAGCTTGCCATCCATCCAGATGAACCCGTCACGATCGTCATAGCCAGTCATGTCCCACTCCCAAGGGCAGAATTTGCGAATGTTGCGCTGTTTAGGTCCACATCGGACATAAAGTTGCGTCAAACCGGGTTTCAGCTAACAGTTGGTTCTTGGAAAGTCAACAAGGCTGACGTAAATTCGGGGTGACGAGGAGAATGCCGATGGCCGAAAGCACCACGGGCGGGGAAAGCCTGCTGTTCCTGACCGACGAGCAGTTGCGCAAGGGGATCGAGGCGATGTTCTTCGCCTATCGCGGCTTCACGGCCGATCCGGACCGGATCCTGGAGGGGATGGATTACGGGCGCGCGCATCACCGGGCGATCCATTTCATCCATCGCTCGCCCGGGACGACGGTATCGAACCTGCTGGGCATCCTGGGGGTGACGAAGCAGAGCCTGAACCGGGTGCTGCGGACGCTGATCGAGGATGGGCTGGTGGAGGCGCGGGTGGGAAAGACCGACAAGCGCGAGCGCAACCTGCATCTGACGGCCAAGGGGCAGGATCTGGAGCGGCAATTGTCGGATGCGCAGCGGGCGCGGATGCGGGCGGCCTATCGCGCAGCGGGGCCAGCGGCGGTGCAGGGGTTTCGCACGGTGCTGGAAGCGATGATGGACCCGGAGATGCGGCGGCAGTATCAATCGCTGCGCGAGGGGGAAAAATGACGGAACCGCAGGCACATCTTCTGGTCGTCGATGACGACGAACGCATCCGGGGGCTCTTGCAGAAGTTCCTGATGCGCAGCGGCTATCTGGTGACGGTGGCGCGCGATGCCGCGCAGGCGCGGCGGCTGCTGGCGGGCCTGGAATTCGACATGATCGTGCTGGATGTGATGATGCCGGGCGAGGACGGCATCATGCTGACGCGGGAATTGCGCGGGCGGATGGCGGTGCCGATCCTGCTGCTGACCGCGCGGGGCGAGACGCAGAACCGGATCGAGGGGCTGGAGGCCGGGGCGGACGACTATCTGGTGAAACCGTTCGAGCCGAAGGAGTTGCTGCTGCGGATCAACGCCATCCTGCGGCGCGTGCCCCAGGCGCAACCCGCCCAGCAGGCGCCGAAGGTGCTGCATCTGGGGCCGGTGCGCTATGACATGGATCGGGGCGAGTTGTGGCGCGGGACGGATCTGGTGCGCCTGACGGCGACCGAGGCCGCGCTGATGCGGATCTTCGCGGCGCAGCCCGGGCAGGCGATCAGCCGCGACAGGCTGGCCGGCGATCTGGGCCGCGACGAGGGCGGCGCGCAGGAGCGGGCGGTGGATGTGCAGATCACGCGCCTGCGGCGCAAGATCGAGGATGATCCGAAGGTGCCGCGCTATTTGCAGACGGTGCGGGGCGAGGGATACTTGCTGCAGCCGGATTGAGTTTTCTGTAACCAGTGCCGGGTGTGGTGTTCGGATCGACGGAGTCGATTCCAGATGTAGGAGGTTGGAATGTTCAAGAGAACGGTGGCGGCCCTGTCCCTGGCCGTGATGGGTGCGACGGGAAGCGCCGGTTGGGCGCAGAGCCTGGAGCCCTGGGGATCGTCGGATTACTGGGATGTGATGATCGACCCCACGCTGGGCAATGGCTGCCTGATCCAGAGCGCCTTTTCCGATGGATCGGTGGTGCGGGTCGGGCTGGATCGGAGAAGCGGGACGGGATATGTGACCGCCTTCAACGAAGCCTGGGGCGATATCGAGGAAGGCGCGATCTATCCGATCAGCTTTGACCTTGATGGCGAGGGTTTCGAAGGCGAGGCGCGCGGCATGTATCTGGAAGGCGTGCCGGGCGCGGATATCATCTTCGACAACGTGGATTTCTTCATGTCCATCGCCGAGCGGCAGACCATGACGCTGTATCATGACGGGGCGGAGGTCATGTCGATTGACCTGACGGGAACGATGGCGGGGCTTGCGGCCGTGCTGGAGTGCCAGGACGAGCAGGGCTGAGGAGAAGGCCGGGGGGACAGCCGTCCCCCCGGACCCCCCTTCGCCGGAACGGAAACGGAGCGAGAGGCGGAGAGGGTGCTGGTATTCACGCATGAGGATTGCGCGCGGCATGTGACCTGGCCGGGCCATCCGGAACGGGTGGAGCGGCTGGCGGCGGTGGAGCGCGGGCTGGCCGGGCTGGCCCTGGAGCGGCGCGCCTGCCCGATGGGCGCGGCGGCCGAAGTGCTGCGCTGTCATCCCGAGGGATATCTGGACAAGGTGCGACGGGCGGTGCCGGAGGCGGGATTTGTAGCGCTGGATGGCGAAACGATCCTGTCGCCCGGATCGCTGGATGCCGCGCTGCGCGCGGTGGGGGGCATCTGCGCGGCGGTGGATGCCGTGATGGCGGGTGAGGCGAAGGCGGCCTTTGTGGCCGCCCGGCCCCCGGGCCATCATGCGGAAACCGCCAGGGCGATGGGGTTCTGCCTGTTCGGCACCGTGGCGATTGCGGCGAAGCGGTTGCTGGATCATCACGGGCTGAGGCGTGTGGCGGTGGTGGATTTCGATGTGCATCATGGCAATGGCACGCAGGACCTGCTGTGGGACGAGGGGCGGGTTCTGTTTGCATCGACCCATGAGATGCCGCTTTATCCCGGCACGGGCAGCGCGCAGGAGCGCGGGGCGCATGGGCAGATCGTGAACGCGCCCTTGCGCGCCGGATCGGGCGGCGCGGCGATGCGGGCAGCCTATGAGGGGGTGATCCTGCCGGCGCTGGAGGCTTTTGCGCCGGAATTCCTGCTGATCTCGGCCGGGTTCGATGCCCATGCGGCCGATCCGCTGGCCAATCTGGAATGGGAGGTGGCGGATTATGACTGGCTGACCGGGCGGCTGTGCGATGTGGCGGCGCGGCATGCGGGGGGGAGGGTCGTCTCGACACTGGAAGGTGGATATGATCTTGAGGCGTTGGCGGCTTCGGTCGCGGCGCATGTGGGCGTTCTGGAGGAGCGGAGCAGATGACGGCAAAGGCTGTGTCCGAGATGAGTTTCGAAGAGGCGATGGCGGCGCTGGAGCAGGTGGTGAACCAGCTTGAGCGGGGCGAGGTGGCGCTGGAGGAAAGCATCGCGCTGTATGAGCGGGGGGCGGCGCTGAAGAAGCACTGCGCCGACAAGCTGAAGGCGGCGGAGGCGAAGGTGGAAGTGATCCGCGCGCAGGAGGGCCGCGCTGTCGGCACGACCCCGGCGGAGGGGATGTGAGTTTTCAGGCGGTTCTGACGCGGGACGCGGCGGCCATCGAGGCGCGGCTGATGGCGGCGCTGGAGGGGCGGGCCGAAGTGCCGGTGGTTGCGGCGATGCGCTATGCGCTGCGCGGGGGCAAGCGGCTGCGCGGGTTTCTGGTTCTGGAAGGCGCACGGATGCATGGGCTGCGCGACGCGCAGGCGATCAGCGCGGCGGCGGCGGTCGAGGCGCTGCATGCCTATTCGCTGGTGCATGATGACCTGCCCTGCATGGATGACGATGACCTGCGGCGCGGCCAGCCCACGGTTCATGTGAAATGGGATGAGGCGACCGCCGTGCTGGCCGGCGATGCGTTGCAGACGCTGGCCTTTGAATTGCTGGCCGAGCCGGCGCTGGGATCGGGGGATGTGCGGATCGCGCTGGTGGCCGGGCTGGCGCAAGCGAGCGGGGCCGAGGGCATGGTGCTGGGGCAGGCGCTGGACATTGCCGCCGAGACGGCGGCGGCGCCGCTGACGCTTGAGGACATTACCGCGTTGCAGGCGGGCAAGACCGGCGCGCTGATCCGCTGGTCGGCGGAAGCCGGGGCCATGATCGCGGGAGCGGACCCTGCGCCCTTGCGCGCCTATGCCGAAAAGCTGGGGCTGGCCTTCCAGATCTGGGACGATGTGCTGGATGTGGAGGGCGATGTGGCCAAGACGGGCAAGCGGCTGCAGAAGGATGCCGAGGCCGGGAAGGCGACTTTCGTGTCGCTCTTGGGGCTGGAGGCGGCGAAGGCACGCGCAGGGAACTTGATCGAGGCGGCGGCGGGCCATCTGGCCCCCTATGGCGACAGGGCGGCGAACTTGATCGCCTGCGCGCGCTTCGTTATCAGCCGCGACATGTGACGCGGCCCATTGGCCCGCTGGAGGGCAGGATGACCGACCGACCGACGACACCGATGCTGGACCGTGTGAGCCATCCGTCCGACATGAAGGCCCTGTCGGACCGCGAGTTGCGGCAACTGGCCGATGACCTGCGGGCCGAGACGATTTCCGCCGTTTCGGTGACGGGCGGCCATCTGGGCGCGGGGCTGGGGGTGGTGGAACTGACGGTGGCGATCCATGCCGTCTTCGATACGCCGCGCGACAAGCTGATCTGGGATGTGGGGCATCAGTGCTATCCCCACAAGATCCTGACCGGGCGGCGGGACCGGATCCGCACCTTGCGGGCCGAGGGCGGGCTGTCGGGATTCACCAAGCGGAGCGAGTCGCCCTATGATCCGTTCGGGGCGGCGCATTCGTCGACCTCCATCAGCGCGGCGCTGGGATTTGCGGCGGCGCGCGATCTGGGCGGCGATCCGGGCGATGCGATTGCCGTGATCGGCGACGGGTCGATGAGCGCGGGCATGGCCTTTGAGGCGATGAACAATGCAGGCCATCTGAAGAAGCGGCTGTTCGTGATCCTGAACGACAATGAGATGTCCATCGCGCCGCCGGTGGGCGCTTTGTCATCCTATCTGTCGCGGCTTTATGCCGAGGCGCCGTTCCAGGATCTGAAGGCGGCGGCGAAGAGCGCGGTCAGCCTGTTGCCCGAGCCGTTCCAGCAGGGCGCGCGGCGGGCGAAGGAGATGCTGAAGGGCATGGCCGTGGGCGGAACCCTGTTCGAGGAATTGGGGTTCGATTATGTCGGCCCCATCGACGGGCATGACATGGATCAGTTGCTGGCGGTGCTGCGCACGGTGAAGGCGCGGGCGACGGGGCCGATGCTGATTCATGTGCTGACGAAGAAGGGCAAGGGTTATGCCCCGGCGGAAGCCGCGCGCGACCGGGGCCATGCAACGGGCAAGTTCGATGTGCTGACCGGCGTGCAGGCGAAGGCGGCCTCGAATGCGCCGAGCTATACCAAGGTCTTTGCGCAAAGCCTGATCGCCGAGGCGGAGCGGGACGAGAAGATCGTGGCTGTCACGGCGGCGATGCCGGATGGCACGGGGCTGAACCTGTTTGCCGACCGCTTTCCGCGCCGCTGTTTCGATGTGGGGATCGCCGAGCAGCATGCGGTGACGTTCAGCGCAGGCATGGCGGCAGGGGGGATGAAGCCCTTCTGCGCGATCTATTCGACCTTCCTGCAGCGCGGTTACGATCAGGTGGTGCATGACGTGGCGATCCAGCGGTTGCCCGTGCGCTTTGCCATTGATCGGGCGGGGCTGGTGGGGGCGGATGGGGCCACCCATGCGGGCAGTTTCGACGTGGCTTTCCTTGCCAACCTGCCGGGCATCGTGGTGATGGCGGCGGCGGATGAGGCGGAACTGGTGCATATGGTAGCCACCGCCGTGGCGCATGACGAGGGGCCGATCGCGTTCCGCTTTCCGCGCGGCGAGGGCGTGGGCTGCGAGATGCCCGCGCGGGGCGTGCCGCTGGAGATCGGCAAGGGGCGGATCATCCGCGAAGGGGCGCGGGCGGCGATCCTGTCCTTTGGCACGCGGTTGGCCGAGGTTCTGAAGGCGGCGGAGGCGCTGGCCCAACGCGGGATCGCGCCGACGGTGATCGACGCGCGCTTTGCCAAGCCGCTGGACCGGGATCTGATCCTGAACGCGGCGCGCAGCCATGAGGCGCTGATCACGGTGGAAGAAGGCGCGGTGGGCGGCTTTGGCAGCCATGTTGCGCAGTTGCTGGCCGATGAGGGCGTGTTCGACCGGGGGCTGAAATATCGCAGCATGGTATTGCCCGACATCTTCATCGACCAGGCGAGCCCCGAGCGGATGTATCAGGTCGCCGGGATGGACGCGGCGCAGATCGAGGCGAAGGTGTTGCAGGCGCTGGGCGTGGCCGTGGTGGGCAAGCGGGCCTGACGGCCCGCCCCCCCGTTCAGCCGCGTTCGGACAGTCTGCGTTCCAGCCTTTCGATCCGTGCCATCAGTTCGGCGTGGCGTTCGGCAGCGTGATCGGGTTTGTCGGCCTCGGCCGCCTCTTGCATGGCGTTGACGACAAGGCCGACGAGCAGGTTGATGACGGCGAAGGTCGTCACCAGAATGAAGCTGATGAAGAAGATCCAGGAATAGGGATAAACCTCCATCACAGGGCGGACGACGGCATCGGCCCAGCCTTCCAGCGTCATCACCTGAAACAGCGTGAGCGCGGTGGCACCAAGGTCGCCGAAACGGTCGGGGAAGCTGGCACCGTAGAGTTTGGTCGCCATGACGGCGGAGACATAGAACAGGATCAGGGTCAGCAGCAGGACCGAGCCCATGCCCGGCAGGGCGCGCAGGAAGCCTTCGACCACGCGGCGCAGGCTGGGCGCGATGGAGATGACGCGCAGCACGCGCAGCACGCGTAGCGCCCGCAGGACCGAGAGACCGCCAGAGGCAGGAAGCAGGGCCACGCCGACGACGGCAAGGTCGAAGAGGTTCCAGCCCGAGCGGAAGAAGCGCCCGCCCAGCGCGAAGAGTTTCAGCGCCAGTTCGACGATGAAGATGGCAAGGCAGAGCCGGTCGAGAAGCAGGATGATGCCGCCTGCGGCGGCCATCACGGGCCTTGAGGTTTCAAGGCCAAGGATGACGGCGTTGAAGAGGATCACCGCAAGGATGAAGCGGGTGACGGCGGGACGGTCGAGGAAGGCGGCAACTTGGGAACGCAGGGCGATCATCTTTGGTCTACCTTGTGGAATCGAAGCGCCCGGCCATGGGGCCGGGCGCAGGTGGGATCCAGATAGGGCTATTCGGCGGGTTTTGCCAGATCGGCCCTTGCCTGATCCTTCGTCTTCCAGAGCGAGAAGATCACACCCGCACCGAGAAGGACGAAGGTGATCCCGAGCGACCAGCTGGGCGGGAACTTTTCCCATCCCATCGCGTCGGCGATGAAGATCTTCGATCCGATGAAGACCAGAAGCAGCGACAGCGCGTATTTGAGATAGGCGAAGCGGTGCAGGATCGCGGCAAGGGCGAAGTAGAGGGCGCGCAGGCCGAGGATGGCGAAGATGTTCGAGGTGTAGACGATGTAGGGATCGGTGGTGATGGTGAAGACCGCTGGCACGGAATCGACCGCAAAGACCAGGTCGGCGATCTCGATCAGGATCAGCGCGATGAAGAGGGGTGTCGCGTAGCGCACCATCTTTCCCGTGCCATCCGGTTGCCGGACGAAGAAGGCGTTGCCGTGCAGGTCATCCGTCACGCGGAAGCGGCGCTTGATGAATTTCAGGAGCGGGTTCCTGGCGATGTCATGGTCGCCATCGCCGACGAAGAGCATCTTGATGCCGGTGAAGATCAGGAACAGGGCAAAGATGTAGAGCACCCAGGAATAGGAGGCGACGATGGTCGCGCCCAGCCCGATCATGATACCGCGCAGGACGATCACCCCGAGGATACCCCAGAACAGCACGCGATGCTGATAGGCGCGCGGCACGGCGAAGAAGGCAAAGATCAGCGCGATGACAAAGACATTGTCCATGGCCAGCGTCTTTTCCACGACGAAGGCGGTCAGATACTGGGCTGTCGGCTCCCACCCCATCTGCCAGTAGACGAAGCCCGAGAAGGCGAGGCCGAGCGTGATATACATCGCGGAGAGCTTCAGGCTTTCGCCGACGCCGATTTCGTGATCGCCATCCTTGTGCAGGACGCCGAGATCGAAGGCGAGCAGCGCCACGACCAGCGTGAGGAAGAGCAGCCACATCCAGAGCGGCTTGCCCAGAAACAAGAGTAGTAGAAATTCCATCCCCGTTGACCTTTCGAGACATGTATTGACGCGTCCGAAGGCCAGCCGATCACAGGTCCGGGCATGACATCGAGACGCACTCGATGCGGTCCGACATGGCGCTGGAAAGCGTCAGAGGGGCCCGGCCCGCCCGCAGAAGGTGGGTATGGGAGATATCATTTCAACCCCGGCGGACGGGAAAAGGTAACAGCCGCGTGATCTGCCAAAGGGGGCGCCCCCTCCCCGGCCCGCCGGGGCGGGCCACCCCTCCCCCGCAAGCGGGAGAGGGGGCCGGGTGGGACGGTCAGCTTTCCGAGGCGAGGAGGGCGGCAAGGCCCTGGTGATAGGTGGGATGCAGAAGGGTGATGCCGAGTTCGGATTTGATCCGGTCGTTCCGGACGCGCTTGCTTTCGGCATAGAAGCTGCGCGCCATGGGGGTGAGATCGGCCTGATCATAGGGAATGGCCGGGGGCAGCGGCAGGCCGAGCAGTTCGGCGGCATGGGCGATCACGTCTTCGGGCGGGGCGGGATCATCGTCGCAGAGGTTGTAGATGGCACCGGGGCGGGGGTGCTGCATCGAGGCGACCAGAACCTGCGCGATGTCATCGACATGGATCCGGCTGAAGACCTGGCCGGGCTTGAGGATGCGGCGGGCGGTGCCGTCGCGCACCTTTTCGAAGGGGCCGCGCCCGGGGCCGTAGATGCCGGCAAGGCGGAAGATGTGCAGCGGCAGGCCGAGGGCGGCCCAGCCCCGTTCCGCATCGACCCGGGCCTGACCGCGCGCGGTGGCGGGGGTGAGGGGGGTTTCCTCATCCACCCAGCCGCCCTGATGATCGCCATAGACGGCAGTGGTGGAGAGGTAGCCCAGCCAATCGGGGCGGGCGGCGCGAAGCTCTTCGGCATGGTCGCGCAGGATCGGATCGCCTGATGCATCCGGGGCGACGGAGGTGAGGATGTGGCTTGCGCGGGCAAGCGCCGGGGCAAGCGGGCCGGGCAGCAGAAGGGGTTCGATCCCATCGGCCGCGAAGGCGGCGGCGCGGGCGGGGTTGCGGGTGGTGCCGATCACCGACCAGCCCTGCGGGATCAGCCGGCGCGCTAGCGCCTGGGCGGAATAGCCGTGGCCAATGGAGAGCAGGGTCTTTGCGGGCGGGGAAGCGGGGCTGTTCATGGGCGGACTATTCCGCGCCTTGGAAGGCGCTGCAAGCTGTTGCAAAGCCTTCACTTGCGCAGAGGCCCCGGATTCGGATTAGATGGCTGATCGAATTGCATGCGCCGAAAGAACAAGAACAAGGCAATGACCGAAGAGACCCATTCCATCCTGACGCCGGAAAGCCCGGCCCATGAAGCCTTTACCGATGCCGTCGCGGCGGTGGATCGGCTGGAGGAGTTGTTTTTTGCGGCGACGGGATTCCTGTCGCTGCACTTCACCAGGGCGGTGACCGGGCGCAAGCCCGAGGCCCGCATCCGGGCCTTCTATCCCGAGATCCGGCTGACCACGACAAGCCATGTGAAGGCGGATTCGCGTCTGTCCTTCGGGCATGTGGCCGAGCCGGGCACCTATTCGACCACGGTCACGCGGCCGGATCTGTTCCGCAACTACCTGATCCAGCAGATCGAGCTTCTGCTGCGCCACCATGGGCAGCCGGTGGTGATCGGGCCGTCGGAGACGCCGATTCCGGTGCATTTCGCGGTGGCGGGCAACCCCAAGGTTTCCGTCCCGCAGGAAGGCGTGCTGGAATTTTCGCTGCGCGACGTGTTTGACGTGCCCGATCTGGCCACCACGAATGATGACATCGTGAACGGCACGCGGCAGGTGCATGCCGACGGGTCGCGCCCGCTTGCCCCCTTTACCGCGCAGAGGGTGGATTATTCGCTGGCGCGGCTGGCGCATTACACCGCCACGGATGCGGGGCATTTCCAGAACCATGTCCTGTTCACCAACTATCAGTTCTATGTCGACGAATTCGAAGCCTATGCCCGCAAGGTGCTTGCCGAGCCGGACCTGGGCTATACGGAATTCGTGGCGCCGGGGAACCTGATCCTGACCACGCCCGACGGGGTGCTGCCGCCCACGGCCAAGATGCCGCAGATGCCCAGCTATCACCTGAAGCGCGCCGACGGGAACGGGATCACGCTGGTCAATATCGGCGTCGGCCCGTCGAATGCCAAGACGGCGACCGACCATATCGCCGTCCTGCGCCCGCATGCCTGGCTTATGGTGGGCCATTGCGCCGGGCTGCGGAATTCGCAGAGCCTTGGCGATTTCGTCCTGGCCCATGCCTATCTGCGCGAGGACCATGTGCTGGACGACGACCTGCCCGTCTGGGTGCCCATCCCGGCGCTGGCCGAGATCCAGATCGCGCTGGAGGATGCGGTAGAGGAAGTGACACAGCTGGAAGGCTATGAACTGAAGCGGATCATGCGGACGGGGACCGTGGCCACGATCGACAACCGCAACTGGGAATTGCGCGACCAGTCCGGCCCGGTGCAGCGCCTGTCGCAATCGCGGGCCATCGCGCTGGACATGGAAAGCGCCACCATCGCGGCGAACGGGTTCCGGTTCCGGGTGCCCTATGGCACGCTGCTTTGCGTTTCGGACAAACCCCTGCATGGCGAGTTGAAGCTGCCGGGGATGGCATCGGAATTCTACAAGACGCAAGTTGCGCGGCATCTGCAGATCGGGGTGCGGGCGATGGAGCGGCTGCGTGCCATGCCGATCGAGCGGATCCACAGCCGAAAGTTGCGCAGCTTTGACGAGACGGCCTTTCTGTAACGCTTCGCGGCCCTTTCCGCGGCGCCACGCCGCGTAAAGGGGACCAAATGGTCAGAATGCGCTTGATTTGTTCGGCAAAACAGATTTTAGCGACGAAAGTCACTTCAAGGACAGGGACAGCCCCGCCTGATAACGGGACCAGTAAACGAAGGAACATCACATGTCGAAACCGATGACCAAGACCCAGCTTGTGGCCTCTCTTGCCGAACAGATGGGTTCGGACAAGAAAACCGCTGGCGCCGCGCTGGACGCGATCGCTGCTGTCGTGGCCCGTGAAGTGGCCGCAGGCGGCGCTGTCACGCTGCCCGGCCTGGGCAAGGTCGTCTGCCGCGCCCGCCCCGAGCGTCAGGTGCGCAACCCCGCCACCGGCGAGACCGTGACCAAGCCCGCCGACAAGCAGGTGAAGTTCTCGATCGCCAAGGCGCTGAAGGACAGCGTCAACGCCTGATTGCAGGCCATGGCCAGATGCAGGGCCGCCCCGCAACGGGCGGCCCTTTCACATGGAAGAACCCGATGGACCTGCGCGCCCTGTCGATGGGGCTGATCTTTGCCCTGATGTGGTCTTCGGCCTTTGCCACTGCCCGCATCATCGTGGCCGATGCGGCCCCCCTTGCGGCGCTGGCGTTGCGCTTTGCGATTTCCGGCGGGCTTGCCATCGGCGTGGCGCTGGCCTTGGGGGCGCGGTTCGATCTGACGCGCGCGCAATGGCGATCCGTCGCGGCCTTCGGGCTGTTGCAGAATGCCGCCTATCTGGGCCTGAACTTCGTTGCCATGCAATGGGTGGAGGCCTCGCTGGCCGTGATCATCGCGGCGTCGATGCCGCTGATGGTGGCGGCCCTGTCCTGGGCGCTGCGGGGCGAAAGGCTGCCGCCGCTTGGCCTGGCGGGCCTGATCGCGGGATTTGCCGGAACCGCCCTGATCATGGGAACGCGCCTGTCGGGCGGGGCAGACCCTCTGGGCACGGCACTGTGTCTTATGGGGGCGCTGGCGCTGGCGATTGCCACCCTGACCCTGCGATCGGCCTCGGGCGCGCAGGGCGGGTTCGGGCCGCTGCTTCTGATCGTGGGGTTGCAGATGCTGGCGGGATCCGCCGCGCTGGCCGGGATCGCCGCACTGACGGAACCCTTCCGACTGACACCGACGCTGCCCCTGGCGCTGGCCTTTGCCTATCAGATCTTCATCCCCGGCCTTGCCGCGACGCTGATCTGGTTCGCGCTGGTGCGCCGCATCGGGGCGACACGCGCGGCGACGTTCCATTTCCTGAACCCGGCCTTTGGCACGGCCATCGCGGCGTTGCTGCTGGGTGAATCCCTGCGTGGGACGGATATCGTCGGAGCGGCCATCGTCGCGGCCGGCATCCTTGCGGTGCAGGTCAGCCGCCGCCCTGTCTGAACCTGGCCGCGTGCGGATTACCCGATCCGCCCACGCATACCGCCGGTCTGCCCGCGATCCAGGAGCAGATGATCGAGGATCACGCAGGCCATCATCGCCTCGCCCACCGGGACGGCGCGGATGCCGACGCAGGGGTCGTGCCGGCCCTTGGTGATGAGGTCGATCTCTTCTCCGCTGGCGTTGATCGTGCGGCGGGGGGTGAGGATGGAGGAGGTGGGCTTCACCGCAAAGCGGCAGATGACGGGCTGGCCGGTGGAGATGCCGCCAAGGATGCCCCCGGCATGGTTGGACAGGAATTCCGGCCCATCCGGCCCCATGCGGATCTCATCGGCATTGTCCACCCCGGTCAGGCTGGCCGCGGCCATGCCATCGCCGATCTCCACCGCCTTGACCGCATTGATGGACATCATGGCCGAGGCGAGATCACTGTCGAGCTTGCCATAAAGCGGCGCACCCAGCCCCGGCGGAACCCCTTCGGCAACCACCTCGATCACGGCACCGACCGAATTGTGAGACAGCCGCAGCTCATCCAGATAGGCCGCCCAATCGGCGGCGGCGACGGGATCGGGGCACCAGAAAGGGTTGCGTTCCACCTCGGCAAGTTCAAGCCGCCCCCGGTCGATGCCACGCCCGCCCATCTGCACCATGTAGCCGGTGATCCGCAGCCCCGGCACCATCCGCGCCAGCACGGCGCGCGCCACGGCCCCTGCAGCCACCCGCGCGGCGGTTTCCCGGGCACTGGACCGGCCACCGCCGCGATAGTCGCGCAGGCCGTATTTCTGGTGGTAGGTGATGTCGGCATGGCCGGGGCGGAAGGCCTGGGCGATGTCGCCGTAATCCTTGGACCGCTGGTCGGTGTTCTCGATCATCAACTGGATGGGTGTGCCGGTGGTCACGCCGTCGAACACGCCCGAAAGGATGCGCACCTCATCCGCTTCCTTGCGCTGGGTGGTGAACTTGTTCTGCCCGGGCTTGCGCTTGTCCATCCAGGGCTGGATGTCGGCCTCACTCAACGCAACGCCCGGCGGCACGCCATCCACCGTGCAGCCCAGCGCGGGGCCGTGGCTTTCGCCCCAGGTGGTGACGCGGAAGATATGGCCGAAGGTGTTGAAGGACATGCCTGCCTGCTCCGTCTGATCCGGACCTGTCCATAGGCCAATCCCCCGCGCGGCGCAAAGCCCTTTCACCTTGGCGAAAATACCCATGACACGGCAACAGATCCGCCCGACGGCGGAAAGCCGGGGAGAAGGGGGGTTCGGGGGGGGCGGATGGCCCCCCCGATTTCCGCTTGCACCTGCCGGGGCTTTGCCTATCTTCGGCCCCACCTCGGGGTGCCTGTCCACAGGCTGAGATGCGCAAGCGGACCCGTTGAACCTGAACCGGATCATACCGGCGGAGGGAAGGTGCATGGATCTCTCCATCTCCGACCACCCGTCGCAATTGGAGAGAAACATGAAGACTTCGATCCTTGCGCTGGGACTTGCCACCGTTGCCACCATGGCCACGGCACAGGACAAGCCCGTGCTGACTGTTCTGACCTATGACAGTTTCACCGCCGAATGGGGGCCCGGCCCTGCGGTGGAACAGGCGTTCGAGGCGAGTTGCGCCTGCGATCTGCAATTCGTGGCCGCAGGCGATGGGGCGGCGCTGCTGGCGCGGATCCAGATGGAAGGCGCGGCATCGGATGCGGATATCGTGCTGGGGCTGGATACCAACCTGACCGCCGCCGCCGCCGCCACGGGCCTGTTTGCACCCCATGGGCAGGGATGGAAGAACGCCCTGCCGGTGGCCTTCGATGACCCGGTTTTCCTGCCCTATGACTGGGGCTGGTTCGCCTTCGTGCATGACAAGGCCAAGCTGCCCGCGCCGCCGAAGAGTTTCGAGGAACTGGCGGCTTCGGATGTGAAGATCATCATTCAGGATCCCCGCTCCTCTACACCCGGCCTGGGGCTGCTGATGTGGGTGAAGGCCGCCCATGGCGACAGGGCGGGGGAAATCTGGGAAGGGCTGGCCGACAATATCGTGACGGTGACGCCGGGCTGGTCCGAGGCCTATGGCCTCTTCCTGGAAGGCGAGGCGGACATGGTCCTGTCCTATACCACATCGCCCGCCTATCACCTGATTGCCGAGGAAGACGCCAGCAAGGCGGCGGCGGCCTTCAGCGAAGGGCATTACCTGCAGGTCGAGGTGGCGGGAAAGCTGGCGGCGACGGATCAGCCGGATCTGGCAGATGCCTTTCTGGCCTTCATGGGGAGTGAGGCGTTTCAGGCCGTGATCCCGACGACGAACTGGATGTATCCGGCGGTGACGCCTGCGGCGGGGTTGCCCGCGGGGTTTGAGACGTTGATCACGCCCGAAACCTCGCTTCTGCTGACGGCGGATGAGGCCCTGGCTCTGCGCGAGGGGGCGCTGGCCGAATGGCAGGCCGCATTGGCACGCTGAGGCCACCTGTCGGGGCGGCGCTGGTCGCCGCCCTGCTGGGGGCGATGACGCTGGGAACGGTGGCTGTGGTGGCGCTTCATGCTGGCGCGGCGATGCCGGGCGCGGCGGATTGGGCAGCGGTGCGGTTTACCGTGACGCAGGCGGCGCTGTCGGCGGTGATCTCGGGCCTGCTGGCCGTGCCGGTGGCCCGCGCCCTGGCGCGGCGGCGCTTTGCCGGGCGGGGGGCGCTGATCACGCTGATGGGCGCGCCCTTCTTGCTGCCGGTGATCGTGGCGGTGCTGGGCTTGCTCGCGATCTTTGGCCGTGCGGGGGTGATGAATGACGGGCTGGCGGCGCTGGGCCTGCCGCGCCTGTCGATTTACGGCTTGCATGGCGTGGTGCTGGCGCATGTGTTCCTGAACCTGCCCCTTGCCACGCGGATGCTGCTGCTGGGCTGGCAGGCGATTCCGGCCGAGCGGTTCCGGCTGGCGCAATCGCTGGACCTGACGCCGGGCGCGCAGTTCCGGCATCTGGAAGCACCGATGCTGCAGGCCACGCTGCCCGGCGCGATGCTGACGGTATTCACCATCTGTCTGGCGAGTTTCGCCGTGGCCCTGACGCTGGGCGGCGGGCCTGCGGCGACGACGGTGGAACTGGCGATCTATCAGGCGCTGCGCTTTGATTTCGCGCCGGGCCGGGCGGCGACGCTGGCGATGCTGCAATTCGCGCTCTGCCTGACGGCGCTGGCGCTGGGCTGGTCGCTGATCCGGGATACCGGCTTTGGCACCGGGCTGGGGCGACGGGTGGAGATGCCCGCGCCGGGGGGCTGGCGCAAGGGGATGGATGTGGCGGCGATCACGCTGGCGGCGGGGTTCCTGATGCTGCCCCTGGGCGCGCTGGTGATCCGGGGGCTGACAGGGATGGACGACCTGCCGGGCGGCATGTGGGCGGCGACGCTGCGGTCGGTTCTGGTGGCGCTGGCGACGACGGTGCTGGTGACGGGGGCGGCGCTGGTGCTCGCGCTGGCGGCGGGGCGGCGGGCGGCGGGGCATCGGCTGTTCGATGCGGCGGCGACCTTGCCGCTGGCGGCATCTTCGCTGGTGATCGGGACGGGGTTGTTCCTTGCGCTGCGGGGGGTGGCTTCGCCATCGGCGATGGCGCTGCCCGTGACGATTGCGGTGAATGCCACGCTGGCGCTGCCCTATGCCTATCGCCTGCTGCTGCCCGAGGCGCGGGCGCTGCATCAGGGGCATGACCGGCTGGCACAGGCGCTGGGCCTGACGCGGTGGGCGCGGTTTCGGCTGGTGACGCTGCCGTGCCTTGCGCGGCCGCTTGGCTTTGGTGCAGGGATCACGGCGGCGCTGTCGATGGGCGATCTGGGGGTGATCACGCTGTTCGCGGCGGAAAATAACGCCACGCTGCCCCTGTTCATCCACGGGCTGATGGGCAGCTACCGGATGGAGGCGGCGGCGGCGGCGGCGCTGATCCTGATGGGGATATCCTTTGCGCTGTTCGCGCTGTTTGACGGGATCGGACGCCATGCTTCAGCTTGACCGACTTGTGCTGGAAGAGCCGGGTTTCCGGCTGGAGGCGGATCTGACCCTGCCAAAAGGCGCGCGCTGCGCGGTGCTGGGGCCTTCGGGCGCGGGGAAATCGACGCTGCTGAACGCGATTGCCGGTTTCGTGGCACCGCATTCGGGGCGGATCCTCTGGGACGGGGCAGAGATCGGCGACCTGCCCCCCGGGCAGCGGCCGGTGACGATCCTGTTTCAGGACCAGAACCTGTTCCCGCATCTGACGGTGGAGCGGAACCTTGCCCTTGGCCTGTCGCCGGATGGGCGGCTGGACGATGCGGCGCGGGCGCGGATCGTGGAGGCGCTGGAGCGGACGGGGCTGGCGGGCCTTGGCGGGCGCAGGCCGGGGCAGTTGTCGGGCGGGCAGCAGGGGCGGGCGGCGCTGGCGCGGGCGTTGCTGCGGGCGCGGCCCCTGCTGTTGCTGGACGAGCCCTTTGCCGCGCTGGGCCCCGCGCTGAAGGCCGAGATGTTGGCGCTGGTGCGCGCGGTGGCGGAAGAGACGGGCGCGACCGTGCTGATGGTGACGCATGACCCCCAGGATGCGCGACGACTGGAGGGCCTGACGATGCTGGTGGCCGAAGGGCGCGCCCATCCGCCCATGCCGACCGAGGCGCTGTTCGCCGATCCGCCCCCGGCGCTTTCGGCCTATCTGGGGACGGGGTGAAGATTCTTCGCGCCGCCCGTTGACACCACCTGCGGGCTTCTTTACATCGCGCTCCATCGACTTGGGCCCAGATGGCGGAATTGGTAGACGCACTGGTTTCAGGTACCAGCGCTGCAAGGCGTGGAGGTTCGAGTCCTCTTCTGGGCACCATGTCGATCTTGCCAAGGGGCGCGGGGAAACCTGCGCCCTTTTGCCATTTCGGCCCGTTTCCGTTGACCCCTGCGCGGGGCGTCGGTAATGCAGCCGCAGACATTGCCGAAAGGACGCGGACCTTGGCCATCTTCCTGCATCAGAACGACCTGCCCGACGGATTGACCCTTGGCCCGGTGGTCGCCATCGACACCGAGACGATGGGGCTGGACCCGCGGCGGGACAGGCTGTGTGTGGTGCAGTTGTCGGACGGGAATGGCGACGCGCATTTGGTGCAGATCGCGCGGGGCCAGAGATCCGCGCCGAATCTGGAGCGGTTGCTGGTGGACCCCGCCACGCTGAAGCTGTTCCATTTCGGGCGGTTCGACATCGCGGCGCTGCAGAAGGCCTTTGGCGTGACGACGGCGCCGGTCTGGTGCACGAAGATCGCATCGAAGCTGATCCGCACCTTCACCGACAGGCACGGGTTGAAATACCTGCTGCTGGAGCTGGTGGGGGTGGATGTATCGAAGCAGCAGCAGACGAGCGACTGGGGCGCCGAGGTGCTGACCGAGGCGCAGAAGGAATATGCGGCGTCGGATGTGCTTTATCTGCATGCGCTGAAGGATGCGCTTCAGGCGCGGTTGGTGCGCGAGGGGCGGATGGACCTGGCGCAGCGGTGTTTCGACTTCCTGCCCGCGCGGGCGGAACTGGACCTGCTGGGATGGGAAGAGCCCAATGACATCTTCCACCACTGATTTCCTGACCACCGCCCGCCGCGTGATCCGGCGCGAGGCGGAAGCCTTGGGCATGCTGGCCGACAGCCTTGACGGGGCGTTTTCGGCGGCGGTGGAGATGATCCTGCGCGCCGAGGGCCGCGTGATCGTGTCGGGCATGGGCAAATCGGGGCATGTGGCGCGCAAGATCGCGGCGACGCTGGCATCGACGGGCACGCCCGCGCAATTCGTGCATCCGGCCGAGGCCAGCCATGGCGATCTGGGCATGGTGATGAAGGGCGATGTGGCGCTGGTGCTTTCGAACAGCGGCGAGACGCCGGAACTGGCGGATATCATCGCCCATACGCGGCGGTTCGACATCCCCTTGATCGGGGTGGCGGGGCGGGCAGAGTCTACCCTGCTGCGGCAGTCGGATGTGGCGCTCTTGCTGCCCGACGCGCCGGAAGCCTGCGAGACGGGGATCGTGCCCACGACATCGACGACGATGACGCTGGCGCTGGGGGATGCGCTGGCCGTGGCGCTGATGGAGCATCGGGCCTTTACGCCGGATCAGTTCCGGGTGTTCCATCCGGGCGGAAAGCTGGGTGCGCGACTGTCGCGCGTGCGGGATCTGATGCATGCCGACGCGCCGCTGATTTCCCATGACGCCCCGATGAGCGAAGCGCTGCTCATCATGTCGGCCAAGGGGTTTGGCGTGGTTGGCGTCACGGATGCGGAAGGATACCTTCAGGGCATCATCACCGATGGCGACCTGCGCCGCCACATGGCGGGCCTGCTGGACCTGTCGGCGGGGGATGTGATGACGGCGGCGCCCCGGACGATCGGGCCCGAGGCGCTGGCGGAAAAGGCGGTGCGGATCATGAATGACAGGAAGATCACCTGCCTGTTCGTGGTCGATCCGGAAGGAAGCCAGAGCGTGACGGGGCTTTTGCATATCCATGACTGCCTGCGCGCCGGGATTGCCTGATGGCGCGGCGGGCCGCGCTTGATGGCTGGTCGCGGCTGGTGGCGGCGCTGAAGGTGCTGCTGCCGCTGGCGGCGCTTGCGATTCTGTCGACGCTGTTTCTTGTGTCGAACCGGATCAATCCCGAAGACGCCCTGCCCTATGCCGATGTCGATGTGGAAGCCCGCCTGCGCGAGCCGCGCATCACGGCCCCCACCTATGCCGGAACGACGCGCGACGGCGCCGCGCTGGAGGTGACGGCGGACGAAGCGCGACCGGGCGGGGAAGACGGGGGCGGCGCGAATGCCACGGGCGTGCGCGCCCGCCTGACCACGCCCGATGGGGAAAGCACGGCGCTGGTGGCCGAGACGGCGCGGATGGATCCTTCGGGCAAGGAGATCGCCTTCAGCGGCCATGTGCGGCTGGATCATGCAACGGGCTACAGCGTGGCATCCGAGGCGATGACCGCGCGTCTTGACGTGACGGATATCCGGTCGGACGTGCCTGTCACCTCGGAAGGGCCGGCGGGGCGCATTACCGCCCAATCCATGCGGCTGACGCAGGCCGGGGATGGCAATCAATCTTATCTTCTGGTTTTCAACGGGGCGGTGAAGCTGGTATATCAACCGGCAGAGTGAATTTTGATCAATCAGAGGATCCCATGCCCGCGGCCTTGCGCGCCCTTTTTCTGACTTTGGCGCTGGTGCCGATCGCGGGACTGCCTGTCGTGGCGCAGACCAGCATCGAATTGAAGGGCCTGCGTCAGGATACATCGCTGCCGGTCGAGGTGACTTCGGACAGCCTGAGCGTGGATCAGGGCAGCGGACAGGCCACATTCGCAGGGAATGTGAAGGTCACGCAGGGCGAGATGACGATTTCGGCCGGAACGGCCCGGATCGAGTATCTGCCCGATGGAACCGGCGTTTCCCGGGTTTTCCTGGATGGTCGCGTGATGTTTGCCAGCCCGACCGATGCCGCCGAAGCGGATGCGGCGGTCTATACCATCGCATCGGGCGAAGTGGTGATGACGGGCGACGTGCTGCTGACGCAGGGGCAGACGACGATATCGGGCAACCGGCTTGTCTATGACCTGGATGCCGGAACGGGCAGCATGGAGGGACGGGTGCAGACCGTCTTCGTGCCGGGAAAGGCCAATCCTTGAAGGGCGGTCCGGATCTGACGGTGACCGCGGGTTCCGCGGGGCTTGCCATTCGGAGCCTGCGCAAGAGCTATCGTCGGCGGCCGGTGATCCGGGATGTTTCGATGCATCTGAACCGCGGCGAGGTTGTCGCGCTGCTGGGGCCGAACGGATCGGGCAAGACGACCTGCTTTTATGCCATCGCCGGGCTGGTGACGCCCGAAGGCGGCGAGGTGCTGATCGACGGGCGCGATGTGACGCTGCTGCCCATGTATCGCCGCGCGCGGCTGGGCATCGGCTATCTGCCCCAGGAAGTTTCGATCTTTCGCGGCCTGTCGGTGGAGGACAACATCCTTGCCGTGCTGGAGATCACCCATTCCGACCGCCACAAGCGGCGCGAGCGGCTGGAGGAGTTGCTGTCGGAATTCTCCATCACCCATCTGCGGCGCGCGCCGGCGCTGGCGCTTTCGGGCGGGGAACGGCGGCGGGTGGAGATTGCGCGCTGTCTGGCGGCGGATCCGAAATATCTGCTTCTGGACGAACCTTTCGCGGGGGTGGATCCCATCGCCGTGGGCGAAATCCGGCATCTGGTGCAGGATCTGAAATCGCGCGGCATCGGCGTGCTGATCACCGACCACAATGTCCGCGAGACGCTGGAGATCGTGGACCGCGCCTATATCCTGCATGACGGCAAGGTGCTGATGAGCGGAACCACCGATGAGGTGGTGCGCGACGAAACGGTGCGGCGCGTCTATCTGGGCCAGAATTTCCGCATCGGCTGAGACCTGCCCCTTGCGGGCGGGTCGGGAACCCATCCCTACGACTCGGTTGACAAGATGGCCGTGGCGGATGCCAAATACCCGTGATGCGTGCGCTATTCGCCATGTCCGGATCTGCCGACACCGCCGCTTTGACGGTTGGCTCTCTTGATGGATCGCACCTTCAATCCCAACTCAGTTTAACGAGGATCCGCCCGTTCGGAACGGCCGGGCGGCTGGATCGCATTCACGCGGAGGAAGCATCATGCGTTATCAGATCAGCGGGAAACAGATCGACATCGGGGAAGCGCTTCAGACCCATGTGAAGGCCGAGCTTGGCGAAGTCGTCGAGAAATATGCCCAGCGCCCCACTGATGCCGTCGTGATCTTTTCCCGTGCCGCGCATGAACATGTCTGCGAAGCGACGATCCATCTTTCAACCGGCTTGTCGGCCCAGGCAAAGGGCCATGCGAACGAGATCTATGCCGCCTTCGAATCCTGCCGCGAGAAGATGGACAAGCAGCTGCGCCGCTACAAGCGGCGGCTGCGCAACCACCACAGCGCCCGGACGGCCCCTGTTGAATTCGCCGAAGGGTCGTCATATATCCTCGCGCCAACTGAGGAGCCCGAGGATGATGACCACTCGGACCTGCCGCAGCCCATCGTGATTGCCGAGATGGAGACGAAGATTCCTTCGATCACCGTCGGCGAAGCCGTGATGCAGCTGGAGCTGGGTGGTCAGAAGATGCTTGTGTTCCGCAATGAAGGACATGGCGGCGTGAATGTCGTGTACCGTCGCGAAGACGGGAACATCGGCTGGATCGACCCGCGCAACAGCAAATGACGCCCGCACGGGCCGGGCACAGGACCAACGAAAGTTCATGGACCTCTCCAAACTATTGATCCCCGGGGCCGTTCGCGTCATCGGGCAGCTGACGAGCAAGAAGCGGCTTTTCCAGGAACTGGGAGAGCTTGCCGCGCAGGCCTATGGCATGAGTGCTGCCCAGACGATTGATGGCCTGCAGGAACGCGAGAGTCTTGGACCGACAGGCGTGGGGCATGGCATCGCCCTGCCCCATGCCCGCCTTGAAGACCTGACCCAGATCCGGGGCATCTTCATCCGGCTGGAGAAGCCGCTGGATTATGACAGCGTCGACCGGCAGCCGGTGGACCTTGTCTTTGCGCTGTTCGCGCCCAAGGATTCGGGCGTGGATCACCTGAAGGCGCTGGCGCTGGTGAGCCGGACGATGCGCGATCAGGCGGTGGTGTCGAAGCTGCGGGCCAACAGCGACCCGGCCAAGATCCATGCGATCCTGACGGAGGCGCGGGCCTCGCAGGCGGCCTGACGGCGTCAGCGTTTCGGATAGAAGCCGAAGCCCAGATAATCGCGCTGATAGGCGTCGCGCGCGGCCTCTTCCAGTTCGCCATCGCGGATGGCGTCCAGCGCGTCATCGCAGGCATCGCGGAGGGGCAGAAGCTGCGGCGCGGGAAGGCCGATCTCGCTGCACAGGAAGGCCAGCCCTTCGGTGAGCGTCTCTTCCCGCAGGATCAGATCGGGCGGCTGGAACTGAGCGAAGCCTTGCAGGGTTGTGGTCTGGCTGGCCCATCCCGCATCGGTGCGAAAGCCGGTCTGGCCCGACAGGTTGCGCTTGAGGAATTTCAGGAAGGCCAGAAAGGCCGCCCGGCGTTCCGCCGGATCGGTGAAGGGCGTGCCGGGGCGCGGCAGGTTCACGCCATGCACGCGCGCAAGGATGCCGCGCTGTTCCGGCTGCAAGCCGCCCTGTTCCAGGGCGCAGAAGGCGCGATGGGCGCGGTCCAGCGGGTGGCGCAGGACGGTAAAGCTGCGATGGCCGGGGCGCGAGCGTTTCCACTGGCGCAGGGTCTTGTGCGTGAAATCCCGTTCCAGCCCGCCGATCGTGGAAAGCCAGTCGATCAGCGGCTGCACGGGCGCGCCCTTGATTGGCATGAACAGCAGGGGCGCATCCTGCGCCGCGACATAGCCGGGGATGGCCGCGTTGCGGCGGGGTTCGAAATTCGGCGTGCGCGACAGGTTGAAACGATCCAGCCGCGACAGGGATTTCCCCATCTCTGCCGGATTGATCAACTTGTCGGCTATGGGTTCAGGGTTCTGCACCGTCAGCGAGGAATCGATGGCCTGCAGGCGGCCTTCGACGCCAAGAAAGGCGGCCAGACCGTTCAGCACGCCCAGATCGGGGATATCTTCATAGTCGATATAGAAGGCCGTCTGGCCGCGCGCCTGAAGTGCATTCAGAAGGCGGATCTGGAATTGCTGCAGTTCCTCGAGATGGTCTTCGAATTCCAGCGGTTCGAACCGCGCCTTCGCCTGCTTGAGGTTCTTGGGATTGGTCAGTTTCCACTGCCCTGTCGCCTTGGCGATCTTGAGGCTGACATAGCTTTCGACGGGGTTGCGCGTCAGCACGATCTTGGCGCAGCGCGGATCGTCCAGCACAAGATCGAAGATGCGCGGATCGTGGTCGTGGAAATAGCGAAAGCCCGACAGGCCCGGCGTGCGTTCGCGCATGCGGCGCAGCAGGCGGGCAGGGTCTGCCTCGCGTTCGGCAAGGGTGATGCCCAGAAACTCTGTCTGGTCCTTCTTGCCGATGAAGACCGGATTGAACACCTCGCCATGGCAGATGATGCCGGGAATGGCGTTCAGATTGGCTTCGAGGAAATTGGAACCTGTCCGCATTTCGGCGAACATCACGAAACTGTCGAAGGGGCGGGTCACTGGACTACTTCACTAGATAGGGTCTGCCCCTGCGGGCTTCGGAGGGGCGCAGATCGGAGGTGGCGGGGAAATCCCCCATGAGGACGGGCTGCATGCCCTGATTGCGCAGGTTCTGCAGGAACTGACCGAACCCTTCGAGATCGGTCATGCGCGGCGCCTCGGTCAGGCGGCGCAGGGAGCGGGGGCTGATCTCATCCACGATGGTTTGCAGCGGTTCCATCGGGTTCTCGATGAATTCCGCCAGGTTCCAGATGCGGATGCGCGCCTTGGATGCCCCGTTTCGCAGGATCGACAGATGTTCGAGTTCGATCTTTTGCAACCGGGCCGCTTCGCGGCGGATATCAGCGAAGTTGAGGTTCGACTTGAACAGGGGCACCGCCCAGGCGCCGGAAATGACCGAGATCTGGGCATTGGAATCCAGCGCCATGAACCAGTTGAGTTCCTGATTGTCACCCGGCCCGAACTGGAAGCACTGGCGTTCGCCGCGGGTGGCCCAGATCAGATTGGCGAGGAAGGATTTCGTGTTGTAATCGCGCAGTGCGGCGCTGTCGGAGAGCGCGCCGTTGAAGACGGCCTCGCCCCCCGCGAATTCGACGCGATCAGGGGCAAAGAGATGGCCATGAACGCGGGTTCCGGTGACCTTGCCGAGCCAGCCTTCGAAATTCTCGAACACGTCGGAGAAGCCCTGGAATACCGAATAGGGCGCGGCAGTGCGGCCGTTTTCCCAATGTTCGTTGGGAAAACGGCTTTGCATGTAAAGGCCGGGGCGGCCTTTCACGCGGCGTTCGACGGCCTTGGAGAACAGCCGGTCGATCTTGCCGGGATTGGGTTCGCCGCCCGCCTGCCCTTCGGCATCATCCGAAAGGAAGGTGGCGTAAAGCTTGTTGGCATTCGGCCAGATCTTGCGCGCCACAAAGCAATCGGACCGGCGCAGAAGCTGCAGGTGATCGTCATAGAAGATGTGCGGCTTGCCCTGGAAATCGAACTTGGACAGCGTCAGGGAGCGGCTTTCGACATTGCTGGAAACCTGGCGGACCAGCGTCTGGAAATAGCTTTCATCCGGGATCCAGACACGGCGGAAATAGCGGTCATAAAGCGCGCGTTCCGGGCCCTGAAGGATGGCGGTCAGGGTCTGGCGGGTAAGGCACCACCACTGGCTGCCCAGATGGGGCACGATGCCGTTGGGAATGCTGCGCCGGAAACCCAGCCGACGCTGCAGTTTCACATAGCGGTCGAACAGCCAGCGCTGGGTGCGCCAGGAAAACGGGAAACGCAGGGTAAAGCGTTCCATGTTCAACCCGCCAATCGTCCAGCCGACTTCTTCGGTGGTGACGGATTCGATGAAATCGGTGCGGGGACGTTCGTCGAGATAGGCGATCAGTTCCCGAACCGGGCGCAGCGGCAGGCAGGAGCCGGAGGCGAGATAGACATGCCGGACCGAAGGGAAATCCTGCAACAGAACCTCGGCCGCGGCCTGGGTGGCGGCGACGATGCCCCAGGTGCCCCATTCGCAGGCGAAGCGTTCCGAGAAGCGGACATTGTCGAGATCGGCAAGATCGGCCTGAAGTTTCTCGACGCTCCATTTCGAGACGCGCTTGTCGATATGGATGACGATGGGGCAGCCGCGTTCGGCCCAGTGGCGCGCGGTATCGGCGGCGCGATGCAGCGCCGTGTGGCACAGCATGACAAAGCCGAGTGTGCCGTTGGGTTCCTGCCGCGTCATGCCCAGTTCCCCTTGGACATGAGCCCCAGAATTTCAAGCTGGCGCCAGTTGATATAGCGTTCCGACCATTTGCACCAAAGATCGGGATGGGCCTTCATCCCTTCGCGATAGGCGCGGTATTCGGCGCTGTCGGCATAGTGCTGGCCGCGCTGCAACTCCTCTTCCGCCTTGGCGGCGAAGGTATCGAGGAACTTGGCATGCAAGAGACAGCCCGAGGCCTTTTCCCCACCCCATTCGTCATAGACGAGGTTCAGGCCACGCGGCATGAGCATGTGCGTGGAACTGAGATAGGCATAGGCGCGGTTCCATTTGACCAGCGGGATCTTGTTCAGCGCGGGGGCCTGCTTCGGTTCTTCCGCGAAGAAGACGCGCGCGCGGGGGCCGCCCTGGATCCAGAGGTTGCCATTGCCGGGATTGCGCTTGACCGAGTAGTTCGCGCTGTCGAACCATTGGGCGATTTCGAACGGATCCTGGCCTTCGCGATAGGGTTGGGTGTCCAGCGGCCCCTTGGGATACATGTCCAGGATCATGGCCGAGAAGGACCGGACCCCGGATGTATCGAGCCAGTCCGTCAGCGCCCGCAGGGGCCGGGTTTCGCAGAAGGGATAGACCAGGAATTCGTCAGGATCGACGACCAGCGTCCAGAGTCCATGGCAATACTTGCGCTGCAGCGCGGTGATCCAGTCCATCCCGAAGCGGGACTTTCGATAACTTCCGTCGGTGGACCAAAGCGATACGTCGGGCTGGTTCTGAAGATAGTCGCGCGACCCGTCGTCGGATCCGTTATCGACGATCAGGAAGTGATTGACCCCCAGATCGCGGTAATAGCGCAGGAAATAGGGCAGGCGGATCCGTTCGTTCCGCATGGTGGAAAGAAGGATGATCGAGTCGCTTCTGATCGCACCCGTGCGGTTCACAACAGACAGGAGTTCGCGCCGCTTCAGGGCGGCGCGGACGTGCAGACTTCTCCGGCGCAGCCTGAGACGATATGCACCAATCAAACCCACTCGACCTGCCTGCTCCCCAATGCGACCCTTCGCGATGCCCCGTGCGAAGGATCTGCAAGACCCGAAAAACCCCGGTTCGTTCGCGACGTGATCGCCGCCCCTGGGCAGGCGCAGCGACCTGTTTCGCGCAACTCTAGTGTTAGAGCCTTCATAAGTAAACAATTGCTGGAGATTGGCGCGGATGCGCGCGGGTGCATGCGGAGAATTTCACGCATCAGATCCAGCCCCCCCGCGACATCAGACCGAGGGATTCCAGCGCGCGCCAGGTCGTCAGGCGGCGGGAAGCCGGGCACCACAGATTTGGGTTCTCGGTCAGTGCATCATAGTAGCGGTCATATTGCGCAGAGTTGGAGAAATGCTCGCCACGCGCCTTTTCGGTGCGGGCGCGATCAACAACGGTCTGCAGGAACTTGGTATGCAGAAGCAGGCCCGAGGGCGCTTCGGCCCCGTCGACATCGTAGATGCGGTTGAGCCGGGGGGGCAGCAGCGAATGGGTGGAATTCACATAGGCATAGCGCCAATGCCACTTTACCAGCGGCACCTTGTTCAGGGTGGGCGCGCGGCGGGGTTCCGACGCAAAGAACATCCGCGCGCGGGGGCCACCCTGGATCCAGAGGTTGCCCATGGGTTGCTGGACCCGGATCCCGTAGCCTGACGGATCGAACCAGGGAAGAACGGCAAGCGGATCCTCGCCCGCGTGGTAGGGGTGATCGGCAACCGGGCCCTTGGGGTAGATGTCCAGCATCATGGCGCCGAACATCGGCCGGTCCTGCCGATCCAGCCATTCCGTCAGGGCGCGCAGATCGCGGCTGTCCCAATAGGGGTAGATCAGAAGTTCGTCGGCATCGACCGTCAGGCACCAATGGCCGTGGCCGTGGCGCATCAGAAGCCATGTCAGCCAATCCATCCCGAAGCGGGACGCCTTGTAGGAGGAAGAGGTGACCCAGAGCGATACGTCCGGCTGATCGGCGAGGAGTTCGGTCGTGCCATCGTCCGAGCCGTTGTCGACGATCAGGAAATGCGACACGCCCAGACGACGGTGATGATCGAGAAACCACGGCAGGCGGACCGCTTCGTTGCGGACGGTCGAGAAACCGAGGATCGCGCCCTTCCCGATGGCGGAGGTGCGATCGCGCCGGGCGATCAGGTCATGGCGGCTGGCAATGGCGCGGGCAAGCAACCTGCGCCGTTTCCAGCGCAGGCGATAGGCAGACAGAAGATCGGCTGGCGAGGCTGCCACCCTGGCCGCTGCCCGGTTACTGGGCGGCTTTCTGCAGGGCCAGCATCTCGTGCAGGTAGGACGAGAATTCGTCCCGCAGATCGGGCCGAGACAGGCCGAAGGCAACCGTCGCCTGCAGGAAGCCCGCCTTTGATCCGCAATCATAGCGCTGTCCGCGGAAGCGATAGCCAAAGACGCGGCCTTCGGCCGTTTCCTCGGCGATGGCATCGGTCAGCTGGATTTCGCCACCGGCACCCTGCTTCATGCGGTTGAGGTTCGTCAGCACCTTGGGCGACAGGATATAGCGCCCGATCACCGCCAGATTGGACGGCGCGGTTCCGAGGGCGGGCTTTTCGACCATGCCCTTGGCCTTGACGATGGCACCCATGTCTTCGGCGATATCCAGCACACCGTAGGATTTCGTCTTTTCCGGCGCCACTTCCATGGCCGCAACCATGTTGCCGCCGGTCTGTTCATAGGCCTCGACCATCTGCTGGAGGCAGGGCTTTTCCGCGGCGATCACGTCATCGGGCAGAAGCACGGCGAAGGGTTCGTTGCCGATCAGGCGGCGGGCGCACCAGACGGCATGGCCAAGGCCAAGCGGGCGGTTCTGCCGGATATAGGCAATCGCGCCGCTATCCATGTTGGTTTCCTTCAGGATCTCCAGAAGGTCATCCTTGCCGGACTTGCGCAGCGCGCTTTCAAGTTCGGGGGCGTTGTCGAAGTAATCCTCGAGCGCGGATTTCCCGCGTGAGGTGACGAAGATGAATTCCTTGATCCCGGCGGCGCGCGCCTCGTCGATCGCATACTGGATCAGGGGGCGGTCGACGAGCGTCATGATCTCTTTCGGGATCGACTTCGTGGCCGGCAGGAACCGCGTTCCAAGACCGGCAACAGGAAATACGGCCTTCGTGACCTTCTTGACTTTCATTTCAGCACCCACTTTTGCCCCCGCATCCGATCGGGGATTCACCCGCCGACATCATAATCCCTAACACACGCAGATTGACGCAGCATTATGGCAGAATAGCAGCGATTTTCGGCATATGGAAACAATCCGCCCTGCGCTACTGCGGCTGTGCCCGGATCGCAAGGTCCAGCGCACAGTTTCCCGTCAGGGCTGCGGGAAGCCGCGCAGATTTCATCCCCTGCGGGACATCATGGATTCGATGACGGGAACATCGGAGGGATTGTTCAGCTCCCAGAACTCATGCCCCTTCGACTGCACCTCGACGCAGAGGACGGGGCGGCCGTTCTCCAGGAATCGAAGCTGTTCCAGCCCTTCGAGCGTTTCGAGGGGGCCGACAGGCCAGGACGGATAGGCGGCAAGGACGGCGGGGCGATAGGCATAGACGCCGACATGGTGAAAGACCGGTGTCGGTTCATCATCGGCATAGGGCCGCGCGGTGTGGGGGATCACCTCTTTCGAGAAATAGAGCCCGCGCCGGGCCGCATCGAAGACGGCGGTCGTGCCGCCGACGCGGCCATTGCGCCGGTCTTCCAGAAGCTTGGCCAGCATCGCCCCTTCGCAGCGCAGGACGGGGGTGGCAATCTCGGCCGCAGGGTTCGCGCGGAGACCGGAGACCAGATCCTCGACAAACCAGGAAGGGGTGAGGGGCGCGTCGCCCTGAAGGTTCACCACGATATCGAAGCCGGGAAGTTGCGCCGCAACCTCGGCGCAGCGTTCGGTGCCGTTCTGGCAGGTGGTGGAGGTCATCACCACCTCGGCCCCGAAGGCGCGGGCATGACCTGCGATGCGGTCGTCATCGGTGGCCACGACGACGCGATCCACGCCGCCGACGGCCATCGCCGCCTCCCACGAACGGCGGATCAGGGTCTTCGGGCCATCGGGGCCGTTCAGTTCCACCAGCGGCTTGCCGGGATAGCGGGTAGAGGCGTAGCGGGCGGGAATGGCGATGAGGACGGTCACTTGACGGGCTCCAGCGTGAAGATGCCCCCTTCGAAGGGGTAGAAGGCCACATCGCGGCCATTGGTCGTGACGAAGGGATAAAGCGTCCGGCGCAGGGCCGGATCCCCCGATCCCTCGCAGGTGATGCGGTGAACGAAGAGTTCCTCGGCCTGGGCAAGGCGGGGGTCGGTCAGCCGGGCGAAATCGGCGAATTCGGGATTGGCGAGGAAGTCTTCGACGGACCAGGGGGTGTAGACCATGGATTGCCCGGCGAAATCGCAACTGTAGAAGACGCCTTCGGCATATCCGCTTTCGAAATACTGGCTGGCCCCGATCGTGGCGGCCGGGTCGATGAACCACGCCTCGCCCGAGAAAGCGGAGACGAGCCATTCCGTTTCGATGAAATCGGCCCGGGCAGGCAGGGCAAGGCAGAGGGCCACGAAAGCCAGGCCGGTGCGGGCGATCATTTCTGCAGCATCACGCCGGGGGCATGGGCGATGAAGAAGGGATTGTCCCAGCCCGGCTTGCCGTATTCCAGCGGTTGATGCGTGTCGAAGCGCACGACATGCCCCCCTGCCCCGCGCAGCACGGCATCGCCTGCCGCCGTGTCCCATTCCATCGTGCGGCCAAGGCGCGGGTAGAGGTCGGCCTCGCCCGTGGCGACAAGGCAGAATTTCAGGCTGGAGCCTGCGCTGCGGGAATCCCGGACCGAATACTTGCCGATGTAATCGTCCGTCGCCTGATCGCGATGCGATTTCGAGGCGACCACCATGAGCGCGGCATTGTCGGGCTTGGAGACGCGGATGGGCTGCAGGGGGCCGGGTTCGGCCTTGTCGAAGGGGCCCCTCTCTTCGACGGCGGTGCCATCGGGCTGCGTGTAGAAGAGCCGGCCCTTGGCCGGGGCATAGACGATGCCGCGCAGGGGGACGCCGTCCTGCACATAGGCGATGTTCACCGTGAAATCCCCACGGCGCTGCACGAATTCCTTGGTGCCGTCCAGCGGATCCACGATCAGGAAGGTGCGGGCCGAAAGGGCGTGGCTTTCGGCCTGTTCCTCGGTGATCAGGGGCAGATCGGGAAAAGCCGCGCGCAGGCCTGCCGAGATGATGGCATCGGCCGCCTCGTCCGCCTCTGTCACGGGTGAGGCGTCCGACTTTGCCTTCACCTCGAATTCGGGGCTGTTGTAGACTTCGAGGATGCGGTCGCCTGCCTCAAGCGCAAGGCGGCGGATACAGGGGATCAGGCGGTCGAACTGCATTTCACACCTCGGCTATGCGGTGACACGGCACCGCAGTTGAACTGGACACTGGCCCGCCTTATCATCCGCCGTAAAGCCGAGGGCAAGATTTCCCGGGCAAGCTTGCCGAAAGCTTTGCCGCCAAGAGGGGCGAAGGCAGGCAGAGGTGCGAGGGACGCGACGTGCGATTTCAGGCTGATGTCAGGCGAACCCGGACAAGAACAGCATTCGGGATGCTGGAACTTGTCTTTCACGGCGCGGTCCACAATGTGCGGAAATCGCATACCAGCGCGGTGATGGGCCTTGTGCTGAACGTGATCCAGTCCTCGATCATGATCATCGGCTTTTACGTGATGTTCACCTTCGCGGGCGCGCGGCCGAATTCCATCAGGGGGGATTACATCCTGTTCCTGATGTCGGGCGTGTTCCTGTACATGACCCATGTGAAGACGATGAACGCCGTCATCCGGGCGGATGGGCCGACTTCGGCCATGATGAAGCATGCCCCGATGAACACGATCATCGCCGTTGCCTCGGCGGCGCTGGGGACGTTGTATCTGCAGGTCTTTTCCGCCTCGATCATCCTTTATGTCTATCACGCCGTCATCACGCCGCTGACCTTTGACGATCCGGTGGGCATGGTCGCCATGCTGATCCTGTCCTGGGCCACGGGGATTGCCATCGGGATGATGTTCCGGGCCGCCAATCCCTGGCAGCCGCGGCTGTTCGGGATGGTTGCCGCGGTTTACACGCGGATCAACATGATCGCCTCGGGCAAGATGTTCGTGGCCAATGCCATGCCCACGGCGGTGCTGGCCTTCTTCGACTGGAACCCCTTGTTCCATACGATCGACCAGGGACGCGGCTATATCTTTCTGAACTATGCGCCGCGTTACACGACGATCGACTATCCGATCTATGTGATGCTGGCCTGCCTGACGATCGGGCTGATCGGGGAATACTATACCGGCAAGCGGGCCTCGGTCAGCTGGACGATGGGGAAATAGAACCGTCGGCGACGACCCGCAGGGTCAGGTTGATCCGCCCGCCCCCGGGCAAGAGGCGCGAGGACCGGAAGCGCAGCCTGTCGATGCCGTGCCAGGCCAGGCGGGCGGGGCCGCCCATCAGAAGGACATCGCCGGATTTCAGCCAGAAGCTTTCCGTCGGATCCTTGCGATCAGTGCCGCCGATGCGAAAGAGCGCTTCGTCCCCCAGGTTGATGGACAGGACGGGGAAGGAGAAGTCGCCTTCGTCGCGGTCCTGGTGGAGGCCCATCTTCGCCCCTTCGCCGTAGAAGTTCACGAGGCAGCAATCCGGTTCGCGCGGCAGCCCGACAAGGCTGTGCCAGAGGGCCAGCACATCCGGCGGTATCGCGGGCCAGGGCTGACCGGCGGGATGGCGCGGTTCATAGCGGTAGCCCCGGGCATCGGTGATCCAGCCCAGGCGACCGGCGGATGTCATCCGGACGCTCATCGGGCGACCGCCGGGCGTGACGGGGGCATAGAGGGGCGCCGCGGCAACCACCTTGCGCAGATCGGCCACAAGTGACTGTTGCGCATCGGGATCGAGCAGGCCGGGAAAGTAGCGCAGACCCCGGATTTCAACTGGTATCGCCATCGGCCCATTCCTTCGGATTGCCCGGAAATTCCATCGGGGCGAGTGCTTGCAGCCCCCTGATCCCCAACTTATATACAGCGCGAAGCCGGGAACAGGCGGGCCGCCTGCACCGGATGCACTTGGGATCGGGGCTGGATGCCTTTATAGGGTCCAACTCCAAAACATCGCCGGAAGAAGAGGTAGCATATCATGGCCAAAGTCATCGGGATTGACCTCGGGACGACCAACTCTTGCGTTGCCATCATGGATGGTTCGCAACCCCGCATCATCGAAAACTCCGAAGGCGCGCGCACGACGCCCTCGATCGTTGCCTTCACCGAAACCGAACGTCTGGTGGGCCAGCCCGCCAAGCGCCAGGCCGTGACCAACGCCGCCAACACCGTCTTTGCGGTGAAGCGCCTGATCGGCCGCCGCCATGACGACCCGGCGGTGACGAAGGACCAGAAGAACATCCCCTACAAGGTGATCAACGGCGGCAATGGCGACGCCTGGGTCGAAGTGCGCGGCGAGAAGTATTCGCCCAGCCAGATTTCCGCCTTCATCCTGCAGAAGATGAAGGAAACCGCTGAATCCTATCTGGGCGAGACGGTGACGCAGGCCGTCATCACGGTTCCGGCCTATTTCAACGACGCCCAGCGTCAGGCCACGAAGGACGCGGGCAAGATCGCCGGTCTGGAAGTGCTGCGCATCATCAACGAACCGACCGCCGCCGCGCTGGCCTATGGTCTGGACAAGAAGGAAACCCGCACCATCGCGGTCTATGACCTTGGCGGCGGCACCTTCGACATCACGATCCTTGAGATCGACGATGGCCTGTTCGAGGTGAAGTCGACCAACGGCGACACCTTCCTTGGCGGCGAAGATTTCGACATGCGCATCGTCAGCTATCTGGCCGACGAGTTCAAAAAGGAACACGGCGTCGACCTGACGCTGGACAAGATGGCGCTGCAGCGTCTGAAGGAAGCGGCCGAAAAGGCGAAGATCGAGTTGTCGGCCTCGAGCCAGACCGAGATCAACCAGCCCTTCATCAGCATGGACAAGAACACCGGCCAGCCGCTGCACCTGGTGGTGAAGCTGACCCGCGCCAAGCTGGAATCGCTGGTCGATGACCTGATCAAGAAGTCGATGAAGCCCTGCGCAGCCGCGCTGAAGGATGCCGGTCTGACGACGTCGGATATCGACGAGGTGGTGCTTGTCGGCGGCATGACGCGGATGCCGCGGGTGATCGAAGAGGTCACCAAGTTCTTTGGCAAGGAACCGCACAAGGGCGTGAACCCCGATGAGGTTGTGGCCGCCGGTGCCGCGATTCAGGCCGGCGTTCTGCAGGGTGACGTCAAGGATGTCGTGCTGCTGGACGTGACGCCCCTTTCGCTGGGGATCGAAACGCTGGGTGGCGTGTTCACCCGTCTGATCGACCGCAACACCACGATCCCGACGAAGAAGAGCCAGGTCTTCTCGACCGCCGAGGACAACCAGAACGCCGTGACGATCCGGGTGTTCCAGGGCGAGCGCGAGATGGCCGCGGACAACAAGATGCTGGGGCAGTTCAACCTTGAGAACATCCCCCCGGCCCCGCGCGGCATGCCGCAGATCGAGGTGACCTTTGACATCGACGCGAACGGGATCGTTTCCGTCAGCGCCAAGGACAAGGGCACCGGCAAGACGCAGGCGATCACCATCCAGGCTTCGGGCGGGCTGAGCGACGAGGACATCGAAAAGATGGTCCGCGATGCCGAGGCGAATGCCGAGGCCGACCGCGCCCGCCGCGAGCTTGTGGAGGCGAAGAACCAGGGCGAAAGCCTGCTGCATTCGACCCGCAAGTCGCTGTCGGAGCATTCGGACAAGGTGGATGCCTCCACCGTCGAGGCGATCGAACTGGCCATGCAGCCGCTTGAAGAGGCGCTGAAGGGCGAGGATGTCGGCAAGATCAAGGGCGGCATCCAGAACCTGACCGAGGCGGCGATGAAGCTGGGCGAGGCGATCTACAAGGCCAGCCAGTCGGAATCGGAAGGTGGCGAAGAGGATGGCCCGCGTCCGGTGGACGATGACATCGTCGATGCCGACTTCGAGGATCTGGGCGAAAACAAGCGGAAGTGACATCGCGTGAATCGGAAGAGGGGGCGGTTCGGGAACGGACCGCCCCCACCCGGTTCTGAGAGGGGGTTTTGTCCCGAATGGCAAAACGAGATTATTACGACGTCCTCGGCGTGACGCGTGGCGCATCGGCGGACGAGCTGAAGAAGGCCTATCGTCAGAAGGCCAAGGAACTGCACCCCGACCGGAATTCGGACAATCCGAATGCCGAGGCGCAGTTCAAGGAAGTGAACGAAGCCTATGACGTGTTGAAGGATGCCGATCGCAAGGCCGCCTATGACAGGTTCGGCCATGCCGCCTTTGAGGGCGGAATGGGCGGCGGTGGCGGCGGGCGCGGGCCGCAGGGCTTTGGCGGCGGTGGCAATGGCGATTTCGCCAGCGCCTTTTCGGATGTGTTCGAGGATCTCTTCGGCGACTTCATGGGTGGCGGCCGGGGCGGCGGCGGGCGGTCGCGCGCGCAGCGCGGATCCGACCTGCGCTACAACCTGCGCGTCTCGCTTGAGGAAGCCTTTCAGGGCGTTCAGAAGACGATCAACGTGCCGACCTCGGTCTCTTGCGACACCTGCCGGGGCACCGGCGCCGAAGGCGGCGCCGAGCCGGTGACCTGCCCCACCTGTTCGGGCATGGGCAAGGTGCGGGCGCAGCAGGGCTTTTTCACCGTGGAGCGGACTTGCCCGACCTGCAACGGCATGGGCCAGATCGTGAAGAACCCCTGCCGTTCCTGCGGTGGCGCGGGCCGGGTGGAGAAGGAAAGATCGCTGTCCGTGAACATCCCTGCCGGGGTGGAAACCGGGACGCGCATCCGCCTTGCCGGCGAAGGCGAGGCCGGTCTTCGCGGCGGACCTTCGGGGGATCTGTATATCTTCATCGAAGTGCGCGAGCATCCGATCTTTCAGCGGGACGGGCTGCACCTGTTCTGCCGTGTGCCGATCAGCATCACCGCTGCCGCCCTGGGCGGCGAGGTGGAAGTGCCGACGATTGATGGCGGCCGAAGCCGGGTAAAGGTTCCGGCAGGCGCGCAGACCGGCAAGCAGATGCGCCTGCGCGCCAAGGGCATGCCCGCGCTGCGCGGCGGCGGTGTCGGGGACATGGTCCTTGAACTGGCCGTCGAGACGCCGGTCAACCTGACGGCACGGCAAAAGGAACTGCTGGTGGAGTTCGAGAAGCTGAGCGAAGAGAACAACCCCGAAGGCAAGAGCTTCTTTTCCAAGGTCAAGGGTTTCTGGGACGGTATGAAGAACTGATTTCCTTCTGGAACAGGTATCGAGGCGGGGCTGGCGCATGCGCGCGGGCCCCGTTTCATTTTCAATGCGGGCGTTAAGGCGACGTTCACCTCTTTGCCCGAAACTGGCGGCATGAAACAGAGATGCCACTTTCAGGAAACGGCGCTGCCCCTCTTTCCCCCCGGGGATGAGGATGAAGCCCTGGCAACTGCCCCACTGACGGGCCGGTTGCCCAGCTATATCTCAGATCATCGCAAGCGGTTGAGGGAGCGTTTCCTTGAAAGCGGGGGCCAGGGAATCCCGGAATACGAATTGCTGGAGCTGATCCTGTTCCGCGCCATCGGGCGGCAGGATGTAAAGCCCCTGGCGCGCAGGCTGCTGGATCAGTTCGGCGATCTGGCGCGGGTCGTATCGGCCCCCGTCGCCAGGTTGCGGCAGGTGCATGGTGTTGGCGAGGCGGTCATCACGGAGCTTCGGTTGATCGAGGTTGCCGCGCAGCGCATGGCAAGGTCGCGGGTGATCCAGCGGCCTGTCCTTTCCTCCTGGAACGCGCTGCTGGACTATTGCCATACGGTCATGTCGCATGCCGAACAGGAACATTTTCGCATCCTGTTCCTGGATCGCAAGAACGTCCTGATCGCGGATGAGGAACAATCGCGCGGCACGATCGACCATGTGCCCGTCTATCCGCGCGAAGTGGTGAAGCGGGCGCTGGAACTGGGCGCGTCGGCCCTGATCCTTGTGCATAACCACCCGTCCGGCGACCCCACGCCTTCGACGGCCGATATCGACATGACGCGCCAGATTGCCCAGGCCTGCACCGTTCTGGGGATCACGCTGCACGATCACCTGATCATCGGGAAGGATCGCGAGGTCAGTCTTCGGTCGGAGCGCCTGCTGTAAGAAAATCGGGCTGCAACCAAAGCTCTACCCGCCGGTTCAGGCGACGTCCCGCACCGGTTTCATCGCAAGCCATGGGCAGCGCCTCGCCGAAGGCCGCGACATCGGGCAGGCGTGCGGCGGGCAGATCGGGTGCGGCGGCCTGAAGCGCGGCCTGCACGGCCCGGGCGCGATCTTCCGAAAGGGCCAGGTTCGCACTGGCGGCACCCGACCCATCCGAGAAGCCGACAAGGATCAACCTTTCCCCGCCGAAGGCATTCGTTTCAAGCAGGCGGGCCAGATCCTGCAACGTGCCGCGCGAATGCGCGTCAAGCGTGCTGGATCCGTCTTCAAACCGAAAGGTGAAGGAAAGCCGGTCTGCCCCATCCATCAGATCGACGAGACGCTTCAGATCGGCCAGCGTGGTTTCTTCCCCAGCGCCCTGAATGGCGTTGATCAGGCGCAGGCCATCAGCCGTCATCGGTTGGCGTTCCGCCGCACGATCGACATAGCCTTGGGTGGCGATCACCTCTTGCGCGCGCGGATCGGTCAGGAATTCAAGGAATTCACGTGCAAGCAGGGGCAGGCGGCGGCGTGGCGTCAGCAGGTGCAAGGGCAGGGCGAGGGGGTAATCCTCGGCCTTCACGGCCAGCGAGGACGGAAGCAACGGAAAGCCGCAGGAATCCGTCAGCGTCAGGATCCGGGTCTGCCCGGCAACAGCGCGCCCGGTCACGGCCAGCGCCCAGGGATCGCGCGCCACGGCTGCGGCGAGGGCTGCAAGATCGGGATGGGTCTCTGTTGTCTCGATATTGCGGCCCAGGCGGCCCGAAAGCGCCCTTTGCAGGCCACTGCTTCCCGGCAATCCGTGCAGGACAAGGGGCATGTCGGGGCCGCCGATTTCGGCCCAGTTCGACACTTCGCCCGACAGCGCGCGCGCCAGGTCTGCGGAAGAGATCCGCGCGACGGGATTGCCGGGCGAGACAACCGGAACAAGCGCATCGAGGGCAAGCGGGCGAGAGCCGAGATCCGGCTCTGTTCCAGCGGAAAGAATGAGTTCCGCCGCGCCGGATACCAGCGCCGCGCGGGCCGCTTCGGGGGCCATCGCTTCAAAGCTGAATTCCGCAAGGATCTGCCCGCTGGCACGATCCGCCAGACGGGCCTTTCCATCGGACAGGCTGTGGTCCAACCCGCGCGCGGCGGCAAATGCCGCGACCAGCGGCGGAATCAGCCTCAGGCCCGGGTCGCCTTCGCCCACGATCCTGACGGGAATGCGCGGTGCCGTCAGTTCGGGGCAGCCGGGGCCATCACAGATGACGCCCTGACCATCGACGGTCAGATTTCCGTATTCGGTTTCGACGCGGTAGAATTCACCATCCCAGCCAAGCAGCGTCCCCGTCAGCGCCAGTCCGCCATCGCGCGCGGTCAGTGTAACGTCTTGCGAATGGACGACGCCCGCAAGCATGCTTGCGGCGGCAAGCCCCACCAGACACGACACAATCCGCATTCAAACCCGCCAAGCCCTAATCCGCCTGCGCGAGTTTCGTTTCCGCCAGAGGATTATTCAAGGCCACAAAGCCACCCTGGCCATCGCATTCCGGCATGGCAAGGCTGAGATCTTCGCGGGTAACGACGCCATGGTCGCTGATCAGAACCTCTCCCAACAATTCGCGTCCGCAGGTTTCGGGCGTGACTTCGGCCTCGATCGAAAGGGCGAGTGCCGGGGCATCTGTCAGGGTGACAACCTCTGCCAGCATCGGCAGGGGGCCGGACACTGTGCCGACGCGGATCGCCGGGCTGTCGGAGCGCAGGGCGAAGGTGTCGGCATCCATCCATTGCACGGCGATCCGACGGATCCCTGCCAGTTCGGGTATGGCCGCTTGCGCCGCGATCTGGCGGCCATCAGGAAAGCGGATGGAGAGGGCCCCGTCCGGCTGCAGCCCGGGAATCGAGGCAAAGAGGGCACCCGTTGCGGTGGTCTGGAAAGTGACGGCAAGCCCGGCATGCTGAAGGACGACGGTCTGGTTCGGATGGCAAGGTACTGTCAGCGTGATGGAAAGGTTCGCCGCATCGTCGGCAAAGACATCCAGCATGGGCGCACAGACATCTGCCTTCACGATGGCGGGCAAGGGATCCTTGGGCACAGTTGTCGCGCCTTCGACGTCAAGCCGGACAGGAACGGGTGCCGGAGCGCCGTGATCGGCCGCAAGAGGCGTGCCCGCCGCAAGGCGCAACGGTTCCGGCTTGGGTTCGGATTGAGGTTGGGGTTGCGAGGTTCCTGTCGGATACATGGTGACAGAGGATTCTGCCGATCCGGATTGCATCACCTGACCGATTGCAAGGGCGGCAACGACGACGCCCCCTGCCATCATCACACTGCGTCGACGATCCATGCACACTCTCCACCGCACCGATACGGGGCAGAGAGTGGCAAGGGATCAAGACCTGCACGAGGCAGGATTAGGGCATTTTCGGAAGGCGATCAGTCGTTCGCGCCATGGCAATGCTTGAACCGAAGTCCAGAGCCGCAGGGGCAGGCGTCATTGCGCGACGGGTTGCCCCAGGTGGAGCGGTCGGCGGGATCGAAGCCCGGGCGCGCCGCTTCGGCCAGGGCCTCGCCTGCACCGGCGGCAACCGGCACGGCGGCAGCGGCCCTTGTTGCGGCCTTCTCGGCCTCGGCCGAGGCGGCCTGCGCCGCGCGCTGCTGGGCCAGAAGCTGCTGCATCATCGCATCCTGTTCTTCCTGCGTCATCGGACGGATCAGCGAGAGCTTTTGCGTCACTTCCTGACGGAGCGAGTTCAGCATGGATTCGAACAGGGTGAAGGCCTCGGTCTTGTATTCCGACAGCGGATCGCGCTGCGCATAGCCGCGGAAGCCCACCACCGAACGCAGATGTTCCAGCTTCAGCAGATGTTCGCGCCATTTGCCATCAATCGCCTGCAGCAGAACCTGCTTTTCGATGTTGCGCATGGTTTCCGGGCCGAAGGCCGCGGTCTTTTCTTCCATCGCCTGATCGGATCTTTCGGTGATCCGTTCGCGCATGACATCCTGATCGACGCCCTCTTCCGCCGCCCAATCGGCAATCGGCAGGGCAAGGTTCAGCTTTTCCGTCACCGCCTGCGACAGGCCGGGGATATCCCATTGATCGGCATAGGTCTTGGGCGGCATGTAGAAATCGACCAGATCCTCGATCATCTGGATGCGCATGTCGGCGGCGATTTCGCCGATATCTTCGGCCTCCATGATATCGAGGCGCTGGCCGAAGATGACCTTGCGCTGGTCGTTCATCACGTCGTCGAATTTCAGAAGCTGCTTGCGGATGTCGAAGTTGCGGCCTTCGACCTTGGCCTGCGCGCGTTCGAGCGACTTGTTGACCCAGGGGTGAACGATGGCCTCTCCGTCCTTCATCCCGAGTTTGGACAGCACGGAATCGAGCCGTTCCGACCCGAAGATCCGCATCAGATCATCTTCCAGCGACAGGAAGAAGGACGACCGCCCCGGATCGCCCTGACGGCCCGAACGGCCGCGCAACTGGTTGTCGATCCGGCGGGATTCGTGGCGTTCGGTGCCAAGAACGAAAAGCCCCCCGGCGGCGATGACCTTTGCCTTCTCTTCGGCATGTTCGGCCTCGATCCGGACGCGGACTTCGTCGGGATGCAGGTGGGGATCGGCGGCAATCGCCTCCATCACCTTCATCTCGACATTGCCGCCAAGCTGGATGTCGGTGCCGCGACCGGCCATGTTGGTGGCGATGGTCACCGCGCCGAAACGGCCGGCTTCGGCCACGATCTTGGCTTCCTGTTCGTGGTGGCGGGCGTTCAGGACGTTGTGGACGATGCCATCCTGCTTGAGCATGGAGGACAGGATTTCCGACTTTTCGATGGATGTCGTGCCGACAAGGATCGGCTGGCCCTTGGCATTCGCCTCCTTGATGGTGCGGACGATGCCATCGTATTTCTCTTTCGCGGTGCGATAGACCTGATCATGTTCGTCGACACGGGCGATGGGGCGGTTCGTCGGAACCTCGACCACGCCAAGGCGGTAGATTTCCATGAATTCTTCCGCCTCGGTCTGGGCGGTGCCTGTCATGCCGGCCAGCTTTTCGTAAAGGCGGAAGTAGTTCTGGAAGGTCACGCTGGCGAGCGTCACGTTTTCCGGCTGGATCGTCACGCGTTCCTTCGCCTCGATCGCCTGATGCAGCCCTTCCGAAAGGCGGCGGCCACGCATCATGCGACCGGTGAATTCGTCGATCAGCATCACTTCGCCGTCGCGGACGATGTATTGCTGATCCTTGTGGAACAGCTTGTGCGCCTTCAGCGCCTGGGTCACGTGGTGAACCAGCGTCGTGCTTTCGGGATCGTAGAGCGATTGGCCTTCGGGCAGCAGGCCGTTTTCCTGCAGCAGCTTTTCGACATGTTCGTTGCCGTCATCGGTATAGGTGACGGAGCGGGTCTTTTCGTCGATCTTGTAATCCTCTTCCCGGAGGAAGGGGATCAGGGCATCGACCCGCTGATACAGGTCGCTGCGATCCTGCGAGGGGCCGGAAATGATGAGGGGGGTGCGCGCCTCGTCGATCAGGATCGAGTCGACCTCGTCCACGATGGCGAAGAAATGGCCGCGCTGGGCCATGTCTTCCTTCGACATCTTCATGTTGTCACGAAGATAGTCGAAACCCAGTTCATTGTTGGTGGCATAGGTGATGTCGGCGCGATAGGCGGCGCGCTTTTCGGCATCGGGCTGATAGGGATAGACGACACCGCAGGTCAGGCCAAGCTGGGCATAGACCTTGCCCATCCATTCCGAGTCGCGCTTTGCAAGGTAGTCGTTCACGGTGACGACATGCACGCCCTTGCCCGCCAGCGCGTTCAGATAGGCCGGGAAGGTGGCCATCAGCGTCTTGCCCTCGCCGGTCTTCATTTCGGCGATGTTGCCCTGATGCAGGAAGATGCCCCCCTTGAGCTGCACGTCAAAGGCCCGCAGCCCGAGGGCGCGCTTGGCCGCTTCGCGGCAGTTGGCAAAGGCTTCGGGCAGGATGGCATCAAGGCTTTCGCCGCCGTCCTGAACGCGTTTCTGCAATTCTGCGGTCTTGGCCTTGATCGCATCATCGCTGAGCGCGGCGAATTCCGGCTCCAACGCGTTGATCTTCGCCACCAGCGGACGAACGGACTTTACCTTGCGGTCATTCGGCGTTCCGAAGACCTTCCGCGCAAGCGTTCCAAGACCCAGCATGTTTTCTCCGCCTACCTGACATCATCGTGTGAGGCTGTGGCCTTGCCCGACCCCAACGCCTTCCATAGAAGAGCCAAGTGGACCGGCAGGCCCCGTCGCACGCGACCCCCGCGAGATAAGGGAGAGGCCGGTCATAGTCAACGTCGCTTAGGGAAGCGGCCCGATCAGGAGTAGGTGAGATGGCGAAACATTCCGGGTTCTTGGCAGGGCTGGTGCTGGCCTGCGGCATGGCCGTGCCCGCGCTTGCGCAGGATGAGGCCGCGCCCACTGCCGATACGGTCGTGGCGACGGTGAACGGGACAGAGATCACGCTGGGCGAGCTGATCATCCTGCGCGAGAAGCTGCCGGCCCAGTATCAGGCGCTGCCCGATGACATGCTGTTCAAGGGTCTGATGGATCAGGCGATCCAGCAGGCGACGCTGGAACAGTCGGTCGAGGCGGAAAAGACCAAGCGCGACGAGATCTGGATGCGGACGGATGCGCGCAGCTACATGGCGGGCAAGGCGCTGCAGGCGCTGGTCGAGGCGGCGGTGAACGATGCCTCGCTTCAGGCGGCCTATGATGCGAAATATGCCAATGCGCCCGCGCAGAAGGAATATTCGGCGCAGCATATCCTTGTGGACAGCGAAGAGAAGGCAAAGGAACTGAAGGCCCAGATAGACGGCGGCGCGGATTTCGGCGAGTTGGCAAAGGCCAATTCCAGCGACACGGGTTCGGCGGTCAATGGCGGCGATCTGGGCTGGTTCGGGCTGGGCATGATGGTGAAGCCCTTCGAGGATGCCGTCGTGGCCGCCGCGCCCGGCAGCGTGAGCGATCCGGTGCAGACGGATTTCGGCTGGCATCTGATCAAGGTGAACGAAGTGCGCGATGCGGCCAAACCCACCATCGACGAGGTTCGCGACGAATTGGCCGCCGAGATCGAGCAGACCGTGGTAGAGGCAAAGCTGGCCGAACTGACGGGCGCGGCCGAGATCACGCGCCCCGGCGACGGGCTTGACCCGGCGCTGCTGCGGGATGCAACTCTGCTGGACAAGTAAACCCCGGGGGGCAGGGCGATGGCGAAGACCGACTGGAAATCCGAAGCGAAGGCACTGAAGAAGAAGGTGCGCAAGTTGAAGGCGCGCCTGATGGGCCAGGACGTGGTGGCCGCGGCAGAGGGTGCCGCGCCCGCGCCCGTGAAGAAGGCCAAGCCGGTTTCGCCGCTTGCCCCGGCCGGGGGGTTTCCGGCGCTGCCCCTTATCGCAGGCGTGGAGTTTGCCGCCGTCGAGGCGGGGGTGCGCTATCAGAACCGCAAGGATGTGATGCTGGTGCGGCTGGCGCCCGATACCGCCGTGGCGGGGGTGTTCACCACATCCTCGACCCGGTCGGGATGCGTGCGGGATTGTCAGGCGAAGCTGGCAATGAAGGTGCCTGCGGGCGCGGGTGCGGCGATTGTCGTGAATTCGGGGAATTCCAACGCCTTTACCGGCAAGGTGGGGGATGAGGCCGTGGCCGCCGTGACAGGCGGCGTGGCCGAGGCGCTGGGGATCCCGGCCAGCCGGGTGTTTTCCTCATCCACCGGGGTCATCGGCGAGCCGCTGCCCTATGAGAAGATCACTTCGAAGATCCCCGATCTGGTGGATGCCCTGCGCGAGGATGCCATCGAGATGGCCGCCCATGCGATGATGACCACCGACACCTTCCCCAAGGGCGCGGCGGCAACCGTGCAGGGCGAAGGGGGCGAAATCCGGATTGCCGGGATCGCCAAGGGATCGGGGATGATCGCGCCGGATATGGCGACGATGCTGGTCTATATCTTTACCGATGCCCGGATTTCGGCATCGGCGCTGCAACGGATGCTGTCGCGCAATGTGGGCGCGACCTTCAATTCCATCACCGTGGACAGCGATACCTCGACCTCGGACACGTTGTTGGTGGCGGCAACCGGGCAATCGGCGGCAGCCGAGGTGAAGGGTGCCGTGGCGAAGGCCTTCGAGACGGCGCTGCGGGGCGTTATGATGAACCTGGCGCATCAGGTGATCCGGGATGGCGAAGGCGCGACGAAATTCGTCGAGGTTCGGGTGACGGGCGCAAGGGATGATGCGGATGCCGCGAAGGTGGCCTTTGCCGTGGCGAATTCGCCGCTGGTGAAGACGGCCATCGCGGGACAGGATCCGAACTGGGGCCGCATCGTTGCCGCCATCGGCAAATCGGGGGCCGAGGCGGACAGGGATCGCCTGACGATCCGGTTCGGCGATATCCTGGTGGCCGAGAAGGGCTGGCGCAACCCGGCCTATCGGGAAGAGGATGGCGCGGCCTATATGCTGGGCGAAGACCTGGTGATCGGCGTCGACCTGGGCCTGGGCAAGGGGAAGCGATCGGTCTGGACCTGCGATCTGACTAACCGCTATGTGGAGATCAACGCGGATTACCGTTCGTGAAGATCGTCCTGGTTTCCGCCGTTGCGCTGATTGATGTCGAAGGCAGGGTTCTTCTGGCGCAACGGCCCGAGGGCAAGTCGCTTGCGGGGCTGTGGGAGTTTCCCGGTGGAAAGGTTGAACCGGGAGAGACCCCGGAGGCTGCGCTGATTCGCGAATTGAAGGAAGAACTGGGGATAGATACCTGGTCCAGTTGCCTTGCCCCCCTGACCTTTGCCAGCCACAGCTATGAGCAGTTCCACCTGCTGATGCCGCTCTTTGCCTGCCGGCGCTGGGAGGGCATCGTGCAGGGCCGGGAAGGGCAGCGTCTGGCCTGGGTCAAGGCGCAGAATCTAAAGGATTATCCGATGCCACCGGCGGATATCCCCCTGATCCCGATCCTGCGCGACTGGCTTTGACCCAAGGTTCGGGCGGTTACGACTTTGTGGTCATTCCGTTATTTTCCCGCTGGTTTTGGATACAAAGTGGATTAACCTTTATGCATTGTTTCCGTGGGGAGGGAAATCGTGCTGAGGACGATCACAATAGGGAGTTGTGTTTCGGTTCAGGGCATTCTGGTCGGCCATACGGCCGACGGGAAGGTCATGATCCGCGTGGATGAGCGAACCTTTGTCGGAGAGCCGGTCGCCCCGGCCAAGGCCATCGTTTCGCGCGCGTCCTGAAGCGGGATAGCCAAAAGGAAAAGGCCGGGCTTGAAAGCCCGGCCTTTTCCTTTTCCAGCAAGCGGATCAGGCAAGGCTGCGCTGAACCTCTTCGCGTTCGAATATCTCGATCACGTCGCCCGCACGGATGTCTTCATAGCGTTCGAAGGCCATGCCGCATTCCTGACCGGACTGCACTTCCTTGACCTCGTCCTTGAAGCGCTTGAGCGTCTTGAGCGTGCCTTCGTGGATGACCACGTTGTCGCGCAGAAGGCGCACGCCAGCGGAACGGCGCGCGACGCCTTCGGTGACAAGGCAGCCCGCCACATTGCCGATGCCGGTGATGCGGAAGACTTCCTGAATGCGCGCGTAACCGATGAAGTTTTCGCGCACTTCTGCCTTGAGCAGGCCGGAGGCCGCCTGTTTGATATCGTCGATCAGGTCGTAGATGATCGAGTAATACCGGATCTCGACGCCCTTCTGCTGCGCCGCGTTGCGGGCGGTCGCATTGGCGCGGACGTTGAAGCCGATGATCGGGGCCTTCGACGCCTCGGCCAGGCCGACATCGGTATCGGTGATGGCACCCACGCCATAGTGAAGGACGCGGACGCGAACCTCGTCGTTGCCGACCTTTTCCAGCGCCTGGACGATCGCCTCGGCCGAACCCTGCACGTCGGCCTTGACCAGCACCGGCAGTTCCGCCACGTCGGCATCGGCCTTGGCCTTGGCCATGAGCTGTTCCAGAGTGGTCGCGGCACCGGCGGCGGCGCGTTTGTCCTTGGCGGCCTTTTCGCGGTAATCCGCGATCTCGCGCGCCTGCGCTTCGGTATCGACGACGTTCAGCACGTCACCGGCTTCGGGCGTGCCGTTCAGGCCCAGCACCTCGACCGGGACAGAGGGCCCGGCTTCGGCAACCGTTTCGCCCTTGTCGTTGATCAGCGCGCGGACCTTGCCCCACTTTTCGCCGACGACGAAGATGTCGCCCTTGCGCAGCGTGCCGTTCTGGACAAGCACCGTCGCGACGGGGCCACGGCCGACGTCAAGCTTTGCCTCGATCACCGCACCCATCGCCGAACGGGCGGGATTGGCCTTGAGTTCAAGGATTTCGGCCTGAAGCGCAATCGCCTCGAGCAGGCTGTCGAGCCCCTTGCCCGTCTTGGCCGAAACCTCGACGTCCTGCACTTCGCCCGACATCTGTTCGACCACCACCTCATGCTGGAGGAGATCGGTGCGCACCTTCTGGGGGTTCGCATCGGGCTTGTCGCATTTGTTGATGGCGACGATCATCGGCACCTTGGCGGCCTTGGCATGGGCAATCGCCTCGACCGTCTGGGGCATGACGGCGTCATCCGCCGCCACGACCAGCACGACGATATCCGTCACCTGCGCGCCACGGGCACGCATGGAGGTAAAGGCCGCGTGGCCCGGCGTATCGAGGAAGGAGACCAGCGCGCCATTGGGCGTCTTCACCTGATAGGCGCCGATATGCTGGGTGATGCCGCCCGCTTCGCCGGAAACGACATTGGCCTTGCGGATCGCATCGAGAAGCGAGGTCTTGCCGTGGTCGACATGGCCCATGATCGTGACGATCGGCGGGCGCGACTGCAGGTCTTCGGGCTTGTCGGCCACGGTTTCGATGGCCTGCTCCACGTCCGAATCCGAAACGCGCACGGCCTTGTGGCCGAATTCCTCGATCACCAGTTCGGCGGTATCGGCGTCGATGGTCTGGTTCATGGTGACCATCATGCCCATCTTCATCAGCACCTTGACCACATCCGCGGCGCGTTCGGCCATGCGGTTGGCAAGTTCGCTGACCACGATGGTTTCAGGCAGCTGCACATCGCGCACCTGCTTTTCGGCCTTCTGGCCGAAGCCCATGGCCTTTTGCCGGGCCTTTTCCTGCTTGCGCTTCATCGCGGCGAGCGAGCGCTGGCGGCCCCCTTCATCCGAGATGGCATCCGACAGCGTCAGCTTGCCGGCGCGGCGGCCTTCGTCGCCCTTCACCTTGCCGCGGTCGCGGTCGGTGGCGCGCTCATCGCGTTCGCGTTCGGCCTTGCGCGGGGCAAGGGGCGCACGGGCGGCGGCAGCGCCACCACGGGCTGAGTCGTCGGCAGCGGCGGGCGCGGCAGCGGCAGCGGCCTTGGCCGCAGGCTGTTCCGGTGCCGCGGCGGATTTCGGGCGGGTGCCCAGAACCTCGGCCTTGCGGGCTGCGGCGGCGGCGATCTTCGCCTCTTCCGCGGCGCGGGCGGCGCGTTCCTCTTCCTCGGCCTTGGCGCGGAGCGCGGCTTCGCGTTCGCGATCCTCGCGTTCCTTGGCCTCCATCTCTTCGCGGCGGCGCTGGCGCTCTTCCTCGCGGGCCTTTTCTTCTTCGGCACGGCGGGCGGCATCTTCCGTCTCGCGCGCCTTGGCGGCCTTCAGGGCCGCCAGACGGCGTTCCATTTCGGCATCAGATATGCCGGCGGGCCGCTTGGACGGATCACCGAGATGCGGGCTGTTGCCCGAAGCTGCCCCCGCCCCGGCGGCGCCGGGTTTGGTCGGAACGACCACGCGCTTGCGCTTGACTTCCACGGCCACGCTTTTGGTGCGGCCATGGCTGAAGCTTTGCTTCACCTGTCCGGGTCCACGCGCGCCGCCACCCAAGCCGAGGGGTTTCTTGCCGTCAGTATCGCTCATGCCGTCTTCGTATCCTCTCCGGCGGAAACTCCGCCGATATGCCCGCGGATTCCCGCAAGCCTTGCCGCTTCCTCTACAACACGTCGTTCGAGTCCACCAGCCGCAAGCGCGGCGTGTATGGCACGTTCGCGCCCGAAAGCCAAACCCAATTCCCCCGAGGAAAGACAGCCGATGAAGCTGCCCCCGTCCCCCGGCGGATGCAGCTTGGTCTTGCCGCGCTCCGACCCGTCGCTGGCCTGGATCAGGACCGAAGCCTGACCCTTCACCAGCCAATCCTTCACCTTCTCATAGCCGGTGACGGCCTCGCCTGCCTTGCGGGCCATCGACACGAGGTCGATCACCCGCCGCAGGAGCTGTGCCTCGATCAGGTCTGAAAGACCGTCGGGCGCCTTGACCGGCTGGCGCGCGGCGCGGGAGAAAAGCCCCTTCGCCGCCGCCTTGTCTATCGCCTTGCGATCCGCCGCGACATAGAACCCGCGCCCCGGCAGACGCCCCAGAACATCGGGCACGACCATCGCGTCGGGGCCGACCACGAAACGGATCAGGCCGCCCTTCGGCTGGCTTTCCCCGGACACGATGCATTTGCGTTCGGGTCCGTCCTGATCTGTTTCCCGGCCACCCCTTGCCATGGGCCTTCCCTGAACCCGAGACCTGCGATCAGGCCTCGGCTTCCTCGTCTTCGTCGACTTCCTCGGAAGCCGTTTCCAGTTCGGTCGGATCGACCCAGCCCAGCATGACGCGCGCGGTCATGATCAGGTGCTGCGCCTCTTCCAGCGACATGTCGAACTTTTCGAGGACGCCTTCATCCTTCTTGCGCTGGCCATTCTCGGTGGTCCAGCCACCGGCAAGTTCCCAGTCGGCGCAGGTGGCGAAATCTTCCAGCGTCTTGATGCCGTCATGGGCCAGCGCCTCTACCATCTGGGGTGTCAGGCCCTCGAAATCAATGAGGCTGTCTTCCACACCCATGGCGCGGGCATTTTCCAGCGCCTTGCGGTTCTGCTCTTCCAGGAAGTCGCGGGCGCGGGCCTGAAGTTCGCCGGCCGTATCCTCATCGAAGCCGTCGATGGACAGCAGTTCGTCCACATCGACATAGGCCACTTCTTCCAGATTGGTGAAGCCTTCCGAAACAAGCAGTTGCGCCATCATCTCATCGACATCGAGCGTGTCCATGAACAGCTTGGTGCGTTCCGCGAATTCGGCCTGACGGCGCTGCGATTCCTCGGCCTCGGTCATGATGTCGATGTCGAGGGCCGTCAGTTGCGACGCGAGACGCACGTTCTGGCCACGGCGACCGATGGCAAGCGAAAGCTGCTCATCCGGGACCACGACCTCGATCTTGCCGGCCTCTTCGTCGATCACGACCTTGGAGACTTCGGCAGGCTGCAGCGCGTTCACGAGGAACGTGGCCTGATCCTGGTTCCACGGGATGATGTCGATCTTTTCGCCCTGCAACTCGTTCACAACGGCCTGCACGCGGCTGCCGCGCATGCCGACGCAGGCACCGACCGGGTCGATGGAGTTGTCATAGCTGATCACGGCGATCTTGGCGCGCGAACCCGGGTCGCGGGCGACGGCCTTGATCTCGATGATGCCGTCATAGATTTCCGGCACTTCCATCTTGAAGAGTTCGGCCATGAATTGCGGGTCGGTCCGCGACAGGAAGACCTGCGGACCCCGCGCCTCGCGCCGCACGTCCTTGATGTAGCAGCGGATACGGTCATTCGGGCGATAGGCTTCGCGGCCGATCTTCTCGTTGCGGCGCAGGATGCCTTCGCCACGGCCGATATCGACGATGATGTTGCCGTATTCCTCGCGTTTCACCACGCCGTTGATGATGCTGCCCTTGCGATCCTTGAATTCTTCGAACTGGCGATCCCGCTCGGCCTCGCGCACCTTTTGCAGGATCACCTGCTTGGCCGATTGCGCGGCGATGCGGCCCAGATCGACGGGGGGAACCTCGTCGATGATCTCATCCCCCACGGCGGCATCGGCCTTGTAGGACTTGGCCTGTTTCACGGTCAGTTGCGCGTGGTGGTTTTCCACGGCGTCATCTTCGACGACGGTGCGGATGCGGGCAAAGGTGGCACGGCCCGTCTTGCGATCAATGCGCACCCGGATGTCGAGGTCGCTGCCATAGCGCGACTTGGCGGCGCGGGCGAGCGATTCCTCCATCGCCTGGATCACCAGATCCGGGTCGATCATCTTTTCCCGGGCCACGGCCTCGGCCGTTTGCAGGAGTTCGAGCTGGTTCGCAGAGGTGATTGCCATGATGGCCTCCCGGCTTCAGTGTTTGGTCTCGGGCGCGTCGGGGGGGGTGTCGCCCTCGTCCTCGCCTTCGAATTCTTCGATATCGGTGAACTTCGTCTCGTCGATCACGCCCGAAGCTTTGCGCTGGCGCAGCATTTCGGCGATCAGGTCATCGGTCAGGATCAGCTTGGCATCCGACAGCCAGTCGAATTTCAAACCGATGGTGAGGGGTTCGCCGCCCTCTTCGATCTCGATCAGCACTTCATCGCCTTCGGTGCCTTGCAGCGTGCCCTTGAAGCGGCGGCGGCCGTCGATGAGTTCGGTGGTTTCGATGCGGGCCTCATAATCCACCCACATGTCGAAATCCTTGAGCCGCGTCAGCGGGCGGTCGATGCCGGGGGAAGAGACTTCGAGGACGTAGTTTTCCTCGATCGGGTCTTCCACATCCAGCACGGCGGATACGGCGGTGGAGATGGCGGCGCAATCGTCCACCTCGATCCCGCCTTCGGGGCGGTCGGCCATGATCTGCAGGATGCGGGTCTTGCCACCCATCAGGCGGATGCGGACAAGTTCGAACCCCAGCCCCTCGATGACGGGGCCGACGATGGCCGCGAGGCGGCGGTCGATGGCGGTCTTGGCAATGAGGTCGGTCATGGGGTTCCGGGCAAAACAAAAAAGCGGGCTCAGCGGCCCGCGTGTCAGGTTCGGTGGGGCCGGGTTTGGACCCCGACACCGCTGTTGCAGGGGGATATACGGAGCGCAAGCCGAGTCTGCAAGCAGAATTGCGGATCGCCCCCGCCTGTCAGTCGTCAGGGCGTGCTATTGCGAGGCACGCAGGGAGCGCAGACCATCCATGGCGCGGACCAGCGCCTCGCTTATGCCGGGTTCGGAAAGGGCGTGGCCGGCAAAGGGGATGAGGCGGATTTCGCAATGATCCCAGCCCTGTGCCAGCTTCCATGCGGAAACCGGAGGACAGATCATGTCATACCGGCCCTGCACGATGGTCGCCGGGATGTGATGGATGCGGGCCTTTTCGCGCAGGATCCAGCCATCCTCCTCCAGAAAGCCGGAATTGTGGAAATAGTGGTTCTCCAGCCGGGCAAAGGCGCGGGCATATTCGGCCGGGCTTTCGCCAAGGGGGCCGTCATGGTGGATGGAGGCAAGCGCGTTTTCCCAGTTGGCCCAGATCCGGCCGAAGCGGGTTTCCTCCATCACGTTGCCCGAGAAGAGGCGGCGGTGATAGGCCGCGATCAGATCGCCGCGTTCGTCATGCGGGATGGCGTTCACGAAGCGCGCCCAGAGTTCGGGGAAGAAGGCTCCTGCCCCGCCGCCATAGAACCAGTCGAGTTCGGCCTGCGTCATCAGGAAGACACCGCGCAGGACAAGGCGGATCACATGATCGGGGTGGCTGATCGCATAGATCAGGGCCAGCGTGGCACCCCAGCTGCCGCCGAAGCAGATCCAGCGGGGGATCTGCAACTCTGCCCGAATGGTTTCTATATCCTTAACAAGGTGCCAGGTGGTGTTCTGGATGACGCTGGCATGCGGGCGGGAGCGGCCGCAGCCGCGCTGATCGAAGAGGATGACCCGGAACACGGTAGGATCGAAATAGCGCCGCATGGCGGGGCTGCATCCGCCGCCCGGACCACCATGCAGGACAAGCACGGGGATCCCTTGCGGGTTGCCGCACTGTTCCACATAGATGCGATGCCCATCGCCCATGTCGATCACGCGCTGATCGAACGGGTCGATCGGCGGGTAGAGAAATTCGACTGCGCGCTTTTGGCCTGATCTGTGGTCCATCGCTGCCCTATATAACGCGCAAAGAGGTTGAACCAAAGTTAAACAAGAGGACGCCATGACGCTTACATCGACGGTAGACCCAGCCGAGGTGGCAAAATTCGAGGCGATGGCCGCAGAATGGTGGGATCCGAACGGGAAGTTCAAGCCTCTGCATATGCTGAACCCCTGCCGGCTGGACTATATCACCCGCCAGATCGCGGCCGAGTTTGACCGGGATCTGACCCAGCCCCTGCCCTTCAAGGGATTGAGATTGCTGGATATCGGCTGCGGTGGCGGGCTCTTGTCCGAGCCAATGGCGCGGCTGGGCGCCGATGTCGTGGGGGCGGATGCGGCGGCGCGCAACATTCCGGTGGCGATGGTGCATGCCGAGCAATCGGGGCTGCGGATCGACTATCGCCACACCACCGCCGAAGACCTGGCCGCCGCGGGGGAAAGGTTCGACGTGGTGCTGAACATGGAGGTGGTGGAGCATGTCGCGGACCCGCTGGCCTATCTGACGGCCTGTCAGAACCTGCTGAAAAACAATGGCTTGATGATCTGTTCCACGCTGAACAGGAACCCGAAGAGCTTTGTCATGGCGATCATCGGGGCGGAGTATGTGATGCGCTGGCTGCCGAAGGGGACGCATGAATGGCAGAAATTCATCACGCCGGACGAGCTTTATGATCTGATCCGGCGGGCGGGGCTGGAGCCGGTGGACAAAAAGGGTATGGTTTTCAACCCTGTAAGCTGGTCCTGGTCGCTGTCGGCGCGGGATCTTTCGTGCAATTACGTGACCGCCAGCGTGAAGCGGAACGGCCATTAACCATTAGATCCGCCGAGTCAGCACGCGGAGCAGATGGCCAGTGCAGACAGGCGTATGCACGCAGCGCACCGGGGTTGGAGGGTTCGTTAACCCTGAGTCGCGGCAGAATCGGAAAAGGGCGGCCCCGGCGAGGGGCCGCCCTTTTCCTTTCGGCGAGGCGGGATCAGATGTTCCCGGCGGCCATTTCGCGGGCGATGTGATCGGCCTGCCGGATGGCCAGCGCGACGATGGTCAGCGTCGGGTTCTCTGCCGCGCCCGTGGTGAACTGCGACCCGTCCGAGATGAACAGATTCGCGATGTCATGGGTCTGGCCCCATTTGTTGCAGACGCCATCCTCGGGCCGTTCCGACATGCGATTGGTGCCAAGGTTGTGCGTGCTGGGATAGGGCGGCGTCGGGAAGGCGCGGGTGGCCCCCACGGCCTCGTAGATCGCGACGCCCTGCTTGTAGGCATGGTTGCGCATCGCGACGTCGTTGGGGTGATCGTCGAAATGCACGTTGGCCACCTTCAGCCCGAACTGATCCGTCGCCTCCGACAGGGTGACGCGGTTGGTGGCCTGCGGCATGTCCTCGCCCACGATCCACATGCCTGCCATGTTCTCGTAATGGTCGAGCGCGGTGGTGAAGCCACGGCCCCAGCCGCCGGGGTTGAGGAAGGCCGCCATGAAGGGCAGGCCCAGCGACAGCGTTTCCAGTTCATACCCGCCGACGAAGCCGCGCGACGGATCGTGACGCGCCTCGTCCTGGATGATGCCGGCCATGGTGGTGCCCCGCCACATGCGGACCGGCTTGTCGAAGATCGCATAGACCGAGCCGGTGGTGTGGCGCATGTAGTTGCGGCCGACCTGATCGGAAGAGTTCGCCAGACCGTTCGGGAACATGCTGGAGGCGGAGTTGAGCAGGAGGCGCGGCGACTCGAAGGTATTGCCTGCCACGCAGACGATGCGCGCGGCCTGGAACTGCAGGTTGCCGTCCTTGTCGAAATATTCGACCCCCGTCACCTTGCCCGAATCGTCGTGCAGGATGCGCGCAGCATGCGAGCGTTCGCGCACTTCGAGGTTTCCCGTCGCCTCGCCCGCCGGGATGTCGGTATAGGCGGCGGACCATTTCGCCCCCCATTTGCAGCCCTGGAAGCAGAAGCCGGTCTGCTGGCAGGCCATGCGGCCATCGTAATCGGCCGAGTTGATGGCCATGCGCCCGGTATGGACCTCTTTGTAGCCCAGCGCGAGGGCACCCTTTTCGAAGACCTTGAAGTTGTTGTTGCCCGGCAGACCGGCCCTGTCGCCCGTGCGGGTGACGCCGAGTTTCGTTTCGGCCATTTCATACCAGGGCGCCATTTCGGCCGCGTCGATGGGCCAGTCGAGCAGGCTTGCGCCTTCGACCGCGCCATAGGTGGAAAGCGCCTTCCATTCATGTTCCTGGAACCGGAGCGAAGCCCCGGCCCAGTGGGTGGTGGTGCCGCCGACGGCCTTGACGATCCAGGCGGGCAGGCCCGAGAAATCCTTGGCCACGCGCCAGGTGCCGCTGGTGGTGCGGGCATCGAGCCAGGCAAGCTGGGTGAAGCTTTCCCATTCGTCGTTGATGTAATCCTCGGGGAGGTAGCGGCCCCCGGCCTCGAGCGCCACGACCTTGACGCCCTTCTGCGCCAGTTCGTTGGCTAGAACACCGCCGCCCGCGCCGGTGCCGATGATGACGACCACGGAGTCGTCGTTCAGGTCGAATTTCGCAACCATTTGTCCGATCCCCCCTTCAGAGCCAGTCGATGTCGTCGAAGCCGCGTTCGATGTAGCCACCCTGGGAGAAGCTTTCCCCCTGGTAGCCGAAGATCGGCCAGACGTCCTTCTGGTTGTAGAGGCCGGTCACGAGACCGGAGCGGATGGTCTGGAAGAAGACCCCGGTCTCGATGGCGCGCAGGACGGCGACGCGGTCTTCCTCCCAGCCGATCGAGATGTAATCGGCATGGCCTGCCGCGACAGCGGCGGCGTTGAGTTCGGCGATGCCGGCCTCGACATTCGGGGCGGCTTCGGCGGTGTCGTAGCCCTTGACGGCGATGGCGTAGAACTGATCCGCGACCTGATCATGGGGATAGATGTCGCGCGCCATCTGGATCAGCGTGGCCATGGATTCGGGCTTGATCGCGGTGGTTTCCAGCGCCCAGGCAGCAGTGCCGGACGCGACGAAGCCCGCGCCGACGACAAGGCTGGCCCCGGCCGCGACAGAACGCGACAGTAGCTGGCGGCGGGTGAGGCCGCGGCGTTCCAGCGCCGGGCCTTTCGGGTGTTGTGTCATTGTCTCCTCCCTGAGCATGACGATTTCGGGTGCGATGGGCGGCCCCTCTTCCGCCCGGGATCGCGGTTCAGAGGTAGCGGCCTGCCCTTTGCAGAACCTCGATCTGGTAGCCGTCCGGATCGCCGATGAAGAAGAAGCGGGCGATGACCGTGCCGCCGGGGGCGAAATCCACCAGCTTGCGCGGGGCAAGGCCCGCCGCGGTGAGGCGGGCATGTTCGGCATCGACATCGGAAACGGAAAAGGCAAGGTGGCCATAGCCATTGCCGAGATCGTAAGGCTCTGTCCGGCCCTTGTTGATGGTGAGTTCCAGTTCGAAGCCGGTTTCGGCATTCGACAGGTAGACAAGGGTGAAACTGTCGAAATCGAGCCGATCCGCGACCTTGAGCCCGAAGGCCAGATCGTAGAACGCCACGGAGCGTGCTTCATCAAGCACGCGGATCATGCTGTGTATGGCCTTGGCCAAGGTCTTCCTCCGTCAGGTCTTTCGGACTGTCCTGAGGGGAAGTGTGAACCCGTTCCGGCGCGGGCAGGTAGTAGGTCTATACTACGCGCGCATTTTCATTCGGCGGCGAGGGCATGGGCCGCGGTGGACTGTTCCGCGCGGGACTGGGCGCGCTGATCCATATGGATCAGGCAGGCGCAGCGCAGGAGCGAGGTGAAGTTCTCCGGCTCGCCGCGCTGTTCCAGCACTTCGCTGTGGAGCTTGGAAACGAAGGCGGGCGTGGCCGTGCCTTCGGCGGCCGCGATTTCATCGAGGATTTCCCAGAAGGCATGTTCGAGGCGGATGCTGGTGCTTTGACCGTTCAGCCGCAGGCGGCGGGTGATGCTTTCATAACGGGCGGGATCCTGCCCCGCGAAAACCTGGCACATCGGTTTGTCCTCCCTTTCGATCTTCCTTCGGCGGATGGATCAGAGTGAAAGTAAAGCGGTCTGCGCGCCGACAAGGCAAGGGCCATGAGCCGAGACCAAAGTCGCAAGACGCCCGGGCAAGGCGTTGCATGGGGGCGGGATCCGTGCAGGTATCGGGCAGAGGGCAGGACAGGCAGGCAGGATGCGACCCTATCGGAATGCGGCATGGTGGATGATGATGCCTGCGGCGGCGGTCATGGCCTTTGTGGGCGTGGTGCCGCTGGTGGCGGTGTTCAACTATGCGCTGCATGACATCTTTTCGCTGCAGGATGTGCATTGGGTGGGCGTGGAGTGGTATGAGGAGATCGTCACCTCAACCCGGTTTCATGCTAGCCTTGGGCGGAGCCTGCTGTTTTCGGCGGTGATCCTGGCGGTGCAGGTGCCGCTGGGGGTGGGGATCGCGCTGCTGCTGCGGGGCATGGGGCGGGGGGCGGTGCTGATCCTGATGCTGGTGGCGCTGCCCCTGGTGGTGCCGTGGAACATGATCGGGATGATGTGGCTGGGGCTGATCAACCCGGAGACGGGGATGGTGGGGCAGGCGCTGGCGGCGGCGGGGATCGGGTTCGACTGGAAGTTCACCGCGCTGCATACCTGGATCCTGCTGGTGGTGATGGATACCTGGCACTGGCTGGGGCTGGTGGTGATCCTGGCCTATGCGGGGCTTTCGGGAATTTCGGGCGATTTCTATCGCGCGGCGGCGATTGACGGGGCATCGCGGGTGGCGGTGTTCCGCCATATCGAGCTGCCCCGGATCGCGGGGCCGCTGGGCATCGTGCTGCTGCTGCGGTTCGTCGACAGTTTCATGATCTATACCGAGGCCTTTGCCATCAATGCGGGCGGGCCGGACATGGCCACGCATTTCCTGGCGATTGATCTGGGGGAAGAGATCAAGGGCTTCAGCTATGGATCGGCGGCGGCGCGGTCGATGGTCTATTTCCTGATCGTGATCACGGTGGTCTGGGCCTTTGTGCGGATCAGCGGCCTGTCGCGGCAGGAGGAGCGGGGATGAGGGGAATTTTGCTGCGTGGGGGGGTGTTCGTGCTGCTGGCGGGGTTCATCCTGCTGCCGCTGGCGCAGACCTTCGTGCTGAGCTTCATGTCCACCCTGCCGCGCGAGGGGATGGTGGAGGGGCAGTGGAGCCTGATCAACTATCGCAACATCGCGGCGGATCCGGCGCTGGTGGCGTCGATCGGGAATTCGATGATCTATGTGTCCCTGAACGTGGCGCTGTGCATCGGGGCGGGGTTGCCGGCGGCCTATGCCCTGTCGCGCTATCGCTTTGTGGGGGACCGGCATTTCCTGTTCCTGCTGCTGGCCTTTCGGGTGACGCCGCCTGTGGTGCTGTCGCTGCCCATTTTCATCCTGTTCGCCAATGCAGGGCTGGTGAACACGCCGGTGGGGATTGCGCTGGTGCATTGCCTGTTCAACCTGCCCATCGCGATCTGGATCCTGGAAAGCTTCATCTCTGCCGTGCCGAGGGAGTTTGACGAGACGGCCTTTCTGGACGGGCATTCGCTGCCATCCTTCCTGCTGCGCCACCTGATCCCGGCGATTGCGCCGGGGATCGGGGTGACGGCCTTCTTCTGCTTCATCTTTTCCTGGGTGGAGGTGGTCTTTGCCCGCATCCTGACGGTGACGGGGGGCAAGCCGATCACCATGGCGATCAACGCGCTGTTCAGTTTCCAGACGGATATCGGGCTGGTCATGGCGATGACGGTGGTGTCGCTGATTCCCGGGGTGGGGCTGATCTGGTTCGTGCGCAACCATATCGCCCGGGGATTCACGATCAGGGCGTGACGGGCCTGCAACCCATGGTTGCCGGGCGGGCGGGTCTGACAGCCTGCGCGGCGGGGATCGGGGCGAATGCGGCGAAAATGTGGCGATGGTTCGTAAACGAAGATTGCCATTTTTCCCGATTCCCCCCATGCTGAAATCTGCTTTGCATTGATGGGGGCATTGAATGCGCAAGATTCTGGCTGCGGCTGCCGTCGCCATGGCCTTTCTGGGCCAGGCACAGGCAGCGACGGTGACGGGGCCGACGGATGTGACTGCCGGTGTGTCCTATGCCTATACCTACAACCCGGATCCCACCGCCATTCTGGCGGGATACGATCTTTATGCGATGAACCTGACGGTGAGCGATTCCTTCGATCCCGGCAATGTGCAGGTCTTCAGCTTTTTCGGCTCTGTCCTGCCGAGCCCGCGGAATTTCCTCTTCAACTGGGTGTTCCCGGCAACGGGGACGGGTGTCCTGACGGTGACGGGGGTTCTGGAAACCTATTTCGGTGCGACGCTGGGCACGGATGAAGGCGGTTTCACCTTTGTCATCAAGCCCGAGGGCACGCCCTTCATCGTGAGCAACATCGAACCCGCCTCGCTGACGGTGAATTCGACCCCGGTCGTTCCCATCGGCGGGACGCTGCCCCTGCTGCTGACGGCCTTTGGCCTGGCAGGTTGGGTGGCGCGCCGGCGGGCGCGGGAGCCCCTGGCGGCCTGACGGGCGCGCGGGAGGCGGAAAAGCAAAGGCGCACTTCATCGCGGATGAAGGGCGCCTTTTCCTTTGGCAGGGCGGCGATCAGCCCTGAAGCTGACGGCGCAGGAGTTGCAGATCGTCGGCAAGCTGGCTGTCGGTGGCCATAAGCTCTTCGATCTTGCGGACGCCATGCATGATGGTGGTGTGATCGCGCCCGCCGAAGCGGCGGCCGATTTCCGGCAGGCTGCGCGGGGTCAGCTGCTTGGCCAGATACATGGCGATCTGACGCGGGCGCGCGATGGTGCGGACGCGCTTGGGACCGATCATGTCCGACAGGCGGATGTTGTAATGGTCTGCCACCTTGCGCTGAATCTCTTCGATCGTGAGCTTGCGGTCCGAGGCGCGGAGGATGTCGGCCAGGCAATCCTGCGCCAGTTCCAGCGTGATTTCGCGGCCCACGAGGGAGGCGAAGGCGAAGAGGCGCGTCAGCGCGCCTTCCAGCACGCGGACATTGGTGGTGATGCGGTGGGCGAGGAATTCCAGCACGCCATCGGCGATGACAAGGCCGCGATACTGGCTGCGGTAGAGTTCCACCTTTTGCTGCAGGATGCCGAGGCGCAGTTCGTAATCGGTGGGGTGAAGGTCGACGACAAGGCCGCATTGCAGGCGGGACTTGATGCGATCTTCCAGATCCTTGATCTCGCCCGGGGCGCGGTCGGCGGAAATGACGATCTGCTTGTTCTGATCGACCAGCGCGTTGAAGGTGTGGAAGAATTCCTCTTGCGTGGAATCCTTGCCCGCGATGAACTGCACGTCATCGACCATGAGGACATCGACGGAACGGAAGAGTTCCTTGAAATCCATGATCTGGCGTTCGCGCAGGGCCTGCACGAAGCGATACATGAATTGTTCGGCCGACAGGTAGAGGACGCGCAGATGCGGCTGGCGGGTCTGCAGTTCATGCGCGATGGCATGCATGAGGTGCGTCTTGCCGAGGCCGACACCGCCATAGAGGAAGAGCGGGTTGAAGGTGACGGGGCCACCTTCGGCGACGCGGCGGGCGGCGGCATGGGCGAGTTCGTTGGGCTTGCCCACGACGAAGCTGTCGAAGGTGAAGCGCGAATCGAGCGGGGCGCCGGGCATGTCATCGGCATCGGCGGCAGGGCGGGCCGCCGGACGGGCGCGGGTGGCGGCGGGGGCCGGAGCCGCCGGTTGCGGCGCGGCGGCGGGGCGGGTGGCGGAGACGGCGAATTCCACACGATCCACCTGCGCCCCCGCATGGTTGAGCTGGGCGCGGATGTGATCGCCGAAATTGCGCGAGACCCAGTCACCGAAGAAGGAGGTGGGAACCTCGAAACGCGCGACCCCCTGCCGGAGGTCAGAGAATTTCAGCGGTTCGATCCAGGTGACATAGTTGTTCCGTCCAACCCTCTTGATCAGTTCCTCGCGGACCAAACCCCAAGTCTCGTTCGTCATTCTTCCTGACCCGTACGGCGACGTGCTTCTGAACCTGTGGCAGATCCGGCACGCCTGTTGTTGTTGCACCGGCTTGCACCGGGGCTATCGCCCAGGCCCCGCAGGACAGACTTGGCCACGCGGCCATCATCGGATCGAAACAGGCATACCACACGCCCCCTACGCCGGGGCACCACCAAGCCCGTTTCCGACCCGAGAGGCCGGTTTGTCACGCAATGACACGGCCAGATTCGCATCTGACCGCAACCGCCCGACATGATTTCCGCACGCAGGGTGCAGACACCATAACCAATTGAACCGCAAACAGAATAAGACGGCGTAAGGATACGCTTGGCAGCAGTGCAGGCCTGTCGAATTCCATCTGCGATTCCGTCATGTCCCCCAGGACGAGAGTGAATCGCAGGGTGACGCTAGCAAGGCGGCCGGAGGGCGTGCAACCGAACTTCACGCTTGACAGGAAGATGGCGAAACCGAATCCGGAGCCCCTTGCAAATGGGCAACGCAGGCCCGCGAAAACGCGGAACGGGACGGTTCAGATCGGCCGGAATGCAACAGGGCGCGTCCCTGCGGACGCGCCCTGTTGGCAGAATGCGAGAGGCCTGGATCAGGCGGCCGGAGCGGCCAGCGCCTTTGCCCGGGCGGCCAGGCGCGACATCTTGCGCGAGACGGTATTGGCGTGGAGGATGCCCTTGGTGACGCCACGATCCAGTTCGGGCTGGGCGGCGCGCAGGGCGGCGAGGGCGGCTTCGGCATTGCCGGAAGCGATCGCCTCTTCGACCTTGCGGATGAAGGTGCGGATGCGCGAGCGGCGTGCCTTGTTCACCGCGTAGCGGGCTTCGGACTGACGGGCGCGCTTTTTGGACTGGGCCGTATTTGCCATGGGAGATTTCTATCCTGTAGGTCTTTGTTTCAGATCGGTTGCACAAAGACCCAAAGCCCCGCCCCAAAGGACGGAATCATATCTTGCCTAAGCGGGCCCACGCGCATGTGGGCCGGGGCTATAGTGCAAGCGGGGCGGAAAGGAAAGCCTGAAATGGCAGGCTCAGCGGTCGCGGAACTGCGCTTCGCGCTTTTCCAGGAAGGCGGACATGCCTTCCTTCTGGTCTTCGGTGGCGAAGGCCGCGTTGAACATGCGGCGTTCGAAGAGGATGCCTTCGCGCAGGGTGGTTTCAAAGGCGCGGTTGACGCATTCCTTGACCACCATCGCGGTGAGGGCGGATTTCTGGGCGATCTTGCCTGCGGATTTCATCGCCTCGGCCATCAGATCCTTGGCGGGGACAACGCGGCTGACAAGGCCGCAGCGTTCCGCCTCGGCCGCGTCCATGAAGCGGCCGGTGAGGTTCATGTCCATCGCCTTGGCCTTGCCGACGGCGCGGGTCAGGCGCTGGGTGCCGCCCATGCCTGCGACGATGCCGAGGTTGATTTCGGGCTGGCCGAATTTCGCGGAATCGGCGGCGATGATGAAATCGCACATCATGGCAAGTTCGCATCCGCCGCCAAGGCAATAGCCGGAAACGGCGGCGATGAGCGGCTTGCGCGTGCGGGCGATGGCGTCAGCCTCGGGCGCGAAGAGATCGTCGAAGAAGACGTCGGTGAAGGATTTCTCGGCCATTTCCTTGACATCGGCCCCGGCGGCGAAGGCCTTTTCGGAGCCGGTCAACACGATGCAGCGCACCTTGTCGTTGCGATCGGCCGCACCGATGGCGGCGGCGAGTTCCTGCATGAGTTTGGCGTTGAGCGCATTGAGCGCCTCGGGCCGGTTGAGGCGGATGAGGGCGGTGTAATCCTCGATCTCGACGATGAGCGTCTCATAGGCCATGGCGCGGCTCCGTTCTTCTGTCCGGGTGACTCCTAGCAGTAACGCGGGCGTTATCAAGGGCGGTGACGGGGATTAACGACGCGTCACTTCTGGCAGGCGGGGCAGAAGAAGGAGGACCGGCCGGATTGCACGATGCGGCGGATGGTGGCGGTGCAGCCGGGGGTAAGGCAGGGCTGGCCTTCGCGACCGTAGACCTGGAAGCTGTGCTGGAAGTAGCCAAGTTCGCCATCGGCCTGGCGGTAATCGCGCAGGGAAGAGCCGCCTGCGGTGATCGCCTCGGCCAGGACATCGCGGATGAGGGGGACGAGGGCGGCGGCGCGGGCGGCGGAGATGCGGGCGGCCTTGCGCGCGGGGTGGATGCGGGCGCGGTAGAGCGTTTCGCAGACATAGATATTGCCCAGGCCCGCGACGAGATGCTGGTCGAGCAGGGCGGATTTGATGGGGGTGTTGCGGCCCTTGAGGCGGGCCGTGAGATAGGCGTCGTCGAAGGCGTTGCCCAGCGGTTCGGGGCCGAGGACGGCGAGAAGGGGGTGGGCATCGGCGGTGGCGGTGGGCATCAGGTCCATCGCGCCGAAGCGGCGGGCATCGTTGAAGGTGATGCGGGTGCCATCCTCCATGTCGAGGATGACGTGATCGTGCTTTTCCGGGGCGGGGTGGTGGTGGTGCCATTCGCCCAACGTTTCGCGTTCGGGGGCCACCCCCTCCAAGCGGGCCACCCCCTCCCCCTGCCCCTCCCCCGCGGGCGGGGGAGGGGAGATGAGCATCCTTCCTGACATGCCGAGATGGATGAGGAGCGTTTCATCCGTGGAAAGATCGGCGAGGATGTATTTGGAGCGGCGGCGCAGCGTCAGGACGCGCGCGCCTGTCAGGCGGTCTGCCATGCGGGGCGGGAAAGGCCAGCGCAGATCGGGGCGGTTGACCTGTGCGCGAATGATGCGGCGGCCCTCCATCGCGGGAAGGAGGCCACGGCGGACGGTTTCAACCTCGGGCAGTTCGGGCATGGTGTTCGGGCCTGTCGGACATGTGGGCGCATTGCAGCGCCGCATTACCGGCCTATAAGGAAGGGCAAGCAAAGGAACGGCAAGACCCGATGACCGACGAAGAGCAAGGCACCACCCATTTCGGCTTTCAGACCGTGCCGGAGGCCGAGAAGGCGGGCATGGTGCATGGCGTCTTTACCCGCGTGGCGAGCCGCTATGACATCATGAACGACCTGATGTCGGGCGGGGTTCACCGTCTGTGGAAGGACGCGATGATGGACTGGCTGGCGCCGCGGCCGGGCCAGCGGCTGCTGGATGTGGCGGGGGGGACGGGGGATATCGCCTTCCGCTTCCTGAAGCGCGCGCCGGGGGCATCGGCCGTGGTGCTGGACATGACCGAATCCATGCTGGTGGCGGGCCGCCAGCGGGCCGAGGCAGAGCGGCAGGCGGAGCGGCTGGACTGGGTGGTGGGCGATGCGATGGCCCTGCCCTTTCCGGCGAATTCCTTCGACGTCTATACGATCAGCTTCGGCATCCGGAACGTGACGCGGGTGCAGGACGCGCTGAACGAGGCCTATCGCGTGCTGCGCCCCGGCGGGCGGCTGATGGTGCTGGAATTCAGCCAGATCCCGAATGACCTGATGCAGAAGGTCTATGACGCCTATTCCTTCAACGTGATCCCCGTGATGGGGCAGATCGTGGCGAAGGATCGCGACAGCTATCAGTATCTGGTCGAATCCATCCGCAAGTTCCCCGATCAGGAAACCTTTGCGGGCATGATCCGCAAGGCGGGGTTCGGGCAGGTGAAGTATCGCAACCTGAGCCTTGGGATCGCCGCGCTGCATTCGGGCTGGAAGCTGTAGAATGCGCGGACCGCACAATATCTGGCGCCTGATCCGGACGGGCGCGACGCTGGAGCGCACGGGGGCGATGGCCGTGGTGCTGGAGGCGTTTCGGGCGCCTGCCTCCATCCGCGTTGCGGCGCGGCTGCTGGGTTGGCCGTTCAAATGGCTGGGGTTGAAGGGGGATCCGGCGCTGCCGCCTGCGACGCGGGCGCTGACGGCGCTGGGGCCCGCCTATATCAAGTTCGGGCAGATCCTTTCCACGCGGCCCGATATCGTGGGCGAGGAACTGTCGCAGCAGTTGAAATACCTGCAGGACCAGTTGCCGCCTTTCCCCCGCAACGTGGCGATGAAGATGATCGAGGCCGAGCTTGAAGTGCCGGTCGATCAGGTGTTTTCCGAATTTTCCGAGCCTGTCGCCGCGGCATCCATCGCGCAGGTGCATCGGGCGCGGCTGGCGGATACGGGGGAGGAGGTCGCCGTCAAGGTTCTGCGGCCCGGGATCGAGCGGGCGTTCCGCAAGGATATCGACGCCTTCTATCTGATCGCGCGCACGATCGAGATCGTGGCCCCCCAGACGCGGCGGCTGCGGCCCATGGATGTGATCGCCCATTTCGAGGGCGTGGTCATGGGCGAATTGGACCTGCGGCTGGAATCGTCGGCTGCGGCTGAATTCGCGGCGAATACGGAGAAGGACGAAGGTTTTCGCGTGCCGAAGCCCGTCTGGTTCCTGTCGGGCAAGACGGTGATGACGCTGGGCTGGGCGGAAGGCATCGGCATGAACGACAATGCCGCGATCGATGCGGCGGGGCATGACCGGAAGGTTCTGGCGGCGCGGGTGCTGTCCTTGTTCCTGAACCATGCGTTGCGGGACGGGTTCTTTCACGCCGACATGCATCAGGGGAACCTGAAGGTGGGGGCGGATGGGGCGATCATCGCCTATGATTTCGGGATCATGGGGCGGATCGACGAATATACGCGCCGGGTCTATGCGGAAATCCTGATGGGCTTCATCCGCAAGGATTACCGCCGCGTGGCGGAGGTGCATTTCGAGGCGGGCTATGTGCCTGCGGATCGCGACATCGACGAATTCGCCCGCGCGCTGCGGGCGGTGGGCGAGCCGATCTTTGGCATGGATGCGAGCCGGATTTCGATGGCGCGCTTGCTCGCCTATCTGTTCGAGGTGACGGAACGCTTCGGGATGCAGACGCGGACGGAACTGATCCTGTTGCAGCGGACGATGGTGGTGGTGGAAGGGGTGGCGCGGTCGCTGGATGCGCATATCAACATCTGGCAGGTCGCAAGGCCGGTGGTGGAAAGCTATATCGCCAAGAATGTGGGGCCTGCCGCGCTGATCCGGGATCTGTTGCAGACGGCGCGGGTGCTGGGCCGGTTCGGGCCGAAGCTGCCGCGCATGGTGGAGGCGGCGCTGATCGCGCAGGCGGACCCGCCAAAGCCGCTGGCCCCGCCACGGCGGCGGTCGCGCTGGTATCTGATCCCGCTGGGGGTGGTGGTCTTTGCCGCGGGTGTGGGGCTGGGCGCGCTGATCTAGAGCGTTTCCAGTTCCATGCGCAGGGCGGTGGCATAGGCGGCATTGCCGCGCGCGGCCCGAAGGGCGCAATGGGCCGCGATGCGCCAGCGATAGAGGGGCAGCAGGGCGCGGCTACGGTCTGCGGTGGCGCGGTTGGGGTAGGATTGCAAAAGCGCCTCGGCCCAGCCATCGGGGGCCTTTCCGCCGGTATAGAGCCACATCATGGCGGGCGAGAGCAGGGTGGCGAGGTCTTCGACCGGGTCGCCCATGCCGGGGCATTGCCAATCAATCAGGAGCGGCCCTGCGGGCGTTGTCAGGATGTTGCCCGGCACCGCATCGGCATGGACGGGGCAAGGCGTGACCGGGGGGATCTGCGGATCTGCCGGGGGCGGCGGCAGGCCCGGGGGCGCGAAGCCGCGCGCATGGGACAGAAGGGCCGCGCTGCCATTGGGCAGAAGGCGGAAGGGGGCGTCAGGCAGGGACAGCCCATGCAGGCGGTGCAGCATTGCCGCCACGGCCGCCGGATCGCCCGGGCCGATCTGGCCGGGGATGTGATCGTAGATGATCCAGCCTTCGCCCGCCGCGCGCAGGCGGGGGGAGAGGCCGCGCGGGGCGAATAGGCGCAGGGCCTGCGATTCGATCCCGGCATCATTGGGAAAGAGCGGGGTCGCCGTCGCGGGATCGTGGCATTTCACCACCAGATCGCCAACCCGCCAGACCCGGTTGCTGCGCCCGCCGGGCAAGGAATGCCAGTCCGCAGAGGCGCAGGCGGGAAGGAGCCCGGCCAGGGCATGGGCGGCGGCGGGGGGCAGATCGGGCGGCGGCGGGCAGGGCATGCGGCGGACCCTAGCGCCATCTGTCGCCACCGCAAGCCGGAGGCGTGATCAGGGCGCGCGCAGGGCGGTGACGGCATCCGCGTTGATGGCGACGCCGCCCCGCAGGATCAGGGTGATCTGGTCGCCATCGCGCCGCGCCTCTTCGATGCGGGCATAGGATTGGGCCGGATCGGTGCGGATCACCTCGCCCGCGCGCAGGTTTTCAAGCTGAAAGCTGTAGACCCCCGGCGCAGCAGGATTGCCCGCCGCATCGCCGCCCAGCCAGCGATAGCTGGTCTGTCCCGGCGGCACCTGTTCGCGCGCCACGAGGGTGCCCCGGGCATCCCGGACGACAAGGGCCAGTTCATCGGCCATCGGCGCAGGCTGGAAGGACAGCGTCACGGGCTGGCCATCGAAATGGACGGGGGCAGAACTGCGCGCCTCTTGCCCGATCCAGCCCGAAAGCTGGGCCATGCCCATCAGGCCGAACTGCCCGGAGAGCGAGGAAAGCAGGCGATTCGTCTGCACCTGCTGTTCGACGCCCGAGAAGGTGGCTAGTTGCACCGCGAAATCGGTGGATTCCATCGGGTTCAGCGGATCCTGATTTTCCATCTGCGTGGTCAGCATCCGCAGGAAGGTGGTGAAATCCGCCCCGGACCCGGCGGCAAAGCTGCCGCCTGTCCGGGCCGTGCCGGCGGCCGTTGCGGGAAGAAGGGGGTCCATCATGTTCCTTTCGCAGGTTGTGGCACCGATGCTGCGTCACAGGCGCAGATCGAGCGAGGTCGACTGGGCGGATGGCCTTGCCGCCGAAGGGGGCAGGGCTGCCGCCTGCGGGGCCGGATCCGGGGACTGGCGCGGGGCGGGGGAGGGGTTGCCCTGGGAGGCCGGTGCATCCTGGCCGCCACCGCCCGCGAAACTGCCCGCAAAGCTGAGCGTCGCGCCAGGAAAGCCGGATTGGCGCAGTTCGGCCAGAAGCTGATCGCCCTGACGGCGCAGAAGATCGAGCGCGGCAGGCTGATCGACAGAGAGGTGAAGGTGCAGGCCTTGGTCACGCTGAAGGATCTCGAACCGCAGGGTGCCAAGTTCGGCAGGCGAGAGCTTGAGCGTGACCGGCTGATCCGGGCCTGTCTGCAAGAGCTGCAGCATCGTGGCCGCAAGCGGACGGGGGGCGTGATCCGATGTTGCCGGGGCCTTGTGATCCGGGGGGGCGCCGGGATCCGGCGCATCTGCGATGGGGGCGGCGCTGATTGCGGTTGGCGGCATTTCGGTCGGGGCGCCCGACACTGCCGCCGGGGCCGGAACGGCCTGCCCGGCCTGCGGAAGGTCGGCAGATCGGCCGCGCGGGGCCGGTTCGGGTGGGATCGGGTCGAGGGAGGCCGGGCCCTGCCTTGATACGGTTGCCGGTTCTGCTGCCGGTTCGGCTGCAGGCGGCCAGCCTGCCGGTGCAGGGCTGCCCATGGCAGGGGGTGACAGGTCACGATCCCCGGGCGCGACCGGGGCGGTGGCTGGCTGCGCCGGGATTTCCGGCGCGGCAGCAACGGGCAGGGCGGTGCCGAGTCCCTGCCCGGCAGCCGAAACCAGGGCGACAGCCGCCGGAGCGCCGGGGGCCGGGGGTTCCAGCGGCGCGATCTCTGAGCCCAAGGACGGGGCAGAGGCAGCGACGGGCGCGGCAGGTGCGGAGAGGAGCAACGCCCGATCCGACATAGAAGAAGCGGCAAGTTTCGCATCATTCCAGCCATGTTCGAGACTATTTTGCATGGATGACGGCATGGCTGGCACAGGCAGCGATGGCTGCGGGTCGTCTCCGTAAGGTGCGATTGGGGGCCACCCCGCGCCCATGGCGATGGTCGCGAGATCGGGCAGAGACACGGGAAAGGTGACGGGAACCGCGATGGGCACCGTCAAGGGTATTTGAGCAGGGGCCGGGCCAGGGGGGGGAACGGACGTCGCCATGCGCGCCCCAGGCTCGGATCCGGGGCGGGGGGGAAGGTGCGTGGCCTGAGCGATTATTGCGGCAGTCTTGCTGCCTTGGGGTTCAGGCTGTGGATTGGAATCAAGGGGAAGGGGGGGCAGCGGGGCGCTGCCAATCGGAGCATGAACAGGCTCTAACATGGCTGAAATTGCGGAATTCCGGCTGGTTTCTGCAGGGCCGGAAGGGGTGACCGGAGGATCGGCCATCGGCGGGATGCCGGTGCCCGCGATGGGCATGTCGGGGCTGGCAAGTTGGCGCGCAACTGGCCCGGATACCGACGCAGGAATAGCCCCGGCCTTGGGCAAGGGGGGGACGGAAGGCCCGGCAAACAGGGGGACGGGTTCCGGCTCGGTGGCATCTGCACGGAATGCGGGGGCATTGGTCGCAATCAGGGGGTCAGGTTCAGGCGCGATGTCACCTCCACGGGAGGCGGGGGCAGTGGTTGCAACCAGGGGGTCAGGTTCAGGCTCGATGTCACCTCCACGGGAGGCGGGGGCATTGGTCGGGGCAAAAGCGGGGACAGCGACGACATGCATTGGCGCATTCGCCGGGGCAACCGCCAGGGCGTTCGTCGTGGCATCGGCCGGGGCGATCAACGGGGCGGTTGTCGGGGCGATCGTCGGAGCAAGCCAGGGCAGCAAGGCGGCCTGCGGGCCTGCCGAGCCATCTGGTTGCACCGGGATCTGCCCCATCTGGGCAGGCGGTGACGGATCCCCGTTCCAGCCATCTGGCGGGGATTCCAGCGCTGCATCAGCCTTGGAATCATCACGCCCCGCATCGACGATGGCGTCCGGCGCAGGGCTGGCATCTTGCTGGCCCGGAACGGGAAGAAGAAGGAATTCGGCAAAGATAGAGCCGAATTCATCGCGGGTTCCGGACAGCGGATCATGCCTGTCCGGGCCGGAACGGGACGATAGGGAGGAAAGGATCGGTGGAATCATCTGACGCCCGACTTCTGCCGTTTGATCCAGATTTGCCGCAGAGCGGTTACTGATTCTTTACCGGCCTGCGGCAAAACCGATGGAATTGTCCCTTTCCGGAGAACTGGAGGTTTCATGGACCCTGCCACCCTGCCCCACGCACCGCTCCCGCCCGCGCAAGCCCCTTCGATTCGCGCCCGGGCGGCCGAGCTGGAGACGGCCTTTCTTGCCGAAATGCTGCGCCATGCCGGGATGAGCCCGCAGAAGGGGGCGTTCTCGGGCGGCATTGGCGAGGAACAATTCGCCTCTTTCCTGCGCGAGGGGCAGGCCGCCGCCATGGTGCGGGCCGGAGGAATCGGGCTGGCGGAGCGGTTGATCCGGTCCTGGGCGGAGGAAGGGAAATGACCCGCGATACCCGGCTGAGGGCGATTCTCGAAGCGATGAACGCGGATCTGCGGCGCGGCGAGTTTCTGCGAATCGAGGCATATTGCGCAGAATTAGAGACGTTTCTGGCGGAACCACGCCAGGCGTTGGCCGGGGGGCGGGGCGACAGTCGGCGTCTTGCGCAGCGGAACATGGAATGCCTGAAGGCCGCGCAGGCGGGCCTGCGTGCGGGCATGCGCCGCCTGGCCGAACTTGCCGCCGCCGAACGGGCCGACATCTATGACAGGACCGGACGCCGCCAGCCGATGACCGGCGGGACCGAGGGCCGGCGGCTGTGATTTACATCAAATCCGATGAAAAGGGCCGGGCGGCATCAGGAAAGGCTTAATCCCTCTGCCGTCAGATGAGGGGGCATCCCGCAGCGGGGTGGCGCGTCGGCCCGGGGTCGGCGCAACGGGCAGAACCCGTCGGCCAACCTGCGCCAAAGGCGCCTTTTTCATGGGGAACGAAGATGTCGTCCATTCTGACCAACAACAGCGCGATGGTTGCGCTGCAAACGATGAAATCCATCAATTCGAACCTGAGCCGGACGCAATCGGAGATCTCGACCGGGAAATCCATTGCCTCGGCCAAGGACAATGCCACGGTCTGGATGACCTTGGCATTCGAGGCATAGGCGCGCTGCGTCTGGATCAGCGCGGTCAGTTCGGCGGCGACATCCGTTGTCGATCCTTCGCGGGCGAAGCCTGCGACGGTGCCCGTCGGCCCGGTGCCCGCATCCCAGAGCATGAAGGCCCCCGATTGCTGGGTGACCTGATAGGTCTGCCCGGCCAGCGGCATGAGACCCGCGACATTGGGCACATCCACCAGCGGGATCTGGAACAGACGCCGCGAGAAGCCGGTATCGTAGCTGGCATTGAGATAGCCTTCGGCATCCACCTCGAGCGCGGTGAGCGTGCCGATGGGAGAGCCATCCTTGACGATACCTGCGGGCGCAAATGCATCGTCAAGCTGCGTCAGGCCGGTATTCGTGCCCGGCGTGCCCAGGGCGATGGAGATCGGCCCGCCCGCCACATTGAGGGTGATGTTCCCTGTCGCCGCATCATAGGCGCCACCGGAAACGGCGGTGACAGAATCGATCATGCCGCCAAGCCCGCGCGAATCGTCGAACTGGATCGTGTATTCGCCGATCACAGCGTTGTCCGAGGCGGAATCCCGGATCACCATCGTCCATCTGTTCGAGGCAGAGCCAGAGGCGGGAACCGTGGGCGTGAAGCTGATCGCCAGCGTCTCGGACGTGCCGAGATTGCCGAAATATTCCACCGACAATGGCAGGCTGTCGCCATCCGCGCCGACCGTGGTGGCTGTGGCGGGCAAGTTCACCCCAAGGCGGACAAGCGTCGTCGGATCGCCGACACGCTGGTTCATGTCGATCCGGATCGGCTGCAGGCCAAGTTCGGAATCGCGCGGGAATGTCGGGATGGATCCATCCAGATCGGCGGGCCAGCCCAGCAGCAGCATGCCGCTTTCCGTCGTCAGGAAGCCCTGGGCATCGGGGCGGAAGGCCCCTGTCCGCATCAGCTGCATCGCCTGTTCGCTGCCCGAGGTGCCGTTGCCGACGGCGGGGCGCACGGGCAGCATCCCCCGGCCCGCCACCGCAAGATCAAGTGCGTTCGAGGTGGCCACAAGCGGGCCGGATTCCGCGATGAGGCGGAGGGCCGTGGCATTGACGCCCCCCGCGGTATAGCCACCGCTGCCACGCGTGCCGCCGACGACGAGGCTTTCGAAATCGGCATAGGCCCGGCGGTAGCCGAAGGTATTGGAGTTTGCGATATTGTCCGAAATCGTTGCCAGACGTGTTGCGTTGGCATTCAACCCCGCCACCCCGGCGTTGAGCGAAGAAGTGATCGACATGTCGTGCGCCTTTCTGAAGCCAGACCCTGAGTCGGCCCCGATCATGGCGCGTGGCGGGTTAATTTCGGGCTAATCCATCAAAAGCTCTGCATTCCCGGTTGTCGCCTGAGCAGCGTCACTTCGATCCTGTTGTTCCGGATGGATGCCGGATCTGCCGTCGCCGGGCGACGCGCAGCATAGCCTGCCACGCGCTGCAGGCGCGCAGGCTCCAGCCCCGCCGCGACGAGAAGGGAGCGCATCGCCTGCGCGCGGCCGGTGGACAGATCCCAGGTGGGATCCTGCCGCAGGGTGATCGGATAGGCGCGCACATGGCCGGAAACCGCGATCCGATTGGAAGCGAGGGCCGTCACCTTTACCAGAATGTCGGCCAGATCACGCAGGATCGGGCGCGGCTCGGCGGTATCGGACAGGAAGAGCGGTTCATCTTCGGTATCGAACACCTCGATCACCAGGCCCTCATCGGACAGGCGTGTCACGACATGGCGCATCAGGCGATCGGACACCATGCTTTCGCCGGTATAGGCGGCAAGCTGGGACTCGATCTCGCGCAGCATCGCCTCTTCCGCGGCGAGATCGGCGGCTGTCGGGCCGCCCTCGGCCTGCGACCTGGTGGTCTGGATCGGATCCGTGGCGGAGGCGCCCGCGCCATTGCGCGCGAGCGTGTTCTCGCTGAGGACATTGTCGCCGCCGAAGACACCATCCCCCCCGCCCGAGACGCGGTTGATCGGGATCGTGGGATTGAAATAGTCGGCAATCCCCTTGCGCTGCTTTTCCGTTGTCGCGTTCAACAGCCACATCAACAGGAAGAAAGCCATCATCGCGGTCACGAAATCGGCATAGGCAACTTTCCATGCCCCGCCGTGATGGCCGCCGCCGGCGATGATCTTCTTCCGTTTGATGACGACTGGCGCGGCATTCCCCTGCCTGGCCATTCCACCACCCATCAGTTCACCCATGGAGCAGGCTAGCAGGGCTTGGTTAGGCAAGCGCTAATGGAGGGGATTTTCGGGATTATCCGGCAGGAAGACGGGATCGCCCTGCCGGCCCGGGTTCATTCCGCCGAGGATCGCGCCCAAAGGTTGATATCCTCTTCGCGGCTGATGCGGTCAATCTCGGCCAGTTCGTCAGGGGCGAAGTCCAGATTGCCGATGGCCCCGGCGCAATCCACCACCTGTTCGGGTTTCGATGCCCCGATCAGCGCGGTGGTGATGCCGCCATCGCGCAGCACCCAGGCGATGGCCATCTGCGCCAGCGTCTGGCCCCGGCGCGCGGCCAGGGCATCCAGCGCCCGGACAGAGGCAAGCGCGCTTTCCGTGATCGTGGCGGGATCAAGCGATTTGCCCTGCGCGGCGCGGCTGCCCTGGGGAATGCCGCCGAGATATTTCTTCGTGAGGATCCCCTGCGCCAGCGGCGTGAAGGCGATGGAGCCGAGGCCGAGTTCGGCCAGCGTATCCTTCAGCCCGTCATGTTCCACCCAGCGGTTCAGGATGTTGTAGCTGGGCTGGTGGATGATGAAGGGGGTCTTGAGTTCCTTCAGGATGGCATATGCCTCGCGCGTGCGCTGGCTGTTGTAGCTGGAGATGCCGACGTAAAGCGCGCGGCCCGACCGAACGATGTGATCGAGCGCCAGCATGGTTTCTTCCAGCGGCGTGTCGGGATCGAATCGGTGGGAATAGAAGATATCGACGTAGTCGAGGCCCATCCGTTTCAGTGACTGGTCGCAGGAGGCGACGAGGTATTTCCGGCTGCCCCATTCGCCATAGGGGCCGTCCCACATCAGGTAGCCCGCCTTGGATGAGATGATGAGTTCGTCGCGATATCCGGCGAAATCGTTTTTCAGAATCTCGCCGAATGCCTCTTCGGCGCTGCCGGGGGGCGGGCCGTAATTGTTGGCCAGATCGAAATGCGTGATCCCGAGGTCAAAGGCCGTGCGGCAGATCGCGCGCTTGGTTTCGTGGGGCGTGTCATGGCCGAAATTGTGCCAAAGGCCAAGTGAGACGGCGGGCAGCTTCAGGCCGGATTTGCCGCAGTTGCGGTAGACCATCTTCGAATAGCGGTCGGCGGCGGGGGTGTAGGGCATGGGATCCTCCGTCATGGAAAGCGGCGGCGCCTGGGTCGCGCGGACCGGTTGACTGTTTCTGTCGCAAAGTTCGGAACCACTTGAAAGCGGAAAGCGGCAGGAAGGGCGGTGCAAGGCCCGCCGGGGGATGGGGTTTCTGCCCGATCTGATCGGGAACAGGCCCGGAAGATCCTTTGGCATTTTCGGAAAACAGTCCCGCCAGAAGCAGGGGCGTTAGGAAAACGGCAAGGGCTTTTCCTGCATCTTCGCCGCGACGTGCCGCCCGCGCATCGCGCCCGGGCGACGCCCTGAATGGGGCGGCATCCGACGTCGGGGTCTTCCATGGCAAGGGTGCGCGCATGTCCACGACGCAGGTCAATTCCGAAACCACAGGCAACCAGTCGCCGCCCTTGATGCTGGTGCTGGATGATGGCCGCATCCTTTATGTCTGGACGGATAACGCCCTTGCCGACACCGCGACCGTCGAACTGAACGCGCGCATCTACAATGCCGATGGGACGCCCGCCACGGACCAGATCAGCCTGGCCAGCCTGCCCGCCGTCGATGGCAGCAACGGGTATGACTGGGACAACCTCGATCTTGATCTGCTGCCGGATGGGCGGGTGGTTGTCAGCTATGTGCGTTCCGCCACCGAGACGGGCGGGGATGAGCCGATCTTCACCATCCTGACGCCCGACACATCCACGATCACGATCACCACGCCCGCGACGGAGATTCAGTCTTCCGACACCACCGGATCGGAAAGCCCGCCGGTGACGACGGTTCTGGACAACGGCAACATCCTTTTCGTCTGGTCGAACAACGCGCTGTCCGACGGTCTCACGACGATGCATGTCGAGGGGCGCATCTTCAACCCGAATACCGGGACCTGGGTCACCAACGATTTCCGGATCGGCAATGTGGCGATCGACGGTTCGGACGGTTCGGATCTGGCTGACCTTTCCGTCATCACGCTGACCGGGGGGAACGTCGTCGTCGGCTGGGCGCGCAGCCATGCCGAAACGGGCAACAACGAACCTGTCTACACCGTTCTGGACCAGAACGGTGCGACTGTCTTTTCAACAGCCGAGGTTGAAGGCACCGACAACGAATCCCAATCGACCGTCTGGGAATCCCCTCCGACGCTTATGGCGCTGGAGGATGGGCGCTGGATGGCGCTGTGGATCAATGACGGCTACAGCAACAACTCTACGACCATGAGCCTGGAAGGGCGCATCTTCAATGCGGATGGCACCCCAGCAACCGGGGATTTCCGCATCGGGACCGGCGCTGTCGACGGATATGATGGCTATGATGTCCAGCATCTTTCGATCGTGTCACTGGGCAACGGAACCGTTGCCATTTCCTATCCTGCCTATGACCCAAGCAACACATACCCGCGCTTTTCCATCATCGACACGGATGCGAATGGAACGACGGTTGTTTCGGACGTTCAGATCCCGCAATCGCCTTCGGATATCTATACCGGGCCGGCGAAACTGGCGGCCCTGGGCGACAGCGGCTATTTCGTCGCGGTCTATCCCGATGGCGATGCCGCCTTCGATACGAAGACAGGGCTGAACTATCGGATCTTCGATTCCGATGGCAATGCCTTTACCGGCGATATTCCCCTTGTCCTTCCGAACATGGCCGAGGGCATGAATACCAATGACGGGTTCGACTGGGACAATTTCTCGGTCGTCTACAACCCCGTCGCGCGCAGTTTCACTGTCGGATGGGTCGGCAATGACGACGGCACCGGGACCGGTGCCTTTACCAGCGGGCCGATCGACGTGAGCAGCTATGTCAGCGATTCCGTCGTCGATGGCACCGCTGGCGATGACACGATGACCAGCGGCTATCAGGACACGCAGGGCGACGAGATCGACGGCGCGGATGGCCTGAACGACAGCATCTCTGCCGGTGATGGCAATGACAGCGTCAATGCGGGCGACGGGGATGACAGCGCAAGCGGCGGGGCAGGCAATGACAGCCTGTCGGGCGGCAGCGGCAATGACGTCCTGCTGGGCGGCGATGGGGATGACCTGCTGCAGGGGAATGATGGGCACGACACGCTGATCGGGGGGGAAGGGTCCGATGTCCTGGTCGGCGGGCAGGGGAATGACAGCCTGGCCTCGGGCGCGGGCAATGACGTTCTTGTCATGGATGTGTCGGGCGGCAATGACACGGTTTCGGATTTCGATTTTGGCGATCCCTTCGGAACGGGGTTCACCAATGACCAGCTGGATGTCTCGGCGCTGGATGATGGCACCGGGCGCGGTGTTACCGTCTGGAACACGGTGGTTCAGGATACGGGCGACGGCAATGCGCGGCTGGTCTTCCCGCAGGGCGAAAGCCTTCTGCTGCAGGGTGTTTCACCGGCAACCCTGACGCCGCAGAGGCTTCATTCCATGGGGATTCCCTGTTTCACGGCGGGCACGCCCATCGACACGCCCGGCGGCCCCGTTCCGGTAGAGGCGCTGCGGCCGGGGGATCTGGTGCTGACGCGGGACAACGGGCCGCAACCCCTGTTGTGGAGCGCGATGCGAAGGCTGTCGCAGGCCGATCTTGTGGCGAACCCCAAGCTGCTGCCGGTCGAGATCGCGGCGGGCGCCCTTGGCAATGACCTGCGGCTGGACGTGTCGCCGCAACATGCGGTGTTGCTGCGGGACCCCGACGGGGAGGAACGGCTGTTCCGCGCCATCCATCTGGCGCGGCTGAAGGGGGGCGGGGTGCGGCAGCGGATGGGCTGCCGGGGTGTCACCTATGTGCATCTCATGTTCGAGAGGCATCAGGTCTTGCGCAGTGCGGGGCTGTGGTCGGAAAGTTTCTATCCCGGCCCGCAGGCGCTTGCCGCGCTGAACCGGCCCGCGCTTGAGGAGTTGGAAGCGCTGTTTCCGGGAATTTGCGCTGCAATCTATGGCCCGGCGGCCCGCGACATCCCGCGCTTTCGGGAACTGCCCGAGCGGTTGAGGGATCTGCGGCTTCCGTCGTGACCGTTGGCTACGCCACAGGAAACCGTTGCCGAAGGGGCAAAGCCCGGCGGGCCTGTTCGGATCGCGGATTCCGGAAGGGCGGCAAGGCCGAAACCCGGCAATGGGCAGCGCGAGGATCGCGCTGCCTTCGGTTCATTCGCCATCCGATCCGATCAGATGAAGCGGTTCCAGAGGTTTTCCAGACGTTCCTGACGGCCAGACTTCGGTTCGGGGTTCAGACCCCTGGCCGTGACGACCGCCGCCGCATCCTCCAGCGAGCCCGACAGAAGCGCCTTCGCCTCGGCCTTTTCCCAACCGGCGTAGCGGTCGGCACGGGCGTTTTCCAGCGCGCCATCCTCCAGCAGCGCGGCGGCGGCCTTGAGCGCGCGGGCGCAGGTGTCCATGCCGCCGACATGGGCGAGGATGAGGTCTTCGGGATCCAGCGACTGGCGGCGGATCTTGGCGTCGAAGTTGGTGCCGCCGGTGGTGTAGCCGCCCGCGCGGAGGATTTCGTAGAAGGCCAAGGCCTTTTCCGCATGGTTGTTCGGGAACTGATCGGTATCCCAGCCGGACTGGTAATCGTTCCGGTTCATGTCGATGGAACCGAAGATGCCGAGGGAGGCGGCGAGGGCAATCTCATGCTCGAACGAATGGCCCGCGAGGATGGCGTGGCCCTGTTCGATGTTGACCTTCACTTCCTTTTCCAGCCCGAACTGGACGAGGAAGCCGTAAACGGTGGCCACGTCGTAGTCATACTGGTGCTTGGAGGGTTCCTGCGGCTTCGGTTCGATCAGGATCGCGCCCTTGAAGCCGATCTTGTGCTTGTATTCCACCACCTGCTGCAGGAAGCGGCCCGCATGTTCGCGTTCGGCTTTCAGGTCGGTATTCAGCAGCGTCTCATAGCCTTCGCGCCCGCCCCAGAGGACGTAGTTGGCACCGCCCAGTTTCAGCGTGGCGTCCATGTTCGCCTTCACCGTCGCGGCGGCATAGGCATAGACGTCTGGATCGGGGTTCGTCGCGGCGCCCGACATCCAGCGGCGGTGGCTGAACATGTTGGCGGTGCCCCAGAGGAGCTGCGTCTTGTGCGAGGATTGCTTTTCACCGAGGTAATCCACCACCTCGTCCAGCGCGCGCTTCGATTCCGCGAAGGTCGCGCCTTCCGGGCGGATGTCGGCATCGTGGAAGCAGTAGAAGGGGACGTTCAGGATATCGAACATCTCGAAGGCCACATCGGCCTTGAGCTTTGCCAGCGCCATGCTGTCGCCGAACCAGGGTCGGTCGAAGGTCTGGCCGCCGAAGGGGTCGCCGCCGGGCCAAGCGAAGCTGTGCCAGTAGGCGACGGCAAAGCGCATGTGATCTTCCATGCGCTTGCCCATGATCACCTCATCCGGGTTGTAGTGCCGGAAGGCGAATTCGTTGGTCGAGGACGGCCCCTCGTAGCGGATTTGGGGGATGCCCTTGAAGAAGTCGGTCATTTCAGTCCTCGGATGGCGGATTGTGCGGCGCGATAGCGGGCGTGGCCCGCGTCGAAGGCAGCGGTCAGGGCGCGGTCGGGGTCGACCGTGCGGGCGATGGGGGGCAGCGTGGCGATTTCCGCGCCCGCGCCGGTTGCGGCCATGAGGGCGAGGCGGGCTGCCCCGAAGGCACCGCCGAAATCGCCTGCAACAGGCAGGTGGACGGGAATGTCCAGCGCGGTGGCGATGGCCTTGAGCCAGTAGTCGGAGCGGGAGCCGCCGCCGACGGCCAGCAGGCGTTCGATCCGGGTTCCCGTGGCGGCCAGCGCGTCGCGGCTGTCGCGGATGGCGAAGGTGACGCCTTCCAGCACGGCGCGCGTGGCGGCGGCGCGGTCGGTCGCGTGTTCGAGGCCGAGGAAGGCCCCCCGGATCGCGGCATCGTTCAGGGGCGTCCGTTCGCCGCCGAGATAGGGCAGGAACAGCGTCTTGGATGGGGATTTCAGGTCGCCCAGCGCCCCGGTCAGGTTGGCGGCCGTGTCGCCGACAAGACCCGCATACCAGTTCAGCGCGTCGGTCGCGGCGAGGATGACGCCCATCTGGTGCCACGTGTTCGGCAAGGCGTGGCAGAAGGTATGCACCGCCGTTTCCGGCGCGGGTTGGTAGCCGTCATTCGCGGCGAAGAGGACGCCGGAGGTGCCGAGCGACACGAAGGCATCGCCCGCCTTCACCACGCCGACGCCGACGCCAGAGGCCGCGTTGTCACCGCCGCCGCCTGCGATCACCACGCCCTTGGGCAGGCCCCAGCGCGAGGAGAGGGCGTCGCGGAGGTTGCCCGAAACCTCGGACCCTTCGACAAGGCGGGGCATATGCGCCCGCGTCAGGCCGGTGGCGGAAAGGCAATCGTCGGACCAATCCCGCTTGCCGGTATCCAGCCAGCTTGTCCCCGCCGCATCCGACATTTCGGCCACGTGTTCGCCCGTCAGCCAGAGCCGCAGGTAATCCTTGGGCAGCAGGACACGGGCCACCTTTTCGCGGATGCGGGGTTCGTGGCGCTGCACCCAGAGGAGTTTGGGCGCCGTGAAGCCGGGGAAGACGATGTTGCCGGTGACGCGCCGGAACATCGGATCGCCGTCCAGTTCCGCCGCCTCTTCATGGCTGCGGGTGTCGTTCCACAGGATGCAGGGGCGCAGCACCTCATCCGAGGCATCCAGCAGGGTCGCGCCGTGCATCTGCCCTGACAGGCCGATGGCGCGGACCTGCGACAGGCCATGCGCCGACAGGGCATCCATCACGGCCTCGGCCGCGGCGATCCAATCGGCCGGGGATTGTTCGGACCAGCCTTCCTGCGGGCGGGAAACGGTAAGGGGGGCGCTGGCCTCGGCCAGCACGGCCTGGGCGTCGTCGATCAGCACGCCCTTGAGGCCGGACGTGCCGAGGTCGAGTCCGATATACATCACGCAGCCTTTGCCGGTTGCTTGCCAAGGATGATCATGCCGAGGATGTCTTCGTCGGTGACTTCGTCCACATTGACGGTGCCGACGAGTTGGCCGTTCTTCATCACCGAGGCGCGGTCGCAAAGTTTCATGACGTTGTGGATGTCATGTTCGATCAGGAAGATGCCCAACCCTTGGGCCTTCAGTTCCTGGATCAGCTCCGACACCATCTGCGTCTCATGCGGGCCGAGGGCGGCGGTGGGTTCGTCCATGATCAGGATCTTGGCGTTGAAATAGACCGCCCGCGCGATGGCGACCGACTGGCGCTGACCACCCGACAGGGCGGATACCGGCACGTTGAACTTGCGGAAGTTGGGGTTGAGGCGCGCCATGATCTTGCGCGTCTCGGCCTCCATCTTCGTTTCGTCCACGAAGCCGAAGCTGTTCACCAGCTCGCGCCCCAGAAAGAGGTTCGAGGCGGCGTCGAGGTTATCGGCAAGGGCGAGGGTCTGATAGATCGTCTCGATATTCTGTTCGCGGGCGTCGCGGGGGTTGTTGATTTCCACCTTCTGGCCGTTGATGAGGATGTCACCGGAATCGGCCTTGTAGGCGCCCGAGAGGCATTTGATCAGCGTCGATTTGCCCGCGCCGTTATGGCCGAGGAGGCCGACCACCTCGCCGGGGTAGAGGTCGACCGTCACATGGTCGACCGCCTTGATCCCGCCGAAGGAGATCGAGATGTCGCGCATCTCGACCAGGGGGGTGCCGCGATTGGGATTGGTCATGGTGAAGTCCCCCCTTACTTGATGCGCTTGCGATAGACGATGTCCAGCCAGACGGCGAGGACGAGGGCGATGCCGATGACGATCCGCTGATAGGAGCCGTCGCCGAAACCGATGAGGACCATGCCCGTCTGCAGCGAGGTCAGGATCAGCGCGCCGATGATGGCGCCGTGGATCGTGCCCACGCCACCGGCCAGCGAGGTGCCGCCGACGACGGCCGCCGCGATGACGTAAAGCTCGTCAAGGTTGCCCATGGCGTTGGTGGCCGAATTCTGGCGGGCCGCGCCGATGACGGCGGCTATCCCGGCCAGCGCGCCCATCAGGGTGAAGATCTTCACCGTCATGGCGCGGGTGTTGATGCCCGACAGGGCCGCCGCTTCGGGGTTGCCGCCGATGGCAAAGACATAGCGGCCAAAACGGGTGCGGGTCATCAGGATGGTCATGAAGATGGCCACCGCGATCAGGATCAGCACCGGATAGGCGAAGCCGTGGCCGAAGGTGCCGCAGACATCGGAATAGATCGTGTCGTTCGACTGGGCGCAGGCCGGGGCCTCTTGTCCGAGGTTGGCATAGTATTTCTGGATGTTGCCGCGCGGCCAGACATAGGAATTCACCAGCGCCGTGGCCCCGATGATGATCGCGCAGACAAGGCCGATGACGAAGGTTTCGGCCCAGACCGGGCGCAGGGCAAAGCCGTGATGCTGGCGCGACTTGCGGGCGCGGATGAAGGCGATCACGACGACGATGCAGGCAAGGATGCCGAAGATCCAGCTGCCCGTGCGGCCGAGCGCGCCGAAGGAGCCGCCGCCGATCAGGGCGAAGGTGTCGTCCAGCGGCGCGATGGTCTTGCCGCCCGCCACGAGGAAGGCCGCGCCGCGCCAGACCAGAAGGCCGCCCAGCGTGACGATGAAGGAGGGAATGCTGAGGAAGGCGATCAGAAAGCCCTGGAAGGCCCCGATCAGCGCCCCCATGGCGATGCCGAAGGCGACGGTGATGATCCAGATCGACGGATGGCCAAGGCCCAGCGCGGGTGTCAGGTATTCCACCTGCAGAAGGCCCATATACATGCCGACCATGCCCATGATCGACCCGACCGACAGGTCGATGTTGCGGGTGATGATGACCAGCACCATGCCCGTGGCCATGATCCCGATATAGGCTGTCTGGACAGACAGGTTCCACAGGTTGCGCGGGGTCAGGAAGCCGTTGGCTTCGGCCTGCGCCGCCCCCAGAAGCATCGACGGCCGCCCGAGGACGATGGTCGAATAGGCCTCGAAGGCCAGCCAGATCAGCACAAGCGCGCCGATCATGCCGACAAGGCGGGGGTCAAGCTCTGTCGCGCGGAGGAAGCGGGCAAAGGCGCCGCCTTCCTTGCCGGGGGCCTGGGGCTGGTGGGTGGTATCGGTCATGTCCCGTCCTTGGCGTTGAGGGGGAGGGGTCGCGCATCGGATCGGATGCGACGGCGCGCGCGCCATGGCGCGGCGCTGGGGCAGGAGCCCGCCGGAATGCAGGAGGGGATGCCGGCCCTGCACGGGCCGGCATCCGGGTTCAGATCAGATCACTGGCAGGCAGCGACATCAGCCGCGGCGCCTTCGCAGGCCTGTTCCTTGCTGATGTGGCCGGCATCGATGGCGATGTTCAGCGTTTCCTTGGTGATCGGGGTCGGGTTCAGAAGGATGGCGTTCATTTCGACGCCCTTCTCGCCGCCCGAGAACTTGGTCGCGCCGGGGATCGCGTCCAGCGCGGTGCCGTCGGCCAGCATGCCGGCGATTTCGCCCGCAGCCTTGCCCAGGTCCCGCGCGTTCTTCCACACCGAAACGGTCTGGGTGCCACGCGCCACGCGGTTGATCGCGGCGAGGTCGCCGTCCTGGCCACCCAGCGGAACGTTCAGGCCCTGCGCGGCCAGAGCGGCAGCGGCACCACCGGCCATGCCGTCGTTCTGCGACATAACGGCGTCAACGGCGTTGTTGTTGGCGGTCAGGATCTGTTCCATGTTCTTCTGGGCGTTCTCGGGCTTCCAGCCGTCCGAGTTCGCTTCGCCGACGATCACGATGTCGCCCGAGGCAACAGCGGCGCCGATGACTTCTTCCATGCCCTGACGCAGGAAGCCGACGTTCGGGTCGCCCGGATCGCCCTTGATGATCGCGTAGTTGCCCTTCGGCGCGACCTTGAAGACTTCGGTCGCGATGATGCGGCCGACGCCGACGTTGTCGAAGGTCAGGTAGAAGGTGCGGTCATCTTCGATCAGGCGGTCATAGCCCACGACCGGGATCCCTTCGGCGGCGGCTTTCTCGATCGCCGGCCCGATGGCATCCTTGTCCCAGGCGTTGATGATCAGGGCGTCCACGCCCTGGGCGATCAGCGCGTCGATGTCCGAAAGCTGCTTTTCGGCGGACGACTGCGCGTCAGCCGAGACATATTCGTTGCCGGCCGCTTCGATGGCGGCCTTCATCGCGGCTTCGTCGATCTTCCAGCGCTCTTCCTGGAACTGCGCCCAGGACACGCCGATCTTCTTGCCTTCCGCCAGCGCTGCCGACGAGAAACCGGTCACCGCCAGAACGGCGGCGAGAATTGCGGTACGCATTGTTATCCTCCCTATGGATGCGGCCAGCGTATGGCCGGTCCGACAGATTCGTCGGCACGGGCGAAAACTGGCCTGAATAATTTCAGTTGTCAAAATAAATTTGGTGAGAGAAACATGAACTGCCCGGGAAAATGGCAATCTCATGCGGCAGCGCAGCAATTTCCGCTCTGCTAACGGACGCTTAACCTAGGTATGGCAGAGTTTCTGCCGATTTTTTATTCGGGGACCAAAGAAATGCTGTCCAAGGGGCCGACGGAGGAGATGGGGGAGGCGCGGCGGGGGTGTGGGCCGTTGATTCCGCCCCTGTCCGATACGCTGCGCCCGCTGCGGCAGCAGGTGTTCGAGAGGGTTCGTGCGGCGGGGCTGATTCCCCGGGTGCAGGTGGCCAAGGATCTGGGTGTCAGCCCGGCTTCGGTGACGACGATCACGCAGGAACTGATCGAGGCGGGGTTGATCGAAGAGGTTGCCGCGCCGCGCGACGGGGATCAGGGGCGCGGCCGCCCGGCGGTTTCGCTGGGCGTGCGGGCCAATGCGCATCGCGTCGCGGGGATGAAGCTGTCGGATCGCGAACATACCGCCGTTATCGTTGATTTCGCAGGAAATCTGATCGCCGATGACGTGATCCCGCGCCGCCCCGGGCCGATGTCGATGACCGAGATCCTGTCGGCCATCGAAACGCTGCTGGATCGCGTCTGCGCCAAGGCGGGGCTGCCGCGCGCGGCGCTTTCGGCGGTGGGGATCGGGGTTCCGGGTTTTGTGGATTCGGTTTCCGGGATGGTGATGTGGTCCTCTGTCCTGAGCGAGCGGGCCGTTCCGCTGGCCGCCGTTTCGCAGGCGCGGTTGGGCCTGCCGGTGGTGATCGACAATGACGCAAACCTTGTGACGCTGGCGGAACTGTGGTTCGGCGCCGGGCGCGGATTGGCGGATTTCGCGGTGGTCACCATCGAGCATGGGGTGGGGATGGGCTATGTCATCAACCACCGGATTTACAGGGGCGCACAAGGGCTTGGCATGGAATTGGGCCATACCAAGGTGCAACTGGACGGCGCGCTGTGCCGCTGCGGGCAGCGGGGCTGCCTTGAGGCCTATATCGCCGACTATGCCCTTGCGCGCGAGGCGACGACGGCGCTGAACTGGACGCATCGCGAGGGGCAGTCGATCAGCGTCCTGCTGGAGAGCCTTTATGACCATGCCAAGGCCGGGAACACGGCGGCGCGGTCGATATTCCGCCGGGCGGGGCGCTATCTGGCGGTGGGATTGTCCAATGTGATCAACCTGTTCGACCCGGCGCTGATCATCCTGTCGGGGGAACGGATGCGCTATGATTACCTCTACGCGCAGGAAACGCTGGCCGAGATGGAGATGCTGGCGATCCAGACCGGCCGCCCCCGCGCGCCGATCGAGATTCACGCCTGGGGCGATCTGCTTTGGGCGCATGGGGCGGCGGCGCTGGCCCTGTCCTTTGTAAGCGAGGGGCTGCTGGTTCCGGCGCGCGAGATCGCGGCGCAATAGGCCGAAAGGCGATGCCACAGCCGGTGCAGACAGCCAGTGCAGCAGGGCGTATGCACAACGGTACACAGGGGCAGGATGCGCAGGCCGCCGGAACGGCAGTTGCGCGACAAGGTTAACGCAAATCGGAAACTTCAGCGATCCGCGGGGGCGGTTCGGGCCGCCCTTGGCGGGGCCAACCCGGCATGCCGCGATTCGGCTGCGACACCATCCCTGCGATCCGGCGGATTTCGGCAGTGTGATCGGCAGGGCGATTGCGTCGCCGGGGGGGAGTTGCAATAGTCTTAACATTGCGCCCGGAGGATAGATGATCACCCGTTTCACCCGACTTTTGCCCCGCCGCAGGGTTTTCGCGGCGGCGGCGGCGCTGGCCGTTCTGGCCGGGCCCGGGCAGGCGCTGGATCGGCTGGAGTTTCAGGCACCAGGGGCCGACAAGGACCTGCTGGCCGCGCTGAAGGGGGCGTCGCTGCTGATGTCTTCGGAACTGGACGGGCAGGAAGACGCGCAAGACCTGTTCGCGGCAGCACGGGCGGAATACGGGCGGCTGCTGGGCACGCTTTATGCGGCGGGCCATTATTCGGGGGTGATCAGCATCCGGATCGACGGGCGCGAGGCGGCGGGCATCGCGCCACTGGATGCCCCCGCGCGGATCAATGTGATCGAGGTGCGGGTAGAGCCCGGCCCTGCCTTCCGCTTTTCCGAAGCGCGGGTGGCACCGCTTGCGGCGGGAACCGAGTTGCCGCGCGGCTTTGTCATCGGCCAGCCTGCCCTTTCGGGCACGGTGCGGGATGCGGCGGCGGCGGGGGTGGCGGGCTGGCGCGATGCGGGCCATGCCAAGGCTGGGATCGCCGGGCAGGAGGTGACCGCCGATCACCGCGACGCGACGCTTGCCGCGCGGATCGCGCTGGAGCCGGGGCCGCGCCTGCGGTTCGGGCCCCTGGCCGTAGAGGGCGAGGCGCGGATGCGGGAACGGCGGATCGTCAAGATCGCGGGCCTGCCCGAGGGCGAGGTCTTCTCGCCCGAGGAACTGGACCGTGCGGCGAACCGCCTGCGCCGGACCGGCGTGTTCAAATCGGTGACCCTGGCCGAGGGCGAGGTGCTTTCCCCCGATCTTCTGCCGATCACCGCCACGGTGGTGGAAGAGAAGCCGCGCCGGTTCAGCCTTGGTGCCGAGATCGCCAGTCAGGATGGGCTGTCGCTTTCGGGCTACTGGCTGCACCGCAACCTGCTGGGCGGGGCAGAGCGGCTGCGCGTGGATGGAGAGATTGCCAATATCGGCGCGCAGAACAGCGGGATCGACTACAAGCTGGGCCTGACGCTGGATCGCCCGGCCACGCTGACCCCCGATACGACGCTGGGCTTTGCCGCCGAGATCGGCCATCTGGACGAAGAGGATTTCCAGGCCGATGTGGCGACGCTGGGGCTGGGCCTGACGCATTATTTCAGCGACAACCTGACCGGGCGGATCGGGTTCGACTATGAATATGCCAATGGCCGCGACCTTGTGGATGATTTCCTGTTCCGCAATGTATCGGTGCCCATCGGGGTGACGCTGGACAGGCGGAACGACAAGACGGATGCCACGTCGGGCTATTACCTGGATGGCGAGGTGAAGCCCTTCTTCGGCTTTGGCACCACCGGCAGCGGCATCCGCAGCACGCTGGACGCGCGGGCCTATCTGGGCCTTGGGGCAGAGGATCGCTTTGTTCTGGCGGGGCGGCTGCAACTGGGCATGGTCACGGGATCGAGCCTGCTGGCCACGCCGCGCGACGATCTGTTCTACAGTGGTGGCGGCGGTACGGTGCGGGGGCAGCCCTATCAATCGCTGGGCGTGAATGTGACGCGGGGGCTGCTGTCGCCCAAGATCGGCGGCACGCATTTCATCGGCGCCCAGCTTGAGGCGCGGGCCAAGGTGACGGATGCCATCGGCGTGGTGGGCTTTTTCGATGCCGGGCGGATCGACGTGGGGGATTTCTTCGGCACCGCCGGGGACTGGCATTCGGGGGCGGGGTTGGGCCTGCGCTATGATACCGGGTTCGGGCCGATCCGGCTGGACCTGGCCATGCCGGTGGGCGGGACGACCGGGGACGGGCTGCAGATCTATGTGGGACTGGGGCAGGCTTTCTGATGCGGATATGGCCTGCACTTGCGCTGTGTTCCCTGCCGCTGGCCGCCGTGGCGCAGGAGGATGACCGGGGCTATCTGACCGCGCTTCTGGAGGACAATCTTTCCGGGGCCGGGCGGGCGGTGGTGATCACCGGCTTTGAAGGGGCGCTGTCGTCGCGGGCCACGATCGAGCGGCTGACGATTGCCGATGAGGACGGGATCTGGATCACGCTGGACGGGGTGGTGCTGGACTGGAGCCGGTCTGCCCTGCTGCGCGGGGTGGTGGAGGTGGCCGAGCTTTCGGCGCGGGAGATCGTGCTGGTGCGGGTGCCGGAGGCCGGGGAAAGCGCGCCTTCGCCGGAAGCGGGGGGCTTTGCGCTGCCCGATCTGCCGGTGTCGATTTCCATCGGGCGGCTGGCGGCGGACCGGATCGTTCTGGGCGAGGCCGTTCTGGGCGAGGCGCTGGAAGGGCGGCTGGAGGCAAGCGCCGAACTGGCAGGCGGCGAGGGGCGCACGGCGCTGGTGCTGGAGCGGACGGATCAGGGGCCTGCGGGGCGGCTGGCGCTGACGGCGGCCTATGCCAATGAGACCGGGCAGTTCCTGCTGGATCTGCTGGCCGAGGAAGAGGCCGGGGGCATCGCGGTGACGAAGCTGGGCATTCCGGGGGCGCCAGAGGCGCGGCTGGCCGTGCAGGGCGACGGGCCGATTGCCGATTTCGTGGCGACGGTGGGCTTGCAGACGGATGGGCAGGAGCGGCTGGCAGGCACGGTGGAACTGCTGGGGGCCGAGGGCGGGGCGCAGGGGTTCGACGTGGATCTGGCGGGCGACCTCGCGCCGCTGTGGATGCCGGAATATGCGGATTTCTTCGGCGACCGGATCGCGCTGAAGGCGGTGGGGGAACGGTCGGCCGAGGGGGTGCTGCGGCTGCGGACACTTGCCATGGATGCGCAGGCGCTGGATCTTGCGGGGGAGGCGACGCTGGGGGCGGATGGGCTGCCGCTGGCCTTTGATCTGCAAGGGCGGATCGGGCTGGCGGATGGAACGCCGGTGCTGCTGCCGCTGTCGGGGGCGGATCGGACGCGGGTGCGATCCGTCGATCTGTCGCTGGCCTATGACCGGGCGGCGGGCGAGGGCTGGACGGGCGATGTGGTGATCGCCGGGCTGGACCGGGCGGGGCTGGCCGCGGATCGGCTGGCGCTGCGCGGATCGGGGCGGATCTGGCAGCGCGACGGCGCGGCGCATCTGGGCGCGACGCTGGATTTCGCGGGCGAGGGCGTGGTGCCGGAGGATGCCGGCGTGGCGGCGGCGCTGGGGCGGGATGTGACGGGGCAGGTGGTGCTGTCCTGGCGGCAGGGGGGCGATGGGCTGCGGCTGCCGCGGATCGTGCTGGAGGGGGCCGATTATGGCCTGACGGGCCGCGCGGTGATCGAGGGGCTTCAATCAGCGCTGACGGTTTCGGGGGCGGGCGAGGCGCGGATGGAGGACCTTTCGCGGCTGTCGGCGCTGGCGGGGCGGCCTTTGGCGGGGGCGGCGGCACTGACGGTTTCGGGGAGCGGAAGCCCGCTATCGGGGGCCTTTGACATAGAGGCCGCGCTGACCGGGACGGATGTGGCGATTGCGCAGGCCGAGGTGGACGGGCTGTTGCGCGGGCAATCGCGGATCGACCTTTCTGCCGCACGGACGGAGACGGGAACCGAGTTGCGCGAGTTGAGCGTGACGGCGCAGAGCCTGCGGGCCGAGGCGCGCGGCACGATCAGCAGCGGGGCAAGCGACGTGACCGCGCGGCTGGATTTCAGCGATCTGTCGGCCATGGGCGGGGCCTATCGCGGCGCGCTGGACGGGACGCTGCGCTATCAGGGCGCGGCGGAGGGCGCGCGGGTGACGCTGGAGGGCACGGGGCGCGATCTGGCCATCGGGCAGGCCGAGGCGGACCGGCTGCTGCGCGGGCAGACCGTGCTGGCGGTAGACCTGTCGCTGGCGGATGGCGCGGGCGTGCTGAACCGGGCCGAGCTTCGCAATCCGCAGGTGCAGGCGAGCGTGACGGGGGATGCCGCGCGGCGGCTGGAGCTTTCGGCGCGGCTGGCGGATCTGGCCTTGCTGCTGCCGGAGTTTCCCGGCGCACTGACGATTGGCGGCACGGCGACCGGCGGGGCGCAGGGCTATGACCTGAACCTGCGCGGGCAAGGCCCGGGCGGCATCGACGCGCGGGTGACGGGGCTGCTGCGGGGCGATGGATCGGGCGGCGATCTGCGCATCGCGGGGGCGGCGCAGGCGGGGCTGGCCAATGCATTCTTGCCGGGGCAGTTGATTTCCGGGCCTGTGCGCTTCGATCTGGGGCTGCGGGGGCCTTTCGCGCTGTCGTCGCTTTCGGGGCGGGTGGGGCTGAGCGGGGGGCGGATCGCGGACCCGAACCTGTTCTTCGCGCTGGAGGATGTGACGGTGACGGCAGATCTGGCCAACAGCCGGGCGCAGATTTCGGGCGGTGCCGCGCTGACCAGCGGCGGGCGGCTGGATCTGGGCGGCAGCCTTGGCCTTGCCGCGCCTTTCCCGGCCGATCTGCGGGTGGGGCTGCGCGGGGCGGTGCTGCGCGATCCGCAACTGTTTCAGACCACGGCGAATGGCGAGATCACCCTGCGCGGGCCGATGGCGGGCGGCGGGCAGGTGGCGGGGCAGATCACCCTGAGCGGGACGGAAATTCAGATCCCTTCGACCGGGTTAGGGGGTGCTGCGGATATCGCGGGGCTGCGCCATGTGAACGAACCTGCCGATGTGCGCGCCACGCGGGCGCGGGCCGGGATGCTGAACGATGGGTCCGGGGGCGGCGGGGGTGGCGGCGCTGCGCGGCCTATCGGGATTGACCTGCTGATCTCTGCCCCGTCGCAGATCTATGTCCGGGGCCGGGGGCTGGATGCGGAACTGGGCGGCGCGTTGCGGCTGGGCGGCACGACGGCGGCGGTGGTGCCTTCGGGGGCGTTCAACCTGATCCGGGGGCGGCTGGACATTCTGGGCAAGCGGCTGGACCTGAGCGAGGCGACGCTGACGCTGGAGGGGGATTTCGTGCCGATGGTGGCGGTGGCGGCGTCGAATGAAAGCGATGGGGTGACAAGTTTCATCCGCATTGACGGGCCGGCGACAGAGCCAGTGGTGAGTTTCCGTTCCAGCCCGGAACTTCCCGAGGAAGAGGTGCTGTCGCGGCTGCTGTTCGGGCGCGGGATCGAGACGCTGTCCGCCCTGCAGGCGGCGCAACTGGCCAATGCGGTGGCGACGCTGGCAGGGCGTGGCGGCGTGGGGATCGTGGGGCGGCTGCGGCAGGGCTTTGGTCTGGATGATCTGGATGTGCAGACGGGCGCGAATGGCGGGGCCACGCTGCGGGCGGGGAAATACCTGACCGAGAACCTTTATTCCGAGGTGGAGGTGGATGATCAGGGGCAAAGCCAGATCAACCTGAACCTGGATCTGAGCGATTCGGTCACCGTGCGGGGCAGCACCGGATCGGCGGGCGGGGCAGGCTTGGGGATCTTCTTCGAGAAGGACTACTAGGACAGCCCCCGCTTGGCGCGCGAGGCATCGACCGCCGCGCCAAGCAGAATCGCGTAGCCCGACAGGTAAAGCCAGACAAGCAGCGCGGCCACCGCCCCGATGGAGCCGTAGATGCGGTTGTAGGTATCGAAATTGGCCAGATAGATGACCAGCCCGCGCGAGGCGGCGATCCAGATGAGGACCGCCACGAGGATGCCCCGCGTGAAGAGCGGGTGGTTGATCTGGCGGTTCAGCCCGAGGCGATAGATCAGCGCCACGCCGAGGACGACGATCAGCAGGCTGACGGCAAGCTGCACGCCTTCCAGCGCGATCGTGGCGAAGGCCCCCAGCGGGAAGAAGGACAGGACAAGCGGGCCCACGACGGCGGCCATCAGCGCGGCGATGGCAAGACCCACCATCACGAAGGTAAGAAGCAGCGCGCGCAGGTGATGCCAGTGCCCGGCGCGGTTGGGCAGGCCATGGATGGCGTTCAGCCCGCGCATCAGCGCCGCGACCGAGGCGCGCGCCGTCCAGAGGGCAAGGAAGAGCGAGATCGCCGTCGCAAGGCCAAGCCCGGATTGCACGGCAAGCAGCGCCTCGACCTGGTTCGAGATCAGCGTCCAGGAATCGGGGGGGAGGTAGTCGCGGGCAAGCTCCAGCTCTTCCCGGATGAGGGTGGCATCGGCGAAGCTGCCCCAGATGGCGATCACCGCCGCCGCGCCGGGAAAGAGGGCGAGGAAGCCATAGAAGGCGATGCCCGCGGCGATGAGATCAAGCTCCCGCTCATCCGAGAGGTGCCAGAGATCCTTGAGGATGGTGGGGATGTTGGGCAGGCGCATGGGGGGAATGTAGGGGGGGATGGCGAGAATGTGTAGCGCGGGGTTCGTTTGGGGTGGCGGGGTGAACCCCGCCCTACCCGAAGGTGCTCAGGGGCGACCCTGCGCCCCGGGCCTGAGCCGGGGCCTTTTGGGATGGTGTCGGGTGAGGTCCCGGGTCAGGCCCGGGGGCGGCGTTGCCGGGTAGCGGTTTGGCCCACCCTACCCTTCGCCTTCCAGCCTTGTCCGCATCTCGCGCAGGACAGGCAGCACGGCGCGGACGCGATCCGCGCCCAGCGCCTGCACCACTTCGGCGATCAGGGGGGCCACGGCCTGCACGGCGGCATCGCGGGCGGAGCGGCCTGCCGGGCTGATCGCCACGAACTTGCGGCGGGCATCATCCCAATCGGGGCGGATGTGGATGTGGCCCGCCCATTCGAGGCGGGTGAGCGTGTTCGTCATGGCCCCGCGCGTCACGTGAAAGGCGCGGGCAAGCTGGGCGGGGGTGCGTTCGTCATTCACGCGCGCGAGATGGTTCAGCACGCCGAAATGCGACAGCTCCATCCCCTTGGGCAGCACCTTGGAGATGCGGTTGCGGGCGAGCTGATCCGTCATGAACAACTCGCCGAACAGGGCGACGGCGATGTCTTCGGTCTTTTCGTCGGGCGCGCGCGGGCTCATGGATCGGGGCCCGTGAAATCGCGGTCATGCGAGAGCGAGGGGATGCGGTCGCGGGCACGGGCGACCTCGGCCAGATCGAGATCGGCGAAGGTGACGCCCGGTTCGGTGCCTGCGTCCGACAGGATTTCGCCCCAGGGCGCGATGGCGAGGCTGTGGCCATGAGTGCGGCGGCCCTTGCCATCCTGTTCCGGGTGGAAGCCGGTCTGGGCGGGGGCGAGGACATAGCAGCCGGTTTCGATGGCGCGGGCGCGGAGCAGGGTTTCCCAATGCGCCGCGCCGGTGATGTGGTTGAAGGCGGCGGGCACGGTCAGGATTTCAGCCCCGGCCTTGGCGAGGCGGCGGTAGAGATGGGGAAAGCGCAGGTCGTAGCAGACGGTCATGCCGATGCGGCCGAAGGGGGTATCGGCGAGAACCGCCCTTGTACCGGGGCGATAGGCCGAGGATTCGCGGTAGACCTCGGTTTCCGAGACGTTCACATCGAACATGTGGATCTTGTCGTATCGGGCTGCGATGGCACCATCCGGGCCGATCAGGAAGGAGCGGTTGGCAAAGCGGCCATCGGCATCCTCGGTCAGCAGGCCGAGAGAGCCCGCCAGCAGCCAGATCCCGGCCCCGGCCGCCGCATCCCGCAGGGCGGCGAGGGTGGGATCGTCATCCTCGTGCCGGAGCAGCGCCCGCTGGCGGGCGCGGTTCGAGGAAAGCGCATTGGTGCATTCCGGCGTCAGCACGAAGCCCGCCCCGCCCGCGACGGCGGCGCGGACAAGGGCGAGCGTTTCCGGCAGGTTGGCCGCCGGATCATCCGAAACCGTAAGCTGGACCAGACCCGCGCGCATCAGGCGAGCATCGGATCGAGTTTGCCGGCGTGATCGAGGGCGTGGATATCGTCGCAGCCGCCGACATGGGTGCCGCCGATGAAGATCTGCGGCACGGTGCGGCGGCCCCCGGCGCGGGTGGTCATCTTCTCGCGCAGGGAAGGATCGCGGCTGACGTCGATTTCGGTGAAGGGGACGCCCTTTTTCGAAAGCAGCCGCTTGGCGGCCAGGCAATAGGGGCAGATCGGGGTTGTATAGATCTCGACAGGTTTCACGGGATGCATCCTTGGCGGCGTTGCGCCGAACTATAGGGATTTAGGCATCCTTCGCAACGCGGGCCAGCACCGAGACGGATACCCGGCTTGCGCCTGCCGCAAGGCAGGCCTCGGCCCCGGCGGCCAGGGTGGCGCCGCTGGTCATCACATCGTCGATCAGCAGCACCTCGCGCCCGGCGATCCGCGCCGCGTGGCGGGGATGCAGACGAATCGCCCCGGTGACATTGCGGAAGCGGCCATCGCGATCGCGGCCGTCCTGCGTGGGGGTGCGGCGGGCGCGGATCAGCAGGTCGGGGATGTGGTCCAGCCCGGCCAGCCGGGCGAAGGCCGCCGAGATCAGGGCCGACTGGTTGTAGCGCCGCCGGAGCAGGCGCAGCCAGTGCAGCGGGACGGGGGCCACGATCATTCCGGGGCGCAGGATCGGCGCGCTGGCGCGATGCATCCAGCGCGCGGCGGGTTGGGCGAGATCGCCGCGATCCCCGTGCTTGAGCGACAGCACGAAGCCGCGCCCCTTGTCACGATAGAGCAGGGCCGCGCGGCCCTGATCCCAGGGCCGGGCCAGGGTGAGGCAATCATCGCAATGGACGGCGGTGCTTTCCTCGCCCGGCAGGGGGGTGCCGCAGCCATCGCAGACCAGCCCGGTGATGAAGGGCGTATCCCGCCAGCAGGCGGGGCAGAGGGCGAAATCGGTATCGACCTCGGCCCCGCAGGACAGGCATTGCGGCGGATAGATCAGCCGGAGCAGTGCTTGCATTCCAAACCTCGCTTGCCCATGGTCCGCGCCATGCAGACGCCCCCGATCCTGACCGACCGCCCTGCCCTGATCCGCAACCGCGCCCGCGCGCGGGGCGATGCGCTGTTCCTGCATCGGGAAGTCGTGCTGGAAGTGCAGGAAAGACTGATCGAGGTTAACAGGGCCTTTACGGATATTGCCGTGGTCACGCCTTTTCCCGGCCTTTGGGATCTGCCCGGGGCAAGGCTTGTGCCGGATGACGATGTGCTGGATCTGCAACCGGGCGGTCACGATCTGGTGATCCATGCGCTGGGGCTGCATTGGGCGAATGATCCGGTGGGGCAACTGGTGCAGGCCCGCCGCGCACTGCGGGCGGACGGGCTGTTTCTTGGGTTTCTGTTCGGCGGGCAGACGCTGGCCGGTTTGCGCGCCTGCCTTGCCGAGGCCGAGGCCGAGGTGACGGGCGGGCTGTCGCCGCGCGTGCTGCCCATGGCCGAGATCCGCGATCTGGGCGCATTGCTGCAGCGGGCCGGATTTGCCCTGCCGGTGGCGGACAGCTTCACGAAAACGGTGACTTATGCCGATTTCTGGCAGCTTTGCCGCGATCTGCGCCTGATGGGCGAGGGAAACGCGCTGGCCGCGCGGCTGCGGCGGCCCACGCGGCGGGCGGTGATAGCCCGCGCGGCCGCGCTTTATGCGCGGCATCACGGCCTGCCCGATGGCCGCGTTTCGGCCCAGTTCGAGATCATCTGCCTGACGGGATGGGCCCCCGATGACAGCCAGCAAAAGCCGCTGCGCCCGGGTTCGGCGGCGCGTCGCCTTGCCGATGCGCTGAAAACCGATGAATTGCGGCTTCGTGACACTGACCCGAATGGTTGACCCGACCGTATAAGCCTATATGTCCCGGCGCTGATACACAGGATTCAGGGAAACCGTCATGCTGGATGCCAAGGCCATGACCACGGATGCCACGCCGGACGGGGCGGGCGCGGGGATGATCGCGCCCGGCGAGGGCCGTCTGGCCCATGCCCCCGCCGACCATCCGCCGGTGCGCCGGGCGAAGATCGGGGTTCTGCTGGCCAATCTGGGCACGCCGGACAATTACGACTACTGGTCGATGCGGCGCTATCTGAACGAATTCCTGTCGGACAAGCGGGTGATCGACTATTCGGCCTGGATCTGGCAGCCGCTGCTGCAGCTTGTGATCCTGTCGAAGCGGCCCTTCTCTTCGGGGGCGAATTACAAGCTGATCTGGAATCACGAAAAGGGCGAAAGCCCGCTGATGACGATCACCAAGGACCAGACCCGCAAGATCGCCGAGGCCCTGGCCGGGCGGCATGGCGATGAGGTGATGGTGGATTTCTGCATGCGCTATGGCAATCCATCGACCGAGTCGAAGGTGCGCGCCATGGTCGAGGCGGGATGCGAGAAGGTGCTGTTCTTCCCGCTTTATCCGCATTACGCGGGGGCCACTTCGGCCACGGCGAATGATCAGTTCTTTCGCGCGATGATGAAGGAAAAGCGCCAGCCCGCCGTGCGGACGGTGCCGGAATATTTCGAACATCCCGCCTATATCGAGGCGCTGGCGCAATCGGTGGAACGGGCCTATGCGGCGCTGGATCACAAGCCGGATGTCCTTGTCGCGTCCTATCACGGGATGCCGAAGCGTTACCTCATGTCGGGCGATCCCTATCATTGCCAATGTGCCAAGACCTCGCGCCTGTTGCGGGAACGGCTGGGTTGGGAGAAGGGGTCGATCGACACGACCTTCCAATCCGTCTTTGGCCCCGAGGAATGGCTGCGCCCCTATACGGTGGAGCATGTGGCGGAACTCGCCAAACAAGGGAAGAAGAAGATCGCGGTGATCGCGCCGGCCTTTTCGGCGGATTGCATCGAGACGCTGGAAGAGATCAACGGCGAGATCCGCGAGGCGTTCGAGCATGAGGGGGGCGAGGTGTTCACCTATATCCCCTGCCTGAACGACGATGCCGCGCATATCGAGGCGCTGGTCGCGGTGATCGAAGAGAACCTGACGGGCTGGCTGCGCTAAGGCGCGGCCGGTTTCGCATCAGGCGGCCGGGACAAAGGAAAAGGGTCGGTGGGAAACCCACCGACCCTTTCCTGTGTCGTGATCCGACAGATCAGTTCGAGGCAGCAGCCGCGATGACCAGCAGGAGCAGCAGCGGAACAACGATGCCGCCAGCGGACGACGAGGTGTTCGCTTCCACAACTTCCGGCTCCATCACCGGTTCGGCCATGCCGCCGGCGAAGGCGGTCGAGGCGGCAACCGTCAGAGCGGCAGCGAGCGCAAGTTTCTTCATAGTAACCTCCAGTTATCGCATGACGCCGAATGTTGCAGAGGCGACGGCATGCACCCAAGATATTCCTCGTGATTTCTGTTAAGCAGCAACCTTCACGGAATGCAACTTGCTGCTTTTGCGAAACCCTCGGTTCGTGCGCATTTCGTCAAATTAGCAACACCTGCGTACCGACTTTCGTCATCCCGAACAATTCCTGGATATGTTCGTTGTAGAGCCCGACGCAGCCATTCGAAGAGCGGCGGCCGATCTTGCGCGTGTCATGGGTGCCGTGGATGCGGTAATAGGTCCAGGACAGGTAAAGCGCGTGGGTTCCCAAGGGGTTGTCGGGTGCGCCGCCTTCCACCACCTCGGGCCATTCGGGATTTCTTTCGCGCATCGCGGGCGTGGGCCGCCAGGACGGGGCCACGACCTTTTGCACCACTTCCGTGCGGCCGCGGCGGGTAAGATCCTCGGACAGCGGGACGGAGGTGGGATAGAGGCGATAGATCGTCTGGTCTTCCGACCAGAAATGCAGCGCGCGCGAGGTGAGATCGACAAGGATCGCGCCGTTGCGGGTATTGTCGAAATAGGATTGCCAGTCCAGCATCCGGAAGCTGGAGGCGTTGTTGCGCACGGAACTGGACGCGCCGGGCAGCATTTCGGTGGAGCCTTCCATGCCGAAGGCGGGCACGGCGCCCGCGCCCAGCGCCACCGCGGCCCCGGCGACGAAATGACGGCGATTCAGCCTGATCTTGCTGTCGGAATTCATTCTCTGCTTGCCTCTTGCGGTCTGGGCGCCACGCGGCGCCTTTTCGTGGCCTGATAGCGTTTTTCGCGGGTTTCGGCAAATCAAAGACATGTCAATCGGCGAAGGGTTGCGGTTTTGGCCGGTCCGCACGAGATGGATTTGAACTGTCGGGGCGGTTTCGCTAGACAGCAGGGCGACGGACCGGCGCAAGCGCGCCATGGGGGCAGACGGGAATGAACAGACGAGTGATGCTGATGATGGCCGGAGCCTCGGCCCTGCTGTCGGCCTGCATGCCCAGCATGGGCGCCGGGCCGAAACTTGGCCCCGACGGCAAGCCGCTGCCGCAGGTCTATAACATCCAGGCGCAGGGCGCGGGCACGATCGAGTATCGGTTGCTGGATTCGGTCAATGCGCTGCGATCAGCGCGGGGGATGCGGCCGCTTACGCTGAACGCGCAGTTGAACGCTGCGGCGGCCACGCATTCGCGCGACATGTCGGTGCAGAACCGGCCCTGGCATTTCGGTTCGGACGGATCTTCGCCGCTGGAGCGGGTGCGCCGTGTGGGATACCAGGGCAAGTTGCTGGGCGAGCTGATCTCGGAGACCTTCGAGACGGAACTGGAAACGCTGGCCACCTGGATGGAATCGCCCGACATGCGCGGTGTGGTTCTGGATCCGGCGGCGACGGATCTGGGCTTTGCCTGGTTCCAGGAGCCGAACGGAAAGATCTGGTGGACGCTGGTCACCGGCACGCAGCAGATGGGGGTCATTCCCGCCGCCTGAGGCGGGGCCCGACCGGCGCGGAAGGAAAAGGGCCTTTCGGCCCTTTTTTCATGCGCCGATCAGGGCAGGACGTGGATCACGGTGCCCGGCTTGACCATGGAATAGATCACTTCCATCTCTTCATTCGTCACGGCGATACAGCCTTCCGTCCAGTCGCGGCGGGCGACGGGGCGGCGCGGGCCGCCATGGATGAAGATATCGCCCCCCGGCGGCTTGCCCGCCGCCTTGGCGAATTCCACATCCCGGACATTGGGATAGGAAATGCCCAGCGACAGGTGGAAGGCGGAATTCGGGTTGCGGTGGGTGATGTAATAGGTGCCCTCGGGCGTCTTGCCATCGCCTTCGAACTGCTTGTGCCCTTCGGGCGCAAAGCCCAGGGCCACATCGAAGGATTCCAGCACCTTGCCATTGTGCAGCAGATACATCTTGCGCGCGGCCTTGTGGACCTGAACCGAGGTCACCTCGGGGCCGTTATAGCGCAGGAACTTGGATTTCGGGCCGCAGGCCGTGACGGCCAGTGCCAGAAAGAGAAACAGGATAACCTTCAGAAATCGCATCGCCTTGCCTGCCCATCGCTTTTCGCGGTTGTTGAGCGGGCAATAGAGGAATTCGGGCGATCTGCCTAGCCAGCCTTTTGCAGGGGCATCTCACGGATTCGTCATCGCGACAGGCGGGCGACAAGTTCGACATGCGCCGACCAGCGGAACTGATCCACGACCTGCACCCAATCCAGATGCCAGCCCGCCTGAACCAGCATCCGCGCATCCCGGGCAAAGGTGGCCGGGTTGCAGGAGACGGCGGCGATCACGGGAACATCGCTGCGGGCAAGGGTGGCGAACTGCGCCTCGGCCCCGGCCCTTGGCGGGTCGATCACCACGGCGTCGATCCCCTTGAATTCGTCAGGCTCCAGCGGGCGGCGGAACAGATCGCGGGTTTCGGCGATGACCTTCTTCAGCCCCGGCGTGGCGCGCCAGGCCTTTTCCAGCGCCGCGGTCATGGCGGGTTCGCCTTCGAGGGCGTGAACCTCGGCCTGTTCGGCAAGGGGAAGGGCGAAGGTGCCGCAACCTGCGAAGAGATCCACGATGCGCCTTGCGCCCGCGATGGCGTCGGCCACGGCGGAGAGAAGGGCCGCTTCGCCTTCGGCGGTGGCCTGAAGGAAGGCACCGGGCGGCGGGGCGACCAGCGCCTTGCCGAAGCGCTGCATGGGGGCGGCGCGCAGCGCGACGGTTTCGCCATCCCATGTCAGCCGGGAAAGGCCGTGGGATTCGGCGATGCGTGCCAGATCCATGCGAAGGGTGGCGTCAAGTTCCTTGCCGCCTGTCACGGCGACATCGGGGCCTGCAAGGCTGCGCGTGACGGTGAGGGCGAGTTCGGTGCTGCGCGAACCGCCCGCGCGGGTAAGCGATTCCAGCGCGGGGAGGGTGGCGAGAAGGTCTGGGTGCAGGAGGTGGCAGCCCGGGACGGGGATGATCAGGTCAGACCCACGCGCGTGAAAGCCGATCAGCGCGCCGCCCTTGGTTTTCCGCGCCGCCAGCGTGGCGCGGCGGCGGGAATTGGGGGGCGAGGTATGGGTGGGGCGGAAGGGGGCATCCAGCCCCTGCCCCGCCAGCGCGCCCTTGACGATGCCTTCCTTCCATTCGGTCACGAAGGCATCGGAGGCATGCTGCATCAGGCAGCCGCCGCAGCTGCGGGCATGGGGGCATGGGGGTTTCTTGCGATCAGGCGAGGGCGTGACGATGCGGGGATCCAGCAGGCGGTCGCCTTGGATCGTGCCTTCGACTTCTTCGCCCGGCAGCAGGCCGGGGATGTAGATGGGGCCTTCGGGGCCCTTGGCGATGCCATCGCCAAGGTGGCCGAGACGGTCGATCAGCAGTTTCACTCGGCCGCTTCCTTTTCGTCATCCGTGCCGATGAAGCCGCCGGATTGGCGGTTCCAGTAGCGCGCATAGAGCCCGCCCTTGGCGAGAAGGGCATCATGGGTGCCTTCCTCGACGATCTGGCCATCGTCAAGAACCACGATGCGATCCATGGCGGAAATGGTGGAGAGGCGGTGCGCGATGGCCAGCACCGTCTTGCCCTGCATGACGCGGGAAAGCGCTTCCTGGATGCTGGCCTCGACCTCCGAATCCAGCGCAGAGGTGGCTTCGTCCAGCACGAGGATGGGGGCGTCCTTGAGGAAGGCGCGGGCAAGGGCGATGCGCTGGCGCTGGCCGCCCGACAGTTTGACGCCGCGTTCGCCAAGGAAGGCGTCATAGCCCTTGCGCCCCTGGTGATCGGCCATGTTCGTGATGAAATCATGCGCCTCGGCGGCCTTCGCGGCGGCGATGATTTCGTCCATCGTCGCGCCCGGCTTGCCATAGGCGATGTTGTCACGGGCAGATCGGTTGAACATCGCGGTTTCCTGCGTGACCATCCCGATCTGGCGGCGGAGGCTTTCTTGCGTGACGGTGCGGACATCGTGGCCATCGACCCGAACATTGCCGGATTCGGTGTCATAGAGCCTGAGCAGCAGCGAGACGAGCGAGGATTTCCCCGCGCCGGAGGCCCCGACGATGCCCAGCTTTTCGCCTGCGCGGATCGTCAGGGCGATATCGCGGACCCCGCCGCGCTGGCGGCCATAGGCGAAGCTGGCGTGGTCGAAGGTGATCTCGCCCTTGATCGGGGGCAGTTCGTGGGCATCGGGCGCATCGGCCAGGGCGTGCGGGATGGCGAGGGTTTTCATGCCGTCTTCGACTTCGCCGACCGAGGTATAGATCGACATGAGGGTGAAGCTGACCCAGCCCGACATCTGCGCGATGCGCATGGCGATGGCGCCGGAGGCGGCGATGTCGCCTGCGGTAGAGGCACCCTGCATCCACAGCAGGACCGCGCCGCCGATCAGAAGGATGGGCAGCACCCCCGCCAGCGTCATCAGGGAAAAGCGGAACCAGGTGGAGATGACGCCGAATTCGAGGGATCTTTCGCGGAAGACCTCCATGGATTTCAGGGCGACCTTGTCCTCGAATGCGGCATGGGCGAAGAGCTTGACGGTCTTGATGTTGGTGATGGTGTCGACGACCTGGCCCGAAACCATCGCGCGGCTGGAGGCGCGGGCGGCGGAATTGACGCGCACGCGGGGCATGAAGAAGCGGATCAGCAGGACATAGGCCAACAGCCAGACGGCAAGCGCCAGCGCGATGCGGTTGTCGATGGCCAGCAGGAAGACGACCGATCCGATGACGGAGGCCAGCGCGAAGCAGACGGTGTTGATGACTTCGGTTGCCACATCGGTGACGGCGCGGGCGGCCTGCATCTGTTTGGTGGCGATGCGGCCTGCGAAATCGTTGTCGAAGAAGGTGACGGCCTGGCCCAGCGTCCAGCGGTGCAGGCGCGACAGGACGAGGGGCAGGACATTGGGACCGATGATGATGGAGTTCGACGCCGCCGAAACGCCAAAGGCCAGCGGGCGCAGGACCATGTAGAACAGGATGAAGGTGGCGATCAGCGGCCAGTGATCCGACAGGAAATTCGCCGGGCCGGAGGCCAGCGCCGCGTCGATCACCCAGCCGAGGATGAGGGCAGAGACGACTTCGGTGACCCCCGCCAGCGAGGACAGGATGCCTGCGACGATGAGCGCGGGCCAGGAGCCGGAGAGGGACCAGAGGAAGAATTTCCCCAGCCTCTCGGGCGGGGGGGCATCGGCGGGGCGGAAGGCATCAATCGCATTGCCAAGGCTGCGGGCAAGGTTCATTCGGCGGCGTCCTCTTCCAGGCCGATGAAACCGCCCGATTGCCGCGCCCAGAAGCGGGCATAAAGCCCGCCCAGCGCGAGGAGTTGGGCATGGGTGCCCTGTTCGGCGATCCGGCCATCTTCCAGCACGATGATCCGGTCCATCGCGGCGATGGTGGACAGGCGGTGCGCGATGGCGATGACGGTCTTGCCCTGCATGACGCCATAAAGCGCGTCCTGGATGGCGGCTTCGGCTTCGCTGTCGAGCGCCGAGGTCGCCTCGTCCAGGATCAGGATGGGCGCGTCCTTGAGGATGACGCGAGCCAGCGCCACGCGCTGCCGCTGGCCGCCCGACAGTTTCACGCCGCGTTCGCCGACATGGGCGTCATAACCCCGCCGCCCCTGCGGATCTTCCAGCGTCAGGATGAAATCATGCGCCTCGGCGCGTCTGGCGGCGGCGATCATCTGGTCCTCGGTCGCGTCGGGGCGGCCGTAGAGGATGTTGTCGCGCACCGAGCGGTGGAGGAGCGAGCTGTCCTGCTGGACCATGCCGATCCGGCTGCGCAGGCTGGATTGGGTGACATGGGCGATATCCTGACCGTCGATCAGGATGCGGCCCTGTTCGCAATCGTAGAAGCGCAGCATCAGCTTCACGAGGGTGGATTTCCCCGCGCCGGAGCGGCCCACGACGCCGATCTTTTCGCCGGGATTGATGGTGAGGGTGATGCCCTGCAAGCCGCCCGTTCCGCGCCCGTAGTGATGCGCGATGCCATCCAGTTCGATCCGGCCTTCGCGGAAGGCGAGGGGCCGCGCCTGCGGCGCATCGACAAGGCCGATGGGATGGGTGATGGTTTCCATCCCTTCCTGCACAACGCCCAGCGCCTGCACGAGCGAGGAGAAGGCCCACATGATCCAGTAGGTCATGTTGTTGAGCCTGAGGACCAGCGCGGTGGCGGCGGCGACGGTGCCGATGCTGGCCGCGCCCTGATACCACAGAAGGATCGCCCAGCCGGTGATGGCGACGATGAGAAAGCCGTTCAGCACCGTCAGCGCCAGATCCATCTTGGTGATGATCCGCATTTCGGCCTGAAAGGTCTTGCGGGCGTGTTCGATCGACTCCTTGGCGTAATCCAGTTCGCGGGCGTCATGGGCGAAGAGTTTCACCGAATGGATATTGGTATAGGCATCCACCACCCGGCCCGTGACGGCAGAGCGGGCATCCGAACTGGCCTTGGACGCGGGGCCCGCGTGGCGGACCGTCCAGCGCACCAGCAGGGCATAGAGCGCGAACCAGACGATCAGCGGCAGCAGAAGGCGCGGGTCGGCATCGGCCAGCATGATGCCCGCGCCGACCACGGTGACAGAGGCGAAGGCCACGGCATCGAAGGTTTGAAACACGGCATCGCCCGCGGCGGGGGGTGTCTGCATGATGCGGTTGGCGATGCGGCCCGCGAAATCCGATTCGAACCAGCCGACGGGTTGACGGATCACATGGGCATGCGCCCGCCAGCGGATCATCGTGCCGAAGTTCGGCAGGATGGCATTGTGCAGCAGCGCCACATTGGCCACCAGAAGCACGGGCCGCAGGATCAGAACGGCCAGGGCGACGGCGATCATTTCGGTGCCGTAGAGCGCCCAGGCCTGTTGCGGGCCGTTCTCGGCCAGCAGATCGACCAGCCGCCCGACATACCAGATCAGCGCCACATCGGCGAAGGCGGTGATCACCGACAGGACAGCCGTCACCGAAAAGACCATCCGGAACGGGCGGATATAGTCCTTCAGAAAGGGCCAGAGCCGCCGGGGCGGCGTATCGGTTTGCTCGTAGGGACCGTAGGGGTCGACGAGGCCTTCGAATAAGCGGAACACGGGGAAGCCTCTTGCGCGTTGGCCCCTGATATAGCCCGGAACGGCCGGAAGGGAAACCGTCAGCGCAGCAGGTCGGCCCGAGTCAGCCGCAGGCCCGAGGCAAGCCAGAGCTTTTCCAGCCGCTTCAGTTCCTGCCCGAGGGCGGGGCCCATCAGCGTGGGAAGGTCGGCGGCGGTGACGGGAAAACAGGCGGTGGCGCCGCGCGCAACCTCTGCCGCCCAGTCGGGGGGAAGGGGGGTTTCCATCACCGCAGCGCGGGCCAGCAGGGCATCGGCGGCCAGTTCCGCCCCCAGTTTCCAGCCCAGAACGGCTGGGGCGGTGGTCTGGCCGATCGCATCGCGCAGGCGGGCAAGGTCGCGCGTTTCGGCCCGCGACAGGCGCAGCGCATCGGTCATGTCCTGACCGCCCAGCACGGCAAGGCGGCGCAGCCAGCGCGGGGGAAGCGGGCCTTCCAGATGCACAAGCGGCGCAAGGGCGCGCGGATCGCTGCCCGGCAGAAGCGCGGCCAGAAGCCCCGCCTGCGCCATGCTGGCCACGGCGGGGGCGGGGTCGGGCGCGCCAAGCAGCTTGCGGAATTCCGCCCCCACCCTTTCGCGCGACAGGCCTGCCAGACCGTCGATCCCGGCGGCGCAGGCGGCGAGTCCTTCGGCATCCATGCCCAGCGCGGGATCGCCATACCAGGCGGTGAAGCGGAAGAAGCGCAGGATGCGAAGGTAATCCTCGCGGATGCGTTGGGCCGGATCGCCGACAAAGCGGAGACGACGCGCGCGCAGGTCGGGCAGGCCGCCCAGCGGATCGACCAGCGTGCCATCGGGGCGGGCGTAAAGCGCGTTCATGGTGAAGTCGCGGCGGGCGGCGTCATCCTCGATCCGGGTGGAGAAGGCGACGGTGGCATGGCGGCCAAAGGTTTCCACATCGCGGCGGAAGGTTGTCACCTCATGCGGGCGGCCTTCGGCGACGATGGTGACGGTGCCGTGGTCGATCCCGGTGGGAACGGGTTTCAGGCCGGCGGCGCGGGCAAGGGCGATCACCCGGTCGGGGGTGGCATCGGTGGCGATGTCGATATCGCCGATGGGCATGGCCAGCAGCGCGTTGCGCACGCAGCCGCCCACGAACAGCGCCTGATGCCCGCCTGCCGCCAGCGCGGCACAGACGGCCTGCGCGGCGCTGTCCTGCAACCAGTCGCCTGAAAGGATCATCCCTGCACCCTGTCGGCCAGCCCCCGCAGGATGCGGGCGGTGGCCCCCCATATGTAATAGGGACCATAGGGGATGGCATAGTAGCGCCGCCATTCATTGCGCCAGCGGCGGCGTTCGATGGCGAAACGGTCAGGCATCAGCAGATGCGACAGGGGAACGGTAAAGACCTCTTCCACCTCGCCCGCTTCGGGGCGGGGGGTGAAATCGCCGCGCACGAAGCCCAGGACGGGCGTCACGGTGAAGCCGGTCACGGTTTCATGCGGCGGCAGGGTGCCCGCCACATCGACCAGTTCGGGGGGAAGGCCCACCTCTTCGCGGCTTTCGCGCAGGGCGGTGGCAATGACGCCGTCATCACCTTCATCCACCTTGCCGCCCGGCAGGGCAATCTGGCCGGGATGGTGCTTCAGATGCGAGGCGCGCTTTGTCAGGATCAGCCGCGCGCCATCGGGGCGGGGCCAGACTGCCAGGAGAACCGCCGCCGGGCGCAGGATGCGGCCCGGCGGCAGGGTGATCGCGGGATTGAGATCGAAATCCGATGAGGGCCGCGCCGGGCGGAGAAGGGCCTTGCGCAGCGTCTCTTCGGGATCACGCATCCGGGGATTTTTCCGCCTCGAACCCGACGGTGGCGGGATCGAGTTCGTAATGCGCGCCGCAGAACTGGCAATCGGCGGTGACGATCCCTTCGGGGGTGGTCATATGGGCGATGTCCTTGGCCGAATAGATCGACAGCGAATTGCGGACCTTCTCTTCCGAACAGGAGCAGCCAAAGCGGACAGGCTGCGCATCGAAGACGCGGGGCTGTTCTTCGTGAAACAGCCGGACCAGCAGATCGGTGGGCTGCACCGAGGGGCCGATCAGTTCCATCTCTTCGACCGTGTCGAGCAGAAGGTTCGCGCGGTTCCAGTTTTCGCCCTCATCCCCCGAAAGGATATCGGCATGGGTCAGCAACCCGCCTTCGCCGGTGGCGGCGCCCTGGGCCACGAAGGGCGAGGCCTTGGGCATGTGCTGCAGCATCACGCCGCCCGCGCGCCAATGCAGCGGCTGGCCGGGTGTCTGGCTTCTGCCAAAGGTGACGGCAAAGCGGGTGGGCAGCTGTTCGGATTGCGCGAAATAGGTTTCCGCACAGGCCGAGAGCGACCCGCCAGCGATGGGGGTGATGCCGGAATAGGGAACGTTGCCTTCGCCCTGATCAATCAGAACGGCGAGATAGCCTTCGCCGATCTGGCTGAACGGGTCGGCATGGGGATCGAGCCGGTCCTTGTCGAAGCTGGCATAGGCGCGGATGCGGGCGGGTTGGCCATCCTCGGACGGGCCGTAGTAATCGGTGGCGATCAGCCGGGCCGGGCCCTTGCCGCGAACTTGCAGCGAGAGTTTCCAGCGCAGCTTGATCGCCTGGCCGATCAGCGCCGTCAGAAGCGCGGTCTCGGCGACCAGCGCCTCGATCTGGGGCGGATAGGCGTGCTGCTTCAGCACCTGATCCAGCACGCCGTCCAGCCGCGCCACGCGGCCGCGGATATCGGAGCGATCAAGCTGAAAGGGCAGGACGGTATCGTCCCAGGCGAGTTGAGAGCCGATGGTCATGGGGTTTCCTGATTGTGCCTGACCCGAATAGCGCGCCAATATGGCTTGGGCAACCGTGAGGCCAGAAGATGATCCGTCGATATGGGGAGCCGCTGCGGCAAGGTCAACGCTACCGGCGCAGGCCGGGCGTCTATGCCATCCTGCTGGATGGCGGCGACCTGCTGGCCACGCATCAGGCAGAGCCGGTGCCGGAATACCAGTTGCCGGGGGGCGGGATCGACCCGGGCGAACATCCGGTGGCGGCGCTGCATCGCGAGGTCTTCGAAGAGACTGGCTGGCGCATCGCGATCGACCGGCGGCTGGGCGCGTTCCGGCGGTTCACCTATATGCCGGAATACGATCTCTGGGCGGAAAAGCTGTGTTCCGTCTATCTGGCGCGGCCGGTCAGGCGGCTTGGCCCGCCATCAGAGGCGGGGCATCAGGCGGTGTGGATGCCGGTGGAGGCGGGGCTGGAACTGCTGGGCAATCCGGGGGATCGCGCCATGCTGGCGCGGGCGCTGGGGGTGCCGGGGCGCGGGCGTCAGTCCGGGCCGCGGTAATCCAGGATCACGGCCGACATGTCATCGGGAAAGTCGCTGCTGCCCGCATAGGCGGCGAGGCCCGTCAGGATGGCATCGCGAAGGGCCACGCCACGCAGCGCACCCTGCCCCTGCAGCAGGGTGCAAAGCCCGGCCTGCCCCAGATCACCGTCGGGGCCCGGACATTCGGTAATGCCGTCCGAGGGAATCACCAGCCGATCCCCGGGGCGCAGTTGCAGCGTCAGGGCCTCATATCCGGCGTCGGGGACAAGCCCGACGGGAAAACCACCCTCGCCCAGCGGGCGCGGCGCGTGGCCGGGCGAAAGCAGCACGGGATGCGGATGCCCGGCCTGCACGATATGGGCCGACCCGCTGGCAAGGCAGATGTCGACATAAAGCATGGTCAGGTAGAGATCGCCCTGCTGATCGGCGCAGAGCAGGCGGTTGAGACGCTCCACCACCGCGCCGGCCGCGAGGGGGCGGCCTTCAAGGAAGGCCACGTTCTGATCACGCGCATGGGGCGACAGAAGCGCGGCGATCCGCGCCGCCATCAGGGCCGAGGCCACGCCATGCCCCGACACATCGACCGAGAACAGCGCGACCCGCCCTTCGGCAAGGGGGAACCAGCCCACCAGATCACCGCCCAGATGGCCGGACGGCTGCATCAGGAAGGTGGCCTCGGCCCCGGGAAGGGGGACCACGGCCTCTGGCACCAGCGAAAGCTGAAGGCGCCGCGCTTCGGCGAGGTCCCGCTCCAGCGCGGAATAGAGCCGTTCCAGATCCTGGTTGCGCTGGCGCAACTCGGCCTGCATCCGAAGGATGCGTTCACCGGCATGCAGGCGGGCCTGCAGTTCGGCGGCGTCGATCGGTTTTGTAAGGAAATCGTCGGCCCCGCTTTCCAGCCCGTCGGCCACGGCCGACTTGCCGGATTTCGCGCTGATCAGGACGAAATAGCCATAGGAATCGCGCGGGATCGCGCGGAAGGCGCGGCACAGGTCCAGCCCCGACATGCCGGGCATGACCCAGTCGCTGAGCACGATGTCGAATTCCCGCGCACGCGCAAGTTCGACAGCCTCTTGCCCCGAGGCGGCGACCGCCACGTCATAGCCCCAGCGCGTCAGTTGCAGCGACAGCATCTGCCGCTGCGCCGCGCTGTCATCGGCCACCAATATGCGCCTTGTCCCATCCGCGACCTGCACCCCATCCCCCGCATCCAGACCCGACAGGAGCCTAGACCGGCAGGGATTAACGGCCGGTCAAAGCCTTGGATTGAATGTATTTCCGCAGCCGGGGTTTACGCCTTCTTCACCCTGCGGCGCGAGTCTGCCTTCCGGGGGCCGGTGAAGGGGGACAGCGCGATGCTGGTAAATCAGGAACGACTGGGGGCCTTGCGGGGCGAAATCGGGGAAGACGGGTTCGATGACGTGCTGGAGATGTTTCTGGCCGAAAGCGATGAGGTGGTCGCCCGGCTTGCCGGGCAGGCGGAGGGCGCGATGTCAGAGGCGGATCTGCACTTCCTGAAGGGCAGCGCGCTGACCCTTGGCCTTGATCCGCTGGCGGATCTGTGCCGCCAATGCGAAGCCGGGCCGCAGGTTCATCCGTCAGTTCTGCAAGACCTGTATATTCGGTCGCGCGCGGCGATCCGGCAGGATCAGATCAGGAATTCCGACAGCACCTCGTCATTGGTGATGTCGCGATAGGCGAAGGCGGCATCGTCCAGCTTGCGGAACAGGTCGCGAAAATTCTCGGGCCGGCGGGTTTCGATCCCGATCAGGACAGAGCCGAAGTTGCGCGCCGATTTCTTCAGGTACTCGAAGCGGGCGATATCGTCATCCGGGCCCAGCATGCCAAGGAATTCGCGCAGGGCGCCCGGGCGCTGCGGCATGCGCAGGATGAAATATTTCTTCACGCCCGAATAGCGCTGGGCGCGTTCCTTCACCTCGGGCAGGCGTTCGAAATCGAAATTCCCGCCCGAGGTGACGCAGACCACCGTCTTTCCCCGGATCTCTTCCGCCAGTTCGGGCAGGACGTCCACCGACAGCGCGCCTGCAGGCTCCAGCACGATGCCTTCGACATTCAGCATTTCCAGCATGGTGACGCAGATGCGGTCTTCGGGGGCGAGATAGACATCGGAAACGTCGATCCAGTCCAGATGCCGATAGGTGATGTCGCCCAGCCGTGCCACCGCCGCGCCATCGACGAAACTGTTGACGCGGGGCAGTTTTGCCGGCTCTCCGGCACGCAGGGCGGCCATCAGGCTGGCCCCGCCCAGCGGTTCGACAAAGCGGAATTCGGTGCCCGGCGATGCCGCGCGCAGATAGGCGGTGACACCCGAGGAGAGGCCTCCGCCACCCACCGGCAGGATCACCAGATCGGGCGACTTGCCCAGTTGATCGAGGATCTCGACCCCCACCGAAGACTGGCCGAGGATCACGTCCGGATCATCGAAGGGCGACAGGAAATGCGCCTGCCGCTCCGCGCAGAAGGCCTGGGCGGCGGCGAGCGTCTGATCGAAATAGTCGCCCGTCAGCACGATGCGGACATTGTCGCCGCCAAAGGCGCGGGTCTTGTCGATCTTCTGCTGCGGGGTGGTGACGGGCATGAAGATCGTGCCCTCGACGCCGAAGTGACGGCAGGCGAAGGCCAGCCCCTGCGCATGATTGCCCGCACTGGCACAGACGAAGTGGCGGCGATCGGGTGTCAGATCGAGAACATGGCGCATGGCGGTGAAGGCCCCGCGCAGCTTGTAGCTGCGGACGGGAGTCAGGTCTTCGCGCTTCAGCCAGATGTCGGCATCATAGCGCTGAGACAGGTGTTCGTTGCGCTGCAGGGGCGTTTCGGGAAACAGGTCGCGCAGGGCATCGGTCGCGGCGCGTGCCCGTGATGTGAAATCCGTCATGCGGCGGAAACCCCCGTTGCCCTATCAGATTGATCGCCAGGACGCATCCGCGCCACAAAGCTGCCACAGAAAAGACCCGGGAATTAATCCACGGTTCCTGCCGCAACACTTAAGCGAGGACAGGGCCATGTTCCATCCCAAGAAGATCGTGACGGTTCTTGGTATCACCACTTTGCTGCTTTCCCCCATTGCCCCGATCACCGGTATCTTCGGAGATGCCGTTGCCGAGGCCGGAAACGGCAAGGGCGGTGGTGGTGGCAACGGGGGCGGCGGCGGCAATGGCGGCGGTGGTGGCGGTGGCAATGCCGGCGGTGCGGGAAAATCGTCCGAGGCGAAGGCCGGGAGCGGAAAGCCCGCGAACCGGCAGCAGACGGCCAGCGTCGAGGGCGGGCAAGCCAAGGTGAAGCCCGGCGCGGCCGCCGGTGCCGACACGGATCTTGCGGCAAACGAACTGGGCAACATGAACGGCGCGATGAACGCCAATATCAACGCCGTCCTTGCCCATATCCGCAACGGCAACACCAACGGCCCCATTGGTGCCATGGCGGCGCTGGCGAAGGCGGATGCCGGTTTGGGCGATCTGGATGCCGAGGAGGTGCTGGCGCGCGAGGAGGCCTGGGAAAGCTATGATCAGGCGATAACAGAGGCGCTGGGCGACAGCTATCCGGATCTGGATGCCTATCTTGCCGCCAGACAGGCCGAGGCGGATTATCCTGGCCTTGCCGAGCAGTGGCAGGCCGATTTCGATGCCTATCAGGCGGCCGTCACGGCAGGCGATCCGGAGGCCGAGTCGCTGAACCCGGGGGATCCGCCCGTGGATCCGGATTTCACCGAGATCGCCGCGCTGGAAGATCTGGTTGCCGCCCCGCCCGAAGGGGAACGGCCTTCGGAGGAAGACCTTGCCGCCGTCGAGGCGGTGAGCGATGCCGAAGCGGCCCTTCTGGCGATGTGGAACAAGAACCCCGACAGTTCCGACGACCTGACGGAAGAGGAAGCGGCGCTGCTGGAATCGCTTCGGGCGCGCTTCTCGGATGCGGATCTGGAGCGGATCGCGGCGGCAATGGAGGGCTGATCCCTCTGCCATCGACCGCGGGAGGGGGGCGGCCCGGTGCCGCCCCTTTTCCGTTCCGGCCTGCCCTTGCCGCGCAGGGCAAGACCCGATACACCGCGCGCCAATAATCCTTGGGAAACGGGGCCGCCATGTTCAAGCCGAAGAAAGTCGTCCTTGCCTATTCAGGCGGTCTGGATACGTCGATCATCCTGAAATGGTTGCAGACGGAATATGGCTGCGAGGTGGTGACCTTCACCGCCGATCTGGGCCAGGGCGAGGAGCTGGAACCCGCGCGTCAGAAGGCGCTGCTGATGGGGATCAAGGCGGAGAACATCCACATCGTGGATGTGCGCGAGGAATTCGTGCGCGACTTCGTCTTCCCGATGTTCCGGGCGAATGCGGTCTATGAAGGGCTGTATCTGCTGGGCACGTCCATCGCGCGGCCGCTGATTTCCAAGGAACTGGTGCGGATCGCGCAGGAAACCGGGGCGGACGCCGTGGCGCATGGCGCGACGGGCAAGGGCAATGATCAGGTGCGGTTCGAGTTGGGCGTCGCGGCGCTGGACCCGTCGATCAGGGTGATCGCGCCTTGGCGGCTGTGGGATCTGACCAGCCGGACGAAACTGCTGGAATTCGCCGAGGCGAACCAGATCCCGATCGCCAAGGACAAGCGGGGCGAGGCGCCCTTCTCTGTCGACGCGAACCTGCTGCACACCTCCTCCGAGGGGAAGGTGTTGGAGAACCCCGCCGAAGAAGCGCCGGAATTCGTGTATCAGCGCGTGGTCCCGGTGGAGAAGGCGCCGGATCAGGCGGAGTTCGTCGAGATTTCCTTCGAGCGTGGCGATGCCGTGGCGATCAATGGCGAGGCGCTGTCGCCCGCGACGATCCTGACGCGGTTGAACGAGATGGGCGGGCGGCATGGGGTTGGCCTGCTGGACCTTGTCGAAAACCGCTTCGTCGGGATGAAGTCGCGGGGCCTGTATGAAACCCCCGGCGGGACCATCCTGCTGGAGGCGCATCGCGGGATCGAACAGATCACGCTGGATTCGGGTGCGGGGCATCTGAAGGATTCGATCATGCCGCGCTATGCGGAGCTTATCTATAACGGCTTCTGGTTCAGCCCCGAGCGTGAGGCGCTGCAGGCCCTGATCGACAAGACGCAGGAGCATGTGACCGGGACGGTGCGGGTGAAGCTGTACAAGGGGTCGGCCCGCTGCGTGGCGCGGTGGTCGGAGCATTCGCTGTATTCCGAGAAGCACGTCACGTTCGAAGAGGACGCGGGGGCGTACGATCAGAAGGACGCCGAAGGGTTCATCCGCCTGAACGCGCTGCGGTTGAAGCTGATCGCGACGCGGAATGCGCGGGTGAAGGGCTAAGTCATTGATCCGAGAGTCTTTTTGCTATCGGATTAATCCTTGTTGAATCAAGGGTTTAGCTTGACTAAAGGGTGTGGGGATACTATATTCCTCATGTGAGTGATGCGGTAAATCCCACGTCCGCAGGTCATCGCAAGATGGGCCTTTGTATTGGGGGGAGCTGTGGGTCCCCCCCTCACATTCCAAAGAAGTTGTGGTGGCTTTGGATGTGAAGGCGTGTCGCGCCTCGCATCTTGTTTCGCGATAATTCTGACGTGAAATAGAATGTGCGAATGAATATCCCGGTATCTTCGCGATTGCGGCTAAGGACAAGAAAGTAGGCGCGCTTCGGATTTTCAGTGTCGTGAAGAACAACTTCAATCTGAAGGTCTGAACCGCGTTTCGTCGACTGGAAATAATCGCCGTCCTGAATGACCGTGGGCAGGTAAAGCCCCTTGGTCGCGTCCATTCCGTGCATGGGATGATGTGCGATTTTTTGTGCGTCGCGCACCGTGATGTACACCGAGCGTGCCGACCACTTCAGCTTTCTGGATACCGGTAGGGGGATATCGCCGACACGCAGCGGAGAGAAGGATGCCTCACCGTTCAGGAGCAAATACAAGCGGAACAAAGGATCACTTGGCACCATGCCGTAATGTCTGTCCCATGCCGGTTCTTTGTCAACTACGGTGGATTTAGGCGCACTTCTTCGCGGCCTGTTCGTCCAGCGCGGTGTTGAGTTTTTCGGCGTCCCAATCGCCCGCCAGCGCCTCGGCCACCAGTGCGGCCTGCGTCTTGGGGGCCATGCCGCCCAAGGGCGGATCGCGGTCTAGGTTGGTGGGGAAGCTGTAGCCTTCGGCCGAGGCGGCGATGGCGTGGGCGATCTGGTTGTCCGAAAGGCTGCCGTCCTTTTTCGCAGCGCGCAGAACGGGATAGAGCGCCTTGGTCATGCGGGTGCGATCCACCGTTTCCATCGCGCGGCCATAGGCGGAGGAGACCTGGAACAGGTTCACCATGCGGCGGATATCGGTGCTGCGGTTGGTGCCTGCGGCGTGGAGGAGGGCGGGGGAGAAGAAGAGCATATCGCCCTTTTCCAGCGGGAGTTGGACGAAATGTTCCGCGAAATAGGCGCGGAAATCGGGGCGGTTCATGGCGAGGTAGCCCGCGTCATAGGCTTGCGAGAAGGGGAGGAGTTGGGTGGGCCCTGTCTCGATGGTCGCGTCCACATGGGCGATGGCGCCTTGCAGCGTCAGGACGGGGGAGAGGAGTTGGACATGGCGGGGGTAGCGTTCGATCTGCGCCGCGGATTGGAAGCCGAGGTGGTAGTCGCGGTGCGGTGACTGCGCCGCGCCGCCGGGGTTCACCACGTTGAGTTGCGCGGTGATCTGGTAATGGGGGCCGAGCCATGCCTCGGATATCGCGGCGAGGAAGGGGTTGGCGTAGTAGCGGGCGAAGTTCGCCGGGTCTGCAAGGCAATGTTTTTCCAAGGAATTCCAAAGCCGGTCATTCGCGCCCGGTTTGGCGAAATGGTCGCCGCCTGCGGTGCCTGCGCGGTTCTGTTCCTCGATCAGTCGAAAGAACAGCGCGGTGGCGTCGTCGATCATCGCAAGATCGGGTTCGGCGCCTTTGAGGACGACGACTCCGGGACCTGTCAGCATGGCTTCGGCCCATTCGGCCATCAGGGCGCGGCGGTCGTCGGGGTTGGACAGGGTAGGCAGGAGGGTGGGGCAGTCGTAGATCAGGATGTTCTTCTGCACATCCGCCGCGAGGGGATAGTCGGAAAGGGAAACCGTTTGGGAACAGAGGGTTGTGAGGTCTTCAAGACGGCAATCCTCGGCCTTCAAATAGACGCGCGCCGTGCGGGCGGCGGTGGTGGAATGGTTGAGCATGGCATCCTCCCCGATGCTGGTTAGGGGGAGTTTGCTTTGCCGCGCGGGTTCGGGCAAGGCCGGGACTGACGGTTTTCCGTCAGAGTTTGAACCGCGCAAGCCTTTGATAATGCGGGAGGGCCTGTTCCACCAAGGGGGCGTAATCGGCGGGAAGCGTGGGAAGGGGGCCTTCAGCCTCGCCAAAGCCGGTGGAGGCGTGGACGGCATTATACCAATGCGGCGCCCAGACACCGTCATAGGATTTGGGTCCGGCGGGCCAGTGCAGCATGTCTTCGGTGAAGGGGATGCCCAGGGCCGTGCAGAGTTTTTCCAGCGATTCCCATGGGTTGGCGCGGATATCGGCGCTGTCGATCACAAGGGGCGGGCGGCCCATCCAGCCCGCCACCTCGTCAAACAGTTCGGCCTGCTGGACAAAGCCGATATCGGCAAGGGTGGGGGCTTCGCGCTTCTGGCTGTAACTGGCCACCACGCGGGCGGGATGCCGGATCAGGAAGACATTTGTCAGGTGGCGCATGAAGCCCCGGTCAAACTTCGGGATCATGTGAAGCGTCATATGCTTTTGATAATGAATTGGTTTTCCATCCGGGATCGGCCCGAGAAGCCCCGCCGCGACATCCGCAGGATCGGATGGCTGGGCGGCGATCACCTCTGTCCGCATGGGGTGGTCGATCCCTGTCGCGGCCAGATAGGCCCCGTAGAAGGGTTCGTCGATCACCGCACAATCGCCCCTTGCGGCGAAGGCATACATCATGGCGGTGGAAAGGTTCCGGGGGCCGGACCACATGGCGATTTTCATGCGATTTCCCTGTGCTACGGGTGGTGCAGCGCGTGGTGCAGACGGCTGTGCATAGGCTACGAACGGGCGATCAACGCCTTGTAAAGGCCGCGCAGCCTTTCGGTCATCGGCCCCATCTGCCCCGTCCCGATCTGCCGCCCGTCGATGATGCCGACGGGGGTCTGCGCGCCGAAGGTGCCGGTCAGGAAGGCCTCATCCGCGCCGTAGGTATCGACAAGGGAGAAGTTGCGTTCGTAAACGGGTATGCCGTTCTCGCGGCAAAGGTCGATCACCTTTTGCCGGGTGATGCCGTTCATGCAGTAGTCGCCCGTGCTGGTCCACACCTCGCCCTTCCGCACGATGAAGAAGTTGCAGGCGTTGGTGGTGTTCACGAAGCCGTGGACATCGAGCATCAGCGCCTCGTCCGCGCCGGCCTTTTGCGCGGCGATGCAGGCCAGGATGCAGTTCAGTTTGGAATGGCTGTTCAGCTTCGGGTCCTGCGTCATGGGCAGGCCACGCAGATGGGGGACGGTGGCCAGCGTGATGGGGCGCGGGATCTTCGGCTTTGAATGTTCCATGATGATCGCGACCGTCGGCCCCTGCTGCGACAGGCGCGGGTTCTGGAAGGGGCGGGTCTTCACCCCCCGCGTCACCATCAGGCGGCAATGGGCATCGGTTGTCATCCCGTTGGCCATTTGCGTCTCTGACACGGCGGAAATCATCTGTTCGGGCGTCATGCCGATATCCAGGTCGATGGCCTTTGCCGCCTCATAGAGCCGGTCCATATGTTCGGTGATGAAGGCCCATTTGCCATCGTAAAGACGGATGCCTTCCCACACGCCATCGCCCAGCATGAAGCCCGAATCGTAAACCGAGACGAGCGCATCCTTTTTCGGAACGATGCGGCCGTTCACATAGATGAGGATGCTTTCGTTGCGGATGTCTTCTTCCGCGGCGTGGGTAGAGACGTGGTCTGTCATCGGTGGCCCCTGTTCTTTGGCCGCAGGCTAGAGGCGGCGGGCCGGAAGGGAAAGGGGCGGCGTCACCTTGGCGTGATGTCACGTCAGGGTGAATTGCCCGCCCTGCGCGCCTGTCACAGGCTGGCGCGAAAAGGGAGACCGCCCATGCACCGCCTGTTCACCATCGCCGCCGTTGTCGTGACGCTTTTCCTGTCGGCCGTCCTGGGCACGGCCAGCCATGCCGCCACGGGGAAGGCCGTGGTGGCAGGCGGATGCTTCTGGTGCGTGGAGGCCGATTTCGAAAAGGTGCCGGGGGTGCGTTCGGTGATCTCGGGCTATACCGGCGGCACGGTGAAGGATCCGACCTACAAGCAGGTGGTGGCCGGCGGAACCGGGCATTACGAGGCGGTGGAGATTACCTTCGATACCAACCGGATCAGCTATGATGAGGTGTTGCGCCTGTTCCTGCGATCTGTCGATCCGCTGGATGCGGGCGGGCAGTTCTGTGACCGGGGGGATAGCTATCGGACGGCGATTTTCGTCTCTAACTCTGCGGAAAAGGCTGCTGCAGAGGCGGCGGTGGCAGAGGCATCCGCAGCGCTGGGCCAGCGCGTCGTGACGCCGATCCTGCAGGCGGGGCCGTTCTACAAGGCCGAGGATTATCATCAGGACTATTACAAGAGCCGGGATATCGTGATCACCCGGGCCGGGCCGAAGCAGAAGCGCAATGCCTATGCCTTCTATCGTGAGGCCTGCGGGCGGGATGCGCGGGTGAAGGCGGTCTGGGGCGATCAGGCGGCCTTTGTGAAATAGCGGGCGGGGCCTTTCGTGTAGCGGTGCGCTTTTGTAGGGTTCCCCAGGGAAGTGGGGGACCGATGACCGACGACAGCGTGACGCCGATGATGGCGCAGTATCTGGAGATCAAGGCGCAGAACCCCGGCGCGCTGCTGTTCTATCGGATGGGCGATTTCTACGAGATGTTCTTTGACGATGCCGTCGCAGCGGCAGAGGCGCTGGATATCGCGCTGACGAAGCGGGGGTTTCATCTGGGCGAGCCTATCGCGATGTGCGGGGTGCCTGTGCATTCGGCGGAAGGCTATCTGCTGACGCTGATCCGCAAGGGGTTTCGCGTGGCGATTGCGGAACAGCTGGAAGACCCGGCCGAGGCGAAGAAGCGCGGGTCGAAATCGGTGGTGCGGCGGGATGTGGTGCGGCTGGTCACGCCCGGCACATTGACCGAGGATGCCCTGCTGGAGGCGCGGCGGCATAATTTCCTGTGCGCCTTTGCCGAGGTGCGGGAAGAGGCGGCTTTGGCCTGGGCCGATATTTCCACAGGCGAGTTGCGGGTGATGCCTTGCGCGCCTGCGCGGTTGGGGCCGGAACTGGCGCGGCTGTCCCCCCGCGAGGTGCTGGTGAGCGAGGCGCGAGAGGCGGATTGGGCCGGAATAGTGACAGAATCCGGCGCGTCGCTGACGCGGTTGGCGCGGGGGTCTTTTGACTCTGTGTCCGCCGAAAAGCGGCTGTGCGCGCTGTTCGATGTGGGAACGCTGGAGGGGTTCGGGCGGTTTGACCGCGCGGAACTGTCGGCGATGGGGGCGCTGGTCGACTATCTGGACCTGACGCAGCGGGGGAAGCTGCCGCTTCTGCGGCCGCCGGTGAAGGAGGCGGCGGGGGGCGCGATGCAGATCGACGCCGCGACGCGGCGCAATCTGGAACTGACGCAGGCGTTGAGCGGCGGGCGTGAGGGGTCGCTGCTGGCGGCGGTGGACAGGACGGTCACGGCGGCGGGGGCGCGGCTGCTGGAACGGCGGGTGTCTTCGCCGTCGCGTGACCTTTCGGTGATCCATGCGCGGCTGGAATCGGTGCGTTTTCTGCTGGAACAGAGCCTGTTGCGCGCCGAATTGCGCGATGCGCTGCGGCGGGTGCCGGACATTGACCGCGCGCTGTCGCGGCTGGCGCTGGACCGGGGCGGGCCGCGCGACCTTGCCGCGATCCGGGCGGGGCTGACGCAGGCGGTATCGGTCGCCGCGCGGTTGGAGGGGGCGCCCGTGCTGCTGGAGGAGGCGGGGGCGGCGCTGGTGGGGCATGAGGCGCTGGTGGATCTGCTGGATCAGGCGCTGGTGGCGGAACCGCCGCTATTGGCGCGGGATGGGGGGTTCATCGCGCCGGGGTTTGACGACGAGCTGGATCAGGCGCGGCGGCTGCGGGATGAGGGGCGCGGGGTGATTGCCGCGATGCAGGCGGATTTCATCGCGCAGACGGGCATCCAGAGCCTGAAGATCAAGCATAACAACGTGCTGGGCTATTTCATCGAGACGACGTCCACCCATGCGGAGCGGATGCTGTCGCCGCCTCTGTCCGAGACGTTCATCCATCGGCAGACGACGGCAGGGCAGGTGCGGTTTACCACCGTGGAACTGTCCGAGATGGAGACGCGCATCCTGAACGCAGGGAACCACGCGCTGGAGATCGAGAAGCGGCATTTCGAGGCGCTGCGGGCGGCGGTTCTGGCGGCAAGCGGCCCAGTGGGCGCGGCGGCGCGGGCCTTGGCCGAGGTTGATCTGGCGGCGGGTTTTGCCGATCTGGCGGCGGAGGAGGGTTGGGCGGAGCCTGCGGTGGATGAAAGCCGCGCCTTCGTGGTGGAGGGGGGGCGGCACCCGGTCGTGGAACGCGCGCTGCGGCGGCAGGGGGCGGGGCCGTTCGTGGCGAATGACTGTGCGCTGACCGAGGGCGAGACGCCTACGATCTGGCTGCTGACGGGGCCGAACATGGCGGGTAAGTCCACATTCCTGCGGCAGAATGCGCTGATCGCGCTGCTGGCGCAGGCGGGGAGCTTCGTTCCGGCCAGCCGCGCGCATATCGGGGTGGTTAGCCAGTTGTTCAGCCGCGTGGGCGCGGCGGACGATCTGGCGCGGGGGCGGTCCACCTTCATGGTGGAGATGGTGGAGACGGCGGCGATCCTGAATCAGGCGGATGATCGGGCTTTGGTCATTCTGGATGAGATCGGACGCGGGACGGCGACCTATGACGGGCTGTCCATCGCCTGGGCGACGATGGAACATCTGCACGGGGTGAACCGCTGCCGGGCGCTTTTCGCCACGCATTATCACGAGATGACGGCTTTGGCGGGGAAGCTGCCGGGGGTGGAGAATGCGACCGTTTCCGTCAAGGAGTGGGAAGGCGAGGTCATCTTCCTGCACGAGGTGCGCAAGGGGGCGGCGGATCGGTCCTATGGGGTGCAGGTCGCGCGGCTGGCGGGGCTGCCTGCGGCGGTGGTGGACCGCGCCAAAGTGGTGCTGGAGGCGCTGGAATCCGGCGAACGCCAAGGCGGCGCGCGGCCCAAGGCGTTGATCGACGATCTGCCCCTGTTCAGCGTGGCCCCCGCCGCGCCCCCTGCCCCGCGTGTCGTTGCGAAGGAATCGGCGGTGGAGGCGCGGTTGAAGGAGGCGCATCCGGATGAGATGACGCCGATGGAGGCTCTGCGCCTTGTTTACGAGCTCAAGGATCTCTTGAAACCGTAAGCCTCTTCATCTGTTTGAAAATATCCCACGGGGGTCCGGGGGTGTGAAACCCCCGGTCCGACGGCAGCAATCAAGCGCCCGTGTTGGAGGAAACGCCCACCTGCGCGGGGCGCAGAAGCCGGTCGTGGAGCATGAAGCCTTCGGTCATCACCTGGATGATCTGGCCGGCTTTGGTGCCGGGAAGTGGGGCTTCGAACATGGCTTCGTGGTTCTGCGGATCGAACATGTCCCCGACCTTGGGGGTGATTGGTTTCACGCCATGGCGCGTCATCACATTGGTCAGTTCCCGCAGCGTCAGTTGCACGCCTTCGAACAGGGCGGCGGCGGCGGCCTTCTGTTCGTCGGTCGCAGCGTTCAGCGCGCGGTTGAGGTTGTCATAGACCGGCAGCAGATCGCGGGCGAGGCGGGTGCTGCCATATTGTTCGGCTTCGCGCCGGTCACGTTCGCCCCGCTTGCGGGTGTTTTCCGCATCGGCCAGAGCGCGCATGAAACGGTCGCGCAGTTCGTCGCGTTCCTGCTTCAGCGCCTCGACCTCGTCCAGCGCGGCGAGATCTTCGAGACCTTCCTCGATGGCGAAATCTTCGGAAACCGTCTTGTCGTCTGCCATGATCCTTCAGCCTTCTTCACTTGCCCCGTTCGGACACAAGCCGCCCGACGAGTTGCGCCGTGTAATCCACGATCGGCACGATGCGCCCGTAATTCAGCCGCGTCGGACCGATGACGCCCACGGCGCCGATGATCTTTCGATCCGCGTTCATATAGGGAGAAACGACGAGACTTGAACCGGAAAGTGAGAAGAGTTTGTTCTCGGACCCGATAAAAATGCGCACGCCTTCCCCGGTTTCCGCGAGTTCCAGAAAATCGGCGATGTCGCGCTTGCGTTCCAGGTCGTCGAACAGGGTTCGGATCCGGTCAAGATCGACGGATTCCTGTTCCAGAAGGTTGGCCCGCCCCCGCACGATCAGCCGTTCCGAGGTTTCGCCCGGATTTTCCCAGACGGCGAGACCCGATTCCACCAGATCGCGGGCGAGCGAATCAATCTCCTGCCGGCGGCGGGCGACCTCGGCCGTCATGGTGCGGCGAAGTTCGGTCAGCGTCTTGCCTTCGGCCAGCGCGTTCAGGAAATTCGCCGCCTCGCGCATGGAGGAAGGCGTCTGTCCCGGTGGCGGCGTGAAGATGCGGTTTTCCACCTGACCATTGGCAAAGACCAGCACCACAAGGGCGCGATCCTGCGAGAGGGAGACGAATTCGATATGGCGGATCGGCGCCTCGACCTTGGGCGCAAGAACGAGACTGGCGCCGCGCGTGATGCCCGACAGGGCCGCGCCGATGTGATCGAGAAGCGAGGTTACGTCCTGATCGTTCTGGCCCATGGTGGCGTCGATGCGTTCGCGGTCTTCCTCGGCCACGGTGCCCACCTCGAGCAGGCTGTCGACGAACATGCGCAGGCCCATCTGCGTGGGAATTCGCCCGGCAGAGATATGCGGGCTGTCCAGCAGGCCGAGGAATTCCAGATCCTGCATCACGTTTCGGATCGTGGCGGCAGAGAGTTTTTCCGACATCGACCGCGTCAGCGTGCGCGATCCGACAGGATCGCCGGAGGCGAGATAGCCTTCGACGACGCGGCGAAAGACTTCGCGCGAGCGGTCGTTCATTTCGGACAGTATCTTTGAACCGTCTGTCATCTGTCGATCCTTGCCGGTTTGCCATTATCGGCGCAGGCGACGGGGCGTCAATCGGGGTTGCATCCGGCTGGGTGGGGTGGATATCTGGCCGCAACCCAAAAAGGATGATCCGATGCGCCCCTCTGGCAGAAAACTAGGCGAAATGCGGCCCGTTTCAATCGAAACCGGTGTGATGAAACATGCGGAAGGGTCTTGCCTGATCAAGATGGGCGAGACGCATGTGCTGTGTTCGGCCACGATCGAGGACAAGGCGCCGCCGTTCTTGAAGAATACCGGGCTGGGTTGGGTGACGGCGGAATACGGCATGCTGCCGCGCGCCACCAGCAGCCGGACGCGACGCGAGGCGGCGGCGGGCAAACAATCGGGGCGGACGCAGGAGATTCAGCGCCTGATCGGGCGGGCTTTGCGCGCTGGCGTCGATCGTTCGGCGTTGGGCGAGCGGCAGATCGTGATTGACTGCGACGTGATCCAGGCGGATGGCGGCACGCGCTGCGCGTCGATCACGGGGGGCTGGGTCGCGCTGAAGATGGCGGTGGACAAACTGCTGAAGGCGGGCGTCATCGTCAGCGATCCGATGATCGACCATGTCGCCGCCGTGTCCTGCGGAGTTTATGCCGGGCAACCCGTTCTGGATCTGGACTATGCCGAGGATTCGACGGCGGGGACGGATGGCAACTTCATCCTGACGGGGCGCGGGCGGCTGATCGAAGTGCAGATGAGCGCCGAGGGCGCCACCTTCAGCCGGGCCGAGATGGGCGAGTTGCTGGACCTGTCCGAGGCGGGCTGTGCGCAGCTGGTGGCGGCGCAGAAGGCGGCTTTGGGGTTGTGATGCGGAAGTTTTCCGGGGATCGGCTGGTTGTGGCCACGCATAACAAGGGCAAGCTGGAAGAGATTTCAGCCTTGTTAGAGCCGTTTTCCGTGGCGGTGACCAGTGCCGGGGAGCTGGGGCTGGCAGAGCCGGAGGAGACCGAGACCACCTTCATCGGGAATGCCCGCATCAAGGCGCATTTCGCGGCCAAGGCCAGCGGGTTGCCTGCGCTGGCCGATGACAGCGGGATCAGCATCGACGGGCTGGGCGGCGCGCCGGGGGTTTACACGGCCGATTGGGCGGAAACGCCCAAGGGCCGCGATTTCGTGATGGCGATGACGCGGGCCTGGAACGCGCTGGAGGCGGCGCAGGCCCCCTACCCCCGCACCGCGCAATTCCGTTGCACGCTGGTGCTGGCCTGGCCGGATGGCCATGATGAGGTGTTCGAGGGCGTGATGCCCGGTCAGGTTGTCTGGCCCATGCGGGGGGATCAGGGGCATGGCTATGACCCGATCTTTCAGCCGGACGGGTTTGACATAACATTTGGCGAGATGGACCGCTGGAAGAAGAACGAGATCAGCCATCGCGCCGATGCCTTCCGCAAGCTGGTGAAAGGATGTTTCACATGAAGCGCATATCGACAGGATCGCCCTTCGAGGCGACGATGGGCTATAGCCGGGCCATCGTGAAAGGGGGCTGGTGCTTTGTTTCCGGCGTCACGGGCTATGATTATGCCACGATGACGATGCCGGATGACGTGGCCGATCAGGCGCGGAACTGTTTCCGCACGATCAAGGGCGTGCTGGAACAGGGCGGCTTCACGATGGAGGATATCGTTCGGGTGCAATACACGGTGACGGATGTGGCGCTGGTGGATGCGCTGATCCCGGCGCTGGGTGAGGCGCTGGGCGAGATCCGGCCCGCGGCAACGATGGTGATTGCGGGATTGATCCGGCCGGAGATGAAGGTCGAGATCGAGGTTACGGCCTTCAAGGGGTAAGGCGGCATGGAAGATTGGCGGGCCGGGGGGTTTGGTCTTTATATCCACTGGCCTTTCTGCCAGTCCAAGTGCCCCTATTGCGATTTCAACAGCCATGTGGCCGCCAGCATCGACCAAGGGCGTTGGCGCGATGCCTATCTGCGCGAGATTGCCCGGTTGGGCGCGGAAACGCGGGGCCGTGTGCTGGAGACGGTGTTCTTTGGCGGCGGCACGCCGTCGCTGATGGAGCCGGAGGTGGTGGGCGCGGTGCTGGAGGCGGTGCGCGCGACCTGGCCCATGGTGAACGACCCCGAGATCACGCTGGAGGCCAATCCCGGATCGGTGGAGGCGGGCCGTTTCCGCGCCTTTCGCGAGGCTGGGGTGAACCGGGTTTCCATGGGCGTGCAGGCGCTGAACGATGATGGTCTACGGCGGCTGGGGCGGTTGCATTCCGTGGCAGAGGCACGGCAAGCCTTTGATATTGCAAGAAACTGCTTTGATCGTGTCAGCTTTGACCTGATCTATGCGCGGCAGGATCAGACGCTGGCGGACTGGAGGGTCGAACTGCGCGAGGCGCTGTCGATGGCGGTGGACCATCTGTCGATGTATCAGTTGACGATCGAGGACGGCACAGCCTTTGGCGACCGCTTTGCAAGGGGTGGGCTGCGCGGGCTGCCGGATGAGGATGTGCAGGCCGACATGTATGACGCCACGCAGGAGATCTGCGCCGCGCATGGGATGCCAGGCTATGAGATCTCAAACCACGCCCGGCCTGGGGCGGAAAGCCGGCACAACCTGATCTATTGGCGGATGGGCGATTACATCGGCATCGGCCCCGGCGCGCATGGGCGGCTGACGCTGGACGGGCAGCGCTGGGCCACGGTTGCCCCGCGCGCACCGGGGGCCTGGCTGGCAAGGGTAGAGGCTGGGTCGGATGGGGAAGACCCGCGCGAGGCCATCAGCCGTGAGGAACAGGCGACGGAATACCTGCTGATGAGCCTGCGCCTGACCGAGGGGATGGACATCGCCCGGCATGAACGGCTGGCAGGGCGGCCCCTGAACGCGGCGCGACTGCGCCACCTGGCAGAGGAAGGGCTGGTTACCGTGGCGGATGGCCGCCTGAAGGCCAGCCCGACCGGGCGGGTGGTTCTGAATGCCGTCCTGCGGGAGTTGCTGATGTGAGGCGGGGCCTGTGGCTTTTGGGCGGGACCGGCGCCCTTGCGATGGGGTTTCTGGGTGTGTTCCTGCCCCTTTTGCCGACCGTGCCCTTTCTTTTGCTGGCGGCCTTCTGCTTTGCGCGATCATCGGACCGGCTGCATCGCTGGCTGATCCACCATCCGCGCCTTGGGCCGCCCATCCGCGATTGGGAAGAGCGTGGCGCGATCGGGAGCAGGGCAAAGATTCTTGCCAGCCTTTCTATGGCGGCAGCCTTTTCCCTTTCGCTTTGGCTGGGGTTGAAGGCCTGGATCCTGATCGCTCAGGCCGTTGTTCTGATCGGGGTGGCGATCTTCATATGGTCACGTCCCGCGGAATAGCCGACAGCACGCGGCAGAGCAGATCCAGGTCATCGAGCGACCGATAGCGGATCGCCAGCGTACCGCCATCGCCTGCCTGCCCGTGATCAATGGTGACGCGCATCTTCAGATTTGCGGAAAGATCGTTCTCCAGCGCGCGCGTATCGGCATCCTTGTCGGTGCTGCGGCCGCGCGGGCCACTGGCTTTGCCCGTGCCCTTGCGTGCCGGATCGCGGGCGAGGTTTTCGGTTTCCCGGACGGAAAGGTTGCGGGTGATCACCTGACGCGCCAGTTCCGAGGCATTGGGTGCCGTGATCAGGGCGCGAGCATGGCCCGCCGAAATTTTCCCTTCGCGAACAAAGGTTTGCACATCGTCGGGCAGATTCAGAAGGCGCAGGAGATTGGCAATGTGGCTGCGGCTTTTCGACAGCGCTTCGGCCAGCTTTTCCTGGGTATGTCCGAAGCGATCCATCAACTGGCGGAAGGCCAGCGCCTCTTCTATCGCGTTCAGATCGGCGCGCTGGATGTTTTCGATGATGGCGACTTCGATCACCTCGGAATCGGTGAAATCGCGGATGATCGCGGGCAGTTCGTGCAGCTGTGCCAGCTGCGCCGCGCGCCAGCGGCGTTCGCCGGCCACGATCTCATATCGCCCATCGCCCATGTCACGCACGATGAGCGGCTGGATCACGCCCTTGGTGCGGATCGACGAGGCCAGTTCCTGAAGCGACTCGGGCTGAAAATCGCGGCGCGGCTGGTTGGGGTTCGGGACCAGCTTTTCGACCGGGATCAGCAGATCGGGCCGACGCGGGCGATCCGGGGTTTTCGGATCAGCCTCGACCGAGACATCGGCCATCAGGGCAGAAAGGCCACGGCCAAGGCTGCGGCGTTCGGGTTTCTTTTCCATCAGGCGGGCTCCTCGGTTCGGTCGAGCGGGTGGCGGGCGATCAGTTCGGCGGCCAGGGCACGGTAAGCCTCGCTTCCCTTGGACGCGGTGTCATAGGACAGCACCGGCAAGGCGAAGCTGGGCGCTTCGGATACCCGGACATTGCGCGGAATGATGGTCTGAAAGACCAGATCGCCAAGATTCTCACGCGCGTCCATTTCGACCTGCTGACTCAACCTGTTGCGGCCATCGTACATGGTCAACACAACACCTTCGATTCGTAGGCCGGGATTGGCGGTTTGACGCACCTCTCGGACCGTCAGCATGAGCTGCGAGAGCCCTTCGAGGGCGAAGAATTCGGACTGCAGCGGCACCAGGACGGAATGGCAGGCGATCATCGCGTTGACGGTGAGCAGGCTGAGCGAGGGCGGGCAGTCGATCAGGACGAAATCGAGGTGATAGCCGTCGATGGCCGGTTGGCGAAGCGCATCGTGCAGGAGGAAGCTGCGCTTTTCATTGGCGACGAGTTCGATATCGGCCGAGGCCAGATCGGCATTGGCGGGGCAGATCAGGAGGCCGGGAATGGCGGTTTCCTGGATCGCGGATTCGAGGGGCGCCTCGTCAATCAGCAGATCATAGGTGGTGATCTTGCGCTGCGCCGGCTCTACCCCCAGGCCAGTGGACGCGTTGCCCTGGGGATCGAGATCGACAAGCAGGACGCGCCCACCCTGCTCTGCCAAGGCGGCGGCAAGGTTGATTGCCGTGGTAGTCTTGCCGACGCCGCCTTTCTGATTGGCGATCGCGATGATTCGCGGCTGTTTCGGGCGGGAAGGATCAGACATGGGACAGTGCTTTCACGGCAAGGATGACGGCCATCGGATCGGTTTCGCTGGGATGCGTCGCAAGATCGAAGTGCCAGTCTTTGCGGGCGGCTTCAACCTCTTCCCGCCAGTTTGCGCCCTTCGGAAAGAGGCAAAGGCCCCCTGCCCCGAGATGGCGATGGGCCAGTGACAGCAGAAGCGGCAACCCCGCCAGTGCGCGGGCCGATACAACGGACGCGCCCTGAGGGGTGGCTTCTTCTATGCGCTGGACGATGATGCTCGGCTTCAGGCCAAGATCACGCGCTGCCTGCTGCAGGAATGTCGCCTTGCGGCGATCCGATTCGATCAGGGTGACGGTCATGCCTGGGCGCAGATCAGCGGCAAGGCAGGCCACCACAAGGCCGGGAAAGCCCCCGCCGCTGCCCAGATCGACCCAGGACATGGCCTCTGCCGGGGAAAGTGTGAAAAGTTGCGCGGAATCAAGGATATGACGATCCCACGCATTGGCCAGTGTAGACCGAGAGACAAGGTTTATGGCCGGGTTCCACTTGTGCAGCAACGCTTCGAGCCGATGCAGCCTTTCGACCGTTTCACGTGAAACACCCGCCAGAGGGGCCTTTGCTTCCTTCATGCGCTGGCCGCGTTGCGCCGTGCCTTGCGGACATGCGCGAGAAGCAGGGTCAGCGCGGCCGGGGTCATCCCTTCGATCCTGGCTGCCTGCGCCAAGGTGTCGGGGCGGAGGCGGGCCAGTTTCAATGCAAGTTCCTTGGAGAGGCCGGGCATCGCGGGATAGTCGAAATCCGTCGGCAGGCGGGTTTCCTCTTCCCGCTGCAGAAGGCGGGCATCTTGTTCCTGCCGGTGCAGATACTGCGCATAAAGGGCATCAATGGCGACTTGTTCCCTGATTTCAGCCGGCAATGCCGCAAAGTCCGGGAAAAGCGATTCCACGGTTTCTCTGGCCTCTTCGCCGAAGGATAGAAGATCAAACCCGCTTCGCCGCGCCCCATCCTGCCGAACCGTGATGCCCGTTCCGGCCAGATCGCGCGAAGAAAGCTGCCGCGCCTGAAGTGCCGCATGGGCCTGCTCCATCAGGTCAAGCTTCGCGGCAAAGGCGATGCGTCGGTCTTCCCGCACACAGCCGAGCGCGATGCCTTTTGGCGTCAGGCGCTGATCGGCATTGTCGGCCCGCAATGCAAGGCGGAACTCGGCGCGTGAGGTGAACATGCGATAGGGTTCCGAAACGCCGCGGGTCAGCAGATCATCCAGCATCACGCCAATATAGCTGTCGCTGCGGCTGAAATGGATCGGATCCCGCCCGAGCGCCCGCGCTGCGGCGTTCAGCCCGGCCACAAGGCCCTGCGCCGCCGCCTCTTCGTAGCCCGTGGTCCCGTTGATCTGGCCCGCGAAGAACAGGCCTTCGATGGATTTCAATTCCAACGTCGGTCGAAGGCTGCGGGGATCGAAATAGTCATACTCGATCGCATAGCCTGGTTGCAGGATGACGACGTTCTGCAAACCGGCGATGGAGCGGACATAGGATTCCTGCACTTCGGCGGGAAGCGATGTCGAGATGCCGTTCGGATAAACGGTATCGTCGTCCAGCCCCTCGGGTTCGAGAAACACCTGATGCGATGTCTTGTCGGCGAATCGCACGACCTTGTCTTCGATAGAGGGGCAATAGCGCGGGCCAACGCCTTCGATGTGGCCACCATACATTGCGGAACGGCCAAGGTTCGCACGCACGATGTCGTGGGTCGCCTCGTTGGTATGGGTGATCCCGCAGCTGATCTGGCGGGCGATGGGGGCCCGGTTCAGGAAGGAGAACAGCACCGGCACGTCATCCCCGGGTTGCATTTCCAGCGATGCCCAGTCGATGCTGCGCCCCGAAAGGCGCGGCGGGGTGCCGGTTTTCAGCCGCCCACGCGGCAAATCCAGCGCGGCCAGTTTCTGCGCAAGCGGAACCGAGGGGTGATCCCCCATCCGCCCGCCCTGCTGGCGCTGATCGCCGATATGGATGATTCCGTTCAGAAAGGTGCCTGCCGTCAGGATCACGGATCGCGCGCTGATCTCGCTGCCATCCTGCAAGACGACACCCGTCACCGCCTGCCCCTCCATGCGCAGGTCGACAACCTCGCCCTCAACCACGGTCAGGTTCTCTTCGGCGGCCAGAAGGCGCTGCATTTCAAGGCGGTACAGCTTGCGGTCGGCCTGGGCGCGGGGGCCCTGCACCGCCGGTCCCTTGCGGCGATTCAAAAGGCGGAACTGGATCCCCGCTGCATCCGCCGCACGCCCCATCACCCCATCCAGCGCGTCGATCTCCCGCACCAGATGGCCCTTGCCAAGCCCGCCAATCGCCGGATTGCAGGACATTACCCCTATGGCATCCGCCCGAAGGGTGACAAGCGCCGTCCGTGCGCCAAGGCGGGCGGCGGCGGCGGCGGCCTCTGCGCCGGCATGGCCGCCGCCGATCACGATGACATCAAGATGTTTCACGTGAAACCCTCACTTCCCGATACAGAAGCTGGAGAATATCTCATCCAGCAAGTTTTCCACATCCACCCGTCCGACCAGCGCCTCCAGCGCCCTCAGCGCGATGCGCAACTCCGCCGCGGCCAGTTCAGCCCGCGCGGTGCCCTTCTCTACCTCAGACATCGCTGATTCCATAGCCTCGATCGCACGTTCTATCGCCAGCCTGTGGCGTTCCCGCGTAATCACGCCGGCGCTAGCGCTCCGCTCCAGCAGGCGGGTGCCGATCTCCTCGATCAATTCCGCAATCCCCTGCCCGGTCTTGCCGGATACACCGCCGCCGCCCAGATCCGCCTTGCCACGGATCAGGATATCCCCGTCCTCCGGCTCGATCCCCGGCAGTGCCTCGTCACTGATCAGGAAAACCCGCAGATCGGCCATCCGCGCGCGGGAAAGCGCCCGGTCGATCCCGATCCGCTCCACCTGATCCTCGGTTTCCCGAAGGCCCGCCGTATCCAGCAAGGTCACCGCAAGGCCGCGGATATCCATCCGCACCTCGATCACGTCCCGCGTCGTTCCGGCAATCTCGGATGTGATGGCCGCCTCGCGCCCCGCCAGCGCATTCAGAAGCGTCGACTTCCCCGCATTCGGCGCACCGATGATCGCCACTTCAAAGCCGTCACGGATACGCTCTGCCGCCCGTCCCCCCAGCGCCTCGCGCCGCAGATCAGCCAGCACGGCATGGCCCAGCGCCAGAACCTCCGGCGCGACATCGACAGGCACATCTTCATCGGCAAAATCGATGGTTGCCTCGATCAACGCCGCCGCGCGGATCAGCTTCTCGCGCCATTCCTCCGCCCTGCGCCCGATGGCACCAGACAGAACCCGTAACGCCTGCCGCCGCTGTGCCTCGGTCTCGGCCTCGATCAGGTCGGCAAGACCCTCCACCTGGGCCAGGTCCAGTTTGCCGTTTTCCAACGCGCGCCGGGTGAATTCGCCCGGTTCAGCCAGCCGCAGCCCATGTTCGCCCGCCAGTGCCTGCATCACGGCCTGCACAACGGCAAGCGACCCATGCAAGTGCAATTCGGCGGCGGCCTCACCCGTAAAGCTCTCACCTTCGGGGAACAGGATCACCAGCGCCTGATCCAGTTCCACCCCATCCTTCACCAGCCGCCGCAGGCTGGCGCGACGGGGCTCCGGCAAGGGGCCACACAGCCCGGCCACTGCCGCATGCGATCCCGGTCCGGACAGGCGCAATACCGCCACCCCGGCCTTGCCGCGTGCGCTGGCCAAGGCATAGATCGTGTTCATTGTCGTTAACCCTTTGATTCAGAACACTTAAGTGTTCATGGAATCGAAGAACTCCGAATTCGTCTTGGTCTGCTTCAGCTTCGACAGCAAGAACTCGATGGCGTCGGTCGTTCCCATCGGGTTCAGGATGCGGCGCAGGACATAGGTCTTCTGCAGATCAATCTTGTCGACCAGCAGATCCTCTTTCCTGGTGCCGGATTTCAGGATGTCGATCGCCGGGAAGACGCGCTTGTCGGCCACCTTGCGATCCAGAACGATCTCGCTGTTGCCGGTGCCCTTGAACTCTTCGAAGATCACTTCGTCCATCCGGCTGCCCGTATCAATCAGCGCAGTCGCGATGATGGTCAGCGATCCGCCCTCTTCGATATTGCGCGCCGCACCAAAGAACCGCTTCGGCCGCTGCAAGGCATTGGCATCCACGCCGCCGGTCAGAACCTTGCCCGAAGACGGCACAACCGTGTTGAAGGCCCGGCCCAGGCGGGTGATCGAATCCAGCAGGATCACCACATCCCGCTTGTGTTCCACAAGGCGCTTGGCCTTTTCGATCACCATTTCCGCCACGGCCACATGCCGCGTCGCCGGTTCGTCAAAGGTCGAAGAGACAACCTCGCCCTTCACCGAACGCTGCATGTCGGTCACTTCCTCGGGGCGTTCGTCGATCAGCAGGACGATCAGATAGCATTCCGGGTGGTTGGTCGCGATGGAATGGGCGATATTCTGCAAAAGCACCGTCTTGCCGGTGCGCGGCGGCGCCACGATCAGCGCGCGCTGGCCCTTGCCGATGGGACAGACCAGATCAATGATCCGGGCCGAACGGTCGCGGATCGTGGGATCCTCGATCTCCATCTTCAGGCGCTCATCGGGGTAAAGCGGCGTCAGGTTGTCGAAATGCACCTTGTGGCGCGCGCGTTCGGGATCGTCGAAGTTGATCTTCGTCGCCTTCACAAGGCTGAAATAGCGCTCATTCTCGCGTGGGGCCTGGATCACGCCTTCGATGGAATCCCCGGTACGCAGCGAAAACTGGCGGATCATCTCGGGGCTGACATAGATATCGTCCGGGCCGGGCAGATAGTTCGCCTCGGGGCTGCGCAGAAAGCCAAAGCCATCCTGCAGCACCTCCAGCACGCCATCGCCGCCGATCTCGAATCCTTCCTCGGCATGTTCCTTAAGGATCTGGAACATCATCTCGCCCTTCCGCATGGAGGGGGCGTTCTCGATCTCCCATTCCTCGGCCATGGCCAGCAGGTCGGCCGGGGTCTTGGCCTTGAGATCGGAAAGGTTCAGCCGTTCGGTTGTCATGCGGATATGTCCTGAGGCGCCGCGTCGATGCGCGGGTTCGCCAGTTTGGAAACGGGAAATGCCTTGGGCCGGACGGCCCTGCATCGCGGCAGATACGCGCCGTGGGGCGGAAAGTCAATCTTGCGCCTTCCGCGCCTTCCGCGCCAGCCGTGGCGGATCAGAACTTCAGGATCACCGAAAACACGATCACCAGCATCAGGATCGTCGGCACCTCGTTCATCATGCGGTAGTGCCGCCCGCTCAGGCTGTTGCGATCCGCCATGAAATCCTTGCGCCGCAGGCCAAGCCAGTGGTGAAACCACGTCATCCCCAGCACGGCCGCCGCCTTTGTCCAGGGCCAGATCACCGACCAGTCGACGATCCCGGGCGTGAAGACCAGCGCAAGGCCGAAGATCCATGTCGCCACCATCGCAGGCGTCATGATCGCCCTTAGCAGGCGGCGCTCCATCGTCTGGAACAGCTCGCTTGTCGGCGTGCCGGATCCGACCACCTCGACGTGATAGACGAAAAGCCGGGGCAGATAGAACAGGCCCGCCATCCAGGAAATCACCGAAACGACATGCAAAGCCTTTGTCCAGAGATACCAATCCGCCAGGAAATCACCCATGACAACGCCTTTGCCTGCCTCTTTGCCTCTTCTTCTTATCAATAAGAAAGAAAAGAGAGAATGATGATGAAGGCCCTGTGGAAAACCGGATTGCCGCAATCATCCCGCATTCCATCCACAGCGCGCAGCCCGTGGAAAGCCTGTGGAGAACCGTGAAACACCGCCACGGCATTCGTAGAAATTGTTATTATTCAATTATTTATGATGGAACCACCGGGTTTTTAATCCACATGTCGCCGATCGCGGGCTGCGGGACAGTCGCGCTGTCCCCACAAAGGGTATCTGCCCGCCCACAGGTGGACAAATCGCCCCATCTGGCCGATCTATCCCCGCAGCGCGCGCCCTTTGCCTCGGGCATCGCAACAGGCCACAAAGCCACCGCAGGAACAAAACCGGATTGTCCACAGCTTCACCCTCAGGGAACGCGCCATGCCGCCACTGATCCTAGCTTCCGCCTCTGCCATCCGCCAACAGCTTCTGGCCAATGCCGGTATCCCGGTTCAGGCCATCCCCGCCCGCGTGGATGAAGAGACGATCCGCACCGCGCTGGAGGCAGAGGGCGCGAAACCCCGCGATGTCGCCGATACCCTGGCCGAGATGAAGGCCCGCAAGCTTGCGGAACGCAACCCCGCCGCGGTGGTGATCGGCTGCGATCAGGTGCTGGATTTCGAAGGCCGGGTCTTTGCCAAGCCGGAAACCCCTGATGCAGCGCGGGCACAGTTGACGGCGCTTCGTGGCCGGACACACAGGCTGTTTTCCGCGGTCGTGCTATATGAATCCGCAAGGCCCGTCTGGCGGCATATGGGGGAGGTCAGGCTGACGATGCGCGCGTTTTCCGACGCCTATCTTGACGATTACATCACCCGAAACTGGGACGAGGTCCGCCATTGCGTGGGCGCCTATCAGCTTGAAGGCGAAGGCGCGCGGCTGTTCGCGCAGGTCGAGGGGGATTACTTCTCGGTCCTTGGTCTGCCGCTTCTGCCACTGTTGAACTATCTCGGGCAAAGGGGTCTTATCGCGGCATGACCGATCATCCCCGCATTCCGCTTGTCGCCGTCATCGGATCGCCCGTCGCCCATAGCCGGTCGCCTGCGCTGCATGGCTACTGGCTGCGGCGCTATGGGATCAAGGGCTTCTACATCCCCATGGATCTGGCCCAGGCCGATCTGGAATCGGCGCTGCGGATGATGCCGCGGATGGGTTTTGTCGGGGCCAATGTCACCATCCCCCACAAGGAGGCCGTGCTGAACATCGCCGATGTGATCAGCGACCGCGCCGCGCTGATCGGGGCGGCGAATACGCTGATCTTTCGCAAGGATGGCAAGATCCAGGCCGACAATACCGATGGTGCGGGCTTCATCGCGAACCTGCGCCAGCATGCGCCGCATTGGCTGCCCTCCGCCGGGCCTGCGGCGGTGTTCGGGGCGGGAGGCGCGGCGCGGGCCGTGATCGCCGCCCTGATCGAGGTGGGCGTCCCCGAGATCCGCCTTGCCAACCGCACCCGCGCCCGGGCCGATGCGCTGCGCTCGGATTTCGGGGCGAAGATCCATGTCCAGGAATGGGTGCAGGCCGATGCCATGATCGACGGCGCGGCAACGGTGGTGAACACCACCTCGCTCGGGATGACGGGCAAGCCCGATCTGGTCTTGCCGCTCGGCTCTCTCTCGCCGCAGGCGCTGGTGACGGATCTGGTCTATACCCCCCTCAAGACCCAGTTCCTGATCGAGGCGGAAGAGCGCGGGGCGACCGTGGTCGATGGCCTTGGCATGCTGCTGCATCAGGCCGCGCCGGGATTTGAGCGTTGGTTCGGCCAGCGCCCGGATGTGGATGACGCCACGCGCGCGGCGGTCCTCAGCGCATGAGCGCGTTCCGCCTTGGCCTGACCGGATCCATCGGCATGGGCAAATCGACAACCGCCGCCCTGTTCCGCGACGAAGGCATTCCCGTCTGGGATGCCGATGCAGCCGTGCATCGGCTTTATGCGCCGGGTGGTGCGGCGGTGGCCCCGCTGGCCGCGCTTTGCCCCGCTGCCCTGCGGGATGGCGGGATCGACCGGGCCGCGCTGAAGGACTGGATCGCCGCCGATCCCGGCGCTTTGGCCCGGATCGAGGCGGTCGTGCATCCGCTTGTCGCAGCCGACCGCGCGGCCTTCCTGCAGGCGGCCAGGGCCGATATCGTGGTTCTGGATATCCCGCTTCTGTTCGAAAAAGGGTCCGAGTCCGAGATGGACGCCACGCTTCTTGTCACCGCCCCGCCCGAAGTGCAGCGCGCCCGTGTCATGGCCCGCCCCGGCATGACCGAAGCGCAGTTCAACGCGATCCTTGCCCGGCAGATGCCCGATGCCGAAAAGCGTGCGCGGGCGACGCATATCATCGAAACCCTCGATCCCGAAAGCGCCCGCGCCGCCGTGCGCGCGCTGATCGCCCATATACGGAAGGCCGCCCATGCGTGAGATCGTTCTGGATACCGAAACCACCGGTTTCGAACCTTCGGAAGGCCATCGCATCGTGGAAATCGGCGCGGTGGAGCTGTTCAACCACCTGCCCACCGGGCGCACCTATCACCAATACATCAACCCGGAACGCAGCATGCCGAAAGAAGCGTTCGAGGTGCATGGCCTGGGCGATGATTTCCTGCGCGACAAGCCGGTCTTCAAGGTGATCGGGCAGGCTTTCCTCGATTTCATCGGCGATGCGAAGCTGGTCATCCACAATGCTGCCTTCGACATGAAGTTCCTGAACGCCGAACTGGAATGGGCGGGGCTGCCCGGCCTGCCATGGGAACGCGCGCTGGATACGCTGGCCATCGCGCGCCAGCGCTTTCCGGGATCGCCTGCCTCTCTCGATGCGCTGTGCCGCCGTTTTGGCGTGGACAACTCGGCGCGGGAAAAGCATGGCGCGCTGCTCGACAGCGAAATCCTGGCCGAGGTCTATCTGGAACTGGTGGGCGGGCGGCAACCCGATTTCGGGCTGGCGGGCGGCCCGGGCGGCCAGGCACGCCCCGGCCAGGCATCCGGTGGAGCGGCTGATATCTGGCGCCCCCGTCCCCGTCCCACGCCCCTGCCCCCCCGCATCACCCCTGACGAGGCCGAGGCCCATGCCGCCTTTGTGGCAAAGCTTGGCGATGCGGCGATATGGAAAAAGCGCGCCTGATCAGGCGCGCCTTTCCCTTTTCCCGGCGGTCTTTCGACGCGATCAGTTGACGGGCGTCGTCTGCGCCTGGGCCGCTTGCGCGCGCCGTGCCAGTTCCTGGCGATACAGCGCCACGAAATCCACCGTGTCGATGTTCAGCGGCGGGAAGCCGCCATCGCGGGTGACATCGGAAATGATGCGCCGCACGAAGGGGAAGACCAGACGCGGACACTCGATCAGCAGGAAGGGATGCAACTGCTCTTCCGGCACACCTTCGACATGGAAGATCGCGCCATATTCCACTTCCAGCAGGAACAGCGTTTCGCCATTCGTCTTGTTCTTCGACGTGCAGCGATATTTCGATATCACGTCATACTGGTGATCCACCGGCCGCTTGCGCGCATCAAGGCTGACGGCAACCTGAATGTCGGGCTGCACATCCGATGCAGAGATGCCCTTCTTGGCCACCATGTTCTCGAACGACATGTCGCGGATGAACTGGGCCAGAACCTGCATGCGCAGTTGCGGTTGCGCGGGCTGCGCGCCATCTGCTGCCGCCGCGGTGTTTTCGTCTGTCATCCCTGTCACTCCCTATCGAACCACGGGTTGCCGTCGTTCCTAGCAGGAAGGCCCGGATGCCTCAATGCCTGCCCGTCCGCGGCGGCGGTCCCGCCAAAGGCGCGGGTCAATCCCGGGTCCAGCCCGATGGACGCCCGCCATCCGTGCGGGGAAGCGGCTCTGCCTCGACCTCGACGAATTCGCCGTCGATCACGATGCCGTCGCTGCGGCGGGCGGGGTTGTCCGATCGCATCGACACCACGCCAAAGCGCCGGGTCAGTTGTGCCACAAGCAGCGCCCGCAGCGGGGGCAGCAGCAACAGCGCGCCAAGGATATCCGTCAGAAAACCCGGCAGGATCAGCAGGATCCCCGCCAGCGCCCGCAGCGCGCCATCGCCTGCCACGCCCAGCGGATCGCGCATCTGGCCCATCTGCGCGCGCAAGCGTTCGGTGCTGCGCAGGCCCTGACGCTGCAACAGCGCCACGCCCAGGATGCCGGTTCCGATGACCACCAGCAGCGTCAGCCACAGCCCGATCGCGCCGCCGATGGTGACGAAAAGCGCGATCTCGATCAGCGGCCAAGCCAGAAGCAGGGCGAAAACAGGCATTTGGGCAATCCTTCGTGCCAAATCACAAAGCCGTGCCATGGACAGGCGTGGCCATGATCCCTACATAAGGTCGCAACTGCCAAGTTACCAACCCCAATGGCCCTGCCGACGCACGGCATCGCATAGCCGAGGTTCCGATGAGTTCTTCCCTGATCCAGCTTCTTGTTCTGGCCGGGATCGCCGTTTTCCTGATCCTGAAGCTGCGTTCCGTCCTTGGAACGCGGGAAGGCTTTGAAAAGCCGCCCATCCCGCTGGATGACGTCCGCCCCGCAGGCAAGCCGCGCCGCGATTTCGAGGTGATCGAAGGCGGTCCGGATCGCGACATCACCGATCACGTCGCCGACGGGTCCGATGCCGCCAAGGCGCTGGCCGGGATGAAGATGGCCGAACCGGGATTCAGCGTATCCGATTTCCTGTCGGGTGCGCGCGGGGCCTATGAGATGATCCTGATGGCCTATGAAAAGGGCGAGATGGACCGTGTCCGCGCCTTCCTGTCGCCCGAAGTCGCCGAAACCTTCGACGAGGCGATCAAGGCGCGCGAGGCGCAGGGGCTTACGGTGGAGGCGAATTTCGTCGGCCTGCGGGAAATGGCGTTGCATGACGCCAGCTTCAACCGCGACACGCGCGAGGCCGAGGTTGCCGTGCGTTTCGTGGGAGAGCTGACCTCGGTCGTCCGCGATGCCACCGGCACCGTTGTCGAAGGCAGCCCGACCGAGATCAAGCGTCAGCGCGATGTCTGGACCTTTGCCCGCAAGATGGGATCCTCCGATCCCAACTGGCACCTTGTCGCCACCGGAGACTGATGCGTTTCGCTGTCGCAGCGGCTATGCTGTCGGTCGCCATGACGACCGTGCCGCTGCGTGCCGAAATCCTGCGTTTTGCCGATCTGGACGGCTGGGCCACCGATGACCATCGGGCGGCCCTGACCAGTTTCCGCGAAACCTGCGATCTTCTGGAAGATGCCGATTGGGTGCCGCTCTGCCGTCTGGCCGCCGATGCGGGCGACAGCGCCGAAGGGGCGCGGCAGTTCTTCGAGCTGTTCTTCCGCCCTGTCGTCATCGGGGAACCGCCCGCGCTGTTCACCGGATATTACGAACCCGAACTGGCCGGTTCGCCCGTCCGCACGCCGCGCTTTGCCTGGCCGATCTATCGCCGCCCGCCGGAATTGCAGGATGGACAGGTCTATCTGACCCGCGCCCAGATCGAGGCGGGCGCCCTGCGCGGGCGCGGGCTGGAACTGGCCTGGCTGGATGATCCGGTGGATGTCTATTTCCTGCAGGTGCAGGGATCGGGGCGCATCCGCATGCCCGACGGGCGGGTGATGCGGGTGGGCTATGCCGGGCGGAACGGGCATGCCTATCGTTCCGTCGGGCAGGAAATGGTGCGCCGCGGCACCCACAGCATGGATCAGGTTTCCGCACAGGAAATCGCGGCCCATGTCCGCAATCAGGCGGGGGCCGAGCTTTTGAACATCAACCCGTCCTACGTGTTCTTTCGCACGGTCAGCGACGTGCCCGCCGAAAAGGGGCCGATCGGGGCGATGGCCCGGTCGATCACCGCCTTCCGGTCGGTGGCGATTGATCCCGATTACACGCCGCTTGGCGCGCCGGTCTGGGTGGAAAAGGACGGGGCAAAGCCGATCCGCAGCCTGATGGTCGCGCAGGATACCGGGGGCGCGATCAAGGGCCCGCAGCGGGCGGATATCTTCTACGGCACCGGCCCCGCGGCGGGCGATGCGGCGGGCACGGTCAAGGATGGCGGGCGGATGGTGGTGCTTCTGCCCATCGACCGCGCCTATGCGATGCTGCCGGATGGCATGTGATGAGCCGCCGCCGCACCCTGCGCCCCGAGGAAGAGGAGCTTTGGCAGATCGTCGCCCGCAGCGCGCGGCCCCTGCATCCAAAGACGAAAGGCTATCTTTCCCGGATCGACGGCGCGGCCCATCCCCACCCCCCGGTTCCTGATCCGAAGCCGCAGCAGGCAGATATCCCGAAATCCTGGCTGGAACCCTTTCGCCTGGGCCAGAAGGCCCGCCCGGCCAAGGGGCATGACCTGCAGCCCTCGCTGGCGGAATCGCTGCGCGAGGCGCCGTTGCAGATGGATGCCCGCCAGCATGGGCGGATGATCCGCGGCAAGCTGGCCCCCGAGGCGCGGATCGACCTGCACGGCATGACCCTGGCTGAGGCGCACCCCGAATTGATCCGCTTTGTCCTGAACGCGCAGGCGGCGGGGCTGCGGCTGGTGCTTGTGATCACAGGCAAGGGCAAGCGGGGCGAAGATATCGGCCCGATCCCGCAGCGCATGGGGGCGCTGCGCCATCAGGTGCCGCAATGGCTGCGCCTGCCGCCGCTTGGCCCTGCCGTGCTGCAGGTGACCGAGGCGCATCTGAAGCATGGCGGCGCGGGGGCCTATTACGTCTATCTGCGCCGCCGCTAGGCGCGGGCCTGCCTGCGGGCGGGCAGGGCGGCCCGGTCGCTGCGGATGCGCCAGAACAGCAGCGCCGCCGCCAGCACGAACCAGCCGGCATAGGCGGGCATCTGGTCGGGCAGGCTGTGGCCCCGGTCGATCAGCAGGCCGGAAAGCGCAGGCCCGATGGCCGTGGCCAGCACCATGGCCGATGCCACGGTGGCCCGGATGGCGCCCAGATGGCGGGTGCCGTAGAACTCTGCCCAGAAGGCCATGGGGATCGTCGTCTGCGCGCCCGAAGTCAGCCCCATGATCAGCATGGCAGGTGCCGCCAGCGACAGGCTGTCGATCATCGGAAACAGCATGAAGAACAGCCCCAGCGGCAGCACATAGACCGGCATCAGCCGCGCCGTTCCCCAGCGATCCAGCGCCCATCCCCCCGCGAACATCGCGGTGACAGAGGCGGCGGTATAGGCCGGAAAGGTGGCGACAAGGCCCAGATGCGACCAGCCCTTCACCTCGGCCAGATGGACCTGCTGGAAGAAGAAGGCGGTGATGAAGCAGGGCGGCCCGATCAGCGCGGGCAGCACGCACCAGAACAGCGGATGGCGCAGCATCTGGCCACGTGTCCAGTGGCGGTTGCCCATGCCGGGGGCGTCATTCTCGGCCGCGATGGATTGCGGCGTGCGCTCCAGCCGCAGCAACCGCCAGATCACCGGCAGGCTGGCGGCGATGATCAGCGCGGCCACCAGCCACAGGCCTTGCCAGTGCAGCAGGGATTTCAGCCAGACAAAACCCAGTGGCATCACCACCTCGCCCACCGAAAAGCCCAGCGCCGCCACCGCCAGCGCCCGCCCGCGTGATGCGACGAACCACCGCGCCATGGCGACGCCCGCCGTCTGCACCACCATGCCTTGCCCGAACAGGCGCAGCGCAAAGATGCCCAGCGGCAAAAGCCATCCGGTGGGGCCGGTCGCCATCAGAAGGCAGGCCAGCGCCAGCAGTGCCAGCACCGCGCTGCCAAGGTGGCGCACACGGAAGCGGTCGGTCAGCGCGCCCGACCACAGCATGACAAAGGCCGATGCCATGGTGCAGGCGGCATAAAGCGCGCCCCATTCGCCATGGCCCAGCCCGTTCAGCGCGCGGATTTCGGCGGCAAAGACGGAAATGAAATAGGTCTGCCCGAAGCCCGACAGGAAGGACAGAAGGAAGCCCGCGAAAAGAAAGGGGGCATTGGCGCGAAGGAAGGAAAGAAAGGGCATGATGCCCTGTCATGTCACGCTTTGCCCGCGCGGCCCATCCTGTTTGCGACAGGATCAGTTCAGGCTGTCACCCGTGATCTCGGCGACCGGGGTCAGGATCACGCGCGTCGCGCTGCGCGCCGTCAGGATCACTCCGGGCAAAAGCCCCGCGCGCCCGGCGGCATCATTGCCGAAGGCCTGATCGACATCGCTGATCCGGCCCAGCAACCTGATCAGCGCAGGCGAGGTGCCGGGCACGAAATGCCCCGATCCGCTGGAAAAGGCCCCGACATCCAGATAGGTCACCTCAAGATCCGAAAGCCGGTCCACACTGTCCAGCGATCCAAGCCGCCCGCGCTGCCCGGTGATCAGCGCCGAAAGCCGCAACACGCGGTCGCGGTCGGATCCAAAGATGACAAAGGGTTGCGGCAGGGTGCCGATGTCGCGCGCCTGCATGCGGAACACCTCGACGTCGATATCGGGCGAAATCAGGATGACGCCGCGCAACTCGGGCATGATCCGCCCGTCGCGCAGGGCGATGTCGCGCAGCGCCTCCATCGACAGGAAGCTTCCCATCGAATGCGCCACCAGCGTGATGCGCGTCGCCCCGGCGGCCCTGGCCTCGCGGATCAGTTCCTCAAGCCCTTCACGGGCGAACATGATGGAATCGCGATCATAGACATAGCCCAGCGGTTCCGCCGCCGAGGGCCAGGAATAATGCAGCGCCACGCCCGGGATCTCCAGATCGTGGTGAAGCTGGGCGATGCGATAAAGGCCCTCGGTGAAGGTGTTGTTGAAGCCATGCACGAAGATCACCGCCTCGCGCCCATTGGCGGCAAGCGCCTTGCCCAGATCGCCGCGGAAATCGGCATCGGCGGCATAGATGCGCTGGTCGGTGGTGACGAAATCCGTGCTGACATTGGGGCGGCGCGGCTTGGCATAGCGGATCTCGCCCACTTCGCGCTGGGGCGGGATGGCCACGTCATAGCGCGCGAAACGCATCTCTTCCGACCGTTCGGTTCCAAAGACGCCCGTTCCCTGCAGGCCGCGTGTCGTGCCAACAAAGACGGTGGAAATCGGCCCCTCGGCCGTTTCGGGGGGCACCACGACCATCGCCCCGCGCGGCGTGCAGGCGGCAAGGGCGATCGACAGGATCAGCAGGGCGATGGGGCGCAAGGGTCCGGTCCTTCACATCTGGCATCCCTGATCGCGGCGAAGTGCGGGCTGGTCAAGCCCGCGCCTCCCGTCACAGAACGTAGCGGGAGATATCCGCCGATCGGGCCAGCTTGCCCACATTGGTTTCCACGAAAGCCGCATCCACGACAACCGCCTCGCCCGACCGGTCAGGCGCGGTGAAGGACAGCTCCTCGAAGACCCGTTCCATGATAGTATAAAGCCGCCGCGCCCCGATGTTTTCCACGCTGCCATTCACCTCGGCCGCGATGCGGGCAAGGGCGGCGATGCCATCCCCGGTAAAGCTGACCGCCACCTCTTCGGTGGCCATCAGCGCGGAATACTGCCGCGTCAGGGCGTTGTCGGTTTCCGTCAGGATGCGCACGAAATCGCCTTCGGTCAGCGGCTGCAACTCTACCCGGATGGGCAGACGGCCCTGCAATTCGGGCAGCAGGTCCGACGGTTTGGCGATGTGGAAGGCCCCGCTGGCGATGAACAGGATATGGTCGGTCTTCACCGGGCCGTATTTGGTGGAAACGGTGGTGCCTTCGATCAGAGGCAGCAGATCGCGCTGCACGCCTTCGCGGCTGACATCGGCGCCGCGGGCATCGGCGCGGGCGCAGATCTTGTCGATCTCGTCCAGAAAGACGATGCCGTTCTCCTGCACGGCCTCCAGCGCGGCGGCCTTCACCGCCTCGTCATCCAGAAGCTTGTCGGCCTCTTGTCCGATCAGAACCTCATAGCTGTCGGCCACCGTCATCTTCTTGCGCGTGCTGCGCCCGCCAAAGGCCTTGAACAGGTCCTGCAGGCCCTGCATCTGCATTTCCATCCCGTTGCCGCCGGGGAACATGCCCATCGGCATGGCGGTATCCTGCACCTCAAGCTCGATCATGGTCTGGTCAAGCTCTCCGCGCTTCAGCTTGCCGCGGAACATCTCGCGCGTCTGATCGCGCGCCTCCTTGCCGGCCAGCGCGTCGATCACGCGTTCCTCGGCCGCCTTGCGGGCGCGGGCCTTCACGTCGTCGCGCATCCGGGCGCGGGTTTCCACCATCGCCGCATCCACCAGATCGCGGATGATGCTGTCCACATCGCGGCCGACATAGCCCACCTCGGTGAACTTCGTCGCCTCGACCTTCAGAAAGGGCGCGCGGGCCAGTTTGGCCAGCCGGCGGCTGATCTCGGTCTTGCCCACGCCGGTGGGGCCGATCATCAGGATGTTCTTCGGATAGACCTCGTCCCGCAGGTCATCGCCCAGCTGCTTGCGCCGCCAGCGGTTGCGCAGCGCCACGGCAACCGCGCGCTTGGCATCGCGTTGCCCGATGATGAACCGGTCAAGCTCCGAGACGATCTCGCGCGGGGTGAGGTTGGTCATGGGCCGATCCTTCGTTCTGCCTGCGCCTAGCGCTGCCTGTCCGATGTAGCCCCTGCCGACGCCAAGGCCAAGGGTCCGGCTGCGCGGGCGGCGGGGTGGCGCGGTTTCGCCGATGCCATCCGCCCGGGCAGGACACAGACGAAGGAACAGGGTTACACCATGAAAAAAAACAGGCAGCAAAGGCGCACACGCGCAAGGAGAATCGCGATGCTCTTGAATACTTCGGTGATCGAGGAGGTTCGCGAAACCCTGGGCGATGACATGCTGCGCAGCTTTCTGGGGCGGATGCTGGCCGAGGTGGCCGATACGCATCAGTCCCTGGCCGCGCTGTTCCAGTCGCAGGATTACGCCACGCTGGCCACGACGGCGCATCGCGCCGCGGGTTCGGCGGCCTCGGTCGGGGCGAAGGATCTGCATGCCGCGCTGAAGGATATCGAGAATGCCGCCCGGGGCCCCGGCGCGGCGGCCGATCTGCCCGCGCTTGTTTCCGGTCTGCCAGATCGCCTGGAGGCCACCCGCGCGGCGCTGGATGGGCTTCTCGGCCCGCTCTGACGCGTCACGCCCTGAGCAGCGCGGCCAGGGCCGTGCGGATTTCGTCATCCAGCACCGATTCCCGCGCCAGAACATCCGCCGCAGCCTTCAACGCCTGCCCTGCCGCGCCGGGGGAGATCTCTGCAAAGCGCTGAAACTGCGCATGCACGTCCTCGCGCGCCCGCGCGATTGCGCCCGGCTCACCCAGTTCGGGGGATATCCGTTCGGGAACGATGAAACTGACCAGCCGTTCCTCAAGCGTTTCGCGGCGCAGGATCGCATCCAGCGGGCGCTGTTCGGGAAGAAAGGGAATCCGCACCGTCTGGCCGACGGGAAGATGAACCTCGTCGCTTTCCCGCCAATGCCGGATATCCGACAGCCCGGTATTGAGTGGCCCGACCCGCCCGCTTCGCATCACTCAGCCATTGAACTGATGCACCAGCAGGACATGCTGCGTGAAATGCAGGATGCCCCGGTTCGCAGGCGATCCGCGCGATGCAAGCGCGGCCGAGGCCAGGAACCGGCGGCCCGTATCCACCTCGCCCGTCTGCAGGGCGAGATAGCCGCGCAGGGCAAGGAAGGCCGGATGGCCCATGGATCGCACATCCAGCAGCGACAGGGTCGCATGCGCCTCGCGGTTCCGGATCAGCATCGCCAGCACAAGGCTCAGCCGGTAGAGCGCCCGCAGGTCGGCGCCCTTGCTGGCGATCAGCGCGGCGATCATGTTGCCCAGCGCCGCCCGCGGGTTGCCAGAGGCAAGGTCATCCTCGCCGGTGGCGGGCAGACAGGCCCCCTCCGGGGGCATCTCGGCAAAGGGAAGGAGGGTCGACAGCGCAAGGCTGTTCTCGCCTGCCACAAGGAACAGGGCGGAAGGCGGACCCGCAAACCCGGCATCCGGGCAGATGGCGCCCATGTCCGGCCCTTCGCAAAGCAGGGCCACAAGGGGGCCTTGCCCCGCCTCCCCGATCTCTCGGGGGAGAAGCTCCAGCGCGACGGTTGCGCCGCTCAGTTGCCCTGACCGCCTCATCAATTCATCCCGCAATCTTCCGGGCCGCATGTATCGGCGACCCGCCAGCCAAGAGTGCTGCCGTAAAGCTGAATGCGCGTTCCTTCGGCCGTGCGCAGCAGGATCCCCAGATCCCCGATGGACATGATGCGGCTTGTGATATCGGGGGCCGCCCCTTCGCCCAGCTTCCGCCCGTCGGCAAGTTCGACATAGCGCTCGCCCGCAAGGTTCGCCCCGGCCAGGGGCAATTGCGCCGCAGGCACGTTGCGGAACAGGAACTCCACGAAATCGGGATTGCGCGCGGTTTCCGAAAGGAAGGTAGAACTGCCCCCGACCATCGCCCCGAAGGCGGTTCCCGTCTCTCTCAGGCAGGCTTTCACACGATCAGGGGAAAGCGCGGTTTCCATCACCACCTCCCGCACATCGGGCGTCAGGCCGGTGACATCGCTGTCGCTTGAAACACTCAGCGCATCCAGCAGCAGCAGCGCGGTCGGCAGCATGCCGGGCGTCAGCCGCGCGCCTTGCCAGCAGGAGACAGGCTGATCGACGGAATAGGGCAGCGCCGTCAGCGGCTGTGGCAGGCGCATCAGCGTCTTGCCGAATTGAAGCTGTTCGTTCTGCATGGCGACCAGCATCACCAGGTTGGGCGACAGGGTTCCCGATCCGGCATCGCCCGAGGAATCTTCGGCGATCAGCGCATTTGCCGCGTCGATCATCGGCTGCATCGTGACCATCTCGCCCTGCGGCAGGGCGAAAAGGGGCAGGGTGATGGGCTGTTCATCCGGCGAGGATGCCTGGATCGTCGTCGTTCCTTCGGGCCCGGCCCCCGCCGGTTCCGCAAGCGGGGCCGGATCGACGATCCTGACAACCGAACCCGGCACAGCCGTGCCGACCGGATCGGGGGCTGCTGCGGGCGCATTGGCAGATTGCGCCGCGACCAGGGCCGAGATCGTCTGATTAAGCTGGTCGATCGAGCCGGAAAGGCCAAGATCGGCGACCACGATCTGCGAAGGTCCGGTCGCGCCCCCACCTTCCGCCTGGCTGGCCTCGGCCGTGCCGCCCGCCATCAGGGTGACGACTTCGCGCAGAACGGCCGGATCGGCCGCGCGGCCTTCGGCGATGTCGGTGACAAGGCGCTGGTGCAGATCAGGCCGGGTTTCCTGCAGCCGATCCAGCGCCAGAAGCACGGCCTCTGATCCCGGCGGGGTTGCTGATCCCGGCGGGGCTGCAAGAGGCGCGGGCGGTTCCGCCTGGTCCACGCTGCCGGGCGCGACTGTGGTGGCAGCCGTCTGCCGGCGCGCCTGCACGGCGGGAGCAAGCGTCGAGGAAAGCTCGGCCATCGTTCCGACAGGCCCAAGCTCGGGCAGGGTGACGGGCGCGTCTGGCGATCCGTCTGCGGGCGCAGACCCGCCCAGCACGGTGATCGCCTCGGCCAGCAGGGCGGTATCCGGCACCTCTCCCGCATCCACCAGGGCCACGATCCGATCATGCAGGGCAGGGCTGCGTGCCTGCAGCCGGTCAAGCGCCGTTGAAACGGCAATGACCCGCGCAGCCGCCGCATCGGGTGGTTCGGCCCCCAGTTCTGATGCCGCATCGGGCAGGGCCGCCTGCGCGGCCAGCGGTGCGGGATCCGCTGTCGATCCCGCCACCGGGGACGGGGCGACAGCCGCTGTCGCCATCGGGGCATCGGGCGCAACCATGGCTGCCGTTCCGGCGGCGCTGTCGGGGGCAAGACCCGGCGCAGCATCCTGACCCGGGGCAACCGTCAAGGCGGCCGGGGCCGCGCCCGGCGCGGTGCCGCCCGTGGTTTCCACCTGCAGGTCGTCGATCCGAAGCGGCGCGGCCATGATGGCCGGTTGCGGCGCGGGCAGGGCCGCCGGTGCGCGGGTTTCCGACGCGGCTGCCGCCGCGGCCTGCTGCCGCTGCCGCAGGATCAGGCCAAGGTCGCGCGCGATACCCTCGACGGTTCCGACAAATCCCAGACCTTCGACCACGACGCGCGGGCCGCCCGCTTCACCGGGCGGTGCCGCTTCGATCGTTCCGCCGATGGCTTCAAGCACCTCTTGCAGAAAGGCGGGCTCGGGCGTTTCGCCAAGCTCGATCCTGCTGACAAGCTGATCGTGAAGCTCGGGCCGGTTGTCCTGCAGCCGGTCAAGGGCCGCGGAAAGCCCGGACAGGCGGCTGTCGGGCTGTTGCACCGGCGCGGGCGCGTCGGGCGTTACCTCTGGCTGCCCGGCAAACAGCGACTGGGCATCCACCTCATTGGGTTCGGCCAGCGTTTCGGGCGCCACCACCCGGCCGGTTTCGGCATCTGCAACCGGGCCGGTGCCGATGATCACGGGGGCGGTGTCCACCTCGGCCGGCTGATCCAGCGTCACGAAACTGCGCAACGGGATTTCCTTGGCAAAGCGCCGGGAATAGACCCCGATCAGCCCCACCCAATTGTCCATCTTGTCGCGCGGGACGATGCCAGTCGCCTCGACCACCAGCCCGTCCAGCCGGAAGATCACCAGATCGGCCAGCCCTGCATCTGCGGCGATGCCGCGCAGATCATCGAGAATGGCATCCGCGGTGCGGATATCGCTTTTCACGGAGGCAAGGCCGAAGACCCCGGTCTGGATGCTTTCCACCAACCGCTCTGCCGTGACCGGATCCAGAACCGTGCCCGACAGCGTCAGATGTCCGGCATCGTGTTGATTTGCACTGAGAGCTGACCCGGGTTTTCCATCGAGAAGTGACCCACCATTGGTTATGGATTTCGTGTCATG
>NZ_JAALFE010000079.1 GCF_011059185.1 Paragemmobacter kunshanensis | reverse complement strand
CGCAGTCCACCCTGCCAAACAGCGGAAATCGTGGTTCCTTCTTGGCGATATTCGTATGCTGGCGGGCGAAGCGCGGCACATCGCTAGCGACAGGGCCGGAATTTTGGGAAGCCACCCGAAAGCCGGATCCACTTGACCCCGTGCAAACCCCAATAAACGTTGACCTTTGGGCTGGACGCCCCGGATGCCGCTGGACCCCGCGTGGAGTCCGGCGCGGCATCCAGTGTCCGGATTTCGGCCAGCATCCACCATCATATCGGAACCTACCCGACCATGACGCTGAGCTTCGCCCCCGAGCGGATCGAGATGTGGCCGCTGTCGCGCCTCCAGCCCTACGCCAGGAACGCGAAGGCGCATGGCGCGGATCAGGTGGCGAAGATCGCCGCAAGCATGGCCGAGTTCGGCTGGACCGTGCCCTGCCTCGTGGCGGAGGACGGCGAGCTGATCGCGGGCCACGGCCGCGTGCTGGCCGCGACGCAGCTCGGGCTGACCGAAGCGCCGGTGATCGTGCTCGGGCATCTGACCGAGGCACAGCGCCGGGCCTACAGGATCGCGGACAACAAGCTGACAGAACTCGGCACATGGGACGAGGCGCTGCTGTCGGCGGAACTGAACGATCTGCTGGCCGAGGATTTCGACCTGTCGCTCGTCGGTTTCTCCGACGGCGAGTTGGACAAGCTGCTGGCCTTCGTGCCGGAGGGGGACGGGGAAGAAGGTGGCGCCGGGGGCTCCATGCCGCCGGTGACCATCCCTGAACCGCCGCGCAATCCAGCGTCGCGCACCGGCGATCTGTGGATCCTCGGCGACCACCGGCTGCTCTGCGGCGACAGCACGAACCACGACGACGTGCGTCGCCTGATGAATGGCGAGCGGGCGATCCTGTTCGCGACCGACCCGCCATATCTCGTCGATTACGACGGCTCTAACCATCCGACCCGCAACAAGGACTGGTCGGCGTCCTATGGCACGACATGGGATGACAGTTCGCAAGGAGCCGAACTCTACGACGGTTTCATCGCCGCCGCCGTGGCCGAAGCGATCACCGAGGACGCGGCCTGGTACTGCTGGCACGCCTCCCGCCGCCAGGCGATGCTGGAGGCCTGCTGGGAAAAGGCCGGGGCCTTCGTCCATCAGCAGATCATCTGGGTGAAGGACCGCGGCGTGCTGACCCGGTCGCACTACCTGTGGAAGCACGAGCCCTGTTTCATGGGCTGGCGGCGTCCGAACCGCCCGCCCAAGGTCGCAGAGGAAACGCTGCCGTCGACATGGGCGCTGCCGAGCTTTGCGAAGGACGACCGGCCTGACCATCCGACGCCGAAGCCGCTCGACGCCTTCGGGATCCCGATGCGCCAGCACGTCGCCCGCGGCGGGCTGTGCTACGAGCCGTTCTCGGGCTCGGGCTCGCAGATCATGGCGGGCGAAGCCAACGGCCGCCGTGTGTACGCGATGGAGATCAGCGCGGCCTACGTCGACGTGGCCGTGGAACGCTGGCAGGCCGAAACCGGCCGCGACGCGATCCTCGATGGCGATGGTCGGACCTTCGCTGAGGTGAGGACCGAGCGGCTGGGCGAAGCCCCGGCCGAACCTGAAACCCTTCCCGAACCCGCCGCGTGACATGCATGACCTGGCTTTACCTTCCTCCGGACGCGTTTCCGGGGCCGGAGACGCATGCCTGTTCGGCCTCTCCCTCTGCTCCGGCGCTGGCGGGCTCGATCTCGGGCTCGCCATCGCCATCCCCGGATATCGTGCTGTGGGCCATGTCGA
>NZ_JAALFE010000078.1 GCF_011059185.1 Paragemmobacter kunshanensis | reverse complement strand
ATTCCCCCGCGCGCATTTGACCCTTGCCCCCGCCGCAGCAGAGGTTAAGCCTAGCAGCCATGATCGCATCCAGCCCCGCCTCCGACAGAACCGCCCGCCGGAACGTCCTCGTCCTCGTCGCAGCCCAGGCCATCCTCGGCGCGCAGATGCCGATGATCTTCACCGTGGCGGGCCTCGCCGGGCAGAGCCTTGCCCCCAATGCCTGCTGGGCCACCCTCCCGATCAGCGCCGCCGTCATCGGCTCCATGCTGACCGCCACCCCGATCTCGGCCTTCATGCAGCGCCATGGCCGCCGCGCGGGCTTTGCCATCGGCGCGCTGGGCGGCGGGATCGGCGGGGTCCTCGGGGCCTATGCGCTCTCCACCTCGAACTTCCTGCTCTTCGTCATCGCCGCCCTCTTCACCGGCATCTACATGTCGGCCCAGGGCTTCTACCGCTTTGCCGCCGCCGATACCGCCTCGGATGCCTACCGGCCCAAGGCCATCTCGCTGGTCATGGCAGGCGGGCTTCTCTCGGCGGTCATCGGCCCGCAACTCGTCAAGGTCACGGCCGAGACGATGGTGATCCCCTTCCTCGGCACCTATCTCGCCATCATCGGGCTGAACGCGGTGGGCGTCTTCCTCTTCCTGCTGCTCGACATTCCCGCGCCGCGCCGGGCCGCGCAGGGCGCCCCGCAGGGCCGCTCGCGCCTGCAACTGATCCGCAGCCCGCAGATCGGCGTCGCGATGATCTGCGCCACCGTCTCCTATGCGCTGATGAACCTCGTGATGACCTCTTCGCCGCTGGCCGTGGTGGGCTGCGGCTTCACCTCGGGCAATGCCGCCGATGTCGTCACCGCCCATGTCCTTGCCATGTATGCACCCAGCTTCTTCACCGGCCACCTGATCGCCCGCTTCGGGGCCGAACGCATCGTGGCCATCGGCCTTGTCATCCTCGCCTCGGCCGGGGCCGTGGCCATCGCCGGGGTGGATCTCGCGAATTTCTTCGTGGCTCTGGTGCTGTTGGGCCTCGGCTGGAACTTCGGCTTCATCGGCGCCACCACCATGCTCACCGCCGCCCAGGCCCCGGAAGAGCGGGGCCGCCTTCAGGGCCTGAACGATCTTGTGGTCTTCGGCGGTGTCACGCTCGCCTCCTTCTCCTCGGGCGGGCTGATGAACTGCTCGGGCGGATCGGTGCAGGCGGGCTGGCAGGCGGTCAATTTCGCCATGCTGCCCTTCCTTGTCCTGGCCGGGGGCGCGCTGATCTGGCTTGCCATGCGCCCGCGCGAAACGCGCGCCTGACCCTTGGTCCCGCGCGCCAGGCGCGGGTGGCGCCCGCAGGCTCAGGCCGCCAGCGACAGCAGCCGCGCTTCCTGCACGCTCAGCGCCGGGCAGGCATCATCCGCCGGGCCGCCCATGGCGACCTGCAGACCCTCCACCACGATGGTGCAGGCCCGCGACAGCGTGATGTCATACCAGATTTCCATCATCGGCGCGTCGATCAGGCGCAGATCCCCGCCATTGACCAGCGCTCCCACCGGGGCCAGCGCCTCTTCCACCCCGAAATAGGCTGCAAGCCTGTCCCCCGCAACAACGATCATCTGATCGGGCGACAGCAACAGGGGGGCAGCACCCCGCCCCTGCCCGCGCGCCTCGCCCCCAACGCAGACCGCCGCCGCCCCGGGGGCCGCCAGCATCATGCGCCGCAAACCGATGATCTCTGCCGCCTGCCCCTGATTGCAGGATACCGCATCGCCCGCCACCAGTTCCTCGACCAATCGCCACCCGCGCGGCGTCATGATCCGCGTCCCATGGGCAAATCCCCG
>NZ_JAALFE010000077.1 GCF_011059185.1 Paragemmobacter kunshanensis | reverse complement strand
TCGGGCTTCATGATGACCGAGATCGACCTGCTGAAGCGGTCCAGCTTCGCGTGGGTCGACCTCTACGGCACGGACGATGCGCTGATTGCCACGGGCTTCGCCGCCTGGGGCGGCATCTTCTGGCTGGACGGGGTCTGGTACGCCATCGGCGGGGCCAAAGGCGAACGCCCGCATCTGCTGGGCGTGGGCGAGCGCACGGTCTGCCTCGCGCAGGCAGACGACTGGCTGAACACGCATGAGACCGACGAGAGCGCCTTCAAGACCCGCTCCTGGCTGCGCCAGCCGCCGACCGAAAAGCAGCTGCAGTACCTGCCGCCGGAGTGCCGCCATGACTTCGGCCTGACGCGCTACCGCGCCTCGGCGCTGATGACCTTCGGCTTCAACAAGCGCGCCATCCGGCAGCTGATCGACACGGCCGCTCGGCCCGAACGGAGGGCGGCATGATCCATGACCGCCTCCACCCCCATCACGGCCGAGGATCGGCGGCGGCTCTGGCATCCGCGTGGAACGCTCTGTGCTGTCTGCCGGCAACCCACCCGTGGCTTTGGCTGGTTCGATCCGCACCGGTCGAAGCGACCCCGGCAATCGGCCTGGTTCTGCTCGATGCCCTGTCAGTCCTTCTGGACACGCTTGGCGCGGGAGCGTTTCGCCATGGTTGACCTGACCGAGGAAGAGCGTGCCGCGATCACCGCCACCATGAAGCGCGTCGCGCTGCTGATGGACGAGATCGGCTGGGCCACCCCGCTGGCCGAACTGACCGAGGCGCAGGTGCGCGCGCTGATCGAGGAAGCCATCGAGGGCTTCCGCGAGGCCATGTCCGACATCGTCCGGGCGCACACGCCGGAGGTGCCGTTTTGACCCTCGATTACAATCATCGCCCCAGCTTCGCGGAACAGGTCAACGCCGCCGTCGACCGGGCGCTCACCGCCGATCAGGCGACGCGGCCGCCTCGCGACTATCTCGGCGGCTCGCGCCTCGGCCATGCCTGCGAGCGCGCGTTGCAGTTCGAGTTCGCGGCGACGCCGAAGGACGAGGGCCAGGACTTCAGCGGCCAGTCGCTGCGCATCTTCGCGATCGGCCACGCGCTCGAGGATCTGGCCGTCGCCTGGCTGCGCGGCGCGGGCTTCGACCTCTACACCCGCAAGGGCAACCGGCCTGATGGCGGCCAGTTCGGCTTCTCGGTCGCGGGCGGGCGCATTCGCGGCCACGTCGACGGCATCATTGCCGCCGGGCCCGAGGGCTTCGGTCTGGCCGTTCCCGCACTGTGGGAATGCAAGACGATGAACGCGAAGAACTGGCGCGCCTGCGTCAAGGACGGCGTGACCAAGTCGAAGCCGGTCTACGCCGCCCAGATCGCGCTTTATCAGGCCTACATGGAAGGGACGATCCCCGGCATCTCGGCCGCGCCCGCCGTGTTCACCGCGATCAACAAGGACACGGCCGAGCTTCACCATGAGCTGGTGCCCTTCGACGCCGAGCTCGCGCAGCGCATGTCTGACCGGGGCGTGCGGATCCTGCAGGCGACCGACGCGGGCGAGTTGCTGCCGCGCATCGCCACCACGCCCGACTTCTTCGAATGCCGCTTCTGCCCGTGGTCCGAGCGCTGCTGGAGGCTTCCCGCATGAGCGACGACGGCATCCTGCACTTCAACCCCTGGATGGACTTCAACGACGGGCCGCCGTCCGAGAACCCCTTCGGCTGCGACCCCGACCCCGACCCCGAGCAGATCGCCGTCTTCCTCGACACTGTCTTCAGCTGGTGCGAGGGGCTGATCCCGCTCCGCGGCTTCGTCGACAAGGGTCAGGGCCGGGACGGCAAGCCGCA
>NZ_JAALFE010000076.1 GCF_011059185.1 Paragemmobacter kunshanensis | reverse complement strand
GCCGTCAACGCCATGATTTATATGCGAAATATCACGATTACGACAGCGAAATCAGCGACTTACTTGGAGAATGTGGGATCAGAACTTCACGCTGTGGGAGCATCTCTTCTGGTCACTTCTTCGTGTGATCATCGGCTTTCTTTGCGGAGCGGTCATTGGCATCCCTCTTGGCTATGCCATGGGTCTGAGCGACTGGTTCCGCGGCTGGTTCGATCCCATTGTAGAGTTCATGCGCCCGGTGCCGCCGCTTGCGTTGATCCCACTGGTTATCATTTGGGCTGGCATCGGAGAAAGTGGAAAGATCATTCTGCTTTTCCTGGCCGCTCTCTGGATCATGGTCATCTCGGCACGCGCAGGTGTGTCTGGTGTGGTGACAGCCAAGGTACACGCGGCCTATTCCTTGGGCGCGAGCCGCTGGCAGGTACTGCGATACGTGATCGTGCCGAACTCTCTGCCCGAAATTTTCACTGGTGCGCGGGTCGCTATGGGGGTCTGCTGGGGGACGGTGGTCGCGGCAGAATTGGTCGCTGCCGAGAAGGGGGCGGGCATGATGATCATGGTTGCCAGCCGGTTTCAGCTGACGGATATCGTTCTCATGGGGATCATCATGATTGGCGTGATAGGTTTCAGCATCGACATCCTAATGCGCAAGACAGAAAATTGGTTGGTACCATGGAAGGGCCGGATGTAGGCAACCTTTTGGGGAGCAGGGCACTGCTCATCCCACCAAAAACTGGCTAACCTTATCGCTATTAAACTGCTTGGTCGTTTCCGACACAAACGCCTCCACGATCCGGCGACTCTGGCCAGGAAGGTAACCAAGTACAAGGCGCAACGGATCTGGCTTCGGGACAATTGGTACACCAACGACTGAATGGCCCGAATACGTTTGCCAAGTTTTCGGATGCATGTGCAAAATAGAACAGCCCAAGCCAGCGCCAACCAACGATCGGACCATCTCCAGCGAGGTGGCGGTGGCCACAAGTCGTGGGGTGACCCCGGTCCATTCGAACAAGTGGCTGTAGTGTTCGCTGACCACCGGCAGGTCCAGAAGCACAAATTTTTCGCCGCTCATCTGCTCTAGGGAAACATGCCCGGCCTCCGCCAGAGGGTGCGACTTCGGCATTAATAAGTAGGCGGGCATTTCTAGAAGCGTCTTATAGGAAATTTCTGGTTTCAAGTTGCTGGAAACGCAGATGATGACGTCGAATTTCCCAGCCATCAACCCTGCCTGCGCGACGCTGTTGTCACATTCTACGAACTTAAGTGCTACATTGGAATTCCCATGGACCAGAGAGCTAACAATTTCGGGAATAAAGGCAGGTGCCACCGGGGCATAATACCCGACCGTTAATTGCCCGGTGAGACTTGTCCGCAGGTTGGCCCCGTCGTCCATCAAATGTTCATATTCTTGCAAAAGTCGACGAATCTTCGGTATCAACATCTGACCCGTAGCCGTCAACACGATCCCTTTGGATCTCTGTCGTGTCACAAGTTGTAGCTTGAAGCACTCTTCGACTTGATTGACTGCCGCCAAAACCGCAGAGGGCACAATATTCAGATCAGTTGCAGCGTGCGCAACGCTGCCCCGGTCGACCGCGGTTGCAAAATAATGCAATGCCTTCAATGAGAGCCTCATGTCTTCCCTCCAAAGTCGAAAATTGTGATTTGAATATACTCATATTTCTGTTTTTCAAATGATTTAGTTTAGTGAACACTTCAAGTGGAATTGCAGGGATACCTTGGTTCGGAGATGTCTGGAGTATGAACCGACATTCCCCAAGTGGCCCGCCGCTTGACTTCAAGATCGCCTGATTTTGCTCGCTGGGCAAGCGTTTTTCGCCCCGAGCGGTGTCTGTCGTCGCGCAAACGGCCGAAGTCGGGTGGATCAAGCCTCGAACCCGCAGCATTCTGG
>NZ_JAALFE010000075.1 GCF_011059185.1 Paragemmobacter kunshanensis | reverse complement strand
GAACTGCTGCATCTCGAGCCCTGCATCTGGCGTGAGCTCGAGGTCAGCCTGACCACCAACCTCCGCGCCCTGCACGAGGTCATCCAGGCGGTGATGCCCTGGGAGAACACCCACCTTTACCAGTTCAGCATCGACGACCGCGTCTATGGCGAGCCCGATCCCGAGGATGCGGTCTGGGGCCGCAAGATCCATCAGGCCAAGGGCATGCGCCTCGGCACGCTGATCGATCGCGGCATCACCGAGTTCCTCTACACCTACGATTTCGGGGACGACTGGCAGCATCGCGTCCTTGTCGAACATGTCGGTGCAGCCGATCCCGGTACCGATTATCCGCTGTTCGTCGCGGGCGAACGCACCGCACCGCCCGAGGATGTCGGCGGCCCACCCGGTTTCCTGGACTTCGTCGAAGCCATCGCCAACCGCCACCATCCGCAGCACAAGGAAATGGTCCGCTGGTATGGCGGTCCCTTCGACCCGGTCGACTTCGGGGAGGCCGAAGTCGCGGCGCGCGTACGGAAGCTCGCTGCGAAGAGGAAGATCGCCCTCGACGCATTCGCTCGCAGCCGCCAAATCCTGCAGCAATAACATCCTGCCCTCACCCCATGTAGCTCGACCGCGCCGTCCGCCGCCGTGCCGATGGCCGGGATGGCTGTGTCGGGGGCGTGCCACCCGTCTTCCCTTCCCCCGTCACGACCAGCTGTCGCTCCAGGTCCTGCCACCGCGCCTCGGGCCAGCGGTCCGCGCCCGCGATCCAGGCGGCGGCGCGGGCATAGACCCGGCAGTCCAGCGCCTCGTTCCGCTCGCGCAGCTTCTGCCATTCGAGCTTCGTGAACCCGCGCCTGGTCTTCACCGTCACCAACTGCTCGGCGGTCAGCTGCTTCAGCCATTCGCTGTCGACCCAGTCCGGCAGATGTACGGTTCCCGCCGGAACCAATGCACCGGCCGTGATCTCCTCCCTCGTCGGTCGATCCTGCCGCAGGAAGCGGTAGGTTTCCGCCTTGAAGGTCGAGGTCGCGACCGTCCAGAGCCGCGCACCGCGACGCAGACGCTTGCCGGCAACGGTGGCATCGACATAGGTCGGACCCGTCACCGGACTTGACCGGTTGAACCCCTCCAGCCCCTTGACCGGAGCCACCTGGCCAAAGCCCGTTTGACGTGCCCAGGCATAGACCGCCGCCGTCTCGTATCCGGTGTCGATCGCGAGCCGGGCGATGGTCATCGGCGTGCCGCAGGCATGAAGCCAGGTCCGGCCGAGGAGACTGCTGAGCCTCTGCCAGGCTCCCGGATCGCCCGGCCCCCCTTCGATGACAACGTGATCGACGAGCCAGCTTTGAAGCCCCCTGCCCCAGGCCCAGACATCGACCTCGATGCGGTCCTTCTGGACATCCGCCCCGGCGGTCAGGAACAACCCGCCCGCAGGGACGGTGCCCGGTGTCCAGTCCTCCTTCAGCCCCTGCAGTCGCTGCCAGTCCGGAGCCTCCCCGGTCTCGACCCATGTTTCGCCAAGGATCGTGTTGCGGAACGCCTTGATTGCCTCGTCCGACCCTTGGGCGGCCTCCCAGCCACGGGCGATGCGGGACCAGCTGAGCCAGCCCACCGGCGAATAGAGCGCCGAGAGGTGATAGCCGACCGCGGTCGGATCGGCGGCGGTCGCGGTCGCCCGCCATTCGCCGCCCTCCAGCATCGCAGTCTTGTGGTGCTCACCGATGGGCGTCTCGCAGCCCTCGCAGTGATATTCCGCCGTCTCCGGGCGGCCCTTCTGCCAGCGCAGCCGATCGAACTTCAGCCACTGCATCACGTCGCAATGCGGGCATGGCACGAAGTACCGGCGCTGGTCGCTCGCCTCGTATTCCCGCTCGATCCGGCTCAGCCCCCGGATCGTCGGCGTCGAAACCAGCAGTACCTTGCGCCGATGGGCGAAGGTCAGCGACCGCGCCTCGGCCAGCGTGACCGGGTCGCCTTCCTCGTCGGCCGAGGC
>NZ_JAALFE010000074.1 GCF_011059185.1 Paragemmobacter kunshanensis | reverse complement strand
GGAGCTGCATCTTGAGCGTAGCTTTTATGGCAGGCTCAGCGGGCAAGCGGCGTAAGAGGGTAAGATTAAAAGATGTTGCATTTGGGTAGATGATGACAGCTTGAGCGATGCTCTTGCGATAACCGCACTTCGAGATCGCTTTCATAGGGTGCGAGACTTTCGCTTGGGCAGCTCCAAAAAAGCGACTGTTGCCGGTGCCGCTTGGTCGCACAGATTTGACGAACGAAAGCCTCTCGCTACTTCACCTGTCATCTGTGTTCCCGTAACAAGTTCCGAGAATAGGCCCTATCTTCCTATTGGGCTTCTTCCTGCCGGAACTGCGCTATCAAATTCGTCATTTGGGATGCCAGTGAAGCAGGTTTGGACCGTGGCACTAATCGCTTCCAGACTGAATTTGGTATTAAATGTGAATGGCAGCGACGCAGAGGATTCGTGGATCTGGCGGAAGGCCGAAGCATAGTATCGGCCATTCTGTCCGGCGAACCGCGTGACGGATTCATCGAGCGCATGGTGATCGACTTCGATCCTGGTCGCAGCGGTAACAACAACATCAGCCATCATTTGCCTCCCTGGACGCCGCGGAGCAGTGCTTGTTTCGTAACGATCCCCACCTCCTTGCCGTCATCGACGATGAAAACCGGCAGATCGCTGTCGACCGAAAGATCGATAAGCTGATCAAGGGTAGAATCCGGATGCGCACGAGGGGCGCAGTCTAGCGCCAAGCCGCTTGGCGCTACTGGTTCCATGATGGAATGGGCGCGCACGAGCTTCAGCTTGGAGATGCCCTGAACGAAGGCGCGCACGTAGTCGTCCGCTGGGTTCAGGACTATATCTTCCGGCGTGCCAACCTGGACGATCACACCGTCTTTCATGATCGCAATGCGGTTTCCGATACGGATCGCTTCGTCCAGATCATGAGTGATGAAGATCGTGGTCTTCTTGAGCTGTGTCGCGAGCTGGAGGAACTGATCCTGCAGCTGCATTCGGATCAGCGGGTCGAGCGCTGAGAAGGGCTCGTCCATCAACAGAATCTCCGGATCAGAGGCCAGCGCGCGGGCGATCCCGACACGCTGCTGCATTCCGCCCGACAGCTCGCTTGGCAGCCGATCCTCATAGCCGCCGAGATCGACCAGCTGCAACGCATGCTCCGATATGGCCCACCGACGAGACTTCGGGATCTGGCGGATTTCAAGAGGATAGCAGACATTGTCGCGGACCGATCGGTGCGGCATGAGCGCCATATGCTGGAACACCATGCCGATTTGTGTCGCCCTGACCTCGCGCAATTGGCGTTCATTCAGCTTGGAGATATCGCGCCCCAGTATTTCGATCCGGCCGGAGGTTGGCGCAATCAGCCGGTTGACATGCCTGACCAGTGTTGACTTGCCCGACCCGGAAAGACCCATAATGCAGAATATCTCTCCCCGCATTACCTCGAAACTTGCATCTCGAACACCGACGACGCAATTGAACCGCTTAAGCGCGTCCGCCTTAATCAGGCCTTCAGCCTTAATTGCGAGAAGTGCCTTCGCGGCATCCGCACCGAAGACCTTCCAGACATTCGAAAGTTTAACAACTGTTTCAGTCATGCTCTGCTTACCCCAGCAAGCGACCGCCGGCAGAACCCGGCGGCCCGTATCGTCGTAAAGGCAGTTAGAGGTGAGTCAGTCACTCAACCAGCCAAGCACACGATCTGCGTGAGTAGCCGTCCAGTTCTTAGCGAACTCAGCCGGATCCTGTTTCTCTATGACCAGGGCAAAAGTCATTTGCGAAAGTGTGTCAGTATCAAGACTCACATTTCGGAACAGCCGCGCCACTTCTGGTTGGGTTTCTTCGAGCGCCTTTTGATCCGACATTCCCCAAGTGGCCTGCCGCTTGACTTCAAGATCGCCTGATTTTGCTCGCTGGGCAAGCGTTCTTCGCCCCGAGCGGTGTCTGTCGTCGCGCAAACGGCCGAAGTCGGGTGGATCAAGCCTCGAACCCGCAGCATTCTGG
>NZ_JAALFE010000073.1 GCF_011059185.1 Paragemmobacter kunshanensis | reverse complement strand
CTCGATCTCGGGCTCGCCATCGCCATCCCCGGATATCGTGCTGTGGGCCATGTCGAACGGGAAACCTTCGCCGCAGCCACTCTCGTGGCGCGGATGGAAGACGCGTCCCTGGATCAGGCTGTTGTCTGGGACGACGTTGCCACCTTCGACGGCCGCCCGTGGCGCGGCGCGGTGGACATCGTCACTGCGGGCTATCCGTGCCAGCCGTTCTCCGTCGCGGGCAAGCGCCGCGGCCCGGACGACCCGCGGCACCTCTGGCCGCATATCGCCCGGATCGTCGGCGAGGTCGAGCCGCCCTTCGTGTTCCTCGAGAATGTCGCCCATCATCTCCGCCTCGGCTTCCCCGAAGTCGCCGAAGGACTGGTCGGCATGGGCTACCGCCTTGCGGCAGGCCTCTTCACGGCGGCGGAAGTCGGCGCGCCCCACAAGCGGGAGCGGCTCTTCATCCTCGCCATCCGCGAGGCGGACGAGCTGGCCGACCCCGCGCGCCTGCTCTGGAACCCGGTCGAGTGGCGGGAACCGGACGGAACTGCTGCGCCTCTGGCCCACGCCCCGGGCGAGCGCCAACGAGAACCGGCAGACGAAACCGACGCCATCGCAGGAAGCAGGCCAGCACGGGATGAACCTCGCGACCACAGCCGCGATGTGGCCGACGCCGATGGCGAACGACGGCTGCAAGCCGAGCGCGGGGAACCGGCGGTCGGCCGACCTGACCCATTCGGCGGGACTGTGGATGACGCCGACGGCGCGGGATCACAAGGATGGGGCGACGAGCTTGGCGAACACGCCGGTGAACGGCCTGCTTGGCCGCCAGGTCCTGGTGACGCCGATGGCTGGGCGCGATACCTCCGAGCCGCGCCGGACCTTGAACCCGCTGTTCGTCGAGGCGCTGATGGGCTGGCCCACCGGGTGGACCGGCTTCGGCTCTGTGGCAACGGCGTGGTCCCCCTGGTTGCGGCGCATGCGCTCAGAACTTTGGCGGCTGAGTTGCTGGCCGATGGATGAGGTCGCGGGATGAAGCAGTCGCGCCTCATGTCGCTGGTCGAAGCGGTCGCCAACGTGATCGTCGGCTACGGCGTCGCGGTTGTCACGCAGATCCTGATCTTCCCGGTCTTCGGACTGCACACGACGCTGGCGCAGAACCTCAAGATGGGTGCGGTGTTCACCGTGGTCAGCATCACACGGTCCTACGTCCTGCGGCGGCTGTTCGAGCGATTGAAAAAGGGACAGCCTTGATCGCACTTATAGATTATCTGGCCAAATTCGTTTGCCTGGCCCAGCACCGCCCGGGAACTGAAACCCCATATGGGTAACGGTATCGATTACCGTGGCCGCGAGTTCGGCAACGTGGCTTTGAACCTGATGGAGGTAAGCAACATCAATCGGTGTGCCGAAGATCTCTTTTCGTTTGTTGACGAATAGCGGTAGCGAGCGCCCTTCGCGGTCCGGCATCCGCCACGAACCATGACAGATCACGTTCCTGATCTCAGACGCCTCCTTGATCGCGGCGACGAGTTCGTCAACGTTCTCGGTGGTGCTTTTGGCATTGTCGCGAACCGCCTTACCATAGGCTTCAGCAAGCGGCTTCAATGTGTCGGTCAAGGCTCGCTCAAGGGTTGGAAGCCATGAAGCGTAAGCCTCCTGCGCCTCTGCGGACGTTTCAAACGGGCGAGTCGCGGTAAATGCGAAGATCGCTTTACCCAAGACTTCCTCTAGAAAGCCGTAGGTTGCGACAGTTCTACCCAGCTGTTCCCAGAATTCGGGCGAATGGCGGTGGGTGGGCCACTTTGGAGGCAGGTTGTCGCGATCAATAATCGCTCGATTAACATCTTCGTCTTCGATCATGTTGTGCCGCCATTCACAGTTTCTCCCGCAACATGTCACGGCATATGATGCCCGTCACGAGCCTCACTGGTCGCATGGGAAAGGCACACGACACTCCACAGGCCGCCGTCGCGATCTGCTGTCGTGGCAATGAGAAAGCGCCGCCCAGTCGGGGCGGCGGCGTAGCAATCTTCTCGCGACGTCAGGCGGCGGCAAGCCTGTAGACCCGTCCGCGTCCTTCGACCTTCTCCGAGGTCACCTCGAGTCCGAGCTTCTT
>NZ_JAALFE010000072.1 GCF_011059185.1 Paragemmobacter kunshanensis | reverse complement strand
CCGCTCCGCGGCTTCGTCGACAAGGGTCAGGGCCGGGACGGCAAGCCGCACAACATCTGGATCCCGGCCGACGACACCGCGCCGGGAAAACTCGCGACCTTCGCCGCCTGGGCGAACCGCGAGGGGGCGGCGGTCTATGTCATCCCCGGCACGGTCGAGGAACAGGGCCAGGCCCGCGCCGCCGATGTGCTGCAGATGCAGGCCATCGTCGTCGATCTCGACGCAGGCGACATCCCGGCCAAGCTGGACCATGTCACCCGCCACCTCGGCACGCCCACGCTGATCATCGAAAGCGGCGGGCGCACGCCCGAGGGCGCCGCGAAGCTCCATGTCTGGTGGAAACTGACCGAGCCGGCCGAGGGCGAGGATCTGGCCACCCTCTGCCGCCTGCGCAGCGAGATCGCGGTGAAGGTCGGCGGCGACACGCATTTCCGCTCGGCGCACCAGCCAATCCGGGTGCCGGGCACGGTCTATCACAAGCATGGCCATCAACGCCTCGTGCAGATCCGCGAACATCGCGACGTCGAGGTGGACCTTGCGGATTTCGCGGAAAAGGTCGCCGAGATGCCGCCGCTGCCCGGCGTAGGCTTCGCCAGCGACGTTGCCGCGCCGACCGCGAAGCCCGGCATCGACGCGGTGCTCACCACGCCGGTGCGCGAAGGCGCGGTTGACGACTGGTCCCGGTTCCAGGGGGCCAGTGCCGCCATCGGCCATTACGTTCGTCTGGTTCACGAAGGCCGCCTCGACCCGTTCGCAGGCTGGGAGGCGATCTGCGGCTACAACGCCGCCATGCTGCGCCCGTCCTGGCCGCTGGATCGGCTAAAGGCCGAGTCCGAGCGCCTCTGGGCGCTGCATGTTAAGCGCAACGGCCCGCCGCTCCTGCGCGCGGCCCGTGTCGATGCCCCTGCCAGCCCGCTGCCGACATTCAGCCTCGGCGCGCTGCTGGATGACACCAGCCCGATGCCGGAGGACATCATCGGGCCGCGCATGCTGACGCCGGGCGGGCTCCTCGTGCTGGGCGGTGCGCCCAAGGTCGGCAAGAGCGACTTCCTGATCTCATGGCTCGTCCACATGGCGGCAGGCGTGCCGTTCCTCGGCTTCACGCCGCCCCGGCCGCTGCGCGTGTTCTATCTGCAGGCCGAGATTCAGTATCACTACCTGCGCGAGCGCATGCAGCAGATCGCGTTGCCTGCCGCCGTGATCGCGGCCGCACGCGACACCTTCATCGCCACGCCGAAGCTGAAGCTGCTGCTCGACGCGGAGGGCGTCGCCCGCGTGGCTGAGGCGATCCGGGCCACATTCCCGGACGCGCCGCCCGACATCATCGTCATCGACCCGATCCGCAATCTCTTCGATGGCGGACCCGAGGGGGGCGGTGAAAACGACAACACCGCCATGATGTTCTTCCTGAAGGACCGGGTGGAGCTCCTGCGCGAGGCGGTCAATCCGGAGGCGGGCGTCATCCTCGCCCACCACACCCGCAAGGCCAGCAAGCACCAGGTCAAGGACGATCCCTTCCTCGCGCTCTCCGGCGCCAGCGCGCTGCGGGGGTTCTACACCTCGGGGCTGCTCATGCACCGGCCCGACGAGGACAGCACCGTTCGCAGACTGGAGATCGAGCTGCGCAACGGCCCCGCGCTGCCGGGCAAGCTCATCGACAAGGTGAAGGGCGAATGGGTCGAGTTGAACCCGCTGAACGAGCGCTTGGTGCGCAAGGAGGTCGGCGCCAAACTCGATGCCGAACGGCTGCGCAAGCACGATGTCATCCTCGGCATGCTGCTGGATGAGGCGGCCGGTGAGCGCCTCTACACCGCCATGCAGTTCGCCGAGACATTCGAGAACCGTGGCGGTCTGGGCAGCAAGCACACCATTCGCGAGCGCCTCAGCGTGCTGGCGACCAAGGGCTTCGTGAAGTTCCTGCGCGACCCCTCGGGGTTCGGCTTCCCCGTCACCCGGTCGCGGTTCGGCTATCTCTGCGTCGAGGGCATGCAGTTCGGCGCGCCCGTCGAGCATGTCGATCCAGACACCGGCGAGATCACAACAACCGCCCGTCCGGTCCAGCCCAGCCACTTCAAATGCCCCCAATCCGGGCTCTGCCTGCAGGTCGAAAACCCCGCCGTCTGGGTCTACCCGGAGG
>NZ_JAALFE010000071.1 GCF_011059185.1 Paragemmobacter kunshanensis | reverse complement strand
CCGCTCCGCGGCTTCGTCGACAAGGGTCAGGGCCGGGACGGCAAGCCGCACAACATCTGGATCCCGGCCGACGACACTGCGCCCGAGAAACTCGCAACCTTCGCCGGATGGGCGAACCGCGAGGGGGCGGCGGTCTATGTCATCCCCGGCACGGTCGAGGAGCAGGGCCAAGCCCGCGCCGCCGATGTGCTGCAGATGCAGGCCATCGTCGTCGATCTGGACGCGGGCGACATCCCGGCCAAGCTGGACCATGTCACCCGCCACCTCGGCGCGCCCACGCTCATCATCGAAAGCGGCGGGCGCACGCCCGAGGGCGCCGCGAAGCTCCATGTCTGGTGGCAACTCACCGAGCCTGCCGAGGGCGATGACCTGGCCACCCTCTGCCGCCTGCGCGGCGAGATTGCCGTGAAGGTCGGCGGCGACACGCATTTCCGCTCTGCGCACCAGCCGATCCGGGTGCCGGGCACGGTCTATCACAAGCACGGCCACCAGCGCCTCGTGCAGATCCGCGAACATCGCGACGTCGAGGTGGATCTTGCGGATTTCGCCGAAAAGGTCGCCGAGATGCCGCCGCTGCCCGGTGTGGGCTTCGCCAGCGACGTTGCCACACCAGCATCGAAGCCCGGCATCGACGCGGTGCTCACCACGCCGGTGCGCGAGGGCGCGGTCGACGACTGGTCCCGGTTCCAGGGGGCCAGCGCCGCCATTGGCCATTATGTGCGCCTCGTCCACGAGGGCCGCCTCGATCCCTTCGCGGGCTGGGAGGCGATCTGCGGCTACAACGCCGCCATGCTGCGCCCATCCTGGCCGCTCGATCGGCTGCAGGCCGAGTCCGAACGCCTCTGGGCGCTGCATGTGAAGCGCAACGGTCCGCCGCTCCTGCGCGCGGCCCACGCCGGTGCCCCGGCCAGCCCGCTGCCGACCTTCAGCCTCGGCGCTCTCCTCGACGACACCAGTCCGATGCCCGAGGACATCATCGGCCCGCGCGTGCTGACACCTGGCGGGCTCCTCGTGCTGGGCGGCGCGCCCAAGGTCGGCAAGAGCGACTTCCTGATCTGCTGGCTCGTGCACATGGCGGCGGGCGTGCCGTTCCTCGGCTTCACGCCACCCCGGCCCCTGCGCGTTTTCTACCTGCAGGCCGAGATCCAGTATCACTACCTGCGCGAACGCATGCAGCAGATCGCGCTGCCCGCCGCCGTGATCGCCGCCGCGCGCGACACCTTCATCGCCACCCCGAAACTGAAGCTGCTGCTCGACGCGGAGGGCATCGCCCGCGTGGCCGAGGCGATCAGGGCCGCATTCCCCGACGCGCCGCCCGACATCATCGTCATCGACCCGATCCGCAACCTCTTCGATGGCGGCCCCGAGGGCGGGGGCGAGAACGACAACACCGCCATGATGTTTTTCCTGAAGGATCGGGTCGAGCTTCTCCGCGAGGCGGTCAATCCGGATGCGGGCGTCATCCTCGCCCACCACACCCGCAAGGCCACCAAGCATCAGGTCAAGGACGATCCCTTCCTTGCGCTCTCCGGCGCCAGCGCGCTGCGCGGCTTCTACACCTCGGGGCTGCTCATGCACCGGCCCGACGAGGACAGCAGCCAACGCCGCCTGGAGATCGAGTTGCGCAATGGCCCCGCGCTGCCCGGCAAGCTGATCGACAAAGTGGCGGGTCGCTGGGTCGAACTGAACCCGATGAACGAGCGGCTGGTGCGCAAGGAGGTCGGGGCCAAGTTCGACGCCGAACGGCTGCGCAAGCACGATGTCATTCTGGGCATGCTGCTCGATGAGGCGGCGGGCGAGCGGCTCTACACTGCCATGCAGTTTGCCGAGACCTTCGAGAATCGCGGCGGTCTGGGCAGCAAGCACACCATCCGCGAACGCCTCTCTGTGCTCGCCACCAAGGGCTTCGTGAAGTTCCTGCGTGACCCTTCGGGCTTTGGCTTTCCCGTCACCCGGTCGCGGTTTGGCTATCTCTGCGTCGAAGGCATGCAGTTCGGTTTGCCCGTCGAGGAGGTCGATCCGACCACTGGCGAAGTCACCGCCACCGCCCGCCCGGTGCTGCCCAGCCACTTCAAATGCCCCCAATCCGGGCTCTGCCTGCAGGTCGAAAACCCCGCCGTCTGGGTCTACCCGGAGG
>NZ_JAALFE010000070.1 GCF_011059185.1 Paragemmobacter kunshanensis | reverse complement strand
CCGCGTCCTTCGACCTTCTCCGAGGTCACCTCGAGTCCGAGCTTCTTCTTCAGCGCCCCGGCCATCGCGCCGCGCACCGTGTGCGACTGCCAGCCCGTGGCTGCCATGATCTCCTCGATGGTCGCGCCATCCGGCGCGCGCAGCATGGCGATGAGCGTGGCCTGCTTGGTCCCCTCGCGCGGCATGCGCGCCGTGGGCGCGGTTTCGGTCTCGGTTGGGGTGTCCGTCGCGGGCACGTCGCTCGGCGCGTGGTCGGCGCCCACAGGCGCGGTGTTCGTGTCCTCGGGCTCGATGCCGATGGCGGCGAGCCCTGCGTCGGTGGCTACCAGCGTCGTGCCGTGCCCGTCGCCGGTCTCGCGCCAGACGGGCTCTCCCTTGCGCAGGTCGGCGTCGACCTCCTGCAGCAGGCCCTTGGCGAGCATCGCGCCGACCACCTTGGCGGCGGCCCCGCCGCGAAGGCTGTCGGGCAGCGGCAGGGCGATGTGCTCGGGCCGCTGTGCGGCGGCGCTCAGGATCAGGGCTTGGGTGTCGGAAATCTGGGTCATCGTCGTCTCCCGTGTCGGGGCGCGCGAGATGCGGGCCCTTCTACGAGGTCGAGCCCGCCGGTCGGCGGGCGGGACCGGGAGCGGGTCGTCTCACTCGGCGTGTTCGCCTTCCTTGAAGGCCATGTCGGTGATCTCGCGCAGCTTGGCGCGATAGTGGTTCAGGGTGCCGACGTGCCCCCAATGGATCTCGTCGGGGCTGGTCTCGAAGTGGTCGGCGCTGAGGGCGGCGAGCCGCTGGAGCATCAGGTCAATCTCGGTCTTCGCAGCGATGAAGGCGTCGAGGGCCTTGGAATTGTCAGTGGCGCGGCGGGTCATTCTGGTGGCTCCGTAGTGAGTTGCATCGCTTCGTTGGAGTGACGTTCCCTCTGTCCGCGACGCTTATCAACTCGATAAGCACATGATCTTGAATGATAATCGGAGCCGTCGATGCAGGGCATGAGCGAGCGCCAGTACGCTGCCCATGTCGGGCTCTCGCGGGGCGCGATCCAGAAGGCGAAGACGGCCGAGCGACTGGTGCTCTATCCGGACGGAAGCATCAACACGGCCGCCAGCGATGCCAGGCGGGCGGAAACCACGGACCCCTCGAAGACTCGCAAGCCGCCCGAACCGAAGCTGAAGCCCGTCCCCGAGGCGGCGGTGGCCGCCGTCGGCGACACGCTGCGCGAACAGGGTCTGGCGGTCCCTGCCATCGGCGGCGGCACGACCTTCCTGCAGGCGAAGACCGCGAACGAGGTGCTGAAGGCGCAGGAGCGGCGCATCCGGCTCCAGAAGCTGAAGGGGGAATTGATCGAGCGTGCCCGGGCGCTGTCTCTGGTGTTTCGCCTGGCGCGGGAGGTGCGGGACGCTTGGGTGAACTGGCCTGCGCGGGCAGCGGCGCTGATGGCGGCCGATCTGGGCGTCGAGCCAGCCACGATGCAGAGGGTCCTTGAGAAACATGTACGCGCCCACCTCGACGAACTCGCCGAGGTCCGGCCCGACTTCCGGTGATGAGGACCGGTTTCGCGACAGCGAAACGCAAGGGTCCAGTGGACCCTTGCGAGGGACGAATGCCCGGAGCGCAAGCGCAGGGCTGGAAGATGGCCTGACCGACTTCGACGGCGCGGGCGAGATCCTGCGCGCCTGGGGCAGCGGGCTGCAGCCCGACCCGGACCTGACCGTCTCGGAATGGGCGGACCGGCACCGCATGCTCTCGGGCCGCGCCTCGGCCGAGCCGGGGCGGTATCGGACGGGGCGCACGCCCTACATGCGCGAGATCATGGACCGGCTCAGCCCGGGCGATCCCACGCAGCGGATCATCTTCATGAAGGCCGCGCAGGTCGGGGCGACCGAGGCCGGCAACAACTGGATCGGCTTCGCCATCCACCAGGCGCCGGGCCCGATGCTGGCGGTCCAGCCGACAGTGGAGCTGGCCAAGCGGAACTCGCGCCAGCGGATCGACCCGCTGATCGACGAAAGCCCCGACCTGCGGGAGCGGGTCAAACCAGCCCGGTCCCGCGACGCGGGCAACACGATGTTGTCCAAGGAGTTCGCGGGCGGCGTCCTGATCATGACCGGGGCGAACTCGGCGGTCGGACTGCGTTCCACCCCGGCACGGTACATCTTTCTCGACGAGGTCGATGCCTATCCGGCCTCGGCCGACGAGGAAGGCGACCCGGTCACGCTGGCCGAGGCGCGGTCGCTGACCTTCGCCCA
>NZ_JAALFE010000007.1 GCF_011059185.1 Paragemmobacter kunshanensis | reverse complement strand
AAGACCGGCGCCCCCGCATCGCGTGCCGCGGCGCGGGCGGGCGGCGCCGTCGGGCGCGGCTGGCGCGGCGGTGCGGGCGGATTTCTGATCGGGCTTGCGGGCAGTTTTCGGGGCGGTCTTCGGGACGGGCTTGCGGGCGGAGTCCGCGCCATCCGACGCCTCGCCCGTCAGGCCGAGCTGATCGCGCAGGACGCGGGGGCGGACTTCCTCCACCTCGCCGGGTTTCAGCTCGTTCAGGCGGAAGGGGCCATAGCTGGTGCGGATCAGGCGGTTCACCGTCAGGCCGATGGCCGACATGGCGCGCCGGATCTCGCGGTTCTTGCCTTCGCGCAGGCCCACGGTCAGCCAGGCATTCGCGCCTTGGTGGCGGTCGAGCATGACCTGCATGGGCTGGAAGGTTTCGCCATCCACGGTGATCCCCTTGCGGAGCGGTTCCAGATCGGGATCGGTGGGGTTGCCCTTGACGCGCACGCGGTATTTGCGCAGCCAGCCGGTGGAGGGCAGTTCGAGGCGGCGCTTGAGTTCGCCATCGTTGGTGAGGAGGAGGAGGCCTTCGGAATTGAGGTCGAGGCGGCCCACGGACATGACGCGGGGCATGTCTTCGGGAAGGTGGTCGAAGACGGTGTCGCGGCCCTTTTCATCGACGGCAGAGGTGACGAGCCCTTCGGGCTTGTAATAGAGCCAGAGGCGCGCGGGTTCGGGCGCGGCAAGGGGTTGGCCGTTGACGGTGATGCGGTCCCCGGGGCCGACATTCAGGGCGGGGCTGTCGATGACCTTGCCATTCACGGCGACTTCGCCCGCGGCGATCATCCGTTCCGCCTCGCGCCGGGAGGCGATGCCTGCGCGCGACAGGACCTTGGCGATGCGGTCGCCTGCGGGCGCGGTGCTGGCAGGGGCTTTGGGCGGGCGGGTCATGGGGTTGTCCTTCAAGGGCCAAGCGTGGTGCCTAGCTGAACCCCCGGGGGTTTTCCACCCCCGGACCCCCGGAGGATATTTAAGAACAGATGAAGGGGCAATGTTGCGCGTTTGATCGGGACGGGGCAGGAAGGGGCATGGTGTTCCGGTCTTTCATGGAGATTGCGCTGGAGGAGGCGCGGGCGGCGGGCGCGCGGGGCGAGGTTCCCGTGGGCGCGGTGGTGGTGTCGCCTGCGGGCCTCGTGGTGGCGCGGGCGGGGAACCGGACGCGGGAATTGTGCGACCCCACGGCCCATGCGGAAGTGCTGGCGATCCGCGCGGCCTGTGCCGCGGCCGGGTCGGAGCGGCTGGGGGGCCATGATCTCTACGTGACGCTGGAGCCCTGCCCGATGTGCGCGGCGGCGATCTCGGCCGCGCGGATCGGGCGGCTGTATTACGGGGCGGCGGATCCCAAGAGCGGCGGCGTGGCGGTGGGGGCGCGGGTCTTTGCCCATCCGCAATGCCATCATGTGCCCGAGGTCTATGACGGGATCGGGGCGGCAGAGGCGGAAGGCTTGCTGAAGGGGTTCTTCGCCGCGAAGCGGTGAAAGGGGGGTGCGGGGGGACGGATGTCCCCCCGCCCTGTCCTCAGAAGCTGATGGGGTCGAGGACCTGCGGTTCGATCACCTGCACGCCGGGAAGGGCCACGACCATCTCGGTCGCGTCCTGTTCCAGCGCGCCGAAGGTGCGGTAGTGGCAGGGGATCACGGCGCGGAAGTTGAAATAGCGCCGCGCGGCCCAGGCGGCGCGTTTCATGTCCATCGTGTAATGGCCGCCCGCGGCAAGGATGCCGATGGTGGGGGCGTGATATTCGCCCATCCACTGCATGTCGGCCATGATGTCGGTATCGCCCGAGACATAGATCGTGTGCCCCTCGCCCGCAATCATGAAGCCCGCCTCGGACCCCGCCGCCACGGGGCCGGCCTCGCCCGGGAGGGTGGAGGAATGGACGGCATTGACCATCGTCACGCGTGCCCCGGCCAGATCGACGGTGCCGCCCTTGTTGAAGCCGATGGCGGCGACGCCGTCGCGGCTTTCGAGATAGGAGACGAGGTCGTAGATCCCCACCAGCGGGATGCCCAGTTCCTTGCAGATGGAAGTGGCGTCGGCAGAGTGGTCGCCATGGCCGTGGGTCAGCAGGACATGGGTCGCGCCCCGGATCGCCTCGTCCCGGCGATCGGCCGGGAACATGGGGTTGCCGGTAAGCCAGGGGTCGATCAGGAGGGTGGCCCCCTCGATCTCGATGCGGAAGCCGGAATGGCCGAGCCAGGTTATCTGCATGCGGGTCTCCTTGGTCTTGTGTCGTCAGGTGCTGATCCTGCGTCGAAGCTAGCGGCGGATGCGGGAAAGGGAATGCCACCTTTGGCGCAGGGACTGTGCGGGGGTGGGGGTTGTCCGGTTCGGATCCTCTGGCGTGGATGCGCGGGCGGGGGGCCTTGATGCCCTTGCGGGAATGGGGGCGGGGGGCTAAACGGGCGGGGATCAGAACAGGGGAAAGACCCATGTCCATCGACATCGACACCGCCCGCCGCGTGGCAAAGCTGGCCCGGATCCGGGTGGAAGAGGCCGATCTGCCGGCGCTGGCCGGGGAATTGTCCGGCATCCTGACCTTCATGGAGCAGCTCAATGAGGTGGATGTGACAGGGGTGGAGCCGATGACATCGGTCACGCCCATGCGCCTGAAGCGGCGCAAGGACGAGGTGACGGACGGGAATATCCAGAGCCAGATCCTGAAGAACGCGCCGGATGCGCGCGAGGGGTTCTTTGCCGTGCCGAAGGTGGTGGAATGAGCGCGAACAGCTGGACGATTGCCGCGGCGCGGGATGCGCTGCGCAAGGGTGAGATTTCGGCCACGGACCTGACCATGGCCTGCCTGACCGCCATCGACGCGGGCGATGCGCTGGGGGCCTTTGTCCACAAGACGCCCGAGATCGCGCTGGACCAGGCGCGGGCGGCGGATGCGCGTCTCCGCGCGGGCGACGCGCCGTCGATGTGCGGCATTCCCCTTGGCATCAAGGATCTGTTTGCTACCCGCGGCGTGCCGTCGCAGGCTGCATCGAACATCCTTGGCGGGTTCAAGCCGGAATACGAATCCACCGTGACGACGAAGCTGTTCGATGCGGGCGCGGTGATGCTGGGCAAGCTGAACATGGACGAGTTTGCCATGGGGTCCAGCAACGAGACATCCTGCTATGGCAATGCGGTGAACCCGTGGAAGGTCGACGGGCGCAAGCTGACCCCCGGCGGATCGTCGGGCGGGTCTGCTGCCGCCGTGGCGGGCGATCTGTGCCTTGCCGCGACCGGCACGGATACCGGCGGGTCGATCCGCCAGCCCGCGGCATTCACCGGCATCGTCGGGATCAAGCCGACCTATGGGCGCGTCAGCCGCTGGGGGATCGTGGCCTTTGCCTCATCGCTCGATCAGGCGGGGCCGATGACGAAGACGGTGCGGGATGCGGCGATCTTCCTGCAGGCGATGGCGGGGCATGATCCGAAGGACAGCACATCGGCAGACCTTCCGGTGCCGGATTTCGAGGCGGCGCTGACCGGGGATATCCGCGGCAAGAAGATCGGCCTGCCGCGCGAATACCGCATGGACGGGATGCCTGCGGAGATTGACAAGCTCTGGGCCGATGGCGCGGCGATGCTGAAGGATGCGGGGGCAGAGATCGTCGATATCTCGCTGCCCCATACGAAATACGCGCTGCCTGCCTATTATGTGATTGCGCCGGCGGAGGCGTCCTCGAACCTCGCCCGCTATGACGGGGTGCGCTATGGGCATCGGGCGAAGCTGGCGCAGGGCGACGGCATCACCGAGATGTATGAGAAGACCCGCGCCGAAGGGTTCGGCAAGGAAGTGCAGCGGCGGGTGATGATCGGGACCTATGTGCTGTCGGCAGGGTTCTATGACGCCTATTACAACCGCGCGCGGAAGGTGCGGGCGCTGATCAAGCGGGATTTCGAACTGGCCTTCGCGGCCGGGGTGGACGCGATCCTGACGCCCGCCACGCCGAGCGCGGCCTTCGGTCTGGGCGAGATGTCCTCGGCGGATCCCATCGAGATGTATCTGAACGACGTCTTTACCGTGACGGTGAACCTTGCCGGGCTTCCCGGGATTTCGGTTCCCGTGGGGCTGGACAAGCAGGGGCTGCCGCTTGGGCTGCAACTGATCGGGCGGCCCTGGGAAGAGGGTGATCTGCTGAATCACGCTTATGTGCTGGAACGGGCGGCAGGCTTTGTGGCAAAGCCTGCAAAATGGTGGTAATTCCGCGGATCGAACGGAACCGAGGCGTGATGATGCGTAAAGCTGCGATGTTTGCCCTGACGGCCGGCCTGGCGGCCTGCGCGCAGAGCGTGCCGGATAGCGGCGCGGGTGTCGGGTTTCAGGATTACAACAGCTATATGCGCGAACAGGTGGCCGCGGCCCCGCGCGCGGCAGCCCCGGTGACGCCGGTGACGCAGGTTGCGCCCTTCGGCACGGCGGTGGCGCCCGCGGCCCCGGCAGGGGGCTTTTCACCCGATCTGGCGGCGGCGGCAATCGACCGGGCCTCTGGCGCCGCGCCCGCGACGGGCGCGCCCCTTTCGGCAACCGCGCCGGTCGTCTTTCCTGCGCCGATGGCCCAGCCCTCGACCGCGGTGGCGGTCTTTGATCCGAACGATCCCAACCGCCCGCGCGGCAATGCGCCCAGCACCATTCAGGCGCAATCGGGCGAGATGGTCCACAACAATGCAGGCATTTCCGACGAGCAGGACTTTGCCGCCGTCTCGCAGCGCGAGACCATCGAGAGCGATGCCGAACGGATCGCGCGCAACAAGGCGCAGTATACGGTGATCCAACCCACCGCCGTGCCGGAACGCGCCACCAGCGGGCCGAACATCGTGCAATTCGCCCTGTCCACCACCCATGCACCGGGCACGCAGGTCTATTCCCGGTCGTCGCTGCGATTCACCGATCCGCAGGCGGCCTGTGCGCGCTATGCCTCGCCCGATCTGGCGCAGGAGGCCTTTCTGGCCGCAGGCGGGCCCGAGCGGGACCGCCGCGGGCTGGATCCGGATGGCGACGGTTTCGCCTGCGCCTGGGATCCGCGGCCCTTCCGGCTGCAGTGAGCCTCTATCCCTCGCCCAATTGCGGGGAAAGGCGGGGCGGGGCCCCGCCGGACCTGATCGTGATTCATTACACCGCCATGGCGAGCCTTGAGGCGGCGCGGGCGCGGCTCTGCGACCCGGCGCATGAGGTTTCGGCGCATTGGCTGATCGGGCGGGATGGCAGGGCGGAGCAGCTGGTGGATGAAGGGCTGCGCGCCTGGCATGCGGGGGCGGGGGCCTGGGGGGCGGTGACGGATGTCAATTCGCGCTCTGTCGGGATCGAGCTGGACAATGGCGGGGCGGAGCCCTTTGCCGCGGCGCAGATGGCGGCGCTGGAGCGGCTGCTGGCGGATGTGATGGGGCGCTGGGGCATTCCGCCCGAACGGGTGATCGGGCATTCCGACATGGCGCCTGCGCGCAAGTCCGATCCGGGGCCGCGCTTCGACTGGCGGCGGCTGGCCTGCGCGGGGCTGTCGGTCTGGCCCGTGGCTGCGGCGGGGCGAAGCGGCGGTCGGCCTGTCGCGTTCCGCGACAATGCGCGCCGCTTCGGATACCCGGACGTGGCGGAGGATCTGATCCTGCGGGCCTTCCGCCTGCGGTTCCGGCCCTGGGCGACGGGGCCGCTTGACACGGTGGACGGGGCCCTTGCGGCGGATCTTGCCGCGCGCTTCCCGGTTGACGGGGGGGATGGGTCGGCGTAAGCCGCCCCTCGCGCGGATGGCCGGATGACCGCGGGGTGCGAGCCTCGAGGAAAGTCCGGACTCCATGAAGCAAGGGTGCCGGGTAACGCCCGGCGGGGGCGACCCCAGGGAAAGCGCCACAGAGAAGAGTCTGCCCGGGTTCGCCCGGGTGATGGTGAAACGGTGGGGTAAGAGCCCACCGCGGACCGGGCAACCGGGACGGCACGGCAAGCCCCACCCGGAGCAATGCCGAATAGGGGCCTCGCGCGGAAAGGTCCGGCCCATGCCTTCGGGCGGTCGGAGACCTCCGCAGGGACGCTTCAGCCCAGAGGCCCGGGTTGGCAGCTTGACCGCCGCGGCAACGCGTGCGGCAGAGGAATGGTCATCCAAGGGGAGAAATCCCCGGGACAGAATCCGGCTTACAGGCCATCCGCGCGTTTCTTTCTGGCTGGCGTGGCAAAGGGGGCCTTGCCCCCTCGGGGCTGCGCCCCTCACCCCCGCGGGTATTTATGCCAAGGTGAAGACCCCTGCTTCATCTTGGCTGAAATACCCTGGGGGTCCGGGGGGAACCCCCGGCGGAGCCAAGCGGCGAAGGCCGCGCAGGCGACCTGAAAGACTTGCGCGCGCAGCGCGTGCGATTTGATTGGCGACGGGTGGTTTGGCTGTTGACTCTGCCACAAGCGCAAGTAAAAGGCGGGCTTCAAGAGATTTCGCGGGGGCCATGCGTTTCCCCGATGCAGGAGAGACGACTATGGCGAAGCCGACGACGATCAAGATCCGTCTGAACTCGACGGCGGGGACCGGGCATTTCTACGTGACCAAGAAGAATGCACGCACCATGACCGAGAAGATGGTCGTGAAGAAGTATGACCCCGTCAAGCGCGAGCATGTGGAATACAAGGAAGGCAAGATCAAGTAAGATCGGCCTGACATGGTTCTTGCGGGGCCGTCCTTCGGGGCGGCCTTTTGCGTTTCGGGCGGGCGTCGGGCCTGTGGCCCTTGATCCTCGGGCCTTGTCTTGGCGGGCTGGCGCGCTAGGTGCCGCGGATGGATCACACCATCACCCTCAGGCGCGCGCGGCTGTCCGACCTTGCGGGGGTGGACCGGCTGTTGCAGCGCAGCTATCCGCGCCTGCTGAAGGCGGATTACCCGCCTTCGACCCTGGTCCTCTGTCTGCCGATCATCGCCCGGGCCAAGCCGGACCTGCTGCAATCGGGGCGCTATTTCGTGGCCGAGGACGAGGCGGGGCATCTGATCGGCGCGGGCGGGTGGAGCGGGGCGCGGCCGCAGGGCGAAGCCTCGGCGGGCGAGGGGGCGGTGGATGCGCCGGGGGCCGAGATCGGCCATGTCCGCCATGTGGCGGTAGACCCGGACAGGCTGCGCGCGGGGATCGGGCGGGCGGTGATGGGCGAGGTCTTTGTCGATGCGCTGCGCCATGGCATCCGCTGGCTGGATTGCCTGTCGACGCGGACGGCGGTGCCCTTCTACCAGTCGCTGGGATTTCGCGTGCTGCATGAGGTGGAAATCGGGCTGGCGCCCGGCATCGTCTTTCCGGCGGTGCGGGTGATGCGGCAGATCGCGCCCTGATTGCCACGTCCCGGCGGGGCGGAATGAAGAAGGGCCGGTCTTGCGACCGGCCCTATCCCCTTGCCCCTGCGGCGCGCGGCTTATTCGCGGTTGCCGAGGAATTGCAGCAGGAACATGAACATGTTGATGAAGTTCATGTAGAGGTTCAGCGCACCCATGATCGCGGACTTGCCGAGCCATTCCTGATCGCCATGCGCGGCGTGCTGGATATAGGTGTTCTTGATGTTCTGCGTATCGAAGGCGGTGAGGCCCGCGAAGATCAGCAGGCCGATCACCGAGATCGCGAAGGCAAGCGCGCCCGAGCCGAGGAACAGGTTCACGATCGAGGCGACGATCAGGCCGATCAGGCCCATCATCAGGAAGGTGCCCATTCCCGACAGGTCTTTCTTCGTGGTGTAGCCATAGAGCGACAGGCCCGCGAAGGAGATGGCGGTGACGAGGAAGGTCTGCGCGATGGAGACGCCGGTGAAGGCCTTGAAGATCCAGGCCAGCGACAGGCCCATGACGGCGGCGAAGGCGTAGAAGAACAGCTGCGCCCCGGCCTGCGACAGGCGGTTGATCGCCGCGCCGAAGGCGAAGACCATCAGAAGCGGCGCGAACATCACCACCCAGCCGAGGATGTTCGGCGAGAGCGTGACGGGATCGCGGAAGATGGACAGCAGCGCGTCGGACGTGCCCACGGCCCAGGCAACGCCGCCGGTCAGCAGCATGCCCACGGACATGAGACCGTAGACCTTGTTCATATGGGCGCGAAGCCCGGCGTCGATCTGGGCGGTCTGGGCGCCTGCGCCGACCGAACGGATCGTCTGATAGTCAGCCATGAGAAGCCTCCGATGTTGTAGGGCGGCTGCGGGTTGGCGCCCCACAGGCCGGATGAGGCCAATATCGGGACGGGCGCGCATGATTTCAAGACGTTCCTTGCGGAAAGGCTGCATGGGAAATGTGTCTTTTTTCGGCTGTCGCGCAGGGCCGGAGGGGGGCGGATGTGCAGGGTTGCCGGGCGGGGCCGTCAGCCCCGCCAATGCGCCGGCGCATCCCAGACGGGGCGTTCGGATTCGATCCGCGCGGCATCGGGCGTGAGGCCGATATCGGCGAGGAGTCGGTCATCCAGCCGGGCGAGCGCGAGCCGCTGGCGGCGGAGGCCGAGGCTCGCCAGAAGCCGGGCCGGAAGGTGACGCAGGAGGGGAAGCCGGCGGGACGGGGCGGGCGAGGCGATGGGGCGGAACATGGCAGTGTCTTTCATGCTGAATGGTGATGACATGTCGTTCTGTCATCAGGATGCTTGAAACATGACGCAGAATGTGACATTTGAAAAATGAATGATTGTTTGGGCTGACATCAGGAGATGTGATGATGGCGCGGGTGCTGGATCTGGTGGCGCTGCGGTCTTTCGTGGCGGTGGTCGATGCGGGCGGGGTGACGCGGGCGGCGGGCCTTCTGAACCTGACGCAATCGGCGGTGTCGATGCAGTTGAAGCGGCTGGAGGAGGCGCTGAACCTGGGCCTGTTCGCGCGGGCGGCGCGCAAGCTGACGCTGACGCCGGAGGGGGAGCAGCTGCTGGGCTTTGCGCGGCGGATGCTGGCGCTGAACGATGAGGCGCTGGCGCGGCTGACCTCATCGAGTTTCGAGGGCGAGATCCGGCTGGGCGTGCCGCATGACATCGTCTATCCGGCGATTCCCGGCATCCTGAAGCGGTTGTCGGCGCAGTTTCCGCGGGTGCGGATCAATCTGGTCTCTTCCTTCACCGTCCTGCTGAAGGATGCGTTTCAGCGCGGCGAACTCGATCTGATCCTGACCACGGAAGAGGAGCCGGGTGCTGGGGCGGAGGAGCTTGCCTCGCGGCCGCTGGTCTGGGTGGGGGCCGAGGAGGGGCAGGTCTGGCAGAAGCGGCCCCTGCGGATGGGCTTCAAGGATACCTGCATCTTCCGCCGCCGCGCCGTGGCGGCGCTGGATGGCGCGGGGATCGACTGGGAAATGGCCGTGGATGGCGAAAGCGAGCAGGCGATCGAGGCCACGGTGGCGGCGGATCTGGCGGTGACGGCGCGGCTGACCAATGCCATGCCGCAGGGGCTTTTCGTGATCGACAGCAAGGGGGCGCTGCCGGACCTGGGATCACAGACCATCTGCCTTTATGCCGCGCCCACGCTGAAGGGCGAGGCGGCCGATCTGCTGCGTCAGGAGATCCGCAACGCCTATTGCTGCTGAGCGATCTCGATCACCACCTTGCCGGTGGCGGCGCGGCGGCGCAGGAGATCGAGTCCTTCGGGGAAGCGGTCCAGCGGCAGGCGGTGTGAGATATGGGGTCGAAGCCGCCCCTCGGCATGCCAGCGCAAGAGCGTGGAAAGGCTGTCGCGCAGGATCTGCGGGGCGAAGTGCAGATAGCCGCCCCACCAGAAGCCGATGACGGTGATGTTCTTGACCAGCAGGATATTGGCCGGGATCTGCGGCACGGTGCCCGAGGCGAAGCCGATGGAGAGGATGCGCCCGTCAGGGCGCGTGGCGCGGAGGGCGGCATCGAAGGCGGGGCCGCCGACCGGATCATAGACGACATCGGCCCCGCCCATGGCCTTGAGCGCGGATTTCAGGTCGGGGTGATCGCTGTCGATCACCTCATCCGCGCCGGCGGCGCGGGCGATGGCGAGCTTGTCCGCCCCGCGGGCGCAGGCGATGACGCGGGCGCCCATCTGGCGGCCCACCTCGACCGCCGTCAGCCCCACGCCGCCCGCCGCGCCGAGGACAAGCAGCGTCTCGCCCGGCTGCAGCCGGGCCTTGTGCGCCAGCGCGAGATGCGAGGTGCCATAGGCGATCTGGAAACCCGCGGCCTCGGCCATGGGCATGCCATCGGGCAGGGGCAGGAGGCTTTCCACCGGAAAGCAGCCCTGTTCGGCCAGCCCGCCCTGGCCGGAATAGACGGCAACGCGGGTGCCCGGCGGCGGGCCTTCCGTGCCCGGCCCGAGATCCAGCACCGTGCCCGCCAGTTCCAGCCCGGGAATGAAGGGCAGGGCGGGCTGTTCCTGATAGCGCCCCTCGGCCATGAGGAGATCGGCGAAGTTCAGCCCGCAGGCCTGAATGGCGATGCGCGCCTCGCCCGGGGCGGGGGTGGGGGCGGGAAGCTCCCGCAGGGTGGCGGGGGTGCCGAGGGCGGTGATCTGCCATGCGCGCATCGGGGGCGGTTCCTCCTGGACGTGTCAGGGATGCAGATAGCCTGCGCCTTGGGTGGCATCCAGTGGGCAAACTATTGCAAAATGCAAAACAACCGGGGGTTCATCGCGAAATGCAATGCAAAATGAAAAACACGTATAGGGGGAGTTCGGTTTTGTGCGTCTCCGCCATAGGTAATCTTGGACTTTGGTCCCGTGCTTCTTCTCCACATGTATAATCGGACATATCCAAAAAGATAGGTTTTCCCCGGCTTTTCGGAAATTCTGTGGATAAGGCAGCTTGGATGGATTTTGGCACGTGAATTGCTTATACTTGAGTGGGGACGTAGTCCGAGGAGACAAGTATGAAGCACCCTGTCGACGCGCATGTGGGCAAGCGCATCCGTCACCGGCGCTGGATGGTCGGCATGACGCAGCAGCAACTGGCTGACAAGGTCGGGATCAAGTTCCAGCAGATCCAGAAATACGAAACCGGCATGAACCGTGTATCGGCCTCGCGGCTTTGGGATATCGCGGATGCGCTGGGTGTCACGATCGGGTTCTTCTTCGAAGGGCTGGATGACAGCCGCGAGAATGCCCAGGCCGCGGAAGGCGATTTCATGGCCGACAAGGAAGCGCTGGAACTGGTGCGGTCCTATTATGCGATCCCCGAGGCACAGCGCCGCCGCCTGTTCGACCTGGCGCGTGTGCTGAGCGACGCGGCGTGATCTGAACGAACGTCCATGGGGTGCGTGCGCCCTTCGGCTTGACCATGTCCCCCCGTGCGGATAGCGCGGGGGGACATTGCTTTTTCACGGCTTGAGGGAGGCGGAAGGATGCGGGTTTCGGCACAGGTCGCGGAAGAGATCATCGCCACGGCGGCGGAACTGGCCGATGCGGCGCGCGAGGCGACGCTGATGCATTTCCGGCGCGGCGATCTGACGGCGGATACCAAGGAAAGCGAGCGGTTCGACCCCGTCACCGTGGCGGACCGCCTGTCGGAGGAGCGGATGCGCGCGATCCTTAAGCGCCGCCGCCCGGCGGATGGCATCCTGGGCGAGGAATTCGGACGGGAAGAGGGCACGAGCGGCCTGACCTGGGTGCTGGACCCGATCGACGGGACGCGGGGCTATCTGTCGGGCACGCCGACCTGGGGGGTGCTGATCTCTGTCCGCGATGCGGAGGGGCCGATCTACGGGCTGATCGACCAGCCCTATATCCGCGAACGGTTCGAGGGGGGTCTTGGCCGGGCCGAGGTGAACGGGCCGTCGGGGCGCGCGGCGCTGCGCTGCCGGGGGGCGCGGCCCTTGTCGGAGGCGATCCTGTTTTCCACCTTTCCCGAAGTGGGCACGGCGGAAGAGGGCGCGGCCTTCCGGCGCGTGGTGCCGAAGACCCGGCTGACGCGTTACGGCACGGATTGCTATGGCTATGCGCTGATCGCGGCGGGGATGATCGACCTGGTGATCGAGGCGGGGTTGCAGGCCTATGACGTGCAGGCCCCCATCGCGGTGATCGAGGCGGCGGGGGGCATCGTCACCGATTGGGAGGGCCGCCCCTGCCACGAGGGCGGGCGCGTGCTGGCCGCGGCCAATCCGGCGGTGCATGCCGAGGCGCTTGCCCTGTTGCGGGGCTGACCGGTTCCATGGACCCCCTCCCCCGGCCCCTCCCCCGCACGCGGGGGAGGGGAGGGCGCCCCATGGGCGACCGGGGTGGGGGTGGCACGGTGGGAAATGGGTATTTTTGCCAAGATGAAGCCGGCATTCGCAGGGGGGGAAGGTCCGGCGGGGCTTGGATCGTGGCGGGCTTGCGGTTAGGCTGGCGCTGCGCGGGCCGAGTCCTTCCCCCTTCTGTCGCCGGCGCTTCCCGATCCACCGAAGGGGGTGGGCGAGAGGGGAGCATTTCCATGCCAGAGAAAGAGATCCAGATCCGTGGGGCGGCGGCGGTTGTCACCATGGATGGCGCGCGGCGCGAGATTTCCGGGGGGGATGTGCTGTTGCGCGGGGGTGTCGTCGCCGCCGTGGGACAGGGTTTGGCGACCACGGGCGAGGTGGTTGAGGCGGCGGGATGCGTGGTGACGCCGGGATTGGTGAACACGCATCACCATCTGTACCAGACGCTGACGCGGGCCGTGCCGGGGGGGCAGGATGCGCTGCTTTTCGGCTGGCTGAAGACGCTTTACCCGATCTGGGGGCGGTTCGGACCGGAGGAGATGTTCGTATCGGCCCAGGTCGGGCTGGCGGAACTGGCGCTTTCGGGCTGCACGATGACATCGGATCATCTTTATCTTTTCCCCAACGGGGCGCGGCTGGATGACACGATCGCGGCGGCGGCGGAGGTGGGGCTGCGGTTTCACCCGACGCGGGGGGCGATGAGCATCGGCGAGAGTGCCGGGGGTTTGCCGCCGGATGCGCTGGTGGAGCGGGAGGCGGCGATCCTGGAGGATTGCATCCGGGTGGTGGATGCCTTTCACGATCCGCGCGAGGGGGCGATGGTGCGGGTGGGGCTGGCGCCCTGTTCGCCTTTCTCGGTCAGTCGGGAGTTGATGCGGGATGCCGCTGTCCTTGCGCGGGACAAGGGGGTGATGCTGCACACCCATCTGGCGGAGAATGACGAGGATATCGCCTATAGCCTCGCGCAGTTCGGCTGTCGTCCGGGGCAATATGCCGAGGACTTGGGTTGGACCGGCGCGGATGTCTGGCATGCCCATTGCGTGAAGCTGGATGGTTCGGAAATTGAACTTTTCGGGCGGTCCGGGACAGGGGTGGCGCATTGTCCCTGTTCGAATTGTCGCCTTGGATCCGGGATCGCGCCAGTGCGGGCGATGCGTGATGCGGGGGTGAAGGTGGGGTTGGGCGTGGACGGTTCGGCATCCAACGACGCCGGTTCGCTGATTGGCGAGGCGCGGCAGGCGATGCTGTTGCAGCGGGTGGCCAAGGGGGCGGATGCGATGGGGGTGCGCGAGGCGCTGGAGATCGCGACGCTGGGGGGCGCAAGGGTGTTGGGGCGGGACGATTGCGGATCACTGGAGCCGGGCAAGCGGGCCGATGTGGCCGTCTGGGACATGACGGGGGTGGAGGCTGCCGGGAGTTGGGACCCGGTGGGGGCGCTGCTTCTGTGCGGACCTGCGCGGGTGCGGCATCTGTTTGTCGAGGGGCGGCAGGTGGTGCGGGATGGCGCGATGGTGACGATCGACCTGCCGCGGGTGGTGGAACGGCAGAACCGTCTGGCGGCGCGGTTGATGGGGTGATAGGCGGGGACCATGTCGCATAATTACGAAGCCCAGAGACGCGAGACCTTTGCCACGTTCAAGGGGGTGAAGGGTCTGCCCGCGCAATCCGTGATCGACTTCCTCTTTTTTGTCGAGGAAACGGATGCGAACTGGTCCGCCTTCGAGAAGGCGCTGAAGGCGCGGGGCTTCAGGACGCGTCGGGTGGGGGATGGAGAGACGCTCATCGCGGCCTTCGGCCCGATCCCGGTGACGCCCGAGGCGATCTGGGACAAGGAGCGCCTGGCGACCGAGATCGCATTGGCCCATGATTTCTATCCCGATGGCTGGGAACTGGCCGAATAGGGCCTTTCCCTGCGATTGATCTGACGCAAGGCGCGGCGGCAGCGGGCGCGTCAGTCTGCCTTGTGGATTGCGGGGGGATGCGATGCAGGGTGATGCCTACAGACCGGCCGAGATCGCCGCGTTGATCGAGGGGGCCGGGGTGGCGAAGGCTGCCCTGCCTGCGGGGCGGATGCTGGTTCTGGCGGTGCTGGCAGGCTGCTTCATCGGTTTTGGCGCGGCGGCCTGGTGCGTGGCGATGGCTGGTATGGACCCCGGTTTCGGGCCTGCGAGGGTGTTGGGCGGCGCGGTCTTTGCGCTGGGCCTGATCCTTGTGGTCGTGGGCGGGGCGGAATTGTTCACCGGGAATGCCCTGATGGTGATGGCGGCGGTGGACCGGCGCATCACGATGGGCGCGCTGCTGCGGAACTGGGGGATCGTCTGGCTGGGCAACCTGATCGGGGCGGCGGGTCTGGCAGTTGTCTTCGGGCTGTCGGGGCTGGCCGAGGGGCCGATGGGGGCGGTGGCGGCGCGGGCGGCGGAGGGGAAGGCCGCGCTTTCGCCGCTGGAGGCGGTGCTGCGCGGGGCGCTGTGCAATGCGCTGGTCTGTCTGGCGGTCTGGCTGAGTTTCGCGGCGCGGTCGGTGACGGATCGGGTGCTGGCGGTGCTGTGGCCGGTCACGGGTTTCGTTGCGCTTGGGCTGGAACATTCGGTGGCCAACATGTTCCTTCTGCCGCTGGGTGGGCTGGCCGGGGGGGCGGTTCCGCCTCTGGCGGCGCTGGGGAACCTGGTCTGGGTGAGCCTTGGCAATGTGATCGGCGGGGCGGGGGGCGTGGCACTGGCCTATCGCCTTGCCTATCCGGCGATGGCGGGGCGGTAGCGCGGCCTTTGGGATATCCCTGCCGGGTGACCCCCTCCCCGACCCTCCCCCGAAGGCGGGGGAGGGAGATCGGGACCTTGCCTGCGATGTCGGGCTGGGTGTGGCAGGGGAAAGGGGCGTTCCGCCCCCTCTTGGCGCGTGCCGCGCCAATTCACCCCCTGAGGGTATTTTTGCCAAGATGAAGGGAAAGGGGCGCGGTCAGCGCAGGGGTTTGCCGCCGATCCAGACCGTGCGGATGGCGCGGTCGTCGCCCATCATGATGGTGGGGAAGAGCGATTCCCAGATGGTTTCGGCGCGGGTTGTGGCCTGCGCGATGGCGGGAGTCGAGGCGAGGTCGAGGATCGTCAGGTCGGCCTCCATGCCGGGGGCGATGTTGCCGATGCGGTCTTCGGCGCGCAGCGCGCGGGCGGAGCCGACGGTTGCGAGCCAGAGCAGTTGCGAAGGGTGCAGGGCCTGGCCGCGCAATTGGGCGATTTCATAGGCGGCGGCCATGGTGTGCAGCATGGAGAAGGAGGAGCCACCGCCGGTATCGGTGGCGAGGCCCACGCGGAGCTGGCGGACGAGGGACATGTCGAAAAGCCCTGAGCCGATGAAGGTGTTGGAGGTGGGGCAATGGACGAGGCTGGCCCCGGCCTCGGTCAGGCGGGCGCGTTCGCGGTCTGTCAGGTGGATGGCATGGCCGTAGACGGCCCCTTCGCGGAGTAGGCCCTGCGATTCGTAGGTATCCAGATAGTCGCGGGCTTGCGGGAAGAGCGAGCGGACCCAGTCGATCTCATCCGTCTGTTCCGAAAGGTGGGTCTGCATCAGGCAATCGGGATATTCGCGCCAGAGCGCGCCCAGGGCCGCGAGTTGTTCGGGGGTGGAGGTGGGCGAGAAGCGGGGGGTGATGACATAGGAGAGACGGTCCACCCCATGCCATTTTTCCAGCAGTGCCTTGCTGTCGTCATAGGCGGATTGGGCGGTGTCGCGGAGGCCTTCGGGGGCGTTGCGATCCATGCAGGTCTTGCCGGCATAGAGGCGCATCCCGCGGGCCTGTGCGGCGGTGAAGATGGCGTCCACCGACGTGGGGTGGATGGTGGCATAGGTGCAGAGGGTGGTGGTGCCATGGGCGGTGGCGAGGTCGAGGTAGCGGTTGGCGATGATTTCCGCATAGGCGGGATCGGCAAAGCGCATCTCTTCGGGGAAGGTGTAGCTGTTGAGCCAGTCGATCAGCCGCTTGCCCCATGAGGCGATGATGGCGGTCTGGGGATAATGGACATGGGCGTCGATGAAGCCGGCGGTGATGAGGCATTGCCCGTAGTCGTAGATGCGCGCCTGCGGGTGGCGGGCGCGGAGCGTTTCGGCGGGGCCGGTGGCGATGATGCGGCCCCCATCCACCAGCACGGCGCCATGGGCTTCGTGATGGGCCGCGGACGCGCCCGTCTCGAACGGGTCGGCGGTGAAGGACAGCACCTGTCCCAAGAGGAGATCGGCCATGTCTTGCCCCCGGTTTCGGCCGCATCCGGCGCGGCATGCCTCTCTTGCAAGCCTAGGGTCTTTTGGCGCATGGGTAAATTTCCCCGTGCCCCCTGTTTCGCAGAAACAGCTTTCGATAGGCTGGGGGTAATCGGGCAGGGAGCGACATGGCGGATCACGAGGCAGCGGTCGAAGAGATCGAACTGGACGATGACCGCGTGGAGGCGATCCGCGCGGCGGTGGAGGCAGGCGACCGGGCGCTGGTGCTGGGCCTGGTGGAGCCGCTGCATGCCGCCGACATCGCGGACTTTCTGGAACAGATCGACGCCAGCGAGCGGCTGGCCTTCCTTGCGCTTTATTCCGGCGAGATCGACGGCGATCTGCTGTCCGAGATCGACGAGACGATCCGCGAGGAGGTGATCGGGAGCCTGCCCGCCGAGGTGGTGGCCGAGGCGGTGCGCGATCTGGACACCGATGATGTCGTGGACATCCTCGAGGATCTGGATTCCCCGGCGCAGGGGCGGATCCTCGATGCGCTGGATATGGCGGACCGGGTCGCAGTGGAACAGGCGATGGCCTATCCGGAAGGATCGGCGGGCCGCCTGATGCAGCGCGAGGTGGTGGTGGCCCCCGAACATTGGACGGTGGGAGAGGCGATTGATTTCCTGCGCGGGGAAGAGGTGCTGCCGGACCAGTTCTATCACGTGATCCTTGTAGATCCGCGGATGAAACCCCTGGGCTATGTCACGCTGGGGCGGATCCTGTCGGCGCGGCGGGAGGCGGCGCTGAAGGATCTGGCGGAGGAGAGTTTCCGCACGGTGGAGGCGGACGAGGACGAGGAGGAGGTCGCCTATATCTTCAACCAGTATCACCTGATTTCCTGCCCGGTGGTGGATGCGGGGGGGCGGCTGGTGGGGGTGATCACCATCGACGATGCGATGAATGTCCTGGATGAGGGGCATGAGGAGGACATGCTGCTGTTGGCAGGCGTGGGCGAGGAAGCGAGCGTGCTGGACGGCCCCTTTGCCACGGTGCGGCAGCGGCTGCCCTGGCTGGTGGTGAACCTCTTCACGGCGTCGCTGTCGGCCTTTGTCATCTCGCGCTTCGAGGCGACGATCACGGCCATCGTGGCGCTGGCGGCCCTGATGCCCATCGTGGCCTCCACCGGGGGGATCGCGGGGACGCAATCGCTGGCCGTGGCGGTGCGGGCCCTGGCGACGCGGGATCTGACGGCGGCCAATGCGCGGCGGGTGGTGCTGCGGGAACTGGCGGCGGGGGCGATCAACGGTATGGCGCTGGCGGCGATCCTCGGGCTGGCGGGATGGGCGATCTTTGGCGATCCCTGGATCGGCGGGGTGCTGGCCATGGCGATGATCGTGAACCAGATCGTGGCGGCGCTGGGCGGTGTGCTGGTGCCGCTGACGCTGGAACGGATGGGGCTGGATCCGGCGCTGGCCTCGGGCACCTTCGTCACGACGCTGACGGATGTGATGGGATTCCTAGCCTTTCTGGGGCTGGCAACGCTGGTGTTGCTATGACGATCGACGAAGCAAAGGCCGCGGCCCGGAAGGCGGCCTTCGCGGCCCGGAAAGAGGCCTTCGCGCGGGGGCAGGGGCAGGCGGCGGAACTGCTGGCGGATGTGCTGGCGCCCTATCGGGGCAAGGCGCTGGCCGGATACATGGCGATGCGGACGGAGATCGACCCGACGGCGGCGATGGCGGCGCATCCCGGGCCGGTGGGCGTGCCGGTGATCCTGGGGGCAGGGCAGGCGCTGAAGTTCCGCGAATGGTCGCCCGGCTGTGCCATGGTGGCGGGGGAATTCGGGGCGCTGATCCCGGCCGAGGGCGCCTGGGTGGAGCCGGAGGTGGTGATCGTGCCGCTTGTGGGCTTTGATGCGCGGGGCTATCGGCTGGGCTATGGCGGGGGGTTCTATGACCGCACGCTGGCGGGCCTGCGCGCGCGCCATCCGGTGCTGGCGGTGGGCTTTGCCTTTGCCGCACAGGAACTGCCCGAGGTGCCAATCGACCAATATGATCAGCGGCTGGATGTGATCGTGACGGAGGCGGGCATCCGGCACTTTGGCTGAGCCTGCTTCATCTGTTTGAAAATATCCCACGGGGGTCCGGGGGTGTGAAACCCCCGGTCCCGCAGCCGCAACCAGCGCAAGGCGTCCGATTACTTGGCGATCTTCTCGTCGCGGACGAACATGTTGGCCCAGGCGCGGTCGATCAGGTCGGGGGTCATCTGATAGGGGATGCCCTCGAATTCGCAGATGGCGATCATCTGGTCGATCAGGAAGACCGGCTGGTAGTTGGCGTAGTTGTTGTTGATGGTGGGGTATTTGACCTTCAGGAGATGGACGAGCGCCTTTTCGTCCAGCGGCATCTTCTTCTTGCGGGCGACCAGCGCGAAGATCTTCAGGAAGTTTTCCTGATTGGGGCCGTCGATCTTGATCTTGAAGAAGATCCGCCGCAGGGCCGCGCCGTCGAAGATCTCGTTCGGGTGGAAGTTGGTGGAAAAGATCACCAGCGTGTCGAAGGGCACCGTGAATTTCTCGCCCGATTGCAGGGCAAGGATGTCGCGGCTTTCTTCCAGCGGCACGATCCAGCGGTTGACGATCTTCTGCGGCGGTTCGGATTGGCGACCAAGGTCGTCGATGATGAAGATGCCGCCGGTGGCCTTGAGCTGCAGGGAGGCGTTGTAGGTACGGGCGGTGGGGTTGTATTTCAGGTCGAGCATGTCGAGCGTGAGTTCGCCGCCCGTGATCACGGTGGGGCGTTCGCAGCGCACGTAGCGGGCGTCGAAGCGGTTGCCGGCGCGGCGCAGGGAGTTCGGGTCGTCGGTCTGTTCTTCGGCGGCGGAATGGACGATCGGGTCATAGACCGTGATGATCTGGCCGGAATATTCGATGGCGCGGGGGACATAGATCTTGTCGCCCAAGGCATCGCGGATGCCGTTCGAGATGGAGGATTTCCCGTTGCCGGGCGGGCCATACATCAGGATGGACCGGCCCGACGAGACGGCGGGGCCGAGATTGTCGATCAGGTCGGGCGGCAGGATCAGGTGGCCCATGCCCTTGAGCAGTTCCTGCCGGGTCAGGGTGATGTTGCGGACCGACTGGCGTTTCACCTGATCCTTGTATTTGTCGAGCGGGACGGGCGCCGCGCCGTAATATTCGGATTGCGACAGCGCATCCAGCGCGCGGGCCTTGCCGGCATCGGTCAGCTGATAGCCCATCTCGCTGCCCGAGGTGGCGTGGAGCGTGCCCGTCGCCTCGATGAAGCGCTGGCCGCGGGCGGCGTCGATCATTTCCTGAACGAGGGTCAGCGGCAGGGCGATGACGCGCGAGATGTCGGAGACATATTCCAGGTTCATCCGGAACATGGTCTTGAGCAGCAGGTCGCGCAGCAGCACGGGCGACAGGCCGGTTTCGGCAAGGCTGCGGGGCTGCGGCGGCGGGGTCACGCCGGCGGCGGGCTCTGTCGGCAGGGCGGAAAGCGAAGCGGACGGGGCGTTCATGCCTGCAAATCTCCGGTCGGGCTGGGATCCATCTTGGCGACCGGATTAGCCGTCATTCATGGAGAAATTCAGGCAGATCTGAGGAGGCCCAGCAGAAAATAGAAGACAATCGTGCCCGACAGCGCCAGCCCCATGGGAAACTTGCGATGCGTCCAGCTGGCCCAGTCGGCGGTGGCGCTGCGGAAGGGCGTGACAAGGCGCATGCCGCGATGCGCGCCGAAGGCGGCCAGCAGGCAGCCGGCATAGAGGGTGAAGATCAGGGCCGGGCTCGATTCCGCGAAGAAGGGGGCCATGGCGGCGGCGAATTTCGCATCCCCCGCCCCGACAATGCGCAGGCTGGAGGCGATGAAGCCCGCCACCAGCGTGATCGCCCCCAGTGCCAGACCCCAGAGATAGCTGTCGAAGGGCAGGGCGATGGGGCCGATGACGAGGAAGACCGCCGCCAGCGCCAGAACGGCGGTGTTGGGGATCTTCATGAACTTCATGTCCGACCAGGCGACCCAGAGGCCGATGGCGAGGACGGGCAGGATGAACCAAAGGGCGGACCAGAGCGAGGGCAGGTCTTCCACGCGCATCGGGGATCAGGCCTCGAGCGCGGCAAGGCTGCGGACGGCGGCCTCGAAATGCTGGGGATGGGTGGAGATGGCATCCTGCAAGAGCGCCTTGCCCACGGCGACATCGCCCTTCTTGATGGCGGTGAGCGCGAGGGTATAGATCAGTTCCGCCTTTTCCGTCTGGTTCATCTGGACCACGGGCAGATCGTATTTGCGCTGCGCGCCGCGGGCCATGACGAGGTTGTTCTTGGCGGTGAAGAGGGTGGGATCGAAGGTCAGCGCCTGGGTGAAAAGCCGTTCGGCCCCCGAGAAATCCTCACGGCTGAGCTTGGAGAAGCCCCAGTTGTTGTAGACGCCCGCGGGTTTCGTCGTCATCCCGGCGGCGATTTCATAGAAGCTGTCGGCCTTCTTCCAGTCCTTGCGGCTGTCGGCGACCATCGCCTCGAGCCGGTAGCGTTCGAAGGTTTCGTGGGTGGGGGGAATGCGGTTCAGTTCGGCGGCGGCCTTGTCCCATTCGTTGGTGCGGATCAGCGCATCGGCAAGGGCCACGCGATCATCGGGCGTGCCTTCGGGGGAATTGGCGATGTTGGACCAGACGGTCACCGCCTCGGGCGCGCGGTTGGCGCGGATCAGCGATTTGCCAAGGCCGCGCTTGAGATCGACACGGTCGGGCTGGCCCGAGACGGCCTTGGTGAAATAGGCCACCGCCTCGTTCGGGTCGCCCACGGTGAGCATGATGTCGTTGAGGTTCGTCTCGTCGATGACATTGACGCTTTGGATGGCGCGCTGCACCTCGGCATCCGAGGATTTCTGACAGGCGGAGAGTGCCACCGTGCCGGTGAGGCACAGGGCGACAAAGACGGGGTGGCGCATGTTGCTGCGTCCTTTTGCTGCTCGATCCCTTGGCCCTAGAGCTGCGAGAGCAGGACGAACTGGCCCTGACCCCGCCGCACGAGGGAGAAATTCGGTTCTTCTTGCGGTCCATCATACACGCTTGGCGCGCTTTGCGCGATAGCGAGGCGCAGATTTTCGCGGATGGAGTCCGATTGGCCACTGTCGAGGGCATAGGCCTGCTGGAAGATCACCCGCGCCTCGGCCGGTTTGCCCTGTTCCATAAGGACGACGCCCAGATTGTTCAGCGCGGGCACGAAGGTGGGATCTTCCTTCAGGGCCTGGCGCAGGATCTGTTCGGCCTGGCCCAGACGGCCCAGCCGCAGGTTGGCCGATCCGATGGCGGAGAGGACATCGGAATTCACCCCCACCTCGCCCGCCGCGCGCATATAGGCCTTGAGCGCGAGTTCGTATTCGCCCGCCTCCATCAGGCGGTGGCCGACGATCAGCCCATCCTCGCCTTCGGCGCGGCTGTCCACGCCGGGCGGGGTGCGCCCATCGGATGCGCCAAGGCCGCCTGATTGACAGGCGGCCAGAAGGGCGAGGGCCAGACAGGCCCCGGATATGCGCAATCTCACTTCGGGTTCACCCTGGCCTCAGCCTCCGAATGCCTTCATCACGCCGTGGATGGATGGCCCGATCAGGATCACCATCAAGGGCGGCACGGTAAAGAGCATTGTGCCGAGGGTCAGCTTCGTGGGCAAGGTGTTTGCCTTTTCTTCGGCGCGCATCACGCGCTTGTCACGCATTTCGTTCGAATAGACGCGCAGGGCCTCGGCGATCGAGGTGCCGAAGGTGGCGGACTGGATCATCGTGGTGACGAAGGAGGTGATGTCGGGCAGGCCGACGCGTTCGGCCATGTCGCGCATGACGGCGACGCGTTCCTTGCCGGCGCGGACTTCCTGGCTGACGATTTCGAATTCCTCGGCCAGTTCGGGATAGGCACCGCCGATTTCCTTGGCCACGCGGGCGATGGACTGATCGAGCGACTGGCCCGCCTCGACGCAGACAAGCATCATGTCGAGCGCATCGGGAAAGCCTTCGGTGATGGCGATCTGGCGGGTCTGCAGGCGGCGCTGCACCCAGTAGGTGGGCAGGTAATAGCCCGCCGCCGCCGGCATCAGGACCGACAGCGCGATATCCTGCATGTCGAGCGCCTGGGTGCGGCTGACGAAGAAGGTGTAGACCATGCCGACAAGCAGCAGGCCGAAGCCCAGCAGGAACTGCATCGCATGGAACATGCGGACCGAGTTCTTGCCGCGATAGCCCGCGCGCATCATCTTGAGCCGCGCGGCGGACATCTGTTCCTTGTCCTGGGGTTCCAGGAAATGGGCGAACTTGTTGAGCTTGTCGTTGCGGTCGGAGGCGCGGCGCAGGGCGCCTTCGCGCGAGTCGGCGGCAGCGCTGCGGGCCTGCGGGCGGGTCTGCTGCTTGAGCTTGTCGAAGGGTTCCGGCTCTTTCTTCAGAAGGAAGGGCAGGGTGACAAGGATCAGCATCAGGCCAAGGCCGCCGATCACCAGAAGCGGGCCGGTCTCACCCATGCGGGCGACGATGAAATCGTTCACGGCGGTAAGCATGGGGGTCAGACCTTGATGTTGACCATGATCTTCATGAAGATCACGTTGACGACGAGGAAGGCCGCGACGCCGAGGGCGGCGGGAACGAACATGTCGGTTTCCTTGACCCCGTCATAATAGTCGGGCTTGAGCATCTGGATCATCAGAAGCGCCGCGATGGGGAAGCCGGAAAGGAACATGCCGGACCATTTCGCCTCGGCCGTGATGGCGCGGACGCGGCGGAAGAGCTTGAACCGGGCGCGGATCACCTTGGCCAGACCGTCAAGGATTTCGGCAAGGTTGCCGCCCGACTGCTGCTGGATCGAGACGGCCACGGCGAGGAAGTGGAGATCCTGGTTGTCCATCCGGTTGGCGAAGGCGCGCAGGCTTTCGGAGATGTCGCGGCCATAGGTGGCCTCGTCCGCGATCAGGCCGAATTCGGTGCCGAGCGGATCGGCCACCTCTTTCGAGACGATGGCGACGGCGGCCGAGAAGGGATGGCCCACGCGCAGCGACCGGACCATGAGTTCCACCGCGTCGGGAAGCTGTTCTTCCAGGAGCGACATGCGCTTTTTCGCCTTGCGCGAAACCCAGACATAGACGCCGCCCACGCCCATGACGACGGAAAGGCCGATGCGCACGGTGGTTTCGGCCGCGGTGCCGAGGGTCAGGCCGACATAGGCGAAGGCCGCGAGCAGGCCCATGATCCCGATGAGTTGCTGGGGCGAGAAGGCGATATTGGCCTTTTGCGCCTTGGAGGCGAGGATCTTGTAGAGCGGGATGCCCTTTGCATTCATGTGCTGGGACATTTCCTTGCGGAGCTGTTCCAGCACCTGTTCGCGGTTCTGGTTCTTTTCCAGAAGCGCAAGGCGGCGGCTGACGCGGGAATTGAGGCTGATCGACTTGCCGAAGACGGTCAGATACAGGCCCTCGACCAGGACCACGACGGCCACGAAGATCAGGATGTAGATGACGGGGGCTGCACTGAATTCCATGATGGACGGGCCTGATCAGATGATGGGTTCGTAGATGGAGGCGGGCAGGTCATAGCCCCACTGGCGGAAGCGGTCGGAATAGTGCGAGCGCACGCCGGTCGCGTTGAAGCGGCCGATGATCTTGCCCGAGGGTTCGACGCCGAGGCGTTCGTAACGGAAGACTTCCTGCATCGAGATCACCTCGCCCTCCATCCCGGTGATTTCGGTGATGGAGACCATGCGGCGCGAGCCATCCTGCAGGCGGCTGGCCTGCACGATCAGGTTGACGGCGGAGGCGATCTGCGAGCGCACCGCCTTGAGCGGCATTTCGATGCCCGCCATGGCCACCATGTTTTCAAGGCGCGAGATGCCGTCGCGGGCGTTGTTGGCGTGGATCGTGGTCATGGAGCCGTCATGGCCGGTGTTCATGGCCTGCAGCATGTCGATGACTTCCTCGCCGCGGGTTTCGCCCACGATGATGCGGTCAGGGCGCATCCGCAGCGCGTTGCGCAAGCAGTCGCGCTGGGTGACGGCGCCCTTGCCTTCGACGTTGGGGGGGCGGCTTTCCATGCGGCCGACATGGACCTGCTGGAGCTGGAGTTCGGCGGTGTCTTCGATCGTCAGCACGCGTTCGGTGTTGTCGATGAAGGAGGACAGCGCGTTGAGCGTGGTGGTTTTCCCCGAGCCCGTCCCGCCCGAGACGATGATGTTGAGCCGGGTGGAAACGGCGGCCTGGAGGTAGGCGGCCATTTCCTCGGTGAAGGCGCCGAAGCGGACGAGATCGGCCACGCCCAGCTTTTCCTTCTTGAATTTCCGGATCGAGACGAGCGAGCCATCCACCGCAACGGGGGGCACCATGCAGTTGAAGCGCGACCCGTCGGCAAGGCGGGCGTCGCAATAGGGGTTCGATTCATCGACGCGGCGGCCCACGGCGGAGACGATCTTGTCGATGATCCGCAGAAGGTGGCGTTCGTCCTTGAAGGTGACGTCGGTGAGCGTAAGTTTCCCGCCGCGTTCCACGAAGATGCGGTTGGGGCCGTTGACGAGGATGTCGGAGACGGATTCATCCTTCAGTAGCGGCTCCAGCGGGCCGAGACCCATGACTTCGTCATAGAGTTCCTGGTTGAGGGTGGCGCGGTCGTCCTTGTTCAGCGCGACCGACATTTCCGAGAGCGCCTCGGAGGTGATGTCGGCGATTTCCGAGCGGAGGTTGGCCTCGGTCGCATGTTCCAGCGCGCCGAGCTTGAGGCTTTCGAGGAGCTTCTTGTGAAGCTCCACCTTCAGCTCCATCAGCCGTTCCTTGCGCTTCTTCTCCTTTTCCGCGGCGGCGGCTTCGGGCGTGGCAGGCACCGAAGAGGCGCGGCCGCCCAGCATGGCCTTGGGCGGCGGGGCCACCGCCTTGGGCGGGGCGGCGCTGGCGGCAAGGCCCGAAGCGGTGGGCGCGGCGGGCGCGGCAGCCGCGGGTGTGGCCGGCGTCAAGGGACGCAGGGCAGGTTTGGATTCCGGTCCGTCAGGTTTCTTGAAACGAGAAAACATCGAAGAGGCCCCCCAGGCCAGGCAGTCCGATCAGGTGACGTTTACTTGCGGCCGGTTTCGACGGCGCGGTTCAGGTCGTGCAGCGATTTGGCGAGTTTCTGGATTTCCTTGCGCACCGCATTCTTCGGCGCGCTGGTGGCCAGGGGATGACCGTGGTCATTCGCCTGGGTCACCTGCGGCCCGCCGTCCGGGATCTGCACCTCGAGCCGGATGTCGAGGCTTTCGGACATGCGCTTCACCCGGCTCTTGGCAGAGAGGTCGGTGAATTTCGGGGCGCGGTTGAGGACGTAGCGGAGTTTTTCATGCGGCAGCGTTTCCGCCTTCAGCGCCCGGACAAGGCGCAGCACGTTCTGCGCGGAGCGCAGGTCGAGATCCATCATCGCGAAATAGACATGCGCGCGGCTGAGGACGGTTTCCGTCCAGGCGACGATGGTCTTGGGCATGTCGATGATGACGAAATCGAAATTCGTCTGCGCCATGTCGATGATTCGGGCGATGTCCTCGGGCGCCACGATATCCAGCGGCAGCATGTCGGCCGGCGCGGTGAGGACGTGGAGCTTTTCCTCATAGGTCAGCATGGCATCGAGGAAGGCATCGCTGTCGGCGGCGGCCGTGTCGGAGAGCAGTTCGAACACGGCTTCCTTGCGCGGCAGGTCGAGATAGGTGGCGACCGAGCCATATTGGAAATCGAAATCCAGCAGGCAGACGCGCGGGGCTTCGGCCTTGTCGATGGTGGCGAGTTCCCAGGCGAGGTTGGCCGCGAAGGTGGAGGCACCCGAGCCGCCCGAAAGGCCATGGACGGGCAGCACGACGCCATCGCGATCGCCCTTGGCCTTGAAGCTGGGGGCCGGGGGGGCCGCGTCGGGAACCGGATGCAGATGGGTGACGGTGGCCGCCGGGGCAGCGGTGGCCTGGGCCGGGGCAGGCTGGGCCTGGCCGGACTTGCGGATGCGTTCGATCGCCTCTTTCAGCGCGCCGTCGGGCAGGGGATAGGGCACGAAATCATCGGCCCCCAGGCGAAGCAGCTGATGCAGCCCGGCGGGGCTGATCTGGTCGGCGATGAGGATCACCTTGATATGGCGCTGGGTGGCGGCGCGGATCACCTCGGTGATGCCGGACAGATCGCCCTCATCCTCGCCATTGACGGCGATGGCCACGAATTCGAGGCTGGCGGCATCGGGTTGGGCGAGGAATTCGCGGGCATCCTCGAAGGTGAGGTCGCCCCAGGCTTCGCCGAGTTCGAGTTCCATGTCGTCGATCAGCAGATCGAAATTCTGGATATCCCGCGAGATGGTGCAGGCCAGAATCGGCGCCGGATCGGGCATCATGTTGGCAGCAGTGCTCATCGCCTGTTCGTCCTTCTAGTCGGGAAGTGGCGATGGCGGCCCTGGCCCGTTCCGAACAAGGAGCGGGCAGCGCGCCACCGGTCATCCCCGCACGGCACCCTTGCCGTGAGATTGTTCCCAGTCACGGCAAAAGCTGGGGGGCAATGGTGGCGATTCTTGGGCTAGAAAGGCGTGATTGTTTGAAATCTGGCGACTTTAACCGGGCAAGGCCGAGAGTGTCGCGGCCAGCGGTCCATTTGGCGGGACGGCTGGAAAGGTCTGGGGCGGGGCGCATTGCTGCGACCCCGCCCCGGAAAAGCCGTGTCGGTGCCGCGGCCTGTCAGGGGGCCGGGGCTGCCGCGCCGCCCGGGGCACCGCCTGCGGGTGGTGCTGCAACGACGGAAGGGGCGGGGACCGCGCTCTTGATGTATTCGCGGTAGATCACCTCGGCATATTTGCCGTCGAGGATCGTGGGATGGCGGGCGAGGAAGCCCGACACCTCGGTCACGGTGCGGCGGTTCTGTTCCTCGGGGCCGGGGGTGGCGATGACGGGGCGCGTTTCGCCGAAGGAAACCAGCGCCTTGAGCCGCGCGCGGGCGATGCCGCGGGCGGCGAAATAGGCAACGACCGCCTCGGCCCGGCGCTGACCCAGCCGCTTGTTATAGGCATTGGAGCCGACCAGATCGGTATGGCCATAGACCGAGAAGCGCACTTCGGGGAACTGGCGGATGAAATTGGCCTGCACGTCGAGCGCGGCGCGCGCCTCGGGCGTGAGCTGGGCGCTGTTGAAGGGGAAGGTGATGGTGGTGGGCACCTCGCGGGCGAAGCGTTCGCCCAGCATCTGCACCGGATTGATCTGGCCGGTCTGGACCAGATAGTTGTTCATCGTGGGATTGCCAAAGCCGCCTTCATCGACAGAGGCGCCGATGATCTGATCGCTGCAGGCAGCCAGCGCCAGCAGCGACAGGGCGGAGAAGGCAAGGGTCGCGGTTTTCATGGCCAGTCCCCTATTCCATCACATAGCCGTAGGAGCCGGTGAAATCCTGCCGGGCAACCTCGCCCGCGGCGCTGCCGCTGGCGGCCTTGCCGACTTCGCCGAAGAGGAAGAGTTCGCGTTCGGTGGGAAGCTTGACGCGATCCGTGGGCAGAGCCAGCGCCTCGCCCCGAGTGGGGGAGACAAGGTGGGGCGTCACGATGATGACGAGTTCGCTTTGCGACTGCTGGTATTCGGCGGAACGGAAGAGGGTGCCCAGAACCGGGATATCGCCCAGCCACGGAACCTGGCCGTTCAGATCGCGGAAGTCGTCCTGCAGAAGGCCCGCGATGGCAAAGCTTTCGCCATCGCGCATTTCCACGGTGGTCGAGGTTTCGCGGCGCTTGAAGGCGGCAAGCTGGATGCCGTCGCTTTCCTGCGTCACGGTCCCGTCGATGGAGGAGACGGCCGCCTGCAGTTGCAGGTTGATCAGGTCACCATCCACCACGGTGGGGGTGAATTTCATCTCGACGCCGAAGGGCTTGTATTCAACGGTGATTGTGCCGTCATCCGAGACGGGGATCGGGTATTCGCCCCCGGCGAGGAACTTTGCCTCTTGCCCCGAAAGGGCGGTGAGGTTGGGTTCGGCCAGGGTGCGCACGACGCCCTTCGACTCCAGCGCCTCGAGCAGGATGCCGATCTGGAGCGAGCCGGTGGTAAAGCCCAGAAGCCCCGCGCCGACGACGTTTTCGCGCACGGTGATGGGGTTGCCAAGGCCGTTGGAGCCGGTCAGCCAGGTGCCGGTTTCCACGGCATCATTGGTGCCCGAGATGGCCAGCGAGGAAGAGAGGTTCTTGGTGACGGAGCGCTGCATTTCCGCGAAGCGCACCTTGAGCATCACCTGCTGCGTGCCGCCCACGGACATCAGGTTCGACACCCGGCCCGCGGCATAGCGTTCGGCCAGATCCAGCGCGCGCGCCAGTTTCTGGGCCGAGGAAACGGTGCCCGACAGCACGATGCCATCATTGGCGGTGCGCACCTCGATCTTTTCGCCCGGCAGGATCTGGTTCAGCCGTTCCTTGAATTCGGCGATGTCGGTGGTGACCTGCACCTCGACATTGGTGATCAGCTCGCCCTCGGCGGTGAAGAGCGTCAGCGTGGTGCGCCCGGGCGTCTTGCCCAGCACATAGATCGAACGGTCCGACAGGGTGGAGATATCGGCGATCCCGGGATTGGCGATCGAAAGTTCGGCGAAGGGAACATCGCTTTCCAGCACGACGGCGCGGTTCATCGGCACCTCGAGCGCCTGCGCGGCGGTGCCCCGGACAACCTTCAAGACTTCTGCCGAAACCGGCATCGCGGGAAGCGCGGCGAGGGCAAAGCCCATCGCACCCGCTGCCATCAGCAAACGCATCTGCATCGGTGACCTGCCCTTTCGATCACACCTCTGAACGCGGGTCTTGTCTGCCCGCTCCATCACCCAAGATGCCCGAGCTGGCGTTTTTTTGCAAGAATCATTGCCTTACGTGCCTTTCCTTATGTGGATAACTGGCAACAGGGATGCAGTTGACGCAAATCGTGGCGGAATCGAACGGGCGCAAACACCATATCCGGTGGTTGCGCCCGCGGGTTGGAAGTCGCGCCAGTACGATAAGTTAACGATCAGTTGGTGCAGGGGATCGGGATTTCGACCACCTCGCCGCCCTTGCGGTTGCGGATCGTGCAGACCTTTTCAGCCTCGACCTCGACCACTTCTTCGGGGGTGATCCCGAGGAGCGAGGCGCTGTCCACCTCGACCTTGCCGATATCGCCTTCGCCGGGAGAGCCGACAAGCGAGAGGGCAAGGCGACCGGTGGCCTGGGCCTGGGCCAGGCGGGCGACCTGTTCCTGCGAGACCTGGACCGTCACCGTTTGTGCGACAACGGCGCCGCCGGTGGTGGCCCCTGCGGCCGACTGGTCGATGGCGATCACGTTGACGCTGCTTTCGATCAGGCGGGTGATTTCGCGGCTGCCGTCGCTGCCTGTCCAGTAGACATCGACATAGTTGCCCGGATAGACGAAGCCCGACACGCCGGAGGTGGCATCCACCTTGATCGCGAAGGCGCGCATGCCGGGATCGAGTGCGCCGGTCAGGCCCGCGGGCTGCCCCGGTTCGGTGATCTTGACGGCGAGAATGGGTTCATGCGTCTCCATCGGACGCAGCACGTAGCGGGGGCGTTCCTCGTTCGGAGGGAAGAGGATCGCCTCGTCGTTGAAGGTGCCTTCGGGGAGGGCACTCTTCTGCCAGTAGATCTTCTTCACGTCTTCCGGGGCCAGCGGATCGCCGTATTTCAGCGGCTTGCTGACGACATAGACCTCGACCAGTTCGCCAACCTTCTTGCGGAAGGCGCGTTCTTCGACCAGGGCGGATTCCGTCTGGTTGATGTAGCCCTGGGCCATGTAGACGGCAAAACCCGCCAGCGCCATGCCGGCGAGCAGGACCAATCCGAAGATCATGCGCATTGTCTCTTGCCTCGTCTGATGGCGCGCCACCGGGGGCGGCCCTGATTGCGTCCGGGGCCCGGAAGGGGGCCCTGGCGGGAGATCGTCAATCCGTCGCGGCGATCATGTCCGACGCCACATCGCCGGCGGCGGTTTCCGTCGAGCCCTTGATCGTCGTCAGGACGGGGATGGAGAGCAGCATGACCGCGGCGGCGAGAACCACCCAATCCACGGTTACGGCACCATCCTCATCGCGAAGGAAGGGGGTTTCAGCGGTCTGGTCTGCCTTGGTTTCGGTCATTTCCGCGCTCCTAAAGGTGGGCGGTTGCGGATCCACAAGCACGCTGCCAACCCGGTAATCGTTCAGTCGCCCTTCGTAGCTGCGGCCAGGCTTTTGGCCTGGCCGCGCTGTGATCGTCACATCTGATCGGATGATCAGTTGTTCGAGTTCGTGATCACGTCCGAGCCGACGTTGTCGGCAGCGGTCTGGATCGAGGAGCCCATGGTGTTGGCGATGATGATGCCCAGGCCCACGACGGCGCCGGTCAGCACGACCCAGTCAACGGTCACGGCGCCCGACTCGTCGTTCTTGAAGGACTTGAAGATGTTCAGCAGTTTCATGGTGGTATTCCCTTGGAATGTTTACGTTTCAGGTCTTGCTCACAACCGCGCCGGGGTTTGTCGGATCGTAGTGTTTCGTTCCGCCTGCCGTTCGGTATGGGTGTATATGGCCCCTGAATCGTGGCGGCAGTTGGGTATGGAATGGGCATTTTCGGCAACATGTCACTTTTTCGCGGGTTTCCCGCTAAACAATTGAATTTGATATGAACTTATTTTTTCGACCCATACTTTCGGCTGGGATTCCGGCCTTTCGGCTGGAGATTTGGGCGTTTTTGCCACGTTTCTTGCCGGTGGCAGTGGCGTGAAGGCCGATTTTGAGGGATACTGCGCCCTGCAAGAGGCAGGCACAGACAGGAAAGGCATCCGGCAGAGATGCGATTCCGGGCAGCAATCATCGGCGCTTTTGGCGCGCTTTTCGCGTTCGGCAGCCCCCAGCCCGTGTCGGGCGAGGGGGCGGCACCCGTTCAGGATTTCACCTTCAAGCGGATCAAGGTGGGCGAAGGCCGGCCCGGCGTGACGGGATTGGTGCAGATCGACCCCGCGGAACAGGCGCGGATTCTCGCAGCGCTGCCGGGGACGCGGCCCCCGCATGAAGTGCCGGTGCTGCCGCCGGTGACGGCGGGCGAGGGCCCGGACCGCCCCGCGCAGGGACCCGCGCCGCAGCCTGCGGCGACCTATGGCTGGTTCTGGGACGCGGTGCCGGTGGGGATCGACGACGTCTCGGGCCGCTTTCCCGCGGCGCTGGCGGCGCTGACGCAGGGGCCGGACGGGGCGGCGGTTCGCGCGCCGAGGATGCAGCACATGCAGGAACTGGCGGATGCCTATGGCACGGCGTTGCTGCGGGCCACGGTGGGGACCGAGGTGTCGCCCGCGCTGGCGCTTGCGGTGATGGCCACGGAAAGCGCGGGGCGCAGCGATGCCGTCAGTTCAGCCGGGGCGCAGGGGCTGATGCAGCTGATCCCGGCGACGGCGGAGCGTTTCGGCGTGGCCGATGCGCTGGACCCGGAACAGAACATCAAGGGCGGCGTGGCCTATCTGGACTGGCTGATGAAGCATTTCGACCGCGACCCGATCATGGTGATCGCGGCCTATAACGCAGGCGAAGGCGCGATCCGCGCCAATCGCGGTGTGCCGCCCTATGCCGAGACGCGGGACTATGTGCCGAAGGTTCTGGCGGCCTGGCAGGTGGCGCAGGGCCTGTGCATGACGCCGCCGGAAGTGGTGAGCGATCCCTGTGTCTTCCGGATCATTTCGGCCAGCAACTGAGCCGCAGGCGGGGTGGCCCCCGCCCTGACGGTGGATGGGTCAGACCGCGAAGGCGTCTGCCCATTCGGGATGCTTCTTGCGCTGTGCGTTCACGAAAGGGCAGAGCGGCATGATGCGGAAGCCTTCGCGCCGCGCATCCTCGACCATGCGGGTGACCAGGGCGAGGCCCGCGCCAGTGCCTCGGAAACTGTCAGGCACGCCAGTATGATCGGCGATGATCAGCGTGGGTGAGGTTATGGAATAGGTGAGTTCCGCCTCTTCGCCATTCTGGCGAATGACGTAGCGGCCTTTGGAAGACCCCTGTTCGCGCCGGATGTCATGTTCTGCCATGATGGACCTCCTCAACCCCAAAATTTTCTATGGAAAATTTTGGGGTGGCACACGAAAAATCTTTGAAGAAAGATTTTTCGTGAAGGGCGGGACGGAGAATTTTCAGTGAAAATTCTCCGTCCGCCGACATCAGTTCACCAGTGTCGCCTCTGTGGCGGAACGCAGCTCCGCTTCCGTCACGCCATCGGCCAGTTCGATGATCCTGAGGCCCCCTGGCACGACATCGAGAACGCCCAGATTGGTGATGATGCGGTTGACCACGCCCTGGCCGGTGAGCGGCAGGGTGCAGCGTTTCAGCACCTTGGATTCGCCGTGCTTGCTGGTGTGGTCCATCACGACCACCACGCGGCCCACCCCTGCGACAAGGTCCATCGCGCCGCCCATGCCCTTGACGAGCTTGCCGGGGATCATCCAGTTCGCCAGATCGCCGTTTTCGGCCACTTCCATCGCGCCGAGGATGGCCATGGCGATCTTGCCGCCGCGGATCATCGCGAAGGAGGTGGCAGAGTCGAAGAAGGCGGTCTGCGGCAGTTCGGTGATGGTCTGCTTGCCGGCATTGATCAGGTCGGGGTCTTCCTCGCCCTCATAGGGGAAGGGGCCCATGCCGAGCATGCCGTTTTCCGATTGCAGCGTCACGTTCACGCCCTGGGGAATGTAGTTCGCCACCAGCGTCGGGATGCCGATGCCGAGGTTCACATACCAGCCGTCCTGAAGTTCCTGCGCCGCACGGGCGGCCATCTGGTTGCGGTCCCACATCAGACGGACTCCTTCTTGCGGACGGTGCGCTGTTCGATGCGCTTTTCATGTTCGCCCTTCACGATGCGGTGGACATAGATGCCGGGCAGGTGGATCGCGTCGGGGTCGAGGCTTCCCAGCGGCACGATCTCTTCGACTTCCGCCACGCAGATCCTGCCGCAGGTGGCGGCGGGCGGGTTGAAGTTGCGCGCCGTCTTGCGGAAGACGAGGTTGCCCGAGGGATCGGCCTTCCAGGCCTTCACGATGGACAGGTCCGCGACGATGGCGCGTTCGAGGATATAGGTCTTGCCGTCGAAATCCTTGTGTTCCTTGCCTTCGGCGATGACGGTGCCCACGCCGGTGCGGGTGTAGAAACCGGGAATGCCCGCGCCGCCCGCGCGCATGCGTTCGGCAAGGGTGCCCTGGGGATTGAATTCCAGTTCGAGTTCGCCCGAAAGATATTGCCGCATGAATTCGGCATTCTCGCCCACATAGGAGGAGATCATCTTCTTCACCTGGCGGCTTTCCAGCAGGACACCAAGTCCGAAACCATCGACGCCTGCATTGTTCGAGGCGACGGTGAGGTTCTTCGTGCCTGCCTGCCGGATCGCAGCGATCAGGAGTTCCGGAATCCCGCAAAGGCCGAAGCCCCCCGAGGCGATGGTCATGCCGTCAAACAGCACGCCCTCCAGCGCGGCCTGGGCGCTGGGAAAGACCTTCTTCATGCGTGTTTTCTCCCCGCAAACTCTCGGGCGTCATATGGAACCGGGGGACGGGCGGTGTCAATTGCCGCGCTGCGGCAGGCGGGTCAGCGGCGGGCGGTGAGGGCTGTGATGCCCTCGTCCGATTGCAGCAGCAGGTGGCCGTCAGCGGTGAAGTCGAAGCGGGTGATGCTGGCAAGGGCGGCAAGCACCGATTGCTCGGTTTCCATCTGCGGGGCGGGGCAGGCCATGCGGGTGGTGGCGATGGCGGTGAAGGAAAGGCCCTCGCCCGTCAGGGCATAGCCGCCGGACAGGCGGTTGCAGCCGGAATTGCCCGCCACGCGCCCTTCGCTGAAGGACAGGGTGACGTTGACCCCGGCGGGAAGGGGGCCTGTGTCGAGTTGGGTCACGGTCCAGTCGCCTGCCAGCAGTGCGGCGGGATCGCCCGCGCAGCCGTTCAGCGTGGCGCCTGTGCGGGTGAGCGTGGCGGTGAAGGGATAGGGCATCCCCGACATGTCGTCATGGCAGAGCGCCGGGGCGATGCGGAGGGTGAAGTCGGTCGTTGTCAGGACAAGGCTGCCGCCCTCGGTTGTCCGGGTGAAGGGCAGGGTCTGAACGGTGCCCTTGCCTTCGGGTTCCGTGAGGGAAATCCCTTCGGGCGTGGCGAGGATGGACCAGAAGGGTTCATTGCCCCGGGCGGTGAGGGGCAGTTCCGGTGGGGAGGCCGCCGCCTCTTGTGCAGGGACAGGGATCGGGGCGGCAAGGGCGAGCATGGCGCCCAGAAGCAGCGGGAAGTGGCGGGTCATTTGAAAACCTTCCTTAACCTGCGGGAAGGATAGGGCCGATGGCGGGCCACGCAAAGGGAGAATCCGGGATGGGCGGGCTTTCCCTCGGACTGCGGGCTTGCTAGCAAGGCGGGCATCCCCCGGCCCGCGTGGTGGAATGGTAGACACAGGGGACTTAAAATCCCTAGGCCGAAAGGCCATGCCGGTTCGAGTCCGGCCGCGGGTACCAGGGGGGGGCGTTTCTGCCCGGGGGGATCAAAAGCAAATGGCCGCCCGGGGGCGGCCATTCGGCAGGTCCGACTGGAGCGGGCGATGAGATTCGAACTCACGACCCTAACCTTGGCAAGGTTATGCTCTACCCCTGAGCTACGCCCGCGCCGGTTGGACGAGGGGTGATCTATAAAAGCCGCGCGCGGGGTTCAAGGGGAAAGTTCGGGCGGGGCGCGTTTTTGTCCGATCCGGCATTGAGACGGGCGGGGTAGCGGCCTAGGGTTGCGGAGCGCGATGCCGTGACAGCCCCGGGATGTTGGGGCGGGGCCGCGGTGACGGGTGACATGGGTAACGAGTTGGAGGGGTGAGGATGCAGGCGCAAGCGTGCAGGGGGGGACTTTGGGGGCGGGAAGCGATGCGGCGGGTCTTGCGCGCTGTCGCCGGAATGGCCGCCGTGGTTGCGCTTGTGGCGGTTCAGGCCGGGCCTGCCCGCGCGGACGAGAATTGGGAGGCGGCCAAATCCGCCTTTGGGGCCTGCATGGCGCATTTCCCCGATGTGAAGGCCATCCAGGCGCAGCTGAAGGCGGATGGCTGGCGATACGAGGGCAATGAGCAGGGCCTGAGGATCTTTTCCCGCAATGGTTTCAGGGCCATCGCCGCGACGCAGGGCAACAGCCAGATCGCCACGCGCTGCGTCGTGGCGGCTTCGCGGTTGAAGCCGGAACCGGCCATCGCCTTTGCGCGGACCGTTGCGGGGGAATTGTCCGGCGTGAAGCCCATCGACCTTTCGGATCGTGGCGTTCCGGCGGCCTGGGAAGGCAGCTTGCGGGGCAAGGTCCTGCGGTTGGGGGTCGTGCCGCAGGCCGAGTTCGGCCTGATGCGGGGGGCGACGGTGGTGCTGGGGGAATTCTGATCGCAAGACGCGGCCCGCCCCACCGGAAAGAACCGGAGGGGCGGGGCGGTATCATTCCAGTTCGATCAGCAGGTCCTTCGCCTCGATCTGGCTGCCTGCATGGACATGCAGCGCCTTGACCGTGGCCTCGCGGTCGGCGTGGAGGCCGGTTTCCATCTTCATCGCCTCGATCGTCAGCAGAAGGTCGCCGGCGCGGATCTTCTGGCCGACGGTGACCGCGACAGAGGCGATGGAGCCGGGCATCGGCGCGCCGATATGGGCGGGGTTGCCCTCGGCGGCCTTGGGGCGCGCAGCCGTCTTGGCCTTGACCGCGCGGTTCGGCACGCGGATCACGCGGGGCTGGCCGTTCAGTTCGAAGAAGACGCGGACTTCGCCATCCTCGGTCGTCTCGCCCACGGCCTGAAGCCGGATTTCCAAGTTCTTGCCGGGGTCGATCTCAGCCGTGATCTCTTCGCCCGGTTCCATGCCGTAGAAGAAGGTCTTGGTGGGCAGGGTGCGGACGGGGCCATAGAGGCGGTGGCGGCCCATGTAATCGAGAAAGACCTTGGGATACATGAGGTAGCCGTTCAGATCCTCGTCATCCACGGCCTTGCCGCCGAGTTCGGCTTCCAGCTTCCTGCGGGTGTCTTCCAGATCGACCGGCGGCAGGGTCTTGCCGGGGCGGTCGGTCAGGGGTTTTTCGCCCTTGAGCACCTTTTTCAGGATGGCGTCAGGCCAGCCGCCATGGGGTTGGCCGAGATTGCCTTTCAGCATGTCGACCACCGAGTCGGGGAAGGCCACGTCATGGGCGGGGTCTTCGACCTGCGCGCGGGTCAGGCCCTGGGCCACCATCATCAGCGCCATGTCGCCCACGACCTTGGAGGAAGGGGTGACCTTGACGATGTCGCCGAACATCTGGTTGGCATCGGCATAGGCCTGGGCCACTTCGGGCCACCGCTCCTCAAGCCCCAGCGAGCGGGCCTGCGCCTTGAGGTTGGTGAACTGGCCGCCGGGCATTTCGTGAAGGTAGACCTCGGATGCCGGGGCGGGCAGGCCGGATTCGAAGGCGGCATATTGCACGCGGACATGTTCCCAGTAGTTCGAGATGTCGCGGATCGCCTTGATGTCGAGGCCGGTGTCGCGGTCGGTATGGCGCAGCGCCTCGACGATGGAGCCGAGGCAGGGCTGCGAGGTGCCGCCGGAGAAGGCGTCCATCGCCGCATCCACGGCATCGACCCCCGCGTCGCAGGCGGCAAGGATCGTGGCCGCCGCCGCACCCGAGGTATCATGGGTGTGGAAATGCACGGGCAGGCCCACCTCCTGTTTCAGCGCCTTGACGAGGATGCGGGCCGAGGCGGGTTTCAGAAGCCCCGCCATGTCCTTCAGGCCCAGCACATGGGCGCCTGCGGATTTCAGTTCGCGCGCGCGGTCGAGATAGTATTTCAGGTCATATTTGGATCGCGCGGGGTCGAGCAGGTCGCCGGTATAGCAGATCGTGCCTTCGCAGAGCTTGTTCGCTTCCAGCACAGCATCCATCGCGACGCGCATGTTTTCGACCCAGTTGAGGCTGTCGAAGACGCGGAACACGTCGACGCCGGTCTCTGCCGCCTGCAGGACGAAGGCGCGGACGACGTTGTCGGGATAGTTGGTATAGCCCACGCCGTTCGAGGCGCGCAGGAGCATCTGCGTCATCAGGTTGGGCATGGCGGCGCGCAGGTCGCGCAGGCGCTGCCACGGGCATTCCTGCAGGAAGCGGTAGGCCACGTCGAAGGTGGCGCCGCCCCAGCATTCGACGCTGAACAGTTGCGGCAGGTTGGCGGCATAGGCGGGCGCGGCGCGGACCATGTCGATGGAGCGCATCCGCGTCGCCAGGAGCGACTGGTGCCCGTCGCGCATGGTGGTATCGGTGATGAGGACCTTGGTCTGGGCCTTCATCCAATCGGCCACGGCCTGCGGGCCCTTCTGTTCCAGCAGGTTGCGGGTGCCTGTCGCCGGGGTTTCGGTCAGGAGCCTGGGGGCCTTGGGCATCTTCGCCTCGGCCGGGGGTTTGGGGCGGCCTGCGGTTTCGGGATGCCCGTTCACCGTGATGTCGGCGATATAGGTGAGGATCTTGGTCGCCCGGTCGCGGCGTTTCTTGAAGGCGAAAAGCTCGGGCGTGGTGTCGATGAACTTGGTCGTGTAGGTGTCGTCGAGGAAGGTCTTGTGTTTCAAGAGGTTGATGACGAATTCGATATTCGTCGCCACCCCCCGGATGCGGAATTCGCGCAGCGCGCGGTCCATGCGGGCGATCGCCTTTTCCGGGGTCTGGGCATGGGCCGTGACCTTGACCAGCAGCGAGTCGTAATAGCGGGTGATCACCCCGCCCGCATAGGCCGTGCCGCCATCAAGGCGGATGCCGTTGCCGGTGGCCGAGCGGTAGGCGGTCAGGCGGCCGTAATCGGGGATGAAGTTGTTCAGCGGGTCTTCGGTCGTCACGCGGCATTGCAGGGCGTGCCCGTTCAGTTTGACATCGGCCTGAGAGGCGACGCCCGTGGCCTCGGCCAGCGATTTGCCTTCCTCGATCAGGATCTGGGCCTGCACGATGTCGATACCCGTCACCTCTTCGGTCACGGTATGTTCGACCTGCACGCGGGGGTTCACTTCGATGAAGTAGAACTTGCCCTCGTCCATATCCATCAGGAATTCGACGGTGCCCGCGCATTCGTAATCCACATGCGCGGTGATCTTGCGCGCCATTTCGCAGACTTCCTCGCGCTGGGCCTGCGTGAGGTAGGGGGCGGGGGCGCGTTCGACGACCTTCTGGTTGCGGCGCTGAACGGTGCAGTCGCGCTCCCACAGGTGCCAGACGTTCCCCTGCTTGTCGCCGAGGATCTGCACTTCGACATGGCGGGCGCGCTGGATCATCTTTTCCAGATAGCCTTCGCCATTGCCGAAAGCGGCCTCAGCCTCGCGGCGCCCCTCTCGCACCTTGGCTTCAAGCTCGTCCTCGCCAAGGATCGGGCGCATGCCGCGACCGCCGCCGCCCCATGACGCCTTGAGCATCAGGGGATAGCCGATTTCCTTGGCCTGTTTCTTGATCAGGGCCATATCCTCGCCCAGCACTTCGGTGGCGGGGATGACGGGCACGCCCGCCTCGATCGCCACGCGGCGGGCAGAGGCCTTGTCGCCAAGGGCGCGCATGGTTTCGGCGCGGGGGCCGATGAAGGTGATGCCCGCATTGTCGCAGGCTTCGACGAAATCGGGGTTTTCGGAAAGGAGGCCATAGCCGGGATGGATGGCATCGGCGCCCGCCATCTTGGCCACGCGGATGATTTCCGGGATCGACAGATAGGCACCGACGGGCGAGAGGCCTTCGCCGATGCGATAGGCCTCATCCGCCTTGAAGCGGTGGAGGGAGAGCTTGTCTTCCTCGGCGAAGACGGCGACGGTTTTCTTGCCCATCTCGTTGGCGGCGCGCATGACGCGGATGGCGATCTCGCCGCGATTGGCGACGAGGATCTTGCGGAACTCAGGCATCGGTCTCTCCGGTGTCGGCGGGTCAGGCCGGGGTCAGGCGGGCTTTTTTTCTGCGTGCGGCAGGTGCGTGCCGGGTCACTCTAGGCCCGCTGCATTGCAGCGCAAGTGCGATAGGCGGCATGAATTGCAAATTTTGCGAAATATGCAGCCGAGACTTTGCGGGTGCAAAGCGCGCAGGTGGCGGGGGGAATGTGGCTGGCGGGGGAAAAAGTGCGCGGGAACATTTGCGGAACCTTTTCCTTTGCCGCCGATGGCGCTAGGGTTTCGCGCATGAACGCTTGGGATGACGATCAGGGGGCAGGGGTGGCGGCGGTGCCGCTGTCGCAGCGGGCCATGATGGCGGCGCGGCCTGCGCCCTATCTGGACGACCTGAACCCCGCGCAGCGCGCGGCGGTGGAGGCGCTGGATGGCCCGGTGCTGATGCTGGCGGGGGCGGGGACGGGGAAGACCAAGGCGCTGACGGCGCGGATCGTGCATCTGTTGCGCATGAGCAAGGCACGGCCGAATGAGGTGCTGGCCGTGACCTTTACCAACAAGGCCGCGCGGGAAATGAAGCTGCGCGTGGGCCGGATGCTGGGTGAGGTGGCGGAGGGGATGCCCTGGATGGGCACCTTCCATTCCTTGAGCGTGAAGATCCTGCGGCGGCATGCGGAACTGGTGGGGCTGAAGTCGAACTTCACCATTCTGGATACGGATGATCAGGTCAGGCTTCTGAAACAGCTGATCGTCGCCGCGAATATCGACGAAAAGCGCTGGCCCGCGCGGATGCTGGCGGGGATGATCGACGGCTGGAAGAACCGCGCGCTGGTGCCGGAGCGGGTACCGTCATCGGAAGCCGGGGGCTATGCCAATCGCGGGACAGAGCTTTACGCCCAGTATCAGGAGCGGCTGCGCACGCTGAACGCCTGCGATTTCGGCGATCTGCTGCTGCATTGCGTGACGATCTTCCAGAGCCATCCGGATGTTCTGGCGCAGTATCAGCGGTGGTTCCGCTATATTCTGGTGGATGAGTATCAGGACACCAATGTCTGCCAGTATCTCTGGTTGCGCCTTCTGGCGCAGGCGCATCGCAACATCTGCTGCGTGGGGGATGACGACCAGTCGATCTATGGCTGGCGCGGTGCCGAGGTGGGCAATATCCTGCGGTTCGAAAAGGATTTTCCCGGCGCGCATGTGGTGCGGCTGGAGCAGAATTACCGCTCTACCCCGCATATCCTGGCGGCTGCGAGTGGGGTGATTGCGGGGAATGCGGGGCGGCTGGGCAAGACGCTGTGGACGGAAGTGCAGGAGGGCCACAAGGTCCGCCTGATCGGCCATTGGGACGGCGAGGATGAGGCGCGCTGGATCGGCGAGGAGATCGAGGCCCTGCAGCGCGGCACGCGGGGGATGGATCCCGTGGGGCTGGACGGGCAGGCGATCCTTGTGCGGGCGAGCCACCAGATGCGGGCTTTCGAGGACCGGTTCCTGACCATCGGCCTGCCCTACCGCGTGATCGGGGGGCCACGCTTCTATGAGCGGCAGGAGATCCGCGATGCGATGGCCTATTTCCGGCTGGCGGTTTCCCCCGAGGATGATCTGGCCTTTGAACGCGTGGTGAATGTCCCCAAGCGGGGCCTTGGCGACAAGGCGCAGGCCGATATCCAGCGGGCGGCGCGGATGGCGGGGGTAAGCTTGCATGAAGGCGCGCGGGAGCTTGTGGCCAGCGGTGGCATCGGCGGCAAGGGTGCGGGGCAGTTGCGGGCGTTCGTCGAGGGGATTGATCGCTGGCATGCGCTGACGCTGGATGCCGTGCGGGTGGCGGGGGATGACGATGTGCTGGAGCCCATCGGCGCGGTGGCCCCGGCGATGGATCACGTGCGGCTGGCCGAGATGATACTCGAGGAATCCGGCTATACGGAGATGTGGCAGAACGACAAGACGCCCGAGGCGCCGGGGCGGCTGGAGAACCTGAAGGAACTGGTCAAGGCCCTGGAGCAGTTCGACAATCTGCAAGGCTTCCTCGAACATGTCGCGCTGATCATGGACAACGAGACCGAGGAGGCGGGCGAGAAGGTTTCGATCATGACGCTGCATGCGGCGAAGGGGTTGGAGTTTCCGGTGGTCTTCCTGCCCGGCTGGGAGGACGGCCTGTTCCCCAGCCAGCGCAGCATGGACGAAAGCGGGCTGAAGGGGTTGGAGGAGGAGCGGCGGCTGGCCTATGTGGGGATCACGCGGGCCGAGGAGCTTTGCACCATCTCCTTCGCGTCGAACCGGCGGGTCTATGGCCAATGGCAGAGCCAGATGCCCAGCCGGTTCATTGATGAACTGCCCCCCGCCCATGTCGAGGTGCTGACCCCGCCGGGGCTGTATGGCGGCGGTTTCGGGGCGGCGGCGCCGGTGGCGGTATCGGCGATGGAAGAGCGGGTGTCGAAGGCGGATGTCTACAATTCGCCGGGCTGGCGGCGGATGCAGGACCGGGCCCAGACCCGCGGCATGGCCCAGCCGCGCGAGGCCCGCGGCATGGTGATCGACGCGACGGCGCTTTCCTCGCACAGCGAGGGGGATCGCGTGTTCCACCGCAAGTTCGGCTATGGGATCGTGATCGGCATCGAGGGGGACAAGCTGGAGATCGATTTCTCGAAGGCCGGGATCAAGAAGGTGGTGGCGGGTTTCGTGGTGGACGCGGATGACGCCGATGAGGTGCCGTTCTGAGAAGCGATTTCTGACGCAGAAGTCGCGGCGTTTTCTGCGCGCAGAAAACGGGTTCCTGCCGGTGCGTTTCCGATTTCTGCGCCAGAAATCGGCGCGTTTCCTGTGTCAGGAAACGCTTTTGCGGGCCAGACGCTCCAGCCCCCAGATGGCCAGTCCGGCCAGCAATCCCCAGAAGGCCGCGCCGATGCCTGCGAAGGCCACGCCCGCGCCCGTCACGGCAAGGGTGATGGTGGCGGCAAAGCGCTGGTCCGGCGCCGCGAAGGCCCCCGTCAGTGCCCCCATCAGCGGGCCGAGCAGGGCCAGCGCCACGAGCGCCGTCATCAGGGCGGGGGGCAGGGCGTTCAGGACCGCGATGACGACGGGGCCTGTCAGGCCGAGGATCACCCAGAAGCCGGCATAGGCGAGACCGACCTTCCAGCGCTGGTCGCGATCGGGATGCACGTCATCGCCCATGCAGATGGCGGCGGTGATGGCGGCCATGTTCACTGTATGCGCGCCGAAGAGGGCGGCGAGGGCGCTGATGCCGCCGGTCACGGTAAGGGCCGGGGCGACGGGCGGTTCGTAGCCTGCGGCGCGCATGGTGGCGAAGCCGGGCAGGTTCTGGGAGGCCATGGTGACGAGGTAGAGCGGCAGGCCGAGGCCGATCAGCGCGGACCAGTGGAATTCGGGCGCGATGAAGGTGGGGCTGGGCGGGATCGGGGGCAGGTCGGGCAGGCTTGCCGCGCCGGTGGTGAAGGCGGTGGCAAGGCCTGCGGCGAGGGCGGCGAGGACGGCCATGGCCGGATTCCTGAGCCGGACGAGGGCGAAGAGGCCCACCATCGGGGCGACGAGCAGCGGCGCGGATTGCGCCGCGCCTGCGCCTTTCAGGACGAAGGGAAGGAGGACGCCTGCCAGCATGGCGGCGGCGATGCCGTCGGGGATCCTGGCCACGAGGGTGCCGAGGGGTTTGACGAGGCCCGTCGCCGCGATGAGGAGCGCTGCGAGGAGGAAGGCGGCCACGCCCTCGGCCATGCCATAGCCTTCGGTCGCGGCGATGAGCGCCGCGCCGGGGGTGGACCAGGCCAGCACCACCGGGACGCGGTGCCAGGTGGAGAGGATGGCGGAGCCTGCGGCCTTGGCGAAGCAGACGGCCATGATCCAGCTGGCCGTCTGGTCGGGCGTGGCGCCGAGGGCGGCGGCGGCGGCGAGGATGAGGGCGATGGTGGAGCCGTAGCCCACGAGGGCGGCCACCAGGGCGGCGGAGAGGAGGGAAGGGCGCATCGGGCCTGCCGGTTGGAACGGTTCGGCGCGGACTATCGGCGGGGTGGCGGCGGGATGCAAGCTGGCTTGCGCAAATGAAAAACGGCGACGCCAGAGGGAGGAAGGCGCCGCCGTCATCATGGGACCCGGCCAGGGAGGAGGAAAGGCCAGGCGCCGCTTCGACCCGGCCAGGGAGGAGGAGAGGCCGGGCGCGAATTCGGGGTGCGGCGACCCCAGGGAGGAGGAGGGGGCCGCCGCTGGTCCGACGGACCCCAGGGAGGAGGAGGGGGCCCTTCGTACTTCGGTCGGGGCTTGTGAGCCCCGTATCTTGTGCGGCGACCCCAGGGAGGAGGAGGGGGCCGCCGCTTTTCCGCATGTCCCCAGGGAGGAGGAGGGGGACTTCGGATCTGTCAGGGAAGTCTACGCAGGAGCGCGGCTTCCGGATCAAAGGGCGGCGGTGCCAGGGAGGAGGAGAAGCACCGCCGCTTTTGCCATGAACCCCGGGAGGAGGTGGGGTTCAGCAAGAAACTTACTTGCCGTAGGCGGCCTCGTGGGCCACGGCACGGATGTCGGCGCGGGCGATGCCGAGATCGGCAAGCTCGCGCTCCGTCAGCGTGTTGAGTTCGCGGACGGTCTGGTTGAACACGGCGCGGCGGGCAAGCGACGCTTTCGTCAGGGCAAGGAAGCCCGAGATGCGGTCTGCCAGCGAGAAGGACGCGGCGCGGGAAGAGTTCACATAAGCCATTTCGATCAGCCTCGGTTTGTTACACCATCTATCGTCACAACGTTCTGTCGCGCTGTTACCGGAAACATGGGGCAAATGCTGCAACTGCACAATAGCCGGGGTCCGCAATGCTGCCATGCAGCAAATGCATGGCTGAATGTCACGAAAACGTCATTGATTTCATGGGTTTCGATGAAAACCTGAGCAAATGGTCAACATGGCCTTGCCGAGTGCCGAAAAGATGATGAGGTTTGCCGAAACCTTGTGCAGGAGAAGAACAGATGGCGGTTACGAAAGATGAAATCCTGCGGGCGCTTTCCGGCGTTGTCCTGCCCGGTGGGGGGGATCTTGTCTCGCGCGACCTGATTCGCGCGTTGGCGGTGGAGGGCGGCGCGGTGCGTTTTGTCATCGAGGCCGAAAGCCCCGAGGCGGCACGCGCGCTGGGGCCGGTGCAGGCGGCGGCGGAGGCGGCGCTGCGCGCCTTGCCGGGGGTTGAGACGGTGCAGGTGGTGATGACGGCGCATGGGCCGGCGGCGAAGCCGCCCGCGCCCAGCCTGAAGATCGGGCAGCATCCGACGCCGCAGCAGGGCGGGCCGCAGAAGGTTTCGGGCGTGGACCGGATCATCGCGGTGGCGAGCGGAAAGGGGGGCGTGGGGAAATCCACCGTCTCGTCGAACCTTGCCGTGGCGCTGGCGCGGCAGGGGCGGCGGGTGGGGCTTCTGGATGCCGATATCTATGGTCCGAGCCAGCCCCGGATGATGGGGGTGAACAAGCGGCCCGCCAGCCCGGATGGCAAGATCATCGAGCCTTTGCAGGCACATGGCGTGACCATGATGTCGATCGGGCTGATGCTGAAGGAGGATGAGGCGGTCATCTGGCGGGGGCCGATGATCATGGGGGCCTTGCAGCAATTGCTGGGGCAGGTGGCCTGGGGCAAGCTGGATGTGCTGATCATCGACCTGCCGCCGGGGACGGGGGATATCCAGCTGTCGCTGGCGCAGCGGACGCAGTTGACGGGGGCGCTGGTGGTGTCCACGCCGCAGGATGTGGCGCTTCTGGATGCGCGCAAGGCGCTGGACATGTTCAGCAAGCTGAAGGTGCCGGTGCTGGGGCTGATCGAGAACATGTCGACCTTCTGCTGCCCCAATTGCGGGCATGAGACGCAGATCTTTGGCCATGGCGGGGTGAAGGCCGAGGCGGCAAAGCTGGGCCTGCCTTTCCTGGGGGAATTGCCGCTGGCGCTTTCGGTGCGCGAGGCGGGGGATTCGGGGGTGCCGATTGCCGCGACAGAGGCCCCCGAGGCGGCGGCTTATGCGCGGTTGGCGGCGGGGTTGATTGCCGGAGGTGTGGCGTAAATCCCCAATCAGCGGAAGGGTTTGGCCGGAATTGGCCGTTCAGCGCGGCAGTGCAGCACGGCAGTGCAGCAGGTTGTGCATACAAATTCCGGCAGGCGAGGTGGCTGATTGATGGTTAAGGGTGCGCTGATGCGGGGGCTGGGACTGGCGGGGCGGGCTGCGCCTTCCCATATTGATCTGGGGCGCGGTGGTGCGTCCCTGGCCGGAAAGGCAGCAGGATGAGCATGGACCTTCCCCCCGGCGTCGATCTGGCGCCCTTCATCGCGCCGCAGGAGATCGAGCGGAAAAAGAGCCGTGGCGGAAGGGCGGCGACGATCGCCATAGGGTCCGTGCTGATCCTTTCGGACGGCCGCGAATGCGTCGTCGTGGCCTTTGACCAGCAGGGCAACCCCCTGTGCCAGCCGCCGGGGAACTGAGCCGGACGCGGCGGCGCCGGGCCGTAAAATCGACTGTCAGAGGATGGAAGGGGCGGGCGCGCGGGGGCGCGCCGCCCCTTGCCCGTTTCAGGGGGAAGTGGGCGGGGCGATTCAGCGTTTGAAAAAATACCGACCAGTTGGTATGTTTGAGGGCCATCAGGGAGGAATCGGCATGACAGAGGAAAAGGGAGGGCACGGGATCCGCACCGTGCTGTGGTTCAACGGGCGGGGCGAGGAGGCGGCGGCCTTCTATTGCAGCCTGATCCCCGACAGCCGGATCGAGGGGGTCTTTTCCAGCGATCAGGGCGGACCGGAGGGCAACATGCATTTCGCGGTGATTGATCTGCGCCTGGCGGGGGTGCCCTATCAGTTGCTGGATGCGGGGCCGATGTTCCCGCTTTCGGAATGCGTGTCGGTGATGGTGGAGACGCCCGATCAGGCCGAGACGGACCGGCTGTGGGAGGCGCTGGCGGAAGGCGGCGGCAGCCATGGCCCCTGCGGCTGGCTGAAGGATCGCTACGGGCTGTCCTGGCAGGTGATCCCGGCCGAGGCGGCGCGGATGATGGCCGATCCCGACAGGGCGCGGGCCGGGCGCGCGCTGGCGGCGGTGATGGGCATGGGCAAGATCGACCTGGCCGCCGTTCTGGCGGCGGCGGCATGAGGGAGGGCGAGAGGATGCAAGAGGGGACGCAGGACGAGACGGGGCCGCGCTATCGGCCCGATGACCGGCTGATGCAGGGGGTGATCCCCTATCTGGCGATGGACGGACGTTGTGGCGAGGCGGCAGAGTTCTATGCCCGCGCCTTCGGGGCCGAGGATATCGGGCGGATGCCGATGGCGGACGATCCGGGGAAGTTCATGCATATGCAGCTGGCCATCAATGGCGGGGCGCTGATGCTGACCGATCATATGGAGATGTCATCGGTCCGGGCGGGGGCGGCCATTGCGCGGGGGCATCTGCAGCTTGTGGTGCCGGACGGGCGGGCCTGGTGGGCGCGGGCGCTGGCTGCGGGCTGCGAGGTGGTGGCGCCCTATGAGCGGCAGTTCTGGGGCGATGACTGGGGGCTGTTGCGCGATCCGTTCGGCCTGCTCTGGGCGGTGTTGACACCGGATGCGGCGCTCTGGGACAAGGCGGAATGATCCTTTCCTTTGCCAGCCGGAGCCTTGCATGAGCCGCGCCCCCCGGGGTGCGGCGCGGGCGCGGCTGATCGAGGCGGCGCGGCGGCTGGTCCGGCTGAAGGGCTTTGCCGCCGCGACGGTGGATGAGATCTGCGCCGAGGCGGGGGTGACGAAGGGGGCCTTCTTTCACCATTTCGCCTCGAAGGAGGCGCTGGGCGTGGCGCTGGTGCAGGACTGGTCGGCGATGACGGGCGCGATGTTCGCGGCCCATCCCTATAATGCGCTGCCCGATCCGCTGGACCGGGTCTTCGCCTATATCGACCTGCGGCGGGATCTGCTGGACCAGCCGCTGCCCGAGATCACCTGCGTGGCCGGGACGACGGTGCAGGAGGTCTATGCCCAGAGCGCCGCGATCACGGCGGCGGCGCAGGAGAGCCTGCAATCGGGAGCCGCGCATGTGCTGGGCCATCTGCGCGAGGCGCTGGCGGCGCATCCGGTGGCGGGGGTGACGGCCGAGGGGCTGGCGCGGCAGTTCCAGGTGGCGGTGCAGGGCGGCATCATCCTGGCCAAGGGGGCGGGGGATGCGGCCCCTGCGCGCGAGGCACTGGATCATCTGGAGCGCTATCTGCGCCTGCTGTTCGGGCGCTAGGCCCGCGGGAGCGGGCGTTCCGGGATCGCATGGGACGGGGCGGGATCGCCCCGCGGCGGCGAATCAGATCATGGGAAAAGGTGGGGGAATGGGGGTTGGAGCCCCATTCCGGGGCTGCGGAAGCGGTCTGGCGGGGCTTTGCGCGCCCGATCCGGGGTGCAATCCGGGCCTGTCCGAAAAAAACTTGGGAGAGGGTGGGAAAAAGCGCCATTCACAGGGGATCACTACATCTTGTGATCGTGTGAGTCTGCCTTGCATAATTGTGGGAAAACCATGGTAAAGGGTGCCACAAAATGCTGTGTTGCGGGGGGTGCTGGAACAAGATGTGCCCGGTTCATCCCAAAATTTCCCGTTGCATGGGGCAAAATCCCATGGCATTCATTCCTCACGACGATGAAAGCGGGCAAGACGAAAGCAGGGGCGGCACAAGACCCCGAACAGGCGAAAGCAGGCTTCATACAGGCACCCGCCTTCATCGAAACCAGAGATCCGGCGCGCGAGCGAGCAGACATCTCCCCCAGGTGGCGCGCGTAGCTGGACGCCCAGCGATGGGACAGGCGGCGGATCGGGCAGTGGCAGCAGCTCGATCCGCCGTTTCCGTTTCAGGGCCCGGGTTCCCCGGGCAGGGGCCTGACGGAGCAGGGCAAGAGCTGCATGTGAGGAGGCCGGAAGGCCCATGTCGGAGGCGTTCAGAGGCGAGTTCACCCAGAAGGTGGACGGTAAGGCGCGGGTGTCGATCCCGGCGGCCTTTCGCCGTGTCCTGGAGGCCGGAGACCCGGACAGCACCCGCAAGCGCATCGTGATCGTCTACGGGGATGAACGCCGGAAATACGCGGAATGCTATACGGTTGCGGGGGCGCAGCGCCTTGAGGCGATGATCCGGCGGTTGCCGCTTGGGTCGATGCAGCGGCGCGTGCTGGAACGCAACATGATCACCCTTTCGGTGACGGTCGAGATTGATGACGATGGCCGGATCGTGCTGCCGCCCAAGGTGCGCGAGAAGACCGGCCTGCAATCGGCCGATGCGACCGAGGCCGTGATGGCCGGGGCGCTGGACACATTCCAGATCTGGAAATCCGAAACCTACGAGGCCGAGATCCGGCGCGCGGCGGAAGAGGAACTGGCGGCATTGCCCGCCGATATGGACATCCTGTCGCTTCTGGGCGGCGACGTGCCGGAGGTCTGAGCCTTGGCCCACAGCGATCAGGAGATCGGTCGCAATCCCCATGTGCCGGTGCTGTTGCGCCCGCTTCTGGCGGCTGTCGCCCCGGTGGAGGGCGACTGGCTGGATGGCACATTCGGCGCGGGCGGCTATGCGCGGGGATTGCTGGAGGCGGGGGCCGCGCGGGTGACGGGCGTCGATCGCGACCCGCTGGCGCTGCAGATGGCGGCGGCCTGGGCGGGGGTGTATGGCGACAGGCTGCGGCTGGTCGCGGGGCGGTTTTCCGAGCTGGATGTTCATGCGGGCGGCGCGCTGGACGGGGTGGTGCTGGATCTGGGCGTGTCCTCGATGCAGCTGGACCGGGCGGAGCGGGGGTTTTCCTTCCAGAAGGACGGGCCGCTGGACATGCGGATGAGCCAGGAGGGCGAAAGCGCCGCCGATCTGGTGAATGGCGCCGATGAGGGCGTGCTGGCGGATATCCTTTACCATTACGGCGAGGAGCGGGCCTCGCGCCGGATCGCGCGGGCGATCGTGGAGGCGCGGGCGGTGGAGCCGATCACCTCCACGCTGCGGCTGGCCGAGATCGTGGCGAAATGCCTGCCGCGCCCGAAGCCGGGGCAGAGCCATCCGGCGACGCGGAGCTTTCAGGCGATCCGCATCGCGGTGAATACGGAATTCGACGAGTTGGCCGAAGGGTTGCAGGCCGCCGAGCGGGCGCTGAAGCCCGGCGGGCGGCTGGCGGTGGTGACGTTTCACAGCCTGGAGGACCGGATCGTGAAGCGGTTCTTCCAGATCGCCAGCGGGGCCGAGGCCAATGCCAACCGCTATGCCCCCGCGCGGGCCGATCAGGCGGCGCGGTTCGAGATGATCACGAAAAAGGCGGTGGGGCCGGATGCGGCCGAACTGGCCGAGAATCCCCGTTCCCGAAGCGCCAAGCTGCGCGTGGCGCGGCGCACATCCGTTCCGGCGGCCCGCATCGCGCCTGCGGCGCTGGGCCTGCCGCAGTTCCAGCCGAAGAAAGGACGCCGCTGATGCGCCCGGTATTTTTCGTCCTGTCCTTCCTTGCCGTGATGGGGCTGGCCTTCTGGGCCTATCGCGAGAATTACGCCACCCAGGCGGCGCTGCGCGAGATGGGGCGGCTGCAGGACGAGATCGCGGGCCTGCGCGAGGCGCTGGCGCTGCAGCGGGCGGAATGGGCCTATCTGAACCGGCCCGAGCGGCTGCGTGAACTGGCGACGGTGAATTTCGACCGGCTGGGTCTGTTGCCGCTGGAGCCCACGCAATTCGGCGCGGCGGCGCAGATCAGCTATCCCGCGCCCATGATCCTGCCGGGCGACGGGGCCTTTCCGGCCATCACCGACCCGGTCGAGGTGACCGGACAAACCGCAACCGAACTGGCCCCGAGCCCTGTCGACGGACAATTCCCATGATCCGCACGCCCCTTCGCCCGCTTGCCCGCATTCTTTCGGCCCGCCAGAAGGGCGAGAATCCCGACACGATCGAGCGCGAGAACCTGCGCCTGCGCCATGAGGAGATCCGCGACCGGGGCCGGGCGCGGGCCGAGGTGCGGCTTTTGTTCCTGAGCCTGGGCTTCCTTGCGGCCTTTTCCACCATCGGGGCGCGGATGGGCCTTCTGGCGGCGACCGAGCCGGTGGAGCCGCGTTCGGCGGCGGCGGGGGCGCAGATCCTGGCGACGCGGGCGGATATCACCGACCGCAACGGGCGCATTCTGGCGACCAACATGCAGACCTATGCCCTTTACGCTCAGCCGCGCGACATGGTCGATCCGGGGCGGGTGGCGCGGGAACTGGCGAAGATCTTCCCCGAGATCGACCCGGTGGCGATGGAGCGGCGGCTGACGGACGGGCGCACCTTCCTGTGGATCCGCCGGGTGATGAGCCCCGAGCAGATGCAGCGCGTGCATGAGATCGGCGATCCCGGCCTGCTGTTCGGGCCGCGCGAGATGCGGCTTTATCCCAATGGGCAACTGGCCGCGCATGTGCTGGGCGGGGCGAGCTTCGGGGCCGAGGGGGTTTCGAGTGCCGAGGTGATCGGCACGGCAGGGATCGAGAAGGCGCTGGATGCGCGGCTGCGCGACCCGGCGCAGGCGGGGACGCCGCTGGAACTGTCGCTGGACCTGACGCTGCAGGCGGCGGTGGAGGAGATCCTTGGCACCGGCATGACCATGCTGAATGCCAAGGGCGCGGCGGCGATCCTGATGGATGTGAAGACGGGCGAGATCCTGTCGCTGGCGAGCCTGCCTGCCTTCGATCCGAATGACCGGCCCAACCCGCTGGTGAAGGGCGATCCGGGCGACAGCCCGCTGTTCAACCGCGCCGTGCAGGGGGTGTACGAGCTGGGATCCACCTTCAAGATCTTTACCGTGGCCAATGCGATGAACCTTGGCCTTGTCTCGCCCGAGACAATGGTCGATGCCAATGCGCCGCGTCGCTGGGGCAAGTTCACGATCAAGGAATTCCAGAACAAGAATTACGGGCCGCTGCTTTCGGTTGAGAATGTGATCGTCAAATCCTCGAATGTGGGGACGGCGAATATCGCGCTGATGGTGGGGGCAGAGCGGCAGGCGGCCTTCTTCCAGTCGCTTGGGTTCTTTGATCCGACGGTGATCGAACTGGTGGAGGCGCCGGGGGCCAAGCCCATCGTTCCCAAGCGCTGGCCGGACATCACCACGATCACCACGAGCTATGGGCATGGCATTTCGGCAAGCCCGATGCATCTGGCGGTGGCCTATGCCGCGATTGCCAATGGCGGGGTGAAGGTGACGCCCACGCTGCTGCATGGGGGCGTGGCGCAGAACGGGCCGCGCGTGATGACGGCGGAAACGGCGGCGGCCTCGGTCCGGATGCTGCGCGGGGTGGTGGAGCATGGCACGGCGACGCTGGGCGATGTGCCGGGCTATCAGGTGGCGGGCAAGACCGGCACGGCAGAGAAGCCCAGCCGCACGGGGGGCTATGACGAGGACAAGGTGGTGAACACCTTCGCCAGCCTCTTCCCGGCGGATGACCCGAAATATGTGCTGGTGGTGACGCTGGACGAGCCGGTGGAGACATCGGGCAGCGAGCCGCGCCGCACGGCGGGCTGGACGGCGGTGCCGGTGGCGGGCGAGATCATCCGCCGGGCGGCGCCGCTCCTGGGGCTGCGGCCGGTGGTTGAACCCCCGCCGGTGGATGGGCTAACAGCCGTCTCGAACTGAGGCGAGGGTGCGGAATGGCCGGGGTAAGGAAACTGTCGGAACTCGGCCTGACGGGGCGGGGCGGGGGTGACCCTGAACTGACGGGCATCACGGTGGACAGCCGGGCGGTGCGCGACGGGTTCCTGTTCGCGGCGCTGCCGGGCGCGCGGGTGCATGGGGCTGAATTCATCGGCCCCGCCTTGCGGATGGGGGCGGCGGCGGTGCTGACCGATGCGGAAGGCGCGCGGATCGCGGCGGAGGCTTTGGCGGGATCGGGGGCCGTGCTTGTGGTGGCCGAGGATGCGCGGGCGGCCCTGTCCGGGGCGGCGGCTTTGTGGTTCGGGGCGCAGCCTGACGTGATGGTGGCGGTGACGGGGACGAACGGGAAGACATCCGTCGCGACCTTTACCCGCCAGATCTGGGCCGCGCTGGGCCATGAGGCGATCAATATCGGCACGACCGGGGTGGAGGGGGCGTGGAGCGCGCCGTCTTCGCATACCACGCCGGATGCGATCACCCTGCATGCGATGCTGGCGCAGGCGGCGGCGGCCGGGGTGACCCATGCGGCGATGGAGGCCTCGTCGCACGGGTTGGACCAGCGGCGGATGGATGGGGTGCGGCTGGTGGCGGCGGGCTTCACCAATTTCACGCAGGATCATCTGGATTATCACGGCACGATGGAGGCCTATTTCGCCGCCAAGGCCGAATTGTTCGGGCGGGTGCTGCCGGATGACGGGGTGGCGGTGGTGAACCTGAACGACCCCCATGGCGCGCGGATGGCCGATGTGGCGCGGGCGCGGGGGCAGCGGGTGCTGACCGTGGGGCATGGCGAGGGCTGTGATCTGCGGATCACGGGGCAACGGGCGGAGGCCACGGGTCAGGAGGTGCGTTTCGTCTGGCAGGGCGTGCAGGCGCATCAGGTGAAGCTCGCGCTGATTGGCGGGTTTCAGGCGGAGAATGTGGCTTTGGCGGCAGGGCTGGTGATCGCGGCGGGCGAGGAGCCGGCGGCGGTGATGGGTGTGCTGGGGCGGCTGACGGGGGTGCGGGGGCGGATGCAACTGGCCGCGACGCGGGCCAATGGCGCGGCGGTCTTTGTCGATTACGCCCATACGCCGGATGCGATTGCCACGGCGCTGAAGGCGCTGCGGCCGCATGTGATGGGGCGGATCGTGGTGGTCTTTGGCGCGGGCGGTGACCGGGACCGGAGCAAGCGCCCCCTGATGGGGGCGGCGGCGCGGGACTTCGCGGATGTTCTTTTTGTGACAGACGACAACCCGAGATCCGAGGAGCCGGGGGCCATTCGTGCAGAAATACTGCAAGCCTGCCCCGAGGCGAATGAGGTTGGCGACCGGGCCGAGGCCATCCTGCGCGGTGTCGATGCGCTGGGGCCGGGGGATGCGCTGCTGATCGCGGGCAAGGGGCATGAGACGGGGCAGATCATCAAGGGCGACATCTATCCCTTTGACGATGTGGAACAGGCAAGCATCGCGGTTGCGGCGCTGGATGGGGTGATCTGATGGTGTTGTGGACATCAGCGGCGGCTGCGGCGGCCACGGGCGGGCGGGTGACGCGGGACTGGGCGGCATCCGGCGTGTCCATCGACACGCGAACGATCCGGCCGGGGGATCTGTTCGTCGCGCTGAAGGATGTACGCGACGGGCATGATTTCGTGGCGGCGGCTTTGGAGAAGGGGGCCGCGGCGGCTTTGGTATCCCGCGTTCCGGAGGGGGTGCCCGCGGATGCGCCACTGCTGATCGTGCCGGATGTGCTGGCTGCGCTGGAAGGGCTGGGCCGGGCGGCGCGGGCGCGGACGAAGGCGCGCGTGGTGGGGATCACCGGTTCGGTGGGCAAGACATCGACGAAGGAGATGCTGCGCGCCGTGCTGGGCGGGCAGGGGCGGGTGCATGCCGCCGAGGCGAGTTACAACAACCACTGGGGCGTGCCGCTGACGCTGGCGCGGATGCCGGAAGAGACGGAATTCGCGGTGATCGAGATCGGGATGAACCATCCCGGCGAGATCGCGCCTCTGGCGCGGATGGCCGATCTGGATGTGGCGATGATCACCACGGTGGCCCCCGCGCATCTGGAGGCCTTCGAGAGCGTGGAGGGGATCGCGCGGGAGAAGGCCTCGATCCTTGACGGGCTGCGCAAGGGCGGCGTGGCGGTGCTGAATGCCGATATCGACACGACACCGATCCTGCGGGCGAAGGCGGCGGCGGTGGGCGCGCGGGCGGTGATGTTCGGGGCGGCGGCGGGCGCGGAGTGGCGCATGCTGTCGGCCGATCTGACCGATGGGGCGACGGTGGTGCGGGCCGAGCGGGGCGGGGCGCCGCTTCTCTTCAAGGTGCTGTCGCCGGGGCGGCATTTCGCGGCCAATGCGCTGGGCGCGCTGGCGGTGGCCGAGGCGCTGGGTTGCGATGCGGCGATTGCGGCCTGCGATATCGGGCGCTGGTCGCCGCCGCGTGGCCGCGGCACGCGCGAGCGGATCCTGATGGACCCGCTGGAAGAGATGGGGTTCGACCTGTTCGACGATGCCTTCAACGCCAATCCCGCCAGCATGGCGGCGGCGCTGGATGTGCTGATCGCGGCAGAGCCGGAGAACGGGATCGGGCGGCTGGCCGCCGGGCGGCGGATCGCGGTGCTGGGCGACATGCTGGAACTTGGCCCGACGGAGGGTGAGTTGCACGCAGCCATCGCGCGCCATCCCGGGCTGGAGGCGGTGACGGTGATCCATTGCGTGGGGCCGCGGATGCGGGCGCTGTGGCAGGCGCTGCCGCGCGGCCAGCGCGGCGACTGGGTGGAGACGGCCGCCGAACTGGCGGGGCGGGCGCGGTCGATCGTGGATGCGGGGGATATCGTGCTGGTGAAGGGCTCCAAAGGTTCGAAGGTGAGCCTTGTCGTTGACGGCCTGCGCAAACTGGGGCAGGCGGTGCCACCAAAGACCGAGGGGAATGAGTAATGTTCTATTGGCTGACCGCCTTTTCCGACGGGGGGGATTTCTTCAACCTGTTCCGCTATCAGACGGTGCGGGCGGGGGGGGCTTTCCTGACGGCGCTGATCTTCGGCTTTGTCTTCGGGCGGCCGCTGATCGATTTCCTGCGGCGCAAGCAGAAGAAGGGCCAGCCCATTCGCGATGACGGGCCGCAGAGCCATTTCGCCAAGGCGGGCACGCCCACGATGGGGGGCCTTCTGATCCTGTCGGCGCTGATGGTGTCGACGCTGCTTTGGGCGCGCTGGGACAACCCCTATGTCTGGATCGTTCTCTTGGTGACGCTGGCCTTTGGCCTGATCGGCTTTGCCGATGACTATGCCAAGGTCACGAAGCAGAACACGCGGGGCGTGCCGGGGCGCGTGCGGTTCGGCGCGGGGCTGGTGATCGCGGCGCTGGCCTCTTATGCGGCGTCGAGCTTTCATCCCGGGCCCCTGACGCATCAACTGGCCTTTCCCTTCTTCAAGGACCTGCTTCTGAACCTGTGGTGGTTCTTCATCCCCTTCGGGATGGTGGTGATCGTGGGGGCAGCGAATGCGGTGAACCTGACGGACGGGCTGGACGGTCTGGCCATCATGCCGGTGATGATCGCGGCGGGGACTTTCGGCGTGATCGCCTATGTGGTGGGGAATGCGAATTACACCGAGTATCTGGGGGTGCATTTCGTGCCCGGCACGGGGGAGTTGCTGATCTTCTGCGCGGCGCTGTTCGGGGGGGGCATGGGTTTTCTGTGGTACAACGCCCCGCCTGCGGCGGTGTTCATGGGCGATACCGGGTCACTGGCGCTGGGCGGGGCCCTGGGGGCGATTGCCGTCTGCACCAAGCACGAGATCGTGCTGGCCATCGTGGGCGGGCTTTTCGTGGTGGAGGCGATGAGCGTGATCATCCAGGTGGCCTATTTCAAGCGCACGGGGAAGCGGGTGTTCCTGATGGCGCCGATCCACCACCATTTCGAGAAGAAGGGCTGGGCCGAGCCGCAGATCGTGATCCGGTTCTGGATCATCTCGCTGATCCTGGCGCTGATCGGGCTGGCAACGCTGAAGGTGCGGTAAAGGAACGATTTTTCTGCGAAAAATCTGGTTGGGCGGCCCCGCTTGCGGGGCCGCTTGCGTTTTGGGGAGAGGTGGTTTCGCGAAAAAACGCGTCGGCCTTGGGTCAGTTGCGTGACAAGAGGGCGCCCGGGCGCATCCGGGCGAGGCTGTGGGTGACAAGGCCCGCCAGCGCCACCTTGATCATGTCGCCGGGAAGGAAGGCCGTGATCATCAGCGCGGCCTCCGGCAGGGATTTGTCGAGCATCAGCGCGAGGCCCGGAATGCCGAAGGCATAGAGCGTGATCACGCCGCCAAGGAAGGAGCCGAGGCCCGCCGCCCAACCGACCGCCATCGGGGCCTTTTCGGTGACAAGGCCCGCGACGAAGGCTGCGACGGGAAAGCCGATCAGGAAGCCCGCGGTCGGAGAGGCGAAGACGCCGAGGCCGCCGCGCCCGCCCGACAGAAGCGGCAGGCCGATGGCCACGAGGAGGAGGAACAGCAGCACCGCCAGCGCGCCGCGTTTCGCGCCCAGCACCGTGCCGCAGAGCATGATGCCAAGGCTTTGCGCGGTGATCGGCACGCCGAAGGGCAGCATGATCTGGGGGACGAAGCCCAGCACCGCGATGAGGGCGGCGAAGAGGGCGATGTGGGAGAGGTTGCGTTCCATCCTGGGCTCCTGTTCCGGGTGGCGGGGTTTAGCCCGCCCCTCCCCTGGCGCGCAAGGATTCGGCGACATGGTCCGCCTCGTCGAGGGCTGCCAGGGCGGCGGGGATGAGGATGCGCCAGCCCGGGCGGCGCGGGCTGCGGGCGGTCCATGCGGCGCGGATCGTGTCGATCCGGTCTGAAAGCACGGGGATGAAGCGGAGCGCGAGGGCGAGGGCCAGCGTCAAGCGGCGGGTGGGAAGGCCCGCGCGGGCGAGGGGGGCGGTCAGGCGGTCGAGCGCGGCCAGCATGTCGGAGAGCCGGGTCGTCATGGTGACGAGGTTGGCAAGGGCCATGGCCGTGATCAGGCGGAGCGCGATGGTGGCGCCCTGGGCGAGGTCTCCGGTCAGCCCATGCCAGAGGGCGAGGAGGGCGAGGAAGGGCCAGAGCGGGCGCAACTGGCGCAGGGCGGTGGCCGCGATGCTGCGCCCGAGGAGGAGGTGCAGGGCGGCGAGGGCCGTGGCGATTGCCGCAAGGGGGAGCGGGGTGGTCAGCCGGAAGAGGAGGACGGTCGCTGCGCAGAGCAGGGCGAGTTTCAGGCCGGCGGGCCAGCGGTGGAGGGGTGTTTCAACGGGGGAGGTGAGGGTCAGCATCGGCCTCTCCCAATCGGGCCATTTCGGCGGTGAAGGCGGGGAGGACGGCACCGGGCGGGCCATCGGCGCGGATGCGGCCACTGTCGAGCCAGAGGATGCGGTCGCAGGTGGCGACGGCGGCGGGGTTGTGGCTGATGGTGATGAGGCGCTGGGGCAGGGTGGCGAGGCGGCGCGTCAGGCGCGCGGCGGTGGGCAGGTCGAGCGCGGCGAAGGGTTCGTCGAGCAGGATGGTACGGGGGGCCATCAGGAGGATCGCCTGCAGGCAGAGCCATTGGCGCTGCCCCTGCGACAGGGTGGAGACGGGGAGGTCGGCCCAGTCGGCGCGGCCTTCCGCCGCCAGCGCGGCGCGGGCGCGGGTTTCGGCATCCCTGTGGCCTTGCTGGCGCAGGCCGAAGGCCAGTTCCTCGGCCACGGTGGGGAAGAGGATCTGCTGGTCGGGGTTCTGGAAGAGGATGCCAAGGCGGGAAAGCATCCCCTTGCGGTCGCGGGCGGGGTCGATGCCATCCACCATGACGCTGCCGGAGGAGGGCGCGACAAGGCCCGCCATCAGCCGCAGGAGGGTGGTCTTGCCCGATCCGTTCTGCCCGACGATGCCGATGCGGGGTTCCGTCAGGGCAAGCGTCAGGTCTGACAGGATGGGCGTGCCACGGATGACGAGAGAGGCGCCCCGAAGGACGATACCCTGATCCATCTGTGCGAATGCCCCGGTCATGCCGGAGCGATTAGCGCAAGGGAAAGGGCCGTTCCAGAAGAAACGGCCCTTGTCCGATGCTTGCCCCTGTGGATGGGGCCGCAGGCCCCGGGGGGTGCGGGGGGGCGGATGCCCCCCCGTTGCGATCTCAGCCCTGACGGGCCGCCGCGACGGCGTCTTCGAGGATGTCCATCGCCTCGGCGAAATGCGCGTCGGGGATGGTGATCGGCGCAAGGAAGCGGATCACGTTGCCATAGACGCCGCAGGTGAGCAGGATCAGGCCGCGCTTCAGCGCCTCTGTCCGCACGCGGCCGGTGAAGCCTGCATCGGGTTCCTTGTTGCCCGGATTGGCGAATTCGACGGCGACCATGAAGCCGGGGCCGCGGATGTCGATGATTTCCGGGGTGGTGGAGCGGATCGCCTCCAGCCGCTGCTTCAGGCGCGAGCCCAGTTCGTTGGCGCGGGCGCAGAGCTGTTCTTCCTCGATCACGTCCAGCACGGCGTGGGAGGCGGCGATCCCCAGCGGGTTGCCCGCATAGGTACCGCCGAGGCCGCCGGGATTGGCGGCGTCCATGAGTTCCGCCTTGCCCGTGACGGCCGCCAGCGGCAGGCCGCCGGCAAGGCCCTTGGCCATGGTCGTCAGGTCCGCAGCGACGCCGTGCATCTGCATGGCAAAGAGGTTGCCGGTGCGGGCAAAGCCGGTCTGCACCTCATCCGCGATCATGACGATGCCGTGCTTGTCACAAAGCGCGCGGATGGCTTTCACAAGATCGGTCGGCGCCTCGTAGAAGCCGCCTTCGCCCTGCACGGGTTCGAAGATGATGGCGGCGACGCGGGCGGGGTCGAGATCGGCCTTGAAGAGCTTTTCGATGCCCTTCATCGAATCCTCGGTCGAAATCCCGTGCGGGCCCATCGGGAAGGGAACGTGGAAGACATCGGGCATCATCGCGCCGAAGCCTTTCTTGTAGGGTTCGACCTTGCCGGTAAGGCTCATCCCCATGAAGGTGCGCCCGTGGAAGCCGCCGCCGAAGGCGATGACGGCGTTCCGGCCCGTGGCGATGCGGGCGATCTTGATCGCGTTCTCGCAGGCCTCGGCCCCGGTGGTGACGAAGATCGTCTTTTTCGCGAAATCGCCCGGAACGGCGGCGTTCAGGCGTTCGGCAAGGCGGATGTAGTTCTCGTAAGGCAGCACTTGATGGCAGGTATGGGTGAAGCGCGACATCTGTTCGGTCACGGCGGCCATGACCTTGGGGTGGCAGTGGCCCGTGTTCACCACGGCGATGCCCGCGGCGAAGTCGATGTAGCGGTTGCCTTCGATATCCCAGATTTCCGCGTTCTTGGCGCGGTCGGCGTAGATCTGGGTCATCATGCCCACACCGCGGGAGATGGCTTCATCCCGGCGACGGGCGACTTCGGCATTCTGCATGATTGGGCTCCATCCTGCGGGGTCCGGCCTGGACCCGAATTTCCGCCTCATTTGATCAAACTTCGCGCCGCTCTTCAATGACGAAGGCGACGCGGGGCGGCGGGAATCCGTCGCAGGGGCAGAGGGGATTCACCCGGCCTTAAGGAATCAGGGCCAGACTGGCGGGACAGGGCGGCAGAAGGTTGGCCAGATGCGGGATTTCCAGGACGACGATCCGGTGGATCGGCTGCGGCTGATCCGGTCGCGGCGGGTGGGGGCGGTGACCTATCACCGGCTGGTGGCCGAGCATGGATCGGCGGCGGCCGCGCTTGCGGCCCTGCCCGAGGTGGCGCGCGCTGCCGGGGTGGAGGGCTATGTGCCCTGCCCCCCCGAGGTGGCGCGGCACGAGATGGCGCAGGCCCGGAAGGCAGGGGCGCGGATGCTGGTGCCGGGCGGGCCGGACTATCCGGCGGGGCTGATGGAGATGCCGGATGCGCCGCCGCTGCTGTGGCTGCGGGGCGATCCGGCCTGGCTGGCGCGGCCGATGGTGGCGATGGTGGGGGCGCGCAATGCATCGTCCCTGGGCGTGCGGATGGCGCGGCGCCTGTCGGCGGCGCTGGGGGCTGCGGGGCAGGTGGTTGTTTCCGGCCTGGCGCGCGGGATCGACGCCGAGGCGCATGGCGCGGCGCTGGCCACGGGAACGGTGGCGGTGATGGCGGGTGGGGTGGATGTGATCTATCCCGAGGAACATGCCAGCCTCGCCGCGCGGATCGCCGAAGGGGGTTGCCTGCTGTCGGAACAGCCGATGGGACTTGTGCCGCAGGCGCGGCATTTCCCGCTGCGCAACCGGATCATCGCGGGGCTGTCGCGGGCGGTTGTGGTGGTGGAGGCGGCGGCGCGGTCGGGGTCGCTGATCACGGCGCGGGATGCGCTGGATCTGGGGCGCGAGGTGCTGGCGGTGCCGGGCCATCCCTTTGACGCGCGGGCGGCAGGGTGCAACATGCTGATCCGGGATGGTGCGGTGCTGGTGCGCGGGGCAGACGACGTGCTGGAGGCGCTGGGGGCATCGCCCGGCGCGCCGCGGCAGGTGGCGGCCGGAACGATCGCCGCGGAGGAAGACCCTGCGCCGGGGCCGGTGGCAGGCGTGGTGCCGGGACCGATGCCGGAGCGGCGGCCTTTGGTCGAGATGGCGGCGCTGCATGGCCAGATCCTGGCCCGGCTGGGGCCAAGCCCGGTGGCGGAGGACCAGTTGATCCGCGATCTGGACCTGCCGGCCGAGGCGGTGGCGCGCGAACTTGTGGCGCTGGAGATGGAGGGGCAGGTGTTCCGGCAGGCCGGAGGGATGCTCTCGCGGGCCTGATCGGCCCTGGGCGCGCGGGCGGGGCCGGCCTGCGGTCGCCGATGAAGGCTGCGCGCGCGGCGCTCGGCAGGGTCGGGATGGCGGTTCGGGGCGCAGGCCGTGCGACAGCTGTGCCCTGCCTTTGGGCCTTCGCGATGCCGGGGGGCGTGCTGCCAACCACTCTCTGAGCGTGGCGGGTTTGGGCCGAGGGCGATGCGGCGCAGTCGTGGCAAATGGAAGGACGCGGGGCGTTCGGGGCGCGGCGCGTTGTCGGCGGGATGGGTTGGATCGGGGCGCGATGCCATGGGCGGGGAGCGGCGGCAGGATACGCGAGGCAGGGGCAGGATGCGGGGCGGGTCGAGGCTGTTCGCGGAATGGGTCTGTTGGGGCTGCCCTCGGGGCTTGATGGGGGCCTGAGGGCGGGGACTGTCTGTCGAGGCTGTGCGGGGATGGGTCTGTTGGGCCTTTCCTTGGGGGAATGATAGGGGCCTGAGGGCAGGGACTGTCCGTCGAGGTTGTGCTGGGATGGGTCTGAAGGGCCTTTCCTTGGGGAATGATGGGGGCCTGAGGGCGGGGCCCGTCCGTCGAGGCTGCGGGTGGGATCGGTCTGTCGGACCTGCCCTTGGGGCCTGTTTGGGGCGGGAGCCGGGTCTGACCGGGTAGACTGCGAGGGGGATTGGTCCGTTGAACCCGGCCCTGGCACCTGGTCGGGGCCAGTTCCGGGCGCTATCCGGCAAACGGTTGGGGGTGCTGGTCGGGGGCGTTCATCGAGGGTCGGGGGCGTTCATCGAGGCGGGAATCGGGGCAGATTGCCGGGGGCGATGGAGGGGTGGTGCGGCCCGCGCGGAAGGTCGGGGCAGGGCGGGGCATCCGGCTGCATTGACAAGGGCAGCGGTTCGCCCACATGTTGCCGCGCTGTTGCCCCGGGCGTATTGGAAGGATCTTTGATGGCTGTCGTCGTTGTGGAAAGCCCCGCCAAGGCGAAGACCATCAACAAGTATCTGGGCCCGGATTTCACGGTTCTGGCCTCTTACGGCCATGTGCGCGACCTGCCCGCCAAGGATGGATCCGTCGATCCCGAGCAGGATTTCCGCATGGAATGGGAGGTGGCGAGCGAATCGAAAAAGCATGTCCGCGCCATTGCCGAGGCGTTGAAATCCGATGACACGCTGATCCTTGCCACCGACCCCGACCGCGAGGGCGAGGCGATTTCCTGGCACCTGAAAGAGGCGCTGGCCTCGTCCATCAAGAAGGGCAAGACCGTCGCGCGGGTGACGTTCAATGCGATCACCAAGGATGCGGTGACCCGCGCGATGAAGGAACCGCGCGAGGTGGATGAGGCGCTGGTGGAGGCCTATCTGGCGCGCCGCGCGCTGGATTATCTGGTGGGCTTCACCCTGTCGCCCGTGCTGTGGCGCAAGCTGCCGGGGGCGAAGTCGGCGGGGCGGGTGCAATCCGTCTGCCTGCGGCTGATCGTCGAGCGCGAGATGGAGATCGAGGCCTTCCGCGCGCAGGAATACTGGACGGTGAAGGCCGTTCTGGTGACGCCGCGCGGGCAGGAATTCGAGGCGCAGCTGACCGTTCTGGGCGGCAAGAAGCTTTCAAAATTCGACATTCCGACGGCTGAGGCGGCGGAGTTGGCGGTGAAGGCTGTCACTTCCCGAACATTGACGGTGAAGGCGGTGGAGGCGAAGCCTGCCACGCGGAACCCCTGGCCGCCCTTCATGACATCGACCCTGCAGCAGGAGGCGAGCCGGAAATACGGCATGGGCGCCAAGGCCTGCATGAGTGCCGCGCAGCGGCTCTATGAGGCAGGCCACATCACCTATATGCGGACCGACGGCATCGACATAGCGCCCGAGGCGGTGATGGCCGCGCGGGATGAGATCAAGCGGCGCTTTGGTGCGAATTACGTGCCGGACTCCCCGCGCATGTACAAGAACAAGGCCAAGAACGCGCAGGAAGCGCATGAATGCATCCGGCCCACCGACATGTCGGCAGGGCCGGAAAAGCTGCGTCTGGTCGAGGCGGATCAGAAGAAGCTGTATGAGCTGATCTGGAAGCGCACGATTGCCAGCCAGATGGCCGCGGCGCGGCTGGAGCGGACGGCGGTCGATGTGGGCAGCGCCGATGGCGAGGTGATGCTGCGGGCCAATGGGCAGGTGGTGCTGTTCGACGGCTTCCTTGCTGTCTATGACGAGGGCCGGGATGACGATGGCGAGGATGAGGGCCGTCTGCCGCAGGTGATGCAGGGCGAGGGCGTGGAGAAGCGCGGGGTCAGCCCGGAGCAGCATTTCACCCAGCCCCCGCCGCGCTATACCGAGGCGACGCTGGTCAAGCGGATGGAAGAGCTGGGGATCGGGCGGCCATCCACATATGCAAGCATCATCGGCACGATCCAGGACCGCGAATATGTGCGCAAGGACAAGAACCGCCTGATCCCCGAGGACAAGGGGCGGCTGGTGACGGCGTTCCTCACCAATTATTTCCGCCGCTATGTCGATTTCGACTTCACCGCCGATCTTGAGACGCAGCTTGACGATGTCTCGGCCGGGGAGCGGGATTACAAGGAAGTGCTGGCGCGGTTCTGGCGGGATTTCAGCGCGGCGATTGCGGAAACCGCCGATCTGCGCATCGGCGAGGTGCTGGAGAAGATCGACGAATTCCTTGGCCCGCATCTTTACCCCGCGCGGGCGGATGGGTCTGATCCGCGGTCCTGCCCGGTTTGCGGCGATGGGCGGCTGCATCTGAAGACGGCGCGGTCAGGCGGGGCCTTCATCGGCTGCGGGAACTATCCCGAATGCCGCTATACGCGGCCCATCGGTGGCGGGGATGAGGGCGGCATGGCCGGGGTGGATGGCAAGGTGCTGGGCCATGATCCCGAGGGCCAGCCCATCAGCCTGCGGGCGGGGCGGTTCGGGCCCTATGTGCAGAAGGGCGAGGCGAGCGAGGCCAATCCCAAGCCGCCGCGCGCCAGCCTGCCCAAGGGCTGGAGCCCTGAATCGATGGATCTGGAGCGGGCGCTGCAACTCTTGAACCTGCCGCGTCCCATCGGGCCGCATCCGGCGGATGGCGTGCTGGTGGAGGCGGGGATCGGGCGGTTTGGTCCTTATGTGAAGCATGGGTCGGTCTATGCGAATGTCCCCGATGTGGAAGAGGTTTTCACCATCGGGATGAACCGCGCAGTGGAGGTGCTGGCACAGAAGGCGACGCGGGGGCGTGGGACGGCTGCGCCGGCGGGGCCGCTGCGGGTGCTGGGCGAGCATCCCGATGGCGGCGAGGTTCAGGTGATGCCCGGCAAATACGGGCCTTACGTGAAATGGGCCAAGGTGAATGCGACCCTGCCAAAGGGCATGGAGCCGGAGGCGGTGACGCTGGAAGAGGCGCTGGCGCTGATCGTGGAAAAGGCGGGCAAGGCGGGGGGCAAGAAGGCGGCGAAGCCGAAGGCCGCTGCCAAGCCCAAGGCTGCGGCGAAACCCAAGGCTGCGGCCAAACCGAAAGTCGCGGCCAAGCCGAAAGCCGCCGCCAAACCGAAAGCCGCGGCCAAGCCCAAGGCGGCGAAGGCCTAACCACTTTCGGATAGGCGACAGGCCGCGCGCGCTCTGCTAGGCAGGGCGCGTGTTTCGGTCCGCGCAGGGGGATGTGGTGCGTCTTTCGATGGTTGTTCTTGGTCTGGCGGGGCTGGCCCCGCTGCCTGCCCTTGCAGAGGAGCCCTTTGAGGGGCGGGGCTATTTCATCGCCTGCGGGGAAGAGGGTTGTTTCCTGAACGCGGCGGGGTTCGATCTGTTCGTGGGCAGCGATCAGGGGGCCGAACTGCTGGCCGATCTGCCGATGCTGGCGGCGGTGGCGGTGCGGGGCAGCCTGTCCGATATCGGTGACAGTTCCGCCGCGCTGCGCCTGGAGGCGGTAGAGCGGGTGGCGGATGACCTTTATGAGGGCAATCTGCAGGCGATGCAGGGCGACTGGCATCCGGTGGGCGAGGCAAACCCCTTTACCATCGGCATCTACGGGATGGACTGGACCGAGATGCTGATGGAGGAAGAGCAGGATCGTTTCATGATGTCGGTAGGGGAGTCCTGCGCGGATGGCACTGTCCATCAGGGCATGGTGATCAGCCTGTATCGCTATGGCGACGATCCGGCGGCGGATGCCTGCTGGGGGATGGACTATATCGACGACGGGCGGATGTCGCTGCGCGATCTGTCGGGCGATTTCGGCCTGGTGGATTTCGAACGCGTGCTTGAGTGAGCCCGCGCGGGATCAGGCCCCGCGCGGATCAATCAGCCGGGCCATGACATCGGCGGCGCGGATGGCGCCGATGGGCTGGCCCTGTTCGATCACCGAAAGCTCTGTCGCGCCGTCGCGCAGCATTTCCATCACCGTCTTGACCGGGGTTTCCGCGTCGATGGCCTGGCCTGTGGCGCTGGCCCCCCGGGCCATGACATCCCGCGCCGTCAGCACGCCCAGCGGGTTCATATGCGCCACGAAATCGGCGACGTAATCGGAAACCGGGTTGGCGATGATCTCGCGTGCGGTGCCGCATTGCACGATGCGGCCCCCCTCCATCAGGGCGATGCGGTTGCCGATCTTGAACGCCTCATCGAGATCGTGGGAGACGAAGATGATGGTGCGCTGGAGTTTTGCCTGAAGGTCGAGGAGTTCGTCCTGCAGCCGCGCGCGGATCAGCGGATCGAGGGCGGAGAAGGGTTCGTCCATCAGAAGGATGGGCGCATCGGTGACGAAGGCGCGGGCAAGGCCCACGCGCTGCTGCATGCCGCCGGAAAGTTCGCCCACCTTGCGGTCGGCCCATTGGGTGAGGTTCACCAGCGCAAGCTGTTCATCCACCTTGGCCTTGCGGCCTTCGGGCGGGATGCCAGCGAGTTCGAGGCCGAGGCCGACATTTTCCCGCACCGTGCGCCAGGGCAGAAGGCCGAATTGCTGGAACACCATGGCGATGCGCGACAGGCGCAGCTTGCGCAGGGTTTCCGGGGTGGCCTTGGTGACAGAGGTCATGCGCTCGCCATCCCAGACGCGCACCTCGCCCCGGACCACGGGGTTGAGCGCGTTGACCCCGCGCAGGAGCGTGGATTTGCCCGAACCGGACAGGCCCATGAGGACGAGGATCTCGCCTTCCGCCACCGACAGGGTGCAATCGTGGACGCCCAGAACCTGCCCGCATGCCGTTTGAACCTCGGCGCGGGATTTGCCTTCGTCCATGAGGGGAAGGGCGCGGTCGGGATTGTCGCCGAAGACGATGGAGACGCGGTCGAATTCAACAGCGTTGCGCGCGGTCATTTGCGGGTCACCCGGAGCATGCGGTCAAGAAGGATGGCGACGACGACGATGATGAAGCCGGATTCGAAGCCGAGCGCGGTGTTGACCGAGTTCAGCGCCCGGATCACCGGCACGCCAAGGCCGTTCGCGCCGACAAGGGCGGCGATGACGACCATGGACAGCGACAGCATGATGGTCCGGTTCAGCCCGGCCATGATCTGCGGCAGCGCCCAGGGCAGTTCCACCTTCCACAGGCGCTGGCGCGGGGTGGCGCCGAAGGCGGTGGCGGCCTCGAGCAAAGCCTGTGGCGCGGTGGAGATGCCCAGATGCGTAAGCCGGATGGGCGCGGGCAGGACGAAGATCACCGTGGCGATCAGGCCGGGCACCATGCCCAGGCCGAAGAAGACGATGGCCGGGATCAGATAGACGAAGGTGGGCAGGGTCTGCATCAGGTCCAGCACCGGCACCATGGCCTGATAGAGGCGCGGGCGATGGGCGGCGGCGATGCCGATGGGCACGCCAAGGCCCATGCAGACGACACAGGCGGCAAGGATCAGGGTCAGGCTTCCTGTGGTTTCTTCCCAATAGCCCTGATTGAGGATGAAGAGAAAGCCGATGAGCGCCCCGAGGCAGACCTTCCAGGACCGTTGCAGATACCATGTCAGGGCCAGGAAGGCCGCGATGATGATCAGCGGATGCGGCGTCTGGAGGATCCACAGGATCCCGTCGATCATCGCTTCCATCACCCGCGAGATCAGATCGAAAAGCGGCCCCAGATTGGCATTCATCCAGTCGAAGACAGTCTTCGCCGCCCGGCCTACCGGGATCTTGTAATCGGTCAGCCACTCCATCCGCGGTCCTGCCCCTTCATCTTGGTGAAAATACCCTGCGGGGGTCCGGGGGCGCAAAGCCCCCGGGGGGTGCCGCAGGGCGCAGGTGGCTTATTGCAGCGCGGCCGCGACGGCAGCCTTGGCATCGCCGCCATCCTTGGTCGTCACGCCGTCGAGCCAGGCTTCCCAGGCGGTGGGGTTGGCGGCGAGCCAGGCCTTGGCGGCATCGCGCGGATCGGTGCCGTCATTCAGGATCGCGCCCATGATCTCGTTCTCCATGGCGAGCGAGAAGGACAGGTTCTGCAGCAGTTTGCCGGTATTGGGGCATTCGGCCACATAGCCCGCGCGGGTATTGGTATCGACCACCGCCCCGCCGAGGTTGGGACCGAAGAAATCGTCGCCGCCGGTGAGATAGGTCATCTTGAAATTGGCGTTCATCGGGTGGGGTTCCCAGCCGAGGAAGATGATCGGCTCGCCCGCATCGGTCTTCTTGGCGACTTCGGCCAGCATGCCCTGTTCGGAGCTTTCCACGATTTCGAACCCGTCCAGGCCGAAGGGGCCGGAGGCGATCATGTCCATGATCAGGCGGTTGCCGTCATTGCCCGGTTCGATGCCGTAGATCTGGCCTTCGAGGGCATCCTTGTGGGCGGCGATGTCCTTGAAATCGGCGATGCCGAGGGCGGCGCCCGCCTCGTTCGTGGCAAGGGTGTATTTCGCGCCTTCCAGGTTGGTGCGCACGGTTTCGACGGTGCCCGCCTCGCGGTAGGGGGCGATGTCGGCCTCCATCGTTGGCATCCAGTTGCCGAGGAAGACGTCGATATCGCCGCCGGCAAGGCCGGTATAGGTGACGGGAACCGAGAGGACCTTGGTTTCGGTTTCATATCCCAGCGCCTCGAGGACGAGGGTGGTGGCGGCGGTGGTGGCGGTGATGTCGGTCCAGCCCACATCCGAGAAGACGATCTTGTCGCAGCCTTCGGCGGCGGCGGCCCCGGCCAGCGCGAGGCTTGCCGTCGTGGCGAGAAGGAGGTGTTTGAACATGGTTGCGATCTCCCGGTCGGTTTTTGTTGATTGACGAGTCAATAGACTTCACGCTTACTCGGTTTGGCAAGTTTTTTCTTGGGACCTCACCGATATGCCGAAGCTTGGAATGGAGCCTATCCGAAAGGCGGCGCTGGTCAAAGCGACGATCAGCGAGATCGGGCGCGTGGGATCGCTGGATGTCACGGTAAGCCAGATCGCCAAGCGCGCGGGCATGTCGAGCGCTCTGGCGCACCATTATTTCGGGTCGAAGGAAGAGATCTTCCTGGCGGCGATGCGGCATGTCCTGACGCTGTATGGGGCCGAGGTGCGGGGGGCGCTGGCCGTGGCCGAGGGGCCGGAGGCGCGGCTGAGGGCGATTCTGGCGGCAAGCTTCAGCGCGGGGAATTTCCGGCGCGAGGTGGTGGGGGCCTGGCTGAATTTCTACGTGCTGGCCCAGACGGTACCCGAGGCGAAGCGGCTGCTGGCGATCTATCAGGGGCGGCTGCGGTCGAACCTGATGGCCTGTCTGCGGCCCCTGGCGGGCGCGCGGGCGGGCGAGGTGGCCGAGGGGCTGGGGGCGCTGATCGACGGGCTTTACATCCGCGAGGTGTTGAAGTCGGGGCCGCCGGATGCGGCGGCGGCGGTGCAGACGGCGCTGGATTATCTGAACGCTCAACTGAAGGGAAAGACCGCATGAAGGCGCAACCGAAGGCCAGCCATTTCGTCGACGGGGCCTATGTCGAGGACAAGGCGGGTGCGCCGATCGAGGTGATCTATCCCGCGACGGGCGAGGTGATCGCGGTCGTGCATGAGGCGACGGCGGCGGTGGTGGAGGCGGCGCTTGCCTCGGCCAAACGGGCGCAGGCGGAGTGGGCGGCGATGAAGCCGGTGGAGCGGTCGCGCATCCTGCGGCGGGCGGCGGATATGATCCGCGACCGGGGGGATGAGCTGGCGCGGCTGGAGACGCTGGATACGGGCAAGCCGATTCAGGAAACCATCGTTGCGGATTGGCCGAGCGGGGCGGACAGCTTGGAATGGTTCGCGGGGCTGGCCCCCACGGTGACGGGCGAGACGGTGCCCTTGGGGCGGGATTTCGTCTATACGATCCGCGAGCCTTTGGGGGTTTGTGTGGGCATCGGCGCGTGGAATTATCCCAGCCAGATCGCCTGCTGGAAGGCGGCCCCCGCGCTGAGCCTTGGCAATGCGATGGTGTTCAAGCCGTCGGAGGTGACGCCTCTGGGCGCCTTGATGCTGGCGGAGATTTTCGTCGAGGCGGGGCTTCCGGCGGGGCTGTTCAACGTGGTGCAGGGGCGGGGGGCGGTGGGGGCGTCGCTGGTCACGGATCCCCGGGTTGCGAAGGTGTCGCTGACGGGGTCGGTGCCGACGGGGCGCAAGGTCTATGCCGCGGCGGCGGATGGCGTGAAGGCCGTGACGATGGAACTGGGGGGGAAGTCGCCGCTGGTGGTCTTTGACGATGCGAGCGTCGAGGATGCGGTGGGGGCGGCGATGCTGGGGAATTTCTATTCCGCCGGGCAGGTCTGTTCCAACGGGACGCGGGTCTTCGTGCAGAAGGGGATCAAGGCGCGGTTCCTTGAACGGCTGGCGGCGCGGACGGCGGGGATCGTTCTGGGCGATCCGCTGGACGAGGCCACGCAGATGGGGCCGCTGGTGAGTGCGGCGCAGTTGGAAAAGGTGCTGGGCTATATCGCGACGGCGAAGGCCGAGGGCGCGCGGCTGGTCTGCGGCGGCGGGCGGGCGGCGCCGAATACGGGGTTCTATGTGCAGCCCACGGTGTTCGCCGATGTGACGGATGGCATGACGATTGCCCGGGAAGAGGTGTTCGGCCCCGTCATGGCCGTGCTGGATTTCGAGACCGAGGAAGAGGTTGTCGCGCGGGCGAATGATACCGAATTCGGGCTGGCGGCGGGGGTGTTCACGGCGGACCTGACGCGGGCGCATCGGGTGATCGCGCGGCTGGAGGCGGGGACGTGCTGGATCAATGCCTATAACCTGACGCCGGTCGAGGGGCCCTTCGGGGGATCCAAGATGTCGGGTGTGGGGCGCGAGAACGGGCGCGCGGCGGTGGAGCATTACACGCAAGTGAAGTCGGTCTATGTCGGCATGGGGCCGGTCGATGCGCCCTATTGATCTGCCCGGGCCGGAACGGATTGCCGCCGCCCATGCGGCGCTGCGCGACAGGGTGCGGCTGACGCCGCTGCTGGAGGCGGAGGGGCTGGCGCGCGAGTGCGGCGCGGCGCGGCTTTTCGTGAAGGCCGAGGGCTTGCAGCGGACGGGTTCGTTCAAGCTGCGCGGGGCCATGTGGCGGCTGATGCAACTGACAGAGGAGGAACGGGGGCGGGGCGTGGTGGCCTTCTCCTCGGGCAATTTCGCGCAGGGTCTGGCGGCGGCGGGGCAGGATCTGGGGGTGCCGGTGACCATCGTGATGCCGTCGGACGCGCCCGAGGCGAAGCGGCGCGCGACCGAGGCGCTGGGGGCAGAGGTGGTGCTGTCGTATCATGGGGATGCCCCGCGCGAGGTGGCGGCGGCGGCGCTGGCGCGGGAAGTGGCGGGATTGCGCGGGCTGACGCTGCTGCATCCCTTTGACGATCCCGAGGTGATCGCGGGGCAGGGCACGGCGGGGCTGGAGGCGCTGGCGCAGATGCGCGCGGCCGGGGCGGTGCCGGATGTGGTGGTCTCGCCCGTGGGCGGGGGTGGGCTGATGGGCGGCGTGTCGCTGGCGCTGCGCGCGGCCCATCCCGATGCGGAAATATGGGGGGCCGAACCACGGGGGCATGACGGCATGGGCCGGTCGCTGCGGGCGGGCGACAGGGTCGCCGCCCCGGGGGGGCCGACGGTCTGTGACGCGCTGCAGGCCCCGATGCCGGGCGAGGCGACCTTTGCCGCCTGCCGGGCGGCGGGGGTGGAGGGGCTGGCGGTCGAGGATGGCGCGGTCTTGCGCGCGATGATGCGCGCCTTCGAGGCGCTGAAACTGGTGCTGGAACCATCGGGGGCGGTGGCGCTGGCGGCGGTGCTGGAGGGGCAGGTGCCCGTGGCGGGCAAGGTGGTTCTGGTCATCGCATCGGGCGGGAACATCGCCTTTGACCGCTTTGCCGAATGCCTTGCGCATGCGGCGCGGAAGAATTGAGGAAGGTCGGGGACATGACGGCGGATTTCGTGATCATCGGGGCAGGCTCTGCCGGTTCGGCAATGGCCTGGCGGCTGGGCGAGGGCGGGGCGAAGGTCACCGTCATCGAACATGGCGGCACGGATGCGGGGCCGTTCATCCAGATGCCGGCGGCGCTGTCCTATCCGATGAACATGGCGCGGTACGATTGGGGCTTTCAGACCGAGCCGGAGCCGCATCTGGGCGGCCGCGTGCTGGCCACGCCGAGGGGCAAGGTGATCGGCGGGTCGTCCAGCATCAACGGGATGGTCTATGTGCGGGGCCATGCGCGGGATTTCGATACCTGGGCCGAGATGGGGGCGCAGGGCTGGGCCTATGCGGATGTGCTGCCCTATTTCCAGCGGATGGAAAGCTGGCACGGGGCGCGCGACGGGGGCGATCCGTCGTGGCGGGGGGCGAACGGGCCTTTGCATGTGTCGCGGGGACCGCGGGAGAACCCCTTGTTCGATGCCTTCATCAAGGCGGGGGAGCAGGCGGGGTATCCCGTGACGCGCGATTACAACGGCCAGCAGCAAGAGGGGTTCGGGCCGATGGAGGCCACGATCCACAATGGCGTGCGCTGGTCGGCGGCGAATGCTTACCTCAAGCCTGCGGTGAAGAAGGGGAATGTGGAGGTCGTGCGCGCCTTTGCGCGGCGGGTGGTGATCGAGAATGGCCGCGCGGTCGGGGTCGAGGTGGAGCGGGGCGGTCAGATCGAGGTGATCCGTGCCGCGCGCGAGGTGGTGGTGGCGGCGTCGTCCATCAACACGCCGAAGATCCTGATGCTGTCGGGGATCGGGGATGCGGCGCATCTGCGGGCGCATGGGGTGGAGGTGGTGGCGGATCGTCCCGGCGTGGGGGCCAATCTGCAGGACCATCTGGAGCTTTACCTGCAGTTTGCCTCGAAGAAGCCCGTGACGCTGTATAAATACTGGAACCTCTGGGGGAAGGCGGTGATCGGGGCGCAGTGGCTGTTCACCAAGAAGGGGTTGGGTGCCTCGAACCAGTTCGAGGCCTGCGCTTTCATCCGGTCGAAGCCGGGGGTGGAATATCCGGATATCCAGTATCATTTCCTGCCCATCGCCGTGCGCTATGACGGAAAGGCGGCGGCCGAAGGGCATGGGTTCCAGGCCCATGTCGGGCCGATGCGATCAAAATCGCGGGGGGCGGTGACGCTGCGGTCGGGCGATCCGAAGGACGCGCCGAAGATCCTGTTCAACTACATGTCGCATCCCAGCGACTGGGAGGATTTCCGCACCTGCATCCGTCTGACGCGCGAGATCTTTGGGCAGGAGGCGATGGCGGGCTATGTGAAGCACGAGATCCAGCCGGGGGCTGGGGTGCAGACGGATGACCAGCTGGATGATTTCATCCGCGCGCATGTGGAAAGCGCCTATCACCCCTGCGGCACGGCGCGGATGGGGCGGCGGGACGATCCGATGGCGGTGGTCGATCCCGAATGCCGCGTGATCGGGGTGGAAGGGCTGCGGGTGGCCGACAGTTCCATCTTCCCGCAGGTGACGAACGGCAACCTGAATGCGCCGTCGATCATGGTGGGCGAGAAGGCGGCGGATCATCTGCTGGGCCGGACGCCCCTGCCGCGGTCGAATGCCGAGCCCTGGATCAACCCGAACTGGCGCGTGGCGCAGCGGTGATGTTCCGGCTGCGTTCTTAACCAGTTAAGGAATTATTAATGTTTGCCTTGATTTCGCCCCCTCTGCGGGGGAAATCGGGGTATGGCGTTAACACTTCGTTCCCTTCTCGTTCTTGTCCTGCTGGCCTTGCCGCTTCCCTTGCTTGCCGCGACGGTGGAGGGGCGGGCGCGGGCGGTGGATGGCGACACGCTGGAGGTGGCGGGGGTGAAGGTGCGGCTTTTCGGCGTGGATGCGCCGGAACTGGACCAGCCCTGCGAGAGGGGCGGGCGGCGCTGGGCATGCGGTCGTGCGGCGCGGGAAGAACTGGCCGGGATCGTCGGGCGCAAGCGGCTGTCTTGCGCGGTGCAGGATGTGGATCGCTATGGGCGGGCGGTCGCCGTCTGCGCGGCGGGGGGCGAGGATGTCGGCGCATTGATGGTGCGGCGGGGGATGGCGGTGGCCTATCTGCGCTATTCGTCGCGCTATACGAATGCCGAGGCGGCGGCGCGGGCCGAAGGCGTGGGCCTGTGGGCGGCGGATTGGGTGGCGCCGGAGGACTATCGACAGGCGGAAGAGGCACAGGCGGTGCCGGATGCGGATTGCGCGATCAAGGGGAATGTCGGGGCGGGCGGCAGGCGCATCTATCACCTGCCGGGACAGGCGGATTATGCCGCGACGCGGATCAATCCGCGCAAGGGGGAGCAGTGGTTCTGTTCCGAGGCGGAGGCGCGGGCGGCGGGTTTCCGGCGGGCGTCGCGTTAGTTTGATTGAGGTCAAGGCGGGGCTGGACCGCGCCCTTTAGCGTCAGGTCATGACGACGCGAAGGAGAATGCACATGTCGAACACGCCCCATGACCTGTATGAGGATTTCCCCGAGAAGGCCGAGGCGATACATGCGCTGAAGGCGGCGGATGCGCATTTCGCGAAGATGGTCGAGGACTATCACGAGGTGAACCGCGCGGTGCATCGGGCCGAGACGCTGGTGGAGCCGACCACGCCGGAACATGAGGCGGAGTTGCGCCAGAAGCGGATGAAGCTGAAGGATGCGATCTGGAAGCAGATCGCGGCCTGAGAGGGTTGGCAGAGGAAGGAAGGCCCCGGTACTCGCCGGGGCCTTCTGTCATTCCGCGATCTCGTAGGGCAGGAGGCCGCGGCGGTCGGGGTCGACCTTCAGGCGGCGTTCGAGGGGTGGGACGGAGCGCTGGTGGCAGGCGGGGCGTTCGCAGATGCGGCAGGAGATGCCGATGGGTTCGAAATGGCCCTTCAGGTCCAGCCCGTCGGCATAGACGAGTTGCGGGGCGTGCTGGACTTCGCAGCCGAGGCCTATGGCGTAGCGTTTGACGGGGGCGAGGAAGGCCCCGCCGGGTTTGGACACGTCGCGCGAGAGGCAGAGGTATTTCACCCCGTCGGGCGTTTCGGCAAGTTGGCGGAGGAACTGGCCGGGGGATTCGAAGGCGCGGTGGACGTTCCAGAGCGGGCAGGCGCCGCCGAAGCGGGCGAATTGCAGGCGGGTGGCGGAGTGGCGTTTGGTGATGGTGCCTGCCTGATCCACGCGAACGAAGAAGAAGGGGATGCCTTTCGCGCCTGGGCGTTGGAGGGTGGAGAGGCGGTGGGCAACCTGTTCGATGGAGGCACCGAAGAGATCGGCCAGCCGTTCGAGATCGTGCCGGGTTTGCAGGGCGGCGGCCTGGAAGGCGCGGTAGGGCAGGAGGGCGGCCCCGGCGAAATAGTTGGCGAGGCCGATCTTGGCGATGTCGCGCGCCTCGGGCGTGGCGAAGCGGGCGAGGTCGAGCGTGGCCTCGATCAACTCGTTCTGGGTCAGGAGGGCGACTTGCAGCAGAAGCTGGAAGCGCTGGGTCGGGCCTGCGGTGCGGTTCGAGAGCGTCAGGCGCTTGGTGGCGGGGTCGTAGCGGCGGGTTTCGGGCTGGTCGGTGAAGGTGACGGTGATGCCGCGCCGCTCCAGCGCGGTGATGGCGGTGCGGGTGATGTCCTGCGGCGCGCCACCCGGAGTGGCGAAATGTTCGGCGGCGCGGTCGACGGCGTCGATGTAGTTGTCGCAGTAGTGGAAGAAGTCGCGCACCTCCTCCCATGGCGAGGGGCGGAGGGAGGCGTCTTCGCGACCAAGCGCTTCGTCCAGCGAGGCGAGGCGTTCATGGGTCTGGCGGTAGGCGCGGTGCAGGTCGAGGAAGGCGCGGGCCAGCGCGGGCGCGTTGGAGGCGGCGAGGCGGAGGTCGGCCAAGGGGGGCGAGGTGGCCGCGAAGACGGGGTCGGCCAGCGCCTCGCGCATGTCGGAGACGAGGCGTTCGGATTCGCCCACGGTCAGTTCGGTGACGTCGAGGCCGAATTCCTGTGCCAGGGCCAGCACCACGGAAGCCGAAACCGGCCGGTGGTTGTTTTCCATCTGGTTGAGATAGGGGAGCGAGACGCCCAGCTTGTCGGCAAAGGATTTCTGGGTAAGGGCGAGGCGGGCGCGGATCTCGCGCAGCTTGGCACCGGCATAGAGTTTCTGCGTGGCCATGTCGGCATCCTTTGCAAAGCGGCGCGGCGTGGGTGCGGTGGCCCACCGGAATTTTGCAAAGTTCTTCGAAGAAATCCCGCGCGCGTCAAGGGGGAAGCGCGCGGGGCGGGCGGGCGGCGGGATCAGCCCAGCCCGAGGCGGCGGGCGCGGCGCATCACGGCGAGGATCGAGAAGAGCGCGAGGATGGCAGAGCCGAGCATCAGCAGGATCAGCGGCATCTCGGTTGCGCCTTCGGTCAGGAGCGTTCCGGCCAGCGCGGCCAGGGCCGCGCCGCCGCCGATCTGGATCGCCCCGCCAAGGCCCGAGGCGGTGCCCGCGAGTTCGGGCTTGATCGACAGCATCCCGGCATTGGCATTGGGCAGTGTCATGCCGTTGCCAAGGCCGAGGGCGAGGGTGAAGCCGAAGAAGACATAGGGGGAATGCAGGCCCGCGAGGGTGACGAGGGCGAGGAGACCCATGCCGATCACGCAGACGATGGTGCCGCCCAGGATCATGCGGTTCAGCCCGATCCGGACGGAAAAGCGCCCGGCGACGAAATTGCCTGCCGCATAGCCCACGGCGGTGATGGCGAAGAGAAGGCCCACTTCGGAGGAGGAGAGGCCGAAGACCACGTTGCCCACATAGGGCGCACCGCCGAGATAGGCGAAGAAGGAACCCGAGGTGAAGGAGGCGCAGCCCACATAGCCCCAGAAGCGGCGCGAGGTCAGCAGGCCCGGATAGGTGCGGATCTGGTCCATGAGCGAGATCTTGCGGGGTGTCGCGGTTTCGCCCAGATCGGCCCAGATCAGCACCAGCGTGACCACGCCGAGGATCAGCAGCAGCGCGAAATTCGCCTGCCAGCCGAATTGTTCATCAAGCACGCCGCCGATGACGGGGCCGATCATGGGCACGATCGACATGCCCATGGTGACATAGCCGATCATCGAGGCGGCCTGGGCATCGGGGACCATGTCGCGCACGACGGCCCGCGACAGGACCATGCCCGCCGCCACCACGGCCTGCGCCATGCGGAAGATCAGGAAGGTGGTGGCATCGGTGGCCAGCAGCGTGCCCACGGTGGCGACCAGGAACAGGACCATCGCGCCCAGAAGCACCTTGCGGCGGCCGAAGCGATCGGAGATCGGGCCGATGAGGATCTGCAGCACGGCCGAGAGCGCAAGGTAGAGCGCCACGGAAAGCTGCATCAGCGCATAGGGGGCATCGAACCACTTCGCCATGCCCGGCAGCGAGGGCAGGAAGATGTTCATCGCCAGGGCCGACATCCCCGCCATCAGGATGAGCGTGGCGATATGCGGGGGAGTGCGGCGGTCAAGGAAGCGGACGGGTGTCATGCCGAAGCGCTACGCCCGCAGGGGGGGGCTTGTCCAGAAGCGGGAATGCACAGGTCGGTGTGCCTGAGGGCGCGGGCGGGCTGTGGCAGGGGGCTAGCCCCATTTGTGGAAGATGAAGAAGGCCCCGAGCGCGATGAAGGCAAAGCCGAGTGCGTGGTTCCAGCCCAGCGGTTCCTTCAGATAGAGCACCGAGAAGACGGCGAAGACGGTGAGGGTGATCACCTCCTGGATCGTCTTGAGTTCGGCCGCCGAGAAATGGCCGTGGCCGATGCGATTGGCAGGCACCTGCAGCGCATATTCGGGCAGGGCGATCAGCCAGCTGGCTAGGATGACCAGCACCAGCGAGGCGGACTTGTATTTCAGGTGCCCATACCAGGCGAAGGTCATGAAGATGTTCGAGGCGAGCAGGAGGCCGATGGTGATGACGGGGACGGGAAGCTGCGACATGATGGCAAGGGTCCGGTTTTCTGGGTTCCGTGGCGTGGCGCGGGGTGGGTGGCCCCGGGAGGGCGACCTGCCCTCCCGGACCCTCCGGGCGAGATTTGGGAACGGATGAAAGGGCTTGGATCGTTCTGACCGCGCTTTTAGGGCCGCGACGGGCGGAAGGCGAGGGGTTTGCTGATTTGCGTTTTGCGCAAGGAAGTCTGCCAATAATTTGCAAATATGCGAGACTCCCTTTGGTCCCCCTGCTTCATGCCGCTATGTATCGGCAAAATTCGGGGGGAGAGCACCGATGAAGGATATCCTGCAGGAGTTGGAAGACCGCCGCGCCGTGGCCCGCGCGGGCGGGGGCGCGCGCCGGGTGGAGGCGCAGCATGCCAAGGGCAAGCTGACCGCGCGGGAGCGGATCGAGCTTTTGCTGGATGAGGGCAGTTTCGAGGAATTCGACATGTTCGTGCAGCACCGCTGCACGGATTTCGGGATGGAAGAGACGCGCCATCCCGGCGACGGTGTCGTGACCGGATGGGGCACGATCAACGGGCGCATGGTCTATGTCTTTTCGCAGGACTTCACCGTGCTGGGCGGGTCGGTTTCCGAAACCCACGCGGCGAAGATCTGCAAGATCATGGATATGGCGATCCAGAACGGCGCGCCGGTGATCGGGATGAACGATTCCGGCGGGGCGCGGATTCAGGAAGGGGTGTCTTCGCTCGCGGCCTATGGCGAGGTGTTCCAGCGCAATATCCTTGCCTCGGGCGTGGTGCCGCAGATTTCGCTGATCATGGGGCCTTGCGCGGGGGGTGCGGTCTATTCGCCCGCGATGACGGACTTCATCTTCATGGTGAAGGACAGCTCCTACATGTTCGTCACCGGGCCGGATGTGGTGAAGACCGTGACGAATGAGCAGGTCACCGCCGAGGAACTGGGCGGGGCTTCGACGCATACGAAGAAATCCTCGGTCGCGGACGGGGCCTATGAGAATGATGTCGAACTGATCGCGGAAACGCGGCGGCTGTTCGATTTCCTGCCGCTGAACAACCGCGAGAAGGCGCCGGTGCGGCCCTTCTTCGATGATCCCGCGCGGGTGGAGATGAGCCTTGATACGCTGGTGCCGGACAATCCGAACCAGCCCTATGACATGAAGGAACTGATCCTGAAGATCGCCGACGAGGGCGATTTCTTCGAGATCCAGAAGGATTTCGCGGGCAATATCATCACCGGCTTCATCCGGCTGGAAGGGCAGACCGTGGGCGTGGTGGCGAACCAGCCGATGGTCCTGGCGGGCTGTCTGGATATCGACGCAAGCCGGAAGGCCGCGCGTTTCGTGCGGTTCTGCGACGCCTTCGAAGTGCCGATCCTGACGCTGGTCGATGTGCCGGGCTTCCTGCCGGGGACGAGCCAGGAATATGGCGGGGTCATCAAGCACGGGGCGAAACTGCTGTTCGCCTATGGCGAGGCGACGGTGCCGAAGGTGACGGTGCTGACGCGCAAGACCTATGGCGGGGCCTATGTCGTGATGTCGTCCAAGCATCTGCGGGGCGATTTCAACTATGCCTGGCCCACGGCGGAAGTGGCCGTGATGGGGGCGAAGGGGGCGGTCGAGATCCTCTATCGCAGCGAGTTGGGTGACAAGGACAAGATCGCGGGGCGGGTGAAGGATTACGAGGACCGCTTCGCCAATCCCTTTGTTGCGGCGGAAAAGGGGTTCATCGACGAGGTGATCATGCCCCATTCCACCCGCCGCCGCGTTGCGCGCGCCTTTGCCAGCCTGCGGACGAAGAAGCAGGCCAATCCCTGGAAGAAGCACGACAACATCCCGTTGTGAGGCCGTTCGATGCGCCCTGTCCTTCGCCTGATGCCGATCCTGGCCCTTCTGGCCGCCGCGCCCGTGGCGGCGGAGGACGGGGTGTTGCGGGTGGAGCCGGGCGATGGGGCAGGGATCGCGGTGCCGTCGGGGCAGGCGGTCAGCCTGCAGGACGTGATCTGGAACGTGCCGGGGCCGGAGGGGATGACGCTGCGTTTCCGCTTTCTTGCGCCGGGGATCGCGCCGGGGGGCGGGGTGGATTTCGACACGGCCAGCGCCGACATGCAGCATCTGTGCGACAGCTTTGCCCTGCCGCGCATCGCCGCGCAGGGGCCGCATCCGGAACAGGTGATCATTTCCATGTCGGATGTGGCGGTGGCCTTTGGCGAGGCCGCCCCGGAGGCCACGCAGTATTTCGAGGCCTTCCGCATCGAGGATGGCGCCTGCATCTGGGAGATCTACTGATGTTCGCCGATGCGGGTGGCAGGGGGCTTGCCGGATATGGGCTGGCTGATGTAGCAGGGACACAGGCCGAGAACTTGGCTTCGTCTGCATGTGCATGGGCCGGAATTTCGGCTAAGGTGCAGTGCGGTCGAACCCAAGCGGCCGATACCTCGCATCGAGGGGGGCGCGGCGGCTATTCGTCCGGGCCATCCCTCCAAGAAAATAGGAGTAGAGGATGTCGAAGAGCACGAAAACCCTTCTGGCGCTGTGCATGGTCGCCTTTGTTGCAGCCTGCGCCGCCAAGGAAGAAGAAGTCGTCTACGTGGATACCCCCGTGTCGACCGAGCCGACCTACACCGGCAAGTACAAGTAAGAAATCCGGGCGGGCCAATGGGGCTTGTGCGCCCCGGCCCGCCCCGATTCTGTCTGGCGCCAGGTTGCGGGCGGCCGGATTTGACCTTGGCCGCACGATCCGGCATGACGCGCCCCTTGGCATCGAAAGGGGCAGGACATGCTGAAGCATCGCGGCTTTCCGGGGCGGTTGCCCGGAACGGATTTCCAGTTCACCATCCGGCGCGAGAACCGCAAGGAAGGGCCGGCGAAGATCGTGAGGCGGGAACGCTATCGCGACCGCAAGCATGCCGACCGCATGGCCGATCAGGGGTTCATGGCGGCGCTCTGGGCGCAGTTCGGGGAAGAGCCGTTCGAGCGCGGCAATCTGGATGCGGGGCGGCTGTCCTGGCTGTTCGGGCGCGAGGTGGTGCCGGCAGAGGATCCGTTCGATCCCTGTTCCTATGAGGCGCTGCTGCGCATCGACGTGAAGCGGGCCGAGGCGAGCTTTCCCGAAGTCTTTGCCAAGGACGCGCCCGATTTCGGCTTTGACGACGATTTCGACGACTGGGACGGGGACGACTAGGCATGCATCCGCCGAGCCCGACCGCATTCCGGCAAGCTTTCGCAAGGCGCCCGCGCGCGGGCGAAACGGCATTTGCCTTGGGCCATGGGCTGGCACAGAGTGAAGATCCCTCGGGGTGCTTGTCCTACGGCCCCCGTCTCTGCCTTGACACTACCCCTTCCCTTGAGTTCCGGCCTTTCCCCGTTGCGGGGAGGCCGGACTTTTTTGCCTTGTCGGACGGGAAGGGGCATGCGCGCCCTTCTGCCGATATCACGCAACCGCGATCCGTGGCCTGCGAATTGTCCTTTATTGCGGCGCTGAACAGGGTAAACTTGGCGGCAATCACAACCCAAAGAGGCAAAGAGCCATGCGTAAATATCTTGTCATTCTCGCACTTGCGACCACAACCCTTGCGGGCTGCATGCAGACCCCGACCGAGCGCGGGCTTGGCGGTGCTGTCGCGGGTGCGGCCATCGCCGATGCGATGGATGAAAACATGGTCGCAGGGGCCGCGCTTGGCGCGCTGGCCGGGGCTGCGTCCTGCGGTCTGCCGGGGCTGCCGCCCTGCCGTCGCTACTGATCTGATCGCCGCCTGCGGACGGCGTGACGCAACTGTTGGAAGGCCATCGGGGCATGTCGCCCCGGTGGCCTTTGTCATTTCCGCGCCCCGGCCCGGGCGCGGTGGAAGGGGAGAGAGATGTTCAAGAAGATCCTGATCGCCAATAGGGGCGAGATTGCCTGCCGTGTCATCAAGACCGCGCGCAAGATGGGCATCAAGACGGTGGCCGTCTATTCCGATGCCGACCGCAACGCGCTGCACGTCAAGATGGCGGATGAGGCGGTGCATATCGGCCCGCCCCCTGCGAACCAGTCCTATATCGTGATCGACCGGATCATGGAGGCAATCCGCGCCACGGGGGCCGAGGCGGTGCATCCGGGCTATGGCTTCCTGTCCGAGCGGATGGATTTCGCCGCCGCCTTGGAGAAGGAAGGCGTCGTCTTCATCGGCCCGCCCAGCCCGGCGATCGAGGCGATGGGGGACAAGATCACCTCGAAGAAGCTGGCGCAGGAGGCGGGGGTTTCCACGGTTCCGGGCTATATGGGCCTGATCGCCGACAGCGAGGAGGCGGTGAAGATCTCCCGCGAGATCGGCTATCCGGTGATGATCAAGGCCAGCGCGGGCGGTGGCGGCAAGGGGATGCGGATCGCGTGGAACGATCAGGAAGCCGCCGAGGGGTTCCAGTCGTCGAAGAACGAGGCGGCGGCGTCTTTTGGCGATGACCGCATCTTCATCGAGAAATTCGTGACCCAGCCGCGCCATATCGAGATTCAGGTGCTGGCCGACAAGCATGGCAATTGCGTCTACCTGCATGAGCGGGAGTGTTCCATCCAGCGGCGGAACCAGAAGGTGATCGAAGAGGCGCCGTCGCCTTTCCTTGATGAGGCGACGCGCAAGGCGATGGGCGAGCAGGCCTGCGCCTTGGCCAAGGCGGTGGGCTATACCAGTGCCGGGACGGTGGAATTCATCGTCGACGGCAACCGGAATTTCTATTTCCTTGAGATGAACACGCGCCTGCAGGTGGAGCATCCGGTGACGGAGCTGATCACCGGGGTCGATCTGGTGGAACAGATGATCCGCGTGGCGGCGGGGGAGCCGCTGCCCTTTGCCCAGGGTGATCTGAAGATCAACGGCTGGGCGATGGAAAGCCGGCTTTATGCGGAAGACCCCTATCGGAACTTCCTGCCCTCCATCGGGCGGCTGACGCGCTATCGGCCCCCGGTCGAGGGCAAGACGGCGGGCGGCGGGATCGTGCGGAACGATACCGGCGTCTATGAGGGCGGCGAGATTTCGATGTTCTATGACCCGATGATCGCCAAGCTCTGCACCTGGGGCGAAACGCGGGCGGCGGCGATCGAGGAGATGCGGCTGGCCTTGGATACGTTCGAGGTGGAAGGGATCGGGCATAACCTGCCCTTCTGTTCGGCGGTGATGGAGCATCCGCGCTTTACCAGCGGCAATATCACGACCGCCTTCATTGCCGAGGAATATCCCGAAGGCTTCAACGGCGTGACGCTGGACGGGGCGATGCTGCGCCGGGTGGCGGCGGCGGCGGCGGCGATGAACCGCGTGGCAGAGATCCGGCGAACGAAGATCACCGGAACGATGGACAACCACCAGCGCCGTGTGGGCGATGACTGGGTCGTGTCGGTGCAGGGCGAGGCGTTTCCGGTGACGGTGTCCGCCGACAAGGGCGGATCGACCGTGACCTTCGCCGAAGGCACGTCGCATCGGGTGGAAAGCGACTGGACGCCGGGCCAGCCGCTGGCGCGGCTGATGGTGGATGGCACGCCTTTGGTGATGAAGGTGGGCAAGGTGCCGATGGGGTTCCGGCTGCGGGTGCGCGGGGCGGATCTGAAATGCCTCGTGCGCAGCCCGCGTCAGCACGCGCTTTCGCTGCTGATGCCCGAGAAGCTGCCCCCTGATACGTCGAAATTCCTGCTCTGCCCGATGCCGGGGCTGGTGGTGAAGATCAACGTGGCCGAGGGCGACGAGGTGCAGGAGGGCCAGGCGCTGGCGACGGTGGAGGCCATGAAGATGGAGAACATCCTGAAGGCCGAACGGCGCGGCGTGGTGAAGAAGATCGCCGCAAGCGCCGGGGCCAGCCTGAAGGTGGACGACATCATCATGGAATTCGAGTGAGGCCATGCACGGGCCGCTGCGGCATCGCCCCCTCACCCTGACCCTCTCCCCCGGGGGGAGAGGGAAGGGCGCACCGTTTCCTGCGGGGTGCCCCGGATCGGGTGGGGCGATCCTCCCTCTCCCCGGTGGGGAGAGGGTCGGGGAGAGGGGTCAGCCCCCCGCGCCGCGGCCTGCGCCTTGCTGGATTTCCTGCCGCCGCAGGGGGAATTTGTCGATGGCATGGGTGATCTCGCGCACCTCCCACGGGAGCGGTTTGCGGATCACGGGGCGAAGGTCCTTGTCCAGCAGCACCAGCGAAAAGCCGCGGGGGCGGAGTTTCTGGCGCACCTCGGTGCGGGCGGCGGGATCGGTGTCGGTGATGAGGATGACATCGCGTTCGGCAAGCTGGCCGGGATCGCGGGCGATGAGTTCCATCTGGCGGATGAAGTTCGGGTCGTTCGGGCTGTCGGCGAAGACCACGACGGGGCGTCTGACATACATGAGGTCCGACCAGACCACATCCGCCGCCGCGACGGGGGCAAAGGCCCCGGCAGGGGCGGGTGTTTCCTGCGCGAGGGCGGATAGCGGCAGGAGGGCTGCGACAAGCGCGGTTCGAAGCAGTTTCATGCGGTTCCCCTTTGACCCTGAATATAGGGCAGGGGCCTGAAAACCCAAGGGATATGCCAGCCGCCCGATGCTGCATCGGGGGCTGGGTGAGGGAAGGAAGAGAGATGTCGGAAGACCTGACCAAGTGGCGCGCGCTGGCGGCCAAGGAACTGAAGGGGGCAGAGCCCGAAAGCCTGACCTGGAACACGCTGGAAGGAATCGCGATCAAGCCGCTTTACACCGCGGCGGATGTGGCGGGCCTGCCGCAGATGGGCGAGCTGCCGGGGGTGGCACCCTTCACGCGGGGGGTCAGGGCCACGATGTATGCGGGCCGTCCCTGGACGATCCGGCAGTATGCGGGGTTTTCGACGGCGGAAGAGTCGAACAACTTCTACCGCAAGGCGCTGGCGGCGGGGCAGCAGGGGGTTTCGGTCGCCTTCGACCTTGCCACCCATCGCGGCTATGACAGCGACCATCCGCGCGTGGTGGGGGATGTGGGCAAGGCGGGCGTGGCCATCGACAGCGTCGAGGACATGAAGGTGCTGTTCGACGGCATCCCCTTGGAAAAGATCAGTGTTTCCATGACGATGAACGGGGCGGTGATCCCGATCCTTGCGAATTTCATTGTGACGGGCGAGGAGCAGGGGGTTTCCCGCGCGGACCTGTCGGGGACCATCCAGAACGACATCCTGAAGGAGTTCATGGTCCGCAACACCTATGTCTATCCGCCCGAACCCAGCATGCGGATCATCGCGGACATCATCGAATATACCGCGAAGGAGATGCCGAAGTTCAACTCGATCTCCATCTCCGGCTATCACATGCAGGAGGCGGGGGCGAACCTCGTGCAGGAGCTGGCCTTCACGCTGGCCGACGGGCGGGAATATGTCCGCGCGGCGCTGGCGCGGGGGATGGATGTGGACGATTTCGCAGGAAGGCTGTCGTTCTTCTTCGCCATCGGGATGAATTTCTTCATGGAGGCCGCGAAGCTGCGCGCGGCGCGGATGCTGTGGCACCGGATCATGGAAGGGTTCGGGGCGAAGAAGGCCTCCAGCCTGATGCTGCGGACGCATTGCCAGACCTCGGGCGTCAGTCTGCAGGAGCAGGACCCCTATAACAACGTCATCCGCACGGCCTATGAGGCGATGGCGGCGGTGCTGGGGGGGACGCAGTCGCTGCACACCAATGCTCTGGACGAGGCGATTGCCTTGCCGACGGAGTTCAGCGCGCGGATCGCGCGGAACACGCAGCTGATCCTGCAGGAAGAGACGGGGATCACCCATGTCGTCGATCCGCTGGCGGGATCCTATTACGTGGAAAGCTTGACGGCGCAGCTGGCCGAGGAAGCCTGGGCCTTGATGGAAGAGGTCGAGGCGATGGGGGGCATGACGAAGGCCGTGGCCTCTGGCATGCCGAAGCTGCGGATCGAAGAGTCGGCCGCGCGGCGGCAGGCGATGATCGACCGGGGTGAGGAGGTGATCGTCGGCGTCAACAAGTACCGCAAGGACAAGGAAGAGCCGATCGACATCCTCGACATCGACAATGTCGCGGTGCGCGAGGCGCAGATCGCGCGGCTGAACAGCACCCGCGCCGCGCGGGACGAGGCCGCCTGTCAGGCGGCGCTGGAGGAATTGACCCGCCGCGCGGGCGAGGGCGGCAATCTGCTGGAGGCGGCCGTGGTGGCGGCGCGCGCAAGGGCCACAGTCGGAGAGATCAGCATGGCGATGGAAAAGGTGTTCGGGCGGCATCGGGCCGAGGTGAAGACGCTCGCCGGGGTCTATGGTGCGGCCTATGAGGGCGATCAGGGCTTTGCCCAGATCCAGAAGGATGTGGAGGCCTTTGCCGAGGCGGAAGGGCGGCGGCCGCGGATGCTGGTCGTGAAGATGGGGCAGGATGGGCATGACCGGGGGGCGAAGGTGATCGCCACGGCCTTCGCCGATATCGGCTTTGACGTGGATGTGGGGCCGCTGTTCCAGACGCCGGAAGAGGCGGCGCAGGATGCCATCGACAATGATGTGCATGTGGTGGGGATTTCCAGCCAGGCCGCGGGGCACAAGACATTGGCGCCGAAGCTGGTGCAGGCGCTGCGCGATGCGGGGGCGGAGGATATTCTGGTGATCTGCGGGGGCGTGATCCCGCAGCAGGATTACCAGTTCCTGCAGGATGCCGGGGTGAAGGCGATCTTCGGGCCGGGGACGAATATTCCGGCGGCGGCGCGGGATATCCTGGAGCTGATCCGCGCGGCGCGGGCCTGAGCGAACTTTCTGCGAAAGATCGGGCGGGGGGGGCTGTGCCCCCCGCCACGGGCGGCGGATGGGGACCTTGTGGCCGACCGTTGCCGCGATGCGCGACGTTCCGGCCTTGATCCGGCCGGCGCGCGGGGGCGATTTTGCTGCGAAAAATCGGGGGGGCGTTGCCCCCGGGGCCTGGGCGGCGGATGGGGGCCTTGTGGCCGACCGTTGCCGCGATGCGCGACGTTCCGGCCTTGATCCCGTCGGCGCGTGGGGGCGATTTTTCTGCGAAAAATCGGGGGGCTTTGCCCCCGGGACAGGGGCGGCGGAGGGGGCAGAGATCAACGCCCGGCGCGGCTGAGGTGTTGGCGGGTTGTTCGACAGGCGCGGGGTGGCGAGTCTTCTGCGAAAGATCGGGGGGCGTTGCCCCCGGGTCCGGGACGGCAGAGGCGGGTCAGAGATCGACGCCCGGTGTCGCCGGGGCTTCGGCGGGCGGTTCGACCGGCGGGGCGTCGGCCTTGCGGCGGATGAGGATGTCGCCGTTTTCCAGCATTTCGGGCATTTCGTAATTGGTCATGTCATCGACCATGGCCATCAGGCTTTCCAGCGCAGGGGCGATGGTGGGGCCGAGTTGTTCCAGCGCCTTGGCCATTTCGTCCAGCGCGGGTTCCATCTCTTGTGTGAAGCCTTCGAAGAAGAGCGAGAGGCCGCGCTCCATCAGGCTTGGCCCCTCATCCCCGACCTCGGGCGCGGGGGGTTCCTGCGCGGCGGCGGGCAGAGGGGCGAAGGCGAGGGACAGCGAGAGGGCGAGGATCGGGGCTGCGTGTTTCATGGGCCTTAGATGGGGATGGGTTGGCGCTATTCAACGGGGCCGAGGTCGAGAGTGACGGGGAAATGGTCCGAGGCATCGAGAAGGGCCGGGCCGAGAAGGGGATCGGCGGCGAGGGCAGGGTCGTCATGCGGGTGCCAGATGCGCCAGGCGGGGTTGCGGCGGCAGAGATCGGGCGAGACCATGATGAAATCGAGCAGGGCATCGAACCAGCGCTTCTGCGGGGCGATGTAGAAGCGGGCGGTGGAGGGGGCCACGCCGATGCGCTGGCTGATGGCCATGGCAGCATGGGGATCGAAAAGGCGCTGTCCGGGCGGGCCGTCGAGGCCGATGACGATTTCCACCCCGGAATGGCCGAACAGGCTTTCATATTCGTCCAGACCGGGGCCGTCGTTCAGATCGCCCAGCACGATCAGGCTGTCGCCGGCCTGAAGATGGGCGGCGATGCGCTGGCGCAGCCAGAGGCACTGGGCCAGTTGCTTGCGGCGGTTGTCGATGGCGATGCGGGTGGTTTCGGCCCCGTTGCGCGCGCCGTGCGGGTTCTTCGATTTGGCATGCACGCCGATCAGGCGCAGGGCACCGATGGGCGTATCGAGCGCCAGTTCCAGCGGCGGTTTCGAGAAGCGGATCACTTCGCTGATCCCGTCGGCATCGAGATCGTAGCGGAAGGCGCTGTCGAAGCGGGGCGCATCGGCCGTGCCATGGCGGGGGGCGGGATCGCCCTGCGGATCGTGGCGGGGCGAGAGCCTGTCGGGATCGTAGAGGAAGGCGATTTCCTGTTCCGTGTCGGAGGGAAAGCCGATCAGGGCCTGGCGGGCGCGCAGCCCTGCGCTGGCGGCGAAGCGTTCCAGCGCGCGGGTGGTGGAGCGGCGGCTGCCGGTATCGGGGGCCTCGATCACCATGATGCCATCGGCGTCGAGGGCGGCGAAGACGCGGCGCAGCGCGGCGAGCTGGCGGTCGCGGGTGATGCCGTAGCGGGCCGAGGGTAGGGCATCGTCGAGCGGGCGTCCGGTATCATCGAAGAGCGCGTTGAACCATTCGACATTGTAGGTGGCGAGGCGGAGGCCCGGCCCGGCCATGGATCAGGCCGCCTCTTTGGCGGAGATTTCTTCCCATGCGGCATTCAGGGCGATGAGGCGGCGTTCGGCGAGCTTGATCGCCTCTTCCGGAACGCCCCGGGCAAGCATCCGGTCGGGATGGTGTTCGCGGACCGCGCGCTTCCAGGCGGCGCGCGCCTCGTCCAGCGGGGCGCCGGGGGGGATGCCCAGCGCGTCATAGGGATCGCGCGGCGCGCCTTCGACATAGGAGGCCCGCAGCGCGCGGAAGCAGCTGTCGCTGAGGCCGAAGATGCGCGCCACCTCGCGCAGGAATTCATCCTCGCCGGGGTGGTAGGAGCCATCGGCAAGGGCGATGAGGAAGAGCCCCTCCATCACGTCTTCCAGCACGTCGCGGTGATCGGTGCCGAACATGGCGGCGATCTTGCGGGCATAGGCATCGAAGCCCGCCACATCCTGCCGGGCGAGGTTGAAGACGCGGGCGGCGTTTTCGGTTTCGGCTTCGTCGATGGTGAAGACGCGGCGGAAGGCTGTGACTTCGTCCCGGGTGACCTGGCCATCGGCCTTGGCGATCTTGGCGCCCAGCGCGATGACGGCGATGGTGAAGCCCACGGTCAGTTCGGGGCGACTGTCGACCTTGCCCTGAAGCTTGTCGAAGACCACGGAAAGCGGTTCGCCCTGGGCGAGGGCGGAGAGGGCTTCGGCGATGCGGGTCCAGATCGACATGGGGGGATGATAGTGCAGTTGCGCGGCGAAGTCAGGCGAGGAACTTCTGCATCAGCACCAGATCCATGGTTCGGCCGAACTTGAAGCCGACCCGTTGCAGGATCGCCACCTCGGCAAAGCCCGCGCGGGCGTGGAAGGCGCGTCCGGCGGGGTTTTCGGCCGAGACGCCCGCGAAAAGCGAGAGGGCGCCCGCGGCGCGGGCATGGGTTTCCAAGGCGGAGAGGAGGGCGCGGCCAAGGCCGCGGCCCTGGGCGGCGGGCGCGAGGAGGATCGTGTGTTCCATGGTGCGGGCGTAGCCCACGCCGCCACGGAACTGGGCATAGGTGGCAAAGCCCGCGATGCCGCCTTCGTCGGCCACGAGGAAGGCGTGGCCTGCCTGCTGGCGATCCGCGATCATGCGGGCGATTTCGATGTCGGACTTTTCGGCGGCGTTGAAGGTGATGGCGGTGTCGCGGATCACCGGGTTCCAGATGGCGGCGATGCCGGGGGCGTCATCCGGGGTGGCGTCGCGGATCATGCGAGATGCCTTTCGCCCTGCGGGGTGGCGATGGTCGCGCGGAGGGCCGCTTCGCCTTTCGCGACGGTCACGCGGGGATCGGTCAGGCGCGACAGGGCGCTGCGCAGGGCGTCGGGCTGCGGGTGGGTGATATCAAGGGATATCAGCCGCGCGCCATGATCGGGCAGGCGGGGGGCGGGATGGGCGGAGCCCTCCCACTGGATCAGGGCGGGGAAGCGGTTGTCGAAGGGCAGGATGCCCGTGGCCGGAACGGCCATGCGCCAGCGGAAATCGCCGCGTTGCAGGGCGACGGGGGTGCCGGTGCCATCGGGTGCGTGGAGGAGTTCGGCATCAAGGTCTTCGGTGCGGCAGATCCAGTTGGTCAGCCGGGGCGGGCCTTCGAAACGATCCAGATCGAACCAGCGCGGCCAGGCGGGGCGGGGTTGCGACGGATCGGCGGCGATGACTTCGAGATAGAGATCCGGGCCGAGCGACAGGAGGCGGTTATGCGTGGCCATATGCGGGTGCTGCCCGCCGGGGGCGAGCGGCAGGCCGAGGGCGGCTTCGACGGCGGCGGCGCCTTCGGCCAGCGTGGTGCAGCAGATGGCGAGGTGATCTAGCGTCAGCATCAGGCATCCACGATGCGGGGCGTGGCCTTCATGGCCAGCGCGAGGGAGGCAAAGCGCGACTGCGCCACTTCGCCGAAAAGGGCCTTGCCGCGTTTGGTGAGGGTGAGTTCCAGCACGCGCCGCTTGGCCTGCCAGCGAAGCGAGCCTGCCTCGGCCGGGTCAGCGATGGAGAACATGGCGCCAAAGCGCATGGCCTTTCCCAGCACCTCGGCATCCTGGATCTGGGCATCGGTCAGCAGGCGGAAGAGCGGTTCGAGGCGCGAGCCGGAGCGGGAATTCTTGTAGCGGTGCAGGAGCGAGAGGCCGAGGAAGACGCGGCCGGGATGATCCAGCCCGCCGAGGTTGGCGCGGGTGGCGTTGTCGAAGCAGACCTCGGCGCGGTAATCGGGATGGGCGCGCCATGTGGTATCATGCAGCAGGCAGGCGGCCTTGATCAGGCGCAGGCGTTCCTTGTCGGCCTCCTTGAAGAGGGGCAGCAGGAAATCGTAAAGCTTTTTCCCGAAGCCGGGGATGCGGGCAGAGGTCAGTTCGGCCATGCGCGCGGCCTCGATCAGCGGGTCGCGCTGGCGCAGGCGGGGGGGCATCTGTTCATAAAGCAGGCCTTCGCGGATGCCATAGGCCGAGACGTCGATTTCGGACGGCTTCAGGATGCGGATCAGTTCGCGCAGCACCTCGCAGGCCAGCGGAACGAGTTCCATCCGTTCCGAGGAGGTGCCGGTCTTGGCGCGCAGGATCGCCAGATCGGAGCCTGCGATCCAGTCGAGCGTGTCCAGCAGGCTTTCCGGCGTCATGCGGTATTCGTGCAGGACGGTGAGCGGGTAGTTGCGGCGTTCCATGTCGAGTCGGGCGATGACGCGCCATGATCCGCCGACAAGGTAGATGCGCTCGCCTGTGGATTTCACCTGGGCCTGGGCGGTGGTGATCACACGGTCGATCAGCTTGCGCCGCTTGTCGGGGCCGCCCTTGACCTGTTGCAGGCGGAAGGGGCCAAGCGGGGTGGAGACGCGCTTGCCCACCTTGCCATCGGCGATGCGCGCCAGTTCCATGGAGTTGCCGCCGATGTCGCAGACCATGCCCTTGGCCCCGGGCCAGCCCAGAAGGACACCCTGGGCAGACAGGCGGGCCTCTTCGTCGCCGTCGATGACCCAGAGTTTCAGCCCGGTCTCGCGCAGCACCTCGGCCTGGAAATCCGGGCCGTCCTCGGCCTCGCGGGTGGCGGCGGTGGCGACGACGGTGAGAGTGCTGATCCCCATGCCTTCGGCCAGAAGGGCAAAGCGTTTCAGCGCGGCAAGCGCCCTTTCGCGGCCCCGGGGGTTCAGCCGGCCGGTTTCGTGCAGGCCCTTGCCAAGGCCGCACATGATCTTTTCGTTGAAGAAATAGGCCGGGCTGCGGGCCGCGCCGTCGAAGACCACCATCCGCACGGAGTTGGAGCCGACATCGACGACGCCGACGCGCGACAGGGCACGGGCGGAGGGGTCGTCGAACAGGGGGCGGCCGAATGGCCCCCAATCATCATCGCTGCCGGGATCGGCGGCGGGGGCGTGGTCGGTCATCTTGGCAGTCCTTCGTCATGCGCGCGAAAGGTGGCCCGGACGGGGGGCGCTGGTCAAGGTCGATCATGCGGGGCCTGCCGTCAGGGAAGCCCGGCCGGATCAGGGGCTGACCGCTTCGTCGCGCAACTGGGCGAGGCGGGGCACATCCTTTGCCCCTGCCGTGCCGCGCCCGGAGAGCGAGGGGTTTTCCATGAAGAAGCGGTGGCAGTTGAACAGGGTGCCATCGGCGGGCTGCAATTCGCGGTGATAGGTGCCGTCGGGCCGAAGCACCCAGCTTTGCGCCTCATCCGCGAGGTTGGCGGCCATGATCTGGCTGACGATCTGGGCCTTGACGGTGGGGTTCATCACCTCGACCAGGGTTTCGACGCGGCGGGTGAGGTTGCGGCCCATCCAATCGGCCGAGGACAGGAAGACGCGCGCCTTCTGCGAGGGCAGGCCGTGGCCCGAGCCGAAGCAGACGATGCGGGAATGTTCGAGGAAGCGGCCGACGATGGATTTGACGCGGATATTCTCGGACAGGTCCCTGACACCGGGCCGGACGCCGCAGATGCCACGCACGACAAGGCTGATCTTCACGCCGGCCTGGCTGGCGGCATAGAGGGCGTCGATCACCTCGGGGTCGATCAGGCTGTTCATCTTGGCCCAGATCTCGGCCGGGCGGCCGGCGCGGGCGTGGTCGGCCTCGGCCCGGATCAGTTCAAGCAGGCGCGGCTTGAGCGTGATGGGCGAGATGGCGAGGTTTTCCAGACCTTCGGGCTGCACATAGCCCGACAGGTAGTTGAAGACCTTGGTCGCGTCGCGCCCCAAGGCGGCATCACAGGTGAAGAAGGACAGGTCGGTATAGATGCGGGCGGTGATCGGGTGATAGTTGCCCGTGCCGTAATGGGTATAGGTGACGAGGTTTTCGCCTTCGCGGCGGACGACGGTGCTGATCTTGGCGTGGGTCTTGTACTGGATGAAGCCATAGACGACATGCGCGCCCGCCCTTTCCAGACGGCGCGACTGGCGGATATTGGCGGCCTCGTCGAAGCGGGCCTTGAGTTCGACAAGGGCGGTGACGGATTTGCCGGCCTCGGCCGCCTCGCACAGGGCGGAGACGATGGGGCTGTCCCATGAGGTGCGGTAGAGCGTCTGCTTGATGGCCAGAACATTGGGATCGCGCGCGGCCTGTTCGAGGAAGCGGATCACCAGATCGAAGGATTCATAGGGGTGGTGCAGGAGGATGTCCTTCTGCCGGATCGCGGCGAAGAGATCGCCTTCGTGATCCTGCACCCGTTCGGGAATGCGCGAGGGGAAGGGCGGCCAGAGCAGATCGGGGCGGGAGGAGAGGACAAGCTCCTTCAGATCGGCGATGCCGAGAAGGCCGCGCACCTCGACCACCATGTCTTCGGTGACGCCCAGTTCATCCATGATCAGGCTGCGCAATTCGGGCGGCGCCCCGGCCGAGATCTTCAGCCGGATCACCTCGCCCCGGCGGCGGCGTTTCAGGGCGACTTCGAATTCGCGGACCAGATCCTCGGCCTCGTCCTCTACCTCCAGGTCGCTGTCGCGCAGGACGCGGAAGATGCAATGGCCCCGGTCGGTATAGCCGGGGAAGAGCATGTTGAGATGGAGGAGAAGCAGTTCCTCAAGCGGGAGGAAGCGGTGTTCGCCCGGCTTGCCGGGAAGGGCCACGAAGCGCGCGATCTGCTGCGGGATGGGCAGGAGGGCCTGCAGCGTGCGGTGATCGCTTTCGCGTTCCAGTTCGAGCGCGAGGGAGAAGCCGGTATTGGGGATGAAGGGAAAGGGATGGGCCGGGTCGATGGCGAGCGGCGAGAGGACGGGGAAGACCTTGTTCAGGAAATGCTCTTCGAGCAGTTTCAGATCGCCTGCCGTCAGTTTCGACCGGGTGAGAAGGGTGATGCCCTGAGCCTCCATCTCCTTGCGGAGCTTGTTGTAGGCGGCCTGCTGCGTCTGCATCAGGCGGCGCGCATCGGCATGGATGAGGGCCAATTGTTCGGCGGGGCTGCGCCCGTCTTCGGACAGGGTGGCATTGCCGTTGCGCACCAGCGCACGCAGGCCCGCGACGCGGACGGTGTAGAATTCATCCAGGTTGGTGGCCGAGATCGACAGGAAGCGCAGCCGCTCCAGCAGCGGGACCAGCGGGTTGGAGGCTTCGTCCAGGACGCGCCAGTTGAAGGCAAGCCATGAGAGTTCGCGGTTGAAGAAGCGGCGCGGACCGGTGCGATCCTGCTCGGGCAGGGTGGCGGGGTCGGGGAAGGAGGATTTCAGGAAATCTGCTTGGGTCATGGCACGCTGGGTAAAGGGGGACTGCAACGGTCTTGTGACAGATGATCACCGCCGCGCGGCCCTGTCCAGATGCAGGCTGTGGCGGGGGGATCAGTTGCCCGGATCGAGCAGTTCGGCGGCAAGCTGGCGCGTGATCGGGCGGCCCGCGGCCAGCGCATGGGCATCGAGCCGCGCGACAAGGGCGCGGGCTGCGTCGATGGAGCGTTCCATGCGCTGCACGAGATAGGGGATCAGCGTGGGGGGCACGGTGATCTGGCGATCGGCAAAGAGCTTGATCAGCACGGCCGAGAGAAGCGCGTCATCGGGGGCCTCGAGCCGGGCCACGGGGGCGGCCTGCAGGCGGCTGGCGAGATCGGGCAGGGACAGGCCCCAGTCGCGCGGGGGGTGTGCCGCGGTGACAAGAAGGTGGCCCGCCTGCGTGACGAGGTTGTGGAGGTGGAAGAAGGCCGCCTCGGCCCCCGCCTGACCGGCGCAGGTTTCCGCATCCTCGACCGCGACGGCACCATGGGCGGACAGCGCGGGCAGGTCGGCGGTGGCCAGATCGGAGGCGGGGATGCAGGCGGCCCCGGCCTCGGCCGCCCAGAGGCGGGCGAGATGGGTCTTGCCGCTGCCTTTCGGCCCGACCAGCAGCATCTTGCCGCCCGGCCAGGCGCGCCAGTCATCCAGCGCGGCCAGCGCGGTGGCATTGGCGGGCGAGACGAAGAAATCCTCGCGCCGGAAGGCCGTGCGGGCGGGCAGGTCGAAGGTGAGTTGCCGGATCACTCGGCCGCCTCGTCCTTTGGCGCGGGATCGGCGGGGCGGCCGGAATAGCCCTGATAAAGAAGGCTGGAATGATATTGCTGGATGAGGAAGCGGGTCAGCACGCCGATGGAGGCGGCGACAGGCACGGCCACCAGCATCCCCACGAAGCCGAAGACCGACCCGAAGGCCGAAAGCGCGAAGAGCAGCCAGACCGGATGCAGGCCCACGGAATTTCCCACCAGCTTGGGGGTGAGGATGTTGCCTTCGATGAACTGGCCCGCGGCGAAGATGGCGGCGATGATGCCGATGGCGACCCAGTCGCCCCAGAACTGGAAGAGGGCGAGGCCGATGGCCAGCGTGCCCCCCACCAGCGAGCCGACATAGGGGATGAAGGTGATGGCCCCGGCGATGGCCCCGACGACGAGGCCGAATTGCAGGCCCGCAAGCATCAGGGCGATGGCGTAGAAGCTGCCCAGCAGCACGCAGACCGACAGCTGCCCGCGCACGAAACCCGCGAGGACGGCGTTGATCTCGTTCCCCAGCCTGCGGATCGTTGGGGCATGGTCGCGGGGAAGCAGGCTGTCGATCCGGGCGACCATGTGATCCCAGTCGAGCAGCATGTAGAAGGCCACGACCGGCACCACGACGATGAAGATCACCGCCGAGACCAGCGACATGGCCGAGGAGAGCAGGGTTTCGGCAAGCTGGCCGCCCTTTGCCTGGATGGCCCCTGCGATCTGCGCCAGCGTCTGGCGCATGGTCGAGGTGCTGTCGGACAGTTCGGGAAAGCGTTCGACAAGAAAGCCCTGAAGGCGCTGGGCGATTTCCGGCGCGGCATTGATCAGGCCGGTCAATTGCTGGATCAGCGTCGGGATGATGGCGAGGATCAGGAGAACCGCGATCAGCAGCGCCACGAGCGAGATCGTGACCGTGGCACCCACGCGCGAGAGGCCCGCACGTTCCAGCCGGTCGGCGACGGGATCGAGGAAATAGGCGATGGCGCCGCCCACCAGGAAGGGCAGCATGACATTGCCGAGCGCCCAGAGCAGGATCAGGAAGACGGCGGCCGCGATCCCCCAATAGGCAAGCTGTTTCCGCGCGGGCAGGGCCATGGCATTCCTCCGGTTCAGGGGAGAGCATATCACCATTGCCGCGTTGCGGCGCAAGGGGGATGGGTCGGCGCGGGGTGGCTGGCCGCCGGGGCGCTGCCCCGGACCCCGGGGTATTTGTGGCCAAGACGAAGAGGGGGGCGACGGAGGCGGGAGGGGGGCGTTGCGGAACGGCGAGGGGATTTGCGGCGGCGGGCGATCCGCCGTTGGTCGAGAATGCCGGGGCGGCGCTGGCGGGGCCTTGTGCTGCGGGCGGAGCGGAGGGCCGAGCGCGGGCAGGTGCGGGGGTGATTGCCTCACCCCTGCGATACGGCTAGGAACGTGCCAAATGTTTCACACGAGGCCCGTCCCATGCGTCTGACCCGCTACTTCCTGCCTGTCCTGAAGGAAAACCCTGCCGAGGCGCAGATCGTGTCGCACCGCTACATGCTGCGGGCGGGGATGATCAAGCAGCAGGCGGCGGGGATCTATTCGTGGCTGCCGCTGGGCTATCGTGTGCTGAAGCGGATCGAGGAGATCGTGCATCAGGAACAGGTGCGGGCGGGGCATATCCCGCTGCTGATGCCGACGCTGCAACCCGCCGACCTGTGGCGGGAGTCGGGGCGGTATGACGATTACGGGCAGGAGATGCTGCGCATCACCGACCGGCAGAAGCGCGAGATGCTCTATGGGCCGACGAATGAGGAGATGATCACCGACATCTTCCGCAGCCATGTGAACAGCTACAAGGACCTGCCGCTGACGCTGTATCATATCCAGTGGAAGTTCCGCGACGAGATGCGGCCGCGCTTTGGCGTGATGCGGGGGCGCGAGTTCCTGATGAAGGACGGCTACAATTTCGACGTGGACCGGGACGCGGCGCTGCATGCCTATAATCGCCACATGGTCAGCTATCTGCGGACCTATGAGCGGATGGGGCTGACGGCCATTCCGATGCGCGCGGCGTCCGGCCCGATCGGGGGGGACAATACGCATGAATTCCTCGTGCTGGCGCAGACGGGGGAGTCGGAGGTGTTCTATGACGACCGCGTGACGGGGCTGAAGCTGGGGCAGCGGGACATCGACTATGACGACCGCGCGCAGGTGGCGAAGGTCTGCGAGGAGTTCACGACGCTTTATGCGCGGACGGACGAGACGCATGACGAGGCGGTGTTCGCGGGCGTGCCGGAGGCGCATCGGAAGGTGGGCCGGGGCATCGAGGTCGGGCAGATCTTCTATTTCGGGACCAAGTATTCCGAGGCGATGGGGGCGACGGTGGTGACCGCCGATGGCAGCCGCGTTCCGGTGGAGATGGGGTCGCACGGGATCGGCGTGTCGCGCCTGTTGGGGGCGATCATCGAGGCCAGCCATGACGACAAGGGGATCATCTGGCCGGAGGGGGTGACGCCCTTCCCGGTGGGGATCGTGAACTTGAAGCAGGGCGACGGCGCGGCGGATGCGGCTTGCGAGGGGCTTTACAAGGCGCTGGCTGCGCGGGGGCTTGAGGCGCTTTATGATGATCGGGACGAGCGGGCGGGGGCGAAATTCGCCACGATGGATCTGATCGGGTTGCCCTGGCGGATCACGGTCGGCCCGCGCGGGCTGGCCAATGGGGTGGTGGAAGTCACCTCGCGCCGGACGGGCGAGAGCGAGGAGATGTCGCCGGAGGCGGCGGTGGACCGGATCGCGCAGATCTACGCCGGGCGGTGAAGCGGCCCGAGGGGGGGGCGAATTTTCTGCGAAAATTCGGGGGGGAGGCGGGGCCTCCCCCCCTTTTCCTTTTGCTTCGGCCCTGCGGCGCGCTGACGCCACGTCATGCGACCTGTGGACGGATTGACAGGGCCGCTCCGTGCCGCATCCTGCGGCCGGACCCACAGGAGCTGCCCCATGTCCCTGCCCGCCGATCATCCGCGCCTGAAGAAACGTCCCTTTTCCACGGGCGAGTTGCTGGCCGATGGCATCGTGCATGCGGTGGCGCTGCTGGCGGGGGTGATCGCTTTCGCGGTGCTGCTGGGGCATGTGCTGGGGCGGGGGGATGTGGGGTTGTTTGCGGCTCTGGCGGTTTATGCTGCCGGGTATTTCGCGATGTTCGGCTTTTCGCTGGCCTATAACATGGTGCCGAATTCGGCGCTGAAATGGGTGCTGCGGCGGTTCGACCATTCGGCGATTTATGTGATGATCGCAGGCACCTACACCGCCGTCGTGGTGCATTTCGAGGATTGGCGCTTTGCCGCGGTGCTGGCGGGGGTGGTGTGGTTCGGGGCCATCCTTGGCGCGGTGGTGAAGATCGCCCTGCCGGGACGGTATGACCGGCTTTCGGTGCTGGCCTATATCGCGCTGGGCTGGGTGGGCGTGGCCGCCGTGGGGCCCGCGCGCGAGGCGCTGCCGGGGGTGTCGCTGTGGCTTCTGGTGCTGGGCGGGCTGACCTATGTGGCGGGGGTGGGGTTCTATCGCTGGCACGGGCTGAAGTTTCACAATGCCATCTGGCATCTCTTCGTCGCCGTGGCGGCGGGGTTGCATTTCGCGGCCGTTGCGGTGGCCGTGGCGGGGTGAAGCCCTTCAAGGCGGGGTGAACCCCGCCCTACACGGGGGCGTGGCTTGACGTTGCGGGGCGTTGCGGACAAGGTCCGCGCGCATCGGCCCTGCGGGGCGTCTGGACAGGTTGGACATGGCGACGACTGCCCCCTTTTCGCGTTTCGAATGGATGATCGCCTGGCGCTATCTGCGCGCAAGGCGGGCCGAGGGCGGGGTCAGCGTGATGACCTGGATCAGCCTTGTGGGGATCACGCTGGCGGTCTTTGCGCTGATCGCCACGCTTTCGGTGCGGGCCGGGTTCCGGGCGGAATTCGTGGACACGATCCTTGGGGCGAATGCGCATGTCACGGTCTATTCCTCGGGGCGGGTGACGGAGAGCGGGCAGCTGATCCGCGGCTTTGACGATTACGACGCGCTGGCCGCGCGGCTGGCCGAAGTGCCGGGCGTGACGCGGGCGGCGCCGCTGATCAAGGGCCAGGTCATGGTGACGGCGGGCGAGGGATCGACCGGGGCCGAGGTCTATGGCATCCGTCCCGCCGATCTGGAGGCGATCCCGCGCGTGGGCCTGGGGGCCAATGCGGAAGGCGACATCGCCCGCTTTGCCGAGGGTATCGCCATCGGGTCGGGCATCGCGCGGGAGCTGGGCCTGGGCCTGGGCGACCGGCTGCGCGTGATCGCGCCATCGGGCGTGAAGACGGCCTTTGGCACCAGCCCGCGGGTGAATGCCTATGAGGTTGTCTATATCTTCACCGCCGGGCGCTATGACATTGATCGCACACGGATCTACATGCCGTTCGACGAGGCGCAGTCCTATTTCAACAAGGAAGGCCGCGCCGACGAGATCGAGGTGATGGTGGCCGAGCCCGAGCGGGTGGACGATCTGGCCGCGCCCCTCTTGGCGGCGGCGGGGCCGGAGGGGATGCTCTGGACCTGGCGCGACAGTTCGGGGGCCTTCCTCAGGGCGCTGGATGTGGAGGACAACATCATGTTCGTCATCCTGTCGATCCTTGTCCTGATCGCCTCGATGAACATCATTTCGGGCCTGATCATGCTGGTGAAGAACAAGGGCCGCGACATCGGCATCCTGCGCACCATGGGGCTGACCGAGGGGGCAGTGCTGCGGGTGTTCTTTCTCTGCGGGGCCTCGACCGGGTTGGTGGGCACGGCGGCGGGCGTGGTGCTGGGCTGCCTTTTCGCCATCTATATCGACCCGATCTTTTCCTTTGTGAACTACATGGCGGGGGGTGGGGTCTGGGATCCCTCGATCCGGGGGATCTATGCGCTGCCTGCCAAGCTGCAGCTGGGCGATGTGCTGTCGGCTGTGGGGTTGTCGCTGTTCCTGTCCTTTGTCGTGACGCTGTTTCCCGCGCGGCGGGCGGCGCGGATGAACCCGGTGGAGGCGCTGCGCTATGAGTGAGGCGGCGCTGGATCTGGTGGGGATCGAGAAGGGCTACAACCGGGGCAAGCCTTCGGAGGTGATCGTGCTGCGCGGGGCGACGCTGTCCGTTGCGCGGGGTGAGGTGGTGGCCCTGGTCGCGCCGAGCGGGGCGGGGAAATCCACGCTGCTGCATATCGCGGGGCTTTTGGATACCGCCGATGGCGGCGCGGTGCGCCATGGCGGGCGCGACATGACGGGCCTTTCCGACCGCAGCCGGACCGAGGCGCGGCGGGCGGATGTGGGGTTCATCTATCAGTTCCACCATCTGCTGCCGGAGTTTTCTGCCTTGGAAAACATCGTCTTGCCGCAACTGGCCAACGGCCTGGGCCAGCGCGAGGCAGAGGCGCGGGCGCGGGATCTGCTGGCGCGGGTCGGTGTGGCGGGGCGGGCGGATCATCGGCCGGCGCAATTGTCGGGGGGGGAGCAGCAGAGGGTGGCCTTCTGCCGCGCGCTGGCCAACGGGCCGAAGCTTCTGCTGGCGGATGAGCCGACGGGGAACCTGGACCCCGCGACCTCGGACCAGGTCTTTGGCGCGCTGATGGATCTGGTGCGCGAGACCGGGCTTTCCGCCCTGATCGCCACGCATAACATGGAGCTTGCCGCGCGGATGGACCGGGTGGTGCGGCTGGATCAGGGCCGCGTCGTCTGAGGGGCTTTGACGGGCGCGGCGCTTCGTGCTTTGGTTGGGACAACCAAGACGAACGGAGACCCCCGATGCAGCGTGTATTCCTATATCCCATTGGCATGATTGCGCTTTTCGGACTGGCGGCCTGCGTCCTGCCGGGGGCCGGGAAGGAAGAGCAGACCAGCGGCGCGGCGGATTACGCCGCCTATTGCGCGGGTTGCCATGGGGCGGGCGGCGCGGGCGATGGCGAGATGGCGGCGGGGCTGGAGACAAGGCCCGCCGATCTGACGGGGCTGGCCGCGCGCAATGGCGGGGCCTTTCCCACGACGCGGGTCATGGCGCAGATCTGGGGCTATACCGGGGGCAAGGATGGCGGGCGGGTGATGCCGCAATTCAGCGCCCTGCTGGACGGGGCGCTGGTGCCCTATGACGGCGGGGATGGCATCCAGACGCCGACGCCGATCCGGCTGGTGGAACTGGCCGAATACCTGAAAGTGCTGCAGAAATAGGTGCAACACGCGGTGCAGACGGCCGGTGCAGACAGGCGTATGCACGCAGCGGGCTGTGGGTTGTTCATTTCTTTACGGGGAAGGCGGGGAGACCCCCGCCCTTGTCTCTTTGTGATCTGTCAGGATGCTGGTGGCAGGCGAGACCCCGACCCGCCCTTGGACAGGAAGTCCGTTCCGTAGCGTGGGGCTCGCCTGCCGACCGACTTTTAACCTGAACAGTTGCCTGTGAAGGGCGTCAAGAAAACGGTCCAGTGGACCGTTTTCAGCCCTGAAGGTCGCGCCAACGACCGATCCCGCAGATCAAGGACAGGCCCCATGACCTTGCCACAAGACGTCATCGGCGTCGACATTGCCAAAGGCTGGATCGACACCTTCACCCTTTCTTCCCGCACGCATGAGCGCATCGCCATGACGAAACCAGCGCTGGCGCGGTTCGCCCGTGGCGCCGCAGGATGCCTTGTGGTCTGCGAAGCATCGGGCGGTCATGAACGCCCGCTCGTCGCGGCGCTGGCCGCGGCCGGGGTCGACTGCGCGCGCGTCAACCCCCGCCAGGCGCGTGAGTTCGCCCGCGCCACCGGGCGGCTGGCCAAGACCGACCGCGTCGATGCCGAGGTTCTGGCCCGGATGGGGCGGGCGCTTTCCCCTGCGCCGACCCCGCCGGTTGACCCTGCGCGGGCGCGCCTGGCCGACCTTGTCGCCCGTCGCGATGATCTCGTGGCCGGGATCGGGCGCGAGAGGAACCGCGCCCGCACCGCAACGGACGCCTGGATCGCGCGCGAGATCGCGGGGCTGCTCCGGGTCTTGCAGGCGCATCTCAAGGCCGTCGAAGGGCAGATCGCCGCCCTGATCGAGGCCCATGCCGCCCTTGCCGAGGATCAGCGCCGCCTCACCACGGTGCCGGGCATCGGCCCTGCGCTGTCCACCGTCCTGATCGCCCGCCTGCCCGAACTGGGCCAGCTGGATCACCGGCGCATCGCAAGCCTCGCGGGCCTGGCCCCCCATGCCTGCGACTCCGGTCTGCATCGCGGCAAGCGCCACATCTGGGGCGGGCGCGCCGATGTCCGGCGCAGCCTCTACCTCGCGGCCTTCATCGGCAGCCGATACGAGCCCAGCCTCAAGGCCTTCCGAAAACGCCTGAAAGACGCAGGAAAACCCACCAAGGTCGCCATCACCGCTTGCGCCAGAAAGCTCCTCAACATCCTCAATGCAATGATCCGAGACGCCAAAGACCACCAGCCACATACACGCTGAAAAGACAGTTGCTACGGGGCCGAGGTGGGGATCACCCCGGGCTGGCTGCCCGCACTTTCCAGGATCAGCTTGCGGCGCACCGCGGCGGTGAAGCTGTCGCCGGTATCGGCGGTCACGAGAAAGGCGCCGGGGCCGCCGATGATCTGGCTGGCATAGATCTCTTCCAGATTGCCCCCGGCGCGCTGGGGGCTGTCAGGGCGCAGGATGGGCAGGGCGTTGATGGTGATGCCCGCGGCGAGGACTTCGGTCCGCGCCTCGGCGATGGAGGGGCCGGACCAGTTGTTCGCGCTGTCGCCGGAGAAATCGATCACCCGGCGCAGGCCGGTGATGCCGTTGCCTTCGATCAGGCGCTTGCCTTCCAGCAGCGCCGCGCCGATGGCATTGCGACCCGAGGCGAGGCGGGGCGGCAGCAGCAGATCGGTGGCGAAGGCCTCGGCATCGTCAGGGGTGGCGATGATCGTCCAGTCCACCACCACGGCCTGATTGGCGGCCCATTCCACATAGGTCACCGCGATGGAGCCGGTGAGGGTGGAGGAGATGGCATGAAGCACATCCGGGTGCGTGATGGCGTCGGCATAACCCTGGCGCTGAAAGTCGATCTCGGACTGGTCGATGGAGCCGGAGGCATCGGCGAGAAGGACAAGCTCCAGATCCACCTCCTGCGCCTGGAGGGGGTGGGCAAGGAAGGCAAGGGGGAGGAGCCAGTGCCGCATGGAAAGAAGGGTAGGGCAGGGCGGGCGGTTGGCGCGATCACGTTTCGGTCAGAGGCCGAGGGCACGGCGCAGCGCGGCATTGGCGCGGGTCTGCCAGCCCTTTCCTTGGGCCTTCAGCGCGGCGAGAACGTCGGGGTCAAGGTGGAGGGTGACACGCTTTTTCCGCTGATCCTCGGGCAGGGGGGGGCGGCCGAGTTTGCCGTGGGATTGGAGGATTTTGACGAGTTCGGGGAAGTCCGTGGTCGGACGCTGCCGTGCGAAATCGGCGGCCGTGAGTTCGCGCACATCGCCTTCGCGGTCAGTGAGGGGCGCGGAGGCTGCGCCATGCTTTCTGTTCGCGGTCATTTGCCTTCCTCAAGCTGATGATGCGGATCGTGCCGTTGCGGGGTGTCCAGGCGAGGATGTGGAGTCTGTCGCCAATATAACCTGTCGTGACGATGCGGGGTTCGCCATAATCCGATCTTTCATCCGCCTCATGCGTTGCCGTGGACCAATCGAAATACGCGACCTCGGCGAAGTCGAGGCTGTGCTTGGTCAGGTTGGCTTGGCGTTTGGCCTCGTCCCAGTCCCACATTTATATGCATACATTAAGTGATGCGGCAAGGGGGAGTGTGGGGTGGGGTGGGTTAAGGTGGGGTTAAGCGCCGAGCATCCGCTGCACGATGCCGGGGTCTTTCGCGATCAGGGCGAGGAGGACGCGGGCGGGGCCGTCGGGTCTGCGGCGGTACTGTTCCCAGTTCAGGAGCGTGCCTTTGCTGACGCCGATGGAGCGGGCGAATTCGGCCTGGCTGAGGCCGGTGCTGGCCCGGATCGCGCGGACGTCGGGGGTGGGGACGTCGATATGGTGGGTGATGGCGCCTTCGGTGTGGCCGTTGAGGTAGGCTTCGGCCTCTTTCAGGCCTTGCATGATGCGGTCGAAGGCTTCGCTCATGACAGTCTCCCGTAGGTTTTGGCGATCCGGTCGCCATAGGTTTGCATCTGTTGGGCTTCGGTCGGGGTCAGGTTGTCCTTGTCGTTCTTGGCGAAAACGGTGAGGAGGAAAACCGGGAGGCCCCGTCCGGGTGCGTAGAAGTGGATGGATCGGAAGCCGCCGCTTTTCCCGCCGCCGTCCCGCGCGATGCGGAGTTTGCGGAGGCCACCGCCGAGGGGGATGCCCGCTTCGGGATCGGCGGCGAGGGTGTTCACGAGGGCGATGCGTTCCGCCTCGGTCATCACCGCCTTTGCCTGCCGCAGGAATTCCGGCATCTCCACCACCGTCACCAACATGCCTGCCCCGCGAGATATGCGCCATTGGCGTATGTGTCAATGGCTTATGGGTTCGGGTGGGAGTGTGGGGTGGGGAGGGTTAAGGTGGGGTTAAGGGGTGGTGGGGTGAGGCGCTTCACGGCGGGGTGAACCCCGCCCTACGCGGCTGGAGTGCAAGGAGGGACCCCCGCTATTCTTGCGATTGAAAGTGTTCTGGAACAGCCGCGCGGAAGAAGAGGTCGCAAGCAGTTTCAAGATGGGTGAGATCGGGTGCCAATGTCAAACCAGCAAGGCAAATACCGATCCCTCTGATGGATAGCATTGATGCGGATAACAGGGTGAAGCACAAATCGCCGTAGTCTTGTTCGACGGAGTCTATCGCCGCTTGCTCTGCGTGCGCTAAATCCGATGCTAATCCATACACCATCTTTTCTGCACAGAAGAAGCATAGGCCAGCATTTTTGCTATTTGCATGAATGAAGGCAATCTTTCGGTGTCTATCATGACCGAGCATGGCTTTGGGTTTTCCCGATCCTGCTGGATCAAATTCCTCGATAGCTGATGCTAAAATTGGATGTTGTTTGTTGATCTTCGAGCGCCTTTCGATGCGAATAAGCAAGTCGCCCATCTTTCCAACCTGAACCTGTTCGCGATAATCCTTGTAAACCTTATGCAAGTTAACCCGTCGTGCCACACTTGCCTCGGCAACGGTCAAGTAGGCGGCGTTCAATAGGCTTTCAAAAACTGATCTTGCAAGAATAGACGCGGAAATGGAGTGGGCTGACACCGGATCGAGGAGCTTTTCTATAGCTGATCCAACTGTAATCCCGTGAACAATCTGACTTGTGATTGCTCGATACTGGTCTTTGGTTAAGGGCGACAATTTTGGTGGATTTGCAGACTCAAGGATCATGCAAAGATTTACGCGGTTCAGAATCCAAAGTCCCGTAGCAAAGCAGTCAACTAACTCCGTGGTTTTGGGATCCTTTATACCTTCGCAGACTACGCTCCTTCTCACACATCCAACTCCTCCACAAACCGCGCATTCTCCTGAATGTACTGGAACCGCAGTTCCGGCTTCTTGCCCATCAGGCGTTCGACCAGATCGCCGGTTTCGCCCGGGGCGTCCTCGTCTATGCTCACGCGGATCAGTTTGCGCGACTTCGGGTCCATCGTCGTGTCCTTCAGGTCCTTGGCGTCCATCTCGCCCAGACCCTTGAAGCGTTGCACGTCGATCTTGCCCTTGCCGCCGAGGCCCTTGGCCAGCCATTCCTCTTTCTCGGCATCCGAGGCCACATAGATGCGGCGCGCGCCTTGGGTGAGGCGATACAGGGGCGGGCAGGCGAGGTAGAGGTGGCCCTTGTCGATCAGCGGGCGCATCTGGGTGAAGAAGAAGGTCATCAGGAGCGAGGCGATATGCGCGCCGTCGACATCGGCGTCGGTCATGATGATGATCTTGTCATAGCGCAGGTCGTCGACCTTGAACTTCGTTCCCATGCCGACGCCGAGCGCTTCGCAGATGTCGCGGATTTCGCTGTTGTCGTTCAGCTTGTTCGAGGCCGCGCCGAGGACGTTGAGGATCTTGCCCTTCAGCGGCAGGAGCGCCTGCGTTTCGCGGTCGCGCGCGCCCTTGGCAGAGCCGCCGGCGCTGTCGCCTTCGACGATGAAAAGCTCGGTCCCTTCGCGGTTCTTGGCGGTGCAGTCGGTGAGTTTGCCGGGGAGGCGGAGTTTCTTGGTGGCGGATTTGCGGGCGGTTTCCTTTTCCATCCGGCGGCGCAGGCGTTCTTCGGCGCGCAGGATGAGGAAATCGAGGATGGCGCCTGCGGATTTCGTGTCATTGGCGAGCCAGTTGTCGAAATGGTCGCGCACCGCGCCTTCGACCCATTTCGCGGCTTCTTCGGTGGCGAGGCGGTCCTTGGTCTGGCCTACGAATTGCGGTTCGCGGATGAAGCAGGAGACGAGCGCGCAGCCGCCTGCGATGAGGTCGTCGCGGGTGATGAGTTCGGCCTTGCGGTTCTTCACGAGGTCGCCATAGGCGCGGATGCCTTTCAGGATGGCGGCCCAGAAGCCGCCCTCATGCGTGCCGCCTTCGGGGGTGGGGACGGTGTTGCAATAGGACTGGATGAAGCCGTCGCGGGCCGGGGTCCAGTTGATCGCCCATTCGACGGAGCCGGGGACGTTGTATTTCTCGGTGAAGCTGACCTTTCCCGCGAAGGGGCGGTCGGCATAGGTGGAGGTTTTGGCGAGGCTGTCGGAGAGGTAGTCGGCAAGGCCGCCGGGGAAGTGGAAGGTGGCTTCCTGCGGGGTTTCGCCATCGTTGATGGCGGATTTCCAGCGGATTTCGACACCGGAGAAGAGATAGGCCTTGGAGCGGACCATCTTCAGCAGGCGGGCGGGTTTGAAGGTTTGGGAGCCGAAGATTTCGTGGTCGGCGTGGAAGGTGACGGACGTGCCGCGGCGGTTCGGGGCGGGGCCGACCTTTTCGACGGGGCCTTTGGGGATGCCGCGCGAGAATTCCTGTGCGAAGAGTTCGCGGTTGCGCGCCACTTCGACCCGCATGTGGTCGGACAGCGCGTTGACGACGGACGCGCCGACGCCGTGCAGGCCGCCCGAGGTGGCATAGGCGTCGCCGCCGAATTTGCCGCCCGCATGGAGGGTGCAGAGGATCACTTCCAGCGCGGATTTGCCGGGGAATTTGGGGTGCGGGTCGATCGGGATGCCGCGGCCGTTGTCGCGGATGGTGATGGCGTGATCGGCGTGGAGTTCGACCTCGATCCGCGTGGCATGGCCTGCCACGGCTTCGTCCATCGAGTTGTCGAGGATTTCGGCGACAAGGTGGTGCAGCGCGCGTTCGTCGGTGCCGCCGATATACATGCCGGGGCGCTTGCGGACGGGTTCGAGGCCTTCGAGCACCTCGATGGAGGAGGCGTTGTAGCTTTGGTCCCCGGAGGAGAGGAGGTCGTTGGCCATGCGCTTGCTCGATTCTTTATGGGTGCCGGTTGGGGCGGGATTAGAGCATCGCAGGGGGGGCGGGCGCAAGATGTGGGGGTTACTGGCCGGACGGACTGCTTGTCCCCATCTTTGTTTTCATGTGCTGTGCAGACAAGAAGCGGCGCATTGCCTTATTCGGCGGTTCCGTTGGATGGGAAAGAAGCGACGGCGGAACGATGTACGCGAAGGCTGCCCCCCGTTTCGTAATCAGGACGGGACGACCGTCGGCTTCTGACAAAACGCGCCAGGGAGCGCGCATCTCGGAAATTGTCGCGGTATGAATCGCAGATGACATTGCCGACTACCCTTGCATTCCGAGAGAATGATGCTCGTTCTGTGCCTTGAGGCAAGTCGTGCTGAAGAAACTGGTAAATGGAGGCGGATCATGCGGGTTCTGTTCACGGGCGGGTCGGGGAAGGCGGGGAAGCATGTGGTGGCTTACCTTGCGGCGGCGGGGCACAGGATCGTGAATGTGGACCGGGTGCCTCTGGGGCATGCGGGGGTGCATGATTTCATCGCCGACATCACCGATGCGGGGCAGATGTTTTCGGTGATGTCGGGCCATGCGGGTTATGACGAGCTGGAGGACGGTCCGGCGAAGCCCTTTGACGCGGTGGTGCATTTTGCCGCCATCCCGCGGCTGATGATGTGCGCGGATACCGAGACCTATCGCGTCAACGTCATGGGGACCTACAACGTCATCGAGGCGGCGGTGAAGCTGGGGATCCGTAAGATCATCATCGCGTCGAGCGAGACGACCTATGGCGTCTGTTTCTCCGAAGGGGTGGTGGACCCGAAGGTTCTGCCGCTGGAGGAGGATTACGACATCGACCCGATGGACAGCTATGGCATGTCCAAGAAGGTGAACGAGGTGACGGCGCGCAGTTTCCAGCGGCGGTCGGGGGCGGATATCTATGCGCTGCGGATCGGGAATGTGATCGAGCCGCATGAATATGCGACGGTGTTCCCGCCGTTGAAGGATGATCCGGGGCTGCGGCGCCGGATCACCTTTTCCTATATCGACGCGCGCGATCTGGGGCAGATCGTGGATCTGTGCCTGAAGAAGGACGGTCTGGGCTGGCAGGTGTTCAATGCGGTGAATGACAGCAATTCGGTGCCGCAGGAGAATGCGGAGTTGCTGGCGCGGTTCTTCCCGAAGGTCCCGCTGTCGCGGGAGCTGGGGCCGCAGGAGAGCCTGCTGTCGAACCGGAAGATAAGGGATGTGCTGGGATTCCGCGAGGCGCATGACTGGCGCAGATATGTCTGACCGAAGGCACCCCCTCCCCCAGCCCCTCCCCCGTGAAGGACGGGGGAGGGGAGAGGTCAGGCAGCCTTTCGCGATGGCGCAAACGCTCAGGCAGGCGGCGGCAACCGGGGTACCGGCCGGGAACGGGGTGCCGAGGGGGGTCAAGGGGGGCGCGGTGCGCCCCCCTTGCCTTGGGGGGATCAGCCCGGTTCCGCCTGCCGGGCGGCCCAGAGGGCGCGGAAGGCGGGGCGGGCCTGGGCGGCCTCGATCCAGCGTTTCACATCGGGGAATTCGGCGATCAGCGCGGCATGGCCCTGGGCATAGCGCAGGCATTCGGCGGTGTTGATGTCGGCCACGGTGAAGCGGTTGCCCACCAGCCAGTCGCGCCCTGAAAGATGGGCGTTCAGCCGGGCGAGGGGGCGGCGGAGCCTCTCGGCCGCCACCTTGACGATGCCTTCGCCCATCGCGCCCTCCGGGGCTTGCAGGATCTCCAGCGCCGGGCCTTCCACGGCGGTGGCGGCAAAGAGCGCCCATTGTTCCATCAGCGCGGCTTCGGCGTCGTCCTGCGGCCCGAGCGGGCCGCCATAGCGGCGGGCGAGGTAGAGCGCGATGGCGAGGCTTTCGGTGAGGATCAGGTCGCCGTCCTGCATGGCCGGGATCTGGCCCTGGGGGTTGACCTTGAGGAAGTCGGGCGAGGCGGTGTGGACCGGCGCGCCGGGGGCTGCGGGATCGGGCAGGCGATAGGCCTGGATCACGGGAACATGGGTGAAGGGGGTTCCGGTTTCGTGCAAAAGCCAGAGCGGGCGCGTGGCGCGGGAGCGGTAGACGCCGTAGAGCGTGATCATGCGGGGATCCTTGAGCAGAGATGGTCCGTGGCCCAGAGGCTAGACCGGGATGATCCGCAACATAAGGGGCAAATTCCGCCTTTCTTGACGGGGATCAAGGCGGGTCGTCCGGATCGGTGGCAGGCAGGATCCCTGACCAGCGCGGGAGGTTCGGGATGGATGGCGAACGGAATGTGAAGGAACTTGTGGCTGCAGGGGCCGCCGTTGCCCTGATGCCAATGGATGAGGGGGCAGTGACGGACGGGGCGGAGGGCATGGAGGAGGCGCCTTCGCAGGGGCCGCAGCACTATCCCCGGGTCGATGCAGATCGCATCCGTGCGAGTTTCGAGGGGGGCGTCTACCCCTATCATCGCCCGCTGGGGCGCAAGGCCTATGAGGCCGAGAAGGCAGCCTTGCAGGCCGAGCTTTTGAAGGTGCAGATCTGGGCGCAGGAGACGGGGCAGAAATTCGTCATCCTGATGGAGGGGCGCGATGCGGCCGGGAAGGGTGGCACGATCAAGCGCTTCATGGAGCATCTGAACCCGCGCTATGCGCGTGTCTGCGCGCTGACCAAGCCCAGCGATGTGGAGAAGGGGCAGTGGTTCTTTCAACGCTATATCGCGCATCTGCCGACGGCGGGGGAAATGGTCTTCTATGACCGGTCCTGGTACAACCGCGCGGGGGTGGAGCGGGTGATGGGCTTCTGTTCGCCGGCCGAATACCTTGAATTCATGCGCGAGGTGCCGGAGCTGGAACGGATGCTCGTCCGGTCAGGGATCAGGCTTTACAAATACTGGTTTTCCGTGACGCGGGAGGAGCAGAGGAAGCGCTTCGAGGCGCGCGAGACGGACCCGTTGAAGCGGTGGAAGCTGTCGCCCATCGACAAGGCCAGCTTGGACAAGTGGGACGACTATACCGAGGCGAAGGAGGCGATGTTCTTCTATACCGACACGGCGGATGCGCCCTGGGTCATCGTCAAGTCGGATGACAAGAAGCGGGCGCGATTGAATGCGATGCGGCATTTCCTGTCCACCGTGGATTACCCCGAGAAGGATTGGGAGGTGATCGGGGTGCCGGACCCGTTGATCGTGGGGCGGGCGAGTCAGGTGATCACCGGGGCGGGGCATATCCTGCAGGCGGCGACGCATCCGGCGGTTCGCCGCTGAGGGTGGTTGCAGGGCGGGGGCGCGGGGCCTAACTCTGGTCGCGGAGACGGGGCCTTGGGGTTGGGATGCGGCTGGGTCTGGCGATGGCGGGGATGGTGGCGCTTGCAGGGCCTGCGGGCGCGCATCCGCATGTCTTCATGGAGACCGCGCTGGAGGTGCTGCGGGATGCCGAGGGGCGGGCCGTTTCGCTGCGGGTGACATGGACCTATGACCCGTTCTTCTCGCTGGTGCTGATCACCGAGCGGGGGCTGGACCCGGATGGGGATGGACGCCTGACCGAGGCCGAGACGGCGGCGCTGCAGGGGTTCGACATGAATTGGGAGCCCGGATTTCCGGGGGATACCTATGCCTTTGCGGGCGATGTGCCGCTCGGTCTGTCGGGGCCGCGCGAGGGGCGCGCGCGCTATGAGGGGGGGCAGATCATCTCGTCCCATATCCGCGATCTTGACGTGCCGGTGGCGGGGCTGCTGGTGGTGAAGAATTACGATCCGACCTATTACACCGAATACACCATCCGCGAGGTGCTGGCCGAGGGCTGCACGACCGAGATCGTGGCGCCCGACCTGACCGAGGCGGAGCGGGCCATGCAGGCGGCGCTGGCCGAGATCCCGGCGGATGTGGATATCGAGATGGGCTTTCCCGAGGTGGGGGCGGTCTTTGCGCAGGAGGTGCGGGTCACATGCGGCGGGGCCTGACGCTGGCGGGGATCGGGGTGGCGGTTCTGCTGGCGCTGGTCTGGGGGCTGGGCGGGATCGACGCGCTGGGGCGGATGGCGGCCGAGGCGCAGCGGGCGCTGCAGGCGCCGCTTGCGGGGGCCGTGCGGGCGGTGAAGGCGGGGGAGCCTGCGGCCTGGGCTGGGTTGCTGGTCATATGTTTTGGTTATGGCGTAGTCCATGCAGCGGGGCCGGGGCATGGGAAATTCGTGATCGGTGGTTATGGCGTGGCGCGGCGGGTGCCGGCGCTGCGGCTGTCCTTGGTGGCCTTGGCCGCGTCTCTGGCGCAGGCGGGGGTGGCGGTGGCCCTGGTCTATGCGGGGGTGCTGCTGCTGGGCTGGGGGCGGGAGCGGATGGTGGGGCTGGCCGAGGGCTGGCTGGCGGCGGCGAGTTGGGGGGCGATTGCGGCGCTGGGGCTGTGGCTGGTCTGGCGGGGCGCGCGCGGGGTGATGCGGCAGGGTGGGGAGGGGGTTGGGCATGGGCATCACCATGACCATCACGACCACCACCATCACCACCACCATCACCACCACCATCACCACGACCATGACCACGGGCCGGACTGCGGCTGCGGCCATGCGCACGGGCCGACTGTGGCGCAGGTGGAGCAGGCGCGGGGCTGGCGGGATACGCTGGCGCTGATCGGGGGTGTGGCGGTCAGGCCCTGTTCGGGGGCGCTGTTCCTGTTGATCCTGACCTTCCAGATGGGGATCGGCGCGGCGGGCGTGGCGGGGGCCTTTGCGATGGGTCTGGGCGTGGCGGTCGTCACCGTGGCGGTGGCCGTGCTGGCCGTCTGGTCGCGCGAGGGGGTCCTGGCGGGGCTTGGCGAGGCGCGGGTCTGGCGCGCGCTGCCATGGGTGGAGATCGCGGGCGGGGCGGTGATCGCGGCCTTTGCGCTGGGGATGATCGGCGGGCTGTAGGGGGGGCGAAATCTGACGCAGATTTCGCGGCGTTTTTTGACGCAAAAAACGCTCTTTGCTGTTGGTGCATCGGATAGGGCCCGGAAAATGCGTCATTTTCCGGCGCGTTTTCTGTGTCAGAAAACGCTGCGCTGCGGCGTGGGTGGTGGCTTGTTCCTGCGCTGCGGGGCGGGTAAGCGGGACGGATGACACAACCGCTGAGCCATATGCAGCATGCGCGGGCGCTTCTGGTGCTGGGCCTGCCGCTGATCGGCAGCCATCTGGCGCAGATGGCGCTGCATGTGGCCGATACCGTGATGATGGGCTGGTATGGCGTCACCGAACTGGCGGCCACGGTGCTGGGCGCGTCGAGCTTTTTCGTCATCTTCATCCTCGGCTCCGGCTTTGCACAGGCGGTGATGCCGATGGTGGCCGCCGCTTTGGCCGAAGGGGATGAGACGCAGGTGCGCCGGGATGCGCGGATGGGGTTGTGGCTGTCGATCCTGTTCGGGATGGCCTCTTATCCGCTGTTCTGGTGGTCGGAGGCGGTGCTTCTGGCGCTGGGCCAGAAGCCGGAGGTGGCGGCCCTGGCGCAGGATTACCTGCGGGTGGCGGGGCTGGGGATGATGCCTGCGCTGATGGTCATGGCGTTGAAGAGCTATCTGGCGGCGCTGGGACGGACGCAGGTGGTGCTTTGGGTGACGCTGGGATCGGTCGGTCTGAATGTCGCGATGAACTGGATGTTCATCTTCGGCAATTGGGGCGCGCCCGAGCTGGGCGTGGTGGGCGCGGCGCTGGCGACGCTGGCGGTGCAGGTGGCAAGCGTTCTGGCCCTTGGTCTTTATGCCGGGTGGCTGCCGGAGTTGCGCCGGTTCCGGCTGTGGCAGCGGTTCTGGCGGGCCGATTGGGTGGCCTTTGGCCGGGTGTTCCGGCTGGGCTGGCCCATCGGCGTGACGGGGCTGATGGAGAGCGGGCTGTTTCAGGCGAGCGCCCTGATGATGGGCTGGATCGGGACGGTGGAACTGGCGGCGCATGGGATCGCGATGGAGGTGGCGGCGCTGGCCTTCATGGTGCATCTGGGGCTTTCCAATGCCGTGACGATCCGCACGGCCCATGCCGACGGATCGGGCGATCTGCCGGGCATGCGTGCGGGCGGGATCGCGGGGATTGCGCTGTCGATGGGGTTCGGGGTGGCGATGGTGGGGCTGTTCCTGGCCTTTCCGGCGCCCATCATCGCGCTGTTTCTGGACATGGCGAAACCGGAAAGCGCGCAGATCGTGGCCTTCGGCACGGTGCTGCTGGCGCTGGCGGCCTTGTTCCAGCTGGCCGATGCGATGCAGGTGATCGCGCTGGGCCTGCTGCGCGGCGTGCAGGATACGCGCGTGCCCATGTGGCTGGCGGCCGTGAGCTATTGGGGGGTGGGCATACCCTGCAGCTATGTGCTGGCCTTCGTGCTGGGCTGGGGCGCTGTGGGTGTCTGGCTGGGGCTGGTGGTGGGGCTGGTGATCGCGGCGGCCAGCCTGATGTGGCGGTTCTGGTCGGGTATCGGGCGGCGGAGCGCGCTGGCGGGATCGCGGGAAGAGGTGGCGGGGTGAACCCCTACAAGGCGGGGTGAACCCCTACGAGGCGGGGTGAACCCCTGCAAGGCGGGGTGAACCCCGCCCTACGGTTCCTGCGTCACTCGGCGGCCTTGGCTGCCCGGGCCAGACGATCCGCCTTGCGTTTGACAAGGACGGAGCGCAGGTCGTGCATGGCCAGCAGCAGGCTGTCGGTCACCTCTTCGAGATCGGCATCGGTTGCGCGTGACTGCGCCCATTGCGCGGTGAGGTTCAGGTGATCCATCGCGCGGTGGATGTCTTCGATGTCGCGCCGGGCAAGATCGCGGCTGCGACGCTCCATCCAGTCCCGGATCATCGCGCGTTCGTCGGGGGTAAGCTCATGATCGCCATGCGGCTTTATGTTGCCGTTGCGGATGTTGATCGTGGCGATCTCGTCCAGTTCGATGCGGCGCTGGCGGTTCTCGGTATCCACCTTGAACACGACAGCGCCGTTGTCACGGATGCGGAAGTAGTATTCGGGCAGGTCAGCAGGCATCGTCGTCCTTCCCTGCATCGCGGTTGTCGATCACCCGCAGCAGCGATCCGTCGGGATCGACCAGCGCGAACATGCGCGGCGCGGCGCCGGGCCGGAAGAAGCCGGTGATGCGGGGGATGGCGGTTTGGTCCGTGGGCAGGCCGAGGCTGCCCCATTCGGCCTGAAGGGCATCCGGATCGTCGACGCGGAGACAGGCCGAGAACCAGCTTGTCGCGGGATCGAGTTCGGGATGCGGGAAGAATTCCAGCATCAGGGGGCCGCGTTCAAGGATCATCCAGCCGTCATCGCGAAAGGACGGCGCGAAGCCAAGTCGGGCGTAGAACGCCTGTGTCGCCGTCATGTCGCGGGCGGGAAGGTTGGCGGTGATCCTGTCCGGCATGATCCCTTTCCCCTTCGGCCCTGTCACACCAGGGCGGCACAGAACTTCTGGATGCGGGTGCAGGCCTCGGCCAGGACCGCATCGGCGGTAGCGTAGCTGACGCGGAAGTTCGGCGATAGTCCGAAGGCGGCCCCGAAGACCACGGCGACGCCGGTTTCTTCGAGAAGCGCTTCGGCGAAGACCTCGTCATTGGTGATGATCTTGCCGCCGGGCGTGGCCTTGCCGATGCAGCCCGAAATGTCGGGATAGACGTAGAAGGCCCCTTCGGGCGTGGGGCAGGTGATTCCCTTGGCCTGGTTCAGCATGGAGACCACCAGATCGCGGCGGCGCTGGAAGAGGGCGCGGTTCTCGGCCAGGAAATCCTGCGGGCCGGTGAGCGCCTCGAGTGCCGCATATTGCGCGACGGAGCAGGGGTTGGAGGTGGACTGGCTCTGGATCGTTCCCATTGCCTTGATCAGCGCCACGGGGCCCGCGGCATAGCCGATGCGCCAGCCGGTCATGGCATAGGATTTGGACACGCCGTTGCAGGTGAGGGTGCGGTCATAGAGGCCCGGTTCCACCTCGGCCGGGGTGCAGAACTTGAAATCGTCGAAGACGAGATGTTCGTACATGTCGTCCGACATCACCCAGACATGCGGGTGGCGCATCAGGACGTCGCACAGCGCCTTCAGTTCATCCCGCGTATAGCCCGCCCCGGTGGGGTTGGAGGGGGAGTTGAAGATGAACCATTTGGTCTTGGGCGTGATCGCGGCTTCGAGCTGTTCGGGGGTGAGCTTGAACTGCGTCTCGATCCCGGCCACGACGGGGACGGGGGTGCCGCCTGCGAGAAGGACCATGTCGGGATAGCTGACCCAGTAGGGGGCGGGGATGATGACTTCGTCACCCGGGTTCAGCGTGGCCATGAGGGCGTTGTAGAGGATCTGCTTGCCGCCCGTGCCGACGGTGACCTGCGCGGGGGTGTAGGTGAGGCCGTTCTCGCGCAGGAATTTGGTGCAGATCGCGGCCTTGAGTTCGGGGATGCCGTCGACGGCGGTGTACTTGGTCTTGCCTGCGTCGATCGCGCGCTTGGCGGCGTCCTTGATGTTCTGCGGCGTGTCGAAATCGGGTTCGCCCGCGCCAAGGCCGATGATGTCGCGCCCTGCCGCCGCCAGTTCGCGCGCCTTGTTGGTGACGGCGATGGTGGGCGAGGGTTTCACACGGGCGAGCGTGTCGGACAGGAAGGCCATGATGCGGGCACCTTTTCGGGAACGGGCTAAGGGTTTGTCTTTTCCGGTGCATGGTCTTAGGGTTGGCCCCCCCTGCAATCAAGCGATATCGGAAGAAGGAGAGGCAAGATGGCGGAACATGGCACGGGTGCGGCGATGCTGCGCGAGGAGGCGCTGGTGTTCACCGATGATGTGGCGACCTTTGGCGACAGGCTGACCCATGCGCGCGAGGCGGCGGGGCTGAGCGTCGCGGGGCTGGCGCGGCGGCTGGGCGTGCGGCGGCCGCTGGTGGAGGCCTGGGAGGAAGATCAGCGCGAGCCGCGGGCGAACCAGTTGCAGATGATGTCAGGCATGCTGGGCGTTTCCCTGCGCTGGCTGCTGACGGGCGAGGGCGGCGCGGAAGAGGCCCCGCCCGTGGGCGGACCGCTGCCCGAAGAGGCGCGGCGCGTGATGGGCGAACTGGCGCAGATGCGGGTGGAGATGCTTGCGCTTGTCGGGCGGATGGGCGAATTGGAAAGCCGTCTGCGGGCGGATCTAGGTGCGGGACGGACATGACGGAATCGGCGGAGGCACGGCTGAAGCGAATGGCGATGCGCAGCTGGCGGCGCGGGACCAAGGAAATGGATCTGGTGCTGGGCCCCTGGGCGGATGCGCATCTGGCAGGGCTGGATGAGGGGCGGCTGGCGGTCTATGACCGCCTGCTGGCCGAGAATGACCAGGATCTGATGGCCTGGATCCTGGGGCAAGGGCAGCCGCCCCAGGAGATCGCGCCGCTGCTGGCCGAGATCGCCGCCTTTGCCCGGGCGCGGCTGGTGCCGCGCGGCTGAGCCGCCCTTTACCGGATATTGGGGTTTTTCCCTGATTCTGCCCTTCGTCGATCAAGGACGGAGGGTTGCGATGACGGTGCAGGAAGCGGTGCTGGACGGCTCTGACAAGGCCTTTCAGGCCGGGTATCTGGACATGCTGGGGCTGGTCGAGCGGCTGCACAGGCTGCTGCTCGATGTGATCAAGGATGAATTCGAAAGGCTGGGGATCGTCGAGGTGAACCCGGTGCAGGGCTTGCTGCTGTTCAACATCGGCGAGAACGAGGTCAGCGCCGGGGAGTTGAAGAGCCGCGGCTTCTATCAGGGGTCGAATGTCAGCTACAACCTGAAGAAGCTGGTCGAGGCGGGCTATATGCATCACCAGCGGTCGGAGGTGGACCGCCGGTCTGTCCGGGTGCGGCTGACGGAAAAGGGGCGCAGGTTGCGCGGGACGATCGCGGATCTGTTCGGCCGCCATGCCGGAGTGATGCATCGGCGCGGCACGCTGGATGCGGCCGGGTTGGACCAGATCGCACAGGGGCTGCGCCGGACGGAGCGGTTCTGGATGGAGCAGATCAGGTATATCTATTGATGTCAGCGCCAGAGATGCGCCTGTCCGGCCAGAAGGCCCTGCAGCTTTGCCAGCAGGCGATTGGCCGCACCCGGATAGGGCAGCGCGCCCTGGGCCAGGCGTTCCAGCGCCAGTTCGGGCGGGCAGGGGCGGCGCGTCAGCGGATCGAGGTAGCGCGGATAGGCGATGAGCGCGGCATGGACAAGGCCGGCAAGGCCCGGGCGTGGCTGCAGGCTGCCATCCGGGCGGCGCAGGCGGCGCTGCGGCACGGGGCCGAGATCGCGGGTCAGCCCCCAGCCGGCATAGAAGGGCGCGCCCAGCGTGGTGACGGGCTTGCCGCGCAGAAGCGCCTCGAATCCGAGGGTGGAGGTGATCGTCCAGACCTCGTCGCAGGCGGCGATGAGGGCGAGGGGATCGGCCTTGTGCAGCGTCAGATCGGCCAGGCGGGCGAGATCGTCCGGCGGGATCGCGCCGGGGCGGAGGCCTGCCTCGACATCGGGGTGGGGCTTGTAGAGGATGACGGCATCGGGATTGTCGGCGCGGACCCGTTCCAGAAGGGCGCGGTTGCTGCGGATATCGCCCGCGCCAAGGCGGATGGAGGCGTCGTCTTCGACCTGACCGGGAACAAGGATGCGGTGACCGGGCGGCAGATCGGGCAGGGGAGCGGCGGCGAGGTTGTATTTGGTCAGGCCAAGCGCGGTGATGCGGGCGATCAGCGCCTCGGCCCGGGCAAGGCCGCCGGGGGGGGGCGGGGCAAGGATCAGCCGTTCAAGGCGGCTTTCCTGGCCGGGATCGTAATAGATGCCCAGATCATCCGTCACCAGCGAGAGGGGGGGGATCAGATCTGCCCCCAGCCCGCGCGAGCGGAGAAAGCCGTCCTCGACCCGCAGAAGGGGGATGTCGGGCGGCAGGTCGGGCGGCAGGCGGCCGGCCCAGCCGATCAGCCCGCGCCCCGAGCGGCGGGCCAGGGCGGCGGCCTTGTCCGCATTGGCGGCAAAGACCAGCGGGCGCTGACGGCCGAAGAAATCCTGCAGGTGGCGGCGTTTCCACAGCCGCATCCCCAGCGCCACATGGCCGGTTCTGTCGGCCCGGAAGGCGCGTGCGTCGGACTCGAGCTGATCGACGGCCTCTTCGAAGCTGCAGAGGCGGCGGCGCAGGGGATCGAACCAGACCGGCGCCAGGATCATGGCGGCGGCGAAGAGTTGCACGCGGGTCAGGTTGCGCCCGCGGCGGGGCGGGGGCACCTCATCCGCCGTCAGGCCCCAGCCGGCATAGAAGGGCTGGCCGAAGATGCGGGGGCGATGACCGGCGAGGATCGCCTCGAACCCCATCTGCGAGGAGACGGTATAGACGGCGATGGCCCCTTCCAGCAGACGCCAGGGCGAGACGGGGGCATCGTGAAGGGTGACGCCGGGGGGCAGATGCGCCGGGTCGAAATGGCCCGGGCGCAGGCCAAGGCGGGTTTCGGGATGGGACTTGATCAGGATCGGCGCTGCGGGATGATCGTCGCGGGCACGGGCCAGCATGTCCTGAAAGGTGGCGGCATCGGCCCCCGAGCAGCGCAGAGAGGCATCGCCGCGGGTCTGGTCGATCAGCAGGACATAGCCGGGCGGTGGCGGGGCGAGGGCCGGATCGTGGAGGTTGTATTTCGACAGATCCGCCGCGATCAGCCGCTGTATCCCCACCCGCGCGCGGTTCAGAAGGACAGTGTCATCCAGCGGCGCGGTGGCAAGGAGGCGCTCCAGAAGCGAGGGCTGCGCGGGATCGAAATGCACCCCCAGCGGATCAATCAGAAGGCCCAGCGGCGCATCGCCCATGCGACCGGGGCGGAGCGAGCGGAGGAAGGCATCCTCGATGCGGATCAGCGGCACCTGACGGCGGGCGGCTACCGCCTCGCCGCGCGGGGCGGTGGGCGAGCGGCCCCAGACCACGACGCCTTCGCCCGGGCGCGGCAGGCCGGGGATCAGGTCATGCCCGGCGGCAGACAGGATGCGGCGCAGGCCGGGCGAGAGGAAGCCGCCATTCAGGAAGCGAAGCCGCCGGGGGATCGCCCCGGCGGTGATGTCGTCCGGCCCGCCCATGGGCGGATCAGTTCGCCCCGGTGGCGCTGCTGAGCGAATCGGCCGCCTGCGCCGTGCCGGTCAGGGCGCCGATGGTCTTTTGCCACTGAACATAGGGCGCTTCGGTGACATAGACGGTGTCGCCGTCGCGGATCAGGAAATCGCGCGCCTCGAACATGCCGGTGGGCTGGGTCAGATCCAGCACGTAGATCATGCGCTGCGCGCCGGTCAGATCGTTGCGGCCCAGCACCGAATTGGCAATCTCGGCGGGTTCGTTGCGGAAGACGAAGACGCCGGTCGGATCGGCAAGGCTGGTGTTCAGCCCGCCGACGATGGCCAATGCCTCGATCGCGGAAAGGTTCTGGCTTTCGAAGGGCACGCGGTTCTGCGCGCCGGTCGCGCCGAGGGCGACGAAGGCGCGGGTATCCTCTTCGATCACGATCTGGTCGCCGGCCCGCAGCGCGATGTCGAGGCGCGGGTTTTCATAAAGGTCGAGCAGCCAGACCTTGCCGGTCTGCCCATGGCGGGTGACGCGGACGATGGCGGTTTCGGGGTCGATCGTCACGCCCCCGGCGCGGGCCACCATGGAAGAGAGCGTGCGGGTGGGCCGTTCGATCGGATAGACGCCCTGCGCGCCCGCCGCGCCCGAGATGGTGACGGTGGCCCCGTCGCCCGCGACGCGCTGCACGATCACCTGCGGATCGGGCGTCTGCGGATCGAGTTTCTTGGCGATTTCGGTGCGCAACTCTTCCGGCGAGGCGCCTGCGGCGCGGATGCGCCCGGCATAGGGGATGAAGATGAAGCCTTCGCCATCCACCTGCAGTTCCTGCAGTTGCGACAGGCGCTGGCCGGAATTGCCCAGAAGCGGATCGTCCTTGACGTTTTCATAGACCGTGACGGTCAGCCGGTCGCCGGAGGAGATGACATCCGATCCCAGCCGCCCGGCGGAAAGGAAGCTTCCCGAAAAGCCCAGCGAGGGCGTGACGGCGGTCGCCCGGGTGACACGACTGTTCACCGTGACGACGAAGGCATCGCCTTCGCGCAGGACGGAGCCTGCGAAGATTTCCTTCTTGTTCGGGCCGCTGCGCGGCAGGCCGCAAGCCGCGACCGTGCCCATAAGCACAACCAGGGCCACGGCCCTGGCCCCGTAAGATACCGACATTTTCACTGCTCGGGCTCCTTGATGGAGTTTGCCTCAAGTTTTGACATGAGGTTACAGCAGCTTTGGGGATTTTGACAAACACTGAGTTCGCGGATCAGTCCGCGAGGTGCAACTGTTGCCGATGCGCCGCGTTGCCGAGGCGGAGGGCATCATAGGGATCGTCGGGCGAAAGCATCATGTCGGTGACATGGCGCAGGAGTTCGCGGCGCCCGCGGGCGGAATAGAAGCCGCCGGGAACCTGTGAGGTTTCAAGCAGATAGCGGCGATAGTCGCGATAGGCGCGCAGATCGGGCCGGGTGGGTGCTGCGAAGAATTCCGGCAGCGGCTGGGTCGAGACGAAGTCGGGCTTGGCATAGACCGCATCGCCGAAGGTGCGCAGCGGCAGGCCGCGCCACAGCACCTGCTGACCAGCCGTGGAGTTCACGGTGATGGCGGAGCGGGCGAGATCGAGCAGGGGGCCGAGCTTGCCGCCGGGGAGATAGTGGACGCGGTCGGTGACGCCGTGAAGGGCGGCGAGGCGCGCGATTTCGGCCCGGAGGGGGACGCGGCCATCCTCGAGCGGGTGGGCCTTGAAGACGAGGTGGTGATGCGCGGGCGCGCCTGCGGCGAAGCCTTCCATCACCACGGCGAGGAATTCGGTCATGGACTGGAAGGGGGAATGGGTGCGGAAACTGGCATCATGTTCCAGTTGCAGCAGCACGAGATGGAAGGGATGGCCGGAATGGCGGATCGCGGCCGTCTTGAGGATGCGTTCCCAGCGGTGGACGGGTTGCAGCAGGAAGCGGCGGAGATGGAGTTTCGCCTCTTGCCCCACGGTGAGCGCGCGGTGGGGGCGGAAGCCGGGATAGGTGGCGCGGCCCGCGAAGACGAAGAGATGGTAGAGCGCGCCCCAGAAGATGTGCTGGCGCATGTCGCCCCAGGCGGTGGGGGCGTCGGGCTGATCGGAGGGCGAGCGCGCAAGCGCGCTGCGCATGTCGGCCACGTCGAGCCGCATGAGCCGGGAATGGCCGTTGGAGCCGCCGCGTTCATAGGTGACCCAGTAGGGGCGGAGATAGCCTTCCTCGAAGACATGCAGCGTCAGGCCGCGCTGGCGGGCGGCGGCGACGGCGGTGGCGTGGATCGGGCGGGTGTCGCCATAGAGGACGATGTCGGTCACCGCATGGCGGGCGAGAAGGCTGTCCAGCGTGGCGGGCCAGTCTTCGGGCGTGCCGTGATAGGGGGTGTAGCTGGCGCGGTCGGGCCAGAAGGCCTGATCGCCGCGGTTGAAGCCCACGCGATGGACCTGCGCACCGGCGGCGCGCAGCATGCGGCCGAGGCGATGGAAGAAGGGGCCGTGCGGCCCTTGCAGGAAGAGGAAGCTTCGGCTTGCGCCGGCGGATACTCGCATCTTGCGCCCCATGGACGGCCCCCCTTGCGCGCCGCAGGCGGAGTGGCCCCGGCAAGCAGGATAGGCATTACTCGTTACAGAGGCCAGTCTGTCGGATCGTCGCGGCAAAATTGCGGCAGCGCGCGGGGTGGATTGCCCATCGGCGGTGGCGGGGCTAGGTCTGGGGGCGGATCAGGAAGGGAGAGGCGGGATGTTCACCGGAATCGTGACCGATATCGGCGAAGTGCTGGAAACCGAGCGGCGCGGCGACCTGCGGGCCCGAATCGGCACGGCCTATGATGTGGAGGGCATCGACATCGGGGCCTCGATCGCCTGTGACGGGGTCTGCCTGACGGTGATCGCGCTGGGGCGCGCGCCGCGGAACTGGTTCGATGTGGAGATTTCGGCCGAAAGCCTGTCGAAGACCAATCTGGGCGACTGGGCCCCGGGGAAGAGGATCAACCTGGAGCGCGCGCTGAAGGTGGGGGACGAGTTGGGCGGGCATATCGTTTCGGGCCATGTGGACGGGCTGGCCGAGGTGGTGGCGCTGCGGCCCGAGGGGGATTCGCTGCGCGTGACCTTTCGCGCGCCCCATGCGCTGGCCGGATTCATCGCGCCAAAGGGATCGGTCGCGCTGAACGGCACCTCATTGACGGTGAACGAGGTGGAGGGGACGGATTTCGGCATCAACTTCATCCCCCATACGCAGAAGGCCACGACCTGGGGCGGGGTGAAGGCGGGGGATCGGGTCAACCTCGAGGTGGATACGATGGCGCGCTATGTCGCGCGGCTGCGCGACTGGGCCTGATCGGGCGCTTTTCTTGGGGCGGCGGGCGCGCGGGGGCGAATTTTCTGCGAAAATTCGGCCCGCCCGGGGGCGGGCTGCGCCTGTCATCGGAATCAACTTCATCCCTATTCGCAGAGGGCCACGACCTGGGGCGGGGTGAAGGCGGGGGATCGGGTGAACCTCGAGGGGGATAGGATGGCGCGCTCTGTCGCGCGGCTGCGCGACTGGGCCTGATCGGGCGCTCTCTTTGGGGCGGCGGGCGCGCGGGGGCGAATTTTCTGCGAAAATTCGGCCCGCCCGGGGGCGGGCTGCGCCTGTCGGCTACGGTGCATTCCGCGGCGGCTCTGCTCTGGCCTTTGGCGGCGTCGCGGAGTAGGAGTCGGGCGAGAGCTGCAAGGGCCTGACGCGCATGATGAAGACCGACACCGATTACTCTGACGCCATTTCCTCGACCGAGGAGATCATCGAGGATGCCCGCAACGGGCGCATGTTCATCCTGGTGGATCACGAGGACCGCGAGAACGAGGGCGATCTGGTGATCCCGGCACAGATGTGCACGCCCAATGCCATCAACTTCATGGCGACCCATGGGCGCGGGCTGATCTGCCTGGCGCTGACGGCGGACCGGGTGGATCAGCTGGGGCTGAAGCTGATGGACCGGAAGAATTCGTCGCGGCATTCCTCGGCCTTCACGCTGTCGATCGAGGCGGTGGAGGGCATTGATACCGGCATTTCCGCGGCGGACCGCGCGCGGACGGTGGCAGTGGCGACGGACCCGACGAAGGGGGCGGCGGATATCGCCTCGCCGGGGCATATCTTCCCGCTGAGGGCGCGGGATGGCGGGGTGCTGGTGCGCGCGGGCCATACCGAGGCGGCGGTGGATGTGAGCCGGCTGGCCGGGCTGAACCCGTCGGGCGTGATCTGCGAGGTGATGAACGATGACGGGACCATGGCCCGTCTGCCGGACCTGATCACCTTTGCCCAGAAGCACGGGCTGAAGATCGGGACGATTTCGGACCTGATCGCCTATCGGCGGCGGCATGACAACCTGATCAAGGAGACGGCGGTCCGGTCCGTGCATTCGGAACATGGCGGCGACTGGCTGATGCGGATCTTTGCCGACGAGACGCAGGGTGCCGAGCATGTGGTGCTGACCAAGGGCGACCTGACAGGGGAGGCGCCGGTTCTGGTGCGGGTGCATTCGCTCAATCCGCTGGAGGATGTGCTGGGCATCGGCGATGGCAGCGACCTGCCCGCGGCGATGCGGCTGATCGCGGCCGAGGGGCGGGGCGTGGTGGTGCTGCTGCGCGACACCTCGATGAAGATGGTGGAGGGGGGCGAGCATTCGCCCCAGACGCTGCGGCAATACGGGCTGGGGGCGCAGATGCTTTCGGCGCTGGGGCTTTCGGCGATCACGCTGGTGACGAATTCGGCCGCGCCGCGGGTGGTGGGGCTGGAGGCCTATGGACTGACCATCGCGGGCACGCGCCCGATCCGGGGGGCCTGAGCCATGGCGGGATCCGAGACGCATTACACGCTGCCGCTGCCTGTCTTTGACAGGCCGGTGCGGCTGCTGGTCGTGGTGGCGCCCTATTACAAGGACATCGCCGACAATCTGGTGGCGGGGGCGCGGGCGGTTGCCGCGCAATGCGGGGCGGATGTCGAGGTGGTGGAAGTGCCCGGTGCGCTGGAAGTGCCGACGGCGATCGCCATGGCGGAGCGGCTGGCGAAATATGATGGCTATGTCGCGCTGGGCTGCGTGATCCGGGGCGAGACGACGCATTACGACACGGTCTGCAACGATTCCAGCCGGGCGATTTCGCTGCTGGGCCTGCAGGGGGCCTGCATCGGCAATGGCATCCTGACGGTGGAGAACCGCGCGCAGGCCGAGGTGCGGGCGGATCCGGCGGGGCAGAACAAGGGCGGCGGCGCGGCGGCGGCGGCCTTGCATCTGATCGCGCTTTCGCGCAATTGGGCCGGCCAGACCAAGGGGATCGGATTCCGGGCATGACCGCGCCTGACAAGAAGCAGATGAGATCGGCCGCGCGGCTTTATGCCGTGCAGGCGCTGTTCCAGATGGAGGTGAGCGGCCAGACCGTCGAACGGATCGTGCGCGAGTTCGAGACGCACCGCTTTGGCGAGGTACTGGACGAGGGCGAGATGGCCGAGGGCGATCCGAAGCATTTCCGCGCTGTCGTGGATGCGGCGGTGAACTGGCAGGCGAAGATCGACCAGTTGACCGACCGCGCGCTGGTGGCGAAATGGCCCATCGACCGGATCGACCCGGTGCTGCGCGCGCTGTTCCGCGCCGCGGGGGGCGAATTGGTGGAGATGGACACCCCGCCCAAGGTGGTGATCAACGAATATGTCGATGTGGCCAAGGCCTTTTTCCCCGACGGGAAGGAATCGAAATTCGTGAATGCCGTCCTGGACCACATGGCGCGCGAGGAAAAGCCTGCGGCTTTCTGACGCTTTTTCAGGCGAAAAGCCGCCCAGCGGCGGCGCGCGCGGGGGCTGCGGCAAATTGGGGCTGGAAGTGGCGCGGCAAGGGGCTAGGCTTTGCGTCAGGCCTGTGGGCAATGGAGATGGGACATGCCGAAACTGATCCGCCTTTACATCCAGAGCATCGCGATCGGCTTTGCGCTGTCGGTTGTCTTTCTCGGGGCGCTGGTCTGGATGGATGTGGCGGGGCTGCAGCATCTGATCCTGGGATCCACGTCCGGCTTCGTGGCGGCGGCGATGATGGTGGTGTTCAACGGGATCATCTTTTCCGGGGCGCAGTTCGCCATCGCCGTGATGCGCCTTGCCGATGAGGACGAGCCGCCGCGGGGCGGGCTGCGGGCGCATCTGGTGGCGATCCCGGTGCGGGCCGAGGCGCGGGTGGCGGTGAAGGCGCGTCGCCGGGGCTGAGCCGGGCGCAGGGCCGACTGAGGGCCGATGGCGGGCATGATGCCCCTTTCCCGGTGGGAGAGGGGCTTTTTCATGGGTGAAGCAGGCGGCCGCGGGTTGCCTTGGCAGGGATATGCCGGATGGATTTGCAGCTTTTGCGCAGTTTTCTGGAAGTGATCGACACCGGATCCTTTGCCGCGGCGGCGGACCGGCTGCATGTCACGCAATCGGCGGTGTCGTTGCGGATCGGGCGGCTGGAGCAGCAGCTGGGCCGGCCGCTGTTCCAGCGCGGCAAGACCGGTGTCACGCCGACGCATGCGGGGCGCGAGTTCCGCCGTCATGCCGCGTCGATCCTGCGAAGCTGGGAACAGGCGCGGATGCAGGTGGGCGGGGCAGAGACCCCGGCCACGTCGCTGGCCATCGGGGCAGAGATCGCGCTGTGGTCACGGCTGGGGTTTCGCTGGCTGGACGGGTTGCTGGAAGAAGAGCCGCGTATCGCCCTGCGCAGCGAGGTGGACGGGCCCGATGCGCTGATGCGGCGGCTGGCGGAGGGCACCTTGCAGGTGGCCTTGACCTATAGCCCGGCGGTGCGGGCGGGGCTCGACTGCGACCTGCTGATGGAGGATGAGCTGATCCTTGTTTCGCCCTGGGAGGATGCGCAGCTTTCCGATCTGCGGGGGCGCTATGTCCTGGCGGATTGGGGGCAGGATTTCCTGCGCTTTCACGAAACGGCGCTGCCGGATCTGCCCCTGCCGGATCTGCAGATGGCGCTGGGGACGCTGATTCTGCGCTATATCGCGACGCGGCCGCTTGCGGCCTATGTGCCGGCGCGGGCGGTGCGGGGCTATGTGGAGGCGGGGCAGCTGTTTCCGGTGGAAGATGCGCCGAGTTTTGCGCAGGACATCTGGGCCGTCTGGCGGAATGACGTCGATTCACAGTTGCGCGATCTGGCGCGTGGCCGTCTGCAGGCGGCGATTTCGCAGGTCCAGGCCGAGGTTGCGGACCTGATCGGAGAGGAGTGAGGCCCCGGCAAGCCCTTGAAACCCTGCCGGAATTCGCGCGGCCTGCGGGCGGTGGGGGCGCAAGGGCGCCGCGTCAAGGGGAGAGGGATACGAGAAATACTTGTATCAGACATGAGTATTTTTTGAATTTTCAAATGAAATCAAAAGTTTATCTCGGCCTTCGTGACAAGTTCGATGGCCCCTGAGGGGCTGGCTTGCAGGAAAGGACATGAGATGAAGACGATGACCAAGACCGTGATCAAGGCAGGCGGTGCGTCGATGCTGGCGCTGCTGGTGGCGGGCCCCGTGCTGGCGCAGACCACCATTACCGGGGTGCGCGACGTGAATGACCGGATCGACGACATCAACGAGATCGTGGCCGAAGACATGGAGCGCGCCGAGGATGCGGCCCGTTTCGGCAATCCCGAGGCGCGGGCCGGCCTGTCGGGCAGTGCCTCGATCGGTTACTCGGGCAAGACGGGCAACAACGAGAGCCAGGAATTCTCGGGCGGGGTGCGGCTGTCCTATGCGCAGGGCAACTTCGTGCAGACCCTGGGCGCGGCGGTGGATTTCGCCGAGGATGGTGTCGGCAAGACCAAGGAAGACATCTTCGCCGTCTATGACGCCAACTATTACTTCGACCAGAGCTTCTACGGCTTTGTCCTGGCGCGGCTGGAGGCCGACGGCCTGGCCAGCACGGCGGGCGATGTGCGGCGCGACGGATTTCTGGGCTTTGGTCCGGGATATCGCGTCGTGAACACGCCCGACATGACCTGGCGTCTGCAAGCCGGGATCGGGGTGAGCTATCTGGAGGACGGCCTGCGCAATTCGGTGACGGAGACGGGCTATCTGGCGGCGTCGCGCTTTTACTACCGGATCAATGACGGGGTGTTCATGACGAATGATACCGATGTTCTGGCCTCGGATTCGGCCCTGCGCGTGAACAACGATCTGGGCGTGAACTTTCGCGTGACGGATGCGGTATCGACGCGCATCAGCTATCTGAGCGAATACAACGACAACCGCGCGATCCGCACCGACAACAAGCTGGGCGTGTCGCTGGTCTTCGGGTTCTGATCCTGTCCTGACTGTGCCTGACCTGGGGGGCGCGCGCACAACCGCGCCCCCTTTCTTGCGTGGCATCCGGGGCTTTGGGTGGCGGGCCCGCAGCAGCCGTGGATGGCATGGTTTCCCGAGAGCCAGAGGTCTCAGGTGGGTGCCAGGTAGCAGGACCAGGATCCTGCCAGAGCCAGCCCCCATTCGTTTGCTTATCGGCCACTGGAAAAGAGCCTCGCACGCGAAGAGCAGCACCCGCCACCTTCGGAGATAGGCCCTGCGCAGGCTCTGCGCAAGCCGTGGGCGGGGGGGCTTGAAGGATGTTCATGATTGGTTCATGTTTGCATCATGGATCACGCCGCCGAAACCCTGCCCCTGATGCCCGGCCAGCGCCTGCAGCGCGGGGTGTGCCGCGGGCTGCGGTCGATGGATTTCGTGACGGTGGAGGAACTGGTGCCGGCGCCCGGCCTCAGGGTGGATGTGATGGCGCTGGGCCCGAAGGGCGAGATCTGGGTGGTGGAGTGCAAGTCGGGGCGGGCCGATTTCACGGCGGACAGGAAATGGCAGAACTATCTGGAATGGTGCGACCGGTTCTTCTGGGCGGTGGATGCGGATTTCCCGGTCGATCTGCTGCCGCAGGACAGCGGGTTGATCCTGGCCGATGCCTTTGACGCCGAGATCCTGCGGATCGGGCCGGAGGCGCCGCTTGCCCCGGCCCGGCGCAAGGTGATGACGCAGAAATTCGCCCGCCACGCGGCGCAGCGCCTGCAGGCCCTGCGCGATCCGGCGGCGGGGATCGGCTGGTAGGGATCAGCGCTTGCCGGGCTTGCCCTTCGGCGCGGTGGTGCCGATGGCGCGGGCGGCTTCGGCGGCGGCGCGGAGTTCCTCGGCGATCTCTTCGGCCTCGTCGGGATCGAAGTCGAGGGGCAGTTCGATGCCGCCTTCGGCTTCGACATAGATCCGCACCATGCCCTGATCGGTTGGCCCGATCTGGATATTGGCGGCGATGTCGCTTTGCCTGTCGATGCCCATGGGTGCCTCCTGCCGGGGTTCGCCTTGCCCTAGCGCGGGAGGGGCAAAGAGGCAAGACGGGCGCGGGCTTTCGCCTCTTGCAATCGGGGCAAGGCGGGGGTAAACGGCCCGCAAGTGCCGCCTTAGCTCAGTTGGTTAGAGCACCAGATTGTGGATCTGGGGGTCCCCCGTTCGAGCCGGGGAGGCGGTACCATCCCCCCCTTGCGGATTGCGAAGACAGGCGCGGCGCGATGCGTGGCGACGGGCGGAATGCGCCCGGCCCGGATGGCGGGCATGAAGAAACCCGCCCTTGCCAGGGGGCAAAGGCGGGTTCGGGCAGGATGCGGCGGGTGCCGGTTCAGGCGAACCAGACGATCAGGGCAAGGCAGAGCAGACCGGCCGTCATGGTGGCGCCGATGGCGGTGACGGCATCTTCGGCGATGGTCAGACGCTTGGCCGTTTCGGGGCGGACGTCGCAGACGCGGCACTGCATCGTGCTTTCTGCGAAACATTTGCCCTTGTAGGGACAGGAGATTTCCAATTCCATCGTGGCATTCCTTCGGTGGTGGCCGGAGCGTGATGAGCGAGGGCAGATCTCGCGCAGGGGCCGGCGGCAAAGCTGAATACTGGAATAGTCTTTCCGGGCCGGTTTCGGCCAGTCTGCAATTGGGTTGGGCGGGCGGGCGGAATGGCTGTGCCGTCGCGGTTCGGCGGGGAGGAAGGCATACGAAAGGGGGGTTGCCGTGGCAGAGAGGACCGGACCGGAGGCGGAACCGCCCTATGTCCTGGAGGATCAGATCGGCTTCAAGCTGCGGCTGGCCTATCAGAAGAACGTCGAGATCTTTGCCCTGGCCCTGCCGGAGATCACGCCGATGCAATTCGCGGTGCTGGCCAAGATGCAGGAGATGGGCACGCTGAGCCAGAACCGGCTGGGGCGGCTGGTGGCGATGGATGCCGCCACGATCAAGGGGGTGATCGACCGGCTGCGTCTGCGCGGGCTGGTGGAGACGGTGCCTTCGGCGACCGACAGGCGGCGGCTGGAGGTCAGCCTGACGGAGGAGGGCGCGGCCCTGATCGCGGCGCTGGCGCCGCGGGCGGCGCAGGTGTCGCGCCAGACGCTGCGCAAGCTGAAGCCGCGGGAAGTGGCGCAACTGCTGGATCTGCTGGACAGGCTGGTGGAATAGGCCGCGCGGGCGGCCTTTTTCCTAGCCGTCGATCCGCGCGCCCATCAGGGCGATGGCCTGCTGGTAGACGGTGGCGGCGTTCCACTGCTTGATCACGGCGAAGTTGGGTTCGCCCTCCTGATAGCCTGCACCGGGCCGCCAGCCCTTTTGCCGCAGGAAATTGGCGGTGGAGGCCATGGCATCGACCAGATCGGTCAGATCCACGCGGCCATCGCCATTGCCATCGACCCCGTAGGTCAGCGCATTGCCGGGCAGGAATTGGGTATGGCCAAGCTCTCCATGCTTGGCGCCGCGCGTCTGGGTGGTGATCGCGCCCGCGTCGATCAGTTTCAGCGCCCCGATCAGATGCGGGGTGAAGAAATCGGAGCGGCGGCAATCATAGGCCAGGGTGGCGATGGCCGAGACGACATTGGTATCGCCCATGAAGTTGCCAAAGCCCGTTTCCATGCCGTGAATGGCGATCAGCACGCCTGCGGGCACGCCATATTGGCGTTCCAGCGCGGCGTAGAAATCGGGGTTCTGGGCGCGGCGCTTGCGGCCCTGGCTGACGATCGCCTCGGCGCCGCGGATCTCGAGGAACTTGGTCAGGCTGTATTTGAAGCTTTTCTGGTTCCGGTCGGCCCCGATGGTGGCCTTGGAATAGCTGGTGGCCATCAGCGCCTCGATCCCGCGGCGGCCGACGCCGGCGGCCTTTGCCTCTTCGGCCATGAGGGGTTTCCAGCTTTCATACTGGCCGCCGGTATCGGAGCAGGGCGCGGCAAGGGCGGCGAAGGGCAGCGTGAGGAAGAGCGAGAGGGCGAGGCCGCGGGCAGGGATCTTGCGAAGAAGGCTGGACATGAAGCACCGTGGAAAAGGGATTTTCGCCTTGCAGGATAGGCAAGCGGGGCCATTGCGCAAGGGATCTGTGCGCGAGTGGGGCCGCGTGGGCGGGCATGTCGCCTGTGGGAAGGGCGTCGTCGGGAAAGGGCTGGAGGCGCGGGCGGGGCCGGGCTAGGCAAGGGGGGCCATCGGTGGCGCGGCGGGAGAAGGGGACAGATCATGGCGGACAGGGCGGCAGGCGCGGCGTTTCCCCATCTTTTCGCGCCGCTGCGCATTCGCGGGGCCGAGATCCGCAACCGGATCATGTCGACCGGGCATGATACCGTTCTGCCGGTGGATGGCCATGTGAACGAGGCATTGATCGCCTATCACCGGGCGCGGGCGCGGGGGGGTGTCGGGCTGATCGTGACGCAGGTGGCGGGGGTGCATGAGACGGCGCGCTATACCTCGCATCTGCTGATGGCGACGGAGGATGGCTGCATCGCGGGCTATCGGCGGCTGGCCGAGGCGATCCATGCCGAAGGGGCGGTGGTGTTTTCGCAGCTGTTCCATCCCGGGCGCGAGATCATGGAAAGTGCGGATGGGTTGCTGGCCGTGGCCTATGCGCCCAGCAGCGTGCCGAACGAGCGGTTCCATGTGATGCCGCGGGCGCTGCCGGTGGCGATGATCGAAGAGATCGTGGCGGGTTACGCGGCGGCGGCGCGGCGGATGCGGGCGGCGGGGCTGGACGGGGTGGAGGTGGTGGCAAGCCACGGTTACCTGCCCGCGCAGTTCCTGAACCCCCGGGTGAACCTGCGGCAGGATGGCTATGGCGGCGACGCGGCGCGGCGTCTGCGGTTCATGCGCGAGGTCTTGCAGGCGATCCGGGCCGAGACGGACGAGGATTTCGTCATCGGGCTGCGGATCAGCGCGGGCGAGCGGGATGACGAGGGGCTGACCGAGCATGAGGCGCGGGCGGCCTGCATCGCGCTGGAGGCGGATCTGGATTATGTCAGCGTGACAACCGGCACATCGGCCACTTTGGGGGGCGCGATGCATATCGCGCCGCCGATGGCCTATCAGCCGGGCTATGTGGCGCCGGAGGCGGCGAGCTTCCGGCAGGCGCTGCGGGTGCCGGTTTTCGTGACAGGCCGGATCAACCAGCCGCAGGAGGCCGAGGCGATCCTGGCCGCCGGGCAGGCCGATCTCTGCGGCATGACCCGCGCGCTGATTGCCGATCCCGAGATGCCCGCCAAGGCGGCGCGGGGCGCGGTGGACGACATCCGGGCCTGCATCGGCTGCAATCAGGCCTGTATCGGGCATTTCCACAAGGGGCTGCCGGTCTCCTGCATCCAGCATCCCGAAACGGGGCGCGAACTGGCCTATGGCAGCCTTGCGCCTGCACCGCGGCGCAAGCGCGTGATGGTGGTGGGGGCGGGGCCCGCCGGGATGAAGGCCGCCGTGACTGCGGCGCGGCGCGGGCATGACGTGACCCTGTGGGAAGCGGCGGCGCAACCGGGGGGGCAGGCGTTGCTGGCGCAGATGCTGCCCCGGCGGGCGGAGTTCGGCGGCATCGTCACCAATCTGATGCGCGAGGTGGAGCGCGCGCAGGTCCGGCTGCGGCGCGGCGTGCGGGTGACGGAAGAGGTGCTGCGGGATGAGGCCCCGGATGCGGTGATCCTGGCCACCGGGGCCGTGCCGCATGTGCCGGACCTGCCCGGGGATGGCGGGGTGGAGGTGGTGACGGCCTGGCAGGTGCTGCGGGGCGAAGCGCGGCCCGGCGGGCGGGTGGTGGTGGCGGATTGGCGCTGTGACTGGATCGGGCCGGGGCTGGCCGAGATGCTGGCCCGGGCGGGATCATCGGTCGTGCTGGCGGTGAACGGCCTGCATGCGGGCGAGGTGCTACCGCTTTACGTGCGCGACAACATCGCCGCCGAGTTGCACCGTCTGGGGGTGGAGGTGCGCCCCTATGCGCGGCTGTTCGGAACGGCGGGGGACAGTGTCTTTCTGCAGCACACGCCCAGCGGCGAGGCGATGGAGGTGGAGGGCGTGGCGACGCTGGTCCTGTGCCTTGGGCATCGCCCGGTGGACGATCTGGCGGAAGTGGCGGCCGGGCTTGGAATAGAGGTGCATATGGCGGGGGATTGCCTTGCCCCGCGCACCGCCGAGGAGGCGGTGTTCGAGGGGCTGAAGGCGGGCGCGGCGGTCTGACCTGATCGCCGGTCCGGCAGCGCGTCTGCACTTTTCATGCTTTTGCGGGCGCGAGAACCGGCCTGATCAGGCAATCCGTTTCACATTTCGATCATGGGGTCAGGTTGGGCGCATCCATCAGCGCGGCGATCTCGCGCCGGAAGGAGAGGGCGTCGCCGCGATCGGGGGCGTCCAGTTCCTCGGCATAGCGGCGGCCGGCATAGGTGGCCCAGGCGATGGGGCCGGGGGCGGCGGCGTCGCCGATGAGTTTGAGGCTGGCGATGCCTGCGGCCTGCCAGTCCTGCGCGCGGGTGGCGTGGAAGAGGCTGTCATTGGGGGTGCGGCTGGTCACCATGAGGACGGCGTCGCAGGGGATGGTGGTGCTGCGCCCGCTCCATGTGCAGGTGAGGCCGGCTTCGGTGGCGTGGATCGTGTCGGGGGCGTGGGAGAGGTGGATTATCACGCCAAGGTCGGCAAGGCGGCGCTGGATGGTCGCCTGCTCCAGCGTGTTGTCGGTCCATTCGGCGACCTTCACGGCGGGGGTGACGAAATGGACGGTGCAGCCTCGGGACACGAGGAGTTCGGCCATGACAGAGCCCATGTAGAAGTGGTCGTCATCGTAGAGGAGGACGGTGCCGCCTGTGGGGCCTGCGCCCGACATCAGGTCGTCGGGGGTGAAGATGGGCATGGCGGGATCGGTCGGGATGGGGTGGAGGTGGAGGCGGGCGACGGCGTCGCGTCTCCACTGGCAGCCGGTGGCGATGGCTATGTGTTCGATGCCGAAGGAAAGGATGTCATCGGGCGTCAGGGGGCTGTCGAGGTAGGTTTGCACGTTGGGCATGGGGGCGATCTGGCCCGTGCGGTAGTCGGCGACGCGGCCCCATGCGGAGAGACCCGGAAGGGTGCGTTCGCGGGCGACGCGGCCGCCGAGTTGGGTGGTAGCTTCGGCCAGTGTCACCTGATAGCCGCGTTTGCCGAGGATATGCGCGGCCTCCAATCCCGCGGGGCCAGCGCCGACGATGAGGACGGATTCGGATTTCCCCTTGGGGTGCATCCGTTCAGGGTGCCAGCCTTTGCGCCATTCCTCCATGAACGCCGTGTTCTGGGTGCAGCGCGAGATGCCTTGGGTCATGTCGCCAGAGACGCAGATGTTGCAGCCGATGCATTCGCGGATGTCGTCGAAGCGGCCTTCTTCGATCTTTTTCGGAAGGAAGGGATCGGCGATGGAGGGGCGGGCGGCGCCGATGAAATCGAGGATGCCCGCCTTGATCTGGCGGACCATCGCATCCGCGCTGGTGAAGCGGCCCACGCCCACGACGGGTTTGGAGGTGAGTTGCTTGATGCCCTTGACCAAGTCCTCTTGCGCGCCTTCGGGTTTGAAGCGGGAGGTGCCGGAGCAGGCCTCCCACGTGCCTTGCGCGAGATCCCAGATATCGGGCAGGTCGCCGTGCATTTCGATGAAGTCGCGGAGTTCGGCGTTGGAGAAGCCAAGCTCGCCGCCTTCGTGGAGGGAGAGACGGAGGGAGATGGCGAGTTCGCCTTTGGTTTCCTCGCGCGCTTCTTCCACGATTTCGCGCAGGAAGCGGGCGCGGTTTTCCAGGCTGCCGCCGTATTCGTCGGTGCGGTGGTTGGTGTTGCGCGACAGGAAGTGTTGCAGGATGCCGAAGCCATGCGCGCCGTAGAGGCAGATCAGGTCGAAGTCTGCGGTCTGTGACCGGCGGAAGGCGTTGCGGAACCAGCGGCGCAGGTCGCGGATGTCTTCGCGGTCCATCGTGCGGGCCTGCACCGGGTCGGAGGTGAAGGTGAGGATGGGGCCGCCAGAGACGGCGAGGGGGACTTCGCGGGAATAGAGGTTGGGGCCGTTGATGCCGGAATAGGCAAGCTGGATGCCCGCCAGCGCGCCGTGGGATTTCATCGCCTCGGCCATGCGGGCAAGGGCGGGGATATCGCGGTCGTCCCAGAGGTGCTGTTCGATGAAGGGGGTGATTTCAGAGGTGGGGTGGATTTCCGTCTGTTCGGTGAAGATGACGCCCCAGCCGCCTTCGGCCTTGGTCCGGCGCATTTCGACGACGGCGGAGGGGTCGCGATAGCCGCCGCCATTGCAATGGGGGACCTGGTAGAAGCGGTTCTTGGCCAGCTTCGGCCCGATGCGGAGGGGTTCGAAAAGGATGTCGTAGCGGCTGTCGCGGCTGTCTTTGGGCATGGGAATGGCCTTCAAACGGGGCGGAAATCGGTGAGTTGGGTCTGGATCAGCGCGGGGTCGGGCTGGCGGTCGATATCGGCGATCAGCAGGGCGGGGCCCGGGCCTGCGGCGGCGAGGATGGCCGCATCGGGGGCTGCGATGACCGAGCCGCCGCAATAGGTGATGTCGCCCTCGGTGCCGCAGTAATTGGCGTAGACGATGGTCAACCCGTGGTTGATGGCATGGGCGGGCACGACAAGGCGGCTGACATGGGTATTGGGTTCGGGATTGGCGGTGGGGACGAGGATGAGATCCGCGCCCTCTTCGGCGAGCTTGCGGGTGAGATGGGCAAACTCGACATCGTAGCAGATGAGCATGGCCGCCCGGATCCCGCCAAGATCGAAGGTCGAGACGGTGTCGCCGGGGGTGTAGATGGATTTCTCGCGCGGGCCGAAAAGCTGCACCTTGCGGTAATGGCCGATCTCGCGGCCTGAAGCGTCGAAGGCCACGGCGGAATTGTAGACATGGTCGCCGTCGCCTTCGGCATAACCGATGACGATGCCGCAGCCGTGGCTGCGGGCAAGGGCGGCAAGGCGCTGGTGCCAGGGGCCGCCGCGCGGCTGGGCGCGGGCGGGGATGTCGGGCTGGTTGTAGCCGGGCAGATAGGCCTCGGGCGCGACGAGGGTGATGGCGCCAAGGGCGGCAGCGGCGCGGAGCGCGGCATCGAGGGCAGCGAAGGCCCGGTCGTCCGATCCTTCGGGCGAGGGGCCCTGCCAGAGGGCGATGGGAAAGGACATTGGACCTCCGGTCCCGCGGGTTGGGGCTGGGTGACGGGGGGGTGCGGGGGGGCGGTTGCCCCCCCGCCTTGCAGGATCATTTCTTCAGGTTGGTCCAGATCGCGTCGTAGAATTGCTGGGTTTCCTGATCGCAGACCTGGATGAAGCTGCCCGCGGGCGCGTCGGCGGGCGGGTTGTTTTCCGGGCTGGACTTGATCGCCTCGTCCAGGAACGGCTCCACCCCCGTCACGCCCGAAGTGTAGGCGGCATAGTTCGTCACGGCGGCGGCGTTTTCCGGCTGCAAGAGGAAGTTCATGAATTTCAGCGCGTTGTCGCGGTTGGGCGCGTCCTTCAGCAGAACCACGTTGTCCATCCAGACGACAAAGCCTTCCTTCGGATAGGCATATTCCACATTCGCCCCCTCGGCGCGGGCCTTGGCGGAGAAGCCGTTATAGATCATGCCCGCCGCCGCATCGCCCGAGACCAGCACATCCTTCGCCGTGTCCGATCCGAAGGAGGCCCAGTATTGCTTGGCGTTGATCAGCATGTCGTTCAGCGCCTTGAGCTGTTCGCGGTCGGTCGAGCATTGCGGGATGCCCAGATAGATGGAGCCGAGCGCCAGAACCTCGCCCTGGCTGTCCAGCACGTTGATCTTGCCCTGCAATTCGGCGGGCGGGTCGAAGATCATGGCGAGCGTGTCGATATCGCCCGTATAGACATCGCGGTTCACCGAAAAGGCGGTGGAGCCCCACTGATAGGGGATGGAGGATTTGCGGCCCGGATCGAAGGGCACGTCCACCCATTGCGGGGCGATATTGCCGAAGTTGGGCAGTTCCTCGGGGGTGAAGCTGTCGAGAAGGCCCTCGCCCGCCATGATGGCGACCATGTAGTCGCCGGGGACGGCCACGTCATACTGGCCCATCTTGCCCGCCTTCAGCGCGGCGAGCATGGATTCGTTGCTGTCATAGGTGTCGATGGTGACTTCGATGCCGGTCTCGGCGGCGAATTTGTCCACCAGTTCCTGCGGGATGTATTCGAACCAGTGATAGACCGAGAGCTTGCCCTCGGCTTGGGCCGCGCCGGCGAGAAGGGCGAAGGCGGTGGCGGTGGTCAGCAGTTTCTTCATGGCAGACTCCCTGTTTGGATTCAGGACCGGGTTCTTTGCCCGATGCGGTTGACGTAGTAGGACAGCGTGACGAAGAGGATCGAGACAGCCAGCATCATGGTGGAGATGGCCATGATGTTGGGTTTGATGCCCTGCTTGACCGATCCGAAGATGGCCGTGGGCAGGGTTTCCATGCCTGCGCCCTTGACGAAATTCGTGATGATGAAATCGTCGAGCGAGATGATGAAGGCCAGCAGGAAGCCCGAGATGATGCCGGGCATCATCAGGGGCATCAGGATCAGGCGGAAGGCCTGCCAGCGGGTGGCATAGAGGTCGCGGGCGGCCTGTTCATAGGCATCCTCGATCCCTTGCAGCCGCGCCGCGATGGGCAGGTAGGCGAAGGGGATGCAGAAGGTGATGTGGGCGATGAGGATGGTCAGGTAGCCCGTGGTCAGGCCGATGGCGGAGAAGAAGATCAGCGTCGCCACGGCGATCACGATCTCGGGCACCATGAGGGGCAGGTTGATCAGCGCGAAGGTGGCGGATTTCCCCTTGAACCGCCCGCCCCGGATCATGGCGAGGCTGGCCGCCACGGCGATGGCGGTGGCGCTGGTGGCGGCGATGACGGCGATGGTGATGGAGTTCCAGGCGGCGGCCTTGAAGCGGGGGGCCTCTGGCCCGGTGAAGACATCCGCATACCAGCGCCAGGAAAAGCCGCCCCAGCTGGTGATCGAGGTGGAGCCGTTGAAGCTGTAGATCGTGACGACGATCAGGGGGGCGTAAAGGATGACGAGGCAGGCCACGGCCATGGCCAGGAAGCCGGGATAGTGGCGCACGCCCTTCATTTCGCCTCTCCCCTCGCCTGGGCGCGGGCATAGATCGTCAGCACGATCAGGACGAGGGTCATCAGGATCATCGCCGCCGCCGCACCGAAGGGCCAGTTGCCCTGCGAGCCGCGGAACTGTTCGTCGATGAGCGAGCCGATCATGAAGGTCTTGGCGCCGCCCAGCAGATCTGGCGCGAGGAAGGCGCCGAGGGAGGGGACGAAGACGAGGATGCAGCCTGCGATGATGCCCGGTTTGACGACGGGCAGAACGATCTCGCGCAAAGTGACCCAGCGCGAGGCGTAGAGGTCGGCCGCCGCTTCGGACAAAGCGAAGTTGTAGCGTTCGACAGCGGCGTAGATGGGCAGAACCATGAAGGGCAGGTAGCTGTAGAAGAGGCCCAGTTGCACGGCGAGGTTGGTATTCACCAGCGGAAGCGGGTCGGTGATCAGGCCGATGGACATCAGCGATTCGTTCAGCGGGCCATTTTCGCGGATCAGGAATTTCAGGCTGACCGTGCGGATCAGAAGGTTCACCCAATAGGGAATGGTGACAAGGAAAAGCCAGATCGCGCGTGTCTGCGGGGGCCTTGTGGCGATGAACCAGGCGGTGGGGAAACCCACGATCAGGCAGATCAGCGTGGCGACGGCGGCCTGCCAGATGGAGCGCGAGAAGATCGTGATATAGGTCCATTCGATGACGGGCGGTTCGTCGCCGAAAAGGCCGCGATTCAGGAAGAACTGGTCATAGGCGGCGAGGGTGAAATCCCAGACGACGCCGCCCCGGAACTCCTTGGTCAGGAAGGAATAGACCGCCATGAGGAGGACGGGCAGGACAAGGAAGATGCCGATCACCGCCCAAGTCGGGATCAGCAATGGGCCCACGATCCCGCGATAGCCCGATCCGTTGCCCTGTGGCGTGGGGGTGATGCCGGCCATCAGTCGGCCAGAAGGCGGGCCGCGCCTTCCTCCAGATGCAGCGCGACGGTGGTTCCGGGCGCGGGGATTTCGGTGCGGGCAGAGTTTTGCAGGCGGATGTGGAATTCCTCGCCGGTCGGAAGCCGGGTCAGGAGTTGCAGGTCGGTGCCGAGATAGACCACGCGTTCCACCGTTGCGGTCAGGTCGCCCGTGGTGGCAAGCGACAGGCGTTCGGGGCGGATTGACAGGTGGTGCTTGCCCGGTGTGGTGGCGGCAGCGGGGCAGGTGATGGCATGGCCGCCCGGCAGGGTGACGCGGGCGGTTTCGCCTTCGATACGGTCGACCGTCACCTCGATAAGGTTGGTTTCGCCGATGAAATCGGCCACGAAGCGGTTCACCGGGGCCTCGTAGATGTCGCGCGCGGTGCCGATCTGCTGCACGCGGCCCTGGGACATGACGGCGATGCGATCCGACATGGTCAGCGCCTCTTCCTGATCATGCGTCACGAAGATGAAGGTGATGCCGGTCTGTTCCTGAAGCGTCTTGAGTTCCACCCGCATCGCCTGCCTGAGTTTCAGGTCGAGCGCGGAGAGCGGTTCATCGAGGAGCAGCACCTTGGGTTCCGGCGCCAGCGCCCGGGCAAGGGCCACGCGCTGTTGCTGGCCGCCGGAAAGCTGGGCGGGCAGACGGTCGGCGAAGGCGGAAAGGTGGACCATTTCCAGCATCTTTCCCGCCCGTGCGGTGCGGTCGGAAAGCGGCACCCCCTTCATCTTCAGCCCGAAGGCCACGTTATCCAGCACGGTCATGTGCGGGAAGAGGGCATATTGCTGGAAGACGGTGTTGACCGGGCGGTGGTTCGGGTCAAGCCCGGCGATGTTCTGGCCGAAAAGGGCAATCTCGCCTTCTGTCACATCCTCGAAGCCCGCGATGCAGCGCAGGAGCGTGGTCTTGCCGCAGCCCGAAGGGCCGAGCAGGGTGAAGAATTCGTTGTCGGCGATGGAGAGAGAAACGCCGTGCAGCGCCGTGGCGGTGCCATAGCGCTTGACCACGGATCGGATGTCGATGGCTGTTGACATGCGGCCCCATACCCCTTGGACTGTGGGAGAAGCTTAAGATCGCAGGAGACGGGGGGTATATACCCCCAGAGAGGTATGATGCAGCCGCTGCCCAACAGCGCCGAGGGGCAATTGGCCCAGGTGATCCGCCGGGTCGGGGCGGCGGGTTTCGAAGGGGCCTTGCAGGAATGGTTCCGCCGCTGTGTCGCGCCGGACAACCTGATCATCCTGGCCTATCGCGATTCCGGTTCGCCGCTGGTCCTTTTCCGGCAGAGCGATCTGCCGCAGGTCTTCGTGCAACTGGACACGACCTATCTGCCCGGGGCCTATCTGCTGGATCCGTTCCACGACCTGCATGTGTCGCGGGCACCGGCGGGGGCTTACCGCTTGCGCGATGTGGCCCCGGATGCCTTTCACCGCAGCCGCTATTTCCGGGAGTATTATCAGCAGACGACATTGCTGGATGAGATCACCTTCGTCCTTTACCCCGTGGCCGATGTGTCGCTGAACATCTGTCTGGGGCGGGATGCGGCGTCAGGGCTGGCCTTTTCGGCGCGCGATGTGGAAACGTGCCAGCGCATCGCGCCCATCGTCACCGCCTTGGGCGAGGCGCATTGGCAGGGCCTTTCGTCAGAGCGCGCAACCCCCGACGATGTGCCGGCGCAACTGGTGCGGGCGGTGGAGGCGGCGCATGGCATCCATCTGTCGCCCCGTCAGGCCGAGGTGGCGCTGCTGATCCTGCGCGGCCATTCGACGGATTCCATCGGGTTGCGGCTGGGGGTCAGCGCGCAGACGGTGAAGGTGTTCCGCAGGCAGCTTTATGCACGCTGCCGCATTTCCTCGCAGGCGGAACTGTTTGCGATGATGCTGCCGCTTCTGACGGCTGCTTAGGTTCTGCCTAAGCAGCGGGGTGGAAATCTGTCATCACGCCCGGGCGGGGCTTGGGGCAGTCTGGCGCGGCGAACAGGAGGGACAGGCGATGACGATCCATGCCGAATGGAAGGCGAGGGCGGCTGCCCTGAAACTGCGGACGGGGCTGTGGATTGACGGGCGCTGGCAGGAGGCGGCGTCGGGCGCGCGCTTTGCCACGGTGAACCCGGCGACGGGCGCGGTGCTGGCCGATGTGGCGCGGGGCGATGCGGCGGATGTGGACCGGGCGGTGGCGGCGGCGCGGGCGGCGTTCGAGGATGGGCGCTGGTCGCGCAAGGCACCTGCCGAGCGGAAGGAGGTGCTGCTGCGCCTTGCCGCGCTGATCCGCGCGAATGTGCCGGAACTGGCGCTGCTGGATACGCTGGACATGGGCAAGCCCATCGCCGAATCCTCGACCATCGACGCGCCGGGATCGGCGCATTTCTTCCAGTGGCATGCCGAGGCCATAGACAAGCTTTATGACGAGATCGCACCGACTGGCCCCGGCGATATCGCCATGATCCGGCGCGAGGCGCTGGGCGTGGTGGGGGCGGTGGTGCCGTGGAATTTTCCTTTGGACATGGCCACTTGGAAGCTGGCCCCGGCCCTGGCTGCGGGGAATTCGGTGGTGCTGAAGCCTGCGGAACAGTCGCCCCTTTCGGCGCTGCGGCTTGCGGAACTGGCGGCAGAGGCGGGGCTGCCGGATGGGGTTCTGAACGTGGTGCCCGGATACGGGCATGAGGCGGGGCAGGCGCTGGGCCTGCACCCTGATGTGGATTGCCTTGCCTTTACCGGGTCGACCGAGGTGGGCAAGCTGTTCCAGACCTATGCCGGGCGGTCGAACATGAAGCAGGTCTGGCTGGAGACGGGGGGCAAGTCGCCCAACATCATCTTCCCCGATGCCGATCTGGACCGGGCGGCGGATATGGCGGCCTTCGGCATCTTCTTCAACGCGGGCGAGGTCTGTTCGGCCAATTCGCGGCTGCTGGTGCATCGCGACGTGCATGACGCGATGGTGGAGCGGCTGGCGGCGCGGGCGGGTGCGGTGGTGCAGGGCGACCCTCTGGATCCCGCCACCACGATGGGGCCGATGGTGGACAGCCACCATGCGGGCCGCGTGGCGGGGTTCATCGAACGGGCGCGGTCCGGGGCGCGGCTGGTGACGGGGGGCGAGAGGCTGACGCGGGACGGATCGGATGCCTGGATCACGCCCACGATCTTTGATCGCGTGGACCCCGGCAGCGAATTGGCGCGGGACGAGGTCTTTGGTCCGGTGCTGGCCGTGATCCCCTTTGCCGATGAGGCCGAGGCGCTGCGCATCGCCAATGACAGCGCCTATGGGCTGGCGGCCTCGGTCTGGACGCGGGATATCGACCGGGCCTTCCGGATGAGTGCGGCGCTGAAGGTGGGGACTGTGTCGGTGAATACGGTGGATGCGCTGTCGGCCATGACGCCCTTTGGCGGGGTGAAGCAGTCGGGTTTCGGACGCGATCTTTCGATCCACAGTTTCGACAAATACACCGCGCTGAAAACGGTCTGGGTGAAGCTGGGATGATGTCAGGGTGACGTAAGGGAAGATGGGCGAGTCGTTTCCTTGCCGCGCGATGATCTGCGACGTTCTGTCCCGCCTTCCGCCGGGCGGGCCGCGGCATTGTAATCCATTGAGAAACAATCCGTTCCCCGAAAATGTTGAAGAAAGTTAAAGGGGTGATTGACGCGGCGGGCGTCCATCGTCACGCTCTGTTCAGGAGGCGGCACGGGGAAAGCCGCGATCCTTGCGCACCGGGGGGTGCCAATGACCGGACTGAACCGCATTCTTCACGTCGAGGACGATGAAGACATCCTGATGATCGCGCGTCTGGCCCTGGCCGACCTGGGCGGTTTCGAGGTGCTGCAATGCTCTTCAGGGGCAGAGGCGCTGGAGAAGGCGCAGGCCTTCGCGCCGGACCTGCTGCTTCTGGATTTCATGATGCCCGGGATGAACGGCATGCAGACCCTGCAGGCGCTGCGCGAGAGGCCGGAATTCGCCGATACGCCCGCCATCTTCATGACGGCCAAGGCGATGGAACTGGTGGAGCAGGAACTGGCCGGTCTGGGCGTGGTGGGCAAGATATCCAAGCCTTTCGATCCGGTGGCCCTTCCGGACGAGATCCGCCGCTATTGGGACGCGCAGGGCACGGGCGGGGCGTGAGGCCGGACAGGGCGCGCAGGATCTGCGCGGGCGATCCTGAAGACAAGGGCCGCGCCGCGCGTTGACGGATCAACGGGCGGCGATGGTTTCCTCGATCTCGGCCAGCAGAAGGGCGAGGCCGTCGATGATGCGGTCCGTGACGGGCACGCCGTCATTGCTGCTGTGCCAGGGTTCGAGCAGTTCATCGACGAGGGCCGCCGCCTGACCGAGGCTGGTGAAGCCCAGCGTCGGGGCGACGCCGCGCATCTTGTGGGCGTCTTCCTGCAACTGGCGCATGATGGCGGGTTCGACATCGGGGGTTTCGAAACTGTCGAGGAAGGTGGTCAGCCGATCCCGGCGCGGCGGCAGCGTCCCGATGAAATGGGCGCGGATCGGGGCGAGACGCGCGGCCATGTCGGCAGGTTGCGGAAGATCGGCTTGAAAGGTCATCTCGGTCAGTCCTTGAAGGGAAAATCTATGACGAAGGTGCTGCCTTCGCCAAGCTTGCTTGTGTAATCCACCGCGCCGCCATGGGCCGCCATGATTTCCTGCGCGATGCAGAGGCCAAGCCCGGTGCCGCCATGGCTGCGCCGGTCGGAGCTGTCGACCTGCGAGAACTTGCCGAAGACCTTTTCGCGCGAATTGGGCGGGATGCCGATGCCGTGATCCTGCACCTCGACCAGCACGCGCTGGCCGCGCAGGACGACGCGCACCTCGACCTGTTCGCCGCGGCGCGAGAACTTGATGGCGTTGGACAGCAGGTTGTCCAGCACCTGATGCAGCCGGTCGCGATCGGCCTGCACGATGACCATTTCCTCGGGCGCGAAGAGGACGAAGGTGATCCCGTAGGTCTGGGCAAAGGATTCCATCGCGGCGAGGCTTTCCTCGACGATGGAGACGAGGTCCAGCTCATCGAAATCATAGCTCATCTGGCCGGATTCGATCTTTTGCAGATCGAGGAGGTCATTGATCAGGGCCGAGAGACGGACGCTGTTCTTGTGGGCGATTTCGAGGATGTTGCGCGCCTTGGCGGGATCGCTGTCATAGGCGCCGGTCCGCAGCAGGCCGAGCGCGCCATTGATCGAGGTGAGGGGCGTGCGCAATTCGTGGCTGACGACAGAGACGAATTGCGACTTCACCTCATAGGCGGCCTGGACGCGGTCACGCTCCAGCCGCAGTTCATCGAGCTGGTCAAGGCCGCGCCGATAGAGCCTGAGGAAGATGATGGAGCATTCGACCACGAAGAACAGCACGAAGACCACGGTGAAAAGCTGCAGCCAGAGGAAGCTCTGGATCGGGGGCATGACCTTGAGGATGTCGGCGATGGGGATGTAGAGGAACACCCCGGCATACATGATCAGGCGCACCAGCAGGATCTGCGGGATCTGGTGGTTGTTCACCGCGGCAAAGAGGCCCGCGGCGAAGAGGAAGAAGAGCGGCATGAAATGGGAGGAGATGCCTTCCATATAGGCCACGATGCCGGCCCAGACGACGATGGCCGCCGTGCTTTGCACGGCTGAAAGCAGCAGAAGATCACGGTAGCGGCGGGCCTCGCGCAGGCTGCCGCCCTTCCATTTCACGATGCGCAGCGACAGCCAGGTGTCGCAGAATTCGGTGAACTGGATGAAGAGGTAGCAGAAGACCGCCACCTGAAGATCGTAGTAGAAACCGCACAGAAGGGCCGCGGCGGCATAGATCGTCTGCCGTTTCCAGAAAAGTTCCAGCGTGACGGTCACATAGTCGCGCACCTGCTTTTCCAGCCGCGTCGCGCTGGTTTCCAGCCGCAACGTTCCGCGCAGGTAGCGGCGCAGGCGCATCCCCGCCGACAGGCGCGTGGCCCGTGCGGACGGCCCGGCGCTTCCGGGCGCGCGGGTCTTGGCAGGCGCCGCGTTGAAGGGGGCGGAAGTCATGCTCTGATCGAGCCTTTCATTCAATGCAGGCGCATCCGGCGCAGTGCATCGACGGCGAAGTCGGTCGGTGCCGGGATGAGTTGTTCGGAATCCACGAGGCGACGATAGTCGAGCAACAGGAAGGTCGTGTCGATGCAGGTCGTGCGGTGGGGGACATAGTCCGACTGCGAGAATGTGCCTTCGGCATCAATGGCATCGCCGATCGAGATTTCCGAAAGGAAGCGCTGCATCAGGTGGGAATCGGTGATGCAGAAGGTGGTCCGGTGCGGATAGGGGTTCCGCCCGGGCGTGTGAAGCGCGGGCTCCAGCGAGATATCGACCATCAGGCGCCGCTCGGGGCGTTCCAGCAGCATCAGATCGGCGACTTCGCCGAATACCTTGAAGGTCTGAAAGTAGCGCGGCATGGCAACCCCCGGTCTGGCACCGCCCCGCCGGGACCGGCGGGAGCCGGAGGCCAGGACAAGGCAGCATTCATGGTTGTTACTGACCCAGCAGTTGGACGTTTTTGTGGTCTGCTTGCGGTGATTTATGGCGAAGTGGAGGACCTGCGCGCCTGATCGCCCATAAGCCGAGTTTCCGCTTGATCTTTCCCGCTGGCGGCGATTGTCTGTCAGGGGTGAACAGTGCCTGTTTTTTCGCCGATGGGCCGATGTTGGATTTTGTATAGAATCCTGACTGGGGCCTTCTTAGCTAGTTGCTACAATATGTTGTATTGGAAGGTTTTTTCTGGTTTGCGGATTTGCCACAGTTTTGCCTGAATCCCAAATTCGGACCAAACTTTAGTTTGTGTTTCCCGTGCCGCGTGACCTTACACTGTTAACAATTGTTTATGCTTGAGCGCGCAATGGTCAGCCTACCTCCGAACAGGCGGTCTCAGAGATTCTCCGAGGCGATGCCGGCAGAGGCTTCCCAAGAGGGGGCCAACCCCCGGCTGTCCAGCGTTGATGAGGCGAAGAATTCAGGGCCAGTGATGCTGACGACCACCCTTTCCTTCCAGAACATGCACCAGCATGGCGATCTTTTCGTCAATCTGCTGCGGGCCAGGCGCAAGTCTTTCATCGTGCGCAACAATTGGCGGCTGCCGGAAGCCGAGGGGATGGAGTTCGACCAGTACGACACCCCGGCGAGCCGGTGGATTGCCGTGCATGAGCAGGGCGAGGTGCTGGCGGGTGTCCGGCTGACGCCGACGACGGCCCGGGTGGGCATGTATACCTACATGATTCGGGATGCCCAGCGGGGGATGCTGGAGTCGATTCCCGCCGACCTGATGGATTTCGAGGCCCCGGTTGATCCGAATATCTGGGAAGCCTCGCGCATCTTCGTGTCGAACACGGTGCCTGCAAAGCTGCGCAAGAAGGTTCAGGGCGATCTGATGTACGAGATGATCCGCACGGCGCGGTCGCTTGGAGCGCAGAAGATCATCGCCTTCGGCCCGGCCGTCTGGCCGCGCTGGATCGGGCGGCTGGGCCTGCGGGCGGAACCCGCAGGGCCTGTCATGGAGCTTGACGGCGTGAAGGTTCAGGTCGCTGTGATGAACCTCGACCCGCGCCTGCATTGAGTTCGCCGCGCAGCCGGGCGAGATCTTCGGACAGCACCTGCCGCAAGAGCCCCTCATAGGCCGAGCGTTCCTGTTCGCCGCGATAGCGGGCAAGCGAGCGTTGCGGCAGCGAACGGGGCAGGGTGGGCGCGCTGCCCACGGTTTCGATCCGGCGTTCGACGGAAGCCGCGGCCTTGTTGATGGATTGCAGCGAGCCGAAGCGCGTGAGCGCGCCCAGCGAGGTGCGATCCCCCACCATGACCGAGACACCCTGCCCGACAAGGATCGAGTCGTTGATATGGGTTTCGATGTCCTGCGGGGTCAGGCGGCTGCGGTTGTGGCTGACGCAGAGGAAGGTGCCATTGCCGCGATAGGACAGCACGCTGCCTTCGCCTTCCGTCGCCTCGGCCAGGGCCTGGGCCACGAGGCGCAGATGGGCCAGGAATTCGGCCGGGCGGTTTTCGGCGTGGATGCGTTCCACATCGACGATCTTCACCGCCATGACGTTGGAGGTGAAGAGCTTTGCCCGGGTCAGCGACAGGATGTAGTTCTCGAAGGACAGATAGGCGATGGTGCGCGGCACCTTGCCCAGATCCAGCGGATCGCTGAGCGAGAGCGCGGGAAGGGTGCGCAATTCGCGTTTCAGCCGTTCGATGGTGGTCAACCCATCCTCGACCCGGTGGCGTTCCTCGATCAGGCGATGCGCCATGCCGATGCGGGTGCTGAGTTCCAGCAGATCGAAGGGCTTGGTGACATAGTCGGTGGCGCCCGCCATGAAGGCGCGTTCGATATAGTCGCGCTGCGACATCGCGGTCAGCATCAGGATCGGCGTATGGGAATAGCCCTGAAGACTGCGGACCTCGCGGCAGAGGGCGATCCCGTCCATGCCGGGCATCTGGATATCGAGAAGCAGGCAATCGAAGGGCGTCGTGGTGGCCGCGATCACGCCCAGCGCTTCATGCGCGGAGCGGGCACGGGCCATCCGGTCATGCCCCGAAAGCGCCAGCGCTTCGGAAAGCAGGTCGAGGATCGTATCGTCGTCGTCGACGGCAAGTATTTTCATGCTGCAACCAGCTGCCAAGGGCATCCGACTGGAACTGAACCAGACACGAAACGCACGGCCGGACCACCGAGCGAGAACACACCATACCCACACAACCTAGACCCCTGTCTTCGGGCAAAAGATGGCCAGAGCGGGGCATAAATCCGGCCTTTTCTACGATGCAGCGCGGAATCCGGGGCCGGGGGCGGGGTTTGTTTCCAGAATCATCCCGGGCCGCACTTCCGGGCGCGGGTGTGCGGATTGCCCGTTTTCCGGGCAGGACGCGGCCGGGCAAGCCTTGTTGCAAAGGGCAAAGCAGCGGAAAGCAGGGGGTGGAAAAGGTTCCTTTTCCTTAAATAATTTCATGGAGGGAAAAATATTTGACGCGCATTGCTTGTGGCGTTTAGTTTTCCACCCAAAGCAGCGCATAAGAATGCACATGGAGGGAAGATTGAAAAAGCGTGTTGCCGTCATCGGAGCGGGTCCTTCCGGTCTGGCCCAGCTCAGGGCGTTCCAGTCGGCCAAGGCCAAGGGCGCGGACATTCCCGAAGTGGTGTGCTTCGAGAAGCAGTCGAACTGGGGCGGGTTGTGGAACTACACCTGGCGGACGGGTCTCGACGAGCATGGCGAGCCGGTTCATTGTTCCATGTATCGCTATCTGTGGTCGAACGGGCCGAAGGAAGGGCTGGAATTCGCCGACTATTCCTTCGAGGAGCACTTCGGCAAGCAGATCGCCAGCTATCCGCCGCGCGCCGTGCTGTTCGACTATATCGAAGGGCGGGTGAAGAAGGCGGGCGTGCGCGACTGGATCCGCTTCTCGACCACCATCCGCATGGTGAAATACAACGAGGACAAGGGCAATTTCACCGTCACCGCGCATGACCTGAAGAATGACCGGATGTATGACGAGGAATTCGACCATGTGGTCGTCGCCTCGGGCCATTTCTCGGTGCCGAACGTGCCGGAATATCCGGGCTTCGACAAGTTCAACGGGCGCGTGCTGCATGCCCACGACTTCCGCGACGCGCGGGAATTCGCGGGCAAGGATCTGCTGCTGCTCGGTTCCTCATATTCGGCCGAGGATATCGGGTCGCAATGCTGGAAATACGGGGCGAAGTCGATCACCGTGGCCTATCGCAACGCGCCGATGGGGTTCAAATGGCCGGACAACTGGAAGGAAGTGCCCAAGCTGGAGCGGGTGGATGAAACCACCGCCTATTTCGCGGATGGCACCAGCAAGAAGGTTGACGCGATCATCCTTTGCACCGGCTACAAGCACCATTTCCCCTTCCTGCCTGACGACCTGCGCCTGAAGACGGCCAACAGGCTGGCGGCGGCGGACCTGTATAAGGGCGTGGTCTGGGTGCATAATCCCAAGCTGTTCTATGTGGGCATGCAGGACCAGTGGTTCACCTTCAACATGTTCGACGCGCAGGCCTGGTGGGTGCGCGATGCGATCATGGGGCGGATCGCCATTCCCACCGACAAGGCCGTGCTGATGAAGGATGTCGAGGACCGCGTGGCGGGCGAGGATGCGGGCAAGGACGCGCATGACGCCATCCACTATCAGGGCGACTATGTGAAGGAACTGATCGCCGAGACGGATTATCCGTCCTTCGCGTGGACGGCGCCTGCGAAGCGTTCTTCGAGTGGAAGGACCACAAGAAGGACGACATCATGGGCTTCCGCAACAATGCCTACAAGTCGGTGATCACCGGCACGATGGCCCCGATCCACCATACGCCCTGGAAGGACGCGCTGGAGGATTCGATGGAAAGCTATCTGCGCAACTGATCCGGCGCGGTTCCCCGATGAAAGGCCCCGGCACTGCCCGGGGCCTTTTTCCTTGTCCGGACAGGCTTTGACGCCTTTCTGTGCAGGTCGCGCGAAGTTGCCTTTTATTTGGTCATTTTATTGCGGGAATCCTTCTTGCCTTGAAACAATGTTGCCTCATCTGAAGTTGCGCGGTCCGGGCGATGCCCGCACGTGCTTAACTTTCAGGGCCAGCCCCCGGGCAAAAGCGGGGCGGCGCAACAGATGGGGAGTGATTGCATGGAAGACCAGATCGCCGCCCTGACGGCGGAATTGGCCACGCTCAAGGATGGGATGGCCGGACTGAACCGAACAACGGCAGAGACCTTCTACTGGCTGACCATCCCGCTGATGGTGCTGATCCATGCGGGGTTCCTGTCCTATGAGATGGGTGCGTCGCGCGCCAAGAACGCGCTCGCATCGGGGATCAAGAACATCCTCGCCTTCGCCTTCATCATCCCGACCTTCTACTATGTGGGCTGGTTCATCTATTGGGCCTTTCCGACAGGCTTCAGCATGGCACCCGGGCCGATCGGCACTTCGGGGCTGGATTATGCGCTGGCCGCGGCCAATCCGGTGGGGGCGGTGATGGGGCCGAATGTCGCCGACAGCGCGACGGGCGTCTTCTTCGGGGCCTTTGCGATGTTTGCCGCGACGACGGCCTCGATCATGTCGGGGTCGCTGATCGAGCGGATCCAGATCGTGGGCTTTACCATCCTGGCCATCGTGCTGGGCAGCTTTGTCTGGATCCTGGGCGCGGCCTGGGGCTGGCATGCCGATGGCTGGCTGGTGACGTCCTTCGGCTATCACGATTTCGGGGCGGCGGGCGTGGTGCATGCCATCGCGGGCTTCTTCACGCTGGGCGTGCTGATCAACCTTGGCGCCCGGGTGGGCAAGTTCAACGCGGATGGCAGCGCCAATGCGATTGCGGGCCATTCGATGCCTGCGGCCCTTGTCGGGCTGATGCTGATCATCGCGGGCTTCTGGGGGTTCCTGATGGGCTGCGTGATCTTCCCGGGCGAGCCGTGGTCCTGGGGGCAGGGGATCTTTGCCACGATCTATGGCACGCCGGTGACGCTGTCGGCGATGACCTTCAACATCCTGATGGGCTTTGCCGGGGGCGCGATTGCCGCCTGGGTGATGACGCATGATCCGTTCTGGATGATGTCGGGGGCGCTGGGCGGGATCATCTCGGTTGCGGGGGGCCTTGATCTTTACTGGCCGCCGATGGCCTTTGTCATCGCCGCGATCGGCGGGGCGATCATGCCGCTGGTCGCGCGCTATGTGGAACGGTTGCGGATCGACGATGCGGTGGGTGCGGTGGCGCTGCATGGGGTGGTGGGCCTGTGGGGCGTGATCGCGGTGGGCATCTTTGCCGCGGGCTATCCGGCGCTGACATCGGAAGGCGCGCCGGTGATTTCGCTGACGGGCCAGATCGTGGGTGCGGTGGTGATGGCAGCGCTTGGGTTCATTCCCGGCTATGTCGTGTCGCTGGTCCTGAAGAAACTGGGGATGCTGCGGGTTCCCCGCGAGGCCGAGGTGATGGGACTCGACAAGGTGAAGGTGCCGATCGAGGCCTATCCCGAATTCCTGGCCGCGGGGCCGGCCACGAAAACTCCTGCCGAATGAAACCTTGAAACCGGAGGGCATGATGCTGATCGGAACGGATGTGACGAACTGGGCCACCGTGGACGGGGCCTATTATGCGGGCGCGGGGACAGAGGCCGTCTGGCTGGCGCTGTCGCTGCTTGTCTGTGTTGCCGCCCTGATCGCAGGATCGCGGCATGAACGGGCGGCCTATAGCCGCGCGAAGTAGCGGCAGGTCGGGCGCGCGGCGCGCGCGCTGATGAGAAACAGGGCAGAAGGGGGCAGGGACAGGATCCTTGCCCCCTTTTTTCATGCGCTTTGTGAAGAGGCGGCCTGTTGCGGGAAACAAATTTTCGCAGGAATGAAATTTTTCTCGCCTTGTCGCATTTACCGTGCTTTCCTTCGCGACACCGGGCCGCGACGGCAGTGATCGCGGGTCGGCGGGCGGTGTTTCCCCGTTGAGCCGGGTGGAAAACCGGCCGGCTGTTCGGAGCGGGCCTGCCCGCGCCGTGCCCGAGATAGACCCTTCCGGCCTGCCATGGCTGGCCGGTGGGAAAGCAAAAAGCCGGACGAGGGGCAGGGAAAGGCCCGGGAACCGGCAGGAACAGGGAACAAGGGAGTATGTCTATGTCATCCAATTCGAGCAGCGGCGAGCTTCATCGCGCGCTGGACTGGAAGGGCGCCTTCTGGGTGGCCGCCGGTGTGCCGCCTCTGGTTCTGTTTTCCATCGGCGGGATTGCAGGTGTTGCCGGACAGGCGGCGTTTGTCGTGTGGATCCTGTCGATGTGCATGGGGTTCCTGCAATCCTTCACCTATGCCGAAATGGCGGGGATGTTCGGCAACAAGTCGGGCGGGGCGTCGATCTATGGTGCGACGGCCTGGCTGCGCTATTCCAAGTCCATCGCGCCGCTGTCGGTCTGGTGCAACTGGTTCGCCTGGTCGCCGGTGCTGTCGCTGGGCTGCGCCATCGCGGCAGGCTATATCCTGAATGCGCTGTTCCCGATCCCGGGGGCGGATAGCCAGGTCGTGCTGGATTGGGTGGCGGCGAACCTTGCCAACTATACCGAGACGACGCAGGCAGTGGTGGATTACATGGCCGCCAATGCCGGGGTGACGGCGGCGGATGCGATCACCGCTGTTGCCACGACCGATGCGGTTTCGGCGCTGACGCCCACGATTCGCGTCTGGGAAGCCTATGCCCTGTCGATCCCGGGTCTGGGGACGCTTCACTTCAACTCGACCTTCGTGATCGGCGCGCTGCTGATGCTGATCATCTTCGCGATCCAGCATCGCGGCATCGCATCGACCGCAAGCGCGCAGAAGATCCTTGCCGTGATCGTGCTGATCCCGCTGTTCCTGGTGGGGATCGTGCCGATCCTGACCGGGTCGATCGACATGATGAACGTGAGCCAGATCGTCCCGCCCTCGGTCGCCTATGGCGGCGATGTGGGGTCATGGAACATCGGCGGCTGGACGCTGTTCCTGGGGGCGATGTACATCGCGGCCTGGTCCACCTATGGGTTCGAAACCGCGGTCTGCTACACGGCCGAGATGAAGAACCCCGCCACGGATACGTTCAAGGCGATCTTCTTTTCCGGTCTTCTGTGCATCGTGTTCTTCTTCATGATCCCCTTCTCGTTCCAGGGCGTGTTCGGCGCGGCCGGGATGCTGGAGCCGGGCATCGTGGATGGCACGGGCGTGGGCGCGGCGCTGTCGTCGATGGTGAGTTCGTCGAATGTGATCGTGCAGATCTTCATCATCCTGATGATCATGGCGCTGTTCCTTGCCATCATGACGGCTATGGCCGGGTCTTCGCGCACGCTGTATCAGGGGTCGCGTGACGGCTGGCTGCCGAAATACCTGAGCCGCGTGAACGAGCATGGCGCGCCGACCAACGCGATGTGGACGGATCTGGGCTTCAACCTGTTCCTGCTGGCGCTGGCCTCGGATGCGGGGGGGTATTTCTACGTTCTGGCCATCTCGAACGTGGGCTATCTGACCTTCAACTTCCTGAACCTGAACGCGGGCTGGATCCACCGCATCGATTCGGGCCATGTGCATCGTCCCTGGAAGGCGCCGACCTTCCTGATCGGGCTGAACACGGTTCTGGCCTTCGTGAACGCGCTGTTCCTTGGCGCAGGGGCAAAGGTCTGGGGCTATGAGAATGCGCTGTGGTCCGGCGTGGTCTTTGCCGCGCTGATCCTGCCCGTCTTCTGGTTCCGTCACTATGTGCAGGATGGCGGCAAGTTCCCGCCGGAAGCGCTGGAGGATCTGGGCCTGACGAACGGCGATCTGGGCGAGCGGAAGGCGGGGATCAAGCCCTATCTGGCGCTGGCGCTGGGGGCTGCGATCGTGCTTTGGGCCAACTGGTTCTTCGTGCTGCCGGGCTGATCGGGGCCTGGGAAAGGGATGGAAAGGGGCGGCCCTCGGGTCGCCCCTTTTTGCTGCGGGAATCGGTTTGTGCCATGTCCCGGGCGCGCTGCCCGTTCCATGGGCAATGCAGGGCGGTTTCAGCAGGGTGAGGGCGGTTCCGGGATAAAAACTTTCCCTGAGAGGAAAACTTTTTGCACATGAAGGTTGATTTCGCAGGGGGATGGTTGGAAAGTAACGGCAATCCATAAGTCCAACGGGAGGGACATGATGACGAATTCCTGGCGCTTCTCCACGCTCGGCGACCGCCACCGGGCGCTTGGGTCGAACCTTGAAGACTGGAGCGGGATGGGAACCGCCTGGTCCTATGACGGCGATCCGGATGCGGAATACATGGCGATCCGCACCAAGGCGGGGCTGATGGATGTGTCGGGGCTGAAGAAGGTGCATATCACCGGACCTGCGGCCAGCCATGTGATCGAACGGGCCACGACGCGGAACATGGAAAAGCTGATGCCGGGGCGTTCGGTCTATGCGACCATGCTGAACGATCAGGGCAAGTTCATCGACGACTGCGTGATCTACCGCCTGGCGCCCAACGCCTTCATGGTGGTGCATGGATCGGGCGGCGCGCATGAGCAGCTGACCATGGCCGCGACGGGGCGCGATGTTTCGATCCGTTTCGACGACAACACGCATGACCTGTCGCTGCAGGGGCCGCTGGCCGTGGACTATCTGGAAAAGCACGTGCCGGGCATCCGGCAGTTGCCCTATTTCGCGCATATGCAGACGAGCCTGTTCGGCAAGCCTGCCATGATCTCGCGCACCGGATACACGGGCGAGCGGGGGTATGAGCTGTTCGTGCGCGGGCAGGACGCGCCGATGATCTGGGATCGCATTCTGGACGAGGGCAAGTCGATGGGGATCATCCCCTGCCGCTTTACCACGCTGGATATGCTGCGGACGGAAAGCTACCTGCTGTTCTTCCCCTATGACAATTCCGAGATGTATCCGTTCGAGAATGAAGGCCCCGGCGATACGCTGTGGGAACTGGGCCTCGATTTCACGGTCAGCCCCGGCAAGGTGGGCTTCCGCGGGGCAGAGGAGCATTACCGCCTGAAGGGCAAGGAACGGTTCAAGATCTGGGGCCTGAAGATGGAAGGCACCAAGGTGCCGGGCAACGGCGCGCCGGTGTTCCAGAACGGCAAGCAGGTGGGGCTGGTGACGCAGGCGATGTATTCGCCGCTGAACAAGCACAACATCGCCATTGCCCGCCTGCCGGTGGATTGCGCCAATAATGGCACGAAGCTGGTGGTGAATTGCGCCACGCATGGGGAGATCCCGGCGGTGACGCATTCGATGCCCTTCTACGATGTCGAGAAGAAGCGCCGCACCGTGAAGGAATGACCGAAGCCGGGGCGCGGCGCGTGATGTGCCGCGCCCCGGTTCAACCGGGGCCAGCCGGAACTGACAGGACCATGAGCCAGACCGTATTCGAAAAGTCGATCCGCAGCCGCCCTGTCTATGGCGTGCTGCAGCCGCGCGCGGGAACCGCGCATCTTTGTGTGGCCGATGGCGAAGGGGCGGGGGCGATCTGCGACCTGTTTGCCAAGGCCGGGCCGGATGCGGCCGGGATGCTGGCGCGGACGCATGTCATCTATGTGCCCAGCATCGCCACGGGCAGCGATCATTTCGCCAGCCTGCAGGCCCTGGGCGCGGCGCAATGCCATCGCTCGCCCTCCTTCTGGGCGGCGGAGCCGAGGCTGCGCAAGGTGCTGGCGGATGCGCATATGGGCCTGCAGGTCTATCTGGCCGGGACCGAAACCCTGATCGGGCTGGCGCAGCGCGACGTGATGGAGGCGGGCCTGCCGCATGAGGCGGTGCAGACCGAACATCGCGGGTCGCTGGCGCGGCGCGTGCAATGCGTGCATTGCAAGGGGATCACCGAGAATGTGACGACCGATCCCTTCACCTGCTCGCATTGTGGGCTGAACCTGTTCGTCCGCGATCACTACTCCCGCCGCCTTGCGGCCTTTCAGGGGGTGAATATTGATGCCGAGGATCCGGGCCAGGTTCCCCCGGCGGTGGAGCGTTTCAAATGAGCGTCGGAGCCCCGAGACTGGATGTTGTCGTGACCGAGGTGGTCGAGGTCAACGACCTGATCAAGCGCTTCCGCTTTGAACGCGCCGATGGGGGCGAGATGCCCCATTTTTCCGGCGGATCGCATGTCGTGGTGGAGATGGACGATCACGGCACGCGGCGGATGAACCCCTATTCGCTGATGTCGGACCCATCCGATACGCGGGGATACGAGATTTCGGTCCGACGCGACGATGCGGGGCGGGGCGGATCGCTGTTCATGCATCGCCATGTGACCAAGGGCATGCGGATGCAGCTTGGCCATCCGGTCAACCTGTTTCCGCCGGATGTGCGGGCGAGGAAACATCTGTTCCTTGCAGGGGGCATCGGGATCACGCCCTTCATGTCGATGATGGCGCAGCTTGCGCCGATGGGGCAGCGGTTCGAACTGCATTACGCCATCCGGTCCGAGGCGCTGGGTGCCTATGTGGACAGGCTGCGCACGCGGTTTGACGAACGGGTGCATGTCTATGTCGACGAGAAGGGCGAGGCGATCGACCTGAAGGCGCTGTTGTCGACCCAACCTCTTGGCACGCATCTTTATGTCTGCGGACCGAAGGGGATGATCGACTGGGTGAAGGGCACGGCGCTTGCGATGGGCTGGCCTGCGAATACCGTCCATTCCGAGGAATTCCTTGCCCCGCCGGTGGGCAAGCCCTTCGAGGTGGAACTGGCGGCATCGGGCAAGACCATCAAGGTGGGCGCGGCGCAGTCGATCCTGGAGGCGATGGAGGCGGCGGGCGTGGACGCGCCCTATCTGTGCCGGGGCGGGGCCTGCGGGCAGTGCGAGACGAATGTCGTGCGCTGTGACGGGCATATCCACCATCACGACCACTGGCTTTCCGACGAGGAAAAGGCCGGAAACACCAAGATCATGCCATGCGTTTCGCGCTTCGAGGGCAAGACCCTCGTGATCGACCGCTGAGGAGGGAAGCGATGGGATTCGAGTTCAACAACGAGACGTTCCGCAACGATTTCACGTTTCGCAACTCGGAACGCGCCATCAAGCGCTTTCCGTTTCCCTTCGACCGGGACGATTACATGTATTCGGTCAACATGGAGCCGCATGTGCCGGGCCGCCCCGGTTCGGTGTTCGAACATGCCTTCGACGTGGACGAGCATTACCTGGCGGAAATGCGCGACCGTGCGCTGGTGCTGAAGGACGATCCGCTGCGCTGCCAGTCCTTGCCGCATATGGAACTGGCGGGTTGGGACCTGCTGGAACTGATCATGGAAAGCAAGGCGCGGGACTATCCGCACTGGTTCGAACTGCACAAGACCGGCAATCGCTGGACCTGGATCAACCGGCCGATGGAGATCGAGCAGACCTTCACCTTCCTCGACCCTTCCACGCTGCCCTATGGCCCGATGGAATACATCACGCGGCAGGCGCAGGGCGATTTTACCCTGCAGGACCAGCGCGACGAGAACCTGTGGATCGAGGCCGGCATGGTGACGACGCAGGCGGACTGGAGCCTCGATTTCGACATCGGCATGAGCTTTCACGAATGGCATGCCCCGGTGCCGCTGGCGCATGAGAAGGGCGTCTTCGACCGGGCGTTGAAATTCCTGCTGAAGTTGCAGCACGGGGCGCCGGTGCGCCGGTTCAACTGGACGATGACGGTGGATCCGCTGCTGGACACCAGCCCCGAGAACTATCCCAAATGGGGGCCGACCAAGGCCGAGATCAACCTGGACAATATCGGCCATCGTCAGCATCTGCGGGTGGAGTTGCAGACGCTGTGGCGGCTGCCGCGGTCCAATGCCATCGCCTTTCCGATCCGCTGCTATCTGATCAAGTTCGAAGAGCTTGTGACCCAGCCGAAATGGGCCCGCCGCCTGCATCGCGTGGTGCGCGACCTGCATCCCGATCTGGCGGCCTACAAGGGGTTCCTGCGCAACCGCGAGACGATGGTGAAGTGGCTGTCGCAGTTCGATGACGGGCTTCCCACTTCTCCGGGTTGGTGGCCTGAAGATTGACGCGGGGGCAGGGAGGGGCCAGCGCATGACGGAACCGGGTCAGCCGACGACGCTGGGATTCCTGCTGTTTCCCGGCTTTCCGATGGCCTGCCTGACCTCGGCCATCGAACCGCTGAGGGCCGCGAACGAGATCGTGGGGCGGCGTGAATTCGCCTGGAAACTGCTGGGCGAAGAGACCGGGCCGATCCGGTCTTCGGCCGAGGTGCGGTTCGATCCCGACGTCACCCTGACCGAGGCGCAGGGGCTGGACTATCTGTTCTTCCTGTCGATGCCGCAGTCGAACTTTCTGCACCCCAAGCGATCCAATGCGCAGGTGCGCTGGATGGAACGCTGCGGGGCCGTGCTGGGCGGGTTCTCTGGCGGGGTCTTTCCGCTGGTGCGATCCGGGGTGATGGGCGGGCATGTCTGTTCGGTGCATTGGTGCTATGAGGCGGCCTTCAAGGCGGAATTCCCCGATATCGTGGCCAGCCAGTCGGTGATCATCCGCGACAGGCGGCGCCATACGGCCAGCGGGGCCGGGGCGGTGTTCGACATGATGCTGCGGATGATCGAGGACAAGCTGGGACGCGACACGATGACGGAAGTGGCCTGCTGGTTTCAGCACCCCTTCGTGCGCAGCGATGACGTGATCCAGAAGGTTCCGGTGCAGAAGCGCGGCGGCACGGATGACCTGCTGCCCGACATGATCCGGCAGGCGATCCGGGTGTTTTCGGACCATATCGAGGATCCGGTGCAGATTTCGGACGTGGCGGAATCGCTGGGCATTTCCGAGCGCCATCTGGAGCGCAGCTTCAAGCAGGCGACGGGGCAGAGCCCGCTGAAATACTATCGCCTGATGCGGCTGAAGAAGGCGCGGCAGAAGGTGCTTTATTCCACCCAGTCCATCACCGAGATCGCGATTTCGGTGGGTTATGCAAGTTCCACCCCGATGACGCGGCATTATGCCGAAGCCTTTGGCGTGAACCCGGCGGATGAACGGCGGCGTCTGGTGGGGCTGCGGGGGTTGGCCGGGGCCTTGCCGCCGTCGGAGTGATGCGGGCCGACCCTAGCCCAATCCCAGCGCGGCGATCCCGGCAAAGACCAGCGCCACACCGCCCCATTGCCCGGCGCGCATGGGTTCCTTCAGGAAGCGCCAGGCCAGCAGGATGGTGACGATCCCGAAGATGGACGAGGCGACGGCGGCGTATTCCGCATTCTCCATCCCCCCCGCCAGGGTGATCGCGCTGACCGCGCAGACGTCAAGGAACCCCATCATCAGCAGCGCAGGCCAGATGGTGCCGAGGCCCGAGAGGGCAGGGCGGCGCTGCAAGAGCCAGATCAGCGCGATGGTCAGCGCCGTGACGCGGGTGATCGCGGCAACAGGCATATGCGCCCCCGTTTCTGCCGACCATTGCGCAAGGCCGAAGGTGACCGCAAAAGAGACCGAGGCCAGCGCGGCCCAGCCTGCCGCCGCAAGGCGGCTGCCGGATGAGGCCCCGCCTTCGCCGCGCGCGACGATGGCCACGCCCGCCACCACGGCCAGCACCGCCAGCCATTCCTGCATCCCCGCCTCTTGCCCGCGGGCGATGGCGAAAAGGACCGACAGCACGGGGTAGGAGCCGCAGATCGGCGCCACGAGGGATACCGGGCCGATGGTGAAGGCCTTGTAGAGCGCGATATTGGCGCAGACCGTGCCCACACCTGCGGCCAGCGCCAGCAGCAGTTGCTGCGTGCCGATCACCCCCCATCCGCCGGCGATCAGCGCGATGGGGATCAGCGGGATCAGGCCGAAGAGGGTGACAAGGGCGAACATCGCCGCCACATCTGCCTTGCCGCCCACGCGGCGGATGGTGAAGTCATGCATCCCCCAGCAGAGCGCGGCTAGAAGTCCCAGTGAAAGTGCGATCACGTCAGGCCCCGTTTTGCGATGTTGGCGCTTGCCCCGAAGGATTGCGCTGGATATTCTTTTTGTGAAACAGTTTTTACACTGATGCAACTCTGATGCGGGAGAAGCCGATGCTTGATCTGTATCCCAAGGTGATCCCCGGACCGCCGCGCCCAAGCCGGATCCTGACGCCGTCCTCGGCCATGCCGCATTCCGGCAAGGAGCGCTATGAGGTTCCCGGCAATGGCGCGATCCTGATCCGGGTCGGCACCGGCGACCGCGTGAGCATCGTCAATCCCGAAGGCGGGCAGCGGGTGGAGCTGGTCGCGGCGGATGAGGGCGGCCGGATCGACGCGGGCCTGCTGGGCGTTCAGGCCAATTCCGATGCGTCCGGGCTGAAGGCGCTGCTGGCCGCGGGGCCACGGTTGGGATCGGGCATGGGCGGGCTGCGGCTGGGGCTGGAGCGGCGCGGGATCGACCTTGCCAAGGGCGGGGCGGTGGCGCTGTTCGGGGCCGAGACGGCGGCGGGAAGCGAGGAAGCCTTCACCATCACCCGGGACGGCGTTCTGGTCATCGCCGCGCCGGGCGGAGACATGACGCCGGACGGGCAGGAAACGGCGACGCCGATCCTCGTGCTGGTGCAGCGCTCGGCCCTGTTGTCGGTGAAGCAGTTCGACCTGCCCGATCCGCTGGCCGATCCGGTGCTGGATTTGCGGGTGAAGTCGGCCACCGCGCGGGCCTATTTCGTGAAGGCGGGGGATTACATCCAGATCATTGATGTGGACGGGCGGCAATGCACCGACTTTCAGGCCTTTGCGGCAAGAAAGCTCGACCGCGGGATCGAACACGCGCTGGACGTGACGACCTCGCGCACCTTGATGGGCCATGCCTATTCGATGCCGGGGCTGCATTCGAAATACTTCGATCAGGACATGCTGCCGCTTCTGGAAGTGGTGCAGGATACGGTTGGCCGGCATGACGCCTTTGCCATGGCCTGTGCCGCGAAATACTATGACGACATCGGCTATCCGGGCCATGCCAACTGTTCCGAGAACTTCAATGGCGCGTTGGCGGAATACAATGTCACCGCGCGGCCGGGCTGGATGGCGGTGAACCTGTTCTTCAATACCGGCATCGACGCGCATGGCGTGCTTTACACCGATGAGCCCTGGTCGCGGCCCGGCGATTACGTGCTGTTCCGCGCGCTGACGGATCTGGTCTGCGTGTCGTCCGCCTGCCCGGATGACACGACGCCCGCGAATGGCTGGTATCTGAGCGATATCCATGTCCGCACCTATTCGGGTGAGGAGAAATTCAGCCGCGCCATCGCCTGGCGCGCCACCCCTGACTCGGAGCCGAAGATGACCAAGGACACCGCGTTCAGCGAACGCACGGGCGCGCTGACGCGCAATGTGGTGGAATACAAGGGCTATTGGCTGCCCAATGTCTATTCCTCGAACGGCGCGATCGAGGAATATTGGGCCTGTCGCGAGAAGGCGGTGGTGCTGGACCTGTCGCCCCTGCGGAAGTTCGAGGTGACGGGGCCGGATGCCGAAGCCTTGATGCAATACACGCTGACGCGGGATGTGAAGAAGCTGAGCGTGGGGCAGGTGGTCTATTCGGCCATGTGCTATGAACATGGCGGCATGATCGACGACGGCACGCTGTTCCGGCTGGGGCGCGACAATTTCCGCTGGATCGGCGGGGATGATTACGGCGGGATCTGGCTGCGGGAACAGGCCGAAAAGCTGGGGCTGAAGGTGATGGTGCGGTCTTCGACCGACCAGTTGCACAACCTTGCCGTTCAGGGGCCGAACAGCCGCGAGATCATGCGCCGGATGATCTGGACCGCGCCGCATCAGCCGACGATCGAGGAACTGGGCTGGTTCCGTTTCACCGTTGGCCGCGTGGGCGGGCCGAACGGCGCACCGGTGGTGGTGTCGCGCACGGGCTATACGGGCGAGTTGGGGTTCGAGGTGTTCTGCCATCCGAAGGACGGGACGGCGGTCTATGACGCGGTCTGGGAGAACGGGCGCGATCTGGGCTTGCGGCCCATGGGCCTTGCCGCGCTGGACATGGTGCGGATCGAGGCGGGGCTGATCTTTGCGGGCTATGACTTCAGCGACCAGACTGACCCGTTCGAGGCGGGCATCGGCTTTACCGTGCCGCTGAAATCCAAGACCGATGATTTCATCGGGCGTGACGCGCTGATCCGGCGGAAGGAGAACCCGCGCTGGAAGTTCGTGGGGCTGGATATCGAGGCCAATGTCGATGTGGGCCATGGCGATTGCATCCATGTGGGCCGCGCGCAGGTGGGGGAGGTGACATCCTCCATGCGCTCGCCCCTGCTGGGCAAGAACATCGCGCTGGCGCGGGTGGATCTGGCCCATGCCGAGGTGGGAACGGCGGTCGAGATCGGCAAGCTGGACGGGCATCAGAAGCGGTTGCCGGCGGTCATCGTGGGGCTTTCGCATTACGACCCGAAAAAGACCCGTCCGCAAAGCTGAGGGGGCGGTTTTTGCAGTGGCGGCGGGGCGGGCTTTGCGGTAATCCGCGCCCATCCCGCCGCCATTTCCGAAAGGATGCAAGATGAAGGCTGCCGTCGTCACCTTTCCGGGTTCCAACTGCGATCGCGATCTGGCCGTGGCCTTTGAACGGGCGGGCTGGGATGTGGTGCGTGTCTGGCACAAGGATACGGCGCTGCCCGAGGGCGTGGATGTGGTGGGCGTTCCGGGCGGCTTTTCCTTTGGCGACTATCTGCGCTGCGGCGCGATTGCCGCGCAATCGCCCATCGGGGCCGCCGTCAAGGCCCATGCCGCGCGGGGCGGCTATGTGCTTGGGATCTGTAACGGATTTCAGGTGTTGACCGAGATGCAGCTTCTGCCCGGCGCGCTGATGCGGAATGCCGGGCTGAAATTCGTCTGCCGGATGCTGACCTTGCGGGTGGCGACGGCCGACAGCGCCTTTACGGCGGGCTATGGCAAGGGGCAGGAGATCACGGTTCCCGTGGCGCATCATGACGGCAATTACACCATTGGCGCGGATGGGCTGAAGCAGTTGCAGGATCAGGACCGCATCGCCTTTACCTATGCCGACAATCCCAACGGATCGGTGGCCGACATCGCGGGGATCCTGTCCGAGAATCGCCGCGTGCTGGGGATGATGCCGCATCCCGAGCGGGTGGTGGACCCGTTGCAGGGCGGAACGGATGGCGCGGTGCTGTTCAAGGCCCTTTTGGGCGGGTTGGCGCTTGCCTGAACCGGCATTCCGGGGGCCGTGCTTGAAGCGGGGCCCGGGGCGGGCCTAGATTGCCGCCATGAGCGCCGAGAGAGACACCAATTTCGATGCAGAAACGCCGCCCGGCATCTCGTGGCGGGTGAAGCTGGCCATCGTGCTGATGGTGGTGCTGGCGGTTGGCGTGGTGCTGGTGACCAATCGCTGGCTGTCGGAGCGGTTCACGGAATCGACGCGCAACCGGGCGGAACTGCGGCTGGCGCTCTATTCCGGGAACATGGTTTCGGAATTGCAGCGGACCTCGGTCGTGCCTCTGCTGCTGGCGGGGGATCCGGCGCTGGTGGGGGCGCTGAAGGACCGGGTGTTTTCGGACACGTCGCAGAAACTGATCCGGGTGCAATCGGAGATCGGGGTCGCCTCGATCCTGCTGATTGATGCCGACGGGCGCACGGTCGCCGCGACGAACCGCAACCTGTTGGGGACGAACCACAGGTCGATGGGCTATTTTGTAGAGGCGGTGCGCAACAAGGATACCGTCTTCACCGCCCAGGCGCGCGAGGGGGGCGGCTATGATTTCACCTATTCCCGCGCGGTGCTTGTGGATGGCAAGCCGGGCGGGGTGATCGTCGTCGCGGTCGATCTGATGAAGTATGAGCGGGCCTGGGCGGGCCTGCAGGATGCCGTGATGGTGACCGACAGCGAGGGCGTGGTGATCCTTGCGACCGAGCCGCGCTGGCGGGGCCTGCCGATGGCCGAGGCGCTGGCGGTGCGGGATGCGCCTTCGGCGCTGAGCCGGGCGCTGCAGGCCACGGCGGATTGGGCGCAGGCGCCGCCGGATGCCTATCTGCGCGGCGAGGCGGTGATGAAGACCGAGGCGCGGGTGCCCTTCCGCGGCTGGCGGATGGTGACCTTCACGGCCTATGACTCGGTCCGCGAGCGGGTGAACGGGATTCTGGCGCTGGAGATCATGGGATTCGCCATCCTGATGGCGCTGACCTTCTATTTCCTGTCGCGCAAGGCCTGGTCGCAGAGCATGAGCTTTCAGCGGGAATCGGCGGAGTTGCGGCTGCTGAACGCGCGGCTGCAGCGCGAGATCGCGGAACGCGAGCGGGTGCAGAAGGATCTGGCGGTGGCGGAACTGACGCTGGCGCAATCGTCCAAGCTGGCCGCTTTGGGCGAGATGTCGGCGGCGGTAAGTCATGAGTTGAATCAACCGCTTGCAGCGATGAAGACCTATCTGGCGGGGGCGCGGCTTCTGTTGCAGCGGAAGCGGCCGGAAGAGGCGCTGTCGTCCTTCCAGCGGATCGACGACCTGATCGAACGCATGGGCGCGATCACGCGGCAGTTGAAATCCTATGCCCGCAAGGGCGGCGAGGCCTTCGAGCCGGTGGACCTGCGGGCCTGCCTGTCCAGCGCGCTGTCGATGATGGAGCCGCAGTTGAAGCTGCGGGTGGTCAAGATCACCCGCACCCTGCCGCGCACGCCGGTGATGGTGATGGCGGATCGGCTGCGGCTGGAGCAGGTGATCATCAACCTGCTGCGCAACGCGCTGGACGCGACGCGGGACAGGAGCGATCCGCAGATCGACCTGATCCTGTCGGCGGGCGATGTGGCGATGCTGGCCGTGCGCGACAATGGCACGGGAATCAAGGACTTGGACAATCTGTTCGAGCCTTTCTACACGACGAAGAAACCCGGCGAGGGGGTGGGGCTTGGCCTTGCCATCTCTTCGGGGATCGTCACCGATCTGGGCGGGCGTCTGACCGCGCGGAACGGCGAAGGCGGCGGCGCGGTCTTCGAGATGCAATTGCCCCTCTTGGGCAGGGAAGTGGAAGCAGCGGAATGAGGTTGGCATGGCGCGGGCAATGAAGGTGGCGATCGTCGATGACGAGGCGGACATGCGGCAGTCCATCAGCCAGTGGCTGGCGCTTTCCGGTTTCGATACAGAGACTTATGCCAGCGCCGAGGATGCGCTGAAGGGGATCGGGCCAGAGTTTCCCGGCGTTGTCGTCAGCGATATCAAGATGCCCGGCATGGATGGGATGGCCTTTCTGAAGCGCCTGATGGGCATGGATTCGGGCCTGCCCGTGATCATGATCACCGGCCATGGCGATGTGCCCATGGCGGTAGAGGCGATGCGGGTGGGGGCCTATGACTTTCTGGAAAAGCCCTTCAACCCCGACCGGATGACGGAACTTGCCAAGCGCGCGACGCAGGCGCGGCGGCTGACGCTGGACAACCGGGCGCTGCGAAAGGAGCTTTCGGACGGGTCGATCCTGATGAAGAAGCTGATCGGTTCCAGCCTGGTGATGGAGCGGCTGCGTGAGGATATTCTCGATCTGGGTCAAGCAGATAGCCATGTCCTGATTGATGGCGAGACGGGCACGGGCAAGACGCTGGTGGCGCATGCGCTGCATGCGGTGGGGCCGCGGGCATCGAAGAAATTCGTGACCATCTCCTGCGCGGCCTGGTCCGAGGATCAGTTGGCGGCCAAGCTGTTCGGCCCCTCGGAGGATGGACAGTTGCCGCTGGTGGAAGAGGCGCGGGGGGGCACGCTGTGCCTTGAGGATGTGGAAGCGCTGAGCCAGCCCCTGCAGGCGCGGCTGCTGACGCTGATCAACGATCAGGGCACACCGCCCGAGACGCGCATCATCGCCATCTGCAACGAACATGCGCCGGACAAGACGCTGGAAGATGTGTTGCGGTCGGATCTCTACTACAGGTTGGGGGCGATGACGATCCTTTGCCCACCCCTTAGGGTGCGGGGCGAGGATATCCTGACGCTGTTCGCCCGCGCATCCGAGCAGTTCGCCGAGGAATATGGCTGTGACGCGCCGCAGGTGACGGCGCAGGAGGCGGCGCAGCTGTTGCAGGCGCCCTGGCCCGGAAATGTGCGCCAGCTGGTCAATATCGCGGAGCGGGCGGTGTTGCAGAACCGGCGGGGATCGGGGTCGATCGCGAGCCTTCTGATGGCCGACAACGAGGCGACGGGGCCTGCGATGACGACCGAGGGCAAGCCCTTGAAGGAATATGTCGAAAGCTTTGAGAAGATGCTGATCGACAATACGATGCGCCGCCACAAGGGCAGTATCGTTGCGGTGATGGATGAGCTGTGCCTGCCGCGACGGACGCTGAACGAGAAAATGGCGAAATACGGGTTGAGCCGGTCGGATTACACCTGAAACGGTGTTAACCCATTGAAATAAAGCAAAAATGGCGTGCAACAGCCGGTGCAGACGGCTGGTGCAGACAGCTGTGCATACGGCGTATGGCTCCGCGAGCGTTAACCTTAATCCCGCGTTAACCCATGGTTAATGCTGGATGAATGGCGCGGTCACGCAGGGTTGAGGGCCCTGGGGCGGCTTGCAACCCTGGATCGCGGGGGCGGGGTATGTGCGAAATTCCCCCATTGTGTTTTGCGCGACTTTGCCGCTAGGGTCGGCGGACGCGGGGTTTGCCCCGCCGTGGAATTCTCTGCCCCCGAGGCCGGTGCCTTTCAGCGCTGCCGGGAGGGTGGCAGTCGGATCGGCCGAAAGGTCGTCAGTTTGCCCGTCAGGTCACAAGACGCAGCGGGCTTTAGCAGGTGGGTGCCGCAAGGCATCCGGAAGAGAACCGCGATGACGCGCGCGATTTTGATGACGAAAGCCGAGGGATGCCCACCGGGCATGGCCCGGCCTTTCGCCCCGCGCCGTCTTGCCCAGACAAGCCGCCTTTGCCCGTCCGAACCCGATCCTGGAGCATGCTCCGGGGCGGGGAGGCCGTGCCGGGGCGCATCAGGATATCATGGCAAAGAAAATGCTTATCGACGCCACCCATGCGGAAGAGACCCGCGTGGTGGTGGTGGATGGAAACAAGGTCGAAGAGTTCGACTTTGAGACGGTCAACAAGCGGCAACTGGCGGGGAACATCTACCTTGCCAAGGTGACGCGGGTCGAACCTTCGCTGCAGGCGGCCTTTGTGGATTACGGCGGGAACCGGCATGGTTTCCTGGCCTTTGCGGAGATCCACCCGGATTACTATCAGATCCCCGTGGCGGACCGGAAGGCGCTGCTGGAGGAAGAGCGCGCCTATAACCGCGCGCAGGACGAAGAGGACAACCGCCGGTCGCGCGGGCGGTCGCGCCCCCGGCCCGAGGCCGCGCGCAAGGATGCGGTGAAGGCGGCCGAGATCGGCGGCATGGATGTGGTTGATCTGGACGAGGACGAGGCCGGCGAGGCGCTGGCGGATGAGGCGCTGGCAGGCGAGGCGGTGATCGCCGCCGAGGCCGATGTCGCGGAGGCGGTGCAGGCCGAGGCTGCCGCGCCGGAGGCCGCGGGCGATGAGGGCGAGGCGGGGGCTGAGGCTGGGGGCGAGCGTCCCTATCGCGCCATGGACCATGCGAGCGACACTGATGACGAGATCGAATCCGTCGCCGAAGAGGATGTCGCGGAAGAGATCAGCGCGCCGCGCAAGCCGCGCCACCGGAAATACAAGATCCAGGAAGTGATCAAGGTCCGGCAGATCATGCTGGTGCAGGTCGTCAAGGAAGAGCGCGGCAACAAGGGCGCGGCGCTGACCACCTATCTGTCGCTGGCGGGGCGCTATTGCGTGCTGATGCCGAACACGGCGCGGGGCGGCGGGATTTCCCGCAAGATCACCCAGGCGGCGGACCGCAAGAAGCTGAAGGAGATCGCGGGCGAGATCGAGGTGCCGGAAGGCGCGGGCCTGATCATCCGCACGGCGGGCGCCAAGCGCACCAAGGCCGAGATCAAGCGCGACTATGAATATCTGATGCGGCTGTGGGAGCAGGTGCGGGAACTCACGCTGAAATCCATCGCGCCCGCGGCCATCTATGAGGAAGGCAACCTGATCAAGCGGTCGATCCGGGATCTCTATTCCCGCGAGATCGACGAGGTGCTGGTCGAGGGCGAGGCCGGCTATCGCACCGCCAAGGACTTCATGCGGATGATCATGCCGAGCCACGCCAAGCTGGTGAAGCGCTATGACGAGCAGATGCCGCTTTTCGCCCGCTATCAGGTGGAAAGCTATCTGGGCGGCATGTTCAACCCGGTGGTGCAGCTGAAATCGGGCGGCTACATCGTGATCGGGGTGACCGAGGCGCTGGTGGCGATCGACGTGAACTCAGGGAGGGCCACCAAGGAAGGCTCGATCGAGGAAACGGCGCTGAAGACGAATGTCGAAGCGGCGGAAGAGATCGCGCGGCAGTTGCGCCTGCGCGACCTGGCCGGTCTGATCGTGATCGACTTCATCGACATGGAAGAGCGCCGCAACAATGCGACGGTCGAGAAGCGGCTGAAGGAAAAGCTGAAGACGGACCGCGCGCGGATTCAGGTGGGGCGGATTTCGGGCTTTGGCCTTCTGGAGATGAGCCGCCAGCGGCTGCGGCCGGGGATGCTGGAAAGCACCACCCAGCCTTGCCCGCATTGCCATGGCACCGGGCTGATCCGGTCGGATGACAGCCTGGGCCTGCAGATCCTGCGGGCGCTGGAAGAGGAAGGCACGCGGAAGCGGTCCAAGGAGGTGCTGCTGAAGGCGCCGGTGGGGATCGTGAATTTCCTGATCAACCAGAAGCGGGAACATATCGCGCTGATCGAGGCGCGTTACGGCATGAGCGTGCGGATCGAGGGCGATCCGGCGCTGGTGAGCCCGGATTACGTGATCGAGAAGTTCAAGACGGCGACGCGGGTGGTGCCGGAGGTTTCCTCGGTGATTTCGGGCCATGCCGGGCTGATGGGCGCGCCGGTGGAGGAAGAGGAAGACGACGACCTGCCGCTGGAGGAGGATCTGGACGAGGCCGAAGAGGCCGAGGTCGCAGAGCAGGCGGAAGGGCGCGGCGAGGCGCGGGGTGATGCGCGCGGCGGCGAGGCCCGGGGGGACGGGAACGGCAAGAAGAAGCGCCGTCGTCGGCGGCGCAAGAAGAATGGCGGCCCGGCGGATCAGGCGGGCGAGGCCATGGCTGGTGGCGAGGCGGAAGGCTACGAGGACGACGAGTCTGACGCGCCGGTCGCCGAGGCGGCAGCCGAAGGCGCGGCGGAGGCCGTGACGGAGGCGGCCCCGGAAGAGGCCCCGGCGGAGGCTGCGCCGAAGAAGAAGGTGACGCGGTCGCGCGGCGGCGCCGCGCGCAGCCGCAAGACGGCCCCGGTTGAGGCGGTTGTTGCCGAGGCGGCCCCGGTTGCAAAGGAAGTGGTGACCGAGGCCGCGGTGGCGGAAGCGGCCCCGGCCGAGGCAGAGGCTGCGGCGGAAAAGCCCAAGGCGAAGAAGCCTGCGACCCGGTCGCGCAGCAGCAAGGCCAAGGCGGCCGCAGCCGAGGCGCCAGAGGCGCCGGCCGCGGCAGAGGCACAACCGGCGGTCGCCGAGGCGGCCTTCCCGGCCGATCCGGGCATCGCCGCGCCGCAGGAGGCCGCGCTGGTGGCCGATCCGGGCGAGGCCGAGCTTGCCGCCATCGCCCCCGAGGCCCCGGCGGCGGCCCCCGCGCCCAAGGCCGAGGCGGACCCGTCGAAGCCGCGCAAGAAGGGCTGGTGGTCGCTGGGCCGCTGAAGCTCTGCGGGAGGATTTCTGGCTGGGGCCGGGGGGCAACCCTCGGCCCTTTTGCCTGCGCCGCGCGGGAAGGGAATTGCGCGCCTGCGGCGCAAGCCTTTGGGGCGCCTGCGCGGCTGCGCCGCTTGGCTTCCCGGGGGTTTCACCCCCGGACCCCCGAGGGTATTTGGGCCAAGATGAAGGGGAAGGCGGGGGCTGCGTCCGGGGGGGCAGCCTGGGCCGCGTTCGATGAGTCAGGCGGTGACGGGGCCTGCCTCTTCGGTGCCGAGGATGCGGAGGCTGGCGCTTTTGCCTTTGCAGCGCGGGAAGGGAATTGCGCGCCTGCGGCGCAAGCCTTTGGGGCGCCTGCGCGGCTGCGCCGCTTGGCTGCCCGGGGGTTTCACCCCCGGACCCCCGAGGGTATTTGGGCCAGGATGAAGGGGGGAGGCGGGGGCTGCGTCTGGGGAGGGTCAGCCCGGGCCGCGTTCGATGAGATAGGCGGTGACGGGGCCTGCCTCTTCGGTGCCGAGGAAGCGGTGGCCGGCCTCGGTGCAGAAATGCGGCAGGTCGATCGCGGCCATGCGGTCTGTCGCGGTAAGGCGCAGGATCTGGCCGGGCTGCATCGCGGCCAGCCGCTTGCGCGCGCGCAGGACGGGAAGGGGGCAGAGCAGCCCTTCGCAATCCATCTCGATATCCCAGGGTGCGGCCATGGCGGGGTGATAGCCGAAAGGTTGCAGAAGGGCCACGGCAATGTGACAACTGGGCGTCGTGACGCGGGGGGGCGAAGAGGCTATCAGGAGGCATGCTGGGCTTTGACATCATAGATGCGGGATTGATCCCGGCCATGCTGGTGGCGCTGGCGGCGGGGGTTCTGTCCTTCCTGTCGCCCTGCGTGCTGCCCATCGTGCCGCCCTATCTGGCCTATATGGGCGGGATCAGCATGGGCGAGATGACGGGGCGGGACGGGGCCCCCGCGGCGGGCGCGGCGCGGCGGCGGGTGATGCTGCCTGCGCTGTTCTTCGTGCTGGGCCTGTCGACGGTGTTTCTGCTGCTGGGCTTTACCGCCAGCGCCTTTGGCGCCTTCTTCCTGCAGAACCAGGTGCTGTTCTCGCAGATGGCGGGGGGGGTGGTGCTGGTCTTCGGGCTGCATTTCCTGGGGGTGTTCCGGATCGGCCTGCTGGACCGCGAGGCGCGGCTGGATGCGGGGGATCGCGGCGGATCGGCCCTTGGGGCCTATGTGCTGGGCCTGGCCTTTGCCTTTGGCTGGACGCCCTGCATCGGGCCGCAGCTGGGGGCGATCCTGTCGATCGCCGCGCAGGAGGGATCGGTGCAGCGCGGCACGGTCCTGCTGGGGGTCTATGCGGCGGGGCTGGGGATCCCCTTCCTGCTGGCGGCCATGTTCATCGAGCGGGCCATGGGCGTGATGCAGCGGCTGAAGCGGCACATGAAATGGATCGAGCGGGCGATGGGCCTGTTGCTGATCGTGGTGGGGCTGGCACTGCTGACCGGGGCCTTCACCGATTTCAGCTGGTGGCTTCTGGAAACCTTTGACCGCTTCGGCATTCCCCTCTTGGGCTGAGCGCCGCGCCGCGCCATAGTGGCCCAAGGGATGGTGGCGGTGGTTCGGTGGCGGAGCGGGCAATGGCGGAGCTGACGGCGGCAGAGACGGGGCGCGTGCGGCGGCGACAGGTCTTCTATATCCCCGGTTTCGATCCGATGCAGACGCGGCGCTATCGGCAGTTCTACCGCAAGGAAGGCCCGGCCCAGGCGGCGATTTCGGGCTATGCGCTGGAGATCGGGGCCAAGCGGGCTGGCGTGGCGCATGGCTGGAGCGTGACGGCGCAGATCGACGGCGAGACGGTGGAAAGCGCGGTGGAGGTGCTGGCCTGGGCCGATATCATCGGCGGGTCGATGCGGCGGACCATTCCGGCCACCTATGCGCAGATGCTGCGGACGGCCTGGATCTATGTCGCCTCGGGGGCGCTGTTCCGGCTGGGGCGGCTGCGCAAGGGGCCGACGCTGGCCGCGCTTTATCCGGTGGTGATGCTGGGGCTGCAGGCGCTGCTGGCGGGGCTGGCGGGGGCGGGACTTGCGCTGGCGGGGGCGCGGCTCTGGCCGGGCGGGGCGGGGATTGCGCTGGGCGCGGCGGCGGGGCTGGCGCTGGCCTGGGCGGTGCTGCGGCTGTTCCAGCGTTGGGATGGCCGGTTCCTGGCCTATTACCTGATGCATGACTATGCCTTTTCCGCCGGGCATTGGGGGGCCTATCCGCCGGTTCTGGAGGCGCGGATGGGGGAATTCGCCGCGCGCATCGGGGTGGCGCTGCGCGAGGAGGTGGATGAGGTTCTGGTGGTGGGCCATTCCTCGGGGGCGATTCTGGGGGTGACGATCCTGGCCGATCTGATCCGGGCGGGCCTGCCGGAGCGGGGGCCGGCCCTTTCCTTTCTGACGCTGGGGCAGGTGGTGCCGATGATGTCCTTCCTGCCCGAGGCGCGGCGGCTGCGCGGGGATCTGGCCTATCTGTCGACGCGGGACGAGGTGACATGGGTCGATGTGACCGCGCCGGGGGACGGCTGCGCCTTTGCGCTGTGCGATCCGGTGGCGGTGACGGGGGTGGCGGGAGAGGGGAAGCGCTGGCCCCTGGTGATTTCGGCCGCCTTCACCCAGACCTTTTCGCCGGAGCGGTGGCGCAGGATGCGATTCCGCTGGTTCCGGCTGCATTTCCAGTACATGTGCGCCTTCGACCGGCCCGGGGATTACGACTATTTCCGCATCACGGCGGGGCCCCTGACGCTGGGCGCGCGGTATCGCGGGCGGGCCGCATCGAAAAGCCGGATCGAGCGGGCGATGTCGGGCCACAGGAGCCTGGCATGAAGGTGCCCAAGCCCGAGGCGCGGCCGGACCGGGTATCGTTCTGGCGCTATCTGCGGCTGTTCCGGGCCGATATCCTGTCGGCCCAGCCCGCGCGGCTGTATCGCGCCTGGATGGCCGAGTTCCGCACGCCGTTCTTTCGAAGCTACATGTGCAACGACCCGGCGCTGGTGCGGCTTGTGCTGCAGGAGCGCCCGGAGGATTTCCCGAAATCGGGGCGGGTGCGCGAGGGGTTGGTGCCGCTGCTGGGGCAGTCGGTCTTTGTGACGAACGGGGAGCAGTGGAAGCGGCAGCGGCGGATCATTGATCCCGCCTTCGAAGGGGGGCGGCTGCGCGACACCTTTCCGGCCATGTGGGCGGCGGGCGAGGCGGCGGTGGCACGGATGCCGGTGGGTGTGGTGGAGGTGGAGGAAATCGCCAGCCACGCGGCGGCGGATGTGATCTTTCGCACGCTGTTTTCGATCCCGATCGAGGACCGGGACGCGACGGCGGTCTTCCATGCCTTCCGCGCCTATCAGCGGACGCAGCCGATCCTGAACCTTGCGGCCTTCGTGCCGCTACCCCGCTGGATGCCGCGCGGGTTCCGGCGCGGGACGAAGGGGGCAGCGGCGGAAATCCGGCGTCTGATCACCGCGATGACGGCGCGGCGGGCGGCGGAGATTGCGGCGGGGACCGCGCCGGATGATCTGGCGACGAAGATCATGGTGACGGCGGACCCGGTGACGGGGGAGCGGTTCGGGACGGAGGAGATGGTGGATCAGGTCGCCATCTTCTTTCTTGCCGGGCATGAGACGAGCGCGAGCGCGCTGGGCTGGGCGCTGTGGCTGCTGGCGGCGCATCCGGAGGTGCAGGAGAGGGTGGCGGCGGAGGCCGCAGGGATGGTGGCGGAGTTTTCGGCGCTGTCGCGGCTGCGCCTGACGCGGGATGTCTTCCGCGAGGCGCTGCGCCTGTTTCCGCCGGTGCCGATGATGGTGCGCGAGACGACCTGCCCGGAGGAGTTCCGGGGGCGGGAGGTGAAGCCGGGGGCGCAGGTGGTGCTGTCATCCTGGCATCTGGGGCGGCATGAGCGGATCTGGACCGCGCCGGATGACTTCGATCCCGACCGTTGGGGGCGGGAGGAGACAAAGGTGCAGGCGCGCGACGGGTGGCTGCCGTTTTCGAGCGGGCCGAGGGTCTGCACCGGGGCGGGGTTTGCCATGGCGGAGGGGGTTCTGCTGCTGGCGATGCTGTGTCGGGCGTTCCGCTTCGAGGTGGTGGAGGGGCGGGTGCCGGTGCCGGTGGCGCATCTGACGGTGCGGGCGCGGGACGGGGTGTGGCTGCGGGTGACGCGGCGGGGGGGCGAAATCTGACGCAGATTTCGCAACGATTTCTGCACGCAGAAATCGGGTTCCGGGCGCGGCGCCTGTTGGCGGAATTTGCGTCAAATTCCGCTGCGATTTCTGCGTCAGAAATCGCTAGACCACGCGGCGGATCGGTTCCTGGTTGCAGATGATGAGGAACTGGCCGGCATTTTCCAGCACGGGGTAACCGCGCCTGCGCATTTCAGTAAGGAACACCTCGCGGCCCACATAGCGTTCGACATCGCGGACCTGACGCCGGATGACCCCGCCATCCCGCGCGGCCTGCGAGTTGAAGAGATGGGAAATCCACCCTTCGGTCGTATAGGGAAGAAGATTGCGGCTCATGGGTAAACCATGCCGCAGCGGGGTAAACGCCCGGTTAACCGCGATACCGCTTCAGCACGAAGACCCGGATCGCCGAGGCGAGACCCACATCGCCTGCGCGCGCCTCGTCAACCTCCACAGCCAACTGGTTCAGTGTCAGACCCCGCTCTGCCGCGATGCTGCGGAAGGCCTGCCAGAATTCCTCTTCCAGGCTGACGCTGGTGCGGTGGCCGCGCAGGGTGAGCGAATGCTTGACGGGGCGGGCGGTCATTCGTCGCGCCGGTGGGCATCGTGGTCGCGGGCGGATTTTTCCGCCCGCGCCTGTTCCAGATCGCGTTCGGCCTTGGTCCGGCCAAATTTCGCGGCGTTCTCATCTCCCTTCGCGCGGGCGGCCTTGCGGGCCGCCTCCTTGCGCTTTTGCCGAAGGTTGACGATCTCGGACATTGCTTCGGTTCCCTCCGCCCGGCCCGCTGCAGCGGCAGCGGGCGTTCGATGCTTCGAAAGCTCCACCGGAGCTTTCGATCCGGGCCGGAATGGCCCGGACCGCCTCTCACCCCTTCGGTCCGATCATGTCTTCCGGCCGCACCACGCGGTCGAAGGTTTCGGCGTCGACAAAGCCCAGGGCTATCGCCTCTTCCTTCAGCGTCGTGCCGTTCTTGTGGGCGGTCTTGGCGACCTTGGTGGCGTTGTCATAGCCGATGGTCGGCGCCAGTGCCGTCACCAGCATCAGCGATTCCTTCATCAGCTTGTCGATCCGCGCCGTGTTGGCCTGGGTGCCGACCACCATATTGTCGGTGAAGCTGCCCGCCGCATCGCCCAGAAGCTGCATGCTCTGCAGCACGTTGTAGGACATCATCGGGTTGTAGACGTTCAGTTCGAAATGGCCCTGGCTGCCGGCAAAGCCCACGGCGGCGTCATTGCCCATGACATGGGCGCAGACCATCGTCAGCGCCTCGGCCTGCGTCGGGTTCACCTTGCCGGGCATGATCGAGGACCCCGGTTCGTTTTCCGGCAGGATCAGCTCGCCCAGACCCGACCGGGGGCCGGAGCCGAGGAGGCGCAGGTCGTTGGCGATCTTGAAGAGCGCCGCAGCGACCGTCTTCAGTGCGCCGGAGAACATGACCATCGCGTCATGGGCTGCCAGCGCCTCGAACTTGTTGGGGGCGGTGACGAAGGGGAGGGAGGTGATTTCGGCGATCCTTGCCGCGACGCGGGTATCCCAGCCGACACGGGTATTCAGTCCCGTGCCAACAGCGGTGCCGCCCTGGGCCAGTTCGTAGATATCGGGCAGGCAGGCCTTCACCCGCGCGATGCCCTTGTCGACCTGCGTGGCGTAGCCCGAGAATTCCTGACCCAGCGTCAGGGGTGTCGCGTCCTGCGTATGGGTGCGGCCGATCTTGATGATGTCCTTGAATTCGTTGGACTTCGCCCAGAGCGCCTTGGACAGCTTCTCCAGCCCCGGCAGCAGCACGTCGCGGGCCATCATGCCGATGGCCACATGCATGGCCGTAGGGAAGGTGTCGTTGGACGATTGCCCCATGTTCACATGGTCATTCGGGTGGACGGGTTTCTTCGATCCCATCACGCCGCCCAGCATCTCGATCGCGCGGTTCGAGATGACCTCGTTCGCGTTCATGTTGGACTGGGTGCCGGATCCCGTCTGCCAGACCACCAGCGGGAAGTTGTCGTCGAAGCGGCCGTCGATCACCTCTTGCGCCGCCGCCGCGATGGCCTTGCCCAGTTCGGGCGAGATATCGCCCTGGTCGATATTGACCAAGGCGCAGGCCTTCTTGATCACCCCCAGCGCGCGGATGATCGCGACGGGCTGGCGTTCCCAGCCGATGGGGAAGTTGATGATCGAGCGCTGGGTCTGCGCGCCCCAGTACTTGTCGGCAGGAACCTCCAGCGGGCCGAAGCTGTCGGTCTCGGTGCGGGTTGCGGTCATGGCCAAGCCTCCTGATATCGCTTGTGCCCGCCTTAGCGGGCAGGACCCTTAAAATCAATCGGCATACCGTCGCATACCGCCGCCCCCCTACGAATTTTCATGCGAAAATTCCGGGGGGCGGAGGATCCTTGCCGAAGATCCTTTCGCCCCTGTGCGGCCAGTGCCTGCGGAGTCAGTGCTTGCGGAATTTGTCGAGGCTGAGGATCTCGGCGTCCTGATGGGGCGGCGGGTCATCGTCGCCGTCGTCATCCTCGTCTTCCTCGTCCTCGTCTTCCTCGTCGCTGTGGGTTTCGAAGCGCAGGCCGAACTCCACGGAAGGATCGACGAAGGTGCGCACGGCGTCGAAGGGGATGACGAGGGGTTCGGGCTGGTTGCCGAAGTTCAGCGTGACGGAGAACTGGTCATCGGTGACTTCGAGATTCTCGAACCAGTGCTGGATGACCACGGTCATTTCGGCCGGGTAGCGGGCGCGGAGCCAGTCGGCGATGGCGACGCCGGGATGGGTGGTGTCGAAGGTTATGAAGAAATGATGCGCGCCTGGCAGGCCATCGCGCGCCACATCGCGCAGGACGGTCTGGATCAGCCCCCGCATCGCCCGATGCATCAGGTTGCCATAGTCGATGGAACGGGCCATGCGCTGTCCTTTCCGCTGCTTGTCTTCATTTACGGGGGATTCGCCCCCAAAGGGAAGGGGGCGTCGGGCGGGGGGGCATGCTTTGTGTCAGGGGGTCGGGGGGAGATGGGGGGCGAGGAGATGAAGCGCCAGCCCTCCGGCGGCGCAGATGGCAAGGACCAGAGGCAGGGGCCAGTGGCGACGCAGGAGCATCCAGCCGGCCAGAAGGGCCAGCGCCACAAGGCCGGGGCGCAGGCTGGCCGGATCGGGGGTGAGCAGCTGGAGCGGGCCGAAGCTTTCGCGCGCGACTTCGGCGAAGAAGACATGGGCCGCGAACCAGACCGACAGATTGCCGATCACGCCCACCACGGCGGCCATGATGGCCGACAGCGCGCCGGCGAGGCGGGGGGCGGCGGTGATGCGGGCAATCCAGGGGGCGCCTGCGAAGATCATCAGGAAGCTGGGAGCGAAGGTCATCCAGAGCGTGACCAGGGCAGCCGCGAGGCCGAGCGGCCAGCCGCCCTGCCGGTGTCCGGCCAGGTAGCCCACGAATTCGGTGACGAGGATCAGGGGGCCGGGCGTGGTTTCGGCAAGGCCGAGGCCATCCATCATCTGGCGCAGCGTGAGCCAGCCCTTGTCTTCGACCACCGCCTGCGCCATCCAGGCCAGGACGGCATAGGCCCCGCCGAAGGTGAGGATCGCGAGTTTCGCGAAGAAGAGGCCGATTTCGGCCAGAAGGCCCGCATCGGCCGCCCAGAGCGCGGCGAGCGGGGCGAGCCAGATCACCAGCCAGAGCGCGGCGGTGCGCAGGGTATGGGTGGCGCGGGGAGGCGGGGGCAGGGGCGTGGCGGTGCCGCGCGCGGTGGCATATCCCCAAAGCCCGGCGGCGAGGATGACGAGCGGGAAGGGCGCGTTCAGCAAGAAGAGCGCGGCAAAGGCCAGAAGGGCCAGCACGCGCGCCGCGCGGCCCTGCAGGGCGCGCTTGCCGACGCGCAGGAGCGCCTCGATCACGATGATGGCGACGGCGGCCTGGACGCCCATGAACAGGGCCTGAACCCAGGGGAGGCTGCCGAAGGCGGCATAGATCGCGGCCAGTGCCAGCACCACGGCCGCGCCGGGCAGCACGAACAGGAGCCCCGCGATCAGCCCGCCGATCGTGCCCCGCAACCGCCAGCCCGACCAGGTGGCAAGCTGCATCGCCTCGGGCCCCGGCAGGACCATGCAGAAGGAGAGGGCGGCGAGGAAGTCCCGCTCGGACAGCCATTTGCGATCATCGACCAGCACGCGGTGCATGAGGGCGATCTGCGCGGCCGGGCCGCCGAAGGACATCAGGCCGATGCTGCCGAAGCTGCGGAAGAGGTCGCGATAGGGTGTCATGGTGCGAGAGGTAGCCCGGGGCGGGTAACGGGGCAATGACGAAGAACCCCGCCGGGGTGAACCGGCGGGGTGGGTGGGGTGTGGTTCTTGCAAGCAGCGCCGGGGTGGGTGCCCCGACAGAATCGCTTCTAGCGGCGAAGGGTTAAGGAAGGGTTGACGGGGCCGCCCTGCGCGGCCCGGGCTCCGGCTGGGCCGGGGCTGTCAGAGCCCTTCGAAGGTGCAGAGGGCATGCACATCCATGCCGAGGGATTCGAGCCGCTTGCGGCCGCCCAGATCGGGCAGATCCACCACGAAGGCGCAGCCGACGACCTGTGCGCCCAGCCGTTCGATCAGCCTTATCCCGGCCTCGGCGGTGCCGCCGGTGGCGAGAAGATCATCGACGAGCAGCACCTTTTCGCCCGGCTGCAGGGCATCGTCATGCACCTCGACCGTCGCCTCGCCATATTCCAGCTTGTAGCTTTCCGCGATGGTGGCGCCGGGGAGTTTGCCCTTCTTGCGGATCGGGATGAAGCCTGTGGAAAGCTGATGGGCCACGGCACCGCCGAGGATGAAGCCCCGCGCCTCGAGCCCGGCGACCTTGTCGATGCGCATGCCGGCATAGGGGGCGAGCAGCTGGTCGACGCACATCCGGAAGCCGCGCGGATCGGCGAAGAGGGTGGTCACGTCGCGGAACAGGATTCCTTCATGCGGGAAGTCGACGATGGTGCGGATGTAGTCCTTGACGGTTCTGGTCATGCGGAGCCCTGACGCTGTGGGAATGGCCAAGGTCTAGCGCCCCGGGGCGGGGGCGTCGAGGGGGGAGGGCGTGCAGGCCGGGGGGGCAGGCCGGGGGGGCCATCCGGCCCCCCCGGACCCCCCGGGTCGCGCAATCCCCGCCCGGGGCGCGCGCGGACGCCATCCGGGGCTGGGTGCGGGGCTGGCTGGCGGGCGGGCATGGCGGTGGAAACGAAGAAGGGTATTTGGGCCAAGATGAAGGGCAGGGGCGGGCAAAGGAGGCTGGGGAAAGAGGATGCGGCTCAGAGCGGGGCGGAGGGCGTCCGGGCGGGGCTTTGGGCTGGGTGTCAGTCGGGGTGTCAGTCGGGGCGGGCGGGCAGGCCTGCGGGAGGGAGGGTATTTGGGCCAGGACGAAGGGGCGGGAGAGGGGGCAGGAGGCCGGGGAGTGAGGGTGGGGGTAGAGCGGGACGGCGGGCGTCCGGAAAGGGCCGGACGGGGACGGGACCGGCGGGGGGGCGTCGGGGGAACGGTCGGGCCTTTGGACGGGGGGTCAGTCTGGGCGGAGGGGCAGGGCTGCGGGAGGGAGGGAGGGTATTTGGGCCAGGACGAAGGGGGAGGAGAGGGGAAAGGAGGCTGGGGAGTGAGGGTGGGGTCAGCGCGGGAGGGCGGGCGTCCGGTCGGGGCCGGTCGAGTGCGGGGCCGGCGGGTGGGGCGTCGGGCGGGGCGTCGGGGGAACGGTCGGGCCTACCGATGGGGTGTCAGTCGGGGTGTCCGTCGGGTCGGGCGGGCAGGCCTGCGAGAAGGCGGAAGGGTATTTGGACCAGGACGAAGGGGAGGGAGAGGGGGCAGGAGGCCGGGGAGTGAGGGTGGGGGCAGCGCGGGACGGCGGGCGTCCGGTCGGGGCCGGTCGGGGGCAAGTCCGGCGGGTGGGGCGTCGGGGGAACGGTCGGGCCTTTGGGCGGGGTGTCAGTAGGGGAGTCGGTCGGGGCGGGCGGGCAGGGCTGCGGGAGGGAGGGTATTGGGGTGAGGACGAAGGAGTAGGCGAGGGGAAAGGAGGTTGGGGAGTGAGGGTGGGGGCAGCGCGGGACGGCGGGCGTCCGGTCGGGGCCGGTCGAGTGCGGGTCCGGCGGGTGGGGCGTCGGGGGAATAGCCGGGGTGTCCGTCGGGGCGGGCGGGCAGGGCTGCGGGAGGGAGGGTATTTGGGCCGGGACGAAGGGGCGGGAGAGGGGACAGGAGGCCGGGGAGTGAGGGTGGGGGCAGAGCGGGACGGCGGGCGTCCGGTTGCGGCCGGTCAGGGGCGGGACCGGTGGGTGGGGCGTCGGGGGAACGGTCGGGCCTTTGGGCGGGGTGTCAGTCGGGGAGTCGGTCGGGGCGGGCGGGCAGGGCTGCGGGAGTGAGGGTATTGGGGTGAGGACGAAGGGGGGGGAGAGGGGACAGGAGGCCGGGGAGTGATGTTGGGGGTAGTGAGGGACGGCGACGTCCGGTCGGGGCGGTCGGGGCGGGACCGGCGGGCGAAAAGTCCGGGGCAGAGCGGGACGGCGGGCGTCAGGAAAGGGCCGGTCCCGGGGGTGGGACCGGCAGGGGCGGGACGTCGGGGGAACGGTCGGGCCTTTCGATAGGGTGTCCGTCGGGCTGTCAGTCGGGGCGGGCGGCCTGGACATGCATCCAGTCGTAATTCCTGGTGCGGCCGAGGGAGACCCAGCCTTCGGCTTCCCAGATCTCCCAGAAGGGGCGGTATTCGGGGTGGGCGAGGCGGGCGCGGTCGGCGCCCCAGTTCAGGCGGTTCTCGGTATCGTCGAAATCATAGGCGATGCCCCAGGCATGCATCGACCATTTCGTCTGGCTGCCGCGCATCAGGCGGGGGTCGTAATCGCCCGAGAAGATATCCAGCCGCAACTCGCGCAGGCGGGCCTCGCCGTAATGCTGGTGGATGCGGGCGAGGATGCGGGTGAGGGAGGCGGCGGTCTTCTCATGCGCCCAGAGGAAGCTGCGCGGCTGGGCGAGATTCCAGGCGATGCGGAATGTCCAGGGCGAGGGCACCTTGACCAGGGGCGGGCGGCGGCCTTCGGGCGTGCCATGCGGGCCGTAGAAGGCGGAAACCTCGCTTTCCCGGGGCCAGCCATGGGGGTTGGCGGTGCCGGGGCGGATGTCGCGCCAGTCGGGCAGGCGGCCCGTTTCGGCCCGCGTCATCATGGCGGTGACGGTGTAATCGGTCTGCGGGCCCCACCAGCCGTCGATCGGGCCGGGATTCAGGCCTTCGGCGCGGGCCAGGGCCTGCAGGGCGGCAGTGGCCTGACGGCGGGGTGTCCAGCCCTGCCATCCGGGGGGGAGGGGCTGGCCGAGGAGGGGCAGCACCTTGCGGATGGCGGCATCGGTGAGGGGGCCGCGCTGCCCGTCGAGCGGGCCTGCATAATGGCCGAGGGCGGCGAGGCGGGATTGCAGGTAGCGGATATGGGAGGTGAGCATGACCGGGCTCCACTGGTGACCAGGGGCGAAACGCGCCCCCTCTGGGGCATCATAGCACGGCTTGCATGGTTTCCCGAGGGTTAAGGCCGCGCGCGCTGCGGGCGGTCAGCCCCGCAGGACGCGGCCCGCGACGGCATCGAGCCGGGCGAGAAGGGCCGGATCGCGCTTGTCGGGTGCCGTCATCAGCGCCATGTCGAGGGCGCGGTCGCAGCCATGCGGGCAAGGCGCGCGGTCGGGGCCGAGATGGGCAGGCAGGGCCGCGATCACGGCGCGGGCATTGCCGGCATTGGCGGTGAGGGTGCGGATGACGGCGGCCACGTCCACGGCATCATGGCCGGGATGCCAGCAGTCGTAATCGGTGACCATGGCGATGGAGGCGTAGCAGAGTTCCGCTTCGCGGGCGAGCTTGGCCTCGGGCATGCCGGTCATGCCGATGACATCGGCCCCCCAGCCGCGATAGAGGCGGGATTCGGCGAGAGTGGAGAATTGCGGGCCTTCCATGGCGACATAGGTGGCACCTTCATGCACGCTGATCCCCGCCTGCCGGGCGGCCGCGGCGCAGGCGGTGGAGAGGCGGGGGCAGGTCGGATGGGCAAAGCCGACATGGGCCACACAGCCTGCGCCGAAGAAGGATTTGGGGCGGGCGAAGGTGCGGTCGATATACTGATCCACGATGACGAAATCGCCGGGGCGGAAATCCTCGCGCAGGGAGCCAACGGCCGAGACGGCGATGATGTCGGTGCAGCCGAGACGTTTCAGCGCGTCGATATTGGCGCGATAGGGCACATCGGAGGGGGCATGGACATGGCCGCGCCCGTGGCGGGGCAGGAAGGCCATGGGCAGGCCGTTCAGGCGGCCCGTCAGCACCTCGTCCGAGGGGGCGCCCCAGGGGGAGGCCACCTTGACCCAGTCTGCGCCTTCCAGCCCGTCGATCTGATAGACCCCGGACCCGCCGATCACGCCGATCATCGTCTGCATGGATTGCCCCTTCTGTCGCTGCGGCGCAGCTTAGGCGGGGTTTGCGGGGCGGGGAAGGGGGGTGATCGTCCGCCCCGGACATGATCTGCTGTGCCGGGGCAGGGTGGAGGATGCGGGATGGATTCGGTGACATTGGCGGGGGCGCTGCATGCGGCCTATGTGGCGGCGGGGGCGGAGGACGCGGTGGCGGGCTGGCCCGAAGCGCGGGTGACGCGGGCGGTGACGCCGGGGATGCTGCCTGTCTGCGGGGTGCTGGAGGCGGCGGCGCGCGGGGCGCCTGCTCCCTTTGCCGGGCTTGTGGCGGGGCTGCGCGACGGGGCGGCGGGGCTGTGCTGGGGGCAGACCTACGGGATGGCGGATTTCGGGGCGGATTTCCTGCGCTCCTATGGCTGGACGGAGGTGATCGGGCTGCGCGGGCCCATCGCGAGCGAGGTGGTGGCGGTGGGGATCCTGCTGCTGGGGCCGGGGATCGACTATCCGCCCCATGCCCATGCGGCGGCGGAGGTCTATCTGCCCTTGTCGGGGCGGGCGCTGTGGATGCGGGGCGAGGGGCCCTATGCGCCGGTCGCGCCGGGGCAGGTGATCCGGCATGACCCCTGGATGGCGCATGGCATGCGGACGGGGGACGAGCCGCTGGTTGCGGCCTATGTCTGGCGGGCGGGCGATCTGGCGGCGAAATCGCGGATCCTGCCGACCCCGCCCCGGACCTGATCCGGGGCCTCTGGCGCGCGGTTCCTGGCGGAAGGGGGAGGTCCCGGGGCAGGCCCGGGACGGGGCCGCCTTGCGGGGCCGATCACCCCTCGTTCGGGCGTTTCAGTTCGAAGACGTCGCGCACAACCGCATAGTCGCGATAGCCCATCCGGGCGAGCGGCTGGAAGGTTGTCACGTCGAAGCGGCCGTCGATCAGGCAATCGTCGCGCAGGTGGATGCCTACCACCTCGCCCAGCACCAGAAAGTTATTCTGCCCGCGCAGGGTGAGGATGTCGATCACCTCGCATTCCAGTGTGGCGGGGGCATGGGCGACGCGGGGGCAGGGGATGGCGGTGCATTCGGCGCGGGCGACGCCGGCATGAGCGAATTCGTCGACTTCCGGCGGCAATTCGGCCGAGGTTTCGGACATCGGGTGCAGCATCGCGGCTGCCACGATGTTCACGGCGAAGACGCCGGTGGCGCGGATATTGGTGACGGAATCCTTGAGGCCCGTGGAGGCGAAGGTGACCTGCGGCGGGGTATAGGCGGCGGCGTTGAAGAAGGAATAGGGGGCGAGGTTGTCGCCCTGCGGCCCACGGGTGGAAATCCAGCCGATGGGGCGGGGTGTCACGATGGCGTTGAAGGGGTTGTGCGGCAGGCCGTGGCCATCGGCGGGGCGGTAGAACATCGCGGGGCGCTTTCGGGTTCCGGGGGTCGTCTAATCGCAGCACATTTTGCAAGCCCTTTCTTTCGGGGTGGCGCAGAAAGCCGTTGATGTTCAGCGCAGATG
>NZ_JAALFE010000069.1 GCF_011059185.1 Paragemmobacter kunshanensis | reverse complement strand
TGTTGATTTGCACTGAGAGCTGACCCGGGTTTTCCATCGAGAAGTGACCCACCATTGGTTATGGATTTCGTGTCATGCTTGGGTCAATGCACGGTTTCACTCCTTCTTCTTTCGAGCTGCTGCGGCTGAACTTGCTTTGAAGCGGAAGCTGTCGTTTCCAGTTTCCAGGATGTGGCAGCGGTGTGTGAGGCGGTCGAGCAGTGCCGTGGTCATCTTCGCGTCGCCGAAGACCGTGGCCCATTCGCTGAAGCTGAGATTGGTTGTGATCGCGACGCTGGTGCGCTCGTAAAGCTTGCTCAGCAAGTGGAACAACAACGCCCCGCCCGAGGCACTGAACGGCAGGTATCCAAGCTCGTCGAGGATCACGAGGTCGAGGCGGGTCAAGCTTTCGGCAATCTGCCCCGCCTTGCCCTTGGCCTTTTCCTGTTCGAGGGCGTTGACCAGTTCGATTGTGGAGAAGAAGCGGACCTTGCGGCGATGATGCTCAACGGCCTGTATGCCAAGGGCGGTCGCGACATGGGTTTTTCCGGTGCCCGGTCCGCCAATCAGGACGACATTCTGCGCGCCGTCGAGGAACTCGCAGCGGTGCAGCGTTCTAACGGTGGCCTCGTTGATATCGCTGGCGGCGAAGTCGAAGCCCGAGAGGTCCTTGTAGGCTGGGAAGCGTGCCGCCTTCATGTGATAGGCGATGGAGCGCACCTCCCGTTCGGCTAGTTCGGCCTTCAGCAGTTGCGACAGGATAGGGATGGCCGCCTCAAAGGCAGGTGCCCCCTGTTCGATGAGATCCTCGACGGCTTGGGCCATGCCATACATCTTCAAGCTGCGGAGCATGATCACGATGCCACCTGCGGCAGGGTCATGACGCATGGCGGCCTCCTGCAGTGATCTGACTGCGCAGGGCGTCATAACGTTCGACATTGGCCTTGGGCTCGCGCCGCAGGATCAGCGCTTGCGGAGTATCCAGTGGCGGACCACCAGTCACCTTGCCGTCGACAAGGCGGTGCAGGAGGTTCAGCACATGGGTCTTGGTGGGCACGCCCTCGGTCAGTGCCAATTCCACGGCGGTCAGCACGGCCTGCTCATCATGCTGCAAGACGAGTGCGAGAATATCGACCATCTCGCGATCACCACCGGGTTTGCGTAGCATCTGATCCTGCAACTGCCTGAAGGCAGGTGGCAATTCCAGGAAGGGCGCGCCATTGCGAAGAGCCCCGGGCTTCCTTTGGACAACCGCCAGATAATGCCGCCAGTCATAGATTGTCTTCGGGGGCAACTTGTGGCTGCGCTGGATCAGGCGGGCATGCTCGCACAGGATTTTGCCCTCCGCCGCCACCACCAACCGGTCGGGATAGACCCGCAGACTGACGGGTCGGTTCGCGAATGATGCCGGAACGCTGTAGCGATTGCGCTCAAAGCTGATCAGGCAAGTGGGTGAGACACGCTTGCTCACCTCGACAAAGCCGTCGAACGCCACTGGCAGAGGCATCAAGGTCCTTTGTTCCGCTGCCCAGACATCGGCGATGGTTCCGGGCAGCGTGCCATGGGCAGTCTCATGCCACAGCTCGTAGCAACGCTTTTCCAGCCAGGCGTTCAGCCCCGCAAGATCAGAGAAGTTTGGCATGACCTGCAACATCTGGTGACGGGCGTCGCGGACATTCTTCTCGACCTGCCCTTTCTCCCAACCCGCCGCCGGATTGCAGAACTCGGGCTCGAACACATAGTGGTTGGCCATGGCGAGGAAGCGGATATTGACCTGCCGTTCCTTGCCCCGGCCAACACGGTCCACAGCCGTGCGCATGTTGTCGTAGATCCCGCGCTCCGGCACGCCGCCGAAGACTCGGAATGCGTGCCAATGTGCGTCGAACAGCATCTCATGGGTCTGCAAAGGATACGCGCGCAAGAGAAAGGCCCGACTGTGCGACAGCTTGATATGGGCCACCTGAAGCTTCATGCGCTCACCACCAACGCCTGCAAAGTCCTCGCTCCAGTCGAACTGGAACGCTTCGCCAGCACGGAAGGCCAGCGGAACGAACGTCCCGCGACCTGTCGTCTGTTGCTCGCTCTGACGATATGCCCGCCATTCTCGTGCAAAGGCCGCCACACGACTGTAGGAGCCGGTGAAGCCGAGAGCGACGAGATCGGCATGCATCTTCGTCAGAGTCTGCCGCTCTTTGCGTGGCCTCCCGGCATTGGTCTTCAGCCAGACCGCCAGCTTCTCGGCAAAAGGGTCAAGCTTACTCGGGCGATCAGGCGTAGCAAAATGCGGCTCGATAACATCCGCCCTAAGATACTTCTTGACCGTATTGCGCGACAGGCCTGTGCGGCGCGCAATCTCTCGTATCGGCAAACCCTGACGAAGGCGCAGCTTCCGGATCACGTTCAGTAGTCCCATGTCGATCACTCCGTTGACCCCCTCGCGCTTCGCTCGGGGAAGGGTCACATGGGTCAAATCTCAATGGAAATCTTCAGCCCAACCGGGTCAGCTCTCAGCGCAAATCAACA
>NZ_JAALFE010000068.1 GCF_011059185.1 Paragemmobacter kunshanensis | reverse complement strand
ACGACGGACCCGTCCAAGACCCGGAAGCCACCCGAACCGAAGCTGAAGCCCGTCCCCGAAGCTGCTGTGGCTGCCGTGGGCGACACGCTGCGCGAACAGGGTCTGGCGGTCCCGGCGGTCGGCGGCGGGACGACCTTCCTGCAGGCCAAGACCGCGAACGAGGTGCTGAAGGCGCAGGAGCGGCGCATCCGGCTCCAGAAGCTGAAGGGGGAGTTGATCGAGCGCGCCCGCGCGCTGGCGCTGGTGTTCCGGCTGGCGCGGGAGGAACGGGACGCATGGGTGACCTGGCCTGCGCGCGCGGCGGCGCTGATGGCGGCCGATCTGGGCGTCGAGCCAGCCGCGATGCAGAAGGTCCTGGAAAAACATGTCCGTGCCCACCTCGACGAACTTGCCGAGGTCCGGCCCGACTTCCGGTGACGATGATGGCCTGACGGATTTCGACGGCGCGGCAGAAATCCTGCGCACCTGGGGTGCGGGGCTGACGCCCGATCCCGATCTGACCGTTTCGCAGTGGGCGGACCGGCACCGGATGCTGTCGGGCCGTGCTTCGGCAGAACCGGGGCGGTATCGCACGGCGCGCACGCCTTACATGCGCGAGATCATGGACCGGCTGTCGCCCGGCGATCCCACGCAGCGGATCGTGTTCATGAAGGCGGCGCAGGTGGGCGCGACCGAGGCTGGCAACAACTGGATCGGCTTTGCCATCCACCAGGCGCCGGGTCCCATGCTGGCGGTCCAGCCCACGGTGGAACTGGCGAAGCGCAACTCGCGCCAGCGGATCGACCCGCTGATCGACGAGAGCCCGGACCTGCGGGAGCGGGTGAAACCGGCCCGGTCGCGCGACGCGGGCAACACGATGCTGTCGAAGGAATTCGCGGGCGGCATCCTGATCATGACGGGCGCGAACTCGGCGGTCGGGCTGCGGTCCACCCCGGCGCGGTACATCTTCCTCGACGAGGTCGATGCCTATCCCGCCTCGGCCGACGAGGAAGGCGACCCAGTCACGCTGGCGGAAGCCCGGTCGCTGACCTTCGCCCATCGCCGCAAGGTCTTCCTGGTCTCGACACCCACCATCCGGGGGTTGTCGCGCATCGAACGGGAATATGAGGCGTCTGACCAGCGCCGGTACTTCGTGCCGTGCCCGCACTGCGGCGCGATGCAGTGGCTGAAGTTCGACCGGCTGCGCTGGCAGAAGGGCCGCCCCGATACGGCGGAATATCACTGTGAGGGCTGTGACGCGGCAATAGCGGAGCACCACAAGACGGCGATGCTGGAGGTCGGCGAATGGCGGGCGACCGCCACGGCCGCCGATCCGACGACGGTCGGCTACCATCTTTCGGCGCTCTATTCGCCGGTGGGCTGGCTGAGCTGGTCCCGCATCGCCCGTGGCTGGGAGGCGGCCCAAGGGTCGGATGAGGCGATCAAGGCGTTCCGCAACACGATCCTTGGCGAGACTTGGGTCGAAAGCGGCGAAGCGCCGGACTGGCAGCGGCTCTATGACCGGCGCGAGGCATGGAAGCCGGGCACGGTGCCAGCGGGTGGGTTGTTCCTGACCGCCGGGGCCGACGTCCAAAAGGACCGGATCGAGGTCGATGTCTGGGCCTGGGGTCGCGGGTTGGAGAGCTGGCTCGTCGATCACGTGGTGATCGAGGGTGGGCCAGACCGGCACGACGCGTGGTCGGAACTGACGGCGCTGCTGGACCGGGCCTGGCCGCATGAACTTGGCGCGCATCTCAGGATCGCGCGGCTCGCCATCGACACCGGCTACGAGGCCCCGGCGGTCTATTCCTGGTCGCGGGCGCAAGGCTTCGCACAGGTCTCGCCGGTGAAGGGCGTCGAGGGGTTCAACCGCTCAAGCCCGGTCTCGGGACCGACCTTCGTCGACGCAACCGAGGGCGGCAAACGGCTGCGGCGCGGCGCGCGGCTCTGGACCGTGGCGGTGTCGACATTCAAGGCCGAGACCTACCGCTTCCTGCGGCTGGAGAGGCCGACGACCGAGGAACGGGCCGAGGGTGCAGCCTTCCCGCCCGGCACGATCCACCTGCCGCATTGGGTCGAGAACGAATGGCTGAAGCAGTTCGTCGCCGAGCAACTGGTGACGGTGCGCACCAAGCGCGGCTTCGCCCGGCTGGAATGGCAGAAGCTCCGTGAGCGCAACGAGGCGCTGGACTGCCGGGTCTATGCCCGCGCCGCCGCCTGGATCGCGGGCGCGGATCGCTGGTCTGAGGCCCGGTGGCAGGATATGGAACGGCAGTTCCCGGACCGGGACGCAATTCGGGCCGATAGCGGACCAACGCCAGCGCGTATTCCAGGGACTCCACAGGGGCCTCGGCGCAGGACGGTGCGCTCGACCTATATGGGCTGACCTTCGGAACTACTGCTGTCGCAGCGCGCGGCTGCGGGCGAAGGCCTCGAGGGAAACCTTGCGCCGGGTGGCAAGATCGCGCACGCGCGCCGCGATCTCGGGTTCGCCAAAGTCCACCGGGTTGAAGGGGCCGCCATACCAGCGGACCATGTCCTTGTGCTGCGGATGGCGGCGGTT
>NZ_JAALFE010000067.1 GCF_011059185.1 Paragemmobacter kunshanensis | reverse complement strand
GTGCTCTGGATCGAGGAGGCGGAGCGCAAGCTGGTCTGGTCGCGCGCGGCCCGTGTGCCGTGGAAGCAGATCAGCGGCGAGCTCGGCTGCGACCGCACGACCGCCTGGCGTCGCTGGCAGCTGGCGCTGACCAAGATCGCCGCGCGGCTGAATGCGCAGTGAATCCAATGTGTTGCAACACTTTTGTGTTCGACACATGCAACATGTCCGTGCTATCCGAAGGACATGATGGGGAGAGTGCGTCGGGAGACGGCTCTCCCCATTTCGTTGTCGGGGTCCGCTGGACCCCGGTATCCAGCGAGGGTTCGGGCAGAATCTTGGTCGGCCTATTTGACGTTCCACGGCGGATTGAACATCCAGATCAAGACCCGCTCAACAGCCGAGACTCGGTGATCTGGCGTTATCTCCAACCACTGAGCAAAGACAGTCTTCTTGATATGATCGCGGCGGATGAGACGATCTGGATACTCGATCTTGAATGCACGCTGAATGGCATGGCTATCGTCGCCGGAAATGTGTTTGGCAGTCAGGCGATCCTTGAGGCCCTTACGCCCTTTCGCTTCTCCGACGTACATGATTTCGGTTCCGACGCTCAGCACATAGACGCCAGTCGTAGCTGGGGGTGCAGCATTACCTAGCGGAACAGGGCGTTGTGAAAGCAAAGCTGTGATGTCGCTTGAAATCGATGAAAGCGCAGCTTCGATCTCAATAGTCGGTCGCAAGGCCACTCGATGGCTCCCAAATTGGTTTCCTTCTGTCCGCGCAGCACGCTCTGCGGGCCGTTATTGTCAAGTCAAAACAAGCATTCGCTCCGATAGCTTCCTAGGGCGAGCGCAGCGTCCGGCCGCAGTCCACCCTGCCAAACAGCGGAAATCGTGGTTCCTTCTTGGCGATATTCGTATGCTGGCGGGCGAAGCGCGGCGCATCGCTAGCGACAGGGCCGGATTTTTGGGAAGCCACCAGGAAGCCAGCGCTACCTGAACCCGCCTGAAACACTGCAAAATCAAACCCTTGATGCTGGACACCCCTGGTGGCCGCTGGACCCCGCGTGGAGTCCGGTCTGGACCCCGGAGTCCGGAAGCCAGGGGTATCCACCCTGATCCGAGGACTGACCCGACGATGACGCTGAGCTTTGCCCCGGATCGGATCGAGATGTGGCCGCTGTCGCGCCTGCAGCCCTACGCCCGCAACGCGAAGGCCCATGGCGCGGACCAGGTCGCGAAGATCGCCGCCAGCATGGCCGAGTTCGGCTGGACCGTGCCGTGCCTCGTCGCCGAGGACGGGGAACTGATCGCCGGGCACGGGCGCGTGCTGGCCGCAACGCAACTGGGGCTGCTTGAGGCGCCGGTGATCGTGCTCTGCCACCTGACCGAGGCGCAGCGCCGGGCGTACCGGATCGCGGACAACAAGCTGACCGAACTCGGCACCTGGGACGACGCGCTGCTGTCCGCCGAACTGAACGACCTCTTGGCTGAGGATTTCGACCTGTCGCTTGTCGGTTTCTCCGATGGCGAGTTGGACAAGCTCTTGGCCTTCGTGCCGGAGGGGGACGGGCAAGAAGGTGGCGCCGGGGGCTCCGTGCCGCCGGTGACCATCCCCGAACCGCCGCGCAATCCGGCGTCGCTTATCGGCGATCTCTGGATCCTCGGCGACCATCGCCTCCTGTGCGGCGACAGCACCAGCCACGATGATGTCCGCCGCCTGATGAACGGCGAGCGGGCGATCCTGTTCGCGACCGACCCGCCCTATCTGGTGGACTACGATGGCTCGAACCACCCGACACGGAACAAGGATTGGTCGGCGTCCTACGGCACGACCTGGGACGACAGTTCGCAGGGGGCCGAGCTTTACGACGGCTTCATTTCCGCCGCCGTCGCGGAAGCCATCACTGACGACGCCGCGTGGTATTGCTGGCACGCCTCGCGCCGCCAGGCGATGCTGGAAGCCTGCTGGGAAAAGGCGGGGGCCTTCGTCCATCAGCAGATCATCTGGGTGAAGGATCGGGGCGTCCTCACCCGCTCCCATTACCTCTGGAAGCACGAGCCTTGCTTCATGGGCTGGCGCCGTCCGAACCGCCCGCCGAAGGTCGCCGAGCAGACGCTCCCCTCGACGTGGGAGATGCCCAGCTTCACCAAGGACGACCGGCCCGACCATCCGACGCCGAAGCCGCTCGACGCCTTCGGCATCCCGATGCGCCAGCACGTTGCCCGAGGCGGCCTCTGCTATGAGCCGTTCTCAGGTTCGGGCTCGCAGATCATGGCAGGTGAAGCCAATGGCCGCCGCGTCTTCGCGATGGAAATCAGCCCGGCCTATGTCGATGTCGCGGTCGAGCGCTGGCAGGCCGAGACCGGCCGCGACGCGATCCTCGACGGTGACGGTCGGACCTTCGCCGAGGTGAGAACCGAGCGGCTGGGCGATGATGCCGGGGCCCGGGCCGATACGCCGGACCCGGACGCCGCTCCCGAACCCGCGCGAAAGCGCAAGACCGCCGCGTGACATGCATGACCTGGCTTTATCTTCCTCCGGACGCGCTTCCGGGACCGGAGACGCATGCCTCTTTGGCCTCTCGCTCTGCTCCGGCGCTGGCGGGCTCGATCTCGGGCTCGCCATCGCCATCCCCGGATATCGTGCTGTGGGCCATGTCGA
>NZ_JAALFE010000066.1 GCF_011059185.1 Paragemmobacter kunshanensis | reverse complement strand
AAGCCCACGAGATACTCGTGCCCCCGCGCGAAGCGCAGGTGCATGCGGCCGTCCCGGCAGACGCCGAGCAGCTTGTCGCAGCGCGTGCAGCGCCATTCCGAGTTGTGAGTGGAGTGCTTGGTTGTCGCGGCGCCGGACCAGCTCGTCTGGGCTGCCTGGCGCGAGGGGAAGGGAGTCGGCATGGAAGTGCTCCTCTGATGTGGAGCCCTTCCAATAATCAGCGGTTTGTTAGACCGTCCCGCCCGAAACCCTAGATGAACTCTAGATCACGCGGTGTCGGTCGCCTCGCCGAGACGCCAATAGCGATTGCTCGAGCCGTGCCGGATGTAAGTCGGATGCGCCTTCGCCCATGCGCCGGAAGAGAACAGCTGTCTGGGATTGTCGGACCCCATCCCGTCCATCAGGACCTTGGTCAGCCGCTGGCCTGTGCCATCGGTCGCCGCTTCAACAAGGCTTTCGAAGAGTTGGATCTGGCCCACGCCGTCGAGCGTGAGCGGCTCGAGACCAGGGATGATGAGCGTCGCAGAGCGAGGCGTGTGTCGCACAACCTGAGCGACTTGCGCAGAGGTCGCCAGCGTTCGGTTTGCCTCGAAGCGCCGGGCCATTTCCTCTCGGTCCAGATCGCCGAGGCTTCCGTCGTTCAGCAGCAGGTCGCGCAGCGCGATAACGACGTTCGGCCCGAGGAATTGCGGCGGCTCATCGGAAACGGCGAGTACGAGACCGGGGCCCGCTGTATGCCGCGACCGAAGCGCAGTCTCCACACTCTCGCGGGCTTTCAGATCGGCAAGGCGGCGCGCCAGGTAAAGTGGGACCTTTCGCTCACCTAGTGCCATCGGCCCAAGCGAGACGAGGAACTCGTTGATGGTTTCGATGTTCCTGATGCCGAGAGAGCCAGCTATCGCCTTGAGGATGGTTTCGGCGAGCCATGCTCGATCGATCCCGTACTCGATCGCATTGGTGTCGAGACGCAATCCATCCGCCTCTCCAAAGGAACCGGCTTGTCGAACCGTCCCTGGCTCCGGACCCGTTTGCTGCTCAACTTCGACAACCTCATCGTCATCCTCGGCGAGCCCAATCACCTGCCGCCCTTTGCGGGCAATCAATCTCGCACTGACCAGGCGCGCTGGATCGACGCCCGCGGAGTTGAAGAACGCACCTGCAACAGTGTCGCCGGGCAGGTCGTACAGCGACAGAAGAAAGCCGAACCACTGCGCCCGTTCCTGATCGGTGAGTGTCCGCAGGTTCTGCGTAAGACCCCAGTGTTCGAGCAGTCGGAACCCGAGGTCCCGAAGGAACGGATCGCGCATGCTCTGCACGTCCGAACTGCTGCCATCCGAGATCGAGACCCGGAAGGTTCCCTCCTTTCCGTCCGATCGACGGGTGTAACCAATTGCGATGGCGATTTTTGTGAAGCCGAAACTCCGGATCAGGTTGGCTGAATTGGAGACGTATTTCCGGACAACGTCCTCCATCTTGTCCTTTATGGTCACCTTGATGTTCAGTCTTCGGCCCCACGAGCCGAGGCGGACCTCGGCCTCGACTACCGCCGCCATCGTGATCTCGACGTCCTCGAGATCCGGACAATCCAGATCGAAGGAAGACCTGAAGCGTTCGAGGTTGAATTCCCGGCGGGTCAACGGCTTGGCCGACGGCGGGCGCCCTAGAACGACCTCCGCGAAGACCTTAGAGGTCTTTTCGCGAACGTCGCTGCTGGCAGACGCGACCTCGATTTTCTTCAGCTGGGGTGTGTAGATCAGGACAGCCTCATGCGAGGGCCTGTAGTAATGGACGGTCCAGCCCCCTTCCTCGCGATGATTGTCGATGCTCGACAGGGGCCCGGGATGGCGCAGGGCGACCATGAAGGACGGCGGGTAGTTGGCGGTCTCGGGCAATTCGAGGACGGACGCGGTGACCTTGCCCTTCAGTCCCAGAGCTTCCTGAACAGCGTCACAGAGCTTCTCGTCAGGAATTCCGTCTGTGTCGGCAACAGAAGCGTGGTCGAAGTCCACTTCGCAGCATGTGTAGTACGTCCGCCGTTCTCGATAGCGCCGCGCGGCATAGAAGCTCTGGGCGTCGTGGAAGTGCATCGGGAAGACCGTGCGCATCCAGATGCTCTTGCACAGCAGGTCAGGCTGGGACTCATACTGGTCGTAGTCGACATTCTGCAGCCGTTGGCCCGCAACCGTTTCGAGTGAGGTCGCTCCCTTGTCCTGGCCCATGTCGAGCAGAGCGCCAGCGATGCCCTCAAGTAGCCCGATGATTTCCTTGTCCTCCGAACGCAGGTACGCACTCAGCGCTGCCTTGCCCTGATCATCGGTCGTGCCCTCAGTGATTTCCGGCGGAGCGAGAAGAGTGTCGTCGGGCCGTTTGAAGCTGGCGAGAAACTGCCGGACCAGCGCAGCGGGGGCGCCCTGAAGGATACTCCCGAGGTTCGGTCCGAATTCGCTCTTCCTCCGCGCCATGAACTCACCTCAATGAACAACTGCTCTCGATTAATTCAACCCACGATAATCATGGACATATCCGTGATCGGCAAGCCCTGATGTTCTCTCCCTGTTCGCATTTCTGCATTCCGTTCTTCTGAGATGTCCTGTCCCGGGCGGCTGGGTGGCTTTTGATCGGTAACGACACCACCGAGCATAGCCACCGAGACATGAAACGCCCGAACCCGCTCCCTCCCGACCACATGACGCCCGCCGAGCGCCGCGCCGAGCTCTGCGGCCTGTTGGCGCTCGGGCTTGTTCGGTTGCGCATGCGGGAGAAGGGCGAAGTATCTGACGATACTGGAGAAAGTTACCTACACTATCCGCCCGACCAATGCCGTCATGCAACTCCAACTCACCGGAGAACTGCATGACGACCCACGATCCCATCCCCGCGCGCCTGGCCGCGCTGAAGACCGCCACGACGCAGGAGCTGAAGAAGCAGTGGCGCGAGTTGTTCGACAGCGAGCCGCCGCCGTTCAACCGCCGCTATCTCGAAAGCCGCATCGCCTATCGCATCCAGGAACTGGCCTATGGCGGGCTGAAGCCCGAGACAATCCGGCGGCTGGAACGGCTAGGCGAGGAACTGGACGGCGGGGACAAGAGGAAGCGCGGCATCCGCGCCGATCGCGACCGCCCGATCACCGGCACACGGCTGCTGCGCGAGTGGCAGGGCGTCGAACAGATCGTCACCGTCACCGCCGACGGCTTCGAATGGCAAGGGCGGCCCTTCAAGTCGCTGTCCGCCATCGCGCGTGCCATCACCGGCACGCGCTGGAACGGCTGGGTGTTCTTCGGCCTCAAGAACCACAGGGGGCGGACATGACGAAGCCGCCTGAAAAATCGAAGGTCGTCCGCAAGCTGCGGTGTGCTGTCTACACTCGGAAATCCTCCGAGGAAGGGCTGGAGCAGGA
>NZ_JAALFE010000065.1 GCF_011059185.1 Paragemmobacter kunshanensis | reverse complement strand
GCCGTCAACGCCATGATTTATATGCGAAATATCACGATTACGACAGCGAAATCAGCGACTTACTTGGAGAATGTGGGTCCAAACCCTTCCAAGTCAAAAACAAAGAAAGGAAAAACACCGTGTCGAAAAAACCCGAACAAGCCATGCAATTGGTTGGTGTAGCGTCCAGCGAACTTTCCGAAATTCTGGACTATTTCTTCTCTCAAATACCGGCATCGGAACGCGCCGCGATCGAACGCCTGTCTGAGCGTTTGGCTAAAGCGGCGGTCTTTGTGGCCATGAAGGCTCATCTTGATCCTGCAGCGATCCTGCACCGTGAACTTGCCGCCCTGCATGTCACCGATCAGGCTATGGACGGTCCGGGTGAAGCCGCGCCGCGCATTCCCCATGCAATCCATCCGATGAGTGAGGATGAAATTAATCAGCTTGCCGCGCCTTTGCGGGAAGCGGTGCGGCAATTGGCTTTGTCCGGTGTGCCGGGTGTCCAAGCGGCTGGCGTCCTGATGACCTTTGCGGCGCAAATCCTGATGCAAGAGTCGGGCGGGGATTTCAGGGCCACATCGTTGGCAATGTCCGCCTTTGCTGGGGCGGTTGATAAAGGCCGATCGATCCGCCCAAGTTGACTTCATGAATGTAATGAGATTACATAACACAAAAGAGGTGCCGCCGTGAATAAACCCCTTCAAACCCGATTTCTGACGACCGCTGCTGACCCTGTGGAAATCACTGGCGATGACCGGCGCGTGTCGGTTGCTGTGTCGTCTGAACAGCCGGTCGAGCGTCAGGGTTACGTTGAAATCCTGCGGCACGATCCGGCTGCAATCGACCTGTCCTTTCTCGGGTCGGGTAATGCGCCGCTTTTGCTGGATCACGACCCGCGACGGCAGATCGGCGTGGTCGAGAAGATTTCGCTGGATGGACCGGGGAAGGTCCTGCGAGCGACGGTGAGGCTGTCCGCCTCACCAGAAGCGGACCAGGTGCTGAGAGACATTAAGGACCGCATCCGGTCCAACGTGTCGGTCGGCTACCAGGTCCTGATGGTCGAAACGCGGGGCGAGAGGACAATCGTCACGCGCTGGAAACCGTATGAGGTCAGCATCGTGAGCATTCCCGCCGACGAGACGGTCGGCGTGGGTCGTGCCTTCGATCCTGCACCTGGCGACACGCAACAGAAGGAAATCGTCGCCATGACTGAACAAACGAAACTCACTCCATCCCATGCAGCGCAGATCATGGACCTTGGGCACCGGCACGGAATGGCCGATGCTGCATATCGGGCGGTCGAGGAAGGCACGTCGCTTTCCGATTTCCGTCAGAAGGTGCTGGCCCGGATCGGCAACGCTCCACTGAACCCCGGATTCGATCATGAAACCCCGCGAGGGGGTGTGCGCGTTCCGTTTCATCTGGGAAACTACCTGCGCGGGCGTATCACCAACGATTGGTCTGATGCGCGCGATGAGCGGGAACAGTCGGCAGAATTGACCCGATCGGCCCGCGGCGTGCGCGGTATGGTCGTGCCGATCGAGGCGCTTCACACGCGCGCACCGATGCTGACGACCGGTGTTGCAGGACCGTTGACCACGGTCGAACACCGGGGCGATCTGTTTATAGACGCGCTTCGCCCTGCATCGTTTGCAATTCAGGCGGGTGCGCAGATGGTCGGCGGTCTTACTTCCGACGTGAGCATTCCGCGCGAAACGACCGCACCGGCTGCATCTTGGATCACGGAAGGTGGATCGATCGCGGAAGGCAACCCGGCCTTCGACAACGTGACCCTCAATGCCACGATGCTGGCCGCACGTACCACAGTGAGCCGTAAGGCGTTGCTGCAGGGCATTCCTCAGATGGATGACCTGTTGAAGCGTTCGATCAACGCGCAGTTCGCATCGGCACTCGATGCGGCCGTGATCAGCGGTTCCGGTGTGGCACCTATCCCGCGCGGCATTCAGGCGACTGTGGGCATCAACAGCTTCGCCGCAGCGGGTGCTGGTGCGGTGACGTGGGAAGAAATCATCGCGGCTTGGGCTGCGGTGGCCAGCGACAACATCATGCCGGATTCTTCGATGGCATGGGTCGCGCATCCGACCGTCGCGGCGATCCTGCGAAATACCGAAAAGTTTGCCGGTTCGTCCGGTGAGCCGATCCTGGGTGACGTAACGGAAATCCGCGACGGTTCGATCCTGGCCGGTACGATCATGGGTCGCCCTGCGTTCGAGACGTCGCACGCATCGGCCACGACTCTGACCCTTGGTCGCATGAGTGACGTTCTGATCGGCCAGTTCGGTGGTGTGGATTTCGTGATCGATGAGTACACCGGCGCTTCGACCGGCACGATCGCGATCTATGCCTATGCGTTCTTCGACATTACGGTTCGACGTCCGCAAAGCTTCTGTGTGATCACCGGCATCTGATCACCACAGCGCCCCGGCTTCGGTCGGGGCGTTTCTCTTTGCCGCATCGTCCGTTGCAATCGATTGTAAGCGCCGCGCGGACGTGCCGCGCTGCAGCATTTTGGGTCCTCCCAGACCGATCGAACCGCGGGTAACGCGCAACCTCGACGTCTTGCTAGATGCGAACTTTTTTATTGAGGTTGCAACCTAACATGTGGAAACTTTCTCTTGGGGTGTTGAGTCAGCGGTCTTCCGGTCGAGGGCCTATGCAGAACGACAGGAGAAAAGATGTCTCTTCGAATTGGAAACTACACAGCGTTTTATGTTGCAGAGCCGTTCAATCCATCTAGGTTAGGTGCAAATGCAACTAGGGATTTTCTGTATTACAATCTCATTAAGGCTTGGAGTGCAAGTGACGCATCATTTAATTTCCGAGATTCTCATGCGCTAACGTATAATGTTCGGGACGGAAGTGACTGGGAAACAACTCTTAAGCCTAGGCTTCGGGCGAGAATTCGAGCATCGAAAAACGTGCTATTCATCTTGAGTTCAGTCACGGTAAACTCACGTGCGCTTCGAGAGGAAATTGATTACGCAATCAACGATCAATCGCTTCCAGTTATTGTGATCTATCCAGAATTCACAACAAAAGAATCTTTGCTTTCTAATGGCGGTATCTCTCAGAGAATAAGAAACCTGTGGGCTAACGTACCGGTCTTCAGGGACTCGGTGCACAAAGTTCCGACTTTGCATGTTCCGTGGGCAAAGGATTTGATAAAGTTGGCGCTGAATGACACTGATCTAATGAATGGAAGTGGGGCGCTGCCAATTCAGTACTTCTACAAGGTCTAATTTTGAAAACTTCAACAATTCAAGAACTGGAGTCGGTATGCCCAAAGTGAAATTTCTTGATAAAAATGTCTTCCGGGTTTCAGTTCAAGTATGGACCGTTATCACAACGGTACTGTCAGTTGTTCTGCCGACATTCCCCAAGTGGCCTGCCGCTTGACTTCAAGATCGCCTGATTTTGCTCGCTGGGCAAGCGTTCTTCGCCCCGAGCGGTGTCTGTCGTCGCGCAAACGGCCGAAGTCGGGTGGATCAAGCCTCGAACCCGCAGCATTCTGG
>NZ_JAALFE010000064.1 GCF_011059185.1 Paragemmobacter kunshanensis | reverse complement strand
ATCGCGGCGATGGAACCCCAGCCCATGCGCGTCTGGCCCTCGGCCGCCGCGATCACCCGGCTCGAGCAGACCTTCGACTGGGTGCTCTGGATCGAGGAGGCGGAGCGCAAGCTGGTCTGGTCTCGTGCCGCCTGCGTGCCGTGGAAGCAGATCAGCGGCGAGCTGGGGTGCGACCGCACGACCGCCTGGCGTCGCTGGCAGCTGGCACTGACCAAGATCGCTGCGCGCCTGAATGCGCAGTGACTCCAATGTGTTGCAACACTTTTTCCTTCGACATCTGCAACAGATCCATGCTATTCCGAAGGCAAGATGGGGAGAGTGCGCTGGAAAGCTCGCTCTCCCCTTTGCGTTGACCGGGGCCTTCTGGACCCCGGTATCCAGCGAGGGTCCGGCCGGGGTCCACCCCGAGGCAGTTTCCGGTTCCTTCCTGGCGATATTCGTATGCTGGCGGGCGAAGCGCGGGACATCGCCAGCGACAGGGCCGGATTTTTGGGAAGCCAGCCGGAAGCCACCGCCGCCTGAACCCGCCTGAAACACTGCAAAATCAAACCCTTGAAGCTGGACACCCCTGGTGGCCGCTGGACCCCGCGTGGAGTCCAGTCTGGACCCCGGAGTCCGGAAGCCAGGGGTATCCACCCTGATCCGAGGAATGACCCGCCGATGACGCTTAGCTTTGCCCCGGATCGGATCGAGACGTGGCCGCTGGCCAGGCTGCAGCCATACGCCCGCAATGCGAAGGCGCATGGTGCCGACCAGGTCGCGAAGATCGCCGCTAGCATGGCCGAGTTCGGCTGGACCGTGCCGTGCCTCGTGGCCGAGGACGGCGAGCTTATCGCGGGCCATGGCCGGGTGCTGGCAGCCACGCAGCTTGGGCTGACCGAAGCGCCGGTGATCGTGCTGGGCCATCTGACCGAAGCGCAGCGGCGGGCATATCGCATTGCGGACAACAAGCTGACGGAGCTCGGCACCTGGGACGAGGCGCTGCTGTCGGCAGAACTGAACGATCTGCTCGCCGAAGATTTCGACCTGTCCCTGGTCGGCTTCTCCGATGGCGAGTTGGACAAGCTGCTGGCTTTCGTGCCGGAGGGGGGCGGAGAAGAAGGTGGCGCCGGGGGCTCCGTGCCGCCGGTGACCATCCCCGAACCGCCGCGTAACCCGGCCTCGCGGACGGGCGATCTCTGGATCCTCGGCGATCACCGGCTCCTTTGCGGTGACAGCACCAGCGCGGCCGATGTGCGCCGCCTGATGAATGGCGAGCGCGCAATCCTGTTCGCGACGGACCCGCCCTATCTGGTGGACTATGACGGCTCGAACCATCCGACCCGGAACAAGGATTGGTCGGCGTCCTACGGCACGACCTGGGACGACAGTTCGCAGGGGGCGGAGCTCTACGACGGGTTCATCTCGGCGGCCGTGGCCGAGGCGATCACCGACGATGCGGCCTGGTACTGCTGGCACGCCTCCCGCCGCCAGGCGATGCTGGAAGCCTGCTGGGAGAAGGCTGGCGCCTTCGTCCATCAGCAGATCATCTGGGTGAAGGACCGAGGGGTGCTGACCCGGTCCCACTACCTCTGGAAGCACGAGCCCTGTTTCATGGGCTGGCGCCGCCCGAACCGGCCGCCGAAGGTGGCCGAGCAGACGCTGCCCTCGACATGGGAGATGCCGTCCTTCGCGAAGGACGACCGGCCCGACCACCCGACGCCGAAGCCGCTCGACGCCTTCGGCATTCCGATGCGCCAGCACGTGGCGCGCGGCGGGCTCTGCTACGAGCCCTTTTCGGGCTCCGGCTCGCAGATCATGGCGGGCGAGGCCAACGGCCGCCGCGTCTTCGCGATGGAAATCAGCCCAGCCTATGTCGAGGTCGCGGTGGAGCGCTGGCAGGCCGAGACCGGCCGCGACGCGATCCTCGACGGTGACGGTCGGACCTTTGCGCAGGTGAGGACCGAGCGGCTGAGCGGAACCCGGGCCGCACCCGCACCACATCCTGAACCCGCCGCGTGACATGCATGACCTGGCTTTACCTTCCTCCGGATGCGCTTCCGGAGCCGCAGACGCATGCCTCTTCGGCCTCTCCCTCTGCTCCGGCGCAGGTGGTCTCGACCTTGGGCTCACCATCGCTATCCCCGGATATCGTGCTGTGGGCCATGTCGAACGGGAAACCAACGCCGCAGCCACTCTCGTGGCGCGGATGGAAGACGCGTCCCTGGATCGCGCGCCTGTCTGGGACGACGTTGGAACCTTCGACGGCCGACCGTGGCGCGGTGCGGTGGACATCGTCACTGCGGGCTATCCGTGCCAGCCGTTCTCGGTCGCGGGCAAGCGCCGGGGTGCGGACGACCCGCGCCACCTCTGGCCGCATGTCGCCCGCATCATCGGCGAGATCGAACCGCCCTTCGTGTTCCTCGAGAATGTCGCCCATCATCTCCGCCTCGGCTTCCCCGAAGTCGCCGCAGGACTGGTCGGCATGGGCTACCGCCTTGCGGCAGGCCTCTTCACGGCGGCGGAAGTCGGCGCACCGCACAAGCGCGAGCGGCTCTTCATCCTCGCCGTCCGCGAGGGAGACGACCTGGCCGACCCCGCGCGCCTGCTCTGGGACCCGGTCGAGTGGCGGGAACCGGACGGAACTGCTGCGCCTTTGGCCGACGCCGAGGGCCAGCGCCAACGAGAACCGGCAGACGAAGCCGACTCCGTCGCAGGAAGCGGGGCAGCACGGGATGAACCTAGCGACGACGGCCGCGATGTGGCCGACACCGATGGCGAACGACGGCTGCAAACCGAGCGCAGGCAATCGGCGGACAGCAGACCTGACCCATTCGGCGGGGATGTGGATGACGCCGACGGCTCGAGACCACAAGGATGGGGCGACCACCTTGGCGAACACGCCGGTGAACGGGCTGCTTGGCCGCCAGGTCCTGGTGACACCGACGGCTGGGCCGAATACCTCCGACGTGCGCCGAACCTTGAACCCGCTGTTCGTCGAGGCGCTGATGGGCTGGCCCACCGGGTGGACCGGCTTCGGCTCTGTGGCAACGGCGTGGTCCCCCTGGTTGCGGCGCATGCGCTGCGAACTCTGGCGGCTGAGTTGCTGGCCGATGGATGAGGTAGCGGCATGAAGCAGTCCCGCCTCATGTCGCTGGTCGAGTCCGTCGCCAACGTGATCGTCGGCTACGGTGTCGCCGTGCTCACGCAGATCCTGATCTTCCCGGTCTTCGGGCTGCACACGACGCTGGCGCAGAATCTGAAGATGGGCGCGGTGTTCACGGTGGTCAGCATCGCGCGGTCCTACGTCTTGCGGCGGCTGTTCGAACGGCTGAGGCGAGCCTGATGCGGCTGCTGGCGGATCGGCCATCCCGCTGGTAGCCTTGGCACATGTCCGAAGGCTGGCAACATATCGAGATCAACGATCACGGGACCATCGTCGTCCTGCGTCCGATTTCGGACGAGGGACGGGACTGGTTCGCGGAGCATGTCGGCGAACCTGAGCCGGGTGGCATCTACACCTGCGAGCCGCGCATGGCGCAGGATATCCTGCAGGCCGCCGCCCGCGATCTGCTGTCGTGGCAATGAAAAACCGCCGCCCGGTCGGGGCGGCGGCGTAGCGATCTCCTTGCTGCGTCAGGCGGCGGCAAGCCTGTAGACCCGTCCGCGTCCTTCGACCTTCTCCGAGGTCACCTCGAGTCCGAGCTTCTT
>NZ_JAALFE010000063.1 GCF_011059185.1 Paragemmobacter kunshanensis | reverse complement strand
GCCGTCAACGCCATGATTTATATGCGAAATATCACGATTACGACAGCGAAATCAGCGACTTACTTGGAGAATGTGGGTTCATACTTGCTCATCTGTGGGAGATGGTTTCGGCTGCCTTTGTGAGACGATTCACTCGGGCCTGGCTAACTCACCCAGTTCGCCACGATCAGCCCCACGATCGAGTCATGCGCCCGCTCAGCATCCCGCGCCAGGTCCAGCCTCTTCGGCAGCTTGACCTGCGGCACCAGCAGGAAGATGGGCGCGGTCACGAGGCCCCGGCCAGTCTTCGACCGTGACGCCATGGCCCGGCCTTTCGAGTTCAGCCGCCCCTCTGCCACCAGCAGGCTCGGGCCCCGACGGCGATAGATGAACCGCAGCAGTAGGCCGCTGCGGCGTTCCCAGTCGCCGGGGGTGATCCGGCCGCCACGCAGGGACTTGCCTGCGGCGGGCGTGGGGATGGCCAGCCACAAGCCGTTCTTCGAGCGGATCAGCGGGCCGGTGTCGTGCGCGCCCACGATGACCGGGGCGTTGGACCAGACGACGGCGGCCGCGTTGAGGCTGGGCGTGGCCTTGGGGAACTGCTCCGACCGGATGGTGCGGGCGAGCCGGGGCCCGAGGCCCGCGCCGGTGATCTGCAGCCGCCAGGCGGCCTTCAGCCCGGTTCCGGCCTCGCGGATCGCAGCTGACACCGCCCGCTCGCCTGCCGCGACCTCGGCCGCCATCATCGCGACGATATCGGGATCAATGTCGAGCTTCAGTTTCATCGCGGTCACGCCGGGCGCAGATCGACAGTCCAGACCAGCCGCTCGCGGTCGCGGACGGGCTCGCCTTGGATGAGGAAGGCATCGCCGTCGATCTCGATTCGGTCGCCGGGCCGCGGCGCTGGCACCTCGGCCACGCGCAGGTCGATCCGGGTGGTTTCGGACCAGAGCCGCGCATCGCCGAAGTCGGTGACAGCATCGGCACGCCGAGCGACGATGCGCACAAGGACAGGCGCAACGCCATCGGCGATATAGACCGCATCCCGGCCGATGTTCGGATCGGCGAAGAGCGCCGCAAGTGCGACAGAGAGGGTGTCCGGCATGTTTCCTCTTTCCTCAGAAAGGAAGTGATACTATGTTTTCCTCAGACAGGAGAAAGCCATGACCCTTTCCCATCAGATCGCCAAGAACCCCGAGGCTGGTGCCGTGCTGACCAAGGCCGCGCTGCGGGCGGCAGACCGGCTTGGCCTTTCGGGCCGACAACTGGCCGACATCGTCGGCGTCTCCGAGGCGACCGTCTCGCGCTGGAAACGGGGCGAAAGCCTGCTCGAGCCGGGATCGAAGCCCTTCGAGCTTGCAGCCCTTCTTGTGCGGACCTTCCGCTCGCTCGACGCGATCACCGGGGGCGACGAGGCGGTGGCGCGGCGGTGGCTGGCCGCTCCCAACACGGCGCTCGCGGCGCGGCCCGTGGAGCGGATGACGCAGGTGCAGGGACTTGTCGATGTCACGACCTATCTGGACGCAAGACGCGCTCCGCTCTGAGGCGCGGCCCTACGCGGGCCCGGCATGGCGGTTCGTCGAGGCCCAGCATCGGGTCTCGACCCTGAAGCTTGTCGACAGCCTCGCCGAACAGGCGGCGCTTGAGGAGATCCTCGAGGCCACGAAGCCGCCCCTGCCGGAGGACTGCCGCGCGCTCGATTATCTGCTGGCCACGCCTTTCCGGTATCGCCCCTATCCGGCGGGGTCGCGGTTTCGCCGGGCGGGACTGACGCCCGGCGTCTGGTACGGGGCCGAGGCGCCCGAGACGGCGGCGGCCGAGATGGCCTTCTACCGCTTCCTCTTCTACGCCGAGAGCCCGGAGACGCCCTTTCCCGACGATGCGGCCGAATACACCGCCTTCTCGGCGGAGGTCGCAACGCCTGTGGCGGTCGACCTGACGGCCGGGGCACTGGCCGCCGATCATGCTGTCTGGACCCACCTCACCGACTACGCGGCCAGCCAGGATCTGGCCGAGGAGGCCCGCGCGATCGGTGCCGAGGTGATCCGCTACGCCTCTGTCCGCGATCCTGCCCGGGGTGCGAACCTTGCCGTGCTGACCTGCCGTGCCTTTGCCGCCCCGCAGCCGGTCGAGCGTCAGACCTGGCGCATCCGGATCGGCCCTACCGGCGCGCAGGCCCTGCGCGAGCATCCGCGCCTCGGGATCGAGTTCCCGAAGGACAGCTTCGCCCCGGACCCACGCCTTGCCGGCATGCTCTGGGACCGCCCCCGCGCGCGGTAGGCACTCATCACGTCCGTCGCGCCGAACGCAACACCTGCGGGCGGGTGCAGATCGGCAGCGGGTTGCTCTCGATCTCGAGGCGCACCCATTCGTCGCGGTCGCGATCGGGGATCATGCGCGCGTAGAGCGGCAGGCCGAGCGTGTTCACCGTCTCGAAGGTGTCGGCCGGGGCGAAGTAGATCTCGAAGAGGCCCTCGACCCCCTCGGGATAGAAGTAAGCCTTGTCCGTCGGCACGCCGAAGCCGAGGCCGCCCCGGTAGCGGCGGAAGGTGATGCCGCCGAAGCTGACCTCCTCGCCCACGCGTCCCCGCAGATCGGCGGCGGCTGCGGTGTTGAGGTAGGTCTCTCGCACCTCCTTGTGGGCGACCAGATCGGCGAAGAAGGCCGAGCCGCATTCGGCGCGCAGCTGCACCTGACCGGCGGCCAACCCGCCAAGGCTGTCCTCGACGCTTTCGATCAGCGCCTGGCAGCGCTTCCTGAGCGCGCCCGAGGCGGGGCTCGCATTGTCGAGGTCGAAGTCGACCTCGGTGGCGGGCGTGATGCCGAACTCTGTGAAGTAGTTGACCACCGTCGCCCCGTCCTTCGGATCCTTCACCACGCCCTGAATGCCGTTGAAGAGGTGGAACTCGAAGGTGGCCTCGGCGTCGTTCCGGAGCCGCCCGAGCTTGCGGGCCACCTCGGTCTGCACCTGCTGGGTGGCGGTTTCCGAACCATGGTCGCGAATGCCCTGGATCTCCGAGGCCCAGAGCACATCCTGTTTCTTGAACTGGCGCACAACGAAGGCGCGCATCTCGCGGCGTTCCGGCACCTGGCTCTCGTAGGCCGAGCCGCGTTCGGAGAACGGGATCAGCTGCAGCGTGCCGTCCCGGCTCTCGATCACGACAGTGCGCGACCGCACGCCGCGCGGCCCGAAGAGGTTCGCGCCCGAAAGGATCGCGGGCTTGAAGGGGATGTTCTCCAGAGCGCGGGTCAGTTCGATGATCGAGAAGGCATCGCCTTCGAAGATGTCCATGGTCGCCATGGGGATGTCCTTTCGATGAAGAGATCAGCGCAGCAGGATGCCCAGCGCGGCCAGCGCCGCGGTGGCGGCGGCGATCTGAGGTTCCGTCGCGCCCGTGGGCCAGATGAGGTCATTGCGGTTAACGATGGCTGGACCGCGCAGGACCACGACGGCAGCGGCATCGGCGGCCGTCGCGTCAGCGGGGCCCCAAAGGATCCCGGCGGCGTTCTGGCTGCCGTTCGACGCAGCGGGGGCAAGCTGGGTGAATTTCCCGCCCGTGGTGATCTTGCCCAGCACCGTGCCGGGGTCGAGCTTGCCCGCGCCGGAGGCGAGAATGACGGTCTCACGGGTATAGTCGCGCGACGCTTCCCAGACGAGGAAGCCGCCCGCGTGTCTGCCTTCGGTCAGCGTGGTCATTGAAGATCATCCTTTCAGCTTGAAGGTGCGGGCGATCACGTCGCCCCAGGGACGGGCGATGGGAGTAGGCCCGGGTTG
>NZ_JAALFE010000062.1 GCF_011059185.1 Paragemmobacter kunshanensis | reverse complement strand
TATTCCGCCGCCAGACCCGGGTCTGACCCGACCGTAGCCCAGCGGTTCGCGGGTCGTTTCAGCCCGAGATTTTCGCGCAGGGTCCGCCCCTCATATTCGCGGCGGAAGATACCGCGCCGTTGCAATTCGGGGATGACAAGCGTCACGAAATCCTCAAGCCCGCCCGGCAGCCAGGGGGGCAGGATGTTGAACCCGTCCGCGCCCTTGCCGATAAGCCATTCCTCCATCAGATCGGCGATCTCGACCGGCGTGCCGATCAGCGTCAGATGGCCGCGCGCGGTGGCAACCCAGGCGTAAAGCTCGCGGATCGAGAAACCGGTCTCATCCGCGATACGGCGCAAAAGCTGCTGACGGCTCTTCATCCCCTCGGTCACAGGCGCCTCGGGCAGCGGCCCGTCCAGCGGATAGCCCGCCAGATCCAGCGTGCCGCCGGTCAGCGCGTTCAGAAGCCCGATGCCCTCTTCCGGCAGGATCAGCGCGTTCAACGCGTCATATTTCGCCTGGGCCTCGGCCTTTGTCGCCCCGATAAAAGGGGCGAGGCCCGGCATGATCAGGATCTCCTCCGACGACCGGCCAAATGCCGCCGCCCGCCCCTTCACATCGGCATAAAATGCCTGATCCGAAGCCAGATCCTGCTGGGTGGTAAAGATCACCTCGGCGGAGGCGGCGGCAAAATCGCGGCCCGTCTCGGATTGACCAGCCTGGACGATCACCGGATGCCCCTGCGGCGGGCGCGGCGCATTCAGCGGGCCTTCAACGCGGAAATATTTGCCCTCATGCCGGATCGGCCGCACCTTTGCCGGGTCGAAATAGACCCCCGTGGTCCGGTCCCGCAGGAAGGCATCATCATCCCAGCTGTCCCAAAGCTGTCTGACCACATCGAGATGCTCGGCCGCCCGGGCATAGCGCGCGTCATGGCCATATTGTGCCGCAAGACCGAAGTTCCGCGCCGGCCCGTCCCCATGCGAGGTCACCACATTCCAGGCCGCGCGCCCGCCCGAAATCATATCCAGTGAAGCGAAACGACGCGCGACATGATAGGGCTCCTCGTAGCTGGTCGAGGCGGTGGCGATGAACCCGATATGTTTCGTGGTGACCGAAAGCGCCGCAAACAGGGTCAGCGGTTCGAAACCGGCGGCCTTTGCACTGCCACCCTCTCGCCCGCCAATTTCGGCGGAAAGCGTATCCGCAAGGAAATAGGCATCGAACAGCCCGCGTTCGGCCAGGGCCGCGAGCTCCTGGTGAAAGGCGAGGCTGACCGCGCCGTCCAGCGGCTGATCCGGATGGCGCCAGGCCGCGACATGCTGACCACCGCCGGGCAAAAACGCACCAAGGCGCAGCTTGCGGCTCATGCGTCCCCCTCCGGTTTGTGGTCGGCGGCGATGGAAAGGGCGCGCTGCGCCTTCAGCTCTGCCACCAGCGGCTCCAGCTTCTCCAATGCGCGATCGACCGCGACGGCGCCAAGCGCCAGCCGCAGCGGTGCATCATCGCGCGCGAGCTGCGCCAGCACCAGTTGCACCGCGCGTTCGGGATCTCCGTCTTCCTGGCCCGCTCTGGCCCGGATCGAAGCCGGACGCTGATGCGCGACGCGCCCGCGATAGGCGTCGATCTGCGGTGCCGCAAGGATCGAACGCCCGGCGAAATCGGTGCGGAACGGCCCCGGTTCGACCAGAAGCACCCGGATCCCGAACTCGGCCACCTCTTCCGACAGCGCCTCTGACAGCGCTTCGACCGCGAATTTCGTCGCCGCATAATAACCGACGCCAGGCTTCGCCGCGAGACCGGCGACCGAGCTGATATTGACGACATGACCATAGCCACGCGCCCGCTGCCCCGGCAGAACCAGCCGCGTCAGCGCCGCAAGGGCAAAGACATTCACCTCGAAAAGCTGGCGGATTTCGGCGTCCTGGCCTTCCTCCTGGGCCGCGAGATAGCCAAATCCCGCATTGTTCACGAGGATATCAATCGCCCCGAACCGTGCCTCGGCGGCGCTGATCGCCGCCTCGCGCGCGCGGTCATCCGTCACATCCAGCGCAAGCGGCAGCACGCGATTGCCAAACCGCGCGACCAGCGGGTCCAGCGCGCGGATGTCGCGCGCGGTCGCGACCACACGATGCCCGGCCTCCAGCGCCTGGCGGGCAAAGATCGCCCCGAAGCCGGTGGAGGCACCGGTGATGAACCAGACAGAGTTATCCCTTAATGTCATGATCTTGCTCCCTTATGCCACTGCCGGTTTGGCATCCGGGTGTATCGCGGCGATCCATTGCGGCGGCGGCACCGTGCCGTTCACCGCCCAGTCGCCAATGATCCGGTCCTTGTAGATACGCGGGTTATGCGAGGCGAGAGTGCGGGCATTGCGCCAATGCCGGTCGAGCCCCAGACCGCTGCGTGTGGCCGAGGCCGACAGCGCGTCAAAAAGCGAGGTCGTCGCCGCCAGGATCAGATCGATCACCACCGATTGCGCCTGGGCCGATTCCAGTTCGGCCACGATATTGGCGGCCTCCTCTGCTGCCTCGTCGCCGGCAAACCGGGTGGCGAAGGCGCGCCCGACCGCCTCTGCCGCTTTGAGCGTGATGGCCTGGGCGGCATAGACCTGGGCGCGAAGCTTGCCCAGCACCGCCAGAACCTGCGCGTCATGGCGGGGCAGAGCCGCATTCGCGTGGCTGAAGGTGCGCCGCCGCAGCCCGAGCTCGGCCACGGTATCGCGCACCAGCGCCCGCCCGATGCCCACCAGCGTCGCGAGATGGTAAAGCTGGTAATAGGCGGTCGAATAGCGCAGCCGTTCGGCCCCTTGCCAGAGGTTCCCGGGCGCGACTTCGACATTCTCGTAAATGCTGGTGCCCGAGGCCGAAAGACGCTGGCCGAACCCGTCCCAGTCATCCAGAACGGTCACGCCCGGCGCCGTGCGGGGCACAAAGGCAAAGACCGTCTCGCCCTGATCGTCGCTGGCGGAAACGTCGATCCAGTCGGCGTAAAGCGTGCCGGTGGTGTAGAATTTCTTGCCGGTCAGCCGCAGCCCGTCAGCCGTCTGGCTGAGCCGGGTCGAAAAACGGTCGGTCTTTGCCTCGCCGATCTCGGTAAAGCCGACACCGACCAGATCGCCCGCCGCCAGCCGCGGGGCCCAGAGCGCGCGCCGCGCCGCGTCGCGCTGGTTCAGCACATCCTCGACAAAGCCGAAATGCACCCGGAGCGCCTGGGCGATGTTCGAATCCGCCTCGGCCAGTTCTATGATCAGGTTCAGGAATTCCGGAAAGCTGAGGCCCTTGCCACCTTCTGCAACCGGCAGCCGCGTTGCGGTAAAGCCGCTTTGCTTCAGCGCCGCGATCTGTTCCAGCGGCAGGCTGTGCTCGCGCTCGCGCCGGCCAAATGCATCGGTGATCGCGGCCAGGATCGGACGAAAACCAGACGCGACCTCCTCGTACCGGCTGCCAGGATCCGTCTGCGCGGCAGGGGGGGGCGCCCCAAAGCTGGTCAATCTGGCTCATTCACTTTCTCCTTCGTCTGGTCAGAGACGGCATCCCGTTCCGACCCTATAATTTCTGCAATTTCCACGGCTTGCCTTGCGATATCGGGTATGGCGGTGCTCTCCCACCACAGCCCGCGCAAAGGGGGGCCAAGGGCAAAGAGCCGAAGCGAGCACCGCCCATCCCGGTCGGTCACCCGCCCATCAGGCGCCGCGTCGATCCCCAGCGACAAGGGGCCGGGTCGCACCAGCCCGCGTTCGAGCAGGTTCTGAACCAGCGGGCGTTCGATCCGCCGCCAGTCATATTCCACCCCGGCAGAGAGGATCACCGCATCGAAGCGCGAAGCCGTCACCGCCTGGCCACCGCGCAGACGGTGGCGGATCGTCACGCCCCGGCCCTCCTTGATCCCCTGCACGGTCGAGGCGACCTGATGCAGCCGCCCCTCACGCGCGGCCGCACTGACATGGGCATATCCGATGGGCGGGGCGCGGTGATGGTGGACCTCCCACAGGCTGCGGACATGGCGCTGAAAGCGCCGTTTTTCACCTGGGTCAGAAGCCCGCCACCAGCGCCCGATATGGGCCCGCACCAGATCCAGCGGCGATTGCCAGTCGCCCCCCGAGGCCTGCGCCAGCCGGCATTCCCGGACCACCAGCGCGAAAAGGGCGCGGATGGTGATATGGTCAGGCAGGTCGGACAGGTAATCCGGCCATTCCGGCGCCAGCCGACGCGGCTCTGGCCGGCGGCCGTGGCGCGAAAACACCGTGATATGGCCGTGATGGCCCGCCTCTGCCAGCGAAGCCACCGCATCGACCATGCTCAGCCCCGAACCGATGATCGCAACTTCGGCCCCCGGCCGCAGCGCGCGCATCCGCGCGATGTCCCAGGGGGCAATCGCGCTACCCGCTGCCTGACCTGCATCGGGGCGCGAAAAATGCAGCCCGGTTGCCAGCACGGCATGGCTGCCTGCCATCTCGCGCCCATCCGCCAGCCTGGCATTGAACCCGCCCGCTTTCGGCGCAAGGTCGGTGACCTCAGCCGTGATGCAGGTCAGGCCACCATTCCGGGCTGCCGCCTCCAGGATCGAAGCGGCATAATGGCCGTAAAGCCAGCGCGGCACAAAGACATCCGCCGCCCGCGCCTGAGGCCCGCCCCCGGGGATCGGGCCACCGGCATAGCGCTCCTCCAGCCAGCGGCTGAAATGGTCCGGGTCAGCAGGGTCAGCGCTGAGCGCCGAGGCCGGGCCATTGGCCTGGTGGATATCTGCACCAGCGGTATAGGCGGTGCCCTGCCCCGGCCGGCCATTCTCGCCGATCAGGATCACCTCGGCGCCCTGGCGCAGCAGAGCCGCCGCCACGAGCGCCCCGGAAAGCCCGTCGCCGATCACGAGTACGGCCCTTGTCGCCTGGTTAGTCATGGCTGAAATCATCCTGCATTCCCCAAGTGGCGTGTCGTTTGAGGTGAAGATCGCCTGTATCCGAGCGCTAGACAAGGATTTTCTG
>NZ_JAALFE010000061.1 GCF_011059185.1 Paragemmobacter kunshanensis | reverse complement strand
GCCGTCAACGCCATGATTTATATGCGAAATATCACGATTACGACAGCGAAATCAGCGACTTACTTGGAGAATGTGGGGGTAATTGAAATCGCGGCTCTTTCTCGGGCGCGGTTGCCGCTTTCCAGCTTTTGCCAAAGCAAAAAACCGCCAATGGCTAAACCGCAAAGAACGATGAGTCCCCCCATAGCTCGCGGGAATGCAAATAAGAGGAACAGAAATATTCCAATACCAATAACCCAAGCCATGAATCACCCCTCAAAAATGCATGCATTCATGCGTTCTTGGCATAGGCGTCTATCGCCCGTTCAACGATCTCGGCAATGGGGACGCCCTCGGCATCGGACAGGCTTTCGATCAACGCGCGGGTGCTGGGCTTCATGCGGACGGACATTTGATCGGATCGGCGTTCGGCCTTCATTTTGCGCGGCCTCGCCCCTCTTTGCGGAATGCCCGTCTCTTTCGGTGTTGCGGCGGTGTCGATCATCCCGCCCAGGTCGAGGCCCTTTTTCATTCGATCAGCCCTTTCACATAGCCCCAGATGGCGGCCAGCTCTTGCGCGGCCTTTGTGTCGCTCGTCTCTGTCACGCCCTGCCCTGTCGCGGCTGTCTCGGCATAGATCACGCGCTGGGCGATATTCACGGGCGCAACGCGGCCATGCTGGGCAAGCACCCGCACGGCCTCGTCTGTGAGCTTGGCCCGTGGCGTTTGAGACATGACGAAGGCGAACGGGACGTCAGCGGCCCCCAGGGCGGCTATCGTGGCCCCTACGGCCCGGAGATCATCGGGGGACGGCCTGACGGGTATCAACGCCAGATCGGCGGCCCTGAGCGTCTCTGTGAGCCATGACGGCGCGGCGGGCGGGGTGTCGATCACGACGAGATCAAAGCGGCCCTGAGCGGCGTCTAGCGTGGCCCTGAGCGCATGCGGTGCGGGATCATCGGCCAGCATCATCGGCGCGTCACTTTCGCGGCCTCGCCACCATGCCCGAAAGCTCTGTTGCGGGTCGAGATCGAGCGCAAGCACCCTCTGCCCGTCCTGAGCGGCGGCAACCGCCAGATTGCGGGCGAGTGTCGTTTTCCCTGCCCCGCCCTTCTGGGCGGCAATGACGAGCGTTTTCATGTGGCCCCCTATGTCCTGACGGCAGGAAACAAGAAACGGCAACGAAAAGCAATAAATGCTTGCCAGAATGCATGCATGCATCTATGTGTATAAACACGCTACGGACGTAGGGTTTTTATACGGGGGTGTCATGGACTGGGTTTTGGTTCTTATCGGCGCGGCAGATCAGGGGGTTTCTTTGGCCACGGCGCAGTTTGAAACAAAGGAGCTGTGCGAAGCTGCGGCGGCTTGGTTGCGCGGCAACGTGGATGTGAACGGCAGTCCTGCCATTGCTGGCATCTGTTTCCCCGCAACAGCAGCTGCGGAATGATCATGCTCTTTGTCACCTACCTTCGCGTCAGCACGGATCGCCAAGGCAAGAGCGGCCTCGGCCTTGAGGCGCAACGGGCGGCGGTGCTGGATCACGTCGCCAGCAAGGGCCAGATCGCGGCGGAATTTGTCGAGATCGAGAGCGGCAAGAAAAATGACCGCCCCCAGCTCGCCCGCGCGATGGCAGAGGCAAAGCGGATCGGCGCGGTGTTGTTGATCGCCAAGCTGGATCGCCTCGCCCGCAACGTCGCATTCATTGCCAACCTGCTAGAGGCGGGTGTCGAGATTGCGGCGGCGGACATGCCAGAGGCCAACCGCTTCCTATTGCATGTCATGGCGGCGGTGGCGGAACATGAGGCACAAGCCATATCGGATCGCACCCGTGCAGCTCTGGCGGCAGCAAAGGCGCGTGGCGTGGCGCTGGGCTGGTCCATGCCTAAGCGCAAAGAGGAACAACGGCGGGCATCCCGCAAGGGCGCGGCCAAGAATGCTGAAAATGCATGCATGCATGCGGGCAACGTCCTGCCCATCATTCGCCAGATCGCGGCGGGCGGTGCGTCTTTGCGGCAGATCGCGGACGAGCTGAACACGCGGGGGATTAAGACGGCGCGGGGTGGCCTGTGGTATGCGGCAACGGTGCGCAACATCATGGCGCGGGATAACGAGATCGAGGCCAAAGCGGCATGAGCACAAACCGCCAGCTAGATTTGTTCGTGGCCTTGATCGGTGACGTGCCTTTCAGAGACGAGAGAGAGGCCATGAGCGCCCCCCTCGTCGCCCTGTCCAAGAACAAGCGCACCCGGATCGAATGGGAAGGCCCCAGCGGCCAGAAGGTGCTTGTCACGGCCCCGGAGGATACGGGCATTGCGACGATCTGGGATTATGACGTGCTCTTGTGGGCGGTGTCGCAGATCAACGAGGCGGTGAATGCTGGCCTGCCCGTCTCGGCCCGGATCGAGTTTCACCCTTACAACCTGTTGAAGGCGGTAGGGCGCGATACTGGCGGCAAGGGATATGGCGAGCTGAAAGCGGCCTTGCATCGCCTCGGGTCAACGTCCGTCGCCTATGAAAGCCCTTCACTGAAAAGCAAGCGCCGAAACCTCGGGCGGTTCAACCTGCTGTCGGCGTTCAAGATCGAGGAAACGGACGAAGGCCAAGCCAAGGCGGCATGGCTGGAATTGCCCCTATGGCTTTTCGAGGCGGTGACGAAGGATCGGGACATTCTGTCTATCTCGCCCAAGTATTTCGATCTGACGAGCGGCCTTGATCGGTTCCTGTATCGCCTCGCCCGTCGCCATGTGGGCAGGCAAGCCGGGTGGATATTCACCTTCCGGGACTTGCACGCCCGGAGCGGATCGGCCCAGCCCTACGGCCAGTTCGCCAGAGACTTGCGTAAGGCTATCGCCCGCAACGCCCTGCCCGAATACAGCATGAACGAGATCGAGGGGGCGAACGGCCCTTCGCTGGCGTTCAACCGTGATCCGGCCAAGATCGAATGGCGGCAAGATCGACGCTATAAGCTCTGAGCCTGTGGATAACTTGGCCCCAGCCTGTGAAAGCACTCGGGGTATCACCCACTCTGGCACTCGGGGTATCACCCACTTTCATTCGGGGTATCACCCACTCGCCCCGACGAGATCGAGGCGCAAGGCCCTGAAAAGGCGTCACATTTCCGAGCGCGGTTTTCGCGTAACTGTTTAACTATCTCTTTCAGAGATATTCTTTAACGCCGGTTCGCCTTTCGTTCCGTCCACCCTTCCCCCATGCCCTCTGTTGCCGTATAATTGCACCCACAAGATACGGTGTCAGACACAAGGGATTGCTGAACATGGCGCAACACACACAAGATCAGCTCATGACGGTGGCAGATGTGATCTCTGCAATGGGGATCAGCCGGAGCACCTGGCAAAAGCTCGTCGCCCAGAAGCGGACGCCCGCCATTGTGCGGATCGGTGCGGTGCAACGGATCAGGCGGGACGCATTCGAGGCATGGCTAGGCCAGCACGAAAACGCGGCGGCAGAGAATACCTGAGAAAAACACCCGTGTTTGATCTGGCGACGAGATATTCCGACGAGATTGCAGAAACCCCTTTTGTTCAACGGGTGCTGAGGCCAGCGGCACGGCCCTATCCTATAGTAGGGAAGAAAAGCCCTCGTCCATCACGCCATGAAAGGCGCAAAGAGAGGGAAAGGCTCATGCGGTTCCGTGAAGCGGTGGTATTCGCCTATGCGATGGATTGGCCCCTGAATATCGGCATCACGATCACTTGGACGGCCCTAGAAACGGCGGGCGAGCGCAACGAAGGCCATTGCCTCGGGCGCGGTGAATGGGATCGGGAAAAATACACCCGCGACGAGCTGGCGCGTCTGTGTCGCTCTGAGGGATTGCCCTTTGTCGCCCTTTGGGGTCGGGACGTGGGCGCGGATATGGGTTCGCACGTTCACCTGTCGATCTTCTGGCCCTCATACAAGCTGGCCCAGCTCGTCGCCGTGATCGAGCGCATAAGCGGCAGCTCTGCGGACTTTGTGTTGAAGCCCTACGCGGCGGACGTGGTGGCGCGTTCTGTCTGTGGCGGGTGGCAGATCAACATGAACAACCGAAAAGACGACAAGGAAAGCGCCCTCGAATGGGCGGAATACATCGCGGCCCAGCATGCCAAGCACCCGGCCCCGCCAGAGATCAAGGGCAAGGCATTCGGCGTATCCGAAGCCATAGGAAAAGCGGCCCAGGAGCGCGAACGGCCCGCGCTAGAGGCCAGAGCGGCAAAATATAGCATCACACGCCCAGAAACGGCGGAAAGCCTCTGAGAGGCCCGCATATCGCCTCTGAGCGGCAATGAAAGGTTCGGCATGGGAAAGATCGAAAAGGCCAAGGCGGACGATCTCGGGGTGAAGGTGAGCGGATCGGCCCGGACGGGACACAAGATCGAGCTGGCCCAGGAAAGCGCCCTGTGTCGGATATTCGGCACGTCTGACGAGATGCAAGCGAACGCCCTTCTGAGCCATTGCCTGAAGCCCCTGAAGGCGGACGAGGCCAGCGACGAGCACCCCGGCAATGACGAGCGGATATTCATGCTTTCCGTGATCCGTGATCTGGCCCCGCGTGATCCTGTCGAGCGCATGCTTGCGGTGCAGATGGCGGCAACGCACGTCGCAACGATCCGGGCGGGCAGATGGATGGCGACAAGTGACAACCTGCCACAAGTGCAAGCCCATTACACCGGGTTCAACAAGCTCGCCCGAACATTCGCGGCCCAGGTTGAGGCCCTGAGAAAACACCGGACGGGCGGGGAACAACGGGTGACGGTGCAGCACGTCAACGTCTCTGACGGGGGGCAGGCTATCGTGGGCAACGTGAAAACCGGGGGGAGGGGCGGCGATGAATGATGGCGACAACCCCATGAGCAAGGCGCATGCGGCACCCAGATGCACGGCAATGTCCAAGCGCACGGGCGAACGGTGCAAAGGCCCTGCGGTGCGTGGGTGGCGCGTCTGTCGCTTTCACGGTGCGGGCGGCGGGCATTCCCCCGGCACAGATCACCCGGCCTGGCGTCATGGCATGCGGGCGCGGGAATGGATCGAGGCCAGGGCAGAGATCAATGAGCTTGTGCGAGAGGCCAGGGAGATCGAGCGCATGCTTTGCGGAGGCGCGTTGTGAAGTATACGCCCCTATTTCTTGCCACCTTCACGGGGATTTGCCCATGGGACGCGGATCATGACGCCGCGCGGGTGGCGATTGGTCGAGGAACTGGTGGCGGGCGATGC
>NZ_JAALFE010000060.1 GCF_011059185.1 Paragemmobacter kunshanensis | reverse complement strand
GAAAAATCGAAGGTCGTCCGCAAGCTGCGGTGTGCTGTCTACACTCGGAAATCCTCCGAGGAAGGGCTGGAGCAGGAGTTCAACTCGCTCCACGCCCAGCGCGAGGCATGCGAAGCCTACATCGCCAGCCAGCGGTCGGAAGGCTGGGTGCTGGTCCGCGATCAGTATGACGACGGCGGCATCTCGGGCGGGACGCTGGAACGGCCCGGCCTCAAGCGACTTCTGGAAGACATCGAGGACGGGCTGGTCGATGTCGTCGTGGTCTACAAGATCGACCGCCTGAGCCGCTCGCTGGCCGACTTCGCCAAGCTGGTCGAGGTGTTCGACCGGAACGGCGTGACTTTCGTCTCCGTCACCCAGTCGTTCAACACGACCACGTCCATGGGTCGGCTGACGCTGAACATCCTGCTGTCCTTCGCCCAGTTCGAGCGCGAGGTGACGGCCGAGCGCATCCGCGACAAGGTCGCCGCCAGCCGGAAAAAGGGCATGTGGATGGGTGGGGTGCCGCCCTATGGATACCGCGTCGAGAACCGAAAGCTGGTCATCGACGAAGAAGCCGTCGCGCATGTGCGCTGGATCTTCGCGCGCTTCCTCGAGATCGGGTCCTGCACGGAGCTGGCGCGAGAGGTCGGCGCGCGCGGCATCCGGACGCCGCGCGGCAATCGGATCGACAAGAAATACATCTACCGGATGCTGAGCAACCGCGCCTACATCGGCGAGGCGGTCCACAAGGGCGAGAGCTATCCCGGCGAGCACGACGCCATCGTCGACCGCGAGATGTGGGACCGCGTCCACGCCATCCTGCAGGAGAGCCCACGCAAGCGCGCCGCCCGCACCCGCTCCGACACGCCCGCGCTGCTGAAGGGGCTGCTGTTCGGCCCAGATGGCGCGGCGTTCTCGCCGACCCACACCCGAAAGGGCGGCAAGCTCTACCGCTACTATGTCAGCCAGACGGTACTGAAGCATGGTGCCGGATCGTGTCCCGTCGGCCGCGTGCCCGCGGGCGAGATCGAGGCCGCCGTCATCGACCAGCTGCGCGCCGTCTTCCGCCAGCCCGAGATCGTGGCGGGCACGTGGAAGGCCGCCTGCGCCCATGCCACCGCCATTACTGAGGCCGAGGCTCGCGTGGCCTTGCAGCAGATCGACCCGCTGTGGGAGGAACTCTTCCCCGCCGAGCAGGCGCGCATCGTGGCGCTGATGGTTGAGCGCGTGGACATCGGCTCTGACGGGCTCAACGTCCGCCTGCGCGTCGACGGGCTCGGCGGCCTCGCCCGCGTGATGCTGGCCGGTGGCATCGAGGCGGCAGCATGACCCGCGGTGCTCCGATCCCGGAGACGGTTACTCTCCACGTCCCATTCAGGATCGTGAAGCGTGGCGGGCGGAAGGAGATGCAGATGCCCGAGGGCGCCACGCAACCGCGGCGGACGGACAACACGGTGGTTAAGGCGTTGGCCCGCGCGTTCCGCTGGAAGCGGATGCTGGAGTCGGGCGAGTTCGCGTCGATTTCCGAGCTGGCTGAGAAGGAAGGGATCGCCTTCACTTACATGGCCCGGGTCCTGCGCCTGACCCTGCTGGCGCCAGACATCGTTGAGGCGATTCTGGACGGAAGGCAGCGGCCGGAGGTGACACTGGCGCGGGTGCTGGAGCCGTTCCCGGTGGAGTGGATGAGCCAAGGCGCGGCAATCGAGCTCGACCGCAATCATTCGTAGCCGCCACAGCGTTCTCGCAACGTAAGCCACTGGCACTCCATGGCAGTTGGCGCTGGAAGGCGGCCCCCTCGATCGCTACTCTGGCCCGGAAAATCACAATCAACCCGAAGAGCCCTCATGGCCTTCTTCGACGACATGGGGCCGAAAAGACGAAATGGCAGTCAAGAAATCAGATCTTTATTCCTCGCTCTGGGCATCATGCGACGAGCTCCGCGGCGGAATGGATGCGAGTCAATACAAAGACTATGTCCTGTTCATGCTGTTTATCAAATATGTCTCTGACAAATATGGGGACAGCGATGATCTCGAGCCACCAATCATCATTCCGAAGGGCGCGAGCTTCAGTGACATGGCGGCCCTTACGGGAAATCCGAATATTGGGGATCTGATCAATACGCAGGTGATTCAGCCGCTCGTTGATGCCAACGAGATGCTGGCGCGAACAGATTTTCCCGACTTCAACGATCCGAACAAACTTGGTGAAGGCAATGACCGTGTTGACCGGCTTGGTCGTCTGATTTCCATTTTCTCGAGCCCGGATCTGAATTTCGCGAAGAACCGAGCGGACCATGACGATATTCTGGGCGACGCCTATGAATACCTCATGCGCCATTTCGCGACCGAAAGCGGCAAGAGCAAGGGGCAGTTCTACACCCCGTCGGAGGTCAGCCGGATCATCGCCAAGGTGATCGGTATCTCGCCGAAGAACACCGTTGCTGGAACCACCGCATATGACCCCACATGCGGATCGGGCTCTCTGCTCCTCAAGGTTGCGGCCGAGGCGGGCAAGCGGATCACGCTCGAAGGCCAGGAAAAGGACGTGACCACCGCCGGTCTCGCCCGCATGAACATGATCCTGCACGACTTCCCGACGGCAAAGATCGTGGCGGGCAACACCCTGACGACCCCCAAGTTCCTCGAGGGGGAGCGCCTGCGGACATACGACTACGTCGTCGCCAATCCGCCGTTCTCGGACAAGGCATGGAGCACTGGCTTCAGCTATGACGAAAAGGGCGCCATTACGGACAAGCATAAGCGGTTCGAATGGGGCGCTCCGCCCAAAAAACAGGGCGACTACGCCTATCTGCTGCACATCATCCGCACCATGAAAAGCAGCGGTAAGGCCGCCTGCATTCTTCCCCATGGCGTGCTGTTCCGTGGCAATGCCGAGGCCGACCTCCGCGAGGCGCTGATCAAGTCCGGTTATCTCAAGGCGATCATCGGTCTGCCGCCAAACCTGTTCTTTGGCACGGGCATCCCGGCTTGCATCGTCGTTCTCGACAAGGAAAATGCCACCGCCCGGCGCGGGATCTTCATGATCGACGCGTCCAAGGGGTTCCGCAAGGACGGCGCCAAGAACCGCCTGCGCGAGCAGGACATCCACCGCATCGTCGACACCTACCGCAAGGGCGCGGACGCGCCGGGCTATGCCCGCATGGTGCCCTTTGACGAAATCGCCGACCCGCGCAACGCGTTCAACCTCAACCTGGCGCGCTACATCGACACCTCGGAGCCCGAGGATACGGGCACCCCGTTGCTGCGCAAGGACCGCGAGACCACGCGCGAGGTCTTCGGCACCTACATCCACACCTACAAGTTTCAGGAAGCGGTCCGGGATAAGGTCGTGCTCGACCTGAAATACGAGGCGCGCGACGTGCCGCAGCGCATGACGAGCCCGGCAGCAATCGACGCTTGGTTCGAGAAGAAGACCAGGAACCTCAACAACTTCCAGAAGGCAGTACTGCGGAAACGCTGGGCCAACATGGAGGAGCTGCTCAGCGCGACAGAACGGAAACGCCGGATCGTCGCGGAGATCGTGCAGGACTTCGATCTGAAGCCGCGGCTGAGCGACGACCGAGGCACCGCAATCCTGGTAGCCTCCTCGATCCGCGACGCCTGCGAATTCTATCGCGAATTCCAGAGCACCCGGCTCGGGCCGCATGTGGGAATCGTCACGTCGTTCGAGCCGAACCACAATGCGATCTCGAGGGAGCCCGCCAACAGCGACGAGCGGTACAAGTACGACACCTACACGAAATTCGTGCTGAAGGGCGGCCAGAGCACGACAGCCTATGAGACCGAGGTCAAGCGGCGCTTCATCGAAGAACCCGCGAACATGAAGCTGCTGATCGTGGTATCCAAGCTGCTCACCGGCTTCGACGCGCCGAGTTGCAGTTACATCTACCTCGACGACAAGCTGCGGGACCACACGTTGTTCCAGGCGATCTGTCGGACCAACCGGCTCGATGGCGACGACAAGGATTACGGCCACATCGTCGACTTCAAGGAGCTGTTCGGCGACGTACAGCACGCGATCGCGGTCTACAGCTCGGATGAGCTGGATGTTGATGAAGGGAGCGGCGGAGAAAACAACGTCGAGATCAAGAATTGGCTCGAGGAAGGTAAGGCGCGCCTGGACGCGGCGCGGGAAGCGCTTCACTACCTGTGTGCGCCAGTGGCACCTCCGAGGGAGATCGAGCAGTTCTTGCGATACTTCTGTGGCGATGCCGGAGACCCGAACGCCTTGAGCGAGACTGAGGCACTCAGGGTCTCATTCTACAAGACCGTCGCCTCCTTTGTCCGCGCTTATGCAGCGATTGCGCAGAATCTAGATGAAGCCGGGTATACCCCGTCTGAGCAGACGGACATCCAGCAGGAAATTGACTTCTACACCGACCTCCGCGCCGCAATAAAAAGGCACTCGGGAGAAGAACTCGACATCAAGCCGTATGAAGCGGACATGCGGCACCTGCTGAACACCTATATTCAAGCGGACCCAGCGCAGACGCTTGGTGCACTGTCGAACGTTTCGCTGATCCGGCAGCAGCAAGAGCAGCTTCGCTCGCAGGCGAGGGAAGCCCCACGTTCATTCGTCGGTCGCGAGACCCACTACCTTTGGGGACGACGCCATCTTCTCCGTGTGACGGAGCTCGACGCCAAGCCTGAGGTAAAACTAGACCACCGCACGATCCATCTCCAGGTCCGCCCCGGAACTTCCCGCGACGGACGCGCCAAGGTGATTCACGCTTGGCATCTGAAGCTACTTCATGGCGCAGTCCCGCCCATCATCGACAAATGGGAAAGCCGCATCGGCGTTAAGGTCCACCGCTACTTCTTGCAGCGGATGACAACCAAGTGGGGAAGCTGCAACTCGAAGGCAGGCACTATTCGGTTGAACACTGAACTCGTGAAGAAACCGCGCGACTTACTGGAGTATGTAATCGTTCACGAGATGGTCCATATTTCCGAGCCGACGCACAGCCCCCGGTTCTTTGCTCTGCTTTCTGAGCATTATCCGAGTTGGCCTGAAGCCCGGCGGGAGCTGAACGAATTACCCGTTCCTCAGCTTACCGGGAGCTGAGGCGACGACGGTCCCCCTGGAGCTGGCACCAGTTCGATTTATGACCCTTCTCGCGAAAGGTCCCAAGATCGAAGTGCAGAACTGCGGCCGGAAAGTAACCCTTTCTATCCATGCACTTACAGGCTTTGCACCGAAATTGCGCGGTCGAGAGGTCCGGAGAATATTGACCCTGAGAGACGGCTTCCGGGCCACCTGGCGTCGGCACCGGTGGTCAGCCCCGCCCGCATAACCCTCGAAAACAACGAGAAAATCCGGCCGCAGCCGGATCGGGAGAACGCTTTCGCGGGGGCAAGTGGCGGAG
>NZ_JAALFE010000006.1 GCF_011059185.1 Paragemmobacter kunshanensis | reverse complement strand
CCAGAATGCTGCGGGTTCGAGGCTTGATCCACCCGACTTCGGCCGTTTGCGCGACGACAGACACCGCTCGGGGCGAAGAACGCTTGCCCAGCGAGCAAAATCAGGCGATCTTGAAGTCAAGCGGCAGGCCACTTGGGGAATGTCGGATCGAGATCCGCTGAACTTCAGTTCACCAACAATCTCAAATAGCCTCTCGCGACAATCTCTTTATCGTGTTCAGTTCCGCAAGCCCTTGTATGGCTGTCGAGACTTCCCGTCCAAGACCGGTAGCTCAACTAAGCCCAGGACAAGCCGTTTGCCGTAGCTCAAGGCTCTGATCCTGTTGCCGTCTTCACAGAAGATGGCAGTCTAGAACGACTAGCAATCCGGTTGCGGACTGAGGATGAAATAGCCTACACTGGTCAAGCAGATAGAACTGTCTATTTTCACGACTGTTAGCTCTTGTCGTCGCAGGGGGTATGGGCCTTGACCCGCAGGAAGTCCAAGGATCTTAACTGGCCTGTCGAGCAGCGCTACGCGTTCATCGAGTATAGGCTGTATTGGGAGGGACGGCTGAACCGAGGGGATCTCGTCCAATGGTTCGGTCTATCCACCCAGCAGGCCTCCATCGACATCAACTCCTACATCGATCGCGCAGCCCGAAACCTCGTTTATGACAAGAGCCAGCGCACTTATCGCAGGGGCGTTCGCTTCAAGCCGCAGTTTTACACTCCCTCAGCTGAGACCTATTTGGCTGAGGTGCGGGCGCGAGATCAGGGGTGGGTGAAGGCGAGTGAGACATGGATCGGCGAGATGCCACCGCTTGGCTGCGCACCAAGTCCAGTCCGCGGGATCCAGCCGGACATTCTGAGGGATGTGTTGGCGGCGATCCATAATGGAAATGCCATTCAGGTGACCTATCAGTCTATGTCCCGACCGGAACCTGCAAGCCGCTGGATCGAGCCCTATGCCCTGGCAGATGACGGATTTCGATGGCATGCCCGCGCTTACTGCAGGAATAATAATATTTTCAAAGACTTTCTGATTTCTCGAATTAACAGTATCACAATGTCAGAACCACGCACCGTAGACCCTTTGATGGACACCGCATGGCATACAGACGTCGTCCTCGAAATTGGACCCCACCCTGAACTAACTGCTGGGCAACGGCGGGCCATCGAAATGGACTACGGGATGACAGACGGAAAGACGACCATCCAGACCAGAAGGGCTCTTCTCTATTATACACTGAAGCGGCTTGGTCTGGATACGGATCCCGCGTTGCGTCGAGCGCAGGATCAGCAGATCATTCTGTTGAATCGCGCGCAGGTAATTGGGGCGGCGCGATGAATAGCGGATCTCAAAAGCGCGCTCAGGAAGACGTTGTCTCTAACCTGAAAGCCAGACTGGTTGATTTTCGGGACCGCAGGGTCCGTCTCACCGAGTCAGACACGATCCGCGTTCTGGTTCTGCCCTTGCTGGAAGCACTCGGTTGGGACTTACAGGATGTGGAAGAAGTCCGAAGCGAGTACCGGCACGCCTCCGCAGACAACCCCGTCGACTATGCCCTGTTTCTACACGGTTCACCCGCCCTTTTCGTGGAGGCGAAGGCGCTTGGGGTGAGCTTGGATGACCGAAAGCCGCTCCTCCAGACCCTGAACTACGCCAACGCAGCCGGGGTAGATTGGTGTGTGCTGACGAACGGAGCCGAGTGGCGGATCTACAAAGTTCACGCCCCCGTCGCGGCGGAGGAGAAGCTCTTCCTGACCGCCAAACTCGACCAGACGGTGGCGGAGACGGGACTGATCACCTCCACCCTTTCGCTCCTGTCGAAGGATCGAATGCGCGCGCGCGCGATAGACGCACTGTGGTCGGAGTGGCGGGTGGATCGGGCAGTTGAGCGTGTCCTCGACACGATCACCGATGATGACGCGTTCATCCGGCTGATCGCGAAACGCACCGACGGGCTAACCCTGGGCGAAGTGCGCGCTTCCCTGAAACGGTCGGGTCTGCGCAGCTTCTACCCGGCGGTGGATGCCTTCATGGCCTGGCTCGATGGCCAACCGAAGTCGATGGCGATGACGGTGCCCACAGCGGACGTGGCTGGGGCTGCAACACCGCCCCCTTTCCCAGTGCCGCCGTTGACTGGAGCCGGACGGGCCAGCCTGATGAAGACGGGAGAGATGGTAGAGCGGGGGCTCTTGTCCATCGGAACCGTTCTGACCATCAAGGACCGGCCTGACAGCGCCGCCCGTGTCGTGGATGGCAAGCGGGTCGAGTTCCGTGGCGAAGTGATCAGCTTCAACGACTGGGGCTGCCGTGCGACCGGCTGGACCGCGATCCAGATTTACAAGTGGGCTGTGCTTCCGGACGGTCGGCTTCTTGAAGCCTTGCGTGAGGTGAGTGTGTGAACCCGGCTGAAATCTACGACGCGCTCGCGGCCCTCGCGGCCAAGCCTTACGACCCGGTCGAGTTCCCCTTCGACTTCGCGCTCGCGACAGACAATACCCCCGCGACGGTTGCCAAGCTCAAGGGCGGGACCTTCAACAAATCGGACCTCCCCGGTGGGGTCCTGATGAACCAGAAGTTCCATTTCGCTCCCGCCCTGACCGGGATGGCTGCGGTCACCCTGGACGCGCTGCGAGCCAACAAGCGGACCCTGAAGCACAAGCCCGCCATCCTGATCGCCACGGACGGGGTCGAGATCGCGGCCGAGCATCCGAAATCCGGCGATACGCTCCACTGCGCCTTCGCGGAGCTGGGCGACCGGTTCGGCTATTTCCTGCCCGCCGCAGGCAAGGAGCGGTACCGGGCCGCCGAGGAGAACCCGGTTGACGTCAAGGTCTCGGGCAAGCTCGCCAAGCTCTATGACGCGCTGATCCGGCGAAACCCGGACTGGGCGACCGACGCGCGGCGGCACGACATGAACCAGCTGATGACCCGGCTGATCTTCTGCCTCTTCGCCGAGGATGTGGGGATCTTCCCGGACAACCAGTTCAGCCGCCTGATCTTCACCCATGCCGGCGACAAGGGCGAGGGGATGCGCGAGGTGCTGATCAGCGCCTTCACCGCGATGAACACCCCCCGGGACCGGCGTGATGCGCTGCCCGCCTGGGCGCGCGAATTCGAATACGTCAATGGCGGCCTCTTTGCGGGCGGGATCGACGCTCCCGTGTTCGATGCCCCCTCTGCCCGCTACCTGCGGGACGTCAGCGCGGAGAATTGGAAGGGGATCAACCCGGATATCTTCGGGTCCATGATCCAGTCGGTCGCGGACGCGAAGCTGCGGTCCGAACTGGGGATGCACTACACATCGGTCCCGAACATCATGAAGGTGCTTGGTCCCCTGTTCCTCGATGATCTGGACGCCGAGATCGAAAAGGCGTGGGACCGGGAGCGCGCCCTGCGGCATGTGCTGGACCGGATCGCGAAGATCCGGGTCTTCGATCCGGCTTGTGGGAGCGGGAACTTTCTGGTGGTCGCATATCGGGCCCTCCGTGAACGCGAGATCCGGGTCCTGACCCGGCTGGCGGAGCTGACCGGCGGGGCGCAGACGGAAATGTGGTCCGTGGTGCCGATCCGGAACTTCTACGGGATCGATCTTGCCGATTTCGCGGTGGAGACCGCCAAGCTCGCCCTGTTCATCGCGGAGTATCAGGCGAATGCGCTGTTCCAGCAGGCGTTCGGTCGCAAGCCGGCGGACCTGCCGCTGAGGGATGCGGCGAATGTGGTCTGCGGGAACGCGCTGCGGCTGAACTGGGAGGCGGTCTGCCCGGTGCCGGAGGATGGGGGCGAGGTGTTCATCGCTGGGAACCCGCCATTCCTGGGGAAAGCCCAGCAGGAGGATGACCAGAAGGCCGACAAGGACGCCGTGTTTTCGGGCGTGACCAAGAAATACAAGGCCTTCGATTATGTCGCCGGGTGGTTCTACAAGGCGGGTCAGTACATCGCGGGTCGGAACGCCCGAGCGGCGCTGGTGTCTACCAACTCCATCGTGCAGGGTGACGCGGTTTCGACGATCTGGCCTCTTGTTTTAGGGGCCGAGCGGGAAATCTTCTTCGCACACCGGACCTTCAAGTGGCGTAACAACGCCTCGGCAAATGCCGCGGTCATGTGCGTCATCGCCGGGATCCGGAACCGGTCCACGGCGCCCAAGACCTTGATTGACGGGGAGCTCAGCTTCACCGCAGCGAACATCAATACCTATCTGCTTGATGGTCCTGATCTTGCGGTTACCCGACAGAGCACTTCGCTATTCGACTTGCCTACAATGCGGTTCGGGAACATGCCCGGCGACGGAGGGCACCTGATACTGTCCACCGAAGAGGCTCGAGATCTTCGTGAGAAGTCACCGGAAGCATCGCCTTTCCTTTTCAAATTCTTGGGTTCACAGGAAGTTATCAGGGGAATTGAGCGTTGGTGTCTGTGGCTCCCCGAGGAAGATAAGCCTGATTGGGAACGCGTTGATGAGATATCACGGCGCCTAGAACTTGTGACTGAGTTCCGGGCAGAAAGCTCGAGGGAGGAAACGCGCCAATTGGCGGGTGAGCCCCACCGATTTATTTTCGAGGCGGGAAAACAACGCGATCACGCGATCCTGGTGCCAAGCGTTACTTCAGAACGTCGCCCATATCTCCCGTTCGAACGCGTTGGGGCGGATACCATCGCCTCCAACCTGAACTTCGCCCTCTACGACGCCCCCGACTGGTGCATGGCGCTGATCGCCTCGCGCCTTCATCTGATCTGGATCGGGACGGTCTGCGGCAAGTTAAAATCCGACTTCCGCTATTCCAACACCCTCGGCTGGAACACCTTCCCCGTCCCGAAATTTACCCAAGACCAGCTGGATGCGCTGACGAAATCCGCGATGGCGATCCTGCGCTGCCGCTACGGGCATTACCCGGCCACGATCGCCGAACTCTATGACCCGGAAAAGATGCCCAACGACCTGCGCGCCGTCCACAAGGCGAACGATGACCTGCTGGAAAGCATGTATATCGGCCGCCCGTTCCGAAACGACACGGAACGGCTGGAGCACCTGTTCAAGCTCTACGCGGCCCGGGTGAAGAAGCTGAAGAAGGGGGCCGCCTGATGACCGATTTCGTCCGCGTGACCTACGGCCAGACCGGCAAGACCCAGGCGCCTAACGCGATGGGGATGCGCCCTATGCAGGCCCGGGTCTATGAGGCCCGCGCCGCCCAGTTCCTGCTGCTGAAGGCCCCGCCCGCCGCCGGCAAGTCCCGCGCGCTGATGTTCGTGGCGCTCGACAAGCTGGAGAACCAGGGGGTCGGCAAGGTGATCGTCTGCGTGCCCGAAACCTCGATCGGGGCCTCGTTCCGGTCCACCGACCTCACTTCCTACGGGTTCTTCGCGGACTGGGAGGTCCAGCCCCGCTGGAACCTCTGCCTGAACGGGGCGGAGGAGGGGGCGACCGCGCGCAAGGTGCGCGCTGTGCGGGAGTTCATGGCCTCCGACGACCGGGTTCTGGTCTGCACCCACGCCACCTTCCGCTTCGCCTTCGACGAGATCGCAGAAGATGAGGGGACGGCTGCCTTCGACGACTGCCTGATCGCCATCGACGAATTCCACCACGTCAGCGCCGGGGACGACAATCGGCTGGGCGAGATCCTGCGCCGCCTGCTTGCCCGGGGCCGGGCGCATATCATGGCGATGACCGGGTCCTATTTCCGGGGCGACAGCATCCCGGTCCTGCGCCCCGAGGATGAGGCGCTGTTCCGGTCGATCACCTACAGCTACTACGAGCAGCTGGATGGGTACCGGTTCCTGAAAAGCCTCGGGATCTCCTACAGCTTTTACCGGGACAACTATATCAGCGCGATCCCGGAGGTCTTGAACCCGGACCTCAAGACGATCATCCACATCCCGCACCGCGGCTCGGCCGAGGCCTATGACGTCAAGCAGTCCGAGGTGGGCGCAATCCTCGACGCCTTGGGCGAGGTGATCGGCCGCGAGCCCGAGACCGGGTTCGATCTGGTTCGACTGCCGGACGGGCGGGTGTTGAAGGTGGCGGACCTGGTCGATGACGGGCCGGAACGGGACACGGTGAAGGCGTCTTTGACGCGAGAGGTCACCGGCCCTGACGGGAAGCGGGAAGACGCGGCGGACAGGGACAAGGTCGACCTGATCATCGCGCTGGGGATGGCGAAGGAGGGGTTCGACTGGGTCTGGTGCGAGCACGCGCTGACCATCGGCTACCGGTCATCGCTGACCGAGATCGTGCAGATCATCGGTCGCGCCACGCGCGATGCGCCCGGCAAGCGCCACGCCCAGTTCACCAACCTGGTGGCGGAGCCGGGAGTGGAAACCGGGTTGGTCACGGACGCGGTCAACGACATGCTGAAGGCGATTTCCGGGGCGCTCCTGATGGAGCAGGTCCTGCAACCGAACTTCAAGTTCTACCGGCGCGAGGACGGGGACACCCGGCCCCCGGTCGAAGTGGACCATGAGGGACGGGTCCATATCGGGATCGGCGGCCTGATGCTGCCACCCACCGCCCGGGCGCGCGAGATCGTCGAGAACGACATGCACGAGCTTGTCGCCAAGGCCTGCCAGCAGATCGACCGGCGCACCGTGGCGGATGACGTGGCGCCGGAGGTGGCGACCCAGCTGATCCTGACCGACATCATCGAGAAGAGCTACGAGAACCTGACCCCGGATGAGACGGAGGCGATCCGACAGGACTTGGCCGCCCGGATGAACATTGCGGCGATCGCGCGCCGCATGGCGCAGGAGGAGGGGCAGAAGGGGCTGGCCGAACCGGCGGGAACATGGACTACCGCCCCGCCGGATGGCGAGCCGAACGCCCCGGACGCGATGAACCTGATACGGATGGTGAAGAAGTTCATCAACGTGCGCGAGCTGGACATCGACCTCATCGACTCGATCAACCCGTTCCGCGAAGGGTTCGACGTTGCCTCCAAGGCGCTCGACACCCCGCTCCTCCAGCAGATCCAGAGCGCGATGGTCGCGCAACGCATCCAGATGACGGAGGAGGAGGCGTTGGTCCTATGGCCCCGGATCAAGCGTTTCACGGCCCAAGAAGGCCGCCCCCCGAACCCGCACGCCGCCGACGACCTTGAGCGTCGGCTGGCCGAGGCACACGCCTACATTCGGACCAAGAAAGCGGAGCGGATGCGTGCCGCCCAAGACGCGGCGCGGGGTTGACGCATGGCCCGGTACCGGTCGATCGAGGAGATTCTTGCGGAGGAGGACGATCTGGGCCTCCTGAACGTGACGCTCCGGCCCCGTGCTGCCCGCACCCCGGAGCGGGAGCGGGACGCGCAACTGGTCGAGAAGGTGAACGAGTTCTTTGAACGGAGCGGTCGGGTCCCGAACCCGGAGGCGGAAGACCATGATGAGATGCGGCTCGGGGTCATCTGGAAGCGCCTCGCGGACAACGGGCCGGCGGAGGACCTGGCGGACGTGGATCGGAACAGCCTCCTATCCGGCGGACCCTTGGCGCTGACCGCTGCGCCACCGCCTCCGGACCGGGATTGGCGCGAGGAGCCGGATGAGAGGGAGATCCCCGCCTCCCTCGACGACATCTTCGATGACGATGAGCTGGACGTGTCCGAGGCGCTGACCACGATCCGGCACGTCACCCCGGCGGAGGATCGGCTGGTCCCGGATCATAAGGCAGAGTTCTACCCCTGCCACGACTTCGACCGGTTTCGGGAGATGTTCGAGCGGACCCAAGCCGCGCTCGAGTCCGGAGAGCGGGAGGTGCGCCCTATCAACTTCAACGAGGAGGTCCGGGTGGACGAGGGGTCCCTCTTCATCCGCAAGGGGCTCCTGACCTACGTGGCCGAGAAGGCGGAGATGACCGCGCGGGCCGGCAAGCGGGATCACCGGCTCCGGATCATCTTTTCGAACGGGATGGAGAGTGACCCGCTCCTCTCTTCCTTCCGCAAGGCGCTGGCGGACGACCCGACCGCGCGTGCTATCCACCGCCACGGGCTCGGGGCGATGGACCCTGACTGGGAGGCGGACCGGATCGACCTGACCGGGACAGTCTACGTGGTCCGGAGCAAGTCGAAGGACCCCGCCATCGCGGCGGTGAGCGGCATCCTCCTGAAGATCGGGGTCACCACCCAAGAAGTCCGCCGCCGGATCGCGGACGCGCGCGACGACCCGACCTTCCTGCTGGCCCCCGTGGAGTTGGTGGCGACCTATGACCTGGTGAACCTGTCATGGCGCAAGGTAGAGGGGCTTCTGCACCGGTTCTTTGACGCCGCCCGTCCGCGCGACTTGTGGATCACGGACCGGTTCGACCGGAAGGTCTACCCGCGGGAGTGGTTCTACGTGCTGCCGGAGCATGTGAGCCGGGCCGTACAGGCAATTCGAGACGGGAACTTGCATGAGCTGGAATACGACCCACAGAGCCAGACCATCCGGAAAAAGGCAGGCGCCCAACCCTAAGAATGCTGGGGCGCTTTAGCGTCAGATAGATGCGGAATATCAATGGTTAACAGAAGCTGCGGTTAGATGTTTCATGATTTGTGAGAGAACAATCGAATTCGGGGCGTGATCGGAAGGGAAGAACAAGTTGGAGTTACTTGGCGGCATCGGGACGGGCATGTCCCAGTTCATTTTCTGGGCCTCTTCGTTCCTTACCCAGGAGCAGATGCCCGGCTGGATCTCCATTCTGATCCTCTGCTGGCTCGCCCTTTCGGTGCTCATGGTGGTGGTCACCACGCGTCAGAAGCTCACCACCTTGCGTTGGTTGAACGGGCTGATCGCGAAGCCCAACAATGAGGAGGAATTCACGGCCCAGTCGCCGCGGATCGACTCTGAAGTGAAGTCCCGTCGCACCAAGAAGGGGTACGCGCATATCACCGCCGCCTGGTCAGAGTTCCGGGAGACGCTGGTTCTCGACGAGACGGTCTCCCCGCCCGTGCTTCGCAACAGCGTTCGCCCTTCGAGCTTCTTTAACCTTGAGGATCTCCACTACGGCCCGGGGTTCTACAGACATCTGCCGGGTCTTTTCGTGTCCGTCGGCCTCCTACTGACCTTCCTCGGACTCATCTCGGCGTTGCAGGCGATCGGAGTTGGTCTCAGTAACGCGGCGGATCAAATTGCGATGCAGGACGCACTTACCAACCTGCTCGGGGCCGCGTCCGCAAAATTCATCATGTCCTTGACCGGTCTTCTGGCGTCCATCCTGTTCACGATCACACTTCGGGTCTCCATGGGGTGGGTCGAGCGCGACATCCATCTGCTCTGCGTGCGTCTGGAGGAGCGTCTCAGCTTCGTAAGCCTTGAGGGGGTCGCCCTCAAACAGCTGGCAATCGCCCGCGGTCAGGAGGACAGCTTCAAGCGGATCGGGCTTGAGCTGGTCGAGAAGCTCGGCGAGCCGCTGCGCAAGGAGATCCCGGAGTCGATCGCCACCTCGATCGGGGCCGCTATGGCCCCGCTGCTTGAACGGGTCGGGAAGGCGGGCGCCGACGGGGTCGGCCAGATGGTAAACGACCTGTCCTCCCGCTTCTCGGAGGACGTGGGACGCGCCCTCTCCGAGGCGAGCACGCAGCTTTCCGCCGCCGGCGAAAAGATCGCCCACCTTTCGGACCGCATGGACCAGAGCGCTGGCCGGATGGGCCAAGAGATGGAGAGTTCCATCGCCCGGCTCGCCCGGGCCGCTGAGGACCTGACAGCCCGCCTCGCCTCCGCCGCGGAGACGACGGACGGGACGCTGAACGCGGGCGCTGAAAAGCTCCTTGGGATCATGAACGAAACCCTTGAGGGGATCCGGCGAAACACGTCCGAGGGGGCGGACGCGCTTCGGGAGGCGGCCGACGCGATGCGGACGTCTGCGGACAGCTTCAAGGAGCGGCTTGAGGCGGCGGCCGAATCCGGCTCTGCCGCGGTCCGGTCCAGGATGGAGATGGCCGGGGTGGAGGTCAGCGGCGCCGTGAGCCTGGCTGGTAAGGAACTGGTCGAGGCGGTCTCTCGTAGCGGGGCGGACCTCCTGAGCGCCACCGGGTCATTCGGGGACAAGCTCCGTGAAGACCTGATCGACCCGATCAGCGAGGTTGTTGAGCAGCTGGACCAGATGGCGACCCGCCTGAAGGACGGGTCCGGGCAGATCGCGACCGCGGCCGGGAACATCCGGGCAGGGGGGGAGGCGACCCGTGACGCGGCCCAGTCCGTCACAGCCGCCTCGCGTGAGCTCGCGGCCGCGGCCGGACCTATCCGGGGCAGCGTGGAACAGATCGAGACGGCAGTGACCGGACTCTCGATAAGCGCGGAGCGCGCCGCGGACACGGTCACTCGTAGCGCCCGGGAGACAGCTGAGGGGGCCGTGCGGATCCTTGACGCGGCGAAGTCCGCCCTTGGCGCGGAGCAGAAGCTCCTCGAGGCGACACTTGCAAAACTTGGGGAGGCGCTGACCCAGATCGAGCGCCAGCGCGAGCAGATCGACGACATGGACGAAAAACTCGGGTCAGCTTTCGAGGAGTTCACCAAGCACGTCCGAACCGCGGTGGACACCCTGTTCGGGCACGTTCGCACCATGAACGGGGAACTCGCCCCGGCGATCGACAAGATGCACGAGATCGTCGACCGGGCCGAGAAGTTCCTTCCTGAATCGAGGCGCTGATCATGCGGGGGCTCGTTCGGCGGCGGACACAAGAGGATGAGGAGGAGTCCGTCTTTGTTACGATGACGGACATGACGATCAGCTTCCTTCTGATCGTGATGATCCTACTCGCCTTCTTCGCCACCCAGCTCAGCAGCCAGGACACGGTCCCGCGGGATCAGTTCAACGTGATCCTCAACGATCTTCGGGAGGCACGTGCGGATATCCGGCGGCTGGAGGCGGAACGGGACGCGGCACGCGAGGCGCTGGATGCCGCGATCTCCGAGCGCAATGCGGCAATCGAGGAGCGGGACCGGCTCAGGGCGGAGAATGCGGACCTCCTTGCGCGGATCAGAGAGCTTGAGGCGCTGGTCGATCAGCTTCAGCGTGATCTTGATGCCGTCACGGCGGAACGCGACGATCTCCTTGAGCGCCTCTCCCGGCTTCAGCAGATCAACCCTCTGGAGGCCTATCTGGCCCAAGCGATCGAGCAGCGCCGGGAGATACTGATCGAGCTACGCGAGCGGCTCCTGATCGAGTTTCCTGACCTTCAGGTGGTCATCAGCGCGGAACAGGACGCGCTCCGCTTCCAGGGGGAAGGCCTTTTCAGGAGCGGGTCCAGCCAGCTTGAGCCGCGGCAGCGGCAGATCGTCGACACGATGGGTCGCCTGCTGGATGAGATCCTCGTCTGTTTCACCCTCGGGGACCGAGCGAACCGCGGCCCGGACTGCGACAGCGGCAACGCGCTGATCGAGGCGGTCCAGATCGAGGGACACACGGACGCAGACGGGTCCGACCTCAACAACCTCCGTCTGTCAACAGATCGGGCAAACGCGACCCTGCTCGTCATGCTGGACGAGGAACGGACGATCCTTGCCCATGAGAACCTTCGGGGTCAGCCGGTCATGTCAGTATCCGGTTACGGGGAGATGCGGCCGATCGAGACCAACGCGACCACAGAAGGGAAGGCCGCGAACCGGAGGATCGACCTCAGGATCATCATGTACGCCCCGAGCACCGTGGAGGAGGTCGAGGAGATCGGCCGCCGCCTTGACGCTCTCCGGGCCGCCGGGGGGTCCGAATGAGGCTCGATGACGCGATCACCCGGCTGATCCGGTTCAGCCCGCCGGCGGTTCCGGAGCTGCGCTACATCGAGACGGCGGTCCAGAGGGTTCATGAGCGCTGGCCGGACGTGGCCGTGAACGTGAACCCGCGCGAACGGGAGGCGCTCGCCGTCCGACTGCGTGACCGGGTCGCCAAGGATGACTGGGAGAACGCCCGGATCTCCTTCGTCCTCGCGGCCGCCTCGGCGGTGTTCGACCCAGAACGGCGCGACAGGGCGGACCTCGCACAGGCGCGCAGCTTCCTTATTGAGGAGCTGCGCGCCTCCCGATCCGAGACGTTCCTGTCCGGGCTGTTCGCGGTCTATCTCGAGAGCTATGTGGCGAACGGGGCGCACACCCGGTCTGTCGCCTCCGCGATTGACGCCGCACGGGGCCGGATGAGCCCGTCCGTGCGAGGCCTCCTGCAGGAGGTGCCGGAGCTCCTTGACGCGGCGGACGGACCCCGCCTTCTCGCGTCCCGGATGGTCCGGATGACGGACCCGTTCCTTGAGCTGAGCCGGGCCGGCCTGCGGAACCCTCACGGGCCCGGTTTCATGGAGCGGGTGCATGAGGTCCTCTCCGCGCTGGTCGCGCCGGAACTCACCGGGCGGACCCGGATCAACTGGTACATCGACTGGATCCGCCCCCCGGGTCGTGAGGCCCGCACAATCGGGGCGGAGCGGGCGATCGAGGCGCTGACCAGCCCGTGGATCAACACGGCCCCGTCCGATCTGCTCCGGTCCCATCTCGTCGAGGCGCTGATCGAGATGTACGGGGATCCCCGTATCCGGTCCGGCGGGGTCTGGGCCGGGGTCGGCCGGGCACACATGGAGGTCATCCACCGCTGGCTCACCCGCGAGGACATGCGCTTCTTCACCGGCGTGGTGGACGCGGCGCAGAAGGATGCGATGTGGCCGCCGAGGCGGGACTTCTGGCTCAAACTGTTCGACGAGAAGCGGATCGATGCGGCCTGGGTGGCCTTCTCTTCCCAGGCGGCCGATTACGCGCGGGCGCACCTGATGCGGGAGGACGCCCGCAACGCGGACAGCCGGTTCGGGTTTCAACGCGCCAGGCAAAACACCTCGCTCCTGATCATGAAGATCGGCAACAAGATCATGGTCGACGGGTGTCACAGCTACAAGACCCACGTTTTCGATCAGGACGACCCTATGGCGCCGAAGCTGTTCCAAGAGGGCTACGATTGCGACGAGATCATGCGGGCGTCCCCGGAATCGAAACCCCACAACAGTATCGATTCGTGGCAGCGGTGGGTCCGCGACATGATCAACGCCGACGTGGGGCGTTCTCACCGTAAGAACCCATACACCAAGGTGTATCGCCCCCGTGCACCAGCGGCTCGTTATACGCCGCCACCCCGCCCGTACGCTCCCCCGCTGAGACGGGACCCGCCCGTCCAGCCCCAATTTGATCTGGGGGCTCGCGCGCCTGCCGGTCCGGCCCCGCACCCCGCTGGCCCGGCTGCGGTCCCACCCCGCATCATCATCACCTCTCCCCCCCGGTCTCCGGCCGCAGGAACGGCCGCCCCTCCCGATCGCGCCCGGACGACGCTTGACCTGCTGTTGAAGTCCGGCGCCCCCGCAGCACGGGCGATCATCGATTATTTTGATCGGCTGGGTGACGGGAAAACGAAGACCCTTCTCTCACCGAACGCGCGCGCCAGTCTGGAGTGGATCATCCGCTCGAACGGGCCCCTGCCGGACAACCTGCGCAACGCACTCGCCCACCTCCTGTCCTCGATGGAGACGTTCGGGCACGGTCCAGCCGGAATCATGGCCCGTTCCGTGGAGACGCCGCTGCGGGAGGTGACGGACCCGGCCCCGCTTCCCCCGCTCCCGGACACGTCCGAGCAGCGGCTTGAGCTCCTTTTCCGGCACGCCGAGGTGATGGAGGCGTTCGCACGCGAACGCTACGTCTTCTCCGGGGATCGAACCCTCGGGACGGCCCTGGCGAAGCTAAAATCAAGGAACCCGGATCTCCGCCCGGCGGAGATCCACGACCTTCAGCAGCTCTATGAGCTAATGCGGCGGGACGCCGCACGGGGGCGAAGATGATTCAGCTTTTCTACGACACGGATTGGGTGACCCTGGAGTTCCGCTCCAGGCAGACCTTGCTCAACCGGCTGTTGTCGCGCCCGTCGGACCGGATCATCGACCATGATCAGCACCTCAGCTTCGCCCTCGCGGACGTGAGGTCGACCGCCGAGGAGGCGGGGGACGAGGTGGAGATCGGCGGGAGCCGGATCCGCATGACCCACCGCACGCTTAGCGGGCTCTCCTCGGAAACGGCGGAGGCGCTGGGGCTCCCGCCGCTGATCGACCTCACCCTCAGGACGGACGTGTCCGGCCTTCTCGGCGCGCCGGATTTCCGGCTGACCCATGAATGGGTCCGCGCCGGACGACCGGAACTGGTCCATCGGACCGGCGCGATCGCCCAGACGTCCGGGGCGGGCTCGGACGGGCTGCGACGGCTCCCGCGCTGGATGCTGGACGCGCTCGAGGTGGCGGACCGGTTCCGGTCCGGGTCCGATCTGGATGCGCACTGGGATGCATTGGCCCGGTTCCGCCGCGCACTGGAGCCGGGGGTCCGGATGAGCGGGAAGGACGCGGAGGCCAGGCTCGGGATGACGGACTTCCTGTCCGGGCTCGAGGTGACCCTGACGGACCGGTTCGCGATCAGCCCGAGGGGGGAGGACCAGTTCGCGATCATCCCGTTCTCCGGGGAGGCGGTCGATACGGCAGCCACCGAAGGGGCACCGATCAGCGAGCGTGAGGCGGAGCTGAACGGGGGCCGACTGGACACGTTCCAGAACCTCGCCTTCTCGCGCGGAGCACGGCCCGCCTACAAACTCGGGGCGCAAAGCTACCTGGTGGTGGATCCTTCTGCGGCCCCTGTCCTGAAGGTAATGACGGAAATGCAGCGGGTGGACCCGGTCACCCGCGCCGCCTTCATGCGCAACCCGCGCCAACGGATCACTGATGCAGTGACCGAGCACCTCCGCTCGAAGGGACGTCTCGAAGGGCTCTCGCCAGCGGAGGAGCAGGAACTGATCGAGCAGGCGGCGGAGCCCGCCTTCGTGGAGACGGTCGAGTATTCCGAATACTCCGACCGGGTGATCGGGGTCGCGGTCTATGAGAAGCCGGATATCCAGATCACCGGCTCCGGCACCACCTGGCTGCCGGAAGCATTCACCGGCGCGGCGGCGCAGAGGATCGCTGCGATGCCACCGGATCAGGTTGAGCAGCTGATCGGCGAGGTGGAACGGGCCATGGCGGTCGGCGCCCCAACCGTCGATGTCGGTGGCGCGGAGATCCCGGCCACCCAGACCACTCGGGTGGCGCTAGAGCAGCTTCTCGAGACGCTGAAAGGGCGCGGTGAGGCTGATCCGGTTCCACGACCAGACGAGCCCGTTGAGCAGCAAGTTGGTCCGATCATTGTGGACACGGCCGACAACCTGTCGGAGCTGAGATGGGCGGCACGTGTAAAGCCGCGCACCAGACTCGCTCCGGACACCCTGCCTGAGGTCGTGCAGGCGGATCTGAAGGGGCACCAGCGGGACAGCTTCCGCTGGAAGCTGGACGCTTGGGCTGCCGGACTGCCCGGGGTCCTTAACGCCGATGAGCAGGGGCTCGGTAAGACCCTTCAGGCGATCGCCTTCCTCGCCTGGATGAAGGAGAACATGTCGCGCGCTGAAGGGGGCCGCACCGGACCGGTCCTTGTTGTCGCCCCCACCTCGCTCCTCGAGAACTGGGAGCTGGAAGTCGACAAGCATCTCTGGGCGCCCGCGCTCGGCAACGTGATCCGGCTCTACGGGTCCGCGCTGGGCGGGAAGAAGAAGCCGGGACCGCAAGGGGTCGAGACGGAGAGCGGGAACGCGATCCTGGACCTCTCGGACCTTCATGAAGCGATCGTGGATGGGCGCGGTCACCGCTACTGGGTTCTGACCACCTACACGACCCTGACGAACTACCAGCATTCCCTCGCGAAGATCCCCTTTTCGACCGCCGTGTTCGACGAGATACAGAACGTGAAGAACCCGACCACGCTGAGCGCAAAGGCGGCGATGGCGGTGAACGCCGACTTCCGGATTGGGCTCACCGGGACGCCGATCGAGAACAGCACCGTCGACCTCTGGGCGATCATGGAGCAGATCACCCCGGGCCGCTTCGGGTCCCTGTCGGACTTCCGGGCCCGGTTCGGGGAGCCGGCAGAGGGGAACATGCGTGAGCTCTACTCGCTCGTGTTTGAGCCGCAGGACGGGCTGCCGCCCGTGGCGCTACGGCGTCTCAAGGAGAAGGTCGCCAAGGACCTGCCCACCAAGGGGCGGCGTATTCACCCACGCCTCATGCCGGATATTCAGGCAGCCACTTATGAGGAGGCCCGGCGCAAGCTCTCCTCTGGGACCCGAGGGGCCGCCCTCAAGATGCTGCACCATATCCGGTCTGTCTCCGTCCACCCGAACGCCGAATCCGCCGCGGAGGACGCGGCCTATGTGGCGATGTCCGCCCGGCTTCAGGCCGCAGTGGACATCCTGCGCGGGATCAGGGATCGGGGGGAGCGAGCGCTCGTCTTCATCGAGCACATCAAGATGCAGCACCGGTTCATCGAACTGGTGAAGCGGGAGTTCCGACTGCCCCGCGTTGACCTGATCAACGGGAGCACCCCGATCCCGCGGCGTCAGGAGATTGTCACCCGGTTCCAGCGTCACCTGAAGCGGGATGAGGGGTTCGAGGTGCTGGTGCTCGGCCCGAAGGCGGCCGGGACAGGCCTGACCCTCACAGCTGCGACGCACGTGATCCACCTGTCCCGCTGGTGGAACCCGGCCGTCGAGGAGCAGTGCAACGACCGGATCCACCGGATCGGACAGACCCGGCCCGTCACTGTGCACATCCCGATGGCGATCCATCCGGGGTATCAGCACAATTCGTTCGACTGCCTGCTCCACTCCCTCATGACCCGCAAGCGTCGGCTGGCCAACTCCGCGCTATGGCCAATGGGGGACACCGAGGGCGATGCAGGCCAGCTTCAGCAGATGTTGGCAGACGGAGCCACGATCCAGACAGGAGATCCAGTGCGCTCGGCCATGACCTTGATGTTCAGCCGTGATCAGACAAACTTGCCGCTAGCGAACCCAGACGGCTCAATCCCGTATTCCTGACCTGTGCCGCTGCTTGGGATGCTTATGTCCGAGAGTTCGACTTGCCATCCATACCACAAGTGGGATTGGCGGATGCCTCTAGACCTACCCCCACGTGCCGGTATTCCGGCGCAAGCAAAGGTGGTTGCGCCCTCCTTCCACCTCGAACCCCCACGCCTTCGCCTCGACGGCTTTGATCCGTGGCTTTGCCAACTCACTCGGCCGCGAAATTCTCCGCTGGGTAGGGCGCCCGCGCTGCCACAAGGCGATGCAGCGCCTCAGGCCGGATGTGGGTATACCGCCGGAGCATCTTCCAATCTTTGTGCCCGGTCACCAGCGCAACTTGTTCGATGGACAGGCCGACCTCGAACAAGCGGCTGGTGCCTTCGTGGCGTAGGTCATGGAAGTGCAAATCCTTTACGTCGGCGTCGGCGCATGCGCGCCGGAACGCAGTTCCGACGGATTTGGAGTTGTAGGGGAAGATCGGACCCTTCGCGTTTCCGAGATGCTTGGCCTGCGCCATGACGAGGGCCCAGGCATCGAACCCAGTGGCGGCGAAGAGCGGGATCCGTTGGTCGTTGCCGGCCTTGTTGCGCGGGTCCTTGCGGTCCCGGATCAGGAGCATCCGGCGGTCTATGTCGAGGTCGCTCCAGTCCGCGCGGCAGATCTCGTCCAGCCGCATCGCGGTAGCGATGGCGAACTGCACGATGCGCGTCATGGGCATCGTCAGGCGCGCATTTTCGTCAAAGCAGCGGAAGAGGCGGCCGAGTTCAGCTGTCGTCGGGCGTCGGTCGCGCTCTATACCCTTGCCTATGAGACCAAGCCGCTTCAGTGCCACTCGGGCCAGATCGACGCCTTCCACGCGGATCTCCAGCCCATGGACAGCAGCGGCATGTGTCAGGATCATCTTGATGACGCCGATGTCGATGCCGAGCGTTACCGGCCCGGCACCCTGGTCTGCACGCTTGCGGCCATACTCGATGAGCTTGTGACGATCGAGGTGGCCGATCTTCTCTTTCCCGAGGTCGCGCTTCAGCGTCGCGAGTGTCGCCGCCTTGCTGCGTCGGGGTGGTTTCCCTACGGCGCACATATCGGCTATATGAAGGTCAACCAGGTCACCGAAAGTGTGCAGGCGGGCCACGGACGATCGGTTGGGCGGAAGCCCCTGATCGACCAGGGTCTCGGCTTGGCGCGCCCATTTCTGGGCGTCGTCACGGCGCAGGAACGTCTCGCTCGCGTAGCGGCCCTTCCGTCTGACTTGGACCCGGTAAGCACCGGAGGGAAGCTTGGTGATCGAGGCCATTTTCGTGTGCGCTATGTGTGCAGTGAGTCGTCGAAACAGGGGATATTGGGGGCTATCAGGGCGTAGTCTGGCGTGGACACAAACTGTGCCAACGGATTGAAGATACAAGAAAAATGACAGAAAATCAATCACATAGACTATCGGTTGCGCCCATGATGGACTGGACGGACAGGCATTGTCGCGTCCTGCACCGCCTGATGACGCGGCGGGCGATGCTTTATACCGAGATGGTCACCGCCCCCGCCGTGGTGCATGGCGACCGGGCGCGGCTTCTGGGCTATTCCGAGGTGGAGCATCCCGTGGCGCTGCAGCTGGGCGGATCGGACCCGGCGGAGCTGCGCGCGGCGGTGCGGCTGGCGCTGCCCCATGGCTATGACGAGATCAACCTGAATGTGGGCTGCCCGTCGGACCGGGTGCAATCGGGCTGTTTCGGCGCGGTGCTGATGGAGCGCCCGGCGCTGGTGGCGGATTGCGTGGCGGCCATGCTGGAGGCGGCGGATGTGCCGGTGACGGTGAAATGCCGGATCGGGGTGGATGATCAGGATCCCGAGGTGGTGCTGCCCGATTTCCTGGAGCGGGTTTCGGCGGCGGGGGTGCGGCATTTCGTGATCCATGCGCGCAAGGCCTGGTTGCAGGGGCTGTCGCCGAAGGAAAACCGCGAGATCCCGCCGCTGGATTACGGGCTGGTGCTGCGGATGAAGGCGGCCTTTCCGCATCTGACGATCTGCATCAATGGCGGGGTGACCTCGCTGGATCAGGCGCGGGGCTTTCTGGCGGCGGGGCTGGACGGGGTGATGATCGGGCGGGCGGCCTATCACGATCCGGGGTCGGTGCTGATCGGGGCCGATGCGCTGTGGGGCGATGGGCCGGGGCTGGATGCGGTGGCAGTGGTCGAGGCGATGATGCCCTATGTCGCGGCGCATCTGGCGCAGGGTGGGCGGCTGCATCAGATTACGCGGCACATGCTGGGCCTGTTCCATGGCCGCCCCGGGGCGCGGGGCTGGCGCAGGGTTCTGTCCGAGGGGGCGTCGCGGCCCGGGGCGGGGCTGGAGCTGATCGCGCAGGCGCTGGCCGAGGTGACGGGTCAGGCGGTGGGGGCGGGCTGAGCCCGCCGGGCCAGCGCGAGGCGCGACAGGATCAGGGCAAGCAGGCCGCAAAGCGCGATGGCCCCCAGCATCGGCGTGGCGGTGCCGTCGAAGAAGGGGCCGGTGGCCGCGACCATGGCCCCGCCCGCCAGCATCTGCAGCGTGCCGCCGAGCGAGGAGGCAAGGCCCGCGATATCGCCGTGATCATCCAGCGCCATGACCATGGTCGTGGGGATGATCAGCCCGAGGAAGGCGTTGGCGACAAAGAGCCCGGCCATGCAGAGGACCAGCCCCACCTGCCCCAGAAGGGCCAGAAGGAAAAGCCCCCCGGTCGCCAGCGCGAAGCCGAGGCTGGCCACTGCCATCACCCGCCGCGCGCCAAGCCGCAGGCCAAGGGGGCCCGCCGCCTGCGAGGCGGCGAAGAAGCCCACCGCATTTGCGGCGAAGGCCAGCGAGAAGCCGGTGGGCGAGAGGCCGAAGCTTTCGGTATAGACGAAGCTTGCCGAGGCGATGAAGACGAAGAAGCTGGCCATGCCGAAGCCGCCGAGGAAGGTGAGGCCCATGAAGCTGCGGTCGCCCAGCAGGCGGCGGGCGCCGCGCAGGGTGGCGGTCATGTCGAAGGGCTGGCGATCCTGGGCGCGCAGGGTTTCGGGCTGGGCGAGGGCCAGCACGGCGAGGCTGGCGAGGCCCGCCAGCAGGAGGGCGGCGAAGATGCCGCGCCATCCGGTGACGGCCATCAGCCCCGAACCTGCCAGCGGCGCGAGCATGGGCGAGACCGAGATCACCAGCATGACCGCCGCCATGAGGCGGGTTGCGGCGGGGCCGGTATGCATGTCGCGGATGATGGCGCGGGGCACCACCATCATCGCGGCCCCGCCCAGGCCCTGCACGAAGCGGCCCGCGATCAGCCATTCGACCGTGGGCGCGAAGGTGCAGAGGACGGAACCGGCGAGGAAGATCGCGATGCCGGCATAGAGCGGCGGCTTGCGTCCGGCCTGATCGGCCCAGGGACCGTAGAGCAGCTGGGCCAGGCCGAAGGCGATGAAATAGGCGGTGATCGTGGTCTGCATGGCCGGGACCGAGGCCCCGAGTGCCGCGCCGATCTGGGGCATAGCGGGCAGATACATGTCGATGGCGAAGGGCCCGATGCAGGACAGAAGCCCGAGGATCAGGGCGGGGCGCAGGAAATTGTCGGACATGAAAGGGCCTTTGCCATCGGAAATGAAGGATGCGGGATACGCCTTTTCGCGGCGGGCTTCCAGTGCGAAGAAGGGGCGGTTGCAGAGGGGGCGGCATGGCGGGGGAAGCGGAAGGCCGGGGGTGGCGGCGGGTCGTATCCGGCAGGATCGCGGCCTGGGCGGCGGCGGCGGCAGGCCCGGCGCGCGCGGCGGTCGCGCGCGGGGGGGCGGCGGGCTGGCGCTGTGGCGGGACATGGTTCGTGGGGCTGGATGCGCTGCCCAACGGGCCGGACGGGGCGATGGGGGGCGTGGAGTTTCCGTGGCGGGATCTTGGGCTGGCGCCGGTTCCGCTGCATCCGGGGCAACTGTCGGTGACCCGGGCGGGCTATCCCAGGCCATCGGAGGAAGAGGGCGAGGCGGCCTACCGCTTCCGCCTGCTGCGGGATGCGGCGCATCTGGACGGGTTGTTGCCCGTGGGGCCGGACAAGCGGCGGATGGTGAAGGAGCCGCATGGCTGGATCCTCGGGCTGCCGCTGAACCGGGCGGGGGCGGGGGCGGCGCCGCTGGTGGTCTGGGAGGGCAGCCATCTGGTGATGGGGGCGGCGCTGCGCGCTGCCTTTGCCGGGGTGAGGGGGCCGCTGGAAGATCACGACATTACAGAGGTCTATCAGGCCGCCCGCAGGCAGGTGTTCGAAACCTGCCGCAGGGTGGAACTGCCGGGAACCCCCGGTGAGGCGGTGGTGCTGCACCGCCACCTGATCCACGGCGTCGCGCCCTGGGCCGAGGGGGCAGAGGCAGAAGAGCCGGGGCGGATGGTGGCCTATTTCCGGCCCGTTATGGCCTCGGTCGCCGCATGGTTGGGGCAGGAGGGATAGGCCACCATGGGCGGCGGTGATCTTCGCCATGCCACAGAGGGGCGGGGAACCCGTGCTGCTGCCTGTGCATGGGCTTGCAGTGCCAACGGATCATTAAGGTTAACGCAGGGTTGAGGCGGGTGCTGCTGGCGCGGGCGGGGGGCCTTTGACCGGGCTGCGCGCTTTTGCGAAGGCGTTCGGGAGGGGCGGCGTTCGGCAGGGGCGGGGCTTGCCGCGCGGGTGTCGGAGTGGGCGCGGTTGGCGCGGTCAGGGGGATCCTTGACCGGGCTGCGCCTTGTCGCGGAGGCGTTCGGGTGGGACGGGTTGTGCGGGCGGGTGTTGGGGTGGGCGCGGCTGGCACGGGCGGGGGGGGCCTTGACCGGGCTGTGCCCTGTCGTGGAGGCGTTCGGGAGGGGCGGGGCTTGCTGGGCGGGTTTCGGAGTGGGTGCGGCTGGCGCGGGCAGGATGGCCTTGATCGGGCTGCGCGCTGTCGCGGAGGCGTTCGGGATGGGCGGGGTTTGCCGGGCGGGTGTTGGAGTGGGCGCGGGTGGCTCGGGCGGGGGGGGCCTTGATCGGGCTGCGCCCTGTCGCGGAGGCGTTCGGGAGGGGCGGGCTGTGCGGGCGGCTGTTGGGGTGGGCGCGGGTGGCTCGGGCGGGGGGAGCCTTCTTCGGGCTGCGCCCTGTCGTGGAGGCATTGGGGAAGGGCGGCTTGTGCGGGCGGGTGTTGGGGTGGGCGCGGGTGGCTCGGGCGGGGGTGCCTTGATCGGGCTGCGCCCTGTCGTGGAGGCATTGGGGAAGGGCGGGTTGTGCGGGTGGGTGTTGGAGTGGGCGCGGCTGGCGCGGGCGGGGGGAGCCTTCATCGGGCTGTGCCCCGTCGCGGAGGTGTTCGGGAGGGGCGGGCTGTGCGGGTGGGTTTTGGAGTGGGCGCGGGTGGCTCGGGCGGGGGGAGCCTTGACCGGGCTGTGCCCTGTCGCGGAGGCGTTCAGGAGGGGCGGGGCGTATCGGGCGGATGTCGGGTGCAGGGGGGCAGGCGAGGCGGTGTCGCCCCCGGCAGGAGCAACCCCGGGGCGGTTCGGGGCAGGCGGCGGTTGCGTAGGGCGGGCCGGGGGGAAGGTCAGTCCTGCAGGCGGCCCATGCGGCCGCCGCGGCGCTTGGCCAGGCGGGGGGCGCGGGCGGGGAGTTCGGCCATGATGGCGCTGCGCGCCTCATGCGGGAGGCGGGACCAGGCCGAGATTTCCTCGATCGTGCGGTAGCAGCCCACGCAGATGCGTTCGGCGGGGTGGATGGTGCAGAGCTTGATGCAGGGGGACTGCACCTCGTCGCGCTTCCAGACGTCGTCCTTCAAGGCCGCACCCCGTTTCCCATATGGCCCATCCGATCAAGGGCCCCTTGCAGGATATAGCCTGCGGCGACTGCGTCGATCACCTCTTTCCGACGCTTTCGCGACGTATCCGCCTCGAGCAGTGCCCTTTCTGCCGCAACGGTGGAGAGGCGTTCATCCCAGAAGGCGATGGGAAGGTCGGTCAGGCGGGTGAGGTTGCGGGCGAAGGCCTGTGTCGCCTGCACCCTTGGCCCCGTGCTGCCATCCATGTTCAGCGGCAGGCCGAGGATGATGCCCCGCACCTCGCGCGCGGACAGAAGGGCGAGGAGACGGTTGGCATCTTCGGTGAATTTCACCCGGCGCAGGGTCTCGTTCGGGGTGGCCACCATGCGGCGCAGGTCGGAAATGGCGATGCCGATGGTCTTGTCGCCGAAATCCAGCCCGCAGATCGCGCGGTTGGGCGGCAGGAGGGCGGCGAATTCTTCCAGCGAGGCGCAGATCACGGGGTCAGGCCCGCATCCAGCGCGGCTTCGCGCAGGAAGCTTTGCTGCGAGGGGGAGCCTTCGAATTTCGACAGCGCCTCGGCATAGATTTCCTGCGCCTCATCCTTGCGGTTCAGCACGGAGAGGGAGGAGATCAGGCGGGCCCATTCCTCGACCGTGCCGCCTTCGGTGGCCAGCCGTTCGCCGAGTTGGGCGACCATGCCTTCGATCATGGCGGTGCGATCCTCGGCCGTCATGTCTTCGGCGGCGGCCATGGCATCGGCATCGGGGCCGGGCAGGCCTGCGGCGGGGGGAAGGGTGAAGTCGATGCCCGCGCGCATGGCCACATCCTCGATCTGGGCGCGGATCGGTTCGATCCAGGGCGCATCGGGCGGGCCTTCGTCAAGCAGCGGGCGCCAGAGCGCGAAGGTGCGGTCGAAGCGGCCGACCTGGGCGGTCATCAGGCCATAATAGTAGCGGGCGGTCGCGTTGCGCTGTTCCAGGGTCAGCGCCCGGGCGAGATGGCTTTCGGCCTCGGGCGAGACGAGGCCGCCCGCGGCCATGATCATCAGTTCGGCAAGGGCCGCATGTTCATCGGCGGTGGCCTGATCGCCCTTGACGCGGATCAGGTTCTCCATCGCGGCGCGGGCCTCGGGCAGGTTGCCGAGGCGCGCCTCGTTCGCGGCCAGAAGCTCGAGGCCGCGGGCATCGTCGGGGCGTTCGGCCACGGCGGCGCGCAGCTTTTCCATCAGCCCGGCGAATTGGGCATCGGGCTGGATCGGGGCGGGGCGGGAGGCGGCGGCGGTGGCCTCCATCTCGGCCTGGGGGGGGCGGCTGGCGCGCAGGGCATCGGATTGGGCGAAGCGTTCGGCCAGTGGCAGATCGGGATAGCCGGGCGCGCCGAGGCGCGTGTAGACCCAGTAGCTGCTGCCCAGCACGAGGACGATCAGCCCGGCGGCGAGCATCAGCCCATCGCGCGAGGCGGCGCGGCTGGCGCGGCTGGCGGCGCGGTCGGCCTCGAGCAGGCGACGCGACACCTCGACCCGCTGGCGTTCGCCTTCATCGGCGGGCAGGGTGCCGCGGGCGATGTCGCGGTCGATTTCGGCCAGCTGGTCGCGATAGACCTTGAGATCGAATTCGGCGGCGGTGGCGATTTCGGAGCGGGCGCGCAGCAGGGCCAGAACGAAAAGCGCGGCCAGCGCGAGGCCCATGCCGCCGGCGGCTGCCCAGAAACCGATCATCTGCATCCTGTCCGTCCGTTCTGCCCAAGGGTCGCGACAGGATTTAACCTTTCGGCCGGGCTGGCGGAAGGCGCAAACGCGAAAGTGACGGCGGCGACCTTGTCGCAGGGCGGGATGTCGCATTTTTCCCGATTGTGGCGCTGGCAGGTGGGGAATTTCCGGCGGGAGGCCGCAGAAGGGCGGGAGGTCGGAACAGATGCGCCGGGGCGGGATGCCCTGCGCGACGGGGGTCATGCCATGAAACGCTATTCGGTCTTTGCCATCGCCCGCGAAGCGCTGCGCCATCATGCGGGATGGGAGCGGGCCTGGGCCTCGCCGCAGCCGAAGGCCTCGTATGATGCGATCATCGTGGGGGCCGGGGGGCATGGCCTGGCGACGGCCTATTACCTGGGCAAGAATTACGGGATCACCAATGTCGCGATCCTGGAGAAGGGCTGGCTGGGCGGCGGGAACACGGGCCGGAACACGACGATCATCCGGTCGAACTATCTGCAGGATTCGTCGGCTGCGATCTATGAGAAGGCGCGGTCTCTGTACGAGACGCTGAGCCAGGACCTGAACTACAACGTGATGTTTTCCCCGCGCGGCGTGATGATGCTGGCGCAGACCCATCACGAGGTGCGCGGCTATCTGCGCACGGCGCATGCCAACAAGCTGCAGGGGGTGGAGACGGAATTCATCACGCCCCAGCGGGTGAAAGAGTTGTGCCCGATCCTGAACATCGACGGGCCGCGCTATCCGGTGCTGGGTGCCTTGTGGCAGGCGCGCGGCGGCACGGGGCGGCATGATGCGGTGGCCTGGGGCTATGCGCGGGCCTGTTCGGCGATGGGGATGGACATCATCCAGCAATGCGAGGTGACGGGCGTCCGGTCCGAGGGTGGCAAGGTCGTCGGGGTGGACACGACCAAGGGTTATATCGGCACGAAGAAGCTGGGCATCGTGGTGGCGGGCCATTCGGGGCAACTGGCCGAGATGGCGGGGTTCCGGCTGCCCATTGAGGCGGTGGCGCTGCAGGCGCTGGTGTCGGAACCCATCAAGCCCTGCATGGATATCGTGGTGATGGCCAACACCGTGCATGGCTACATGAGCCAGTCCGACAAGGGCGAGATGGTGATCGGCGGCGGGACGGACGGGTTCAACAACTACACCCAGCGCGGCAGCTTCCATCACATCGAGGAAACGCTGCGGGCGCTGATCGAGACCTTCCCGATCATCAGCCGCCTCAAGATGCTGCGGCAATGGGGCGGGATCGTGGACATGACGGGGGACCGGTCGCCGATCATCTCGAAAACGCCCTTGGGCAATTGCTTCATCAACTGCGGCTGGGGCACGGGCGGGTTCAAGGCGATCCCCGGTTCGGGCTGGGCGATGGCGGAACTGATGGCCAAGGGCGAGCCGGGGCCGCTGGCCGCGGAGTTCGACATGTGGCGCTTCAAGGAAGGGCGGTTCATCGACGAGTCGGTGGCGGCCGGGGTGGCGCATTGATGTCTGGGATCATGGAAACCTGTTTCGGGGGGCGCGCGCATGCTGCTCATTGAATGTCCTTGCTGCGGCGTGAAGGCCGAGGAGACGGAGCTTAGCCCGGGTTATGAGGCGCATCTGAAGCGGTTCGGGCCGGGCTCCACGGACGAGGAGTTCGAGGCCTATATGTTCGCCCGCAAGAACCCCAAGGGCGTGCATTTCGAACGCTGGCGGCATGCCTATGGCTGCGGGAAGTGGTTCCTCGCCGCGCGCTGCACGGCCACGCTGGAGGTGTTCGGCACCTATCCGGCGCAGGTGGGAGAGCCGCCTGCCGACATCATCGAGAAGATCAAGGCCCGCAGGCCGGACTGGAAGGGTTACAAATGAGCACCCGTCTTTCGAAAGGGGGCCGTCTGATCGACCGGTCGGCGGCGCTGGAATTTTCCTTCAACGGCAAGCGGTTGAAGGGCTATCGGGGCGATACGCTGGCGGCGGCGCTGCTGGCCAATGACCAGATGCTGGTGGGCCGGTCCTTCAAGTATCACCGCCCGAGGGGCATCGTGGCGGCGGGGCCGGAAGAGCCGAATGCGCTGGTCAACCTCGGGTCTGGGGGGCGGCTGGAGCCGAACCAGCGGACAACGGTGACCGAGCTTTTCGACGGGCTGGAAGCGGCCAGCCAGAACCATTGGCCCAGCCTGGAATTCGATGTGGGGGTGGTGAACAACTATGTCAGCCGCTTCCTGCCGGCGGGGTTCTATTACAAGACCTTCATCCATCCGCGCCCCTTCTGGAAACATGTCTTCGAGCCGATCATCCGGCAATCGGCGGGGCTGGGTTCGGCGCCGAAGGATCGCGATGCGGATCGCTATGAGCAGGCCTATGCCTTTTGCGACCTGCTGGTCGTGGGGGGCGGGATCGCGGGTCTGCAGGCGGCGCTGGTCGCGGGCCGTGCGGGTGCGCGGGTTCTGCTGCTGGAGCAGGCCGCCCATTGGGGCGGGCGCGCGCCGGTGGATGGCGATGTGATCGACGGCAAGCCTGCCGGGGACTGGGTCGATGCGGCCGTGGCGGCGCTGGAGGGGATGGAGAATGTCACCCTGCGGGCGCGCTGCATGGCGGCGGGGGTCTATGATCACGGCTATGTGCTGGCCGATGAGAAGGTGGCGGATCACACGCCCGGCGACGGACGGCCCAAGCATCGGCTGTGGCGCATCCGGGCGGGCAAGATCCTGACGGCGACGGGGGCGATCGAGCGGCCTCTGAGCTTTGCCGGGAACGACATTCCGGGCGTGATGCTGGCGGCATCGGTGCGCGACTATGTGGTGAACTGGGCGGTGTCGCCGGGGGATCGCACGGTTGTCGTGACGAACAATGATGACGGCTATCGCACGGCGATCGCGCTGCGCGAGGCGGGGCTGGCGGTGCCGGCCATCGTGGATGCGCGGGCCAATCCGGCGGGCGATCTGGTGGCGAAGGCGCGGAGCCTTGGCCTGCGGATCGAGGCGGGGCGCGGGATTGCCAAGGTGAAGGGCGGCAAGCGCGTCACCTCGGTCGCCATCTGCTTGCAGGCGGGCGAGGGCGCGGTGATCGACGAGATCGCCTGCGATGCGGTGGCCATGTCGGGCGGCTGGTCGCCGGTGGTTCACCTGTGGAGCCATTGCGGCGGCAAGCTGACCTGGGATACGGCGAATGCCTGCTTCCGGCCCGATCCGGCGCGGCCGCCGCTGAACCATGATGGCGGGGCGATGGTCCATGTGGCCGGGGCGGCCAATGGCGCGATGAAGGCGGCGGAGGCGCTGCTGGATGCGACGGCTGCGGCCGAGGCGGCGGTCACGGCGCTGGGGATGAAGCCGAAGAAGGCCAAGGCCCCGGTGGCAGAGGCCGTGGCGGAAGGGCCGATGGAAGCGGTCTGGATCATGCCGCAGGGCGCATCGGCCGAGTTGAAGGCCAAGATGTGGCTGGACTATCAGAACGACGTGAAGGTCAGCGACGTGCAGCTGGCCGCGCGCGAGGGCTATGAATCGGTCGAACATACCAAGCGCTATACCACGCTGGGGATGGCCACGGATCAGGGGAAACTGTCCAATATCAACGGACTGGCGGTCCTCGCTCAGGCGTTGAATGAAGATATCCCGCAGGTCGGCACCACCACCTTCCGCCCGCCCTATACGCCCGTGACGCTGGGCGCGCTGGCGGGCGAGGCGCGGGGCGAGATCTTCCAGCCGCTGCGCCGGACGCCCATGCATGAATGGCATGAGAGGAACGGGGCCTATTTCGAACCCGTGGGCCTGTGGCGGCGGCCCTATTGCTTCCCCCGGGCGGGCGAGACGCATGAACAGGCGGTGCATCGCGAGGTGACGAATACGCGCGAGCGGTTGGGGCTGCTGGATGCCTCGACCCTGGGCAAGATCATCGTGAAGGGGCCGGATGCGGGGAAATTCCTCGACATGCTGTATACCGGCGTGATGTCGACCCTGCCGGTGGGCAAGTGCCGCTATGGGCTGATGTGCAACGAGCAGGGTTTCCTGTCGGATGACGGCGTTGTGGCGCGCATCGACGAGGAGACCTGGCTGTGCCACACCACATCGGGCGGGGCGGATCGCATCCATGGCTGGATGGAGGATTGGCTGCAATGCGAATGGTGGGATTGGCAGGTCTATACCGCCAATGTGACCGAGCAATATGCCCAGGTCGCCGTCGTGGGCCCGAATGCGCGCAAGCTGCTGGAGAAGATGGGCGGGATGGATGTCTCGAAAGAGGCGCTGCCCTTCATGCAATGGGCGGACGGGCGGCTGGGCGGGTTCCCGGTTCGGGTCTATCGCATCTCCTTCTCGGGCGAATTGTCCTATGAGATCGCGGTTCCGGCGAGCCATGGCGCGGCCTTCTGGGCGGCGCTGCATGCGGCGGGGGCGGAACTGGGCGCGATGCCCTATGGCACCGAGGCGCTGCATGTGATGCGGGCCGAGAAGGGCTTCATCATGATCGGGGACGAGACGGACGGGACGGTGATCCCGCAGGATCTGGGCCTTGACTGGGCGATTTCGAAGAAGAAGGAAGACTTCCTCGGCAAGCGCGGGCAGCAGCGGACCTTCCTTGCCAGCGCGGATCGCTGGAAGCTGGTGGGGTTCGAGACGCTGGACGGATCGGTGATCCCGGATGGCAGCTATATCGTGGCGCCGGGCGTGAATGCGAACGGGCAGGGGAAGACGCAGGGGCGCGTCACCTCGACCTACTATTCGCCCACGCTGAAGCGCGGCATCGCGATGGGTCTTCTGCATCGCGGACCCGAGCGGATGGGCGAGGTGGTGGAGTTCAACACCGTCAAGGGTGGCACGGTGAAGGCGCGGGTGGTGAACCAGGTCTTCTTTGACAAGGACGGGGAGAAGCAGAATGTCTGAACCCATGAGCGCGCTTGGGGGCGCGAAGTCCGAGGGCTTTGCCTCTGTCCGCGAGATCGGCCCGCTGGGGATGATCTCGCTTCGGGCCAAGGCCGATGTGAAGGCGCTGCCCAAGGCGATCAAGGCGGCGGTGGGGACGGGCGTGCCCGGCTTGCGCCGGATCGAGATCGAGGGCGAGCGGGCCTGCGGCTGGATGAGCCCGGACGAATATCTGCTGGTCATGCCCTATGGGGCGGTGGCGGGCGCGCTGGAGGCCATCGCCAAGGCGATGGGCGGGGCGCATCATCTGGCGGTGGATGTGTCGGATGCGCGGGCGGTGTTCCGGGTGGGGGGGGCGAAGGCCGATCAGGTGTTGGCCAAGCTTGCGCCTGTCGATTTCGCCACGCTGGGAACGGGCGAGTTGCGCCGGACGCGCGCCGCGCAGGTTGCGGCGGCGCTGTGGAAGGAGGGGGACGGGTTCACCGTCGTCTGTTTCCGGTCGGTGGCGCGCTATGTGTTCGACCTGCTGGCGACGGGGGCCACGCCGGGATCGGAACTGTCCTGACGCGCGCCGGGGGACAGCCGTCCCCCGGACCCCCTGCTGCGCGCCATTTGCGGGCGTGGTGCGGGGTGGTGGGTGGAACAGGGGTATTTGGGCCAGGATGAAGGGGCGGGGTTTCCGGCCCCTTTCTTCGTGGCGGATGACTGGATCGTGACCCTGTGTGAGCGGTTCCATGGGGCGGCGGCATTTCCGGATTTCGGAACTTTTGCCATGGTGGCGGCGGGGTCGTGCGTCGAGGGTTTCATGCTAACGCGCGCCGGGGGACAGCCGTCCCCCGGACCCCCTGCGCGTCGCTTGTGGCGTGGTGCGGGGTGGCGGGTGGAAGAGGGGTATTTGGGCCAAGATGAAGGGGCGGGGTTTCCTGCCCCGTTCTTCGTAGCGGATGACTGGATCTTGACCCTGTGTGAGCGGTTCCATGGGGCGGCGGCATTTCCGGATTTCGGAACTTTTGCCATGATTACGGCGGGGTCGTGGGACGGGGGTTTTCATCTTGCCGCGCCGTGGGTTCGGGATGCTGTCCGGGGCGGGGGTGGTGGCGCTGGCGGCGCTGTCCTGACGCGCCCGGGGGACAGCCGTCCCCCGGACCCCCTGCTGCGCACCACTTTTGGGCGTGGTGCGGGGTGGTGGGTGGAAGAGGGGTATTTGGGCCAAGATGAAGCGGCGGGGTTTCCGGCCCCTTTCTTCGTGGCGGATGACTGGATCGTGACCCTGTGTGAGCCGCCCCGGACGGGCGGCATTTCTTGCCATCGGAAGGTTTGCCATGGTGGCGGCGGGGTTTTGTAACGGGGGTTTTCATGTTGCCGCGCCGTGGGTTCGGGATGCTGTCCGGGGCGCGGGGGCGGGTTCGGCGCTGTCCTGACGCGCGCCCGGGGGACAGCCGTCCCCCGGACCCCCGTCTGCGCGCCATTTGCGGGCGTGGTGCGGGGTGGTGGGTGGAAGAGGGGTATTGGGGCCAGGATGAAGGGGCGGGGTTCCCGGCGCCTTTTTTCGTGGCGGATGACTGGATCGTGACCCTGTGTGAGCGGCTCAGGAGGGGCGGCGGCATTCCTTGCTTGCGGAAGGTTTGCCATGGTGGCGGCGGGGTCGTGAAACGGGGGTTTTCATGCTGACGCGCCGTGGGTTCGGGAGGCTGTCCGGGGCGGGGGTGGTGGCGCTGGCGGCGCCTGCCCTGGTGCGGGCCGAGGAGGCGGTGGCCGCGGCGCGGGAGGCGGCGCTGGGGCTGGCGCAGTTGCATGCGATCCTTGTCGCGCGGGGCGAGGAGCGGGTGATCGCAGAAGCGCCGCGCGGGGCGGGGCTGGGGCGGGTGGCGAATATCAAGTCCTGTTCCAAGAGCGTGCTGGCCCTGCTGCTGGGATCGGCGGTGGAGCGGGGGGAGGTGGCGTCGCTGTCGGCGCGGCTGGGGGAGGTTGCGCCTGACCTGCTGCCCGAGGATGCCACGGAAGGCGCTGCGGATCTGACGCTGGAGCATCTGGTGACGCTGCGGGCGGGGCTCAAGGGAACATCGGGCGCGCAGTATGGCGCCTGGGTCGGATCGCGGGACTGGGTGGGCCATGTGCTGCGCCAGCCGCGCATCGCGCCGAATGGCGGGCGGATGATCTATTCCACCGGGACGACGCATGTTCTGGGCGCGGCGCTGGCGGTGGCCACGGGGCGGAGCCTGCTGGACCTGGCGCGGGAGCGGCTGGGCGGGCCCCTGGGGATCGAGGTGCCGGGATGGACGCGCGATCCGCAGGGCTTCTATTTCGGGGGCAACGAGATGGCGCTGACGCCCGAGGCGATGCTGCGGCTGGCGGTCCTGCTGCGCGATGGCGGGCGCCATGGCGGGGCGCAGGTGATCGGGGCGGAGTGGATCGCGGCCTCACGGGTGGTGCGGACGCGGTCGCCCTTTTCGGGGCTGGGCTATGGCTATGGCTGGTTCCTGTCGGAGAGCGGCTGGATGCTGGCACGGGGCTATGGCGGGCAGGTGATCGCCGCCCATGCGGCGCGGGGGCTGGCGGTGGCGATCACGTCGGATGCGGGGCGACCGGCGCGGTCGGAGGGGTATTTCGGGGATCTGATGCGCCTGCTGGACGGGCCGGTGCTGGCGCTGGCGTAAGGGGGGGCGTGACGGCAGGCGTGACGGGGGGCGTGAGGGGCGGGGCGGAACCGGGGCGGGCTTTGTGCGTTGGGACAGGGCGGCGGTGCGGCGGTTCTGCCGCTTTGGCCCTTGACCTTCGGGCCGTGAGGCATCTTATCTGCCCCATCTTCGTGAACCGCGAACAGAGAGGAACATCCCATGGCCTTCACGCTTCCCGATCTTCCCTATGCCCATGATGCGCTGGCATCGCTTGGCATGTCGAAGGAGACGCTGGAATATCACCACGACCTGCACCACAAGGCCTATGTGGACAACGGCAACAAGCTGATTGCCGGGACCGAATGGGAAGGCAAGTCGCTGGACGACATCGTGCGCGGCACCTATCAGGCGGGCGCCGTGGCGCAGAACGGCATCTTCAACAATGCCAGCCAGCACTGGAACCACAACCTGTTCTGGGAAGTGATGGGCCCGGGCGAGGACAAGAAGATGCCCGGCACCCTTGAGAAGGCGCTGGTCGAGGCCTTTGGCTCGGTGGCCAAGTTCAAGGAAGATTTCGCCGCCGCGGGCGCGGGCCAGTTCGGCTCTGGCTGGGCCTGGCTGGTGAAGGACAAGGACGGGTCGCTGAAGGTGACGAAGACCGAGAACGGGGTGAATCCGCTTTGCTTTGGGCAGACCGCGCTGCTGGGCTGTGATGTGTGGGAGCATTCCTATTACATCGACTTCCGCAACAAGCGCCCGGCCTACCTGACCAACTTCCTGGAAAAGCTGGTGAACTGGGAAGCGGTGGCGGCGAAGCTCTGACCCTCGTCTGATGGTTTGGGGAAGGCCCGTCGCGTTTGCGGCGGGCCTTTCCGTTTTGCAGGCGGAGCGGGCGTGCCGCCCGCACGCCCTTTAAACTTGTATCGCGCCAAGGGGCGGACAGAAACCAAGCTTCAGAGCCGACATCTTGTCATGAATTCCTGAAGCTCTTCGTCCGGATGTATGCCGTGGCCAACCTTCTGATTTCGTCGCCGGCAGACATCATTGAAGGCATCAGCAAGCTTAATCGACTTCTGGATCGCGTAATTGCAGTACACCACCGGATATCCGGTTTTCTCTCCTTTGACGCGACCGTAAACGACAGCCACTTCTTGGCCGTTGGCAATCGGTAGATCGTACCTCCAGATTTCAATCTGTTCGTCAGCTTTGTCGGCCCGCTTTAGGAAGAACTCCGTCACGGGGAAGATCATGTTTCCGTCTCGTTTCTGATACTTTGACGCACCGTAAACGATGCCTCGGTAGTAGAAGAAATCGAGAAAACGTTCGGCCCTTCTTTGCTCCTGCTGTGCCTCCATCGCTTCCCGTCGCACGCGAGCGGCCTCGGCCTCGACCTCAGCTTTCTTCTTTGCCGCTTCTTTTGCTCTCTCCAGCGCATCTGGGAAACGAGGGTGCCGAACAAGCCTTATGGCGCTCCTGCCAATGTAGAATCCGAACAGAGATGACGGCAGTAAAAGTAAATCCGCGCTATCGGCGCAGCTGTATACTCTTTTCCATTCTTGAAGAAGGTTTCGCTCTTGATCCGACAGCGGATCATCCGGTCCAGCAGACATCATCACCACCTACGCTTAAGGCACGTTTGGAGAATTGCGACAGAACCGACCTCAGTCAACAGCTTGATGCCCGAACGGGCTATCGAGCGGAGCGGGCGCAGGCGCCCGCAAGCCCTTGAGACCTGTCCCGCGCGGGGCGCGCGGGACAGGGCGGGGGGGCATTCTGCCCCCGTCGCCATGCGGCGACTCCCCCTGAGGATGTTTTGGAACGGAAAATGGGCCGGGGCGGTTTTCGCGGCTTTGGGTCGGGGATCGGCTTGCGGCCATCGGTGCGCGGTGCGAGGAGGGGGCGAGGCGCGGGAGGGCGGGATTTGGGCGAGGCGGGCAGGGGCATTCTGGCGATCGTGGGGGCCTGCACGATCTGGGGGACGGCGACGCTTTACTACAAGGCGATGGCGCATGTGCCGCCGTTGGAGGTGCTGGCGCATCGGACGGTCTGGACCTTGGCCTTCTTTGGCGTGCTTCTGGCCGTGCAGGGGCGGTTTTCGGCGGCGGTGGCGCTGTTGCGCGGGGCGCAGCGGCGGCGGGTGTGGCTGGCTGCGGGGATCGTGGCCTGCAATTGGGGGCTGTTCATCTGGGCGATCCAGACGGGCCATGCGGTGCAGGCGTCGCTGGGCTATTACATCTTTCCGCTGGTGACGGTCTGTCTGGGGGTCGTCGTCCTGGGCGAGCGGCTGTCGCGGGGGCAGGGGGTGGCGGTGGGGCTGGCCTGCGGGGCGGTTCTGGTGCTGACCTGGGGGCTGGGGGTCGCGCCCTGGGTTGCGCTGGCGTTGGCCTTTTCCTTTGCGCCCTACATGCTGATCAAGAAGCAGCTGGATGCCCCCGCGGCGGTGAGCGTGACGGCGGAGGTGCTGCTGCTCTTGCCGCTGGCGGTGCTGTGGCTGGGGCTGGCGCAGGGCGGTGTGGTGGCGGGGGGCTGGTTCGGGGCGGATGCCTTCACGAGCTGGATGCTGCCCCTGTCGGGGCTGATCACGGGGGGGCCGCTGATCCTGTTTTCCTGGGGGGCGCAGCGGGTGCGGCTGTCGACGCTGGGGCTGGTGCAATACCTGAACCCGACCTTGCAGGCGCTGTCGGCGGTGCTGGTGTTCCGCGAGACCTTTACCGGCTGGCACGCGGCGGCCTTCGCGATGATCTGGGGGGCGCTTGCGCTTTATTCGCTGGAGGGCTGGCGTCAGGAGAGGGCGGCGCGCAGCCTGGCGAGCAGCGCGGGCAGGTCGGGCACGGTGATGTAGTAGTCCTGCATCGTCTCTTCGGCGAAGCCTTCGTCGATGATGTGGCGGATCAGCGCGGCGAGGGGCTGCCAGTAGCCATCGGTATCCAGAAGGAAGATCGGCTTGCGGTGCAGGCCGATCTGGCGCCAGGTCAGCACTTCGAAGAATTCGTCCAGGCTCCCCGCCCCGCCCGGAAGCACGACGATGGCGTCGGAGTTCATGAACATCACCTTCTTGCGTTCATGCATGTCTTCGGTGACGACAAGCTGCGCGAGGTCGCGCTTGCCGCGTTCGCGCGTCATCAGATGGGTGGGGATCACGCCCATGGTGGCGGCACCGGCGGATTGCGCGGCGCGCGCCACTTCGCCCATGAGGCCGACATCGCCCGCGCCATAGACCAGCCGCCAGCCCTCGGCGGCCAGGGCCGCGCCGAAGGCGCGGGCGGTGGCGGCATGGGCGGGGTTCAGGCCGGGACGTGAGCCACAGAAGACACAGACGGAACGCAGCGGGGGCATCGGGCAACTTTCGGGGTGTAGGAGGTTCTGGCCTTCCGTGTTATCGGGCTTGGTAAGGGAAGGGAAGAAGGGGCCGGAGACAGGCCCCGGGTTCCGCAGGGAAATGGGGACGTTCGGATGAAGCCTTGGGCAGAGATGTCGGCCGGTGGCCGCTTTGGCGTGATCGGATCGGTGGCGGCGGTTGTGGTGGCGCTGTTCTGGGGGGCCTGGCAGATGCGCCCGGTGCCGCCGGAAGGGATGCAGGCGACCGGCACGTCGGAGGCAGAGGGGCAGGCTGAGGAAACCGCGGCGGGCGCTGGTGCTGAGGCTGAGGCTGGGGCTGAGGCAGAGCCGGAAGCGGCGGCGGAAGCGGCGACAGGCGCTGAGGCTGGGGCTGAGGCGGGGGCTGCACCTGCGGCAGAGAGCGGAGCCGAGGCCGTGACCGAAGCGGCAGAGCCGGAGGCGGCACCCGCGCCCGGATCGGAGGACGCGGCTGCGGGCGAGGCTGTCGGCGGAACGGTGGCCGAAGCGGTGCCGGGCGCAGAGGCCGAGGCTGCGGAGGAGGCCGCCTCTGCGGCAGCGGCGGAAGCCGCGCCAGAGGCGGCAGCGGGGACGGCAGAGGCGACGGACGGGGCTTCCGGCGGCGATGGGGCAGAGGCCGAAGCCGCGCCGGAGGTGGCAGAGGCCGCCCCGGCGGAGGCGGCCCCGGCCGAGGCCGCGCCGGAGCCGCCGCTTTTCGATCTGGTGCGGGTGGAGCGGGACGGATCGGCCCTTGTGGCCGGATCGGCGCAGCCCGGATCGCAGCTGTCTCTGCGGGTGACGGGGGCGGAGATCGCCCTTGTCCCGGCGGATGGGCAGGGAAATTTCGTCGCGCTCTTCAACCTGGCCCCCAGCGCCGCGCCGCGCGTGCTGTCGCTGGTGATGCAACTGGCGGACGGGACGGAGGTGCCGGCGGCGGGCACGGTGGTGATTGCGCCGACAGTGGCCCCAGTCGCCGCGCCAGTGGCGGTGGCGGCGGGCGCGGCTGCGCCGGAGGCGGCGGAGGAGCAGCCCGAAGCGGTGGACGAGGCCGCCGCGCCAGCGGCGCTCTTGCTGACGGATGAGGGTGCGAAGGTGCTGCAATCGGCAGGGGACATGCCCGCGGAGATGGTGGCGAATGTGACCATCGACACGATCACCTATACGCCCGAAGGGGCGGTGCAACTGGCCGGGCGCGGCACGGCCGAGCGGATGGTGCGGATCTATCTGGACAATGCCCCGATCGCGGAAGCCGCGATTTCCGGGGCGGGGGATTGGGCGGTGACGCTGCCCGAGATCGCGCCGGGGATCCATGTCCTGCGCGCCGATCAGCTGGATGCGGCGGGTGCGGTGACGAGCCGCTTCGAGACGCCCTTCAAGCGCGAGACGGCGGAGGCGCTGGCGGCGGCCTCGGGTGCGGAGCCTGCGGCAGAGGCGGCGGCAGACGGGACGGAAGCGCAAACCGGAGAGGTGGCCGCTGCCGGGGATGCCGCCGGGGCGGCGCAATCGGGGCCGGTGACGGTGACGGTGCAGCCGGGCTTCACGCTGTGGCGGATCGCGACGGAGAACCTGGGCGAGGGCGTGCGCTATGTGCAGGTCTTCGAGGCGAACAGGGACCAGATCCGCGACCCGGATCTGATCTATCCGGGCCAGGTCTTCACCATTCCGCAGGAGTGAGGCGGGGCCGGGCGGCGTTCGGGGCCTGGGCTTGCATCCCTGCACAGGGGGCTGTTCGGGCCGCCCTCTGGTGCTTTTTCGGGAAGCGGCATAGGTAGGGGCCGAGAGGATCCCGACCCATGCGACAGAGCCCCGTTTCGACTGTGACCGAAAAGCCTGCCTCCGGCTGGCAGACCATCCGGCGCGTGCTGCCCTATCTCTGGCCCGAGGGCGAGGGATGGGTGAAGCGGCGCGTCGTGGGCGCGCTGGTGATGCTGGTTCTGGCCAAGATCGTATCGGTCTCGACCCCGTTCCTTTACAAGCAGGCGGTAGACCGGCTGGCCGGGGACATGCCGGATGCGGCCACGATCATGGGGCTGACGGCGGTGGGGCTGACGGTGGCCTATGGGCTGGCGCGGCTGGGGACGGTGGCGTTTCAGGAATTGCGCGACGCGATCTTCGTGCGGGTGGGGCAGCGCGCGCTGCGGCGGCTGGCGCTGCAGACCTTCCAGCATATCCATGCGCTGAGCTTGCGCTATCACATCACGCGCAAGACCGGGGGATTGAGCCGGATCATCGAACGCGGGGTGAAGGGCGTCGATTTCCTGCTGCGCTTCATGCTGTTTTCCATCGGGCCGCTGATCCTGGAACTGGCGATGGTGGCGGTGATCTTCGCCACGGTCTTCGGGATTTCCTACATGCTGGTCGTGGTGGGGGTGATCTCGCTCTATGTCTGGTTCACCTTCGCGGTGACCGAGTGGCGGGTGAAGATCCGGCGCGAGATGAACGAGCAGGACACCGATGCCAACCAGAAGGCCATCGACAGCCTGCTGAATTTCGAAACGGTGAAGTATTTCAACGCCGAGGCGCGCGAGGCGGCGCGCTATGACCGGGCGATGCAGCGCTATGAGGTGGCGGCGGTGAAGACCGGGCAGAGCCTGTCCTTCCTGAACGGGGGGCAGGCGCTGTTGATCACCACGGGGCTGGTGGCGGTGATGGTGATGGCGGCGCTGGGGGTGCAGCGGGGCGAATTGACGGTGGGCGATTTCGTGATGGTGAACGCCTACATGATCCAGATCACCATGCCGCTGAACTTTCTCGGCACGGTCTACCGCGAGATCCGGCAGGCGCTGGTGGATATGGGCGAGATGTTCGGGCTGCTGGGCCAGCCGGCCGAGGTGGTGGACAAGCCCGGCGCGCTGCCGCTGGCGGTGGCGGGCGGCACGGTGGAATTCGACCGGGTGGAATTCGGCTATGATGCCGCGCGGCCCATCCTGAAGGGGATCAGCCTGACGGTGCCCGCCGGGCAGAAGGTGGCGCTGGTGGGGCCTTCGGGATCGGGCAAGTCGACGATCGGGCGGCTGATGTTCCGCTTCTATGACGTGAACGGGGGCGCGATCCGCATCGACGGGCAGGACCTGCGCGATGTCACGCAGGGGTCGATCCATGCGCAGATCGGGGTGGTGCCGCAGGATACGGTGCTGTTCAACGACACGCTGCGCTACAACATCGCCTATGGACGGGCCGATGCGACCGAGGACGAGATCGTGGCGGCGGCGAAGGCCGCGAAGATCCACGATTTCATCCTGTCGCTGCCGGAAGGTTTTGATACGACCGTGGGCGAGCGGGGGCTGAAGCTTTCGGGGGGCGAGAAGCAGCGCGTGGGGATTGCGCGGACGCTGCTGAAGAACCCGCCGATCCTGATCCTGGACGAGGCGACAAGCGCGCTGGACACCCAGACGGAGCGGGACATCCAGGACAGCCTGCACGAGATGGGCCGGGGGCGCACGGTGATCACCATCGCGCATCGCCTGTCGACCATCGCGGATGCGGATCAGATCGTGGTGCTGGAAGCGGGCGAGATCGCCGAGCGCGGCACGCATGAGGAATTGCTGGAACGCGGCGGGCGCTATGCCGCGATGTGGGCGCGGCAATCGGCCGAGGAAGAGGACGAGACGCTGGCGGCGGAGTGATCCGCCAGCGCCGGGCCCGGCATCAGGTGACGCGGGTGAGGGTGATCTGCGCCGCCGTCAGGGTGGTGGTGCCCTGCACATAGGCGGCCAGCGTGCCATCGACGAAGACGAGCGAGCGGTTGCCGGCCGGATCGGCCGTGACGGTCACCCGGGGCGTGGTGGTGCCGGACCATTCCACCACCAGACGGTCTTCCGCGCCGAAATCGGCAACTGTCGTCACGCCTTCCGGGTTGCCCGCGGTTTCGAGGATGAAGTCATCCGCGCCGGTGCCCCCTGTCAGCGTGTCATTGCCGGTGCCGCCGACGAGGGTGTCGTTCTCGTCCCCGCCCGAAAGGCTGTCATTGCCCGCGCCGCCGGCAAGCCAGTCGTCGCCGCCATCGCCGGTGATCGTGTCATTGCCTTCCCCGCCCGTCACGCGATCCGTTCCCGCGCCACCGCCGAGGGAATCATTGCCCGCGCCGCCATCGAGGATGTCGTCATCGGCCCCGCCATAGAGGCTGTCATTGCCCGCGCCGCCTGCGAGGCTGTCATCGCCTTCGAAGCCGCTGAGGAGATCCTGGCCCTCTTCGCCCTGCAGCGTGTCGGCCCCGGTGCCCCCGATCAGGCTGTCATTGCCCGCGCCGCCGAGAAGAAGATCATCGCCCGCATCGCCCGACAGGCTGTCATCTCCCAGACCGCCCGAAAGGCTGTCATTGCCCGCGCCGCCGAAGAGGCTGTCCTTGTCGGCGCCGCCATCGAGGCTGTCATTGCCGGAACCGCCGTAAAGCGCATCCTCGCCCGCATCGCCGAGGAGGGCGTCATTTCCGGCCCCGCCATGCAGGCTGTCGCCGCCGGTGCCGCCGGTGAGGCTGTCATCGCCGAGGCCGCCATGCAGGAAATCGGCGCCGCTGTCGCCCAGAAGCGTATCGGCGCCGGTGCCGCCGAAGGCGAAATCGTCGCCCGCGCCAAGGCCGAGGCTGTCATTGCCGCTGCCGCCCGTGGCCCAGTCATCATCGCCGCTGCCGGTGACGGTATCGTTGCCCGCGCCGCCGGAGAAGGCGATGTCGGTGGCCCCATCGGGGGCTGTCAGGGTGTCATCGCCGGTGCCGCCGGTGACGGTATCGGTATAGTCACCCGACGAGAAAAGCGCCGCCGCGTCGGGATCGCCCGTCTCGCTCTTGCTGCCTGCGGTTGTCGTGCCGGGAATGTAGCCGGCATCCGGATCGTCATCGGGGGTGTCGGTGGCCGTGCTGCCACCATCATCGCCGCCCGTCAGAAGATCATATCCCACCAATCCCGCAAGCAGGAGCGGCCACATCAGAAACTCGATACCCATTCCGGACCCCGGCTACTGGTTACATGTTACAGACTGCCACCTTGTCAGCCGGATGTGGAGAAATTTGGACAGTTTGCAGGTATCGCTGCGGCGGGCGGATCGTCACCGCAGATGGGGGCAGGGCTTGGCAAGGGTTCCTGCTTGCGTGTAAGACGGGGGAAAAGGACTGGAGAGGCCCGTGAGCAATCCTGACAGCTTCATCGAAGAGGTGACCGAGGAGGTCCGCCGCGACAGGCTGTTTGCACTGTTCCGCAAATATGGCTGGATCGGCGCGCTGGTCGTGCTGGGCACGGTGGGCGGGGCGGGCTGGACGGAATGGACATCCGCCCGCGAGGAAGCGCGCGCGCAGGCCTTTGGCGATGCGGTGCTGGATGCGCTGGATCTGGGCGCGCCCGAAGAGCGGGTGGCGGCGCTGGAGGCGGTGGCGACGGACGGGTCGCAGACGGCGATCCTGAAGCTGCTGCTGGCCTCGGACCCGGTGGCCGACCGGGCCACGACGCTGGCCGCGCTGGAGGCGCTGGCCGCCGATGCCAGCCAGCCGCCGAGCTATCGCGATCTGGCCGCGCTGCGGCGGGTGGTTGTGGCCGGGGCCGAGATGCCCCTGTCGGAGCGGCGCGCGCTGCTGGACGGGATTGCCGCGCCGGGGCGGCCCTATCGCGCGATGGCGCTGGAGCAGATGGCCTATCTTCTGGTCGAGGACGGCAAGACGGACGAGGCCATCGCGGCGCTGACGGCGCTTCTGTCGGATCAGGAGGCCACTTCGGGCATCCGGACGCGGGCACAGGAAATGATCGTGGCACTGGGCGGCGAGGTGGCACCTGCCGCCGAGGCGCCGGTCGCGGCAGGGGATGATGCAGGCTGACGCGCCCGGTGGGCGCGGCGTGCGGATGCAGGGAAAGATGGGGGCCGGGACGGTGAAACGCAGGTTTTGGGTGACGATCTCTGGTTTGGCCATGGTGACGGCCCTTGCCGGATGCGAACGGGAACTGATCCTGCCCGGCGAACGCTTTCCGGTGCGGGCCGATCTGGACGCCTCGATCCCGGTCGAGGGGCAGCCCGCCCCCGTGGCCCCGCCGATCCGGCCCGAGAACCGGGCCGAGCCGATTTCCCTGCCCGCCGCGGTGGCCAATGCCGACTGGAGCCAGCGCGGCGGCGCGGCCAATCATGCCCAGCCGCATGGCGCGCTTTCGGCCAGCCCGGTGCGGGTGTGGTCGGTCAATGCAGGCAAGGGCAACAGCCGCAAGAACCGCGTGAGCGCGGCCCCCGTGGTGGCGGAAGGGCGCGTCTTCACGATGGATGCGGCGGCGATGGTGCAGGCCACCTCGGCCAATGGCGGGGTTTTGTGGCAGACGGATCTGACGGCGGAATTCGACCGGGGCGGCGGCGTGTCGGGCGGTGGCCTGGCGGCGGGCGCGGGCCGGGTCTATGCCGCCACGGCCTATGGCGAGCTGGTGGCACTGGATGCGGCCAGCGGCGGCGTGGTCTGGCGGCAAAGGCTGGACAGCGCGGTGACGGGCGCGCCGACCGTGTCGGGCGGGACGGTCTTTGTTTCGGGGCGTGACGGATCGGGTTGGGCGATTGCCGCCGATACGGGCCGTGTGCGCTGGACCGTGCCGGGGGCCGTGGGCAGCACGGGGATGATCGGGGCGGCGGGGCCGTCGGTCGGGGATAACCTTGTCCTCTTCCCCTTTGCCAACGGGTCGATCACGGCGGCGCTGAAGGTTTCGGGGGTGCAGGTCTGGCAGGCCCCGGTGACGGGGCAGCGCGTGGGCCGCGCCTATGCGGGCGTGACCGACATCACCGGCGATGCGGTGGTGATCGGGGATGTCACCTATGTGGGCACCGCCTCGGGCCGGACGGCGGCGATGGATACCTCATCCGGCGAGCGGATCTGGACGGCGGTCGAAGGTGCGCTGAACCCGCCGCTGGTGGTGGGCGGATCGGTCTTTCTGGTGAATGACGAGAACCGCCTTGTCCGGCTGGATGCCGCGACGGGCGAGCCGATCTGGGCGATCGACATGCCCTATTTCACCAAGGAAAAGCCCAAGCGGCGCAAGGCGATCGTTCCGCATTTCGGCCCGGTTCTGGCGGGCGGACGGCTGGCGGTGGTGTCGGGCGACGGGCAGCTGAGGCTGTTCAACCCGGCCGATGGCGCGCTGGTAGGCGGGGCGGAAATCCCGGGCGGCGCCTCGGCCCCGCCGGCGCTGGCGGGGGGGACGCTTTATGTTGTCAGCAACAATGGGCAACTTCACGCTTTCCGTTGACCTGATCCGCGTGTAAGGGGTTCCCCTTCGGAATTCAGGAGCGGCAGATGAGCTTCACCCTTGCGATCGTGGGTCGCCCCAATGTGGGCAAGTCCACGCTGTTCAACCGCCTTGTCGGGCGCAAGCTGGCGCTGGTCGATGACCAGCCCGGCGTGACGCGCGACCTGCGCGAGGGCGATGCGCGGCTGTTCGACCTGCGCTTTACCGTGATCGACACGGCGGGGCTGGAGGAAGTGACCGACGACTCGCTTCAGGGCCGGATGCGGCGGCTGACGGAACGCGCGGTGGAAATGGCCGATGTCTGCCTCTTCCTGATCGACGGGCGGGTGGGTGTGACGCCATCGGATGAGGTATTCGCCGATATCCTGCGCAAGAAGAATGCGCGCGTGGTGTTGGGGGTGAACAAGGCCGAGGGCGCCGCGGGCGACAGTGGCGCGTTGGAGGCATGGAGCCTTGGTCTGGGCGAGCCGGTGCGGCTGTCGGCGGAACATGGCGAGGGGATGGATGACCTGTATCGCATCCTGATCCCCTTCCGCGAGGAATTCGCCGAGCGCGAGGCCGCGAACACGCCCGAGACGGAGGTCGATATCCCCGAGGAGTTGGGGGATGAGGAGGCCGATCCCGCGGCCCATCGCCCGACCGCGAAGAAGCCCCTGCAGATTGCCGTGATCGGGCGGCCCAATGCGGGAAAATCCACGCTGATCAACAAGATCATCGGCGAGGACCGTCTGCTGACGGGGCCCGAGGCCGGGATCACGCGGGATGCGATTTCGGTGCGCGCCGACTGGCAGGGCACGCCGATCCGGATCTTCGACACGGCGGGGATGCGCAAGAAGGCGCGGGTGACGGAGAAGCTGGAGAAGCTGTCCGTCGCCGACGGGTTGCGCGCGGTGCGCTTTGCCGAGGTCGTGGTGGTTCTGCTGGATGTGGAGATCCCCTTCGAGACGCAGGATCTGCGGATTGCGGATTACGCGGAAACCGAGGGGCGGGCAGTCGTCATCGCGGTGAACAAATGGGATCTGGAAGACGATAAGCAGGAAAAGCTGGCCGAACTGAAGGAGATGTTCGAACGGCTTCTGCCGCAGTTGCGCGGGGCTCCGCTGGTGACGGTATCGGCCAAGACGGGGCGCGGGCTGGACCGGCTGCATGACGCGATCTGCCGGGCGCATGATGTGTGGAACAAGCGGATCACGACGGCGCGGCTGAATTCCTGGCTGGGGGCGATGACCGAGGCGCATCCGCCGCCGGCGCCCGGGGGCCATCGGATCAAGCTGCGCTACATGACGCAGGTGAAGGCGCGTCCGCCGGGTTTCGTGGTGATGTGTTCGCGCCCTGATGAGATGCCCGAAAGCTATAAGCGCTATCTGGTCAACGGGCTGAGGGACCATTTCGAGATGCCGGGCGTGCCGATCCGGATCATGTTCCGCAGCCAATCGGACAAGAACCCGTTCAAGGAGCGCAAGTTCCACACGCCAAGCCGGTTGCGCAAGCATATCGAGGGACGCAAGGACTGATCCTGGACGAATCCCCCCCACCCCCGGCCCCTCCCCCGCGAAGGGCGGGGGAGGGGAGGGCGCCGTCAGGCGACCGGGGGTGGGGGTGGCTGGCGTCGGATTTGGGTATTTACGCCAAGATGAAGGGGCGGGGCGGTCTTATCCCTGCCGGCTGGAGCGCAGGACGAGGGCCATCAGGCCGATGCCGATGCCTGCGAGGATGGCGACGACGGGGTTCAGCCCGGCATTGGCCACGGTGATGCCGATCAGCGCCCAGATCACGGTGAGGCCATAGACGGGCATCCGGGGCTTTTGCCGCTGGGTCCAGGTGGCAAGGGCCAGGGTCAGGGCAATCATGGCCACGGCGGCGACAGTGTCCGACATGAGCCCATATCCCGCGATCACCACCCCGGAGGAGACGGCTGCCGCCGCCGACAGCCAGCCTGCAAGGATGGCGATGGGGGCGGAGAGAAGCCAGCGATCGGTTTCCGTATCGGCGCGCAGGAAGGCGGCGATGGCGGCGGCGGCCATGATCAGGATTGTGACCGTGGCCCAGATAGGGGCGACCGGGGCGATGGAAAGCCAGGCCGAGCCCAGGGCGATGGCCAGGGCCAGTGGCAGGCGCGGCCTGTCCCAGGCCGGATTTTCCGAATGTTTCCAAAGGCCCAGCACGGCATGGGAAATGAGCCAGAGGTAGATCACGCTCCAGATTCCAAAGGCATAGGCGGCAGGCTGGATGGAGGGGCGGGCGATCTGCACCGGGAAGAGGGCGGGGTCGTAGCCGCGGAAGGGGGGCGTGAGGAAGGGGGCCGCGCCGAAGGCGAGGGTGACGAGGAGGAGGAGGGCGGCGCGGGCCTTCATGCCAGCGCGCCCTCGGGGGTGATGCGGGTCTTGCCGCCGAGATAGGGGTGGAGGGCGGCGGGCAGGTCGACCGAGCCATCGGCCTGCTGGCCGTTCTCCAGCACCGCGATCAGGGTGCGCCCGACTGCGAGGCCGGAGCCGTTAAGTGTATGGACGAATTCGGGTTTTCCACCACCCGCCGGGCGGAAGCGGGCGTTCATGCGGCGGGCCTGGAAGTCGCCGCAGACGGAGACGGAGGAGATTTCGCGATAGCGGTTCTGGCCGGGAAGCCAGACTTCCAGATCATGCGTCTTCTGCGCGCCAAAGCCCATGTCGCCGGTGCAAAGCACGATGGTCCGGTAGGGAAGCCCCAGTTTTTCAAGGATATTTTCCGCGCAGCGCGTCATCCGTTCATGTTCGGCGAGGCTGGTTTCGGGGGTGGTGATCGACACCATCTCGACCTTTTCGAACTGGTGCTGGCGCAGCATGCCCGTGGTGTCCTTGCCCGCGGAGCCGGCTTCGGAGCGGAAGCATTGCGTATGGGCGGTCATGCGGACAGGCAGTTGATTTTCTTCCAGAATATCGCCCGCCACGGTGTTCGTCAGCGTCACCTCGGAGGTGGGGACAAGCCACCAGCCATTGGTTGTCTGATAGCTGTCCTCGGCGAATTTGGGGAGCTGGTTGGTGCCATACATGGCGTCTTCCTTGACGAGGACGGGGGTCCACATCTCGGTTAACGCATGGTCGTTCACATGGGTGTCGAGCATCATCTGCGCCAGCGCCCGATGGACGCGGATCACCGCGCCGCGCAGCACGACGAAGCGCGCGCCGGAGAGTTTGGCGGCGGTCTCGAAATCCATTCCGGGCTTCACGCCCGGGATTTCGAAATGTTCCAGCGGCTTGAAATCGAAGGCGCGGGGGGTGCCCCAGCGGCGGAGTTCGACATTGTCTTCCTCGTCGCGGCCTTCCGGCACATCGGCGAGCGGCAGGTTCGGGATGCGCATGAGCATGTCGCGGAGCGCGTCGTCCCGGGCATCGGCCTCGGCCGTCAGCTGCGCGATTTCCGCTTTTTTTTCAGCCACTAGCGCGCGGAGGCGTTCGAATTCGGCGTCATCGCCGCGCGCCTTGGCGGCGCCTACGTCCTTCGACGCGCGGTTCTGGTCGGCGGTCGCGGTTTCGGCGGCGACGATCCGGGCGCGGCGGTCGGCGTCGAGGGCGAGGATCTCGGGCGAGGCGGGGGGGAGGCCACGGCGGGCGAGGGCCGCATCGAAAGCGGCGGGGTTTTCGCGGATGGCGCGGATATCGTGCATGGCCCTGTCCTCTGGCGGTCAACGGGGGTGGTATGCCTGTTTTGGCGCGAAAGGGGAAGGGGGCGGCAAGGGGCTGATCTTGCAGGGAAAGAGTTTTGGGGGCGTTCAGCAGCGCAGTGCAGACGCGCAGTGCAGAGGGCTGTGCATACAAATCGGGATAGGGACGGCCGGGCAAAGGTGGTTAAGGGTGCGCGGGCGCACAGGATGGAGAGACCCCGCCCCGGACCTGATCCGGGGCCTCCTGCCGGGGTGGAGGCCCCGGGTCAGGCCCGGGGCGCGGGGGTGGCGGGGGGTGATGTGGGGCCTTTCGCCGGGGCGGAGGGCCAGGGGCGCGCGGCGGGGTGGGCTGGGTTTTGGACCTTGGTCCGGGACTTTGGGGGGATGATCGGCTTGTCAGGGATCGGGTAGGGATTAACATGGATTAAATCCGTTCCGGCCCATCCGCGGCCGGAGCCCCAGCCGACCGGAGCCCCCATGACCCGACCCGTCCTGCCGATCGACCCCGAGACCCTGCTGATTTCCACCGATGCCGCACGCGAGGCGGCGCGGCCCCATGCCGAGGCCTATCGCGCCGCCCAGCCCTATCCGCATGGCGGGTTCGACGATTTCCTGCCGCCCGAGATCCTGGAGCGGGTGCTGGTGGAGTTGCGCGACCTGCCCGAGGCGGAAACCAGCTTTGACCGGGCGCAGGAGCGGCTGAAGACCAGCTATACGCCCGAGCGGCTGGGCACCTATACCAAGAACCTGTTCTATGCGCTGAATTCCAAGCCCTTCATCCTGTTCCTGGAGGAGTTGACGGGGATCACCGGGCTGATCCCGGACCCCTATTTCTCGGGCGGGGGGATCCACCGGATCGAGACGGGGGGGCATCTGGATATCCATGCCGATTTCAACCATCACGCCAAGATGAACCTGGAGCGGCGGCTGAATGTCCTGATCTATCTGAACCATGACTGGAAGGCCGAATATGGCGGTTCCTTCGAGTTGTGGGACAAGGAGATGAAGGGGATGGTCAGCTCTTTCGTGCCGAGCTTCAACCGGATGGTGTGTTTTTCCACCACCTCGGACAGCTGGCATGGCAATCCGTCGAAGGTGAACCACCCCGAGGGCCAGCCGCGCCAGTCCATCGCGCTTTATTACTACACGGCCACATGGGATGCGACGCGCAAGGGCCATACCACGCTGTTCAAGCCGCGCCCCGGCACGGCGGACCAGAAGGACAAGCGCACGGCGCGGATCGAGCTGATGCAGGATCTGCTGCCGCCCATCGTCTATCGCAAGGTGGCGGGGCTGATGTACCGGCTGGGGATCTGAGCCGGGCGCGAAGATCGGCGACGAGGGGCTGGCAAAGCGGGGGGGCGCACTTATATCGGGGCGGCGCGGGCCTTGTGGGGGATGGCTTCGGGGGCCGCCTTGCCTTCGATAGCCCCCGCCTATAGGGTGCGCGCCAAATCGCCGGGGCAGCCCGGCCCCTGACGAGACAGTGAGAGGACGCCCATGTTCGCAACCCCCGCCTTTGCACAGGCCGCCGGCGCCGGTGCCGGTTCTGCCTTTGCCTCTTTCATCCCGCTGATCCTGATCTTCGCGATCATGTATTTCCTGCTGATCCGCCCGCAGCAGAAGAAGATGAAGGAGCACAAGTCCATGGTCGAGGCGCTGCGGCGCGGGGATCAGGTCGTCACGCAGGGCGGGATCGTCGGCAAGGTGACCAAGGTGCAGGAAGACGGCATGGTCGAGGTGGAAATCGCCGATGGCGTGAAGGTGAAGGTGATCAAGGGCACCATCGCCCAGGTGATGAACAAGACCGAACCGGCCGCGGCCTGAACCGAAAGCCCAAGCCATGCTGCAGACGCCGCTTTGGAAGCGCATCCTGATCTGGGCGACGGTTGCGCTCGGTCTGGTGCTGGCGGCCCCGAACCTGTTCTATTCCCGGGTCGAGGGCCATAATGATGCCGCGCAGGCGGTGGAGGCGGCGGGTTTTGCCACCGTGGAACAGCAGGCGGCGCTGGATGCCTGGCCGTCCTGGCTGCCATCGGGGATCGTGAATCTGGGGCTGGATCTGCGCGGCGGCGCGCATCTTCTGGCCGAGGTGCAGGTGGCCGATGTCTACAAGGCGCGCATGGATGGCTGGTGGCCGGAAGTGCGCGACGCGCTGCGCGAGGTGCGGGCGGATGTGGGGGCGGTGCGCCGCCAGCCCGCGACGGACCCGGCCGAATTGCGGGTGGAGATCGAGAACGAGGCGGGCATGGCGGCCGCGGTGGCGGCGGTGAATGCGCTGGCCTCGCCCATCGTGTCGCTGACGGGGATCGGCGAGAATGACATCTCGGTGACGGCCGAGGGCAAGACGCTGATCGTGGCCCTGTCGGAAAGCGAGCGGGCGGCGGTGGACCAGCGGACGATCCAGCAATCGCTGGAGATCATCCGCACGCGGGTGGATACGGCCGGCACGCGGGAACCCACGATCCAGCGCCAGGGCGCGGACCGGATCCTGATCCAGGTGCCGGGGATCGGATCGGCGAGCGAGTTGAAGGCGCTGATCGGGACGACGGCGAAGCTGACCTTCAACCCGGTGGTGCGGCGCGGCACATCCGAGGATGCGGCCCCCGGCGCGGGCAATGTGAGCCTGCCCTCGATGGACGAGGAGGGGGTCTGGTACACGGTCGAGGAGGTGCCCGTCGTTTCGGGCGAGGATCTGACCAATGCCAAGGGCGACTTTGACCAGAACGGGCGGCCCGCGGTGGCCTTCCAGTTCGATGCGCGCGGCGCGCGGGCCTTTGGCGATTACACGGCGCAGAACATCGGCGCGCCCTTTGCCATCGTGCTGGATGGCGAGGTGATCTCGGCCCCGGTGATCCAGAGCCATATCCCGGGCGGATCGGGGATCATCACCGGGAATTTCACGGTGGAAGAGGCGAACCGGCTGGCGGTGCTGCTGTCGGCGGGGGCATTGCCTGCGAGCATGACCTTCCTGGAAGAGCGGACCATCGGGCCGGAACTGGGGCAGGACAGCATCGACGCGGGCAAGGTGGCGGCGGTGATCGGGATGGTGGCGGTGAGCCTGTTCATGATCGCCTCTTACGGGTTGTTCGGGGTGTTCGCGGTGCTGTCGCTGGCGCTGAACATGGCGATGATCTTCGGGATCCTGTCGATCATCGGGGCCACGCTGACGCTGCCGGGGATCGCGGGGATCGTGCTGATCATCGGGATGGCGGTGGATGCGAATGTGCTGGTCTTTGAACGCATCCGGGAAGAGCTGAAGAATGCCAAGTCGCCCGCGCGGGCGATCGAGATCGGCTATGAGCGGGCCTTGTCGGCGATTGTCGATGCCAACCTGACGACGCTGATCACGTCGCTTGTGCTGTTCACCATGGGGGCGGGGCCGGTGCGCGGCTTTGCCGTGACGCTGGCCATCGGGATCGTGACCTCGGTCTTCACCGCGCTGTATGTGACGCGGCAGATGGTCGAGACATGGTACGGCCTGCGCCGCCCGAAAACCGTTTACGTATAGGAGAGCGCAGCATGGCATGGCGTCTGCGGCTTGCGCCGGAAAAGACAAACTTCGACTTCTTCCGCTGGCAGGGGGTGACCTTCGGCGGGTCGATGCTGCTGATGGTCCTGGCCTTTGTCGCCTGGGGCGTGATGGGGCTGAATTTCGGGATCGATTTCAAGGGCGGCACCACGATCCGCACGGAAAGCGCCCAGGCCGTGGATGTGGCGGCCTATCGCGCGGCGCTTGAGGAATTGCCGCTGGGCGATATCGCGATCACGGAAGTCTTCGATCCGACCTTCGGGCCGGAGCAGAATGTGGCGATGATCCGCATCGCGGCGCAGGATTCGACCGAGGCGGTGACGCCCGAGCAGATCGCCGCCGTCGAGGCCGCGCTGCGGACGATCGACCCGGCGATGACCTTTCCCAGCGTGGAAAGCGTGGGGCCGAAGGTATCGGGCGAGCTGGTCTGGGGATCCATCCTGGCGGTGGCGCTGACCTCCTTCGCGGTGCTGGCCTATATCTGGATGCGTTTCGAATGGCAGTTCGCGCTGGGGGGGGTGCTGGCGCTGCTGCATGACGTCTTCATCACCATCGGCATCTTCGCGCTGTTCCAGATCAAGTTCGACCTGACCATCGTGGCGGGGCTGCTGACGATCCTTGGCTATTCGATCAACGACACGGTGGTGGTCTTCGACCGGCTGCGGGAGAACCTGCAGAAATACAAGCAGATGCCGCTGCGCGACGTGATGAACCTGTCGGTGAACGAGACGCTGAGCCGGACGCTGATGACATCGGTGACCACGCTGATCGCGGTGGGGACGATGATGATCTTTGGCGGGGACGTGATCCGGGGCTTCTGCTTTTCCATCTTCATGGGCGTGATCCTGGGGACCTATTCCTCGGTCTATGTGGCCAAGAACATCGTGCTGTTCATCGGGCTGGACCGCAGCGAAAAGCCGAAGAACAAGGGCACGCCGGACGAGTTTGCCAATATCGACGCCTGAGGAACCGCGATGCGCCTGACCGAGATCAGCTATGGCACAGCCCAGCCGATCGCGGGCTATGGGCCGGGCTTCTTTCGGGTGGGGGCGCATGTGCTGCGGGGGGCCTGTCTGGTGACGCCCTGGGATGCCGGACCCTGGGGCGGGCTGGAGGACAGCGCGACGCCGCTGAGCCTGGCGGGGCGGATCGACGTGCTGTTCCTGGGCATGGGGGCCGAGATCGCCCATCCGCCCGCGGCCTTCCGCACGGCGCTGGAGGCGGGCGGCATCGGGGTGGAGGTGATGACCTCGCCCGCGGCCTGCCGGACCTATAACGTGCTTTTGAGCGAGGGCCGCCGGATCGCGGTGGCGCTGCTGCCCGTCGGGGGCGCGTGATGGCGCGCGGCGGGGTGGAAAAATTTTCGGCGAAAATTTTTCGGGAAGGATCTTCTCTGGAAGATCCTTCCCCCGCCCGGAGGGCGGGATCCGCTGGGGCTCTGGCGGTTTGCGATCCGGGAGCGACGCGGGGGGAAAAGTTTTCAGTGAAAACTTTTCCGAAAGATCTTCGCTGGAAGATCTTTCCTCCGCCCGAAGGGCGGGCCTCGGCATGGAGTTGAGCGTTTCCGATCTGGCGGTGGCGCGGGGGGGCTTGCGGGTGCTGGAGGGGCTGTCCTTCCGGCTGGCCGCGGGGCGGGCGCTGATCCTGCGCGGGCCGAACGGCGTGGGCAAGACCACGCTCTTGCGCACGCTGGCAGGGCTGCAGCCGCCGCTGGTGGGGCAGGTGTCGCTGCCGCCCGAGGCGATTGCCTATGCCGCCCATGCCGACGGGTTGAAGGCGGTGCTGACAGTGGCGGAGAACCTGGAATTCTGGGCCGCGATCCATGGCACCGACCGGGTGGGGCGGGCGCTGGAGGAGATGAACCTTGTCGCGCTGCGCAATCGGCTGGCGGCGAATCTCTCGGCCGGGCAGAAGCGGCGGCTGGGGCTGGCGCGGCTTCTGGTGACAGGGCGGGAGATGTGGCTGCTGGATGAGCCGACGGTCTCGCTCGATGCGGCTTCGGTGGCGCTGTTCGGGGGTGTGGTGCGGGCCCATCTGGCGGCGGGCGGGGCGGCGCTGATCGCCACGCATATCGACCTGGGCCTGGCGGAGGCGGAGGTGCTGGAGCTGGGCCCCTATCGCGCGAAAAGCCCGGCGGCGGGTGGCGCGCGCGGGGATTTCGACGAGGTTTTCGGATGAGGGCGGGGCGGGGAACCCGGCCAGAGGCGCGGCGCCCGGTGGCGGGCCGGGACGGGGGGCTGTCTGCCCCCCACGGCGCGTGCCGCGCCTCCCCCCGAGGGTATTTTTCCCAAGATGAAGCTGCGGGATCGAAAGACGGGGAGGGGCGCGCATGGGGGCGCTGCTGAGCCGGGACCTGCGGCTGGCGATGCGGGCGGGGGGCGGGTTCGGGCTGGGGCTGGCCTTCTTCCTGCTGCTGGCGGTGCTGGTGCCCTTGGGCGTGGGGCCGGAGGGCGGCACGCTGGGGCGGATCGCGCCGGGGATATTGTGGGTGGGGGCGCTGCTGGCCTGCCTGCTGTCGCTGGACCGGATCTTCGCGCTGGATTTCGAGGATGGGTCGCTGGACCTGCTGGCCACCAGCCCGATGCCGCTGGAGGCGGTGGTGGCGGTGAAGGCCCTGGCGCATTGGATGGTGACCGGGGTGCCGCTGACCCTGGTCGCGCCGGTGCTGGGGGTTCTGCTGAACCTGCCGGTCGAGGGCTATGGCTGGCTGGTGCTGTCGCTGGCCCTTGGCACGCCCGCGCTTTCGGTGATCGGGGCCTTTGGCGCGGCGCTGGTGGTGGGGGTGAAGCGGGGGGGATTGCTGCTGTCGCTTCTGGTGCTGCCGCTTTATGTGCCGACGCTGATCTTCGGGGCGGAAGTGGTGAAGCGGGGGGCGGCGGGGCTGGAGGTGGCGGTGCCGCTGCTTCTGCTGGCGGGGATCACGCTGGCGGCGGGGGCCTTGTTGCCCTTTGCGGCGGCTGCGGCAATACGGATCAACCTGAGGTGACGCTAGCGTGTTAGTGAGTTGAGACGCGCGCGAAGAGGATTTAGAGAGCCAGCATGTCGATCTGGGAATATGCCAATCCGAAGCGGTTCATGCAGACATCGGCCTGGGTCCTGCCCTGGGTGGCGGTGCTGGCGCTGGCCTGTCTGGTGGCGGGGCTGATCTGGGGGTTCTTCTTCACGCCGGATGATTTCCGGCAAGGGTCGACCGTGAAGATCATCTACCTGCATGTGCCAAGCGCGATGATGGCGATCAATGCCTGGGTGATGATGCTGGTCACCAGCCTGATCTGGCTGGTGCGGCGGCATCATGTGAGCGCGCTGGCGGCCAAGGCCGCCGCGCCGATCGGGTTGACTTTCACGGTCATCGCGCTGGTGACCGGGGCCTTCTGGGGGCAGCCGATGTGGGGGACGTGGTGGGCCTGGGACCCGAGGCTGACGTCCTTCCTGATCCTGACGCTGTTCTATCTGGGCTATATCGCGCTGTGGCAGGCGGTGGAGAATCCCGACACCGCCGCCGATCTGACGGCGGTGCTCTGTCTGGTGGGATCGGTCTTTGCGCTGTTGTCGCGCTATGCGGTGCTGTTCTGGAATCAGGGGCTGCATCAGGGGGCGTCGCTGTCGCTGGACAAGGAGGAGAATGTGGCGGATGTGTTCTGGCTGCCGCTTCTGGTGTGCATCGCGGGCTTCGTGCTGCTCTTCGTGGCGCTGGTGTTGATGCGGACGCGGACGGAGATCCGGGCGCGGCGGTTGCAGGCCTTGTTGGCGCGGGAGCGGCTGGCATGATGCCGGATCTGGGGAAATACGCCTTTGCCGTGCTGTCGTCCTATGCGGCCTCGCTGCTGCTGCTGGTGGCGCTGGTGGGCTGGACGATGTGGCGCGGGGCGCGGGTGAAGGCGCAGTTGCGCGAGGTCGAGGCGCGGCAGGAGCGCGAGAATGGCTAGATGGCTGATGGTGCTGCCGCCGGTGCTGTTTCTGGGGCTGGCGGGGATGTTCTGGGTGGGGATGCAGCGCAGCAATCCCGATGACCTGCCGTCGGTCTTCATCGGGCGGCAGGCGCCGGAGGTGCCGGCGCAGGCCCTGCCGGGCTATGCCGCGCTGACGGATGCGGATCTGCGGGCGGGCGAGGTGACGGTGGTGAATTTCTGGGCGAGCTGGTGCCCGCCCTGCCGGGCCGAGCATCCGGTGCTTTTGGAGATGGCCGCGCGGGGCATCCGGGTGGCGGGCGTGAACATGCGCGACGATGCGGCGGCGGCGACGAAATACCTGGAGGAGGAGGGCAATCCCTTCTTCGCGGTGGGCTTCGATCCCGATGGCAAGGACCGGGTGGAATGGGGCGTGACCGCGCCGCCCGAGACCTTCATCCTGCGGGGGGATGGGACGGTGGCCTTCCGCTTCATCGGGCCGCTGGTGGGGACGGATTACGAGGCGCGCTTCCTGCCCGCGCTGGAGGCGGCGCTGGCGGAAGAGGCCGGGTCGCCCTGACGCGGGCGGGCGCGGCGATTGCCGGATCAGGACTGCGGGAATGGAAAAAGGGGGGCAGGTGACTGCCCCCCTTTTCTGGCCTTCGCCCAAGGGAGAGCGGCGGCCGACCTGAAATCGAACTCCGGGAAATTCCGGTCACATACCTGAAAGCACAAGGCAGAGCAGGGCGAAGAGAAAAAGCCCTTCGCCCAAGGGAAGACACGCGCCGGGGCGCGCCATGCGCCTTGAGACAGGGGGGGGTGTTAAGACGATCATCTGGCGGTTCCCGGCGTGAGTGACACTCATACGCGACGGGATCAGAATAGCCGATTCCGGCGGGAACACAGTCCGCTTTGTTGGAAACAGTAGGTTTCCACAGAGGCGCGCACAGGCGCCGGGTTTTCCCCCGGTCCTGCGCGTGCGGCCTTGCGCGATGGCGGCTTTGTGCCTGGGGAATGCGGCGGGAAAGCGGCGGAAAAGCGGAAGCCCCGCGGCATTTCTGCCGCGGGGCCTGATGGTTGCAAGTTCCATGCCGGATCAGGCGGCGGCGAGGTTCCTGAGCACGTAATGCAGCACGCCGCCATGTTCCACGTATTCGATCTCGATCTCGGTATCTATCCGGCACTTGATCTGGATCGTCTTGGTGGTGCCATCGGCGAAAGTGATGTGGCAGGGGACCAGAGACAGGGGTTTCAGGTCGCCTTCCAGCCCTTCGATGGAGACGGTTTCATCGCCCTTGAGCCCCAGCGATTTGCGCGTGTCGCCATTGGTGAATTCGAAGGGGATGACGCCCATGCCGACGAGGTTGGAGCGGTGGATACGTTCGAACGACTCGGCGATCACAGCCTTGACGCCCAGAAGCGCCGTGCCCTTGGCCGCCCAGTCGCGCGAGGAGCCTGCGCCGTATTCGATGCCGCCGAAGATGACGAGGGGCGTGCCATTCGCCTGATAGGCCATGGAGGCGTCGAAGATCGAGGTCTGCGCGCCGTCCGGGCCTTTGGTGTAGCCGCCTTCGACGCCATCGAGCATCTCGTTCTTGATGCGGATATTGGCGAAGGTGCCGCGCATCATCACCTCATGGTTGCCGCGGCGGGCGCCGTAGGAGTTGAACTCCGACACGGGGACCTGACGGTCGGTCAGGTATTTGCCCGCAGGCGTGGTGGCCTTGAAGGAACCCGCCGGGGAGATGTGGTCGGTGGTGATCATGTCACCCAAGAGCGCAAGGACGCGGGCGTTCTTGATGTTGCTGATCGTGCCCGGGGTTTTCGCCATGCCGCGGAAATAGGGCGGGTTCTGGATATAGGTGGAGGAGGCGGGCCAGTCGTAGGTTTCGGCCTCGGTGATTTCCACCCCTTGCCATTTGGTGTCGCCCTTGAAGACGTCGGCGTATTTCTTGAGGAACGCCTCGCGCGTCACGGTGGCGTGGACGAGGTCGGCGATTTCCTTGTTCGTGGGCCAGATGTCACGCAGGTAGACGGGTTTGCCGTCCTTGCCGGTGCCCAAGGGTTCGGTGGTCAGGTCGATGTTCATGTCGCCTGCCAGCGCATAGGCCACGACCAGCGGCGGGCTGGCGAGGTAGTTGGCGCGGACATCCGGCGAGATGCGGCCTTCGAAGTTGCGGTTGCCCGACAGCACGGCGGTGGCGACGAGGTCACCTTCCGCGATGGCGGCCGAGATTTCGGGTTGCAGCGGGCCGGAGTTGCCGATGCAGGTGGTGCAGCCATAGCCCACGAGGTTGAAGCCCACGGCATCAAGATCTTCCTGCAGGCCTGCGGCGTTGAGGTATTCGCTGACGACTTGGCTTCCCGGTGCCAGCGAGGTCTTGACCCAGGGCTTGCGCGTCAGGCCGAGTGCGCGCGCCTTGCGCGCCACGAGGCCTGCGCCGATCAGCACATAGGGGTTGGAGGTGTTGGTGCAGGAGGTGATCGAGGCGATCACCACCTTGCCGGAGGAAAGCTTGTAATCCTCGCCCTTCACGGCGACCTCAACGCCCATCGGGCGCTTGAACGAGGCTTCCATTTCCTTGGCGAAGGAGGCCTTGGCATCGGTCAGCGGCAGATAGTCCTGCGGGCGCTTGGGGCCGGAGATGGCGGGGACGATCTCGCCCATGTCGAGATGCAGGGTCGAGGTGTAGATCGGATCGTAATCCGCGCCGCGCCACATGCCGTTGGCCTTGGCATAGGCTTCGACCAGCGCGATGCGCGCTTCATCCCGGCCCGTCTGGCGCAGGTAGCGCAGGGTTTCGTCGTCTACGGGGAAGAAGCCGCAGGTGGCGCCGTATTCGGGGGCCATGTTGGCGATGGTCGCGCGATCAGCCAGCGGCAGGTGATCGAGGCCTTCGCCGTAGAATTCGACGAACTTGTTCACCACGCCGTGCTTGCGGAGCATCTGCACGACCTTCAGGACGAGGTCGGTCGCGGTGGTGCCTTCGCGCATCGCGCCCGTCAGCTTGAAGCCTACGACTTCGGGGATGAGCATGGAGACGGGCTGGCCCAGCATCGCGGCCTCGGCCTCGATGCCACCCACGCCCCAGCCGAGGACGGCGAGGCCGTTGACCATGGTGGTGTGGCTGTCGGTGCCCACCAGCGTGTCAGGATAGGCCACTTCGTTGCCGTTCTGGTCTTTGTCGGTCCAGACGGTTTGCGCGAGGTATTCGAGGTTGACCTGGTGGCAGATGCCGGTGCCGGGCGGGACGACGCGGAAGTTGTTGAAGGCCTTCTGGCCCCATTTCAGGAACACGTAGCGTTCCATGTTCCGTTCATATTCACGGTCCACGTTGGCCTGGAAGGCGCGGGGGGTGCCGAATTCGTCGATCATCACCGAATGGTCGATGACGAGGTCCACAGGCACCAGCGGGTTGATCTTTGCGGCGGAGCCTTTCAGCCCGAGGATGCCGTCGCGCATCGCGGCGAGGTCCACCACGGCGGGAACGCCGGTGAAATCCTGCATCAACACGCGGGCGGGGCGGTAGGCGATTTCGCGCGGGTTCTTGCCGCCCATTTTCGCCCAGTCGCCGAAGGCGCGGATGTCGTCGACGCTTACAGTCTTGCCATCCTCGAAGCGCAGCATGTTTTCCAGCACGACCTTGAGCGCGGCGGGCAGGCGCGAGAAATCGCCCAGGCCCGCTTCCTGCGCGGCGGGGATGGAGTAATAGGCGACAGACGCGCCGCCTGCGGTAAGGGTCTGGCGGGTTTTTGCGCTGTCATGTCCGACGGTGACGGTCATGCTTGCCTCCTGCGAATGGCTGGCGTTCACGATGGACCCGGGAAGCGGGCCTCTCTGGGGTTTCCGATGCCTGAAAGAATCCTGTCGGGCAAGGGGTTCTGCGCTGTTGTATGCAATTGTATGCAGAAAATCCAGTCCCTTTCTGCGGGAAATCCGGCGGGGTGGGGGCGTGTCCTGCGGCACGCAGGGGCGTGAAATCCGGCGGCATGGCAATCGCAAAACCTTGATTGGCCGCGGGGGCGGGCTTTTTGTTACAGCAAGACGACGTTGGAAGATCGGGAAGGAACAGATGCGACATATCGTCAGCGGGGCCTGCGGGCTGCTTCTGTGCCTTGCCGCGCCGGTGGCGGCGCAATCGACCGAAGGCGTGGTGGTGGAGCTTTACACGAGCCAGGGCTGTTCCTCATGCCCGCCCGCGGATGAATTCATGGCCGAGCTTGCCACCCATGAAGAGGTGATCGCGCTGGCGCTGCATGTGGATTACTGGGATTACATCGGCTGGGAAGACAGCTTTGCCAAGGCCCAGTTCACCGAGCGGCAGAAGAGCTATGCCCGGGCGGCGAAGAGCCGGATGATCTATACGCCGCAGATGATCATCGGCGGGGTGGAGCGGGTCGAGGGCAATGAGCCGGAATCGGTGGTGAAGCTGATCGGCAAGCATCTGGCGGCGGTTCCGACGGTGCGGGTGACGCTGGAGCGGATGGGCGATCAGGTGCGCATCGGCGCGGTGGCGGATCGGCCCCTGCCGGGCGGAGCGGTGGTGCAGATGGTGCGCTATCTGCCCGCGGCGGAAGTGGCCATCGAGCGGGGCGAGAATGCGGGCCGCGTGGTGACCTATCGCAACATCGTGACGGAATGGAAGACGCTGGCGGATTGGCCGGGGCAGGCCCCTCTGGAGATGATGGCGGATGCGCCGGGGGCGGAGCCGGTGGTGGTGATCGTGCAGGAGCCGGGGCCGGCCTCGGTTCTGGCGGCGGCGCGGCTGGAGTGAGGCCCTGATCAGCCCGCGCGGCGCGCGCGGGTTTCGCGGTGCCAGACATAGAGCCCCGCGATCACGATGATCGCGGCCCCCAGCAGGGTAAGCGCGTCGGGCCATTCGTCATAAAGGATGATCCCCCAGCCCGTGGCGAGGATGATGCCCGCATAGCCGAAGGGGGCGATGGCCCCGGCCTCGGCCATCGAGAAGGCGCGGATCAGGCAGATCTGGGCCGCGGTGCCAAGCGCGCAGATGAGCGCGAAGCGCCAGAGGTCGGCCGCCGCGATGGGCTGCCAGACCATGGGCATCACGGCCGACATGACGATCGTGCCGAGGAAGGCGCCGTAGAACATGGCGGTCCAGGGGCTTTCGGTCATGCCGACCTTGCGGGTGAGCAGGGCGGCGGTGGCATAGGACAGGGCGCAGGCCAGGGGCAGCAGGGCGGCGGGGGTGAAGACATCGGCGCCGGGCCGGATGATGATCAGCGCGCCGATCATCGCGGCAAAGACGCCCGCGATCCGGCGCGGACCCAGTCTTTCGCCAAGGAAGAGCGCGGCGCCAAGGGTGATGAGGACAGGGTTCAGATCGGCGAGGGCCGTCGCCTCGGCCAGGCCGATATGGCCGAGCGAGGCGAAGAAGAAGCCGGTCGCCCCGAGCTGGGCCAGCGAGCGCAGCGCATGCAGCCCGGGATGGCGGGTGCGCAGGGCCGGGCCGAGCCGGATGTTCAGGATCAGCACCACAAGGAAAAGCTGCCCCGCGAAGCGCGCCCAGATGACCTGGGCGGTGGGATAGGTCTGGACCAGCCCCTTGGCCAGCGCATCCATCGCGGTGAACATCAGAAGCGACAGCAGCATGAGGACGATGCCCTGGCGGGTGGAGGCTTCGGTCGGGTGCTGCATCGCGGATTCCTTGCTGGGGCGGACCCTAGGCGGGCGGCGGGCCGGGTGCAAGGCGGCGCGTGGAGGAGGCAAGGGGCGTGCCGCCCCCTCTGCCGGCGCGTGCCGCGCCGTCATTCACCCCCTGCGGGTATTTGGGCCAAGATGAAGGGGCGGGCCGCCGGTGCGGGGGTGTTCCGGGAGGGGAGGCAAGGCCGAGGGGCTGGCCATGCGGGCGGCGTGGCCCCTGCGGCCCCGGTCCGAGGGGGAGATGAGCGGGAGGGAGAGCAGGAGGTGGACAGGCAGGGGCGGGAGTAGGGACGGGGAAAGGGGGACGGTGTGAGGTTGGAGAGGGGACGGAGGAAACAAGGGCAGGGAGGGACGGTGTGAGGGAGCGGGAGCAGGAGGTGAACGGGAAGGGGCAGGAGAGGGGGAGGGGGGTAGGTGGTGAGGGAAGGTGAGAAGGAGGTGAGGGGGGAAGGGGGTGGCAAAGGGAGAGAGGGACGGTGAGAGGGAGGTCACGGGGGAGGGACAGGCGAAGGAGGAGAGAGACTGTGAGCGGGCGGTGAAGGGAGAGGGGGACGGTGAAGCGGAAGGGGAAAGCGAAGGCGAAGGGAAAGCGAGGGCGAAGGCGAAGCGGAAGCGGAAGACGACAGGGAAGTGGAAGGCGAAAGGGAAGGCAAAGGCAAAGGGAGGGAGGGACGGTGAGAGGGAGGTCAAGGGGGAGGGAGAGGCGAAGGAGGAGAGGGACTGTGAGCGGGCGGTGAAGGGAGACGGGGACGGCGAGGCGGAAGGGGAAAGCGAAGGCGAAGGGGAAGCGGAAGCGGAAGCCGAAGGGGATGTGGAAGGTGAAAGGGAAGCGGAAGGCGAAAGGGGAGGCGAAGGCGGAGGCGAAAGGGAAGGGGAGGGCGAAGCGGAAGGGGAGAGCGAAGGCGAAGGCGAAAGGGAAGCGGAAGGCGACAGAGAAGTGGAAGGCGAAAGGGAAGGGGAAGGGGAAGGGGAAGGGGAAGGGGCCCCGGTCACTCCCCTTCCTGTTTCAGAGTGAGTTCGCCCGAGGCTTCGAGGTTGCGGATGGCGGTGGTGATCGCGGTGAAGGCGGCATCGGCGTCGCGGGGCGTGACGCTGCCCCGGGCGGCCATGTCTTCGCGCAATTGCTGCACCATGCGGGGGGAGAGCGCGGCGAGGATCTGTTCCAGGACGGGAGACAGGGCAGGATCGGCGGCGGCGGCGGCGAAGGCCGTGGTCAGGGTGGGCGCATCGACGGCGCGCAGGATGCGCGGCAGGTCGCGCGGGGCGATGCGGGCGGGGATATGGGCGAAGGTGAAGATCGCGCGGCGGACCTGTTCGGCGAAGCTGGCATCGGCCTCATCCAGCCCGGCGAGGACATCGTCGCGCGTGGTGGCGGGCGAGACGTTGAGGATGGCACCGATCCGGTCGACCGGGCCGGTGGAAAAGGCGCGGGGCGGGCGCTGATCCAGTTGCGCCAAGAGCGACAGGCCGATTCGGCGTAGGGTTTCCGGCGCGATGGCGGCGGTGCGCGACATGGCAAGGGCAACCCGGCGCGCGCGGTCGCCCGGCATGCGCGACAGAAGATCGGCGGCCCGGGCGACGGGCAGTTTCGACAGGGTGACGGCGGCGGTTTCGGCCGCCTCTTCCGCGATGAGGGGAAGCAGGTCTTCGGGCGGGAGGGTGGCGATGCGTTCCCAGGGATCGGTGCGGGCGGTGCTGGCGGCCATGCGGCGCAGGCGGCTGGCGGCATTGGGCGAGATATGGCCATCGACCAGGGCCAGCGCATCATCCAGCCCGTCGGGAAAGGTGAGGCCGGCGGCATCGAGCGCGGTGAGGAAGTCATCGACCACGGCGGCAAGCGTGGCACGATCCACAAGGCCCATGCGGGCCATCTGTTCGGCGAGGCGGGTCTGGTGATGTTCAGGCAGGCCCGACAGCGGCAGCGGCGCGCCTTCGGCCAGCATCAGCCTCACGATGATCGCGGCCTTTTCCGTGGGGGTGGTGCTGCGCGGCAGAAGCCCCGCGACCGGGGCGTTGCGCGCGAATGCGACAGGGCTTTCGTCCTGCATGGTGATCCTTCCCGATGCGACTTTCGGAAAGGGTAGCGGGGCCGGGTTAACCGGCCCTTACCGGGCCCCCGATCAGGAGGTGGTCTGCGGCACGCAGGTGCCCGATTTCGCATCGTAGACGGTGCCTTCGGCACAGGACGAGGCGGATTGCTGGGTTTTCTCCCAGTTGCAGCCGCCGCCGGCGAGGGCGAAGGTCGGCGCGAGGCCGAGGGTCAGGGCAATGAGGGTGGTCTTGATCTTCACGGGTCGTCCTTTCATGCGCGTGTTGCTATGGGCAGGGCGACCGGCCGTCGGAAAATCCGCATCCGGTACGTATCTTTGAAGGTAACATGGAATCGACAAAGGCAAGGATGGTTTTTTCCGTCCCTGCCGCAGGTCGTTTTCACGCTTTCGTGAGATCAGCCGAAGACGCGGGCGAAGATCGTGTCGACATGTTTGGTGTGATAGCCAAGGTCGAATTTCTCTTCGATTTCGGCGGGCGAGAGGGCGGCGGTCACCTCGGGATCGGCGAGGAGTTCGGTCTTGAAATCGGCGCCCTTCTCCCAGACCTTCATCGCGTTGCGCTGGACGAGGCGGTAGCTGTCCTCGCGGCTGACACCGGCCTGGGTGAGCGCGAGGAGAACCCGCTGCGACATGACCAGACCCTTGAACTTGTTCATGTTCTTCAGCATGTTCTCGGGATAGATCACCAGCTTTTCCACCACGCCCGCCAGGCGGTGCAGCGCGAAGTCGAGCGTGATGGTGGTATCCGGGCCGATGGCGCGCTCGACCGAGGAATGGGAGATGTCGCGTTCATGCCAGAGCGCCACGTTTTCCAGCGCGGGCGTCACGGACATGCGCACAAGCCGGGCAAGGCCGGTGAGGTTTTCGGTCAGGACCGGGTTCCTCTTGTGCGGCATGGCGGAGCTGCCCTTCTGGCCGGGAGAGAAGAATTCCTCGGCCTCCAGCACCTCGGTGCGCTGCATGTGGCGGATCTCGATGGCGATGTTCTCGATGCTGGAGGCGATGACGCCCAGCGTGGCGAAGAACATGGCGTGGCGGTCGCGGGGGATCACTTGCGTGGAGATGGGTTCGGGGATGAGGCCCAGTTGCGCGCAGACATGTTCCTCGACGCGGGGGTCGATATTGGCGAAGGTGCCGACGGCGCCGGAGATGGCGCCGGTCGCGATTTCGGCGCGGGCATTCACGAGGCGGGCGCGGTTGCGGGCCATTTCGGCATAGAAGCGCGCGAAGGTCAGGCCCATGGTGGTGGGTTCGGCATGGATGCCGTGGCTGCGGCCGATGCGGACGGTGTCCTTGTGTTCGAAGGCGCGGGCCTTCAGCGCGGCAAGCACCCGGTCGAGGCCGGCCAGCAGGAGGTCGGCGGCGCGGGCAAGCTGGATGTTCAGCGTGGTGTCCAGCACATCCGACGAGGTCATCCCCTGATGGACGAAGCGCGCCTCGTCATTGCCGATGATTTCGGCCAGATGGGTGAGGAAGGCGATGACGTCATGCTTGGTGACGGCCTCGATCTCGTCGATGCGGGCGACGTCGAAGGTGACGTCGCGTGCCTTCCAGACGGCTTCGGCATTGGCCTTGGGGATGACGCCGAGGGCGGCTTGCGCGTCGCAGGCATGGGCCTCGATCTCGAACCAGATGCGGAAGCGGGTCTGGGGTTCCCAGATGGCGACCATGTCGGGGCGGGAATAGCGGGGGATCATGGGGGCCTCATGTCAGGACGGGGTCGCGCAGGCCTTACGCCGGGACGGCAGGCGAGGCAAGGCGCAGGGCGGGGTCGGAGGGCACGAATTTTCTGCGAAAATTCTGAAGGAAGGGGGACTTTGCGTCCCCCTCGGCGCGTGCCGCGCCTCACCCCCTGCAGGATGTTTTCAGAACAGATGAAGGGAAAGGCGGGCCTGCTGCTTCATCTGTTTTCAAATATCCTCGGGGGTGAATTGGCGCGGCACGCGCCAAGAGGGGGCGGAAAGCCCCCTGATTCTTCGCAGAAAAATCGCAAATCACGGCTGGCCCATCAGGGCGCGGTCAAAGGGGTAGCGGGTCAGGTTCTCGCAGCCGGTTTCCGTGATCAGCACCTGATCTTCCAGCTTGATCGAGAAATCGCCGCCCTCCGGGCTGACCAGAGCCTCGACGCAGATCGTCATGCCGGGTTCCAGGACGGCGTCGAAGGCGCCCTCCATCCAGCCGTCGGGATAGGTGACATAGGGCCATTCATCGCAAAGCCCCACCCCGTGCATCTTGCAGGAGTATTTCTGCTTCCAGTAGCGGTCTTCCAGCTGATGGCCGCCGAAGGTTAGCTCGCGGATCGACACGCCGGGTTTCAGCCGCGCCTGATGGTCGCGGATATGGTCCAGCGCATGGGCATGGGCCGCGATCATCGCATTGGTCGGGCGTTCGTCGCCCACCCACCATGTGCGCGAGATGTCGATGCAGAAGCCGTAGGCGCCGATCAGGTCGGTGTCGAAGGCCACGATCTCATTGTTCTGCACGATCCTTGGCCCACATTCCTGAAACCAGGGATTGGTGCGGGGGCCGGAGGCGAGGAGGCGGGTTTCGATCCATTCGCCGCCGCGGCGGATGTTTTCGGCATGCAGGACCGACCAGATGTCATCCTCGGAGATGCCGCCCTTGGGCACGTTCTCGCGGGTGAAGGCCTCCATCGCGGCCACCGCGCTTTCGCAGGCATGCGCGGCGCAGCGCATGGCGAGCATATCGTCGGGGCCCTTGATGGCGCGGGTGCGTTCGGTAAGTTCTTCGCCCTCTGTCACCTCAAACCCGATGGCTTCCAGCGCGCGCAGGCCGTGGACCATGATCTTGTCCACTGCAAGGCGGCGATTGGTGCCGGCATGGTCGCGCATCACCTCGTCCACCTGGGCGGCGAAGGCGCGGGCGGCGGCCTCGCCCCGGTCGCCGGTGGAATTGTAGAAGAAGGTGGCGCCGGAGCGGAGTTCCTTCACCAGCGGGTTGAAGGTCACGAGGAAGGGGGAGTTCTTGTATTCCCACATCACCATATGCCCGTCGGCGCAGAGGAGGCAGGCGCGGAAGGGGTTGTGGGTGTTCCAGATCTGCATGTTGGTGGTGTCGGTGGCGTAGCGGATGTTCAGCGGATCGAACATCAGCAGGCCCCCGCAATCGCGGGCGTGGAGCGCCTTGACCAGCCTGTCCCAGCGGTATTCGCGCATCCGGGCGAGGTTCGGGGGGGTGAGGCCTGCGGCCTCCCACTCGGTGAAGGCAAGCTGGGTGGGGCCGATCTCTACCCGGTCATTCTCGTTCGGGGTGCCATCGGCGAGGCGGGGGCCGCGCGTCGGGTCGATCTTGCGGCGGTCGGCATGGTATTGGGCGGTCATGCGGCATCATCCCCCTGTCGGTTTTCCCGATGGTGGCGGGGGGCGGGGGTGCAGGATTGCCGGGGGGCGACGGGGCGCGTCGGATTCAGACCGGCTTGCACGGGTTTCGCGCGGCGGCTAGCAAGGGGCATGCGCGCGCCGGTTCTTCAGGACAGATTGCCCCATGTGCCGTGGATGGATCCGCGGACCTGGCGGCTGCCCGGGATGCTGCCCTGCGGGGCGGAGGACTGGATCCGCGCGGATGAGGCCTTTGCCGGGCAGATGGCCGAGCGCGACTGGCTGATCGCCACGCGCCAGCCACTGGTGCATGCGCTGCTGCCCGAGGGGCGGGCGGCGGCGGAGGAATTGCTGGAGACGGTGCTGGAGATCCTGTCGCGGCGGCCGGGCTATGGGGTTGATCCGGCGCGGGTGACGCGGCCGGATGGGGTGGAGGTGCGGGTGGACCGGGCCTATCCCCTGGTGACGCTGGGGCGGCTGGTGCAGGAGGATCTGTGCCTGATGCAGCGGCAGGGCGCGGAATCGGTGCTGACGGGGGCGATCCTGTGCTTTCCGGCCAGCTGGACGTTGGCGCAGAAGATCGGCAAGCCGATGACGGGCATCCATCGCCCGGTGCATCATTATGACGAAGAGATCGCGCGCCGGGTGCAGCGGCTGTTCGACATGGTGCGGCTGGGCCAGCCGCTGGAGCGCTATAATGCGCTGGTCTATGACGATCCGACGCTGTTCCAGCCGAGGCTGGAATTCGACAGGCGGCCCTATGCGGTGGAGCGGCTTTACCTGCGGTCCGAGCGGCAATGCATCCTGCGGCTGCCCGTGACGGAGGCGGTGGTGTTCTCCATCCACACCCATATCGTGCCCTTGGCACGCTTCACCGAGGCGGAGCGGGCGGCCATGGCCGAGGCGGGGCTGTAGCGGCGCGAAGGGGGCGTCAGAGGATCGACAGCGTGGGCGTCAGGCCCGCGATATGGCTGAGCGCCATCAGCGTGCAGGTAAGCGCCATGACCCGGCCCGAGGCATTGACATCGCCGCCGCGCAGAAGCGAGCAGGTGAGCATGGCCGCGCCCATGGGCAGGTAGACCATCATCAGCGTGACATCGAGCGTCGAGGCGGCCAGCCGCATGCGGACATTCTGGCCCTGGGTTTCGGCCTCGGGCGGGTAGAGGGCCTCGCGGATCTGGCCGAGATCGGCCGCGACGGGGCGTGAGGCGGAAGGCGGGGCCGGATCGGGGGCGGCATTGGCCGCGGGCGGGGCGGTGATCGGGCCGGGCGCGAAGCGGGCCAGGGTGGCGCGGGCGCGTTCGGCCTTGGCGGCCTTGATGGCCATGGCCTTTTCCACGAAGGAGACGGGGGTGTCATCCTCGGCCTCGGGGAAGGCGCGGATCGCCTCGGCCGGGGCGGAGCGGCGGGTCAGGGGGCGGGCGGCGGAGACGGAGCCGAAATCGGGCAGGCGGTCGAAGAGATCATCCACCAGATCGGCGGTGACGGGGCCTGCGACCTGATGCCAGAGCGTTTCGCGTGGGGCGAAGCGGTGGCGCAGGCGATCGGCGATGAGGTGGCAGAGATCCTCGTACCGCTGGCGGTCCTTGCCATCGACGCGGCTGACCGCGCCGGGGCCGACCGAGATCATCAGGCTGCTGGGCAGGCCGGGGGCAGCTTCGCCGGTATAGGAAAGGGTGAAGCGGACGCCGTCGAGATCGACGAAGACGAGGTCTTCGCAATCCCAGGTGATGCGGCGCTGGCCCGCGCCGGAACGCCCGAGTGCGGCATCGAGTTCGCGCACCAGAAGCGGCAGGTTCAGCGCGGGATCGCGGTCGAAGACGAACTGGGCGATGGTGCTGTCATCGAATGCCAACGGCGTGCCCTCCTGTCTTTCGCATGGCCACGCGTTAAGGTTGATGAACAAATGCGCCGAATTTCGGGTGGGTTTGGGGAAGTTGTGCGGAATCGACCGTGTTTCTGCCCGATTGTTGCCTGAATTGGCGCTGAATGGGCGGGAAACCGCCGAAAGGCCCGGGGTTGTCGCCGGAACGTGAACGGCACCGGGCAGGGTGCGCGGCTAACCCCGGGTTGATCGCCTTGCGTCAGAGGATGGCGGAGGAGAGCGACAGGCCGATCATGGCCAGCATGGCGCAGCCCGCGACGGCGCGCGGTGCGAGGGGCGGCAGCAGGAGGGCGCGCGGCGGGGCGAGCCGGTCGCGCAGCGCGGCGGCCCGGGGCGCGAGCAGGGTGAAGAACGGCAGGAAGACCGCGACAAGGGCCTGCCAGAGCGCGGCGGCGCGGTGGGGTTGCGGTGGTGCCTCTGCCCCGGCGGGATCTTCGGCATAGAGCGCGTCGCGGATCAGGTGCAGCTGTTCCTGCAGCGGGTCCAGCTCGGCCGGGGCCTGGGGCGGGGTGGACCGGACGCTGCGCGGGGTCAGGTGACGGACGATGCGGCGGCGGGGATGGGAGGCGGTCGCGGGGCATTCCGTCTCGGTCACGGTGAAGCCTGTCTCGGGGGCGGCGGGTTCTGCCGCGTCGTCGATATCCATGTCGTGCCAGAGATTGCGCGCCTCGGGCGGCAGATCGGCCTGATGCGCGGCGAGGCAGGCGCGGGCGCGATCCCGGCCGCGTTGCAGGCGGGGGTCGATCCCGGGGCCGTGCAGGCTGTCATCGTCGAAGACATTGGCGAAGAGGTTGAGGACGGGCAGCGTGACGGGCGCGTGGTCGCCGCCGTCGCGGGCGGGGGTGAAGCGCAGCGGGCGGCGCGGCGTGATGGCGCGCGCGTCGGGGGTGGTGGTGTCGGTATCCTCGGGGGCCTGCCCGGTGAGCGGGGTTTCGGCGGGTGTCGGCGCGAGGGCGGCCGGTTCCTCTGCTGTCGGATGCCCGGGGGCCGGATCGCGCGGGACTGGCACGAAGCTTGCAGCATCGGTGCAGGCGGCGAAGGACTCGGCGCAGAAGGGGAGATCGGAAGACCGCGCCAGGCCCTTGGTCGGCGCGCGACGGATGGTGTGAAACTCGGGCACAAGGGAGAAGGATGCGTCACTGTCCAGCATGGCGGCGGCTCCTTAAGTTTTTTTAAACGAACCATCCAATCGTGACGAGATTTTGTCCTTTCTGAGGAGGGCGCAGGGGGATTGCCTGCAATTATTGGCGTATTCCATTCCTAAGGTTGTATCCGCCGACAAAAGGTTGCCTGAAAGCTGTGGCGGGAATGAGAAAGGGCCACCCGAGGGCGGCCCTTTCGGCAGTGCTGCGATGATCCCGGAAGATCAGCAGGAATAGTACATCAGGTATTCCACCGGATGCGGCGTGTGTTCGAAGGCGTAGACCTCTTCCCATTTCAGCGCGATGTAGCCTTCGAGCTGATCCTTGGTGAAGACGTCGCCTGCGAGCAGGAAGTCGTGGTCCTTTTCCAGTTCCTCCAGCGCCTCGCGGAGCGAGCCGCAGACGGTGGGGATGGCAGCCAGTTCTTCGGGCGGCAGATCGTAGAGGTCCTTGTCCGAGGCGGGGCCCGGGTCGATCTTGTTCTTGATGCCGTCGAGGCCGGCCATCAGCAGCGCCGCGAAGGCCAGATAGGGGTTGGCCGAGGGATCGGGGAAGCGGGCCTCGACGCGCTTGGCCTTGGGCGATTCCGTCCACGGAATACGGACGCAGCCCGAGCGGTTGCGGGCGGAATAGGCGCGCAGAACCGGGGCCTCGAAGCCCGGGATCAGGCGCTTGTAGCTGTTGGTCGAGGGGTTGGTGATCGCGTTCAGCGCCTTGGCATGCTTCAGGATGCCGCCGATGAAGTAGAGCGCCTCCTGGCTGAGGTCGGCGTATTTGTCGCCCGCGAAGAGCGGCTTGCCGTCCTTCCAGATCGACATGTTGACGTGCATGCCGGAGCCGTTGTCGCCCTTCATGGGCTTGGGCATGAAGGTCACGGTCTTGCCATAGGCTGCCGCGACGTTGTGGATGACGTATTTGTACTTCTGGATGTTGTCGGCCTGTTCGGTGAGGCCGCCGAAGATCATGCCCAGTTCGTGCTGGCAGGTCGCCACTTCGTGGTGGTGCTTGTCGACCTTGATGCCCATCCGCTTCATGGTGGAGAGCATCTCGCCGCGCAGGTCCTGCGCTTCGTCGATCGGGTTCACCGGGAAGTAGCCGCCCTTGTAATTGGCGCGGTGGGCGAGGTTGCCGCCTTCCATGACGGTGTCCATGTTCCAGGCCGCCGCTTCGGCGTCGATCTGGTAGGAGACCTTGTTGGGCGAGACCGCATAGCGGACATCGTCGAAGATGAAGAATTCGGCTTCGGGCCCGCAATAGAAGGCGTCGCCGATGCCCGAGGATTTCAGATAGGCTTCGGCCTTCATCGCCGTGCCGCGCGGATCGCGGCTATAGGCCTCGCCCGTGTCGGGCTCGACCACGTTGCAATGCACGCACATCGTCTTTTCGGCATAGAACGGGTCGATATAGACCGAAGACGCATCGGGGATGAGCTTCATGTCGGACTGGTCGATCGACTTCCAGCCGGCGATGGAGGAGCCATCGAACATGAAGCCTTCTTCGAAGAAGTCCTCATCCACGAGGTCGGCCACGAGGGTGACGTGCTGAAGCTTGCCCTTCGGGTCGGTGAAGCGGATGTCGACATATTCGACTTCCTCGTCCTTCATCAGCTTCAGAGCATTCTTTACTGCGCTCATCATGATGCCTTTCGGTTTGGTGTTTCAGTTTCCGCGTTGCCCTTGCGGGCGCGCGGTGTTCATCAGACCGCGTCGTCGCCGGTTTCGCCGGTGCGGATGCGGATGGCCTGTTCGATGGGCGAGACGAAGATCTTGCCATCGCCGATCTTGTCGGTGCGGGCGGCAGAGACGATCGCCTCGATCGCGGTGTCGACCATGTCGTCGGTGAGGACGACCTCGATCTTCACCTTGGGCAGGAAATCGACCACATATTCGGCGCCGCGGTAAAGCTCGGTATGGCCCTTCTGGCGGCCGAAGCCCTTGACCTCGGTCACGGAGAGGCCCTGGATGCCGGCTTCCTGAAGGGCTTCCTTCACCTCGTCCAGCTTGAACGGCTTGATGATCGCCTCGATCTTCTTCATGGGCCGACTCTCCCCCCGTGTGCCTTGTCTTTCGGGGTATGATCATTTCTGCTGGGGAGGGACAATCGCAGTTCCGACACGGCGAAAGGTTAAGGGGCCGTTTCGGGGTGGTGTGATTAAAATTTGTGCAAAGCGGCTGTTTGGTGGGCGGTTTGCGAACGGATTGGGCGGCGGGATGGCTGAGCTTCTGACTTCTGCACAAATGCGCGCCATCGAGGCGGCGGCGATTGAAAGCGGCGCGGTGACCGGGCTGGAGCTGATGGAGCGGGCCGGGCGGGGGGTGGTGGAGGCGATCCTTGCGGAATGGCCGGAGTTGGTGGCGGGGTCGTTCCGGGCGGTGGTGCTGTGCGGGCCGGGGAACAATGGCGGCGACGGGTTTGTCGTGGCGAGGTTGCTGCGGGAGCGGGGGTGGGAGGTGACCTGCTACGCGTGGGACGATCTGGCGCGACAGGGGCCGGATGCGCGGGCGATGCGGGCGCGGTGGGAGGCGGCGGGGGGTGAGACTGTTCCCTTCCGCGAGTTCCATGTTGCCCGGGACTGGTTCGACGTCGCGGTGGATGCGCTGTACGGGATCGGCATGCGCGACGGACATGGCGTCGACGCAAGTCTTGAGGAGTTTCTGTCCTGCACGGAGCGCATGGTGGCGGTGGACGTGCCGTCGGGGTTGATCGCGGATGATGGGAGGAGCGTGGAGCCGAAGTTGGTGGCTGCGCTTACGGTAACCTTTCATGCACCGAAGCTTGGGCATTTCCTCGGGGTTGGGCCGGGATGCTGTGGCAAGTTGGTGGTGAAGGAGATCGGACTGAGCGGGGGCGGTGGCGTGCCTCTGGTCGATCCGCCTTCGACGGACCGTCTGAAACGGACGTTCTGGACGAACAAATATTCGAATGGTGCGGTTCTCGTTCTTGGCGGGCCTGCCGGACGCGGGGGCGCGGCGCGGCTGGCGGCGCGGGGGGCGCTGCGGATCGGGGCGGGGGTGGTGACGGTGGGGTGTCCTTCGGCGGCCTTGGTCGAAAATGCGGCGCGGCTGGATGCGGTGATGTTGCGGGTGGTGGAGGACGGGGGGGCCTTGGAAGCCGTGCTGGAGGATGGGCGGATCGGGGTGGTCTGTCTGGGGCCGGGGCTGGGGACCGGGGCGCGGGAGGTGGGGTTGGTGGCGGCGGCTTTGGGGGGGCGGGGTGAACCCCTTCAGCGGCGGGGTGAACCCCGCCCTACGGGAGTCGTGCTGGATGCGGATGCGCTGACGATCCTGTCGCGGGAGGCGGGGCTGTTCGGGGCGCTGCATGGGGCTTGCGTGCTGACGCCGCATGGCGGCGAGTTTGCGCGGCTGTTTCCGGATATTGCGGAACGGCTGCTGGCACCGGCGGTGACGGGGCCTGCCTATTCCAAGGTGGATGCGACGCGGGAGGCCGCAGTTCGGGCGGGCTGTGTGGTGCTGTTCAAGGGGGCGGATACGGTGATTGCGGCACCCGATGGGCGCTGTGCGGTGAATTCGGCGCAGTATGAGCGGGCGGCGCCGTGGTTGGCGACAGCCGGGTCGGGGGATGTGCTGGCGGGGTTCATCGCGGGGTTGATGGCGCGGGGGTTTTCGCCTTTCGATGCGGCCTGCACGGGGGCCTGGCTGCATGTGGACTGCGCGCGGGAGTTCGGGCCGGGGCTGATTGCGGAGGATCTTCCCGAGATGCTGCCTGCGGTGTTTCGGCGGTTGGGGGTGTGAGGGCGATTTTTGACGCAAAAATCGCGGCGGAATTTGACGCAAATTCCGGTTTGCGGGCAGGATGCCCGCCACGTTTCCTGCGTCAGGAAACGGCGCGAAATCTGTGTCAGATTTCGCCCTGATTTTCCTCTCGCATCCCCCGTGGGGCTTTGCTAGAACGGCGCGGAATTTTCAGGGCGCGTGCGGGCCGGACCTGAGGGGACGGGCGGGCGCGTTTTGGGCAATTTGCGGGTGTGGCGAAACTGGTAGACGCACCAGATTTAGGTTCTGGCGCCGTGAGGCGTGGGGGTTCAAGTCCCTCCACCCGCACCAGGGATGAGATGAGAAGGACGGAAACATGCAGGTCACCGAGACCCTGAACGAAGGTCTGAAGCGCGCCTACACCATCACGGTGACGGCGGCCGAGCTGGACGCCAAGGTGCAGGAAAAGCTGGTCGAGGCGCAGCCCGAGATCGAGATGAAGGGCTTTCGCAAGGGCAAGGTGCCGCTGGCGATCCTGAAGAAGCAGTTCGGCCAGCGCCTGCTGGGCGATGCGATGCAGGATGCCATCGACGGCGCGATGAAGGACCATTTCGACAAGACCGGCGACCGCCCCGCGCTGCAGCCGGAAGTGAAGATGGTGGATGGCGAGACCTGGTCGGAAGGCAAGGATGTCGTCGTCGAGATGAGCTATGAGGCACTGCCGCCGATCCCGGATGTCGATGCGGGCAAGATCAAGCTGGAGAAGCTGGTCGTGAAGGCCTCGGACGCCGATGTGGAAGAGGCGCTGAAGAATCTGGCCAGCAATGCGCAGAACTTCGAGGACCGCAAGAAGGGCGCCAAGGCCAAGGATGGCGATCAGGTCGTGATCGACTTCAAGGGCTCGGTCGATGGCGAGCTGTTCGATGGCGGCTCGGCCGAGGATTATGCGCTGGTGCTGGGGTCGAAATCCTTTATCCCGGGGTTCGAGGATCAGCTCGTCGGTGCCAAGGTCGGTGACGAGGTTTCCGTCAATGTCACCTTCCCCGAGGAATATGGCGCCAAGCATCTGGCCGGGAAGGCCGCGGTCTTTGCCTGCACCATCAAGGCGGTGAAGGAAGCCAAGCCCGCCGAGATCGACGATGAGCTGGCGAAGAAATACGGGGCCGAGGATCTGGCCGCGCTGAAGGGCCAGATCGCGGAGCGTCTGGAGGCCGAATACAAGGGCGCCTCGCGCGCCGTGCTGAAGCGGGCGCTGCTGGATCAGCTGGACGGGCTGGTGAAGTTCGACCTGCCCGCGCGTCTGGTGGAGGCGGAAGCTGCCCAGATCGCGCATCAGCTGTGGCACGAGGAGCATCCCGAGGAGCATGGGCACAACCACGGCTCCATCGAGCCGACGGATGAGCACAAGACCCTGGCCGAGCGCCGGGTGCGCCTTGGTCTGCTGCTGGCCGAAGTCGGCCGCAAGGCCGAGGTCACCGTGACCGATGCAGAGATGACGCAGGCCGTGCTGGCGCAGGCCCGCAACTATCCGGGCCAGGAGCGCGCCTATTTCGAGTTCGTCCAGAAGAACCAGCAGGTGCAGCAGCAGCTGCGTGCGCCGATCTTCGAGGACAAGGTCGTGGATCACATCGTGGCCGGGGCCAAGGTGATCGAGAAGGACGTCAGCAAGGACGATCTTCAGAAGGCCATCGAGGCGCTGGACGAGATGTGAGGGGCGGCCCCCCGGAATTTGGGGGGCATGCCGGAACTTCCGGGCCGGGGGCGATGTCCCCGGCCTTCTTTATTGCCGGGTGGTGGCTGCCTCGCGCCAGAGGATGAAGAGCCCGGCCCCGACAATGACCGCGATGCCGAGCCAGTCGAGCGGGCCGGGCCACTGGCGCCAGAAGATCCAGCCATAGATCACCGACCACAGGAGCCCGGTATATTCGAAGGGCGTCACGACCGAGGCTTCGGAGATGCGGTAGGCCTGCGTCAGCAGCGTGAGCCCGAGGGCCGCGATGACGCCGCAGGACATCATCAGCATCAGGTCGAAGGGCGTGGGCATGACCCAGCCGCGCAGCAGGAAGGCGAGCGAGGGATGCGCCTCGTCCGCGTAATGGCCGGTGCCGAGCAGGGCCGAGAGCGCAAGCGCCGCGGCGAGGAAGACGGCATTGCCCCAGAAGGCGAGGGCGGCGGCGGTTTCCGTCTGGCCGAGGCGGCGGGCGGAGATCATCGAGATGGCATAGGCGAGCCCCGAGAGGACGGGCAGCAGGGCCGCCCAGTCGAAGAGATCGCCGCCGGGGCGGACCATGATCAGCACGCCCGCAAATCCTGCCAGAAGCGCCAGCCAGCGCCGGGGGCCGACCTTTTCGGACAGGAAGAAGACCGAGAGGATGGTGATGAAGAGAGGGGCAGAGAAATAGAGCGCCACGGTCGTGGCCATCGGCAGGGCCGCGAGGGCGAGGTAATAGGCGGTATAGGCGGCAAACATCACCAGCCCGCGCCCGATCATGGCCCGCGTGCCGGGGGTGAAGAGGCGGTTCAGGCCGCCGTCGCGATGCACGAGCAGCAGCAGGAAGGGAATCGCGGTGAGCGAGCGCAGGACCATGGCCTGATGCAGCGGATAGGCCCCGGAGAGCAGTTTCAGGATCATGTCCTGCACGGAAAACACCGCGACGCCCGCGACAAGCAGGGCGATGCCTTTTGCCGTCTGGCCGGGCAGGGGCTGGATCGTGGGGGTCATGGGCTCCTCCGTCCGCCACGCTAGGGGGCGGCGGGGAGGATGGCTTGGGCGGCGGCGACATCGGCATGTCGCGGCTGGGGAAGGGAGCAATCCCCGAGGGCGGAAAGGAAAGGGCCGCGCGGTTGGCACCGCGCGGCCCCTTTGACTTGCCTGACGGCCCGTCGCTTAGGCGTCTTCCGACGCAGCCCCGCCGAGATCGTCGAAGAGTTCGGCGATTTCGAAATCGGCTGCGGCTTCGGCTTCGGCGGCGAGGTCCTGGATGGACTTGCCGGAGGCCTGCAGTTCGGCCTCTTCGGGCGAGCGGGCGACGTTCAGCGTGATGCGGACCGAGACTTCGGGATGCAGCACCACCGAGACGGCGTGCAGGCCGAGATCCTTGATCGGGCGATCCAGCACGACCTGGGCACGGTTCACGGTGAAGCCGGCCTCGGTCGCGGCTTCGGCGGCGTCACGGGTGGTGACGGAGCCGTAGAGCGCGCCCGCGTCGGAGGCGGAGCGAATCACCACGAAGGTCTGGCCATCGAGTTTCGCGCCGACGACTTCGGCCTCTTTCTTCGTTTCGAGGTTCTGGAGTTCCAGCTGGGCCTTCTTGGCCTCGAACGACTTGATGTTGGCCTCGTTGGCGCGGAGCGCCTTGCCCTGCGGCAGGAGGAAGTTGCGGGCATAGCCGTCCTTGACGTTGACGACTTCGCCCATCTGGCCAAGCTTGGCCACGCGCTGAAGGAGGATGACTTGCATCTGGGTCTCTCCTTATTTCACGGCGTAGGGCAGCAGGGCGAGGAAGCGGGCGCGCTTGATGGCTTGCGCCAGTTCACGCTGCTTTTTCGCCGAGACCGCGGTGATGCGCGAGGGGACGATCTTGCCACGCTCGGAGATGTAGCGCTGCAGGAGACGGACGTCCTTGTAGTCGATGGCCGGAGCATTGTCGCCCGAGAAGGGGCAAACCTTGCGGCGGCGGAAAAACGGTTTGTTCGCCATGGTTTATGGTCCTTTCCTGGGCCTGATCAACGACGGAAGCCGCCGCGGTCGCCGCCGCGGTCGCCACCACGATCGGGACGGTCGCCGAAGCTGCGCTCACGACGTTCGCCACCGCCGAAGCCGCCTTCGGGACGGTCGCCACGATCGCCACGCTCACGCTCGTCGCGCTTTTGCATCTGGACGGAGGGGCCTTCGCCATGGGCATCGACCTTGATCGTCAGGACGCGCATCACGTCGTCATGCAGGCGCATCAGGCGTTCCATTTCCTGCACGGCGGCCGAGGGGGCATCCGATTTCAGGAAGGCATAGTGGCCCTTGCGGTTCTTGTTGATCTTGTAGGCCATCGTCTTGACGCCCCAGTATTCGGATTCGACGACCTTGCCGCCGTTGTCCGAAAGGACGGTCGAGAAATGTTCGATCAGACCTTCGGCCTGCGCGTTGGACAGATCCTGACGCGCAATGAAGACATGCTCGTAAAGAGCCATGTTCACTCCAGTTCTTGTCATGGCGCATTTCATAGGGCGGGCGTTCGGCCTTTCCGCGGCCCGTCCACGAGAGGCTGCGCCGGTTCACGTGAATGCGGAAAGGATGGGGCCTTATACAGAAAGGCGGCAGGAAGGCAAGGCTTTGCGCCGTGGCGCTGCGGGGATGCCGGGGAGGCGATTTCTGACGCAGAAATCGCGGAAAATCCTGAGGCAGGATTTTGGCGGGCGGGGCCCGCCGCGCGGATGGGCGGGCGGGGGAGGGCGTCAGCGCGCCGAGGCGGGCAGGCCGAAGAGGCGGTCGAAGGCGAAGGTGAAGATCCAGGTGTAGATCAGGAAGGCGAGGATCAGCGCGGATTCATAGGCCAGCGCCTGGAGGAGCGGGACCGAGAACCACCAGGCGGTGAGGGGCAAGAGGAAGAGGACGAGCCCGCCTTCGAAGAGCAGGGCATGGGCGCTGCGGCGGGCAAGGCTGCGGCCGCGGATGGGCTGGCGGGATTCCCATCTTTCGAAGGCCGCGTTGAAGGCGAGGTTCCAGAGCATGGCCACGGTCGAGGCGAGGATGGAGAAGACGAGCGAGCTGCCCGCCGTGGTTTCGGCCATGGCGAGAAGGAGCAGGGTGGAGAGCAGGATGCCGCCCGCCTCGAATGAGGTGGCATAGATCACGCGGCGCAGGCGGGGGTGCTGATGGAGGGCCATGGCGGGGATGTGCCATGGCCGCCCGGGGGCGGCAAGGGCCGGGCGGAAGGGGGGGCGATATCAGGCGCGATAGGCCAGCCGCAGGCCGCCCCAGTGGCGGCCCTGGACAAAGATCGGGGCCGAGACGTCCTTCATCAGGGCGAAGGTGCCGCCGCCCATGTCGCGCCGGTAGGATTGCAGGTAGAAGGGCCGGGTGCTGCGCCCGGCGCCGAGGCCCACGCGATCGGCGAAGATGCGGCGGTTGCGGCAGTTCGCCGTGTTCCATGTGGGATCGCCCGGACGCTGGGGTTGCGAGAACTTGCGGTTATGGGTGGGCAGATAGCCGTTCACATCCACCGCGGCACAGAAGACCACATCGGGCGAAAGATCGAGAAGCGGTTCCTGCACGGCGGGAAGGAGGCGGTCGGTCAGCGCGGTGAAGGCGGTCATCACCTGCTGGGGATCGCTGCCCGGGATCGGGCGGTAGGTCTGATCGAAGAGGTCATGCAGCGAGATCCGGCCTGCCGCAACCTCGGCCTCGAAAAGGGCGGAGATGCGGGCGGCGGCCTCTTGCACGGCATTGATATAGGGGGTGTCGACGGTATCGACGCCAAGGCGGGCGGTGGAGGCGACGAGGCGTTCGCTGGCATCGACGAGATCGGAGAGGCTGCCTTTCGCGGCCGAGAGCCGCCCCGCGGCCTGCGTCACCCCGACGCCGATGCCCTGACAGCCCTGTTCGGTGGCGGCCACCTGGGTGGCGGCGGCGTCGGTGCAGGCGGTGATCTGATCCTGCCGGTCGGCGATGGCGAGGACCGCGCCGTCGATCTCCGTCATCACGCGGGAGACGTGATCGGCCTCGCGCCGGACCTTGCCCGCGCTTTCGGCGGCGGAGCGGCCCGCCTCGGCCAGGGCGGTGATTTCGCGGGTGAGATTGGCGAGATTGGCGTCGATGAGCTGGGTCGCCTCTTGCGTGCGGCCGGAGAGCTGCTTGACCTCTTGCGCGACGACCATGAAGCCGCGCCCGGCGGCACCGGCGCGGGCGGCCTCGATCGAGGCGTTGAGGGCGAGGAGGTTGGTGGTGCGGGCGATGGCGTCGATATCGCCTGCGGCGCGGGCGACGCGGGTCAGGGCCTGGGTGAGCGACTCGATCCGGTCGCCGAAGAGCGCCACCTGATTGGCAAGGGCGGTGACATCGGACAGGGCGGCGCCGATCCGGGTCTGGCCGGAGGCGACGGTTTCGCGCGCCTCGACCGTGGCGCCGCGGGCGGCGCGGGCGGCGTCGCGGATGGCCTCATTCCCGCGGGCGAGGGATTCGGACAGGCCGTGCAGGCCGCGCAGGGTTTCCACCTGGGCGTGCATGAGCTTGTCCACATCCTCGACCGCGCCGGAGACATCGGCGAGCGAGACCGAGAGGGTGCCCACCTCGGCCGCGATGTCGCGGATCACCCCGGCGTTGCGATCCGTGGGATGGCCGACGGGATGGCCGGTGCCATGATCCGCGATCATCGGCATTTCTTCGTGGGAAATGTCTTTCATGGTCACCTTGCGGAAGGATGTGGGGGGCGGCGGGTGTCACCGGGTCTCAGGCATCTTGAACGACGGATATGAAGCCGGGTTTAACCGCCGGGCGGATCGGATCGGGCGCGGGGCCGGGCGGGATGGGGCGGGGCGCTGGGTGATTGCGCGCGGAGGGGGCATTGGGTAAGCGGAAGGGGAGGCGGGCCGCAGAGGGCCCGGAGCCAGGGAGGGACGGGCGATGAGCCGAGCATTCGTGTTTCCGGGACAGGGGGCGCAGACCATCGGGATGGGGCGCGCGCTGGCCGAGGCCTATCCGGCGGCGAAGGCCGTCTTCGACGAGGTGGATGCGGCGCTGGGGGAGAAGCTTTCGGCGTTGATCTGGGAGGGCGACATCGCGGAACTGACGCTGACGCAGAATGCCCAGCCCGCGCTGATGGCCACCTCGATCGCGGCGCTGCGGGCGCTGGAGGCGGAGGGGATCACAGTTTCCTCGCATGCCGGTTTCGTGGCGGGGCACAGCCTTGGGGAATATTCCGCGCTTTGCGCGGCGGGGGCGCTGAGCCTGTCGGATACGGCGCGGCTGCTGCGGATCCGGGGGCGTGCGATGCAGGAGGCGGTGCCGGTGGGCGTGGGGGCGATGGCAGCCCTTCTGGGCCTGGATTTCGAGGCGGCGGTGGCGGTGGCGGCCGAGGCCGCGCAGGGCGAGGTCTGCCAGGCCGCCAATGACAACGATCCCGCGCAGGTGGTGGTATCGGGCCACAAGGCGGCGGTGGAGCGGGCGGTGGAGATCGCCAAGGCCAGGGGCGCCAAGCGGGCGCTGCTGTTGCCGGTCAGCGCGCCCTTCCACTGCGCGCTGATGCAGCCCGCCGCGCGGGTCATGGCCGAGGCGCTGGCCGCCGTGGTGGTGGACAGGCCGGTTGTGCCGGTGGTGGTGAATGTCCGCGCCGAGGCGGTGACCGAGCCGGACCGCATCCGTGATCTGCTGGTGGCGCAGGTGACGGGATCGGTGCGCTGGCGCGAATCCGTCTTGTGGATGGAAGGCGCGGGCGTGACCGAGTTCTGGGAGATCGGCGCCGGAAAGGCGCTGTCGGGGATGATCAAGCGGATCGTGTCAGGCGAGATGTCCCTGCGCGCCATCGGCACGCCCGAGGATGTGCTGGGGGCGAAGGGCTGATCCCGGGGCGGCGGCGTGTGATCTCGCTGTCGGCCCGGACCGGGCCGGGGGCACCTTGCCCCCTTCTGGCCCGGGTTGGCGACCGTCGCAGGTAACCGGCGCAAGGGGGAAGCGGGATGTCGGAGGAGAGCGTCGAGATTGCGGGATTCGGGCCTCTGCCCTGTCTCGCCTTCGGATCGGCGGGAGCGCAGGAAAGGCTGGCCGCGCTGGTGATTGCGGGGCGCAAGCGCGCGACGGTCTGGGATGGGCGGGAGGCGAACCCGACGGTTCCGGGCATGGCCTGGGCGGTGATGGCCGCAGGCCGCGCGGTGGCGGTGATCGAGACGGTCGCCGTCGGGCGGCGGCGGCTGGACGAGATTGACGCGGAATTTGCTGCGCTGGAGGGTGAGGGCGATGGATCGCTGGCCTTCTGGCGGCTGGCGCATGAGGCGTATTTCCGCGCCGAGGGATACTATCGGCCGGACATGTGGCTGTGGTGGGAGGAGTTCCGCCTGCTTGCCGTGCTTGATGCCGACCTGGCCGCCGCCGCGCCGGGCCATGTGGCCGCGGAAGAGGCCGAGGCGGTGGCGAAGTCCCTGCTCTGATCAAAAATCTTCGAAGATTTTTGCAAATTTCTTCGAAGAAATTTGGGCCGCGTCTAGGGGCGGCGGCTGCCGAGGGCGGTGATGCTGGCGCTGCCCGCCACGGGGGCCAGATGGCCCTGGACGCGCTGGCGCAGAAGGCCGGGGTCGAAGTCGGGCTCGACCTCGATCAGGGGGACCCCGGCGCGGCGGATCGCCTCGCGCTTGACGGCGTCGCGCATGAAGGCGGTGCCCTGGTGATGGCCTTCGCCCTGATATTCCACGGCAAGGGCCAGCCGGCCGGCCCTGTCGATGATCGCGAAATCGAGGCGTTTGGAATTGATCGAGGCGAAGGCGGCGTTGCGGTCATCGGGGCCTGCGCTGTCGGGGCGGGGGCGGATCAGCTCGCCCAGGCTGGTCTGGGCCATGACGCGGTGACCGGCGCAGAGATCGCGGGTGGCGGATTCGAGCAGCGGGAGAAGGCGGGCTTCCTTGCGGTTCAGGAGGGGCGTGCATTCGAATTCCACCCGCGCGATGGCATGCAGTTGCTGGGCGGGATCGCGCAGGTCGGGGGAGGCGGGCGCGACGGGCGCTTCAGCGCTGGCGACGGGGGGCGCTGCGGGCGGGGGAAGGGGATGGATCGCGGCGGGGCCGGACCATCTGCTGAACTCCGTGCCATGGCGCGCGCGGCGGCGGTGGCGGCGACGATGGGGCCGCGCGAGGCGGCGCAGGATCAGCGCGGCGAGGGGGAGAAGCAGAAGGGCGACAAGCACCGCTTCGGGAAAAAGGCTGTTCGACATGGCTTTGCCTGCTGGCAGAAAGCCCCCGATGGAAGCTTGCCGGAAGCGGCGGGGCCGCGCAATGGCTGGTATGGCGGAATTGATGCTGCTAGGGAAACCGTCAGTTTCTGAGCGAAGGGAGCAGGCGATGTTCGATCTGACGGGTAAGGCGGCGCTGGTGACGGGGGCCTCGGGCGGGATCGGGGCCGATATCGCGCGGGCGCTGCATGGCGCGGGGGCGACGGTCGGGCTTTCGGGCACGCGGGTGGAACCGCTGGAGGCGCTGGCGGCGGAACTGGGGGGGCGCGCGCATGTGCTGCCCTGCAACCTGTCGGTGGCGGAAGAGGTCGAGGCGCTGGTGAAGCGGGCGGCCGAGGCGATGGGATCGGTCGACATCCTGGTGAACAATGCGGGCATCACGCGCGACGGGCTGGTGATGCGGATGTCGGATGACGACTGGGCGAGCGTGCTGGACGTGAACCTGACCGCGACCTTCCGGCTGTGCCGGGCCGCCGTGCGCGGCATGATGAAGGCGCGCTGGGGGCGGATCGTGAATATCGGCTCGGTCGTGGGGACCACGGGGAATGGCGGGCAGGTGAACTATTCCGCGGCGAAGGCGGGGCTCCTGGGCCTGTCGAAATCGCTGGCGGCGGAAGTGGCAAGCCGGGGGATCACGGTGAATGTGGTGGCGCCGGGCTTCATCGCCACGGCGATGACGGACAAGCTGAACGAGGAGCAGAAGGCGCGCATCCTGACGGCGGTGCCCGCCGGACGGATGGGTGATCCGGCCGAGATCGCGGCGGCGGTGCTGTATCTTTCCTCGGCCGAGGCGGGTTATGTGACCGGTGCCACCTTGCATGTGAACGGCGGGATGGACATGGTATAGCGCAGCGTCGGGCCTGTGGCATGGAAAGCGTTTGCCTTGCGGGAACGCCCTTGCTATAGGCGCGGCGAAAGGGCCGGGAGTTAACCCGGCCTTCCCGTATGGTTTGCGGGGACGGTGCCCCCCTGGGGCAGGGACAAGGAACGGGATGCGATCCCGCAACGGAAAAGAGGAAGAGACATGAGCGACATCGCTGCACGCGTGAAGAAGATCGTCGTCGAGCATCTGGGCGTCGAGGAAGACAAGGTGACCGAGAACGCCTCGTTCATCGACGATCTGGGCGCGGATTCGCTCGACACCGTGGAACTGGTCATGGCCTTTGAGGAAGAGTTCGGGATCGAGATCCCGGATGATGCGGCCGAGACCATCCAGACCTTCGGCGATGCGGTGAAGTTCATCTCGGAAGCCGCCTGATCCCTTCCGGATCGGCAGGGTTTGGCGGGCGTCCCGAAAGGGGCGCCCGTTTTCCTTTGCGTGGTTTTGGGGTGGGGGACCCCCTCCCCGACGCTCCCCCGAAACGGGGGAGGGAGAAGGGCGCGGGGTGCGGGGCGTCCGGAGCAGGGGTGCCGGGGGGGTGCGGGGGGGCGGTTGCCCCCCCGTCTGCCCTGGCAGGCCCGGGCGGACCGGCGGGGAGTGGCGGGCGCGGGGGGCTGGCGGCGGGGCCGTGTTGCACGGCCCCGCCCCCCCGTGTATCACCCGGCAGGACAGGCGTTCATGGAGGGGCCGAATGCGTCGGGTTGTCATCACGGGTCTGGGTCTGGTCACGCCGCTGGCCTGCGGGGTGGAAGAGACCTGGGAGCGGCTGCTGGCCGGGCAGTCGGGCGCGGGGCCGATCACGCGTTTCGATGCGTCGAACGTCGTCACGCAATATGCCTGCGAGATCCCTTTCGGCGATGGCAGCGACGGCACCTTCAATCCCGATGACTGGATGGAACCCAAGGATCGCCGCAAGGTGGATGATTTCATCCTCTACGGCATGGCCGCGGCCGAGCAGGCGGTGCGGGATTCGGGGTGGATGCCGGAAGACGAGGAAGGCCGTCTTCGGACGGGCGTGATGATCGGCTCGGGGATCGGGGGGCTGACCTCGATCGCCGAAACCGCCGTGCTGATCAAGGAGAAGGGGCCGAAGCGCGTTTCGCCCTTCTTCATTCCCGGCGCGCTGATCAACCTGATTTCGGGGCAGGTCTCCATCCGCTTCGGCTTCAAGGGGCCGAACCATGCCGTCGTCACGGCCTGTTCCACCGGCGCCCATGCCATTGGCGATGCGGCGCGGTTGATCCAGTGGGGGGATGCCGATGTGATGCTGGCGGGCGGGGCGGAAAGCCCCATCAGCGAGATCGGGATTGCCGGGTTCAACGCCTGCAAGGCGCTGTCCACCAAGCGGGCCGATGATCCGGCCAAGGCATCCCGCCCCTATGACGCGGATCGCGATGGATTCGTGATGGGCGAGGGTGCGGGTGTGGTGGTGCTTGAGGAATACGAGCATGCCAGGGCGCGCGGCGCGAAGATCTATGCCGAAGTTCTGGGCTATGGCCTTTCGGGGGATGCCTATCACATCACCGCGCCGAGCGAGGATGGCGACGGGGGCTTCCGGTCGATGTCGGCCGCGCTGAAGCGGGCGGGGATCGGGCCGGATCAGGTGGATTACATCAATGCCCATGGCACCAGCACGATGGCGGATACCATCGAACTGGGCGCGGTGGAGCGGTTGATGGGCGATGCGGCGGCCAAGGCCACGATGTCTTCGACCAAATCCAGCATCGGGCATCTTCTGGGGGCGGCGGGCGCGGTGGAGGCGATCTTCTGCGTGCTGGCGATCCGCGATCAGGTGGCGCCGCCGACGATCAACCTGGACAATCCGGCGGTGCAGCCGAAGCTGGACCTGGCGCCCAACAGGGCGGTGAAGCGCAGGATCGACGTGGCGCTTTCGAATTCCTTCGGCTTTGGCGGCACGAATGCGAGCCTTGTCCTGGGCAAGGTGACCGGCTGATGTGGCGGTCCATCGCCTCGAATGCGCTGACGCTTTTCGTCGTGGTGATGGTGGCGGCGGCGGGGCTGCTGGCCTGGGGGCGCGAGCAGTTCACCGGGCCGGGGCCGCTGGAGCAATCCATCTGCTTCCGGGTGGAGCGGGGGGCGTCGCTTTCGGCGGTGAGCCGCGCGCTGGAGGAGCAGGGGGCGGTATCGGATGCGCGGATCTTCCGCATCGGGGCGGATTATTCCGGCCGGGCGGATGCGCTGAAATTCGGGTCCTACCTGGTGGTACCGGGCAGCAGCATGACCCAGATCCTCGAATCGCTGACGGCGGGGGGGCAATCGACCTGCGGGCGCGAGGTGAATTTCCGCATCTCGGTCGCGACGAGCGAGGTGGTGCTGCGCGAGCTTGACCCGGCGACGAACCGCTATGTCGAGGTGGTGAAATTCGATCCGGCGGCCGAGGCGGCGCCTGCGGATTATGTGGATGTGGCAGAGGCGGATGATATCCGCTGGCGGGTGACGCTGGCCGAGGGCGTGACAAGCTGGCAGGTGGTGGATGCGCTGAAGCGGGCGGAGTTCCTGACCGGCGAGATTGCCGAGGTGCCGCCCGAGGGGACGCTGGCGCCTGACAGCTATGAGGTGGCGCGGGGCGCGGATCGCGCGGCGCTGCTCGCTGAGATGGCGGCGCGGCAGAGCGCGGCGCTGGCCGAGCTTTGGGCCGCGCGGGCCGAGGGGCTGCCCTATGACACGCCGGAAGAGGCGCTGATCATGGCCTCGATCGTTGAAAAGGAGACCGGCATCGCCGAGGAGCGCCGCCGGGTGGCCAGTGTCTTCGTGAACCGGCTGGAGCAGGGGATGCGGCTGCAGACCGACCCGACGGTGATCTATGGCGTGACGCGGGGCGAGGGTGTGCTGGGGCGCGGGCTGCGGCAGAGCGAGCTGCGCCGCGAGACGCCGTGGAATACCTATGTGATCGACGGGCTGCCGCCGACGCCCATCGCCAATCCGGGGCGGCTGTCCATCGAGGCGGCGCTGAACCCGGAGGAGACGGATCTGCTGTATTTCGTGGCCGATGGCACGGGGGGGCATGCCTTTGCCCGCACCCTGGCCGAGCATAACGAGAATGTCGCCCGCTGGCGCGCGATCGAGGCGGAACGCGGCGAGGCCGAGGCGGGGGGCGTGCAGGACTGATGAAGAAAGGGTTAAGGCTGCGTCCGGCAAGCCTTTGATCCGAAACGGAAAAGCTTGACTCGGCGCGCGGCCTGGTCTATAGCTTTGTGCATGATGGGACAGTTGGGCAAGCGGCACGGGGGATGACCCCGGGGCCGCTTTTCCTTTTCCGCCGTTCGGATCGGCAGAGGGCGGAGTGACATATGCAGGATGGTAGCACGGGCAGGCCGCCCCTTATGGGGGCGGAGCTGCTGGATCATGCGTTGCAGGTTTTCGATGCCGCCGCAGCCGATGTGGCGGCGGCCCTGGAGGCGATGCGCGGACAGGGCGCGGAAGGATCGGGGCGGACCTTGCTGGCCGTGCGCGATCTGCAGGCGGCCTTGGCCGTGCTTATGGACGAGAGGGTGAAAGTTGACAGGCTTCGCAACCAAGTGGCCGGCGTCGTCGGAGAGCGCGCTCTCGACCTCGATGCTGCGCGGGCTGAGATCGGGCGCCGTCTGGCTCGCCTCCGCGACGCCGGAGGCGGTGACTGAGTTCCTGCACGGGCTGAGCGAGGGGGCCTTTCTGGCGCTGCCCTGGCTGTTCGAGTTCTGGGCGCTGCCGCATCAGATCGCGCCGGATGGCGCCTGGCGGACATGGGTGATCATGGGCGGGCGCGGCGCGGGCAAGACGCGGGCGGGTGCGGAATGGGTGCGCGGGCAGGTCGAGGGGGCCGGGCCCGCGGATGCGGGCCGGGCGCGGCGGGTGGCGCTGGTGGGCGAGACGGTGGATCAGGTGCGCGAGGTGATGATCTTCGGCGAAAGCGGGATCCTGGCCTGTGCGCCGCCGGATCGCCGCCCGGTCTGGGAGGGGGGGCGCAAGCGGCTGGTCTGGCCCAATGGCGCGGTGGCGCAGGTGGTTTCGGCCCATGACCCCGAAAGCCTGCGCGGGCCGCAATTCGACGCGGCCTGGGCGGATGAATATGGCTGCCCGGCGGTGGACAAGGGCACGAACCAGCCCAACCTGTTTCAGGATGCGGCCTCGTCCGAGGGGGCCTTGCCGCGCGCTTCGGCGGGGATGCGGGATGACCTGATCCAGATGCAATACTACCGGGCGGTCACGGGCTACTGGGGGCAGGCAGAGGCCAATCCGGTATCGCCTGTCTATGGCGGGCCGATGGTCGATCTGGAGAATGCCCATGCCTGGGCCTGGGATGCGCGGCCCTTTCCGGCCTTTCCGCTGCGCGAGGATGTCTGGTCGGACGGGCCGAACCATGCGCGGGGGCACTGGCTGAACGGGCGGGCGACGGCGCAGCCGGTTGAGGCGGTGCTGGCCGAGATTGCCGAGCGCGCGGGGCTGGACCTGCCGGATCTGGACCGGGTGCAGGGGGTTGTGCGGGGCTATGCGCTGGACAACCTCTCGACGGGGCGGGCGGCAATCCAGCCCTTGATGCTGTCCTGCGGGTTCGATGCGGTGGAGCGCGGTGGGAAGCTTGCCTTCCTGCGCCGGGGCGCGCGGCCCGTGGCCGGGTTCGGGACGGGGGATCTGGTGGAAGGCGGCGACGAAGGCGCGCTGTCGATCCAGCGCGCGGGCGAGGGCGAGGCGGCGGGGCGGCTGCGGCTGTCCTATCTGGATGCCGAGGGGGAGTTCCGCCGTCTGGTGGCGGATGTCCTGCGGCCGGATCATGCCGGGGCGGGGGCGCTGGATCAGGATGTGCCGCTGGCGCTGCTGCCGGAAGAGGCGCGGCGGATGGCGGAGCGCTGGCTGTCGGAGGCGCGGGTGGCGCGGGAGGTTGCGCGCTTTGCGCTGCCCTATTCGGCGATGGGGGTGGGGATCGGCGATGTGGTGACGCTGGAGGGGCAGCGCTGGCGGATCGACCGGCTGGAACAGGCCGAGGCCCTGATGGCCGAGGCCGCGCGGGTGGAGCCGGGGGTTTACCTGCCCGGCCCGGACCGGGGCGAGAAGAGCCGCATTCCGGCCTTTCTGCCGGCGGTGCCGGTCTATCCCGTCTTCATGGACCTGCCGCTGATGACGGGGCAGGAAGTGCCTCATGCGCCGCATCTGGCGGTGGCGGCGCGGCCCTGGCCCGGGCGGGTGGCGCTGTGGGCGGCGGATGGGGCGGATGGCTTCGTGCTGAACGGGGTGCGGACAGAGGCCGCGGTGATCGGCGAGACGGAGAATGCCCTGCCCGCCGCGCGGCCGGGCCTGTGGGACCGCGGGCCCGCGCTGCGGGTGCGCTTTGCGGGGGGCGCGCCTGCAGCGGCGCTGCGGGGGGCGGTGCTGAACGGGGCCAATCTGGCCGCGATCGGGGATGGCAGCGCGGATCGCTGGGAGTTGTTCCAGTTCGCCGAGGCGGTGCTGGAGGGGCCGGATCTCTGGGCGCTGTCGCTGCGGCTGCGCGGGCAATGCGGGACCGAGGCGGGGATGCCCGACTTCTGGCCCGCGGGCAGCCGGATCGTGCTGATCGACCCGGCGGTGACGCAGGTGGATCTGCCCGCGTCGCTGCGCGGGCTGGAGCGGACATGGCGGATCGGGGCGGCGGATCGGGGATTCGACGATCCCGATGTGGAGGAGCGCCGCCTGGCCTTTGCCGGGATCGGGTTGCGGCCCTATGCGGTGGCGCATCTGCGGGCGCGGGCCGTTGCGGGAGGGTTGCGGGTGACGTGGGTCCGGCGGAGCCGGATCGACGGGGACAGCTGGGAATCGGTCGAAGTGCCGCTGGGCGAGGAGCGGGAAGCCTATTCCCTGCGCGTCATGCGGGACGGGCTGGTGCTTCGGACGGTGGAGGTCGGCACGCCGGACTGGACCTATGGCAATGCCGAGAGGTTGGCCGATGGTTCGGGGCCGGTGCGGATCGAGGTGGCGCAGGTGTCCCAGCGCTTTGGGCCGGGGCCGTATCGCGGCATCGCGGTGGATTGATGCGGCGCGTCCTGATCGGGGATCTGCTGGCGCTGGCCGCCTATCTGGAGGCCGCGCCGCAGGAGCGGGCGCAGGCGGTGCTGGCCGAAGTGCATGCCGCGCATCGCTACATGGACCGCTTTCGCCGCCCGCATCCGCGCTGGGGAAATGGCAGCCTGATGTCGCGGCTGGGGCCGGTTTCGGCTGCCGGGCCACGGGGCGGCGGCGGGGTCGCGCCGCTGGCGCTGGCGCGGGCCTGCCTTGCGCTGGAGGAATGGCGGGCGAGGCCATGGTTGGCCTGTCCTCCGCCGCGCCTATATGATATGCGTTCAGTCCAAAGCGGAGGGCGCAGCATGGCCGAGACCAGAGCAAAAGTGACAACCGTCGATCCGGTCTGGACCCGCGTCTGTGACGAGGCGCGCGAGGCCATCGCCACGGAACCCCTGCTGGGCGGGTTGATCCATTCCAGCCTGCTGCATCATTCCGGCATGGAACGCGCGCTGGCCTATCGGTTTTCGCTGAAGCTGGCGAGTGGCGAGATGAGCGAGCAGATCCTTCGGGAAATCGCCGATCAGGCCTATGACAGCGACCCGGAACTGGGGGCGGCGGCGCGGGCGGACCTGATGGCGGTCTATGACCGCGATCCGGCCTGCCATCGCTATATCCAGCCCATTCTCTTCTTCAAGGGATATCAGGCGGTGCAGGCCTATCGCATCGGACATTGGCTTTGGACGCAGGGGCGCAAGGATCTGGCCTATTTCGTCCAGATGCGGGTGTCCGAAGTGTTCGGGGTGGATATTCACCCCGCCGCGCGGGTGGGCAAGGGGCTGATGATCGACCACGCCCATTCCATCGTGATCGGCGAAACGGCGGTGGTGGGCGACAATGTTTCCATGCTGCATTCCGTGACGCTGGGCGGCACGGGGAAAGAGGATGGCGACCGGCATCCGAAGATCGGCAATGGCGTGCTGATCGGGGCGGGGGCGAAGGTGTTGGGCAATATCACCATCGGCAACTGCTCGCGCATCGCGGCCGGTTCGGTGGTGTTGCAGGATATCCCGCCGATGAAGACGGTTGCGGGCGTTCCGGCCAAGATCGTGGGCGAGGCGGGCTGTTCGCAGCCGGCCGTGTCGATGGATCACAAGCTGACGGGTTGCGTCGACTGCGAGTGATGCAAGACATGAAAAAGCCCCCGGAAGCTGTTGCTTCCGGGGGCTTTTCTGTTTCCTGCGTCTGGCTCAGGCCAGCATGGCCATCGGGTTTTCCAGATTGTCCACGATGGCCTGCATCAGTTGCGCGCCCAGCGCACCGTCGATGACGCGGTGATCGACGGACAGCGTCATGGACATGACCGTGGCCACGCCGATGCTGCCATCCTTCATCACCACCGGCTTCTTGATCCCGGCACCCACGGCAAGGATCGCGCCATGGGGCGGGTTGATGACGGCATCGAAATTCTCGATCCCCATCATCCCGAGGTTGGAGATCGCGAAGCTGCCGCCCTGATATTCGTGGGGGGCCAGCTTCTTCGTCTTGGCACGGGTGGCGAGATCCTTCATCTCGGCCGAGAGGGCGGAGAGGGATTTCTGATCGGCATCCCTCAGGACGGGGGTGAAAAGGCCCCCCTCCACGGCGACGGCCACGGCCACATCCGACGGTTTCAGCTTCAGCATCCGGTCGCCCGCCCAGACGGCATTGGCATCCGGCACGGCCTGCAGCGCAAGCGCGCAGGCCTTGATGATGAAATCATTGACCGACAGTTTCACGCCGCGGGTTTCCAACTGCTTGTTGAGCTGTTCGCGGAAGGCCATCAGCGCATCCAGACGCACCTCGCGCCGCAGGTAGAAATGCGGGATGGTCTGCTTCGCCTCGGTCAGGCGGGCCGCGATGGTGCGGCGCATGCCATCAAGCGGCACTTCGGTGAAGGCCCGGCCCTGATACATCTTCAGCACCGTTTCCGCAGCCGGTCCCGTGGGCATTGCCGCGGGCGCAGGGGCTGCTGCCGCCGCGACCGGGGCTGCTGCCGGGGCCGCTGACGCCGCCACGGGCTTTGCCCCTTCCACATCCGCCTTCACGATGCGGCCATGCGGGCCGGAACCCTGCACCTTCGTCAGGTCCAGCCCCTTTTCCGCAGCGATGCGACGGGCGAGGGGCGAGGCGAAGACGCGCGCCCCGCCGACCTTCGGCGCAGCAGGGGCAGGGGCCGCCGCCGCGACCGGGGCCGCTGCTGCAGGGGCCGCTGCCGGAGCCGACGCCTTTACCGGCGCAGGCGCGGCATCGGCGCTTTCGCCTTCCTCGACCAGCACGGCGATGGGCGTGTTGACCTTCACCCCCGCCGTGCCTTCGGCGATCAGGATGCGGCCGACGGTGCCTTCATCCACGGCCTCGAATTCCATCGTGGCCTTGTCGGTTTCGATCTCGGCGATGATCTGGCCGGACTTGACGGTATCGCCTTCCTTGACCAGCCATTTCGCCAGCGTCCCTTCCTCCATCGTGGGGGACAGGGCGGGCATCAGGATCTCGGTTGCCATGATCCCCTCCCTTACCGGTAGCAGACGGATTTGACGGCGGCGACCACTTCGGCGGTCGTCGTCAGGGCGAGCTTTTCGAGGTTCGCCGCATAGGGCATCGGCACGTCTTTCCCGGTGCAGTTCACCACCGGCGCATCCAGATGGTCGAAGGCCTTCTGCATGATCGTCGCGGCGATGTGGTTTCCGATGGAGCCCACGGGGAAGCCTTCCTCGACCGTCACGCAGCGGTTGGTCTTCATCACCGAGGCCAGAACCGTGTCATAGTCGATGGGGCGCAGGGTGCGCAGGTTGATCACCTCGGCGCTGATCCCCTCTTTCGCCAGTTCCTCTGCCGCCTGCAGCGCATAGGTCAGGCCGATGCCGAAGGAGACGATGGTGACATCCGTCCCCGCCCGCAGGATCGACGCCTTGCCGAAGGGAATGGTGAAATCACCCTCTGCCGGAACCTCGAAGGACCGCCCGTAGAGGATTTCGTTTTCAAGGAAGATCACCGGGTTCGGATCGCGGATCGCGGTTTTCAGCAGGCCCTTCGCATCCGCCGCCGAATAGGGCATGGCCACCTTGATGCCCGGAATGGCCGCATACCATGCCGCGTAATCCTGGCTGTGCTGCGCGCCCACGCGGGCGGCGGCGCCGTTCGGTCCGCGGAAGACCATCGGGCTGCCCATCTGGCCCCCCGACATGTACAGCGTCTTGGCCGCCGAGTTGATGATGTGGTCGATGGCCTGCATCGCGAAGTTGAAGGTCATGAATTCCACGATCGGCTTCAGCCCGCCCCAGCTTGCGCCGACGGCGATACCTGCAAAGCCATGTTCCGTGATGGGCGTATCCACCACGCGCTTGGCGCCGAATTCATCCAGCAGACCTTGGGAAATCTTGTAGGCCCCCTGATATTCGCCGACCTCTTCCCCCATCAGGAAGACGTTCGGATCGGCGCGCATCTCTTCCGCCATCGCCTCGCGCAGCGCTTCGCGCACTGTCATGGTCTTGGTCGGCACGCCTTCGGGCAGGTCCGAATGGGGCCAGCCCTGCGCCGCCACGGGGGCGGGCGTCGCAGCCGGGGCCGCGACTTGCGCGGGGGCCGAGGCGGCAGGGGCCGCAGCCGCCGCAGCAGCCGCCGGGGCAGGGGCGGCATCGGCCGACTCGCCCTCTTCCACCAGAACGGCGATGGGCGTGTTCACCTTCACCGATGCGGTGCCTTCGGCCACCAGCAGCTTTCCAACGATCCCTTCATCGACCGCCTCGAATTCCATCGTGGCCTTGTCGGTTTCGATCTCGGCGATGATCTGGCCGGATTTGACCTTGTCGCCTTCTTTCACCAGCCACTTGGCCAGCGTGCCTTCCTCCATCGTCGGAGAAAGCGCGGGCATCAGAACTTGCGTTGCCATCTGTCTTTCCCCCCTTACGCGTAGATATCCGTCCAGAGCTCCTCCAGCGGGGGCTCCGGGCTGTCCTTGGCGAATTCGGCGCTTTCGTTGACCAGCGCCTTGATCTCCTTGTCGATGGCCTTCAGGTCGTCATCGGACGCAAGGCCGCCCTGCAACAGCAGGTCGCGCACATGTTCGATGGCGTCCTTTTCCGACCGCATCTTCTCCACCTCTTCCCGGGTCCGGTATTTCGCCGGGTCCGACATGGAATGGCCCCGATAGCGATAGGTCATCATCTCAAGGATATAGGGGCCTTCGCCCGCGCGGCAGGCGGCAACCGCCTTTTCACCCGCCGCCTTCACGGCCAGCACGTCCATGCCATCGACCGCCTCGCCCTTGATGCCATAGGCGGCACCGCGTTCCCAAAGGGAGGGCGACTTGGTCGACCGCTTCACGCTTGTCCCCATCGCATATTGGTTGTTCTCGATCACGAAGACGACGGGCAGGTTCCAGAGTTCCGCCATGTTGTAGGTCTCATAGACCTGGCCCTGGTTCGCGGCCCCGTCGCCGAAATAGGCAAAGGTCACGTTGTCATTGCCCAGATACTTGTCGGCGAAGGCCAGCCCCGCGCCCAGCGGCACCTGCGCGCCCACGATGCCGTGGCCGCCGTAGAAGTGCCGCTCTTTCGAGAACATGTGCATGCTCCCGCCCTTGCCCTTGGAATAGCCGCCGATGCGCCCCGTCAGTTCGGCCATCACGCCCTTGGCATCCATGCCACAGGCCAGCATATGCCCGTGATCGCGGTAGGAGGTGATGCGCTTGTCGCCTTCCTTGGCCGCGGCCTCAAGCCCCACGACCACCGCTTCCTGCCCGATATACAGGTGGCAGAACCCCCCGATCAGGCCCATGCCATAAAGCTGGCCCGCCTTCTCTTCGAACCGGCGGATCAGCAGCATCTCGCGGTAATATTTCAGCAACTCGTCCTTCGACACGTTCGGTCGATCGGCTGGCTTCTTCGCGGCCATCGGCGGTGTCCTCCCCTCGGCTGGCAATAAAGTAGTTCAACGTTAAACGACCTATACCGTATCGGGGTTTCTTGGGTCAAAACAAAAAATCCGGCGCAAGGCCGGGGGGGCGCATGGCTGCCATGCAGCAGGGGAAAGGCTGGCAGGGGGTGGCGAGGCCCCGCCCGGACGCGATCCGGGGCCTCTGGCGATGCGGTTATGGGGAGGTCCCGGGTCGGGCCCGGGACAGCGTCAGTGAATGACGACCTCATCGGCGCGGACATAGCCCAGGACGCTGCGCGCCTGTTCGTCCAGCAGGTCGATATCGAGATATTCATCCGACAGGCGCGTCGTGCGATTCTGCATTTCGGCCAGTTCGGCGGCCAGACGATCGCGTTCTGCCATCAGCACCTCGGCCTCGGCGGCGATCTCGACCTGGCGGAAGACGCCGTAATCGCCCTGCACCGCGGCAAAGGTGAAATAGCTGCCCAGCGTGAAGGCCAGAAGGAAATAGGCCAAGGCACCAAGCGAGGGCCGGGTGGAATTCTGTGACATCTGCGTCCGCCTCATGCCGCCCCTCTTGCCGGGGGCGCGTTTGAAAGGAGTTCACCATATTCCCCGGGCGGGACCAAGGGCCTGCGGCCTTGCCCATGGCCGGAAGGCAAGGAATGGGGCATCCGTGCCACAGGAACGCCGGCGGAGGGGCCGGCCCGATGGCCGGCCGCCCCTTCAGCCCGCCACAGAGGCGGCCCAGATCCCTTCGATGGCCTGGCCCAGCATGGCGTTGAATTCGGCATCGGACTGCTGGGCATTCAGCCCTTCGGTCAGCGCGCGGCTGAAACTTGCGATCACGCCGCGATTGCGCGCCAGGATGGCATTGGCCGCATCCCGTGCATGGCCGCCCGACAGGGCCACCACCCGCAGCACGCGGGGATGATCCACCAGCGGCAGGTAGAAATTGTCCACGCTGGGCAGGCTGAGCTTCAGCATGACCTGCTGATCGGCCGGAAGCCTGTCCAGCTCTGCGAGGATGGCATCGCGCAGCAGCGATTCCGCGGCGGCCTTGTCGGGGATGGAGATCGTCACCTCGGGTTCAAGGATGGGCATCAGCCCCGCCGCGATCACCTGCCGGCCGAGCGCGAATTGCTGGGCAACGGCGGCCTCGATCCCTCTGGCGTTGGCGGCATTGATGACCGAACGTTCCTTCGTGCCAAAGATCCCGGCGGCAACGGCGCGCGCCAGCAGGGCATCCAGCCCGGCGATGGGCTTCATCAACTGCACGCCGTCGGCTTCGGCCTCCAGCCCCTTGTCGATCTTCAGGAAGGGGACGACGCCGCGCTTTTCCCAAAGGAAGCGGGCGGTCGGCGTGCCGTCGACGGTGCGGTCCATGGTCTGTTCGAACAGGATGGCCCCGATGACCTTTTCGCCGGTGAAGGCGGGCGAGGTCATGATGCGGGCGCGCATGGCATGCATCAGGTCGAACATGCCCGCCTCATCGGACCATGCCGTTTCGGCGATGCCGTATTGGCGCAGGGCCTTGGGCGTGGAGCCACCCGACTGGTCGAGGGCGGCGATGAATCCCCGGCCCTCGCGCATTTTTGCGGTCATTGCGGCGGTGGTCATGTCTGCTCTCCCCGTGGAACATGCTGCCTGCGCACATAGCCTGGGAAAAACCCGTCCGGCAATGCAGTTAGCGCCAACGCAGATGGAAATTCGGGCACCTTTTCCAGATGCCCGACCGTTCAGGCCATCAGCGCGGAAACGCCGGGCAGATCCTTGCCTTCCATCCATTCGAGGAAGGCCCCGCCCGCGGTGGAGATGAAGGTGAAATCCGCCGCCGCCCCGGCCGCGTTCAGCGCGGCGACCGTATCCCCCCCGCCCGCAACAGAGACGAGCGTTCCGGACCGCGTCAGCCGGGCCGCCGCCTTTGCGGCGGCATTGGTGGCGGCATCGAAGGGCTTGATCTCGAAGGCGCCCAGCGGGCCGTTCCAGATCAGCGTCCGGGCCGATTCGAACACCGCCTGAAGGGCGGCCACCGTGGCAGGCCCGGCATCGAGGATCATCGCATCCGCTGGGCAGGCGGTGACGGCGACCGTCTCGTTCGCGGCCCCGGCCTTGAATTCGCGCGCCACCACAACGTCGACGGGCAGATGGATGGTGCAGCCCGCCGCCCTGGCCTTGGCCAGGATGGCGCGGGCGGTATCGGCCATGTCACGTTCGGCCAGCGACTTGCCGACTTCCACCCCCTGCGCCACGAGGAAGGTATTCGCCATCCCCCCGCCGATCACCAGATGATCGACCTTGGTCACCAGATTTCCCAAGAGGTCGAGCTTGGTCGAAACCTTGGCCCCGCCCACCACCGCCACGACAGGCCGCACCGGATTTCCCAGCGCCGCCTCGAGCGCGCGCAGTTCCGCCTCCATCAGGCGGCCCGCCGCTGCGGGCAGCAGGCTGGCGATCCCGGCGGTGGAGGCATGGGCGCGATGGGCGGCCGAGAAGGCATCGTTCACATAGACATCGCCCAGCGCCGCCATGCCCTGGGCAAGGGCGGGATCGTTCTTTTCCTCGCCCGCGTGAAAGCGGGTATTCTCCAGCAGGACGACATCGCCCGCCGTGGCTGCGGCAATCGCCGCGCTGGCGGGCGCGCCGATGCAATCGGCGGCAAAGATCACCTTGCGGTCCAGCGCCGCCTGAAGCGCGGGCAGGACATGGCGCAGGCTCATCTCCGGCACGACCTTGCCCTTGGGCCGGTCGAAATGCGCCAGCAGCACCACCTTGCCGCCGCGCGCGATGATATCCTCGACCGTGGGGCGGATCTTCTCGATCCGCGTGGCATCGGTCACCCGGCCCGCCTCCATCGGCACGTTGATATCCACCCGCACCAGCACGGTCTTGCCCGCCAGCGCCACATCGTCGAGCGTCTTCCAGCCCATCATCGCCTCCTTCACGGAATGGTGCCCCCTCTTTCCGCCGCTTCCCGCCCCCCGTCAACCATGACGCAGGCTTTCGCCCTTTCCATGACAGTGGCGCACCATTAGGTTCGCCCCCGAAGAAACCGAAGGATTCCCCGCATGGCCGATATCAAGGACCCCGAAAACACCATCATCCTGACGCTGAAGGATGGGGAAGTGGTCATCGAACTGCTGACCGACATCGCCCCGAAACATGCCGAGCGGATGAAGCAGCTTGCCCGCGACAAGGCCTATGACAATGTGGCCTTCCATCGTGTGATCGAGGGCTTCATGGCCCAGACCGGCGATGTGGAAAACGGCAATATGGAGAACAACTTCAACCTGCGCCGGGCGGGCACGGGCGGATCGCAATATGACGATCTTCCCGCCGAGTTCAGCCGCATCCCGCATGATCGCGGCACGCTGGGCGCGGCGCGTTCGGCCAATCCGAACTCGGCCAACAGCCAGTTCTTCATCAACTTCACCGACAACCATTTCCTGAACGGGCAATACACCGTCTATGGCCGCGTGATCAAAGGCATGGAACATGTCGACAAGATCACCCGGGGCGAGCCGCCGGCCAGCCCTGACCGCATGATCACCGTCCGGGTGGCCGCCGATGTCGCGTGACCGGTTCATCGCGGCGGGGATCTTCGCCCTTGGTCTGGCCGCGCTGGGTGGCTTTGCGCTCAGCCAGTCGGCCACGGCGCAGGATGCGACCGATGGGCCGGGCCCGAATCTGGTGATCGAGGTGGCGGGCGGCACCGCCGGGACCATCGTGATCGACATGGCGCAGGACGTGGCCCCGAACCATGTGGCCCAGATCACCGCGCTGGCGCAGGAAGGCGCCTATGACGGGGTGGTGTTCCACCGCGTGATCGACGGGTTCATGGCACAGACGGGCGATGTGGAATTCGGCAAGACCGGGGGCGATCTGTCGATGGCCGGGATGGGCGGATCGTCCAAGCCCGATCTGGCGGCGGAATTCTCGTCCCTGTCCTTTGATCGTGGCGTGGTGGGTATGGCGCGGTCGATGGACCCGAACAGCGCCAATAGCCAGTTCTTCATCATGTTCGCCCCGGCCCCGCATCTGGATGGGCAATATACCATTGTGGGCAAGGTGATTTCGGGGATGGAGGTCGTCGACGCCATCAAGAAGGGCGATGAGGCGGCAAATGGGGCCGTCGAGGCCCCCGATTACATGGCCAAGGTCACCGTGCAGGAGTGATCCTGCCGCAGAACGAATTTTCTGCGAAAATTCGGGGCCGGCCGCTTTGGCGGCCGGCGCCTTTCCATCATTAGCCGAGTGTCACGAGCGCGTGGCGCTTTTTCCCGGCGGTCAGCTTCAGCGGTTCGGCCAGATCCCCCGCGCCCAGCCGCAGGGCGACATCGGTGACGATCTCGTCATTCACCCGCGCCCCGCCTTCGGCGATCAGCCGCTTGGCATCCTTGCCCGAGGCGGCAAGCCCCGCCCGCACGAAAAGCTGCACGATGCCCACGCCATCGGCGATCTCCTCGGCGGCCAGCTGGATGGCGGGAAGATCCTCGCCGATCCCGCCCTTCTCGAACACCTCGCGCGCGGTCGCCTCGGCGGCGGCGGCTGCCTCGGGGCCGTGCAGGAGCGCCGTCACGGCATTGGCGAGGATGATCTTCGCGGCGTTGATTTCCGCCCCGGCCAAGGCGCCGAGTCGGTCGCATTCCTCGACCGGCAATTCGGTATAGAGCTTGAGGAACCGCCCGACATCGGCATCCGTCGTGTTCCGCCAGAACTGCCAGAATTCATAAGGCGACAGCATCGCCCCATCCAGCCAGACCGCGCCCGAGGCCGACTTGCCCATCTTGCGCCCGTCGCTGGTGGTGAGCAGCGGCGAGGTGAGGCCGAAGATCTCGCGGTCAAGCACGCGGCGGGTCAGGTCGATCCCGTTGATGATGTTGCCCCATTGATCCGATCCGCCCATCTGCAGAAGGCAGCCGTAGCGGCGGTTCAGTTCGAGGAAGTCATAGGCCTGAAGGATCATGTAGTTGAATTCGAGGAAGGACAGCGACTGCTCGCGATCAAGCCGCGATTTGACGGATTCGAAGGACAGCATGCGGTTCACGCTGAAATGCCGCCCGATGTCGCGCAGGAAATCGAGGTAGTTCAGGCTGTCGAGCCATTCGGCATTGTTGAGCATGATCGCATCAGTCGCGCCCGCGCCATAGGCGAGGTAGCGGGCAAAGACCTTCTGCATGCCCGCGATATTGCTGTCGATCTGCGCGGGTGTCAGCAGCGGGCGCTCTTCGGCGCGGAAGGAGGGATCGCCCACCTTGGTGGTTCCCCCGCCCATCAGCGTGATCGGCTTGTGGCCGGTCTTCTGCAGCCAGCGCAGCATCATGATGTTCAGAAGATGCCCCACATGCAGGCTGGCCGCCGTGGCATCATAGCCGATATAGGCGGGGACGATCCCCTTCACCAATGCCTCGTCCAGCGCCTGATAATCGGTGCAGTCGGCCAGATAGCCGCGCTCGATCATCACGCGCATGAAATCCGATTTCGGATGGTAGGTCATGGGTCACCCGTGCTTTATGATGCCGGTGGGGTATAGCCGGGGCAGGGGGCAAGGGGAAGATGCTGAAAGGCGGCGCAGTCTGGGCCCTGGGATGCATGTCGGGAACCTCGCTCGACGGGGTGGATGCGGCCATGCTCCTGACCGATGGCGAGCGGATCCTGGAGTTCGGGCCGACCGCCTTTCGCCCCTATGACGCCAGTGAACAGGCGGTGCTGCGGGCGGCCCTTGGCCGCTGGCCGGGCGAGCCGGGGGTAGAGGAAGCCGCCGCCGTGGTGGAGGCCGCCCATGCCGAGTTGCTGTCGCGCTTTTCGGGGGCCGGGATCATCGGCTTTCACGGCCAGACGCTGGCGCATGATCCGCGCGGGCGGGGCACGCATCAGGCGGGGGATGGCGCGCTGCTGGCGCGGATGCTGGGCTGCCCGGTCGTGTGGGATTTCCGTTCGTCGGATGTGGCCCTGGGCGGACAGGGCGCGCCGCTTGCGCCGTTCTTCCACTTCGCCTGCGCCCGCCATGCCGGGGCGACGCAGCCTTTGGCATTCCTGAACCTTGGCGGGGTGGGCAATGTGACATGGATCGACCCGCGCCAGCCCGCGCCGGAAAGCGCGGGCGCGCTCTTGGCCTTCGATACCGGCCCGGCGAATGCGCCGATCAACGATCTGATGCAGGCGCGCGAGGGTTTGGCGCAGGATCCGGGCGGGCGTTTTGCGCTGGCGGGCGCGGTGGATGAGGCGCGGCTGGAGGCCTTTCTCGCCCATGGCTGGTTCCATCGGATGCCGCCGAAATCGCTGGACCGGAATGCCTTTCATGCGGTTCTCGACATCGGCAACCTGTCGACCGAGGATGCGGCGGCCACGCTGACCGCCGCCGCCGCCGCTGCCGTTGCACGCGGGGCCGAGCATTTCCCGATCCCCGTGACACGGGTGCTTGTCTGTGGCGGCGGGCGGCACAATGCGGCGCTGATGGCAGAGCTTGCCGCAAGGATGAAGGTGGATGTCGCCCCGGTCGAAAGCATCGGGCTGGATGGCGACATGCTGGAGGCGCAGGCCTTCGCCTTTCTGGCGGTGCGGGTGGCGCGGGGGATGGCCACATCGGGGCCTGCGACCACGGGCGTTGCCGCGCTGGTTGGCGGGGGGCGGGTCAGCCAGCCGGACTGATCCCTAGCGCTGGCGCAGCATGGAGGCGGTGTAGATCACCAGCGCCGCCCAGATCATCGGAAAGGCCACCGCGCGGGCCATGCCGAAGGGTTCGCCGAACAGGAAGACCGCCGTCAGGAAGATCATCGTCGGGGCCACATATTGCAGGATGCCGATGGTGGACAGGCGCAAGAGCTTTGCCCCATTGGCATAAAGCATCAGCGGCACCGCCGTCACGACGCCTGCGGACAGCAGCAGCAGCGTGATCAGGCCATCGCCAAGGAAGACCATCTCGCCCCGGGCCGCAATCCAGCCCATCCACCCCAAGGCGAAGGGCATCAGGATCATCACCTCGAGCATGAAGCCCTGATTGGGGCCAAGCGGCAGCCGTTTCTTCAGATAGGCATAGAAGCCCCAGGAAACGGTCAGCCCCAGCGCCACCACCGGCACGCGGCCCGCCTCATAAGTCAGCACCAGCACGGCCAGCGCGGCCAGCGCGATGGCGGCCCATTGCGCGCGGCTGAGCCGCTCCTTCAGCAGGACCGCGCCAAGAAAGACGGAAAACAGCGGGTTGATGTAATATCCCAGCGCCGCCTCGAGCGCCTGGCCAGACTGGATCGACCAGACATAGATCGCCCAGTTGACCGAGATCAGCGCAGCGGTCAGCCCTGCCATCCCGATCATGCGCGGGTTGCGCAGGGCCGCGCGCAGGTCTGCGGTGCGCCCCAGCCAGATCAGGATCGCCCCGGCCACCGGGACCGACCAGATCACCCGATGGGCCAGCACCTCCAGCACCGGCACATCTGATAGCGCCTTCATGTAGACGGGCAGGAACCCCCAGAGCATGTAGGCCGCGAGGGCAAAGCCGAAGCCGCGCGCGCTGTCCCTGTTCTCTGCCCTGTCCATGGCCCCGGTTACCCCAAGGGCGGGACGGGTGCCAATGCTATCTTGTGCCCGTCACAATCGGCCATCCGCGCGAGGGACGCTATCCGCGTGGGATGTCAAACCCCGGCGGGGCGAGGGTGAAGCCGTCGAACAGGAAGCCCGGGCTGACGGTGCAGCCCACCAGCGACCAGTCGCCCGTGCTGCGCGCGGCCTGCCAGTGATCCTTGGGCACGATGCCCTGCGGGCGCTGGCCTGCCAGCAGATCGGGGCCAAGCAGAAGATCCGTCACCGGCCCCGCATCGCCGGGGGCAACCGACAGGATCAGCGGGGCGCCCGCGTGGAAGTGCCAGATCTCCACCGCGTCAACCCTGTGCCAATGGCTTGGCTTGCCCGCCTCCAGCAGGAAATAGATCGCGGTGCCGACGGGGCGGCCCGGCCCATCGGCCACCCATGTCTGGCGATACCAGCCCCCCTCGGGATGGGGGGCCAGATCAAGCGCGGCGATCACCGCCTGCGCCGTGGTCATGCCTGCCGCATCCACCGCAGCAGGCCGAAGACCATGGCCACAAGTCCGACGCCCATCAACCCGCCGCCGATCATGCCGGTGATCCGGCCGATCTCGGCCGCGGCCTCGGGGGATTGCGCGGGCGGCAGGAAGGCGGGCAGGGCAAAGGCCAGCCCGCCAAAGACCAGAAGCGTAAGACCCATCAGGAAGGGGCCGCGGGAAAACAGGCTCTTGCGTGCCATCATCAGCCCTTCAGGATGGAGGCCCCGGCATATTCGGCGGTTTCGCCCAGCATCTCTTCGATCCGGATCAGCTGATTGTATTTCGCCAGACGGTCCGACCGCGACAGCGAGCCGGTCTTGATCTGCCCGCAATTCGTGGCCACGGCCAGATCGGCGATGGTGGCATCCTCGGTCTCGCCCGAGCGGTGGCTCATCACATTGGTATAGCGCGCGCGATGGGCCATCTCGACCGCCTGCAGGGTTTCCGTCAGGGTGCCGATCTGGTTGACCTTCACCAGCATGGAATTCGCGCAGCCCTTCGCGATGCCTTCGGCCAGGCGCTTGGGGTTGGTCACGAACAGATCGTCGCCCACCAGCTGCACCTTGCCACCCAGACGGTCGGTCAGCAGCTTCCAGCCTTCCCAGTCATCCTCGGAACAGCCATCCTCGATCGAGATGATGGGATAATCCGCCGCCAGACCGGCAAGGAAATCGACGTTTTCCGCGATGGAAAGCGACTTGCCCTCGCCCTTCATCTCGTACCGGCCGCCCTTGAAGTATTCGGTCGCCGCGCAATCCAGTGCCAGATAGATATCCTCGCCCGGGCGATAGCCTGCCTTTTCGATGGATTTCAAAATGAAATCAAGCGCGTCGCGGGCAGAGTTCAGGTTGGGCGCAAAGCCGCCCTCATCGCCGATCCCGGTATTGTGGCCCGCATTCTGAAGCTCTTTCTTCAGCGTGTGGAACACCTCGGATCCCATGCGGATCGCGTCGCGGATATTCTCCGCGCCCACCGGCATGATCATGAATTCCTGGATGTCGATCGGGTTGTCGGCATGTTCGCCGCCATTGATGATGTTCATCATCGGCACCGGCAGGACCCGGGCCGAGGTGCCGCCCACATAGCGGAACAGCGGCTGGCCCGATGCCTCGGCCGCGGCCTTGGCCACGGCAAGCGACACGCCAAGGATGGCGTTCGCGCCAAGGCGGCCCTTGTTCGGCGTGCCGTCCATCTCGATCATGGTGCGGTCGATGCCGACCTGTTCCATGGCGTCGAAGCCGACGATCTCTTCGGCGATTTCGCCGTTCACGGCGGCGACCGCCTCCAGCACGCCCTTGCCCTTGTAGCGGGACTTGTCGCCATCGCGACGCTCCACCGCCTCATGCGCGCCGGTCGATGCGCCCGAGGGCACGGCGGCACGTCCCATGACGCCGCTTTCAAGGGTGACGTCCACCTCGACGGTGGGGTTGCCGCGGCTGTCGAGGATTTCGCGGGCATGGATGTCGATGATCGTGGTCATGGCGGATCTGCCTCCGTATCGGACGGGTGGATGCTCTCGCCCGTTCGTTTAGCGGCTGTGGCCCTGCAAGGAAAGGGCGCGTTTGCGGGCACGTTCGCGTGCCAGCGCGTAAAGGCCCGAACCGATGATCATCGTGGCCCCGATGAGCATCGGCAGGTCGGGCGTTTCGGCGAAAACCGCCCAGCCGATGGCGATGGCGAAGACAAGCCGCGTATAGCGGAAGGGGGCCACGACGGCCACTTCCCCCGTGCGCGAGGCCGATACCACCAGCCAATAGCCCACCGTGCCGAAGGCGACCGCCCCCAGCAGCGTCGCCGCCTGAACCCCGTCGGGCCGCATCGCGCCACCCTCGACCATCAGGCCCGCCCCCAGAAGGGCGACGGAAAGCAGGCCCCAGGCCGAAACCTGCGCCGATGTGCAATCGGGCGGGATCGCGCGGGTGGCAAGATCGCGCAGCGTAAGCCCCGCCACCGAGACGAGAACCCAAAGCGCCTCGGGGCGAAAGCCGTCAAGGCCCGGGCGGATCACCACCAGCACGCCGGTGAAGCCCACCGCGATGGCCGACCAGCGCCGCCATCCCACGCTTTCGCGCAGAATCACGGCGGCGCCCAGCGTCACGGCAAGGGGCAGGGCCTGAAGCACGGCCGAAACCGTGGACAGGGGCACAACGGCCAGGGCGGTAAGATAGGCGAAGGTGGCGACCATCTCGCCCAGATTGCGCGCCAGCACGGCGGGATGCAGGGCGGCGCGGGTCAGCGTGCGGCCACCTTCGGCCCGGGCCATGAGCATGAAGATCGGCGCGCCAAAGGCCCCGGCGGCAAAGATGACCATGCCCACGGGCATTTCGGCAGCCGCGAGTTTCAGGAACATGTCCTCGACAGCGAAGAACGCCATGGAGGCGACCATCAGCGCGATGCCGCGCAGGTTCTGCGATGCATTGTCCAAGGTCAGGGTTTCTTGATCGGCACGCCCAGCAGTTCCAGCCGGTGCCCGACAAGCCTGTAGCCAAGGCGCGCAGCGATGCGTTCCTGCAGTTCCTCGATCTCGGGATCCACGAATTCGATCACGTCGCCGGAATTGACGTCGATCAGGTGATCGTGGTGGTCGCGTTCGGCATCTTCATAGCGCGCGCGCCCATCGCCGAACTCAAGCTTGTCGAGGATGCCCGCCTCTTCGAACAGCTTCACCGTGCGATAGACCGTGGCAATGGAAATGCGCGGATCAATGCGGGCGGCCCGCGCATACAGCTCTTCGACATCGGGGTGGTCTTCGGCATCGCCGATGACGCGGGCCACGACCCGGCGCTGATCCGTCATGCGCAGACCCCTGGCCTCGCAGCGGGCGATGATATCCGCCATCCCGTGCCCTTCCTTCTTCCCTTGCGCCGGATTTACGTGATCCGGTCGCGCGGGACCAGTGCTAACGTCTTGCATGTCGATTCGACGCCACCGCCGGGACAGGCCGGGCGTTGCGGCCGGGAGGGGCGGGGAAGATGCAGCGGAAGGACAGGCTTGACGCCTTTGGCGCCGGGGCGCTGCTGGCGGTGACGCTGCTGCTGGCCTTCAACCAGATCCTGGTGAAATGGATCAATGACGGGCTGCAGCCGGTATTCTTTGCCGGGCTGCGTTCGGTGCTGGCGGTGGTCTTCGTGGCGGGCTGGATGGCCTGGCGGGGACGGCCGCCGCGGCTGACAAGGGGCGATCTGCTGCCGGGCCTGCTGATCGGCACGGTCTTTGCGGCGGAGTTCCTGTGCCTGTTCCTGGCGCTTGACCTGACCGCCGTCAGCCGCGCCTCTGTCATCTTCTATTCGATGCCGGTCTGGTTCGCGCTGATGGCGCATTTCCTGCTGCCCGGCGAACGGCTGGTGCCGCAGCGGGCGCTGGGGCTTGCGCTGGCCTTTCTGGGCACCGCCTGGGCGATCCTGTCGCGCGATGGCGACAGGGCGGGCAGCCTTGCCGGGGATCTGCTGGCGCTGGGGGGCGCGCTTGGCTGGGCGGGCACCGCGATGATCGCCCGTGTCTCGCGGCTGAAGGCGGCGGGGCCCGAGATGCAGCTCTTCTGGATGGTGCTGGTTTCCGGGCCGATCCTGATTCTGCTCTCGCCCGCCTTCGGCCCCCTGATCCGCGAAGTGACACCGCTACATGTAGTGGGTGTCATCTTCCAATCCTCCATCGTTGTGGCGGGGGGCTTTATCGGATGGCTCTGGCTTCTGTCGGTCTATCCGCCCTCGACGGTGGCCAGTTTCTCTTTCCTTACCCCGATCCTGACGATCTTCCTGGGCTGGTCGCTGCTGGGTGAGTCGGTCTCTCCGGCGCTTCTGGGGGCGGCGCTGCTGGTTGCGGTGGGAATTGCGCTGATCAACCGAAGGCCTGTCCCCGGCAGGGAATCGCAGGGGGGCGGGGCAGGGCGCTGATCGCCATATTCAACCTTGCCGTGAAATCCCTGATCCAAGCCCGCGCGATTGCGCCAGAATTCGCCGATGTCCCAAAGTTTCGCCGGTGTTTTTCCACCGGGCTGTCCACAGAATGGCGGCGTTCCGCCGACCTGTTGCAGGAAAACAGTCAAGCGAAAAATCGCCCGCAGGACCCCAAAATTCCCGTTGAATGCAGTCACGGTTTACGACAGTTTGACGAAGCCGACGGGACGGCCACAAGATGTAGTGGCTACCGGGAGGCAAAGCAAAGAACTCGGCAGAAGGGGCGGCCTTGGCGCTGCCTTGATCCTTTGTCCACGGGGCAGGGGGTGGCGAAGCCTTGTCTTGCGGCAGGTAGAAACATCGGACGGGGCGCAGGCCCTGCCATAACTGGAGACGGGGCAGCGATGAAGATCGAGCGCAAGTTTACCACCGAGACGACCGGCGCCTATGGGGCCATGTCCTTTGCGACGACGACTTCGGAAATCCGCAATCCCGATGGCAAGGTCGTCTTCCGCAACGATGCGGTGGAAGTCCCCGAAGGCTGGAGCCAGGTCGCCTCGGATGTCATCGCGCAGAAGTATTTCCGCAAGGCCGGCGTGCCCGCGCGGCTCAAGCGCGTGAAGGAAAAGGGCGTTCCCGAATTCCTGTGGCGCTCTGTCCCCGATGAGGCCGCACTTGCCGAACTTCCGCAGGCCGAACGCTTCACCGGCGAAACCTCGGCCAAGCAGGTGTTTGACCGTCTGGCAGGCGCCTGGGCCTATTGGGGCTGGAAGGGTGGCTATTTCACCGCCGAATCCGACGCCCGCGCCTATTACGACGAGATGCGCTTCATGCTCGCGCGCCAGATGGCCGCGCCGAACTCCCCCCAGTGGTTCAATACCGGCCTGCACTGGGCCTATGGCATCGACGGCCCGTCGCAGGGCCATTTCTACGTCGATTTCCAGACGGGCAAGCTGACGAAGTCCGACTCGGCCTATGAACACCCGCAGCCCCATGCCTGCTTCATCCAGTCCGTCAGCGACGATCTGGTGAACGAAGGCGGGATCATGGACCTCTGGGTCCGTGAGGCGCGGCTGTTCAAATACGGCTCGGGCACCGGCACCAACTTCTCTTCCCTCCGCGGCGAGGGCGAGAAACTGTCGGGCGGCGGCAAATCCTCGGGCCTGATGGGCTTTCTGAAGATCGGCGACCGCGCGGCGGGCGCCATCAAGTCGGGCGGCACCACGCGCCGCGCGGCCAAGATGGTGATCTGCGACATGGATCACCCCGATATCGAGCAATTCGTGAACTGGAAGGTGATCGAAGAGCAGAAGGTCGCCTCTCTCGTCGCCGGCTCCAAGGCGCATGAGCAGAAGCTGAACGAGATCTTCGCCGCGATCCGGGAATGGGACGGATCGTCCGAAGATGCGGTCGACCCGTCGAAGAACCCCTCGCTGAAGGCGGCGATCCGGTCTGCCAAGAAGGCGATGATCCCCGACACCTATACGAACCGCATCCTGCAATATGCGCGTCAGGGTTTCACCTCGATCGAATTCCCGACCTATGACACCGACTGGGATTCCGAGGCCTACATCACCGTCTCCGGCCAGAACTCCAACAACTCCGTCCGCGTGACGGATGCCTTCCTGAACGCGGTCAAGAACGACGAGGATTGGGCGCTGATCCGCCGCACCGATGGCAAGGTCGCCAAGACGATCAAGGCGCGCGATCTGTGGGATCAGGTGGGCCACGCCGCCTGGGCCTGCGCCGACCCAGGGATCCAGTTCCATGATACCGTGAACGCCTGGCACACCTGCCCCGAAGACGGCCCGATCCGCGGATCGAACCCCTGCTCGGAATACATGTTCCTGGATGATACGGCCTGCAACCTGGCCTCGATGAACCTGCTGACCTTCTACAAGGACGGCAAGTTCGACGCCGCCGCCTATATGCATGCGACGCGGCTCTGGACCGTGACGCTGGAAATCTCGGTCACCATGGCGCAGTTCCCCTCGAAGGAGATCGCGCAGCTTTCCTATGATTTCCGCACGCTTGGCCTTGGCTATGCCAATATCGGCGGCCTGCTGATGAACATGGGCCTTGGCTATGACAGCAAGGAAGGCCGCGCGCTGTGCGGGGCGCTGACCGCGCTGATGACGGGCGTGACCTACGCCACCTCGGCCGAGATGGCCAAGGAGCTTGGCCCCTTCCCGGGCCATGCCCGCAACGCCGCGCATATGCTGCGCGTGATCCGCAACCACCGCCGCGCCGCCTATGGCGAAACCGCGGGATATGAGGCGCTGAACGTCAACCCCGTCGCGCTGGATCAGGTGAACTGCCCCGATCAAAACCTTGTCGCGCTTGCGAAATCCGCCTGGGATGAGGCGCTTTCGATGGGCGAGGCGCATGGCTATCGCAACGCCCAGACCACGGTGATCGCACCCACCGGCACCATCGGCCTTGTGATGGATTGCGACACGACCGGGATCGAGCCCGACTTCGCGCTGGTGAAGTTCAAGAAGCTGGCCGGGGGCGGCTATTTCAAGATCATCAACCAGTCGGTGCCTGCCGCGCTTGAGACGCTGGGCTATGCCTCGTCGCAGATCGCTGAGATCGTCGCCTATGCCGTGGGTCACGGCAGCCTGGGCAACTGCCCCGGCATCAACCATACCGCGCTGATCGGGCATGGCTTCGGCCCGCGCGAGCTGGAAAAGATCGACGCGGCCCTGCCTTCGGCCTTTGACATCCGCTTCGTCTTCAACCAGTGGACGCTGGGCGAGGAATTCTGCAAGGGCACCCTGGGCATCCCGGCCGAGAAACTGGCCGATCCCACCTTCGATCTGCTGCGCCACCTTGGCTTTACCAAGGCCCAGATCGACGCCGCCAACGATCACGTCTGCGGAACGATGACACTGGAAGGCGCGCCCTTCCTGAAGCCGGAACATTACGTGGTCTTCGACTGCGCCAATCCCTGCGGCAAGAAGGGCACGCGCTACCTGTCGGTCGACAGCCACATCCACATGATGGCGGCGGCGCAGTCCTTCATCTCGGGCGCGATTTCCAAGACGATCAACATGCCCAACTCGGCCAGCATCGCCGAAACGCTGGCGGCCTATGAACTGTCGCACTCGCTGGGCATCAAGGCCAACGCGCTCTATCGCGATGGGTCGAAGCTGTCGCAACCGCTCGCCTCGGCGCTGGTCGAGGATGACGAAGAGGCCGAAGAGATCCTCGCCACCGGGTCCGCGCAGGAAAAGGCCGCCGTTCTGGCCGAGAAGATCGTCGAAAAGATCGTGGTGAAGGAAATCATCCGCACCAACCGCGAAAAGCTGCCCGAACGTCGCAAGGGCTATACCCAGAAGGCCATCGTGGGCGGCCACAAGGTCTATCTGCGGACCGGCGAATATGGCGACGGGCGCCTGGGCGAAATCTTCATCGACATGCACAAGGAAGGTGCCGGCTTCCGCGCGATGATGAACAACTTCGCCATCGCCGTCTCTGTCGGCCTGCAATATGGCGTGCCGCTGGAGGAATTCGTGGAGGCCTTCACCTTCACCCGCTTTGAACCGGCGGGCATGGTGCAGGGCAATGACTCGATCAAGAACGCGACCTCGATCCTTGACTATATCTTCCGCGAACTGGCGATTTCGTATCTCGACCGCACCGACCTCGCACATGTCAAACCGCAAGGCGCCGCCTTCGACGATCTCGGCCGCGGCGATGACGAGGGCAAGCGCAACTTCGGCGAAGTGAGCGAGTCGGCTGCGTCGAAGTCGGTGGAACTGCTGCGCTCCATCTCCTCGACCGGCTATCTGCGCAAGCGGCTGCCGCAAGAGCTTGTGGTGTTCCAGGGCGGGATGGGGGCGACAGCGCTCTCCACCGGCACGGATCCGGTGGCCGCGCTGAACACGCTGATCCCCGAAACCATGGGCGGTGGCGCAACCACGGCGCTTGCCTCGGGCACGGTCAGCATGGATGCGCGCACCAAGGCCAAGATGCAGGGCTATGAGGGCGATCCCTGCGGGGAATGCGGCAACTACACGCTGGTGCGCAACGGCACCTGCATGAAGTGCAACACCTGCGGCGGCACGAGCGGGTGCAGCTGATCCCGGCGCTGTCGCCAGACAGGAAAGGCCCGCCACAGGCGGGCCTTTTTCCATTCCGGGCCAGAGCCGAGCGTGGCGCTTCAGGCCCGCTTGATAAGCCGGATGACGATCAGCAGGATCACCGCGCCGATGGTGGAATGGAGGATGGCCGAAGGCACGCCGCCCCCAAAGCCGAATCCCAGACGGGGCAGCAGGAAGCTGGCGATCAGGGCGCCAAGGATGCCCACCGCCATATTCCCCAGCAGCCCGAAGCCAGAGCCGGAAACCAGCTTTCCCGCAATCCAGCCGGCCACCGCGCCGACCAACAGCATGACAAACAGACTTTCGATCCCCATGGTCGCACCCGGCAAGCCGCGGCCCACACGCCGCAAGAATTGCCTAGCACCGCTGGCGCCATAGGACAACGCTGAGCCGAGCGGGGATTGAAATGTCATGGGAACAAGGTTTTGGCTGGGGCGCTAGGACTCGATGACCTATGGAGGCCGCCAAGGGGTCTCTGCGGTAGCGGATGGCGGGTGGGGCATCCCGTGTGGCAAATGAAACGGCAAGTAGGGCTATAGGCAGTCTCGATAAACAAAGGAGCACTATAATGGCTGTCCCAAGGTGTACCTTCCGGTGACCATCCGCTCGACAATGCTTTGCGGCGGCAAGACACTTCCGATCTCTGCCTTTTCATACGTGGGGCTCAAAGTTCCAATCTCCTGAAAAGGCTCGTTAATCCGCCATACATACCAACGCCGCGAAACCTTTACGTCCGGGTTTCCATCGTCCCAGCAGCCACGAAAGAGCACTTCAATTCTGTCGGGTACTGGGGCGTTGCCTACGTTCTTCCAGAATCCGTGCATTACGCAGACCTTGAGAAAGACATGCGCGTAGAATGCAACCTCCAGTGACACTACCTCGGCAATGTCTAGAGGACCGGCTAGGTCGTATACTCCCCGGAACACCCTGATCACATAGCTATCGAGCATTGACGCGTCATCGGCGACGTATTGGACATACCCAGCCGTCCCGTTCGGAAGGGGCACTGCGAAAACATCCCCTATTTTCAGTCGTTTGGGCATAACAATCCCCTAGCCAGAAGCACGTCGCAGCAATTGAATTCTGGCTCGGATGCACTCGAATCTCAATCTATTCCGTCAAGGGAGCCGACTGAGCTAGTTGCCATATGTGACGAACAAGTTGGAGCAACCTGTGGGGCACCCGGAGCAGTGCGCTATCACCAATGTCGGTAGAAACCATGGACGCCACGAGCATCGCGGGTGGCTGGCTGGGGCGCTAGGATTCGAACCTAGGTATGGCGGTACCAAAAACCGCTGCCTTACCACTTGGCGACGCCCCAACCGTGCCGGGGTGTTTAGCGAAGGCTTCGGGGGGGTGCAAGAGGGATGCGCAGGAATTTCTGCATGATTGTGCCGCTGCTTCCAAGCGGTTAGGGAGAGCCATGCAAAAGACCGATGTCATCGTCCTTGGGGCCGGCGCGGCCGGTATGTTCGCCGCGATCGAGGCCGGTCGTCGGGGCCGAAAGGTGCTGGTCATCGACCACGCCAAGGCGGCGGGCGAGAAGATCCGCATCTCGGGCGGGGGGCGGTGCAACTTTACCAACATACACACGGCGGCGGACCGTTTTCTCGGGCGAAATCCGCGCTTTGCGCTGTCGGCGCTGCGGCGCTACACGGCCCAGGATTTCATCGCCCGGGTCGATGCGGCGGGGATTGCCTGGCATGAAAAGGCGCTGGGTCAGTTGTTCTGCGACGGGTTGGCCACGCAGATCGTGGCCATGCTGCTGCGCGACATGGCCGAGGCCGGGGTGACGCTCTGGCTGGACACCAGCCTTGGCGCTTTGCGCCGGGTGGCCGGGGGATTCGAGGTCGAGACAGGCCGCGGACTGGTGCGGGCGGAGGCGGTGATCGTGGCCACGGGGGGGAAGTCCATCCCCAAGATGGGCGCCACGGGATATGGCTACAAGGTCGCGGAATCCTTTGATATTCCGGTGACGGAGACGCGACCCGCGCTGGTGCCCCTGACCTTTGCCGAACAGGAACTGGATTGGATGAAGCCGCTGGCGGGGGTGTCGCTGGCGGGGCGGGTGAGCCTGGGGCGGGTGGGGTTCGACGAGGCGGTGCTGTTCACGCATCGGGGATTATCGGGGCCCGCGATCCTGCAGATATCAAGCTATTGGCGGGAAGGTGAGGCGATCACACTGGATCTGGTGCCCGGGCGGGATGTGGCGGGGTTCCTGCTGGCCGAGAAGCAGGCCGCAGGCCGCGCGGCGCTGCGCACGGCGCTGGGAAAGCTTCTGCCCGAGAAGCTGGCGCGCCTGCTGGAACAGCGGGCCGGGGTGGATGGACCCCTGGCCGAGATGTCGCGCCAGAAGATCGACAGCATCGCTGCCGGGATCGGGGCATGGCAACTTCGTCCTGTCGGATCAGAGGGTTACCGGACAGCCGAGGTGACGCTGGGCGGCGTGGATACCGATGCGCTGGATGGCCGCACGATGCAGGCCCGCGCGGTGCCCGGCCTTTATTTCGTGGGCGAGGTGGTGGATGTCACCGGCTGGCTGGGCGGCTACAATTTCCAATGGGCCTGGTCTTCGGGCTGGGCAGCGGGGCAGGTGGCCTGAGCGGAAATCCCGCCAGAGGGCGTGCAGCGGCCGGTGCAGATGCGCGGTGCAGCAGGGCGTATGCACGAAGGTGCATCCGGGCGACGGGAATCGTAGGGCGGGGTTAACCCCGCCCTACCGGGCGATCAGATGCGGATCGGGTCGGCCTTGGCGAGACGGTCGAACTGCATCAGGCTTTCCACCAGCGCGGGCATGGCGGCCAGCGGGATCATGTTCGGCCCGTCGGAGGGCGCTGTATCCGGTGCCTCATGCGTTTCGATGAAGACGCCCGCAATGCCCAGCGACACGGCGCAGCGCGCCATCACCGGGGCGAATTCGCGCTGCCCGCCCGAGGATCCGCCCTGGCCGCCCGGTTGCTGCACGGAATGGGTGGCATCCATGATGACGGGCCAGCCCGTCCTGGCCATGCGGGGCAGGCCGCGCATGTCGGCCACCAGCGTGTTGTAGCCAAAGCTGGTGCCACGTTCCGTCAGCAGGATGCGCTGATTGCCGGTCGAGGCGACCTTTTCGGCCACATTGTCCATGTCCCAGGGCGCCAGGAACTGGCCCTTCTTGATGTTCACCACCGCGCCCGTCTCCCCCGCCGCCAGCAGAAGATCCGTCTGCCGGCAGAGGAAGGCGGGGATCTGGATCACATCCACCACTGCCGCCGCCATCCGCGCCTGTTCGGCATCGTGGATATCCGTCAGGACAGGCATGCCCATGGCGCGCACGGCTTCCAGCACCTTGAGCCCCGCCTCGATCCCCAGTCCGCGACGGCCCTTGAGAGAGGTGCGGTTGGCCTTGTCATAGCTGGCCTTGAACACATATTGCGCGCCCGCCCTGGCGCAGGCCTCGGCCATGGTGCCCGCGATCATCTGGGCGTGATCCAGGCTTTCCAGCTGGCAGGGACCGGCGATCACCAGAAGCGGGCTGTCATTGCTGACCGACAGCCCGCCGATTTCAACTTGCTTCATCTTGTCCTCAGGCCGTGACCTGTTCGCGCAGGATTGCGGCAGTCATCGACAGGACGAGGTATATACCGGCAAAGATCAGCATCGCCACCATCGTATTCTCGAATGCGCGGGGATAGGTCGCCTCGTCCGGTGCGACGGGCGCCACGGAGAGCGAGATGTAGCGCGCCTGACGGTTCGCCTCGATCCGGGCGGTTTCCATCGCCTGCAGCGATTGCGCCAGCATCATCTGCCGGGTTTCGGCATCGGCCTCGGCCACGGCAAGCTCGGATTGCACGCGGGCCAGCGACTGGCCGGAACTGTCTTCCTCCACCAGCTTGGCGCGCAGGATGGCGATTTCGTTTTCCAGCGTGGCGATGCGCCGCTTCAACGGCTCCATCCTTGCGGGGTTTGGCGTGGCGTTCGATTCCATCTGCGCCAGCGACAGCTTGTCGGCGGTCAACTGCCCTTCAAGCTGGCCGATCTGGCCGGTGATCAGGCCAACCTCCACCTCGGAGGACAGCACCTTGTAGGTTTCCTGCAGCGTCACCGCGCGCTGGCGCGCGTCCAGCAGGGCTGCCTCGGCCTCGGTATAGCTTTCGCGGGCGCCCTTCATCGCGTCTTCGCGCAGGCGCTGGGTCAGTTGATCGACCTGTTCCTCGGCATAGCCGATCAGCGCTTCGGAGAAGCGGACGGAAACCTGCGGATCGGGGGCGATCACCTCCATCCGGATGATGCCCTCGGTCGGGTCATAGGAGACGCGGACATTGCGCTGATAGATCTTGTAGGCGGCTTCATTCGTCGCCGCCGGATCGAGCCGCTGGATCGGGTCGATCCCCGGGGCGGAGAAGACATCGCGAAAGCCGATGTCGCGATCCAGCCGCAGCATCGCATCGCGCGATTGCAGATAGCCCTGCACGGTGATCGAATCCTGCATGTTGGCCATCGGCGTATTCGACAGGCCCCCGAGCGAGGAACTGGAGGTCTGCTGCGGCATGGCCTGCTGGATGACGAATTCGGTCTTCGTGGCATAGAGCGGGGTGGCGATGCGGTAATAGTAGAAGCCCGCCAGAAGCGTGGGCAGCATGACGAAGAAGACCAGCCGCGCCATCATCAGCATCGAACGCCGCCGCCGCCGCCGCGCCAGATCGCGCTGCATCTGCAGGATCTCGGCCGCGGGGTTCATCTCTTCGCCCGGGGCGGGCATCTTGACCGGCTTGATCGTCTGGGGAAGGCGCGCGCCAGCGGGCACCGGCATCATGTTGCCCGGCCCGGCCTGGGCGGGGCCTGTGGCGGCAACCTCGTCTTCGGCCACGATCTCGACCACGGGGTTGGGGCGGAAGGGATCCAGCCCGGCCTGGCGCAGAAGGCGGACGGCATCGAAATCAGATGTGGCGGGCAGGCCGTATTTCTGCGCCATGCGCCGGGCGAGGCGCAGTTGCCGCCCCGTCAGCCCTTCGCGGCGGATGGAATCGATATCCGTCGCCTGATCCTTGGCGACGGGCGAGCCCGCCTCCTCTGCCGTGGCGGCGACGGCGCTGGCCCCGGCGGTGGGGAAGGGCTGGCTGCCGAAGCCGTCCTCGGTCTGGGCGAAAAGCGCCTCATCCGACGTGCGGGCCGGGCCGGATGGTGCGGCGGCAGGGGCAGGGGCGATGGTCTGCGGCGCGTTGCGCAGGGCCGGGCGCGACGGCACGGCCTGGGGGGCCGCAGGCTCCGGCATCGGTTCGGGACGGCGCGTGTTGTACCGCTTAACCTTGAGTTTCATAGTTATACAGCCGTTTCGCTTCTTCGAGGGTGTCGAACATGTGCAGCCGCCCGTTCTTCAGGACGGCAGCGGAACGACAGAATTTTTCAAGGGTCGAGGCCTGGTGCGACACCACGACCACTGTGGCATCGCGCAGGCGCTGACGCAGGATCGTGCCCGCCTTGCGGTTGAATTCGGCATCCGTGGTGCCGGGCATGCCTTCGTCGATCAGGTAGATGTCGAATTCCAGCGCCAGGAGCAGCGCAAAGGAGAACCGCCCCCGCATCCCCGAGGAATAGGTGCCGACCGGCATGTCGAAATATTCGCCGATGCCGCAAAGCCAGCGGCAGAAGCTTTCCACGTAATCGGGATCGAGCCCGTAGAGCCGCGCGATGTAGCGCGAATTCTCGGTCGCGCTGTGGCGGTTCACGACGCCACCCATGAAGCCCAGCGGGAAGGAAATCCGCGATGTGCGCTTGATGGAGCCTTCGTCGGGCTGTTCGAGGCCCGCCATCATGTTGATGATCGTGGTCTTGCCGGTGCCGTTCGGGGCGAGGATGCCCAGCGAATTGCCCACTTCCACGCGGAACGTGGCCTGATCGAGGATCACCTTGCGCGTCTTGCCCGTCCAGAAGGACTTTGAGACGTTCTCGAACTCGATCATACCTGCCCTTTCCGCAAGGCGGCCCTTGATCGCCACCCGGTAACACGCACCCCCGGTTTATCGCCCGGTTTCGTCCACAACCGCAAGCGCGGCGCCTGCCTGTTGCTGCATTTCTGCCTCGCCACCCGGCTAGCCCCGCATTCTGGCGATATTATGTCGGAATTCACCGATGTCTGACAATGGCGCAAGAAAGCCTCTCACTGTTTCCTTGCAGATACGTGAAACCCGCCGCCGGTTTTAGCGGGCGAGCAAGCGTTTCAGCAGAAGTGCGGCGGGCCAGGCAAGAAGCGACAGCGCAAGGCCAAGGCGCGCGGCCTCGGCCATGGCGCCGCCGGGCAGGGCGCCGTCGATGGCGAGGACCGGGGCCGTGAAGCCGATGCCCGAGATCACCGCCACAAGCACCAGATCGCGGATGCGGATCCCGGCGGGCATCGGCACGCGGAAAAGCCGCGCCGCGGCCAGCGCGCCCAGCACCAGCCCCGCAGGCTTTCCCAGCCAGAGCGCGGCCAGCACGGTCAGCGTCGTCGGGGCAAACGCCCCCAGATCGACGCCGCCCTGCACCATCCCGAAGAGGAAAAGGACGACCGACAGCGGCTTGACCAGAAGATGCGCCATCCGGTTCAGCGGATCATGCAGGTATTCCTCGGCCTCGGCGAACAGGCCGAAGGCGCGGTCGGCATGGGGAATGGCGGGGATGATCGGCAGAAGGCCAAGCGCGCCGGGCAGGCCCGCGGCCACCATCCCGAACCAGGACAGCGCCCCCGCCACCATATAGGGCCAGATCGCCATGCCGCGCCGCCGTTCCCTTTCGCTGGCCGTCGGCGCGACGGCCCGTCCGAACAGGCGGTTCACCCCGATCGCCGCCGCCAGCGGCAACAGAAGCCAGAGGGGCTGCAGATCGGCGGGCGGAAAGGCGAGGCCAAGCGTCAGCAGCCCCAAGATATTCGTCGCGATGCTGATCAGCAAAAGCAGATGCAGCGCCGGATGCCCCGCGCCAAAGACCATGCGCCCCGCGACATAGCCCAGCACGATCTCGGATCCGATGGGCAAGGGCCAGCCCGCCCACCAGGAGACCCATTCCTCGGCATTGAAGAGCGCGGCATGGCCAAGCCAGACAAGCACCGCCCCAAGGCAGCCGCCCAGCACCGCCCCGGCGGGAAGAAGCGCGCGCCGCCCAGACAGCGCCCCGCGTTTCAGGACCAGCGCCTCCCACAGCTCCTTGCCCACGAAGAACATGAAGAAGGCCATCAGCAGATCCGACACCACGGTGATCGGCGTGATCACCAGCGTCTCGCCCGCGATCCAGACGGGTTTGTGCAGGTCGAGCAGCCGGTATTCCATCGCATCGTAATAGCTGCCGGGCGACAGGTTGACCCAGGCCGTCGCCAATCCCGCGCCGCCCAGAAGGGCCCAGGCAAAGCGGCGAACGAAGGGAGAGACGCGATACATCGGCGCATAGCCCCTGGCGTGACTGTCTGCAGGCGGCCTAAGCGCGCGCCCCGTACTCTGCAAGGGGAATCGCGCCGGGGTGGCGGCGGGTGTTGCCTGCACGCCATGAACCGCCCATCCTGCGCCCCTGTCGATCCGGAATACCCCAAGAAGCCTTGCCATGTCCCGCATCCCTCTCCCTACGCCCCCGAAAGCTTCCCCGCCTGCGTCCCCGCCTGCGCCCCTGCCGGAGTCTGCCGCCGACCTGATCGGGTCGATCCGCGCTTGCAGGATCTGTGCCGATCGCTTCGCGGCCACCGCGACCCGCCATGATCCCCGCCCCGTCGCCTGGTTCGCCCCCGGCGCGCGCCTGCTGATCGCGGGACAGGCGCCGGGGACGCGGGTGCATGCCTCGGGCCGGCCCTTCACCGATCCCTCGGGCGACCGGCTGCGCGACTGGACGGGATTGAGCGAGCCGGACTTCTATGATCGCGGCCGGGTGGCCATCGTCCCGATGGCCTTCTGCTTTCCGGGCCAGGACGGCAAGGGAAGCGACCTGCCGCCCCCCACCATCTGCGCGCGGCAATGGAGGGGCAGGGTGATGCAGGCCCTGCCGGAGATCCGGCTGATCCTGGCCATCGGCGGGGCCGCGCAGCGCTGGCATCTTGGCCCCGGGGCTGTCAGCCCGAGGGTGGCGGATTGGCGCAGCCATGCCGCGCGGGGCATCTGGCCCTTGCCCCATCCGTCCTGGCGCAATACCGGATGGCTGCGCCGCAATCCCTGGTTCGGCTCCGAGCTGCTGCCCGAACTGCGCCGCGCGATCCGCACCGTGATGGAGACAGACCGATGACACCGCTGGATGCCGCCCATGCCGCGATGGAACGTGATGGCGCGGATGAGACCGACCGGCTGCGATTCTTCGAATGCCTGGCCGATGGGGAATTCTTCCTGCTGCTGGAAGAGGAAGCGCAGGGCACCGATCTGAAGCCCCGGGTCTTTCCGCTGGAAAGCGGCCCTGTCGTGCTGATCTTCGATCTGGAAGAGCGGATGGCCGAGTTTTCGGGCGGGATCGCCCCCTATGCCGCCCTGCCGGGGCGGGTGATCGCCCAGCAACTGGCGGGGCAGGGGATCGGGCTGGGGGTCAATCTGGGATCGGCCCCGTCGCAGATGATCCTGCCGCCCGAGGCGATGGATTGGCTGGCGGGCATGCTGGAGGACGGCCCCGAAGAGATCGAGGCGGTGCCCGAGCGCTTTCATCCGCCGGTGGCCCTGATCGGGCCGGTGGAAGAAAGGCTGCGGCGCAAGCTGGGCATGGCGGCGGGGCTGGCCACGGCGGCCTTGCTGGCAGGCGTCACCTATCGCGATGGCCGCCATGGCCATATGCTGGTGTTCCTCGACCCGGCCTCGGGGGCCGAGGCTGCCCTTGCCCGCGCCGCGCATGAGGCGGTGGCCTTTTCCGGCGTCGATCTTGGCGCGCTGGACGTGGCCTTTCTGGCCAGCCCGGACCCGGCCGCGGGCAGGATCGCCGCCGTTGCCACGCGGATCGACCTGCCGGCCCGCGCGGCGCCCAAGGCCCCGACCGCGCCCTCTGCCCCCGGGATGGACCCGGACCGCCCGCCGAAGCTGCGATAGGGGCCGGTCGCGGGCGAAAATCGCCCCAAGAGATGGGGTATTCGGATACCGTTTTGACAAACCATTGAAATACCTGTATTAAAACTGATCCGTCGCCCTTGACCGCAAGGCGACAAGGCGCGATAAGCCGCCATCCGAGATTCCGGGGGTTCGCCCTCGCTTCAACTTCACAGGGTTCGAGATGAAAACCTTCACGGCTACGCCGGCGGACATCGAGAAGAAGTGGATCCTGATCGATGCCGAAGGCATCGTTCTGGGCCGCCTCGCCACGATCGTCGCCAACATCCTGCGCGGCAAGAACAAGCCGACCTTCACCCCCCATATGGACATGGGTGACAATGTCATCGTGATCAACGCCGACAAGATCCAGATGACCGGCAAGAAGCGCGACGACAAGGTCTATTACTGGCACACCGGCCATCCGGGCGGCATCAAGAGCCGCACCGCGCGCCAGGTGCTGGAAGGCAACCACCCCGAGCGTGTGGTGATCAAGGCCGTCGAGCGGATGATCACCCGCAACCGTCTGGGCCGCCAGCAGATGACCAACCTGCGCGTCTATGCGGGTGCCGCCCATCCGCACGAAGCCCAGCAGCCCACCGTTCTGGACCTGCGCGTCCTGAACCCGAAGAACACGCGGAGCGCCTGATCATGGCCGACATCAAATCCCTCGACGATCTGAAATCGGCCGTCTCCGGTTCGGCCGCTCCCGCCGCTGCGGAAGCTGCTGCCCCGAAGACCCCCGTGCGTGATGCGCTTGGCCGTTCCTATGCGACCGGCAAGCGGAAGGACGCGGTCGCCCGCGTCTGGGTGAAGCCCGGCTCCGGCAAGGTTGTGGTGAACGGCAAGGAAATGGCCGTCTACTTCGCCCGTCCCGTGCTGCAGATGATCCTGAAGCAGCCCTTCCAGATCGCCAATGTGGAAGGCCAGTTCGACGTCTATGCCACCGTGGCAGGCGGCGGTCTTTCCGGCCAGGCGGGCGCGGTGAAGCATGGCATCTCCAAGGCGCTGCAGCTTTACGAACCCTCGCTGCGCCCGGCGCTGAAGGCGGCAGGCTTCCTGACCCGCGACAGCCGCGTGGTGGAACGGAAGAAATACGGCAAGGCAAAGGCCCGCCGGTCCTTCCAGTTCTCCAAGCGCTGATCCGCGTCACATCCTTCGAAAGGCCCGCCCCATGGCGGGCCTTTTGCATTCGGGGCGGCGGGGCGGTTCTGTGCCTTTTTGCACAGGTCACTTGCAAGCCCCCCGTTTCACGGGTTCCATCCAGAGAGATCACCGCTGCGTGAGGGGATTTTCCGGGCCGCAGCCCCGACTTGGCCCTTTCAGGGCGGTTTGGACGGCCAGAAGGGGCCGGAAGGGACCTGCGGAAAAAGTTTCACCTCACAGCGGCCACATCTGCGTGAGGGAGTGCGATTTTCTTGTGATTTTTCAAATGGAAGGGCAGGGGCCATATCCATCTCACCAGGCCACGGACGGCCTGACCCGGAACCGGGTTCAACCAACGACCGACTTCAATAAGGAAAGCATCATGAAAAAGATCCTTGCTGTCACCGCCCTTGTCGCCGCTTCGTCGACCGCTTCCTTCGCCATGAACGTGGATGGCGAGCTGACCACCGCCACCAAGATGGAAGCGCGCCAGCTGGTGCCGAATGCCGATCTGGACAACCTGACCCCGGCCCAGGCCCGCGCCATCGCGAATGCCGTCCACAGCGACGAAAGCGGCGCGGCCGCGCTGATCCGGTCGATCCTGGCAAACGGCTGATCCGGGCGGAAGCCTGCGATTGCAGAGAGGGAAGCGGCGGGCCACGGCCCGCCGTTTCGCATTTCTGCGGGCGGGGGCGGCCAAAAAAGAAGGGCCGGATGGAACCGGCCCAGTCAGGGGATCAATCTCGGGGATCTGTCTTGGGAAGGTCAGTCCTGCCAGAAGTGCCTGCGCAATTCGTCGGCCCGGCAGTCATGGGTCATGCCGATGTCACGCAACAGGTGATCGTCCAGCCGCGCCAGCGCATGACGCCCGCGCAGGCGGGTTTCCCATGCGGCCAGGGTCAGCCCGACGGTGACCAGCAGGCGCGACAGCGGCGGCAGGCTGGCAGGGATCGCGGCGGGCATCGAACGGGCGGCCATCGTCTCATTCCTTTTGTATTGATACAAGAAAGGCGTTACGTTAAGAAGATTGATACAATGAGTTGAAAGCTGGGGCCAGAGGAACATTGTGATCAGCACAATATGGAAGCCAGACCTTTCCGCCTATCCCGGCCCCAAATACCTGGCCCTGTCGCGCGCCCTGCGCGAGGCGATCCGTTCGGGGGAATTGCCGCAATCCGCCCAATTGCCGACCGTGCGCGATCTGGCCTGGGCGCTGGGGGTGACGCCGGGCACCGTGTCGCGCGCCTATGCGCTGGCGACGCAGGAAGGTCTTCTGGCGGCAACGGTCGGGCGCGGCACATTCGTTGCCGCCCGCGCGCCGCGCCTTGGGCCGACCCAGCCCCTGCTGCTGGAACGCGAACCCGATCAACTGCATGGCCGGATCGACCTGCGCGCCCCGCGCCTGCCCGATGTGGGCCAGGCGGATGCCTTCCGCGCAGCACTTCAGGACATCCTGCCCCGCATCGGCGAGGACTGGATCGACTATCCCACCCAGCGCGGCGAGGTGCCCTTGCGCGCGGCGCTGTGCGATTGGCTGGGCGACCGCGATCTGGGGCCGGTTTCGGCCGATGACATCGCCCTGACGGCGGGGGGGCAGAATGCGATTTCGCTGATCCTGCTCTGCTGTCTGCGCGGGGATCGCCCCGTCGTGCTGACCGAGGAACTGGCCTATCCCGGCTTTCGCCATGCCGCCCGCCTTGCCCGGGCCGAAGTGATCGGCGTGGAAACCGATGATCAGGGCATGATCCCCGAAGCGCTGGAGGCCGCCTGCCGCCGCCATGGCGCGCAGGTGCTGTGCCTGACGACCGAGGCGCAGAACCCCACCACCGCCCGGATGACGCCGGATCGCCGCGCCCGCATCGCCGCCATCGCCCGGCATTTCGACCTGCAGGTGATCGAGGACGACTGCTATACCCTGTCCGAAAGCGAATGGCCCGCCCTGCGCGCGCTTGCGCCGGAACGGGTCTGGCATGTCGGCAGCCTGTCCAAGACGATCTCGGCCGCGCTGCGGTTCGGCTATGTCGTCTGTCCCGCCGGCATGGGGGAAACCGGGCGGCTGACGGCACAGCACGCCTTCTTTGCGCTGCCCAAGGCCGTGAGTGATCTGTGCCTGCATCTGTTCCAGAGCGGCACCGCCGAGGCGATCCGCCGCCGCGTGGGCGAGGATCTGGCCAGCCGGATCCGGATCATGGTCAATCATCTGGGACGCTTCGATCTGTGCTGGCAGCCGGGGCTGCGCTTTGCCTTTCTGAACCTGCCGCAGGGGTGGCGGGCCTCGACCTTTACCCGCATGGCCGAAGCCGAGGGCGTGCTGCTGCGGTCGGCCGATGAATATGCGCTGATCCATGGGCGCGCCCCGCAGGCGGTGCGCATCGCGCTGGCGGGCCATATCCCCGAAGAGCGCTTCACCCAGTCGATGGAGCGTCTGGCCACGCTTCTGTCGCGCCCGCCCTATGACCCGCCCGCTGTCTGACGCGTCCTGAATTGTGGCGTAATCATGGCAATTCGGGGGCGGATTGTCACAATCCGCGGCCAGGAAGGGCCAATCTGTGGCGGCGATGGCGCGGATTCGGGAAATTGTATCGCAATCGTTAACGATTGATTGACGCAACCACGCGCGGCCGGTTTTCCTTTCGGGGCACGAGCAGCAAACATATGGACCCGAAAATGGGACAGCAGGCATTCTTTCACGCGCCGCATGGCGGCGCCGATTTTCTTGGTATTCGCAAGGCCCGCAATGGCGGCATGGAAATCGTCTATGATGACGGTGTGACGCGTCGCATGGTCTGGCGCGTCGAGGGGCAGGCCCCGGAAGGCAAGCTTTCCGATGCGCTGCGCGTCGCCGTGGGCAGCCTGCGGGTTCTGCCGACACTTTATGACGAGTTGAAGAAACGCGCGATCTCGATCGAGCGTGTGGCGGGCTGACCGCATCTTCCCCTGGCGTCGGGTGGCGATGAAACTTCGGGCGATTGCGGAAGATTTCGCCGCCCGGGCCCCTTGTCTGCGCGTCTGTCCCTTGCGTCAGGGATCGGATTGCGTCTAGTTTTGATCAAAGATCAATAAACGTGCCAACAGGGGGCATGATGGCGACCAGCACCGGAAAGGGCGGGGAAACCCGCTCCGAGGCGAGAAGCGGCTTGCTGCTTGTCAGCCCGACCTTGATCTACGCGGTCCTGCTGCTGGCGGCACCGCTGGCCACGGTCCTGTTCTATTCGCTTTCGCTGCGCGATGGCGGTTTCGGGCTGGAGAATTACGCCACCGCCTGGTCGGACCGGATCAACCAGCTTTTGATCATGCGGTCCCTGACCGTGTCCTTCTCGGTCACGCTGGCGACGGTGGTTCTGGCCTATCCGGTGGCCTATTTCGTCAGCTTCTATGTCAAGCCCGAGCGGAAATCGCTCTGGCTGTTCCTGATCACGATTCCCTTCTGGACCAGCTACCTGATCCGGGTGTTCCTGTGGAAGGTGATCCTCGGCTATAACGGGGTGATCAATTCCGGGCTGATTTCGCTGGGCCTGATCGACGAACCGCTGCAGGCGATCAATTACAACGTGCCCGCGCTGGTGATGACGCTGGCCCATGCCTATGCGCCCTTCGCGATCCTGCCGATCTTCGTGTCGCTGGAAAAGATCGACCGGTCCTTCCTTGAGGCGGGCCGCGATCTGGGCGAAAGCCAGATCATGACCTTCATCCGCGTGACGCTGCCCCTGTCGATGCCCGGTGTCATCGCGGCGGTGCTGATCGTCTTCATCCCCACGGTGGGCGATTATGTGACGCCCGATCTGATCGGCGGGGGCAAGCTGCCGATGATCGCCAACCGGATCGAGGGCACGCTTCTGAAACAGAACAACCGCGAGCTTGGCTCTGCCATCGCGGTGACGGCGATGCTGGTCGTGGCCATTGTCAGCGTGGTCTTCCTGTTGCTCAACCGACGCTTCCTCAAAGGTGCGAAATGAAGTCGCCGCTCTTTCGCAGCTATACCATCGCCTATCTGGTCTTTCTCTATGCGCCGATCGTCCTTTTGCCGATCTTTGCCTTCAACGACAGCAAGGTGATCGCCTTCCCGCTGCAGGGATTCACCACCAACTGGTTCAAGGAGATGTGGGCCGATGTGACGCTGTGGAATGCGGTGCGCAATTCCATGACGATCTCGATCTCGGTCGCCGTGATTTCCACCACGCTGGGCCTGTTCGCGGCGCGCGCCAGCACAAGGTTCAAGTTCCCCGCCAAGGCCGGGATCATGGGCCTGATCATGCTGCCCCTCGTGCTGCCGGAAATGATCGTGGCCATGTCCATGCTGGTGGTGCTGCTGGCGGTGGGGATCGAGCTGTCGATCTTCACCATCATCCTGGGCCATGTCCTGATCTGCACGCCCTTTGCCGTGGCGATCCTGTCTTCGGCCTTTCAATCGCTGGACAATTCGCTGGAAGAGGCGGCCTATGACCTGGGCGAGACGCCGCTTTCCACCTTCTGGCTGATCATCCTGCCGCTGGTCATGCCGGGGATCATCTCGTCGCTGCTGATCTGCTTCACCATCAGCCTGGACGAGTTCATCATCGCCTATTTCCTTGGCGGCAACGAAACCGTGCTGTCGGTCTATATCTACGGACAGTTCCGCTTTCCGGCCAAGGTGCCCGCCATCATGGCGCTGGGGACGATCCTTGTCCTTCTGTCCATCACCCTTCTTGCAATCGCTGAATATTTCCGCCGTCGCGGCATCGCCCGGTCGGGCGGCAAGGATACCGGAGGCTTCCTGTGACCACCAATGACACGATGATCGAGTTCCGGGACGTCCACAAATATTACGGCGATTACCACGCCCTGCGCGGGATCACGGCGACGATCCGCCCGGGCGAGTTCTTTTCGCTGCTTGGCCCCTCGGGCTGTGGCAAGACCACGCTTCTGCGCACCATCGCGGGGTTCGAGGGGATTTCCTCGGGCGCCGTGCTGATCGACGGGCGTGACATGGCCGGGGTGCCGGCCAACAAGCGCCCGACCAACATGGTGTTCCAGTCCTACGCCATCTTCCCGCATCTGTCGGTGGCCGAGAATGTGGGCTTCGGCCTGCGCCGCGACACGCGGTCGAAGGAGGAAAAGGCCAAGGCCGTGGCCGAGGCCTTGGAGATGGTGGGGCTGAAAGGCTATGGCAGCCGCGCCGCGCATGCCCTGTCGGGCGGGCAGCGGCAGCGCGTGGCGCTGGCGCGGGCGCTGATCCTGAAGCCGAAGGTGCTGCTGCTGGATGAACCGCTTTCGGCGCTGGACAAGAAGATGCGCGAACAGATGCAGGTGGAACTGATCCGCCTGCAGCGGCAGGTGGGCATCACCTTCATCCTGGTCACCCATGATCAGGAAGAGGCGCTGGTCATGTCGGACCGGATCGCCGTGATGTTTGAAGGCGAGATCGCGCAGCTGGCCGATCCCGAAACGCTCTATCGTCGCCCCAACAGCCGCAAGGTGGCGGATTTCATCGGAACGATGAACTTCCTTCCCGCCAAGGTTCTGTCCGAGAGCAGCGATGCGGTGGAGATCGACGCGGCGGGCTTTGGCCGCATCCATATCGAGGCCAGTCAGGTCATGGGCGGAGCCACCGCCGAAGGGGCGACCGTGGGCTTCCGGCCCGAGACGCTGACCATCCTTTACGAGGGCAGCGCGGCCACGGATCGCGAAAGCATGGCGACCATCGAGGAGGTCGTCTATTTCGGCGACATGACCTATTACGACGTGCGGATCGACGGGACCGAGGCCCCGGTGCGCATCTCGATGCGCAATGTCTTTGGCCGTCCGGTTCTGGATCGCGGCGCCCGGGCGCGGGTGGGCTGGTCGCCGGGGGCGCTGGTCCTGTTCCGGTAGGGCGGGGTTAACCCCGCCTTACCTTTGGCGAGAATGGCGGGGTGAACCCCGCCCTACGCGGCCCGGTTGGGCGCAGGCCCGTCAGCAGTCGGGGGGCAGCAGGCCAAGACCGCGCAGGTAGATGCCTATCCCGGCCTCCAGCAGGTCTTCGGGCGTGAAGGGCGATTTCGCCCCCGGTGCGCCGCGCATGTAGAGCTCCACCACGCCATGGCTCATGGCCCAGACATGGGCTGAGAACATCGTGGCCGGGGGTCGGCGGTCGGCGGGCATCTGTTCCGACAGTTTCTCGGCGGCCTTTTCCAGAACGCCGCGCGCCTTGGTGGCCACAAGCGCGAGGTCAGGATGCGCGTTGAAGGACAGGCCGCTTTCGAACATGGCCATGTAATGGCCGGGATATTTGCGGGCAAAGGCCAGATAGGCGCGGCCCGTCGCCTCGAAGGCGGCCAGCGCGGTGGGCTGGCCGTCATTATAGGCGAATTCCATCAGGGCGGCGAAGATGTCATAGCCTTGGCGGGCCACTTCGGCGATCAGGTCGTCGCGGCCCGCGAAATGGCGATAGACGGCGGCGGGCGTCACATCCGCGCGCTTGGCCGCCTCGGACAGGGTGAAACCCGTCGGTCCCCGTTCGGCAATCAGGACAAGCGCCGCCTCGACCAGCGCCTGCCGCAGGTTGCCGTGGTGATAGCCGTGCTTCATCTCACTCCTTCGGGCGCAGGTCCGGCCCGCCACAGATCGCCGGATCGGGCGTGCCGATCAGCGCGTCATCCTTGCCCTTGAAATCCACCGCGCGCAGCACCGTCTGGATGGCGGCGATGCGGGCGCGTTTCTTGTCATCGGACAGGATCACCGTCCAGGGGGCAAAGTCGAAATGGCAGCGCGCCATCGTTTCATCAATGGCGGCGCAATATTCATCCCATTTTCCCAGACCTTCGATGTCGATGGGCGAAAGCTTCCATTGCTTCAGCGGATCCTGTTCCCGCGCCAGGAACCGCCGCAACTGTTCCGCGCGGCCCACTTCCAGCCAGAGCTTCACGAGGGTGAATCCCTCATCCACCAGCATATGTTCGAATTCCGGCAGCTGGCGGAAGAAGGTTTCGCGCTGCGCGGGCGTGCAGAAGCCGAAGACATGTTCCACCATGGCGCGGTTATACCAGCTGCGGTCGAACATCGCCATTTCACCCGCGGCGGGCAGCCAGTCGACATAGCGCTGGAAATACCAGCTTGCCGACTCGCGGTCGGATGGTTTGGAGAGCGCCACGACATTGCAGACCCGCGGGTTCAGGTTTTCGCGCATGACGTCGATGGTGCCGCCCTTGCCGGCGGCGTCGCGCCCTTCGAAAATGACGATGACGCGCTTGCCGCTGGCCTTGATATCGGCCTGCATCCGCACAAGCTGGCGCTGCAGACCCTCCATCGCGGCATCATAGTCCTTGCGCTTCATCTCGGCGTCATAGGGATAGGACGGGGTCAGGATGTCATCCTTCCCGGCCTTCTCGATGGCCTTGCGGATCGCCTTCGGGGCGCCCTTTTCGAAATAGCGGGTGATCGCGGCATCGAAGGGAAGGTCTGTCATGGCATCCTCGCGCTGGTCTGCGCGCATCAGTATGGCGATGGGCGCGGTCAGCGCAATCCGGCGCGGGCTGCGGCGCGGTGAATGGCGGCGATCACCGCGTCGGGATGGCTGTGATGGGGCATATGGGCGGCGTCGGGGATCAGGGTCAGCGCGGCATCGGGCAGGCGTTCCGACAGGGGAACCGCATGGATGCGCGCGGGGACGATGGTATCGGCCGTGCCATGCAGGATCTCGACCGGCAGGACAAGCCGGGGATAGGCCTCGGCCATGCGGGTGACATGGGGCTTCAGCCCCGTCACCTGGGCCGCGTTGATGCGCAGCGTGTCGCGCCGCATGGTCAGGCCCGCGCCGACGTAATCGGCATAGCCGGGCGGGGGCGGGGCGGGGGCGAAGATGCCATCGATCACGGCTTCGGCCCGGTCCGGCGGGGCAAAGGCGGTGATGGCGGGGATCACGGTCGCGGCCCCGATCCGGCTGCCGGTGATGGCATAGAAGGGGCCAAGGCCCCCGGGCCAGGGCATCGTCGCCCCGGAAACGATGACCAGCGCCGCCGTATCGGGCGTATCCGTCAGCCCCCAGGCCATGGCCACCGCCCCGCCATAGCTGTGGCCCAGAACGATGGGGCGGCGCACGTCCAGTTGATCGGCGGCGGCCTGCAGGAGGCGGGCCTGCATCATCGGGCTGATGCCCTCTGGCCCCATGTCATCGGACCAGCCCAGACCCGGGCGATCGAAGGCGATGACGCGGTAATCCTGCGCCAGCCTGTCCACCAGCGCGAAGGTGAAGTCGCGCGTATTCCCGCTGGCGCCATGGATCAGCACGAGGTCGGGGCCTTGGCCCTGCACATGGGCATGCACGCGCCGCCCTTCGACCATCAGGATCTGCCCGGTGGGGGGATAGTCCGCCTCGGCCGCTACTTCGCGCGCGGTGGCGCGGCGGTCTGTCAGCAGGGCGCAGCCGCCGATGGCGGTGGCGGCAAGAAGCAGGCTAAGTGCCAATCTCGGCGATCTCATAGGGCGTGGACTGGTAAATCTCGTTGATCCAGTTGCCATATAGAAGATGGGCGTGACTTCTCCAGCGATTGAGGGGGGGCATCGCGGGATCGTCATCGGGATAATAGTTCATCGGCACATTGATCGGCGTGCCATTGGCCACGTCGCGATCATATTCCTGTTTCAGCGTGTCGCTGTCATATTCGAAATGGTTGAAGATATAGAGCGCGCGATGGGCGGCATCCTCGACCAGGCAGGGGCCCACCTCATCGGAGCCCAGCAGCGTGCGCAGGCCGGGCTTGCCGTCGATCTCGGCCTGGCGCATTTCCGTCCAGCGGCTGACGGGGATCACGAAATCATCCGAGAACCCCCGCAGGAAGGGCGAGGTCGGCGCAAGGTTGCGGTGGCGGTAGCAGCCGAAGGCCTTTTTCGGCAGCATGTGCTTTTCGACGCCATGGAAGTGGTTGATCATCGCCATCCCCCCCCAGCAGACGCCGAAGGTGGATTGCACATGGGTCTGCGTCCAGTCGAAGACCTCGCACAGCTCGTCCCAATAGGTGACATCCTCGAAGGGCAGGTGTTCGATGGGCGCGCCGGTGATGATGAGGCCGTCGAACTTCTCGTCCCGAACCTCCTGGAAGGGGCGATAGAAGGTTTCCATATGTTCGGCGGCGGTGTTGCGGGTCTGGTGTTCCGTCATGCGGATCAGATGCAGGTCGATCTGCAGCGGCGTGGCCCCGATCAGGCGGGCGAACTGGTTCTCGGTCTGGATCTTCTTCGGCATCAGGTTCAGAAGACCGATGCGCAGCGGCCGGATATCCTGCCGCGCCGCACGTTCGGGCGACATGACCATGACGCCCTCGTTCCGCAGAACGTCATAGGCGGGCAGGGTCTCTGGCAGGGTGATGGGCATCCATATCCTCGGGCAGGCTGGGCAACAGCGCAGGGAGGTAATCGGATTTCAGCCGAACTTCAAGCCGGGGGCGTTCTTCCGGGCGGCCACGGCTTGACCTTGGCCCGGGCCTCGCCCACGGTCGGGCAGGGCGGGCGGCCCTTGCGCCGACCATGCCCGCCGACCATCAAGGATCCTGCCCCATGCGTGCCTGCCTGCCCCCGGCCCTTCTTCTGTCCCTTACGATGGCCTCTGCCGTCGCGGCCCAGGAGGCGGACCCGATGGCAGAGCAGCGCTGCGTCTGGGCCTGCCTTGCCAATTCGCCGGGCGCGGCCAGCGCCGAATATTCCGCCTGCGTTGCCGAATTCTGCAGTCCCGAACCGGGGCAGGGCGCCGCGGCCAGTGCCGCGCCCGCGGCCCCGGCCCCCGAAACCGGTCTGGCACAGTCGCCGCGTCCGCAATCCCGCCCTTCGGTGCCGCAGGATGGCAGCGCGCCGCAGGCAGAGGCTGCTGCACCCCCTGCCGCCCCCGCCATGCCCCTTGCGGCAGGGCCGGGCGCAGGCTGGACGCATGGCCCCGGCAGCGATGGCACGGGCATGTTCGCCGGCGTCATGGATGAGACGCGGGGAACGCGGCTCGATTGGCTTTGCGCCAAAGGCTATCCCTCGGTCCTTGCGCTGTCGCCCTATGCCGGGACGGGCGCGGTGGTCTTTGTGGTGGATGGCCGCCCGCGCCCGGCAGAGTTCACGGTCAAGGGGGTGGTGGGCTTTGCTCCGATCAGCCTGAGCGATCCGCTTTTCCTGCATCTCGCCTCGGGCCAGTCGGTCGAGGTGCAGGATGCGGGCGGCACCCTGCTAGGCCAGTTCACCATGGCCGGGGCGCCGCTGGCCATCGGGCAGGCCGAAGGGCGCTGCCGCTAGCTAGCGCCGGTCGATCGCCCGCGCCACCAGATCGGCAAAGCCCGCGGGATCGCGCACCTCGGCCACCTCCTCGGCGGTGACGGTGACGCCCCATTCGGCCATGGCCGCATAGCGCGGCTGGCGATGGTCCAGGATGCGCGCATAGCCAAAGCGCAGGAAGGCATCGGGATCCACGGCGCTTTCGGGCTTCTTCTCCTGCGCCAGATATTCCGCCCAGAGCCCGGCCAGGAAATCCGGCTGATAGTAGATCGGCTTCGGCGCGCGGTCGAAGCGGCGGACAAGTTCCGCCCGATGCGCCTCGGACCCCTTGATCCAGACCAGCAGCAGGTTTTCCGACAGGGCGCGCATCACCGGATCGGCGGGGTTTGCCGCATCCACCACCTCGCAGATCGACCCGCCGCTGTCGCAGACGAAGTTGGAATAGCCATAGATCTCGCGCGCCCGTTCGATGAAGCGCGTCGTATCCAGCAGGGCGGCAATCTCGGCCTCGCGGTGCTGGGCCTGACGCTTGCAATATTCGGCGAAAGGCACGCCGCCGCGCGCCGGATCGCCCGGCTTGCCCAGATAGGTGGAGAGGGGGGCAAGATTGTTGAAGGTGATGTTGGAGGCGATATAGACGCTGTCCGTCATCAGCAGGTCGCGCAGGAGCGGAACCTTCATCGCCTCGCGCTTGAAATTGTCGGCGATATATTCGCCCATGTAGCGGGTGCCGATGCGGTAATCGACGGAATAGTGGAACCAGCCGCCGCCCTGATCGGGCGGCGCATCGCGCAGCAGGTTGGAAAGATGCGTCTTGCCCAGCCCCGACATGCCGAAAAGCAGCACCCGCTTTTCCGATGCCGCGCGAAATTCGGCGCCGCTTGCATAGATCATCACCCGCCCCCCATTGGCATTCCTGCCTGATATCGCCGCACGTCGCGGATTTCACGCGGAAAATGAAAAGGCCCCGCAATGCGGCGGGGCCTTTGGATCGGAAGGCGTGGCAGGATCAGAAGGAATAGCCGACGCGCACACCAACAGCCGTGTAGCTATTGTCGGTGAACTGGCCACCGATGCCCGAGGTCGTCGCATCACCGATCCACCCGTGGCTCGCGCCGACCGTCATCTTCATCCCCGTCGGCATGGTATAGACAGCGGCCAATGTCAGGCTCGTGTAGCCGTCGGTCGGGCCAAGGTTGCCCGAAAGCCCGCCCGCAGCAGGCTCATAGCCGACCGAAGCAGAGGCGGAGAAGCTGTCGCTGAACCGCCGCCCGACACCGAGTGAATAGGTAATCGTATCCTCGTAATTCCCGGCCAATGCAATCGTGCCACGCGGCACGATCTGGAACTCCGACCAGTCCCGCCAGCGGATCGACCCGAACAGCAGCGTATCCGCCGCGATCCCCGTCTGGAAGTCGAGGTTCAGCCCCTGCGGAACGGTCGACGAAAAGCCGGCCCCTGCACCGAAGCTGTCGGACGCTTCAAAGGAATGGGTGATTTCCGAGATATAGGACAAGGAAACCCGCAGCGCGATATCGGGCCGCTCATAGGCCGCGCCGATGACATAGCCGTAATCCACTTCGGCCGAGGTGGTCATGTCGTAGGTCGGCAAAAAGCCCGTCGCTGCGCCCAGGTTCACGTTGTCTACCGTCCCTTCAACGCGTTGCGACCGCAGGCCGCCATAGACGCTGAAATTCGGGGAAAAGCGATAGTGACCGATCACGCTCAGTTGCAGTGCCGACACGTTGGCGCTGGAGGTGGAGAAGAAATAGCCCGTCCCGCCCGGATAGGCCACATCCACGCCGACCGGCTGATCCACGACAATCCCAAGCGCGAACTGATCCGTGATCTGGTATTTCACAGAGCCTGAAATCGTCGTGTAGGTCGATGCCATGTCACCCGAGTTCGCCGCCAATGCCACGCCCGATACATCGGGCGACACCGCGCCGAAGGACAATTCGAAGTAGTTTCCCGCCTCGAACAGGAAGCCCGGATTGAAGGCCGACCGCTCGATCCCGCCTGCCTGTGCCGACAGCGTTCCCACCACAAGTGCCGTGGTCGCTGCGAAGATTGTTCTGATCACTGCCATTCCCCTTGATCCTCCCGCGCACGTCCCCACGGGCGCCCTCATGCCTAACGGTATGTCCGGGCGGATTTTGGGTCAATTCATGACGCCACGTCACGGAATCGTGACTGTGCCGACTGTTGCAGGCTTGCGCGTTTCGGCCCGGATATTGGCCCAGTTGCCCAGAAAGATGATCACCGCGCCCAGGATCACGAAGGGATCCAGCGCCTCGGCGTAAAGCACCACGCCCACCAGCGCGATCACCGGCAGGCGGGCGAAGTCGATCGGGATCACATAGCTGGCCGGGGCCAGCGACAGGGCCGTGGTGATGCACAGATGCGCCAGCAGCCCGCAGAAGCCGATCACGGCAAGCCAGGGCAGGGTGGCCGCGGTGGGCATCCGGATCACCCCGTCATGGCCTGCCATCACCAGCCCGAACATCCCCTGCATCAGCGTCAGCCAGAACAGGATCGACACGATGCTTTCGCCGCGGGTCAGCTTCTTCGTCATCAGGTTCGTTGCCGCAAAGCAGATGGCACTTGCCGCCGCGGCCAGAACGCCCGGCTCCAGCGCGGTGAAATCGGGGCGCGCCACCAGCAGGATCCCCACGAAACCCATCACCGCGGCAAGGATGCGCGGCCGCGTCAGCCTTTCGCCCAGCACCAGCGGCGACAGCAGGATCACCCAGATGGGCGAAGTGAATTCCAGCGCGAAGACCTGCGCCAGCGGGATCATCGTCAGCGCCCAGAACCACAGGTTCTGCCCGGTGAAATGAAAGAGGTTGCGCACCAGATGCTGGCCCAGCGTATCGCGCCGCACCTCGCGCAGGCGGCCCAGCGCGCCGCCCACCGCCAGCACCAGCGCAAAGCCCAGCACTGATCGCCACAGCATGATCTCGAACGTGTCATGCGCCCCGGCGATCTGCCGCGCCGCGATGGCCATCGCGGTGAAGGAAAAGACCGATCCGGTCATCCAGATCGCGGCGGCAAGGGGGCGGTGCGTCGTCGTCATGGCGGCACAGTCATGCGGGCGGGGGGGATTGTCCAGTGCCGGACAGGGATCAATAGCCCGCCGTCAGGCCGAAATCCACCATCACCGCCGCGCCCGTCACCCCCGCGCTGGCCGGGGAAAGGAGGAAGGCCGCCTGCGCCGCGACCTCGTCGGGGGTAAGGAAGCGGGCAGCCTCGGCTTGCGGGTAATGGGCGCGCAGGCGGGCGAGGTAGCCGTCGGGATCGCCCCCGCCGAAACGGGTGGCCTGATAGGCGAGCATCGGGGTTTCGATGTCAGAGGGGCAGAGCGCGTTGATACGGATGCCGCGCGGGGCAAGTTCGCGGGCCAGCGCGCGCACCATGAGGACGACACCGCCCTTCGAGGCGCAATAGATCGCGGCCCCGGCATTGCCGACGATGCCCGCATCCGAGGCGATGGCGACCACCGCGCCCTTCGTTTCGGCCAGCGCGGGGATGGCGCGGGAGATCAGGAAGAAAGTGCCCTTCAGGTTCACGTCGATGCAGGCGGACCAGTCGGCCTCGGTCGCGTCTTCCGAGGGGCCTTCGACCCAGAGCCCCGCCGCCGCCACCACCGCGTCGATCCGGCCAAGGCGGGAAAGGGTGGTCTGGATCACGTTCTCGCAGGCCGCGACGTCGCGCAGGTCGGCAGGCAGGTGGAGCGCGGCGGGAAGGCCCGTCAGGCTTTCGCCGCGCAGGTCGGTGGCGGCGATGGTCGCGCCGAGGCCGTGCAGAAGGCGCGCGGTCGCCCCGCCCACGCCGCCGCCCGCGCCGGTGACGAGGACGACCTTTCCGGCGAAAAGGTCGGGGGCGAAGACATGCTGCATGGATCAGCCCCCCGGCAGGACGATGGCGCGAATCTCGCCCGGCCGGGCGGGGGCGGCGATGGCGGCGGCGGCTTCCTCCAGCGGCAGGGTGCGGGAGATCAGCGGATCAAGCTGCAGCCGTCCGGCAGCTATCATGGCGGCGGCGCGGTCTTGCGTGAAAGGGTTGATGAAGGAGGAGAGGAACTGCACCTCGCGGAACAGCAGGTCGAAGGGTTCGATCTGCACCTTCTGGCCTGCGGGCAGGACGCCAAGGATGACGACGCGCCCGCCATCGCGCGTCAGGCGGGGGGCGGATTCGACGGTGTCGGTCACGCCTGCGCATTCCACCACGAGATCGGCCCCCTTGGGCCAGATCGTCCGCGCCTCGGCCTCGCTGCCTGCCGTTTCCGCAGCACCCAGCCTGCGGCCAAGCGCCTGTTTCGAGGCAGAGCGGGTGACGAGCATCACCTCGGCCCCGGCAAGGGCGCAGAGTTGCAGGGCCAGCATGCCGATGACGCCGCCGCCAAGGATCATCACGCGCTCGCCCGCCTTGGGCGCGCCGATGTCGATGCCGTGGATGGTGCAGGCGAGCGGTTCGCAGAAGGCGCCGTGCAGGGGGTTCAGGTCGGCGGGCAGGACATGGGCCTTGTGCGCGGGGAAGGCGCAGAATTCGGCGAATCCGCCGTCGCGGCCAAGGCCGGTGGCGACGTTGTTCAGGCAGAGGTTCACGCGGCCGCGCAGGCAGTTTTCGCAGCGCCCGCACCATGTATTCGGATCGCAGGTCACGCGCGTGCCTTCGGGGATCGTGACGCCCTCACCGCGGCCCACGACGATGCCCGCGAATTCATGGCCCAGCGTGAGGGGTGGTTTGGATGGAAATTCGCCGTGCAGGAGGTGGCGGTCGGTGCCGCAGATGCCGCAGGCCTCCACCCGGATCAGCACTTCGCCTGGGGCGGGGCTGGGGATGGGGACGTCCTCGGTGCGGATGTCGCCGATGGCGATCAGTCGGGTTGCCTTCATGTCGTGATCCTCCCGCAGCCATTGGTGCTTGGGGGAGGGGGCGCGTCAATCCCGCAATTCCTCCACCCGGAAATCGCGCAGGATGCGCCGCGTGGCGGCGAACCATGCGCTGTCGCGGGTGCGGGTCTGATGCGCGTCAAAGGCCGCGCGGTCGCGGAAGGATTCGCTGACGTCGAAGATCATGGGATCGTCGGTGTCGTCGATGCGAAAGCTGATGCAGCCCGCTTCGGCGCGCGTCGCGGCTTCATGCGCGGGGCGGTGCGTCAGGACCGCCGCGCGTTCCTCTTCCGTCATGCACACAAGGCGACCGGACAGGCGGATCATTCGAGTTCGATCGTCCCCGGCGGTTTCGAGGTGCAGTCATAGAAGACGCGGTTGACGCCCTGCACTTCGTTGATGATGCGCGTTGCGGTTTCGCCAAGGAAATCGTGGGTGAAGGGGTAGTAATCCGCCGTCATCCCGTCCACGGACGTCACGGCGCGCAGCGCCAGCGCATAGTCATAGGTGCGCCCGTCGCCCATCACGCCCACGGTGCGCATCGGCAGGATCGCGGCGAAGGCCTGCCAGATCTCGTCGTAAAGTCCGTGCTTCCTGATCTGGTCGATATAGACGGCATCGGCGCGGCGCAGGATATCCAGCTTTTCGCGCGTGATCTCGCCGGGGCAGCGGATGGCAAGGCCGGGGCCGGGGAAGGGGTGGCGGCCGATGAAGGCATCGGGCAGGCCCAGTTCGCGGCCCAGCGCGCGGACTTCGTCCTTGAAGAGTTCGCGCAGCGGTTCGACCAGCTTCATCCCCATCTTTTCCGGCAGGCCGCCCACATTGTGATGCGACTTGATGGTGACGGAGGGGCCGCCGGAGAACGACACGCTTTCGATCACGTCGGGGTAGAGCGTGCCTTGCGCAAGGAAGGTGGCGCCGCCGACGGATTTGGCGTGTTTCTCGAAGACCTCGATGAACAGCCGCCCGATGGTCTTGCGTTTCACTTCCGGGTCCGACACGCCTTCCAGCGCGCCGAGGAAGAGGTCGCTTTCATCGGCATGGATCAGCGGCATGTTGTAATGGTCGCGGAACATGGTGACGACCTGCTCCGCCTCGCCCAGCCGCAACAGCCCGTGATCGACGAAGACGCAGGTAAGCTGATCCCCGATCGCCTCATGGATCAGAACCGCCGCCACCGAGGAGTCCACACCACCCGACAGGCCGCAGATCACCTTCTGATCGCCCACCTGTTCGCGGATCTTGCGGATCGCCTCTTCGCGATAGGCGCCCATCGTCCAGTCGCCCTTGAACCCCGCCAGTTTCACGAAATTCTCATAGAGTTTCGCGCCCCTGGGGGTGTGATGCACCTCCGGGTGGAACTGCACGGCATAGAAGCGGCGGGCGGGATCGGCGGTGATGGCGAAGGGGGCGTTGGGCGAGGTGCCGTAAACCTCGAACCCCGGCGCAATGGCCGAGACGTGGTCGCCGTGGCTCATCCAGACCTGTTCGCGCCCGTCGGCGAACCAGCCGTCGAGGATGGGAAGCCGCGCCTCGGTCGGCGTGACATAGGCGCGGCCGAATTCGGCGGTGCCGTGGCCGCGTTCCACCTTGCCGCCAAGGCAATGCATCATCACCTGCTGGCCATAGCAGATGCCGAGGATCGGCACGCCCATCTCGAACACGCCCGCAGGCGGCATCGGCGCGCCTTCGGCAAAGACCGAAGCCGGACCGCCGGAGAAGATCACGGCTTTCGGCGCGAAGGCGCGGAGAAAAGCGTCATCCACCTTGTTGAACGGGTGGATCTCGCAATAGACGTTCAGCTCGCGCAGGCGGCGCGCGATCAGCTGCGTCACCTGGCTGCCGAAGTCGATGATGAGGAGGCGGTCATGCGTGCTTTGGGTCATGCGCCCGCGTAGCCGTTGCGGCCCGTTTTCGCAAGGGGGGCAAAGCGCGACGGCTGCGCGGGATGGCAGGCCCCCGGGGGCTTCACCCCCGGACCCCGAGGGTATTTGGGCCAAGATGAAGGAGCGTGTCGCGTTCGTTCCCTGGCAATGTCGTTTTTGATATCCAAGCGCCGCATTCGTCTGCCGCCTTGTCCTGCTTTGGGCGCATAAGGGCGGAAAATGTGCGGCCCCCAAGGGCTGCGGGAGCCTATGGAGAGAACGATGAGCGACACCGATCTTGCAGTGGCAGGCGCAGGGCGCAGGGCGCGGGGCGGCGGCGGGTCGGCGCGGCGGGCGGAGCGGACGGCGGTCAGCCTTGAAACCGCGAAGTTCATCCAGCGCAACATCCCGAATTTCGAGATCCTGAACGAGGAAGCGCTTCAGATCATCGAATGGAATGCCGAGACGGTTCTGGAAGAGATCGGCGTCAATTTCGTGGAAAACCCCGAGGCGCTGAAGCGCTGGAAGGATGCAGGCGCCGATGTGCAGGGCGAACGCGTCCGCATTCCGCGCGGTCTGGCGCGCAAGCTGTGCGCCACCGCCCCGCGCGAATTCACCCAGCATGCCCGCAACCCGGAACGCAACGTCCAGGTGGGCGGACGCAACCTCGTCCTTGCCCCGGTCTATGGCCCGCCCTTCGTGCGCGACATGGAAGGCGGCCGCCGCTATGCGACGATCGCCGATTTCCAGAATTTCGTGAAGCTGGGCTACATGTCCAAATGGCTGCACCATTCGGGCGGCACCGTCTGCGAGCCGACCGATGTGGCGGTGAACAAGCGCCACCTTGATATGCTGCACGCCCATATGGTGCTGTCGGACAAGCCCTATATGGGATCCGTCACCGAACCCAGCCGCGCGGCGGATTCGGTCGAGATGTCGAAGATCCTCTTCGGGTCGGATTTCGTCGACCAGAACACGGTGATGACCAGCCTGATCAACATCAACAGCCCGCTGACATTCGACGGGATCATGATGGGCGCGCTGGAGGTTTATGCCAAGGCCAATCAGGCGGCGATCATCTCGCCCTTCATCGTGGGCGGCGCAATGGCGCCGGTCACGGTGGCGGGGACGCTCACGCAGGTTCTGGCCGAGGTGCTGGCGGGCGTGGCCTATAGCCAACTCATCCGCGCCGGTGCGCCGGTGATCTTTGGCGCTTTCGTCACCTCGATCGACATGAACTCCGGCGCGCCGACCTTCGGCACGCCCGAGGCCGCGCATATCACCTATGGCGCGGGGCAACTTGCCCGCCGCCTGGGCCTTCCCTACCGCTCGGGCGGGTCTTTCTGCGGATCGAAGCTGCCCGACGCGCAGGCGGCCTATGAAACGGCCAACAGCCTGAACATGGCGCTGCTGGCGGGCGTGAACTTCATGCTGCATGCCTGCGGCTGGCTGGAAGGCGGGCTGGTGTCCTCTTACGAGAAATTCGTGATGGATGCCGACCAGCTTGGCACGCTGCACCACCTGGCGCAGGGCGTCTTCATGGATCAGAACGGGCAGGGGATGGACGCGATCCGCGAAGTCGGCCCCGGCGGCCACTACCTTGGCTGCGCCCATACCCAGGCCAATTTCAAATCGGCCTTCTGGCGGTCTGACCTGCTGGATTACAAACCCTTCGAGACCTGGGCCGAGGAAGGCAGCCGCGACACGATGCAGCTTGCCAATGAGCGGGTGAAGAAGCAGCTGAACGACTATCAGCAACCCGCGCTGGACGAAGGCATCCGCGAGGCGCTGAATGAATACGTGGCAAAGAAGAAGGCCTCCATGCCCGACGCCTTCATCTGAGGCTTCGGCCCGCCACGGCAAACCCTGATCAGGCCCGCGCTATGGCGCGGGCCTTTCCATTGGCGCCAGCAGCGCGCGCTCGGACAGAAGCGCGATCAGCAGATCGACATGCCGGATGCTGGACCAGAGCGGCGATCCCGCCCGCCGGGCAAGTTCGGCCGCGGCCTCCAGTTCCGCCAACTCGGCTGCCGCCGGGGCGGGCAGGGGCACCCGGCCCAGAAGCCGCGCCAGATCCCTGTCGCGCCGATACTGCACCATGCCATGCCGGGCCGCCGCCAGCAGAAGGCGGGGCCGCGTCAGGGCGGACGCGTCGTCACAGGCGACAGGCGCCTTAACGGGGAAATCGGGTTCGGCTCTGGGCAAGGGTCGCATGGCACACTCCGCAACGGCATCGGCCCGACCCTAGGCCCCAAGCCCGTCCCGTTGCGGCTGTCAGGCCTCCAGCGCGCGCAGGTGTACAGTTTTGTTGACACTTGGCGGTGGATCATCGGTTTTGCGCCCATTCGTTAACGGTCCGCTAACCAAAACAAGTTTCGGTTGCATTTACGGATCGTTTACATCTTCAGGGCGTGAAAAAGGCAAGAGATGCACAACCAGATGACCCCCTTCACCTGTCTGACGCTGCCGCCCTGGCTGCCGGAATCGGTCCGACACTACCTCGATCATACGGCCACGGGCCTCGCCTTGCGGGAGGTCGCGCGCCGGGATGGCGTCGCGGCCTCTACCGTGCTGCGCCAGGTCCGGAACTGCGAAACCCGGCGGGATGATCCGCTGGTCGATGCAGCACTCGAGACGCTGCAGCGCGTCGCTGTTCAGGCAGATCCGGGGCGCCCCCCAACCGATGAGGATCACATGACCGCACATACCAGAACCACCAGCCTGCCGCAGGATGCGGCCACACTTGCCGCCGAGGCGCGCCGCGTGTTGCGCCGCCTTGCCGAACCCGGCGCTGTCCTGGCCGTCTCGGCCGATCTGGACCGCGCCGTCGTCCTGCGCAGCCAGCCCGGCCAAAGCCAGACCCGGCTTTGCGTCGTCGAACGCAGCGTGGCCCAGGCCTTCGCCCTGAAGGACTGGATCGCCACCGATCGCCCGGGCCGCATCGCCAGCTATCACATCACCGCCGCCGGACGGGCCGCCCTGCGCCGCCTTCTGGCCGAGGATGACCTGCGCGCGGGCGGTGTGCGCGAGGCGCAGTTCATCTATGCCAGCCAGCATCGCGACATGGCCGAACGCGACGTGCAAACCCCCGAGGGACGCCGCCGTATCCGCTATAACGCCGCCGAAAGCCCTGTCACCGCGCTTGGGCGGAAGCTGGATCGCGATGGCAAGCCCTATCTGGAACAGGATCTCGTCCGCACCGCCGAACGCCTGCGCGAGGATTTCGAACTGGCCCAGATGGGCCCCCGCATCACGCAGAACTGGGATCGCTTTCTCAGCGGGGCCGATCATGGCAGCTATGCGCCGGACAGCGGGCCGGGGGATGGCCCCCGCGCCGCGCGCGACCGCGTGGCCGATGCGTTGCGCGATCTTGGCCCCGGCCTTGGCGATGTGGCGCTGCGGGTCTGCTGCTTTCTCGAAGGCATCGAAACCACAGAACGGCGCATGGGCTGGGCGGCCCGGTCCGGCAAGATCGTGCTGCGCATCGCGCTGCAACGGCTGGCGCGGCACTACAAGGAAAGGCTTTCCCGCCCCATGGTCGGCTGATCTCAGGCCGCGACGCCGCCGGCCATGATCATCACGGAAAGACCGGCAAGCCAGATCGCCGCCACCCGCCGCCAAAGCGACGGGATGGCGGCATCAGGGCCTGCCGCGCGCCCCATGCCGGCCCCGAAGGCCGCCCAGCAGGCGGCCACCGCGCAAACCGCCACGGCAAGCACGCCAAGGGCGGCGCCGGTCGCGCCTGCGGCGGGCAGCAGCACCAGCCCGATGATCAACCCCTTGGGATTGAGAAGCGTCGTCACCGCAAGCCGCGCGCCTGTCACCGTCGCGGCAGGGCCGATGCCGCGCTCCGGGCGCCACAGGGTCCAGGCCAGATACAGCACCCAAAGCCCCGCCAGCACCGCCACGACCGGGCGCAGGATCCCCATCTGCGCCGCCAGCCCCTCTGCCAGCAGCGCCAGGGGCAGCACGACGGCCAGATAGGCCGCCAGTTCCACCGGAATCAGCCACAGCGCCCGCGCAAGGCCCCGCTCCGCCCCGGCCATCAGCATCAGCGTATTGGTCGGCCCCGGCGTCAGCAACAGCACGGTCAGGGCCAGCCCCAGTTCCACAAGCGTCATCCGTCAGATCCCTGCATCGGTTCCCGCGCATATTGCACAGCGCAGGCCATGCGTCCCTTGACATGGCGCAAAGCCGCGACCCTTGCATGCCATGCAGACCCCCGCGGCGACGGGCGGCGTTGCCTCATGCGGCGCAAGGGCTTATGTATCGGCCCATCCCCAGGGAGGATCACCCGTTGCGCGACCTGAAACTGCCCGATCAGCGCCATCCCGAAAAGGCGCATCGCCCGGACAATGAACAGCCCAAGAAACCCTCCTGGATCCGCGTCAAGGCGCCCACCTCCGCAGGCTACAAGGCCACGCGCGACATCCTGAAGGAAAAGAAGCTGGTCACCGTCTGCGAAGAGGCGGGCTGTCCCAATGTGGGGGAATGCTGGTCGCAGGGCCACGCCACCATGATGATCATGGGCGAGATCTGCACCCGCGGCTGCACCTTCTGCAACGTGGCCACCGGCAAGCCGCAGGCGCTCGATGCCTTTGAACCGGGCCGCGTGGCCCATGCGGTGGAACAGCTTGGCCTGAAGCATGTGGTGATCACCAGCGTCGACCGCGACGATCTGGAAGATGGCGGGGCCGAACATTTCGCCCAGACCATCCGCGCCATCCGCCACCGCGCCCCCGGCACCACGATCGAGATCCTGACCCCGGATTTCCTGAAATGCCCGCCTTCGGCGCTGGAAACCGTGGTCGAGGCGCGGCCCGATGTCTTCAACCACAACCTTGAAACCGTGCCGGGGCTTTACCCCGAGGTGCGGCCCGGCGCGCGCTATTTCCATTCGCTGCGGCTCTTGCAGAAGGTCAAGGAACTCGATCCCGGGATGTTCACCAAATCGGGCATCATGGTGGGCCTGGGCGAGGAACGGCAGGCCGTCTTGCAGGTGATGGATGACATGCGCGCGGCCGATGTCGATTTCCTGACCATCGGGCAATATCTGCAACCCACGCCGAAACATCACCGCGTCGCCCGCTTCATCACGCCCGAGGAATTCCAGGCCTATGAGACCGCGGCCTATGGCAAGGGGTTCCACATGGTCTCGGCCACGCCGCTGACGCGGTCTTCCTATCATGCGGGCGATGATTTCGACCGGCTCCGCACTGCGCGCAACGCAAGGCTGGGCCGCGCCTGACCCTGTCTGCGGCGCGCGCGACTTCGCGCCCGGATCGTGCTAGGCTGCCCCCCGTATCCGTTCAGATGATCGGGGGTGATCATGGTGCTGCGTGTCCTGTCGTGGAATGTCGAACATTTCGGTGCCTCCGAATCCGGGGCGCTTGCCCCGCGCCTCGGGCGGGTGATCGACCTGCTGCAGGCCGTTTCCCCCGATGTCTTCGCCATACTCGAGGTTTCGGGGGCCGAGGTCTTCGATGCCTTCACCGATCAACTGGCCGATTACAGCTTCACCATTTCCGAAGGGCCGCAGTCGCAGGAAATCCTCGTGGGGATCCGGCGCGGCCTGCGCAGTTTCGTCACCCAGCGCAGCGAATTCAAACGCTCGAACCCCAATCTGCGCCCCGGGATGCTGGTCACCGTCACGCGCGACGGGCGCAATCTGCCGATCCTCTTCAACCACCTGAAAAGCAGTTCCACCCCCGAAGGCTTTGGCCTGCGCGCCGCCATGCTGGATCACGCCCGCGATCTGGCCCGCGCCATCCGCGCCCGTGCCACGGCAAGGGCAGAGCCGCCCGCCTTCATGGTGATGGGCGACCTGAACCTGATGGGGATGAACCTGACCTATGCCAAGGGCGACATCACCGCCCCGCAGGAAATCGCCCGCACCGCGGGCTTCATGGGCGAACAGGGGCTGCGCCTTCTGTCCAAGACCCACCCCGCCACATGGAGCGGCGGCCCCGGATCCAGCTATCCCGACAGCGATCTCGACCATGTGCTGGCCTTCCGCGAGATGGCCTTCCTGCCGCAACCCGGCGGGGCCGAGGTGCGCGTCGCGGGCTGGGCGGAACTCACGGGGCAGGCGCGGACGGATTGGCTGGCCAGCCATTCCGACCACGCGCCCCTGATCCTTGACGTGGACGGCTTCTGATCCGAAATCCGTTTCAGATCAACGACCTGCGCGCCAATCCCTATTCAGAACCTGAACCCGACAGAGGCATCCAGCGTCATGCTTGTCCGGTTGCCATCGGCCGCGCCGAACTGCGCGAAGGCCCCGTTGGAAAAGCCGTATTCCGCCTCCACCCCGACCATGTTTCCCGTCACCGTGCCATCCTCGCTGCGCAGGTGGCCCCGCAGCGTCAGCGACGGCGTCACCGCATAGCCCAGATAGGCCGTCGCCGCCTCGGTATTGCCGAGGATGCGCTGGCTGGTCAGGTAAAGCCCCATGTCGAACTGGCCCGCCTGATGGTTCGCCCCCACCGTGACGCCCAGATTGCCATCCTCGCCCTCGACCGCGCCTTCGATCTGGGTGCCGCCGCGCAGGGCATATTCGCCCGCCACCTGCCAATGCGCCCCGCTCTGATGGGTGATCCCGTGGATCGACGCGCCATAACGCAGCGATCCCGTCTCGGCCATCAGCCGCGCGCCATAGATCTGCTCGCCCAGCGATTTCGCAACCCCCGTCGCGATCCCGGCCATGCGCTGATCAAAGCCAAGCTGCAATTCCCGTATGCCCGCGAAATCGGGCAGGTCGATGATCCGGTCCACCACCGGCTGCGGTGCGCCCACCGCCACCTCGCCCGGTCCGAAACCGAAGGTCAGCGCCAGATAGGGCACCGTGAAATCGCCGCCCGTCTCCAGATCCTGGTCGATATCCGCGCCCAGTTCAAACCCCACCGGCCCCTCCAGCCGCAGGAACAACTCGCCCCCCGCCAGCGTGCCCGAGGCCCCGTTGCGCCGCGTATGTTCGAATTCCAGATCGCCCGAAAAGCTCAGCGCTTCCATCCCCTGCGACAGGGCCGGAACCGGCGATGCGAGAAGAAGCAGCGCCAATGCGCCGCCGGAATGCCTGTTCATAGGATACACCATGCTGCTCTGTTTTTTTGCAGCACTACCACGTATGGGGATTGCCTGCAATCACAAGCAGATGACCCGGATCCCCCCCACAGCGGGTGGATCATTCCACGGCAGGCACCTTCTTCAGATAGGCCGCCACCGCCTGCCGGTCGCTGTCGGGCAGGCGGGCCATGTTTTCCACAACATGCGCCATATGGCCGCCCACGCTGTCATATTCCGGGGTAAAGCCGCTGGTCAGATAGGTGACGATCTCGCCCGTCGACCAAGTCAGCTTCCCGGGCGTGATGTTGGGGATGTTGCCCTCGCCCGAAGGATTGGGCGCCCCCGCCAGCCAGCGCGCGCCATCCATCCCGCCCAGCGCATTGCGCGGCGTGTGGCATTCCCCGCAATGGGCCAAGGCCTCCACGATCTCGCGCCCGCGCGTCTCTTCCGGGGTCAGATCGCCCTGCAAGACCCAATCGGTGTTCAGGAACAAAAGCTTCCACCCCCCGATGCTGCGCCGGATGCTGAAGGGAAAGCCGATCTCATGCGGCAGGCTTGCCACATCCGAAGGCGGCAGGCCCTGCATATAGGCATGGATATCGGCCACGTCCTGCGGCTGCATCCGCGCGTACGAGGCATAGGGCAGGGCAGGGTAGTAATGCGTCCCCTCGGGCGACACGCCCCGCATCAGCGCATTGCCCAGCTCCGCCACCGACCACCCCCCGATGCCTGCCGCCGAGGGCGAGATGTTCGGCGCGACGAAAGTGCCGAAATCCGATGGAAAGCGCTGCCCGCCCGACAGGACCAGTTCCGCCTCTCCCTCCGCCCCCGGCGCCATGTGGCACGAGGCGCAGCCCGCCGCGACAAAGACCGTCTCGCCCCGCGCCGGATCGCCGGTCAGCCCCTCGAAGGTGGCGGCGGGCAGCGGGGCAGGGGCCGTCAGCCACCATCCGGCGGCAGCGCCGCCAAGGGCAACAAGGGCAAGGGCAGGCAGAATGCGCATGATGAAACCTCGGCTCCGGTGATCAATCCCCGCAGCCTATCGCCCGCCCCGGCCTGCGGCCAGTGACGAAGTCGCGACCGCGTGCCGTTTCGCCGGATCAGGGCCGGATCTTCTGCGGCACCAGCCAATCGGGCCAGCCGAAGGCCCATTCATAGCCGAAGATCAGCAGGCAGAGCGCGATCACGCCAAAGACCAGCTTCACCCGGCCGGGCGAGGGCGGGTTGCGCGCCCAACGCGCCATGCGCACCAGCCACATCGGATTCATCGCCTCACCCCGTAAACCGCACCTTGCCGATATAGGGAAGGTTGCGGTTGCGCTGCGCGAAATCAATCCCGTAGCCGACGACGAATTCATCGGGGATTTCAAACCCCGTCCATGTGGCCTTGATATCCACCTCGCGCCGCGAGGGTTTGTCCAAGAGGGCGCAAACCTCCAGCCGCTTCGGCTCGCGGCTCAGCAGCAGGTTCTTCACATGATGCAGGGTAAAGCCCGTATCGACGATATCCTCTACCACCAGCACGTCGCGCCCCGCGATCTCGCCCCGCAGGTCCTTCAGGATCCGCACCTCGCGCGAGGAATGCATCGCGTCGCCGTAGGAGGAGGCCTCAAGGAAATCCACCTCCACCGGCAGGTCGATCTCGCGCACCAGATCGGCGATGAAGACGAAGGAACCACGCAGAAGCCCCACCACCACCAGCTTGTCGGTGCCCGCGTAATGCGCCGTGATCTCGGCCGCCAGCGCCTCTACCCGCGCGGCAATCGCCTTGGCGCTGATCATCTGGTCTATGACATATGGCCGCTCTGGCATGCCCCACCCCTTGATTTCCCGCCCCGGTCTAACCAATACACGAAGCCAAGTCACGAAAAGTCAGGCGCCGCCATGCCCACCCATCACGAAATCAAGCGCCTGCCCTACACGGCCCGGCAGATGTATGATCTGGTGGCCGATGTCGGCTCCTATCCGAAATTCCTGCCGTGGAATTCCGCCGCCCGCATCCGCTCGCGCCGCCCGATAGATGGCGGGGGCGAGGTGATGGAGGCCGATCTCGTGATCTCCTTCAAGGTCTTCCGCGAACGCTTCGGCAGCCGCGTCACCCTCTGGCCCGAGGCGCAGAAGATCGACACCGAATATCTCGACGGGCCCTTCAAGCACATGAAATCCACCTGGTCCTTCCGCGATGTCGAAGGCGGCTGCGAGGTGGAATTCTTCGTCGATTTCGAATTCCGCAATGCCATCCTGCAGGGGATCATCGGCGTCGTGTTCAACGATGCGATGCAGCGCGTGGTGCGCGCCTTCGAACGCCGCGCGGCGGAATTGCACGGCCCCAGGGTCTGACGCGACGGAACAAGCAGGGACCGGCGTATCAGGGTCATTCATCTTCCTTATCACGGGGAATTGACATGCTCCGCCTGCTTCTTCTTCTGCTGGTCTTCGCCCTTCCCGCGAGCGCCGAAACCATCCGCCTGGGCGATCGCAGCTACCGGATCGACCTGCCAGCCCGCCCGCAGGGCGCGCCGCTGATCCTTGCGCTGCACGGGGGCGGGGGCAGCGCCGATCAGTTCGCGCGCTCGTCCGGCCTTGCCCGCCCGGCCAACCGTCTGGGCTATGCCGTGATCTTCCCCGAAGGCACCGGACGCGCCGGCACCTGGAACGGCGGCTATTGCTGCGGCAGCGCCGCGCGCAACGGGGTGGATGACATGGCCTTCCTGGATGCCGTCATCGCCGATGCCAGCCGCCGCTTCGGGCTCGATCCCGACCGGGTCTATCTCACCGGCATGTCGAACGGATCCATCATGGCCGAAACCTATGCCGCCCGGCGCGCCGCGCGCATCCGCGCCGTGGCGGGGGTCGCGGGCACCATGGACACGCGCCGCAACCGCGTCACCGCCCCGGTTCCCCTTCTTCACATCCACGGCACCGCCGATCCCATGGTCCCCTATGCGGGCGGGCAGGGCGACAGCAGCCTCACCCGCACCGATTTCGCCTCTGTCGCCTCGGTCGAGGCGGCCTTCCTCGCCCCCTTTCCGATGCTTTCGCGCAGCGAACGCGTGATCGACCCCGCCGCCGATGGCATGCGCGTGATCGAACGCAATTACAGCGATGGAAGGGGCCGGGCGCAGGTCCGCATCCTGACGGTGGAAGGCGGCGGTCACGCCTGGCATGGCAGCCGCCGCGCCGCGCGGCAGGGCGGCACAAGGGATATCGACGCCACGGCCGAGGTGCTGCGCTTCTTCGAAAGCCACCCCTGATCCCCGGTCTTCATCTTGGGAAAAATACCCTGGGGTCCGGGGCAAGGCCCCGGGGCTCTCCACCCCGCGCAGCGCTCAGGACAGCGCGCCCGCCATCAGGGCCAGCGCATGCGCCACCGTCGCCCGGCGCACCTCGGCCCGGCCGATGGGGCCGAATTCCACCGTCTCCACCCGCGTCTCCCGGCCTGCCCGGGCCAGCCCGAAACAGACCCGCCCCTCGGGCTTGAACTCCGATCCGCCCGGCCCCGCGATCCCGGTCACGGCCACGGCCAGCGTGGCGGTGGAATGGTCCAGCGCGCCCTCGGCCATCTCGCGCGCCACCGCCTCGGATACCGCGCCATGCGCCTGCAGCGTCTCGTGCCGCACGCCCAGCATCTGCATCTTGGCCTCGTTCGAATAGGTGACGAAGCCCCGGTCGAACACATCCGACGATCCCGCCACATCCGTCAGCGCGGCCGAGATCATCCCCCCGGTGCAGCTTTCCGCCGTGGCGATGCTCACCCCCCAATAGCGCGCCGCCTGCAACACTTCCGCCGCCGTTGCCATCCGCATCACCCCATCAGGACGCCATGGGCGATGCCCGCCGCCACCACCACCCCGATCCCGGCGAAGATCCCGGCCCAGATATCGTCCAGCATCACCCCCGCCGCATCGCCCCGCGCATCGGCCCGCCCCACCAGCCAGGGCTTCCAGATGTCGAACAGCCGGAACAGCAGAAAGGCCGCCAGCCAGCCGGGATAGGGCATCCAGCCCTGAAAATCCCGCATCCAGAAGGCGAATGAGGGGAAAAGCAGCGCGATCCACTGTCCCGCCACCTCGTCGATCACCACCTCTGACGGGTCATCCCCCGGGCCGCAGACGGCCTTGCAGGCGGCAAAGCCCGCAACCAGCGCCACCACCGTCGCCAGTGCAAGGCCCGGAAAACCCGCGAAACGGTCGATCACCACGCCAAGCGCCAGCGCCGCCGCCGATCCCCAGGTGCCCGGTGCAGGGCGCAGCAGGCCCACGCCAAAGAAGGTCGCCAGCCACCTCATGCCCGCACCAGACAGGCGGTGGCCAGCGCGGCGATGCCCTCCTCCCGGCCCGTGAAGCCCAGCCGTTCCGATGTGGTGGCCTTCACGCCGACGCGCCCCGCATCCACCCCCATGATCGCCGCCAGCGCCGCCTGCATGGCGGCAGCATGCGGGCCGATCTTCGGGCGTTCGCAGACCAGCGTCACGTCGCAATTGCCCAGCTCATATCCCCGCGCCCGCATCAGGCCCGCCGCATGGCGCAGGAAGATATGGCTTTCCGCCCCCTTCCATTGCGGATCGCTGGGCGGGAAATGCCGCCCGATATCCCCCTCGGCCAGCGCGCCATAGATCGCATCGGTCAGGGCATGCATCCCCACATCCGCATCCGAATGGCCCAGAAGCGCGCGGTCATGCGCCACCTTCACCCCGCACAGCCAGACGTGGTCGCCTTCGGTGAAGGCATGCACGTCATAGCCATTGCCCAAGCGCACATCCATGTTGCGGTCCTTCATCATCGCCTCGGCCCGCGCGAAATCGCCCGGAAAGGTCACCTTCAGATTGGCCTCATCCCCGTCCACGATGGCCACGTCAAGCCCTGCCGCCCGCGCCACCTCGACATCATCCGCCGCCCCGCCCGGATGGGCGCGATGGGCGGCAAGGATGGCCTCGAAGCGAAAGCCCTGCGGCGTCTGCGCCCGCCACAGCCCCGCCCGGTCCTGCGTGCCGCGCACAAGGCCGCCGTCCCCGCGCCACAGCGCATCCGTCACCGGCAGGGCAGGGGCCGCGCCGGCCGATGCCTCCAGCGCCGCCAGCACCCGCGCGATCACCGCCCCCGGCACGGCCGGGCGCGCGCCGTCATGGATCAGCACATGGCGCAGGCCGCTTCCCGCCAGCGCCTCCAGCGCATTGCGGACAGACTCCGCCCGCGTGGCCCCGCCTTCCACCAGCAGCGCATCGCCCGCGATGGCCTGCGCCGCGGCGCGGTCATCGGGATGGATCACCACCACCAGCCGGTCCACCCGCCCGCGAAAGGCCGCGATCGTATGGGCCAGCACCGGCTGGCCCGCCAGCATCTGCCATTGCTTCGGCCTGTCGCCGCCCGCGCGGCTGCCGCGCCCTGCGGCGACGATGACGGCTGCCGTGGTCATGGTTGGGGCGACTCCCTTGCTCTTTCGCTCTTCCTAGGCCACACCGCCGCGCCTGACAATCTGGCGTCGCCCTAGGCATAACCGCCTAAAATTTGTGCAACGCCGGTTTTTCAGTCATAAACGCCACGGCGCCGCTTGGCATCCCGCCTGAGGCGGCCCTAACACCGATCCATCTGCACAAGGAACAGGCAATTGGCCCTCTGCCTCGGACCCCAGACGATTCACCCGCCGGTGCTTCTCGCGCCGCTGGCCGGGATCACCGATCTTCCCTTCCGCCGACTCGTCGCGCGGTTCGGGGCGGGGCTGGTCGTATCCGAGATGGTGGCGAGCCAAGAGGTCGTGCAGGCCCAGCCCGAGGCGCGGGCGCGGGCCGAGCTGGGCCTTGGCGATCAGGCCAGCTCGGTGCAACTGGCGGGCCGCGATCCCTGGTGGATGGCCGAAGCCGCCCGCCTGATGGAGGCGAACGGCGCCCGCATCATCGACATCAACATGGGCTGCCCGTCAAAGCGGGTGACGACAGGGCTCTGCGGCTCGGCCCTGCTGCGCGATCTGGATCTGGCGCTGGAGCTGATCGAAAGCGTGGTCAAGGCGGTCAGCCTGCCCGTCACGCTGAAAACCCGGCTGGGCTGGGATGACGCGCTTCTGAACGCCCCCGATCTGGCCCGCCGGGCCGAAGGGGCAGGGGTGCGGATGATCACGATCCATGGCCGCACCCGCTGCCAGTTCTACAAGGGCCGGGCCGATTGGGCCGCCATCGCCCGGGTGAAAGAGGCGGTTTCGATCCCCGTCATCGCCAATGGCGACATCGTGGATGCCGCCACCGCCCGGCAGGCGCTGGCGCAGTCGGGCGCGGATGGCGTGATGGTGGGGCGCGGCGCGCAGGGCGCGCCCTGGCGGCTGGCCGAAATCTCGCATGCGCTTTACGGCACGCCCGCGCCCGCGATCCCCGAAGGCGCGGCGCTGGCCGATCTGGTGGCCGAACATTACGAAGCGATGCTCGCATTCTACGGCCCCGCGCTTGGCCTGCGCTGCGCGCGCAAGCATCTGGGCTGGTATCTGGACGGGGTCGAGGGCGCGGTGCCGCGCCACGCCATCCTCACCTCCGACGACCCCGCAGAGGTGCTGCGGCTGATCCGGGCGGGATTTGCCGATACGGATCGAAAACGGGTGGCTGCATGACACCATACCGCACGCCATACCCGGTTCCCGGTGTCGTCTGGGCCTCGCTGCCGCTGCCTGCGCTGCTGATCGGCCCCGACAACCGGATCGCCGAGGTGAACCCGGCGGGCGAGATCTTCCTGAATGCCTCCTCCCGCAGCCTGATGGGCCAGCCCGCCTTTGACCGCCTCGCCATCGACGCCCCGATGGATGAGGCGCTGGCACGCGCCCGGCTGAACCAGTCGCCGCTGTTCATCAATGATGTGGATGTGACCACCGGCGAACGCGCGCCGGTGCAATGCAACATCCAGGTCGCGCCGATGCATGACAATGCCGAGGTGATCCTTCTGATCATCTCGCCCCGCGACATCGCCGACAGGCTTGGCCGCGCGATGCAGGTGAAATCCGCCGCCAAATCCGCCATCGGCATGGCCGAGATGCTGGCGCATGAGATCAAGAATCCGCTCGCGGGGATTTCTGGGGCGGCGCAGCTCATCGGGATGAACCTGCCGCCCGAGGATCGCGAATTGGCCGATCTGATCGTGGAAGAGACGCGGCGCATCGTGAAACTGCTGGAGCAGGTGGAACAGTTCGGCAACCTGCGCCCGCCGGAACGCCGCCCCGTCAACATCCACGACGCGCTCGATCGCGCGCGTAAATCCGCCATGGTGGGCTTCGCCGCCCATATGCAGATCGTCGAGGATTACGATCCCTCGCTTCCCCCCACCCATGCCGATCCCGACCAACTGATGCAGGTCTTCCTGAACCTGATCAAGAACGCGGCCGAGGCCTGCCAGAGGGCGGGCGAAGGCACCACGATCCGCCTGCACACCTTCTATGACCTGTCGCTGCGCCTGCGCGGCAAGGATGGCCGCCCCGCAGCACTTCCCCTGCAGATCGAGATCATCGACGACGGCCCCGGCATCCCGCCCGAAATCGCCGCCGACATTTTCGAACCCTTCGTCTCTGGCCGCGAGAACGGCACGGGGCTGGGGCTCGCCCTCGTTTCCAAGATCATTTCCGACCATGAAGGATGGATTTCCGTGGATTCGGTGCCCGGGCGCACCGTGTTCCGGGTCTCGCTCCCCATGGTGCCGAAGGACAAGAAGGAGAAAGCCTGATGGATGGCACCGTCCTCGTTGCCGATGACGACCGCACGATCCGCACCGTGCTGACCCAGGCGCTGACGCGGGCGGGCTGCAAGGTGCATGCGACCTCCAGCCTGATGACGCTGATGCGCTGGGTCGAGGAGGGCAAGGGCGATCTGGTCATCTCCGATGTGATCATGCCCGATGGCAACGGGCTGGACGCGCTGCCGCGCATATCCAAGATGCGGCCGGGCCTGCCCGTCATCGTGATTTCGGCGCAGAACACAATCATGACCGCCATTCAGGCCGCCGAGGCCGAGGCCTTCGACTACCTTCCCAAACCCTTCGACCTGCCCGATCTGATGAAGCGGTCCGCCCGCGCGCTGGAACAGAAGCGCCGCACCCCCGCGCGCCCGGCCCAAAGCCGCGAAGCGGGCGATGATCTTCCGCTGGTGGGGCGCACGGCGGCGATGCAGGCGCTTTACCGGCTTGTCGCGCGGGTGATGAATACCGATCTGGCCGTTCTGATCACCGGGGAATCGGGCACCGGCAAAAGCCTGATCGCCAAGGCCATCCACGATTTCTCGGACCGCCGGTCGCAGCCCTTCGTCGTTGCCCAGGCCGCCGATCTGGCCGGGATCGACGGCCCCTCCGCCCTGATGGCGCGGGCGCGCGGCGGCAGCCTCGTCTTCGACGAGGTCGCCGATTACGATGACGAGGTTCAGGCCCGCATCGTGCGCATGCTGGATCTGGCGGGCGACAATGCCCCGCGCATCATGGCCACCTCGCAGACCGATCTTTCCGCCCGGATGGAGGCGGGCCAGTTCCGCCAGGACCTGTTCTACCGCCTCTCCGGCGTCACCCTGCATGTGCCTGCCCTGCGCGAACGGGTGGATGACATCCCGCTTCTGGCCGAACATTTCCTCGCCCGGGGCGAACGCGATTCCGGCGCGCTGCGCCGCCTGTCGGGCGATGCCCGCGACCTTGTCCGCGCCTATTCCTGGCCCGGAAATGTGCGGCAACTGGAAAACACCCTGCGCCGCCTGATGGTCACCTCTTCGGAGACCGAAATCACGCGGGGCGAGGTGGAAGCCGTCCTTGGCAGCCAGCCCGCGATGGAGCCGCTGAAGGGCGGGGGCGAGGGTGAGAAACTCTCCGCCTCGGTCGCCCGCCACCTGAAGCGCTACTTCGATCTGCATGGCGGGCAACTGCCCCCGGCAGGCGTCTATCAGCGCATCCTGCGCGAGGTGGAGATGCCCCTGATCGAGATCGCGCTGGATGCCACCGCCGGAAATCAGGCGAAATGCGCCGATCTGCTGGGCATCAACCGCAATACTTTGCGCAAGAAGATCACAGATCTCGATATCCGCGTGACTCGTCGCCGCAAGCTGATGTAAAACCGCAACATCAAGCGTGTTCCCCCTGCCGCAATCGGGCATGGGCCACAAGATATGGGCGACGGGGGGAATCGGCCCCTCGGGATGAAGGGGTCGGTCGGCGTGCATCGCAGCGTTGGCAGCAACACCTGGGCGCGGCTCAGCCGCCTGCGCCGGCAAAGACAGGTGCAGAATGCCATGACCTTCGGTCTGGTGTTTCTCGGCCCGCTTCTGGCCGTGGCCACCTTCCTTGCGCTCGGGCCGCTCAATCAGGGCGGCAACTCGCCCGCGCTCAGGCTGATCCTGCTGGCCGACCTTGTCTATATCCTTGTCGTGGCCACGCTTGTGCTGGCCCGCGTCGCCCGCATGGTGGCCGACCGGCGCAGCAAATCCGCGGGCTCGCGCCTGCATATGCGGCTGACCTTCGTCTTTGCCGTCGTGGCGCTGATCCCCACGATCCTTGTCGCCGTCTTTGCCGTGGTCACGGTGAATTTCGGCCTGGAAGGCTGGTTCTCGGATCGCGTGCGCTCTGTCGTCGGCTCGTCGCTTTCGGCGGCCGAGGCCTATGAGCAGGAACACCGCCAGGATCTGATCGCCGATGCCGAGGCGCTGGCGCGCGAATTGAACCTCTTCAAGCAGTCGATGTTCTTCCTCGAAGACAACCAGATGCGCCCGATCCTGACACAGGCGCAGGCCACCATCCAGCGCGGCCTGAAAGAGGCCTATCTGATCGACGGCGCGGGCGAATTGATGACGCGCGGCGAACGCAGCTATCTTTTCGACTACGAACAGCCCGGCCCCGAGGAAATCCAGCGCGCCCGCGCGGGCGAAACCGTCCTGATCCAGGACTGGGACAACAACGAATTCCGCGCCCTTGTCCATCTTGACGCCTTCGCCGACCGTTACCTCTATATCTCCCGCACGGTCGATGGCTCCATCCTGTCGCTCTTGGACGGCACGCGCGAAACCGTGGCGCTTTATCACCAGCTTGAATCCGAACGCGGGCGGCTTCTGTTCGAATTCGGGCTGCTCTACCTTGGTTTTGCGATGATCCTGATCCTCGCCGCCGTCTGGCTGGGCCTGTGGTTCGCCGAACGCCTGTCACGGCCCGTCGGGCGTCTGGCCGAGGCCGCCGAACGCGTGGGCGAGGGCGATCTTGACGTTCAGGTGCGCGAGGAAGAGGGCGATGACGAAATCGCCTCGCTCGGCCGCTCCTTCAACCGCATGACGCGCCAGTTGAAGGGCCAGCGCGACGCGCTGGTCGACAGCCATAGCCAGACCGAACGCCGCCGCCGCCTGTTCGATTCCGTCCTGTCCAATGTCACGGCAGGCGTGATCGGCCTTGGCTCGGATGGCCGGATCGACTTTGCCAATCGCGCCGCCGAACGGCTGCTGGATCTGGGGGCAGGGGTCTCGGCCGATCTTCCGCTTTCGGTGGTGGTGCCGGAATTCGGGCCCCTTTTCGAACGCCTGATCGAAAGCGGCCTGTCCGCCGCGCAGGAAGAGGTGCGCCTCACCCGCCGGGGCAAGCTGGAAAGCCTGCTTGTCCGCCTGTCCGAACGAAGGAACGAGGATGGCGGCCTCGAAGGCTATGTCGTGGCCTTCGATGATGTCACCGATCTTGTCAGCGCCCAGCGCATGGCCGCCTGGGGCGATGTCGCCCGCCGCATCGCGCATGAGATCAAGAATCCCCTCACGCCCATCGCGCTTTCGGCCGAACGCATCAAGCGCAAGTTCCGCCCCCAGGTTACCGAACCCGAAGACCTTGACCAATATACCGATGTCATCGTCCGCCAGACCAATGACCTGCGGCGCATCGTCGACGAATTCTCCAAATTCGCCCGCATGCCCGAACCCGACCGGCGCGAGAATGACCTGACCGCGCTCTTGCGCGATGCCGTCCTCCTGCAGGAAAGCGGCCAGCCCGGAGTGACCTTCCGCCGCGATCTGCCCGAAGCCGCCATGATGCTGGATCTGGATGCCACCATGATCAGCCAGGCGCTGACAAACCTGATCAAGAACGCAGGCGAAGCCATTGAATCCCTGCAGGAAAAAGGCCCACCCGCCGATCTGCGCCCGGAGATTCGCATTGCGCTTTGCGAAGAACAGGACAGCGCCGTGATCCGCATCGCCGATAACGGGATCGGCCTGCCACCCGACCGCGCGCGCCTGTTCGAACCCTATGTCACCACCCGCGAAAAGGGCACCGGCCTTGGCCTGCCCATCGTCAAGAAGATCATCGAGGAACATGGCGGCACGCTCGCCCTTCTCGATGCACCCGTTTTCGAAGGCAACAGCCACCGGGGCGCCATGGCGGAGATCCGTCTCCCGCGCAGCCCCCGCAGCCGCAGCCGCAAACCCGCGGCCCTCGCCGCACAAGGGGGATAAACCATGAGCAGCATTCTGATCGTAGATGACGAAAAGGATATCCGCGAACTCATCGCCGATATCCTCAAGGACGAAGGCTATCTCGTGCGCCTTGCCGGGAATTCGGATGATTGCATGGCCGAAATCAACAGCGAGCCGCCCGCGCTGATGATCCTTGATATCTGGCTGAAGGACAGCCGCATGGATGGCATCGACATCCTGAAAACCGTCAAGCGCGACAATCCCGATGTGCCGGTCGTCATCATCTCGGGCCATGGCAATATCGAAATCGCCGTCGCCGCGATCAAGCAGGGCGCCTATGACTTCATCGAGAAACCCTTCAACATCGACCAGCTGATGGTCGTGGTCAGCCGCGCGATGGAAACCTCGCGCCTGCGGCGCGAGAATTCGGAACTGCGGCGCAAGGATGTCACCTCCACCGACATGCTGGGATCAAGCCCCGCCTTCAAGGCGCTGAAATCGCAGCTTGAAAAGGTCACCAAATCGAATGGCCGGGTGATGCTGACGGGGCCTGCCGGATCGGGCAAGGAAATGGCCGCCCGCTTCATCCATTCCAATTCCAACCGGGCGGGCGCGCCCTTCGTTTCCGTCTCTTCGGCCACGATCGAACCCGAACGCATGGAAGAGGTGCTGTTCGGCCGCGAAACCGCCGAACGCGGGGTGGAAAAGGGGCTTCTGGAACAGGCCCATGGCGGTGTCGTCTATTTCGACGAAGTGGCTGACATGCCCATCGGCACCCAGTCAAAGATCCTGCGCGTTCTGGTGGAACAGCAATTCACAAGGGCAGGGGGCACCGACAAGGTCCGCGTCGATCTGCGCGTCATCTCCTCCACCACCCGCGACCTGCGCGCCGAAATCGGCGCGGGCCGCTTCCGGCAGGAACTCTATGATCGGCTCAACGTCGTGCCGATCCCCGTGCCCAGCCTCGAGGACCGGCGCGAGGACATCCCCGAACTGACGCGCCATTTCATCGACATGTTCCACCGCACCCAGGGCCTGCCGCAGCGCCCCCTCTCCTCCGAGGCCGAGGCGATGCTGCAAACCATGCCCTGGCCCGGCAATGTGCGCCAGTTGCGCAACGTCATCGAACGGGTGCTGATCCTGGGCGATGGATCGGGCCCCATCGACGCCCGCGAACTGCCGGGGCAAGAGGCGCCCGAAGGCGAAAGCGGCCGTCTGGTGCTGGGCGGGGCCATGGCGACCCTTCCCCTGCGCGAGGCGCGCGAGGTCTTCGAACGCGAATACCTGCTGACCCAGATCAACCGCTTCGGCGGCAATATCAGCCGCACGGCCAGTTTCGTCGGCATGGAACGCTCGGCGCTGCACCGCAAGCTGAAATCGCTGGGCGTCGTCACCACGTCGAAAGGCGGCGGCCGCCTCGCCCGTCTGGATGAGGACATGGACGAGGACGAGGGCGAAGAGGTCTGACCGCGCGCGCCGCCAGCCCGCCATTGACCGCCGCGCGCCCATCTGCCACTCAGGGGGCGCGATGAACCGGAGGCAGCCATGAAGGTGATCATCTGCGGCGCGGGGCAGGTGGGCTGGCAGATCGCCCGCCAGCTTTCGGGCGAGAAGAACGACGTCACCCTTGTCGATTACAACGCCGATCTGGTGCGCCGCGCGACGGATACGCTGGATGTGCAGGGCGTCGTGGGCTTCGCCTCCTACCCGGATGTGCTGGAAAAGGCGGGCGCGCGCGATGCCGACATGATCATCGCCGCCACCCATTCCGACGAGGTGAACATGGTGACCTGCGAGGTGGCCCATGCGATCTTTTCCGTCCCGCGCAAGATCGCCCGCCTGCGCGCGCAATCCTATCTCGATGCCATCTATTCCGATCTCTACCGCCGCGATCACCTGCCCATCGACGTGGTGATCAGCCCCGAACGCGAAGTGGCCGAGGCCGCGCTGCAACGCCTTGCCGCGCCCGCCACCTTCGATACCGAAAGCTTCATGCTGGGCCGCGCGCAACTGCTGGGCATCCAGCTGGATGAGGATTGCCCCGTCCTGAACACGCCGCTTCGGCAGTTGAACGATCTCTTCTCCACCCTGCGCGCCATCGTCGTGGGCGTGCGCCGCGAAGGCCGGCTCTTCGCCCCCGAACCCGGCGACCAGTTGTTCGCCGAGGATCAGATCTATGTCTTCACCCATTCCGAAGACGTGAACCGCACGCTGGAAATCTTCGGCAAGCAGACCCGCAAACAGGAACGCATCGTCATCATCGGCGGCGGCAATGTGGGGCTTGGCGTCGCCCGCGCGCTGGAATCCCGCACCGATCGCGTCCGCGCCAAGATCATCGAAAAGAACCGCGCCCGCGCCGAACGCGCCGCCGACAGTCTGGAACGCACCATCGTCCTGAACGGCGACGGGATGGACATGGACATCCTGCTCGAGGCCTCCATCGACCGCGCCGATGCCGTGCTGGCCGTGACCGATGACGACAAGACGAACCTTCTGGTCGCGGTCCGCGCCAAGCAGGCGGGTTGCCCCATGTCCATCGCGCTGGTCAATGACCCGACGCTTGCCCCCCTGATGGGCCCCCTGGACATCGACGCCTATATCAACCCGCGCGCCACCACCGTCTCCTCGATCCTGCGCCACATCCGCCACGGCAAGGTGCGCGCCATCTATTCGCTGGGCGATGCCGAGGCCGAGATGATCGAGGCGCAGGTCCTGTCCACCTCGCCCCTGGCGGGCCGCCTGATCCGTGACATCGAATTCCCCGAAGGCGTGCTGGTGGGCGCGCTGATGAAGGGGGAAAAGGTCGTCAAACCCACCGGCGACACGCGCATCGAGGCCGGCGATGTCATCGCGCTGTTCGTCATGGCCACGGACGTGCGCGAGGTGGAACGCCTCCTGCAGGTCTCGATCGACTTCTTCTGATGCTGCGGCGCCTGTCCGAGCTTCCGCTTCTGGTCCTTCTGATGGGGATCACCTCGCTTTCGATGTGGCTGCCCGCGGCCCATGCGGCGATCCTGCGCGATCACGATACCGGACGGGCCTTCTTCTATTCCGGTGTGATCCTGCTGATCCTTACCGCCATGATCGGCATCGCCACCGTCAATCACCGCGCCCGCAACCCGGCGCGGGCCAATCTCGTGGCGCTGGTCGGGGCCTATATCGTGCTGCCGCTCCTGATGGCGCTGCCCGTCATCCAGGCGCTGCCCGATACCAGCTGGAGCAATGCCTGGCTGGAAATGGTTTCCTCCTTCACCACCACGGGGGCCAGTCTCTATGAACCCGGACGCCTGCCACCCTCCATCCATCTCTGGCGCGCGCAGGTGGGCTGGATGGGCGGGCTCTTCATCCTGGTGGCGGCCGTTGCCATCCTTGCGCCCATGACGCTGGGCGGGATCGAGGTGATGTCCGGCCGGGTGCCGGGGCGCGGGGCCGAAGGGCTCAGCCAGATCACCGCCACCGCCGATCCGGCCCGCCGCGTGGCCCGCCAGGCCGCGGTCGTCCTGCCCATCTATGCCGGGCTGACGGTCCTGCTCTGGATCGCGCTGCTGATGGCCGGTCAGCCGAACTTTCCCGCCCTGATCCATGCCATGTCCAGCGTCTCCACCTCGGGCATCTCCGCCTCGGGCGGCCTGCCGGTCGAGGGGCCAACCTTCCTTGCCGAACTGGCCATCTTCCTTGCCCTCTTCGGCGGCATCACGCGCCGCTTCTGGCCGGGTTCCTTCGCCTATGAACCGGGCAGCCGCCTGTCGGGCGATCCCGAATTGCGCATGGCCCTGACGCTGCTTGCCATCATTCCCGCCATCCTCTTCCTGCGCCACTGGATCGCCGCCACCGATGGCACCACGCCGGGTGAAGGCGACGGGCTTGCCGGGCTGCGCGCGCTCTGGGGGGCGGTGTTCACCACGCTGTCCTTCCTCACCACCACGGGCTTCACCTCCGCCGATTGGTCCGCCGCCCGCGACTGGTCGGGGCTGGAAACGCCGGGCCTCGTGCTGGCCGGGCTTGCCATCTTCGGCGGCGGCATCGCCACCACGGCGGGCGGGGTGAAACTCCTGCGCGTCTACGCGCTCTTCCGCCATGGCGAACGTGAGTTGGAACGCCTTATCCACCCCAATTCCGTGGGCGGGGCAGGGACCAGCGCCCGCCGCCTGCGGCGCGAGGGGGCCTATCTCGCCTGGATCTTCTTCATGCTCTTTGCGCTGTCCATCGCCGTTCTCGTCGCGGCCCTGGCCCTTGCCGGGATCGACTTCGAACCCGCCCTCATCCTGACACTGGGCGCGCTGACGACGACCGGCCCCCTGACCAGCATCGCCGCGGTCGATCCCATCCCGCTGGCCCTGCTGCCCGCCGCCGCCAAGGCCATTCTCGGCGCGGCGATGATCATCGGGCGGCTGGAACTGCTGGCCATTCTGGTGCTGCTGGCCCCCGACAACTGGCGCCGCTGACAGCCGCTGCATGACACTCCTCTAAAACTCTGTTTTTGGACTGGAAACTGTCCGCAAGGCGTTACATACTTTGTTCGTCGGACGGCATACTCGGGCTGAGGGAACGGGTGTCCGGCAATCGCGCGACAAGACCAATAACAAAGGCAAAGACAAAATGGCCGGCGACAAACAGAATTTGCAGGACGCTTTTCTCAATCACGTCCGGAAGGCGAAGGTTCCGGTAACGATTTTCCTGATCAACGGGGTAAAGCTGCAGGGCGTGATCACCTGGTTTGACAATTTCTGCGTGCTTCTGCGCCGCGATGGCCAGTCGCAGCTTGTCTACAAGCATGCGATCTCCACCATCATGCCGGGCGCACCGATCAACCTCTACGAAGGCGAAGACTGATTTCAGACCTGCCGGAAGACGAGGAGGACGATCTCCCGCTCCTCAAGGGGCGGGACGGTCGTGATCGTTCCACCCATGCCCGCGCCACGCGCGCCTTCGTGCTGCATCCCGACATCCGCGCCGACAAAAGCCGCCGCCTGCCCGAACATGGCCTGGCCGAGGCGATCAGCCTGGCCCATGCGCTGCCCGAACTGGATGTGATCGGGGGCGAGGTCGTCCGCCTTCCCCGCGTCCATCCCGGCATGCTTTTCGGCTCGGGCAAGGTGGCCGATCTCAAGGCCCGCTTTGCCGCCGATGACATCGCCCTTGTCCTTGTCGATGGCCCTGTGACGCCCGTCCAGCAGCGCAATCTGGAAAAGGAATGGGGGGTCAAGCTCCTCGACCGCACAGGTCTCATCCTTGAAATCTTCGCCGACCGCGCGCGCACCCGCGAAGGCGTGCTGCAGGTGGAACTCGCCGCGCTCAGCTACCAACGCACCCGCCTTGTCCGCGCCTGGACCCACCTCGAACGCCAGCGCGGCGGCTTCGGCTTTGTCGGCGGCCCCGGCGAGACGCAGATCGAGGCCGACCGCCGCGCCATCGACGATCAGGTGATCCGGCTGAAACGCCAGCTCGACAAGGTGGTCAAGACCCGCGAACTCCACCGCGCCGCGCGGCGCAAGGTGCCGTTCCCCATCGTGGCACTGGTGGGCTATACCAATGCGGGCAAAAGCACGCTCTTCAACCGCGCCACGGGGGCGGATGTGCTGGCCAAGGACATGCTCTTCGCCACGCTCGACCCCACGATGCGCGGCATCACCCTGCCATCGGGGCGCAAGATCATCCTGTCCGATACGGTGGGTTTCATTTCCGACCTGCCCACCCAGCTCGTCGCCGCCTTCCGCGCCACGCTGGAAGAGGTGCTGGAGGCCGACCTCATCCTCCATGTCCGCGACATCGCGCATCCCGAAACGGGCGAACAGGCCGCCGACGTGGCCGATATCCTGCAATCCCTCGGCGTCGGCCCCGCCACCCCGATGTATGAGGTCTGGAACAAGCTCGATCTCACAGCCCCCGCCGAACGCGAGGCGCTGTTGGCACAGGCCGAAACCCGCGACCGCGTCTTTCCTGTCTCGGCCCTCACGGGCGAAGGCGTGCCGCGCCTGCTCGATGCCATTTCCGCGGCATTTGACGAGGAAAAGACCGAACGCAGCCTCGCCGTCCCCTTCACCGATGGCCGCCGCCGCGCCTGGCTTCATGCCGAAGGGGTGGTCCTGTCGGAAACCCCCACCGATACGGGTTTCGCCGTCACCGTCCGCTGGACCGCCCGTCAGGAAAAGCGCTACCGCGATCTGGGCTGAGCCTCTGCCCCTTCATCTGTTCTCAAATATCCTGCGGGGGTCCGGGGGTGCAAAACCCCCGGTCCGCCGCTCAACACGCCGCGCCGCGGCCCGCCATGATCTCCGGCATCCGCCCCTCGACCCAGCGCGCAAGCCCCCGCACCAGCGCCGCCGCCTCCTCGCCGATCTCGGTCAGCGAATAATCCACATGCGGCGGCACCACGTCATGCGCCACGCGCCGCACCATGCCATGCGCCTCCAGCCCCTGCAGGGTCTGGGCCAGCATCCGCTCGCTCACATCCCCCAATTCCCGCCGCAATTGCGAAAAGCGCAGCGTCCGCCCGGTCAGCGCCACAAGGATCAGCGCGCCCCAGCGGCTGGTCAGCAACCCCAGCACCTGCCGCGACGGGCAAAGCGGATGCAGCACATTCGGCGCGGCCCCCGGGGGCGGGGCAGGGTAATCCTTCATCGCACAGACCCTTGTGAGGAAAAGCGGTATACTTACAAAAATGTAGGTTCTTCCTTTTCGTAAGTAAAGCCGTCATCTGAAGGCAACCCGCAACGAAAGGAGCCTTCCATGACCATCGCCATCTCCGCAGCCACCGGCCAGCTTGGCCGTCTTGCCCTTGCCGCGCTGCAGGCGCGGGGCCACGCCCCCATCGCACTTGTCCGCGATCCGGCCAAGGCAGCAGGCCTGAAGGCCGAAACCCGCGCCTTCGATTACAGGGCGGCAGACGGCCTTGCCCCCGCCCTTGCCGGGGTGACGACGCTTGTCCTGATCTCCTCCAACGATGTGGACGACCGCGTGGGCCAGCACCGCAACGCCATCGCGGCGGCCCGGGCGGCGGGGGTGGGGCGCATCCTCTATACCTCGATCCTGCGCGCCGATACCTCGCCCCTGCTGCTGGCCGCCGATCACAAGGCCACGGAAGAGATCATCCGCGCCTCCGGCCTTGCCTTCACCCTGCTGCGCAACGGCTGGTACACCGAAAACCACACGGGCAGCCTTGGCGGGGCCATTGCGGCAGGCGCGCTGATCGGGTCGGCGGGGGAGGGGCGGTTTTCAACCGCCGCCCGCGCGGATTATGCCGAAGCCATCGCCGTGGCCGCAGGCCCGGGGCATGAGGGCGCGGTCCATGAACTGGCGGGCGACACGGCGCACAGCTATGCCGACCTCGCCGCCGAGGTGTCGCGCGTGACGGGCAGGGCGATCCCCTATAACGACCTGCCGCCTGCGGTCTATGCGGGCATCCTGCAGGGCTTCGGCCTGCCCGAAGGCTTTGCCCATGTCCTTGCCGATGCCGATGTGCAGGCAGGGCGTGGCGGGCTTTACGATGACAGCCGCACCCTGTCGCGCCTCATCGGCAGGCCCACGACCCCGTGGCAGGAGACCGTCGCCAAGGCGCTGGCCTGAGGCCACTGGGGCAGGGGGTCAGGCCGCCCGCTTGGGCACCACCCCCTGCGCCACCACGCCCTGATCCATCAGCTTCCCGATCTGCCCCGACCCAAGGCCCAGCACATCGCCAAGGATTTCCTCGGTATGTTCACCCAGCACCGGGGCCGGGGCAGGCCCCATCCGCGCCAGATCGGAAAAACTCACGGGCGATCCCGGCACGGGCAGGCTGCCCACCCCCGGCTGATGGATCACCCGCATCATCGGGTTGTCCTCCGACAGGTCGGGGTCCTGATGCACCGCCTCGGCAAAGCTGCGGAAGACCGACCATGTCAGCCCCGCCCCGTCGAACAGTGGCGCCACCTCCTCCAGCCGCCGCGCCGCGAACCATGGCGCGAAAAGCGCCGTGATCTCCTTCCCCGCGGCCCAGCGATCCCCCTCGCGCGACAGGTCCAGCGCCATGCGCTGCCCCAGATTGGCCACCTCCTGCGCAAGGCCCAGCACCTTGACCAGCCCCCGCCATTGCCGATCCGTCAGCCCGATCACCATCACCCGCCGCCCGCAGGCCAGCAGGAAATCCTGCCCATAGGCACCATACAGCGAATTGCCCGCCTTGGGGCGATCCACGCCATTGGCCACGACCTCGCCCAGGATCCCCAGATTGGCCAGCATTGCCGCCGCCACATCCTTCAGCGCCAGTTCCGCCACCTGCCCGCGCCCCGTGCGCAAGCGGTGCCGTTCGGCCGCCAGCAGGGCATTCACCACCATCCCCCCCGCGATGCAATCCCAGGCGGGCAGGACATGGGCGACCGGGTCCGACGACCCCTCCGCCCCCGTCGCCATGGGAAAGCCAAGCGACGGGTTCACCGTGTAATCCACCGCAGGTTCCCCCCGCCGCGTGCCCAGAAGGCTGACCATGATCAGGTCGTCCCGCCGCGCCTTCAGCGCGGGATAATCCATCCAGCCCCGCACCCGCAGATTGGTCAGGAACATCCCCGCATCCGGCCCCGGCGCGCAGATCAGATCGGTCACGATCTCCTGCCCCTCGGGGCGGGCCATATCCACCGCCAGCGACCGCTTGCCCTTGTTCAGCCCCGCCCAGAACAGGCTGGTGCCATCCCGCGTCACCGGCCAGCGATGGGCATCAAGCCCCCCCTGCGGGCGATCAAAGCGGATCACATCCGCCCCCATCTGCGCAAGCGTCATCCCCGCCAGCGGCACCGCCACAAAGGCCGATCCCTCCACCACCCGCATCCCCGCCAGAACACCCGCCATCGCCTAATCCTCCCACTCGGCCTGCATGCAGACCAGCCCATCCCCGTTCACCGTCGCCAGTTTCGCGCCCACGCCCTGCAGGGACAGGGTGTCGAAATGGAAAAGCGGCCTTACCCCGCGAAAGCGGTATCCGCCCGGCATCGCGCCGCCCCGACGCGCGCGCGCGGCCTCCATCAGCAGCATCGCCTGCATCGGCCCATGCACCACAAGACCCGGATATTTCTCCACCCCCGTCGCATAGGGCAGGTCGAAATGGATGCGATGGGCATTGAATGTGAGGGCCGAGAAACGGAACAGCCGCACCTCATCCATCGCCAGATCCTGCCGCCAGTCCGGCGCGGGGGCCTCGACCGGCGGGGGCGGGGAATAACGGTCGGGCATGGCGATGAAGACGATGTCCTGCTCTTCCTCGATGGCGAGGCCCGCCGCGCCATGCACGTCATGGCGCACCGTGACAAAGACCATCCGCCCCGTCGTCCCGGTCTTTTCCGCCACCTTCACAATCTCGGATCGCCGGAACAACCCCTCGCCGATCCTGAGCGGCGCCAGAAAGCGCAGCCGCCCCCCCGCCCACATCCGCCGCTCCAGCGGCACCGGCGGCAGAAAGCCGCCCCGCGCCGGATGCCCGTCGGGGCCAAGCTCGGCCATCCGCGTCTCGGGCGTCCAGCCCATCCAGTGCCAGAGCGGCGGCAGCACCGCCCCCGGCGCGAAATCCCCGCCGACATCCAGCGTGGCCGCCATCTGCCGCGCCTGCCGATCGCTGATCCGATCCTCGGCCTCTTCGACCCGGCCCATCCAGGCGCCGAAAATGTCGGACATCTTTTTTCCCTGATCCCTGCCATCGCGCAATTTTATTGCTCAATGATGTTGCGACCCGGGCAAAGGTCAAGCGACGCACCGTCGCAGGCCGCGTCATTTCCGACGGCGCGCGCCTTCGGGTTCAGGGCAGGGCGAAAGGGGGAGGGAAGGTCAGTTCCCCGCCGGGGTCAGCTCCGTCACGCCCACCGCCGCCGCCCGCGCCAGTTCCGGGTCCAGCGACATGGGCACATATTCGCCCCGCCGCCACAGCTCGCCCAGATCATCGTAGAACCGGCTGAGAGGATGGCCCGATTGCCCGGTCGAGGTGATGAAGACCGACGAATCCGGATCGGCGAAATCATAGACCCCGCGATAGCCCGCGCCATGCACGTTCAGGAAGGGGTTCGGCCCGTCGCCCCGCGTCTTGCCCCGCATCAGCGTATGGTCATCGCCGCTGGTCGATTGCCGGATATTCACGAAATAGCGCAGCACCGGCAGCGATCCCAGCACCGGATGATCATGCGTCGCCTGATGCGCATCGCCCCAGCGCCAGCTTTCGGGATTGGGTCCATAGGTTTCCGACAGCGTCAGCAGCGCCTCGTCCAGCGCGATCCGCGCCAGATCGGAGCAGCTTTCCACCACCGCCGATTGCACCACGTCGCACCAGATGCTGGCCCCCTCCACATTGCGATAGACCCGCTCGATCAGCAGCGGCTCCACATGGGTAAAGGTATCGGCCAGCGGCCCCAGATCATCGCGGATCAGCCGGTCCTGCAGGGCGCGGATCCAGGCCTGATAGATCAGCGGCTCTGGCAGATGCTCGCTCATCTCGCCATTCCAGGCGGCCAGGATCTCCAGCGCGCGCTGGCGCAGCCGTTCGGGCGTGCCTTCCGGCGCGGCCTCGCCCGTGAACCACAGATCCGCCCCGATCAGCGGCAACAGCGACCGCGCGGTAAAGCTGACGGTATCAAGCTGCGCCTCGATGAAGCTTTCGCGCGTATGCACCTCGCGCGCCTTCATCAGCGTCAGCCAGCGCTGGATGCGCTGCGTATCGCCCCAGTCATAAGAGACATGCAGCGGGAAGGGCCGGTCCACCGTCTTGTTGTTGGTATTGCCCAGAAGCCCCGAACGCGGGTTCATCTCGCGCGGATTGTCCTCATAGGGCAGGATCCCCTGCCAGCGGTTCTCGGCGATCCAGCCCGGCACCGGCATCCGGCCCTTGCTCTGATGGCCCGGATCGCGCGCGGGCATCGCCCCCATCAACTGCATCGCCACGCCCCGCGTATCGGCCAGCGTCACGTTCTGCGCCGGGGCCACGACCAGCCTGCCGATCTCCATCGCCTCGGCCACGGAACCCGCGCCCATCATCCCGATCACCGCCGACATCGAGGTGTCGGCCCCCGTCAGCGCCGTCCAGGACAGGGCCGCCACATGCCCCGGCGGGGTGATGGAGCCGATATCGTAATGCGTGCCCGGCAGCACCGGGCCATTCTCCGTCCAGCGCAGGGTGATCGTCACGGGCGCCGCATCCTTCACCGTGATGATCGACTTGCGGGTGACGAAATCCTTCCAGCCGTCGGGGGTGCGATACTGTTCGGTATTCTCGGGGTTCACCTCTTCGATGAACAGGTCCTGATCATCCAGATAGCTGGAGGTCAGCCCCCAGCCCAGGGCCTCTGACCGGCCCACCAGCACCGCCGGGATCCCCGGCACCGTGCCCCCGATCACCCCGCCCGAGGCCAGTTCCAGCCGCGCCAGATACCACACCGTCGGCGCGGTGAAGCCCAGATGCGGATCATTGGCCAGGATCGACCCGCCCGCCGCCGAACGCGCGGGCGCCGCCGCCCAGGCATTCGATGCCCCGGCCATCTCGCGCGTCGGAAAGGGCGACAGCCCCCCACCCGATGCCATCTTCAGGGGCGCAAGCCCCGGCGAAACGCCGGGCACCAGGCTGGCATAATCGGGCAGGGCGGTGATGCCGCTGCCCGGCGCATCGGGCAGGATGTCGCGCAGCCGCGCCTCGGGCAGCACCAGCGACAGCCGCGCGCGCAGCACCTCATTCTCCAGCTGCCCCGAAAGCTGCAGCGCCAAAAGCTTCAGGATCGCGATGGAATCCGCCGGTTGCCAGGCCGCGATCTCGTTCGAGAAAAAGAAGAATTCCGGCGCGCCGCGCCCCCGCGCCCCCTCGTTGATCTGCGAGATCCAGGCATTCACCCCCCGCGCATAGGCCTCCAGCGCCGCGGTCGTGGCTGCGTCCTGCACGGCGACCGAGTCGAGCGCGAGCCCGTAAAGATCATAGCGCCGCATCAGTTCGTCGATCTTCAGCGTCCTGCTGCCGAACATCTCGGACAGCCGCCCCTGCGCCGTGCGGCGCAGCATCGTCATCTGCCAGAGCCTGTCCTGCGCATGGGCAATGCCCAGGGCGAAGAAGACATCGGCATCCGTCCGGCCAAAGACATGCGGAACATTGTCATTGTTGCGCACGATCTCCACCGGGGCCGAGATGCCCGCGATCTGGAAGGACTCGGAATAATCCGGCAGCGACCGCGACAGGAAATAGTAGAGGATCACCCCCGCCAGCAGGCAGAGCGCGATCATCCCCGTGAACAGGCGCAGCATCCAGCGAAAGACAAGGAACATCGGGGGCCCGTTCTTGACGTCGGTTGACGGATGGTCTCCTAGTCCATAGCGGATCGAAGGGCAATGCAACGGGCGGTGAAGATGGCGAAAGTGGCTTTTCTCGGCTTGGGCGTGATGGGCGGGCCGATGGCGCGCCATCTGGCGTCCAAGGGGCATCAGGTGACGGTCTACAACCGCACCCCCGCCAAAGCCGCGGCCTGGGTCGCCGCCCATGGCGGCAGCCAGGCCGCGACACCCGCCGCCGCGGCCGCGGGGGCCGATGTCGTGCTGGCCTGCGTCGGCAATGACGACGACCTGCGTCAGGTCTGCATCGGCGAAAGCGGGGCCTTTGCCGCCATGGCGCCCGGCACGCTCTTCATCGATCACACCACGGTTTCGGCGCAGGTGACGCGGGAGCTTGCGGCCCAGGCCGCAGCGCGCGGGATCGGCTTTGTCGATGCGCCCGTCTCGGGCGGGCAGGCCGGGGCCGAAAATGGCGTCCTTTCCATCATGTGCGGCGGGGCCGAGGCGGATTATGCCCGGGCCGAACCCGTCATGGCGGCCTATGCCCGCATCTGCCGCCGCCTTGGCGACAGCGGGGCCGGGCAACTGGCCAAGATGATGAACCAGATCTGCATCGCGGGCCTGATGCAGGGCCTGTCCGAGGCGCTGGCCTTTGGCCAGAAGGCCGGGCTGGACGGCGAGGCGGTGGTCGAGGTGATCAGCCAGGGCGCCGCCGGATCCTGGCAGATGGTCAACCGCCACAAGACCATGCTGGCCGATAGCTTCGATTTCGGCTTCGCGGTGGACTGGATGCGCAAGGATCTGGGCATCTGCCTGAAGACGGCGGACGAGATCGGCGCCAGCCTGCCCGTCACCGCGCTGGTGGACCAGTTCTACAAGGATGTGCAGCTGATGGGCGGCGGGCGGAACGACACGTCAAGCCTGATCCGCCGCCTGCGCTGAAGGGGCAGGGGGGCAACAGCCCCCCCGCACCCCCCCGTCACGGAATGATCCGCGTGTATTTCACCCCGGCCAGCGTCGCCCCTGCGATCAGCCCCTGCTGACCGAAGACCAGCGCGATCACCGGGTCGATCTCGGTGGTTTCCTTGCCGATGCTGGCCCCCTGTTCAGGCGTGGCATATTTCAGATCCGCACTCGCCGCCCAGCCCGTCGAGGCGCGGAAATCCCCCAGCGCCGCCTCGGTCATGAAGAACAGCGCATGGGCATATTGCTGCGCGCCGATCTGCAGCCCGTAGCTTGCCTTGGTCGAGGAATAGTAATCCACCGTCACATCCCGGATCCGCAGCGCGCCGCGCCCATAGGCGCCGCCAAGGAAGAAGCCGGCCTCGGTGATCAGCGGCATGTAAAGCACGCCGTAAGCCCGGCTCGCCAGATCCTGCGTCCCGGGATAGCGCGAGAAGAGGAAGTTCCGCGTCGCATCCACCCGCGCGTCGATCTGCTGCGCGCCATTGCCGCCCACGCCATTGCCGCAGGCCGCCGTCAGCATCAGCGATGCCCCGGCCCCGCCCAAAAGCGCCCGTCTCGAAATCCGTTCCATGAAATCCGCCCTCTCTTGCCTGTGGCGGGATTCTTCCGATCCCGCTCCTGTCTCAAGGATAGTGCCTTTCCGGCCGCCTGTCATGCCCCGCCGCGGCCAAAGGCAAAGCGCCGCCGATCAGCCCCAGCTCCAGCCCGCGCGCAGCTTGCGCGCCACCGCCGGGGCGAAATAGGTGAGGATCCCGTCGCAGCCCGCCCGCTTGAACCCCATCAGGCTTTCCATCATCGCCTTCTCGCCGTCGATCCAGCCGCGTTCCGCCGCACCCGCGATCATCGCATATTCGCCCGACACCTGATAGGCATAGGTCGGGGCGCCAAAGGCCTCTTTCACCCGGCGGCAGATGTCGAGATAGGGCATCCCGGGCTTGACCATCACCATATCTGCCCCCTCGCGCAGGTCGCGCTCCACCAGGCGCAGCGCCTCGTCGCTATTGGCGGGGTTCATCTGATAGGTCTTCTTGTCACCCTTCAGCGCGCCCGATGCCCCCACCGCATCGCGGAACGGCCCGTAAAAGGCCGAGGCATATTTCGCCGCATAGGACAGGATTGCCACGTCCTTGTGGCCCGCCCCCTCAAGTGCCGCGCGCATCGCGCCGATCCGCCCATCCATCATGTCCGACGGGCCAAGGATATCGGCCCCGCATTCCGCCTGCACCAGCGCCATCCGCACCAGGCATTCGATCGTCTCGTCGTTCAGGATCACCCCATCGCGCACCAGCCCGTCATGGCCATTGGCGTTGTAAGGGTCCAGCGCCACATCCGTCATCACCGCAATCTCCGGCACCGCCGCCTTGATCGCCCGGATCGCACGGTTGGCCAGATTGTCGGGATTCCACGCCTCTTCGCAGGCATCGGTCTTCAGCGCCGGGTCGGTATAGGGAAAGAGGCAGATCGCCGGAATGCCCAAGCCCGCCGCCTCTTCCGCCGCCTTCACCACCAGATCGACCGACAGCCGCTCCACCCCCGGCATCGAGGCGATGGGTTCCCGCACCCCCGCGCCATCGCGCACGAAGACCGGCCAGATCAGATCGCCCACCGAAAGCAGCGTCTCCTGCGCCAGCGCGCGCAGCGCGGGCGTCCGGCGCAGGCGGCGAAAGCGGGTGGCGGGGGTCGGCGCGGAAATCGGTCGCATGCGGCAGGCTCCGGGGCAGGGATCATCCAACGGGGCTTGCGCCCACGCCCCTTGCCTGCCAGAGAAAGAGCCGCGCCTCAAGCCCGCTTGGCCCCGATCCCCCGCCAGGCAGGGCCGCGCGCAGCAGGACAGGCAGACAGGGAAGCGCGGGTTGGACTGGTACAAGACGATTTTCGAAGTGATCGACCTGCGATCCTTCTCGAACCTCTGGTTCTGGCTTGCCCTCGCCGTGATGTGGTCCACCGTCAGCCACTATGTCATCGGCGTGCCGCATGACATGATCCGCCGCGCCGAACGCGACCCGGGCGATCCGCTCCGCGATGTCGAGGCGCTGGCCCATATCTATACCCGCCGCCTGCTTTTCGTGATGCGCAGCGGCGGGATCTTCCTCATCGCCTTCCTCTCCTTCCTCGTGACGGGCCTGCTGGTGCTGGCGATCCACTACCGGATCGAATTCGCCCAGGCCGTGCTCTGCCTGCTCTTGCCCATGCTTGGCGTCGGCATGCTCACGCTCAATACCTGCCTCGCCATCGAACAGGGCGATCTGCATGGCCCCGATCTGCTGCGCCGCCTGCGCCGCCACCGCGTCACCGTGCAGACCGTCGGCATGTTCGCGCTTTTCTTCACCGGCATGTTCGGGATGTATCAGAACCTGACGCTGGGCGTCTTCGGCTGATCCTTTCCCGGTTGACGCCGCCGCCCCCGCAGTTAAGTCACGCCCATCATGTCGACAGCATCCCGCATCCTCCTTGGTGGCGCGCCCGAAGGCCATGACGCCCGCCTCCTCGCCCGCGAGCTGGAGAAGGGTGCGCCCGTCATCCACATCGCCCGCGATGACAAGCGGGCCGAGGCGATGGCCGCGGCGCTGGCCGTCATGGCGCCGGGGGCCACCGTGCTGGACCTGCCCGCATGGGATTGCCTGCCCTATGACCGCGTCTCGCCCAACCCCAACCTCTCGGCCCGCCGCATGGCGACGCTGGCCGCGCTGGCCGAAGGGATGCGCGGCCCCTTCGTCCTGCTCACCACGCTGAACGCCGCCACCCAGCGCCTGCCTGCGCGCGAGGTGATCCGCGGCGCCTCCTTCTCGGCCCGCGTGGGGGACAGGGTCGATGAGGCGCGGCTCAAGGGCTTTCTCACCCGCATGGGCTTTTCCCCCTGTTCGACCGTGGCCGAACCGGGCGATTTCGCCATCCGGGGCGGGATCGTGGACCTCTGGCCACCGGGCAGCCGCACGCCGATCCGGCTCGATTTCTTTGGCGACGTGCTGGATGGCGCGCGCCGCTTCGATCCCGAAACCCAGCGCACGACCGAGAAACTCACCGCCATCGACCTGGCACCCATGTCCGAGGTGATCCTGGACGAGGCCGCGATCACCCGCTTCCGCCAGAATTACCGTCTGGAATTCGGAGCAGGCGGGTCGGATGACCCGCTCTACGAAGCCGTCAGCGCGGGCCGCAAGCATCAGGGGATGGAGCATTGGCTGCCCTTCTTCCACGACAGGCTGGAAACGCTGTTCGACTACCTTCCCGACGCCACCGTGATGCTGGACGACCAGATCACCCCCGCCCGCCTGGCCCGCTGGGAAGGGATCGAAGACCAGTATGACGCCCGGCGCGAGGCGATGACGGCCAAGGGGCGGCTGGACTCTGTCTACAAACCCTGCGCGCCGGGCCTCCTCTATCTCGACGATGCGGCGTGGGAGGCCGCCACCGCCCCCCATCGCCTGATCCAGCTTTCGCCCAATCCGCAATCCCCCGGCCCGGGCGTTCTGGATGCGGGCGGCCGCCTCGGGCGCAATTTCGCGCCAGAGCGTCAGCAGGAAAGCATAAGCCTTTTCGGGGCCTTGGCGGCGCATCTGAAGGAACAGCTTCAGGATCGCCAGGTCATCATCGCCTCCTGGTCCGATGGCGCGCGAGAAAGGCTTGAGGGGCTTCTGTCCGATCAGGGCGTCAGCGGCGCCAAGCGCATCAAGGACATACGCGAAGTGCCGGAAGGCAAAGGCGGATTGTTCCTCCTCGTCTGGGCGCTTGAGGCCGGGTTCACCGCCCCCGGCCTTGCCGTCATCTCCGAACAGGACGTGCTGGGCGACCGTCTGGTCGGCAAACCGCGCCGCCGCCGCAAGGCCGAGAACTTCCTGCGCGAGGTGGACAGCCTCTCCCCCGGCGATCTGGTCGTGCATGTCGAACATGGCGTCGGGCGCTATCTGGGGATCGAAACCATCACCGCGCTTGGCGCGCCGCACGCCTGTGTCGCGCTGGAATATGCCGAAGGGGCAAAGCTTTATCTGCCGGTCGAAAACATCGAACTCCTCTCCCGCTACGGGCATGAGGAAGGCTTGCTCGACCGTCTCGGCGGCGGGGCATGGCAGGCCAAGAAGGCCAAGCTCAAGGAACGCATCCGCGAAATCGCCGATCGGCTCATGCGCATCGCCGCCGAACGCGCCCTGCGCCATGCGCCGATACTGGAGGCCCCCCATTCCCTGTGGGAGGCTTTCGCCGCCCGCTTCCCCTGGCAGGAAACCGACGATCAGCTATCGGCCATCGCCGATGTCGTGGCCGATCTCGAATCCGGCCGCCCCATGGACCGCCTCATCGTCGGCGACGTGGGCTTCGGCAAGACCGAGGTAGCCATGCGCGCGGCCTTTGTCGCGGCCCTCGCCGGCATGCAGGTCGCCGTCATCTGCCCCACCACGCTGCTCGCCCGCCAGCATTACCGCAGCTTCGCCGAACGCTTCCGCGGCTTTCCGATCAGCGTCAAACCCCTCTCGCGCTTCGTCAGCGCCAAGGATGCCAAGGCCACCCGCGAAGGGCTGGCCAATGGCACGGTGGATATCTGCGTCGGCACCCATGCGCTGCTGGCCAAGGACATCCGCTTCAAGTCGCTCGGCCTTCTGGTGATCGACGAGGAACAGCATTTCGGCGTCGCCCACAAGGAACGGCTCAAGGAGATGCGGTCGGAAATCCACGTCCTGACCCTGACCGCCACCCCCATCCCGCGCACCCTGCAACTCTCGCTCACCGGCGTGCGCGATCTCTCCATCATCGCCACCCCCCCGGTCGACCGCCTCGCGATCCGCACCTATGTCAGCGAATTCGACCCCGTCACCCTGCGCGAGGCGCTTCTGCGCGAACGCTATCGCGGCGGGCAAAGCTTCATCGTCGTCCCCCGCATCTCCGACCTGCCCGAGATCGAGGATTTCCTGAAGACCCACGTCCCCGAGGCCACCTATATCATCGCCCATGGCCAACTCGCCGCAGGCGATCTCGACGAGCGGATGAACGAATTCTACGACGGCAAGTATGACGTGTTGCTCTCCACAACCATCGTGGAATCCGGTCTCGACATCCCCACCGCCAACACGATGATCATCCACCGCGCCGACATGTTCGGCCTCAGCCAGCTTTACCAGATCCGCGGCCGCGTGGGCCGCGCCAAGACGCGCGCCTATTGCTTCCTCACGACCAAGCCCCGCGCGCCCCTGACCCCCGCCGCCACCAAACGCCTGCGCCTTCTGGGCAGCCTCGATTCCTTGGGCGCGGGCTTCAACCTCGCCTCCCATGACCTTGACCTGCGCGGCGCGGGGAATTTGCTGGGCGAGGAACAGTCGGGCCATATCAAGGAAGTGGGATACGAGCTTTACCAGCAGATGCTGGAAGACACGATCGCCAAGCTGAAATCGGGCGAGCTCTCGGGCCTCGCCCCCCTTGATGATCATTGGGCGCCACAGATCAATCTCGGCGTGCCCGTCCTGATCCCCGAGGATTACATCCCCGATCTCGACATCCGCCTCGGCCTCTACCGCCGCCTCTCCTCGCTCACCACGAAAGTGGAACTCGAAGGCTTCGCCGCCGAACTGATCGACCGGTTCGGCGCGCTCCCGCGCGAGGTGAACACCCTGATGCTGGTCATGCGGATCAAGTCGATGTGCAAGCGCGCGGGCATCAGCCGGCTGGACGCAGGGCCGAAGGGCGCCACGGTGCAGTTCCACAACGACAAGTTCGCCAATCCGGCGGGGCTGGTGGATTTCATCAAGGCCGATCCCGCGGCGCGGGTGCAGGGCAACAGGATCGTGCTGTCCCGCGACTGGAAGACCGAGGGCGACCGCATCAAGGGCGCCTTCGCCATCGCCCGCGATCTGGCCGAAAAGGTGGTGCGCCCGAAAGGGTAGGGCGGGGTTCACCCCGCCATCCGCAACCGCCGCTGTAGGGCGGGGTTCACCCCGCCATGCGCAACCACCGCTGTAGGGCGGGGTTCACCCCGCCATCCGCAACCTTCACCGTAAAGCGCTGTTCACCCCGCCCGGCGCAACCGTTACCGCGGCATCACCCGCATCAACCCCCATCCCGCAGCCGCAAAGACCGCCACCCCCGCCATCAGCGGATAGGCCGTCCCGTCGAACATCAACCCGACCGGGGCCGCCAGAACCACCGAAACCACCGTCGCGATCGCCCCCATCACGCTGGCAGCCATCCCCGCGACATGCCCCACCGGCTCCAGCCCCAGCGCATTCAGGTTGCCGATGGTCAGCCCCGTCATGAAGAAGACCCCCGTCGTCCACAGAAGATGCGCCGGAAAGGCCAGGGCAGGCGGCCAGATCCCCCCCGCCTTGGCCGCCAGCATCAGGGCCGAGAACACCACCTGCGCGGCCAGCGTCGTGGAAATCATCCGCCGCATGCCCAGCCGCACCACCAGCCGCGCATTGATGAAACTGGCGCTGCCCGCCACCACCGCGATCAGCGCGAACCAGATGGGAAAGCGATCCCCCTCGCCATAGACCTGATCAAGGATCGGCTGCGTTGCCGAAAGCGTGGCGAAGAGGCAGGCAAAGACCAGCGTCTGCACCGCGATGGACAGGACGACCACCCGATGCGACAGCACCTCGACGAAGGCCGCCCGCAGGCTGGCCAGCTTCAAGGGCCGCCGGGCCGCGCGCGGCACCGTCTCGGGCTGGCGCAGGAAGAACCACAGCATCGACAGGGCCGAAAAGGCCACGAAGGCCAGAAAGATCCCCCGCCATCCCGCCACCCAGATGATCCCCTGCCCGATGAAGGGCGCAATCGCGGGCACCAGCGTGAAGATCATCATGGCGAAACTGACGACCCGCGCCATCTCGCGCCCCTTGTAAAGGTCGCGCACCAGCGCCAGCGACACGACCCGCGGCCCGGCCGATCCCAGCCCCTGCAACAGCCGCGCGATCAGCACCCCCTCCAGCGTGGGCGAAACATAGGCCACGACCGCCGCCAGACAGTAGAGCGCGGCCCCCGCCAGGATCACCGGCCGCCGCCCGAAGGCATCCGACAAGGGCCCGGCAAACAGCGTGCCGATCCCCATGCCCAGAACGAAGGAGGTCAGGATCAGCTGCGCCGCATTGGGCGCCTCGGGCGAAAGCTCTGCCGCGATCTGCGGCAGGGCGGGCAGCATTGCATCGATGGAAAAGGCGATGGTGGCGAAAAGCACCGCGATCAGGGCGATGAATTCGATCTGCCCCATGCGGGGGGCCGGGACGGGGGAAGGGGCTGGCTCTGACATGCGGCCAGCGCTACCACGCCCCCGTATCAGCCGCCAGCATCCGCCCCGCACAGAGGCCTGTGCGCAAAGGGGGGGCTACGAATTTCCTGCGAAAATTCCGCCCCCCGACCCGGCTTCCCCCTTTGCAAATCGCGCAGGGCCCCGCATCGGGGCCTGATTTTTCGCAGAAAAATCGTTGGCCCCGGGCCGGGTCAGGCCAGTTTCTCGGCCAGTTCGTCGATCACCTGCTGCCAGGTCTCCACCGGCTGCGCCCCCGCAATCACATAGCTTTGCGCGATCAGGAAGGTCGGCACCGCCGTTACCCCCTTGTCGCGGGCATCCCGGTCACGGGCGGAAATGTCGTCGGCATCCGCATCACTTGCCAGAAGCCGCGCTACCGCCGCGGCCTCCATCCCCACCTCGCCCGCCAGCCGCGCCAGCGTGGCCGCATCGCCGATATCCTCGCCCTCGCGCCAATGCGCCCGGAACAGCCGCGCCACCATCGGCGTCTGCCGCCCCTCGATCCCCGCCCAGTGGATCAGCCGATGCGCATCCAGCGTATTGGGCAGGCGCGTCACCTTTTCCATGGCGATCTCCGCCCCCGCGATCCGCGCCTGTTCGGCCACCTGCAGCATGGCCTGGATGGCCTTCTCCTTGCTGCCAAAGCGCGCCGCCAGATAGTCCACATGCCCCACACCCCCCTTCGGCAGCCCGGGATTGAGCTGGAAGGGATGCCACTGGATCGCAAAGGGATGATCCGGGCGGCTTTCCAGCGCGCGGTCCAGCAGGGTCTTGCCGATCAGGCACCAGGGGCAGACAGGATCGGAAAAGATGTCGAGACGGATCATGCTGTGCCCTCCCCGGGCAGGTCCGGGCGCGGCAGCAGGACGGCCAGCGCGCGCCGGTTCACCTTGTTGTTGGCGGATCGCGGCAGGGCGTCAAGCCTGTGATAGAGCCGCGGCTGCTTCCAGCGGGCCAGATGCGCCGCGGCATGGGCTTCCAGCGCCGCTTGCCCGATGGGCTCGGCGCTGACGAAGAAGCACCCGATGACGCGCACACCCGGCCTCACCTCCACCTCCGTCACGGCGCAATCCTGCACCCCGGGGAAGGCCAGCATTGCCGCCTCCACCTCCTGTGGTGAGACGCGGAACCCGCCCGCATTCATCAGGTCATCCTCCCGCCCGCGATAGATCACCGCCCCCTCGGGCGTCATCTCGGCCAGATCCCCCGTCACGAACCAATCCCCCCGATACCGCGCCGCCGTGCCTTCGGCATTGCTCAGATAGCCCAGCATCAACCCCGGATCGCCGCGATGCACCGCCAGCAGGCCCACCTCGCCCCTCGGCCGGGGCTGGCCATCCTCCCCCAGCACCGCCACCCGACGCCCGGCCTGCACCCATCCCGCCGTCCCCGCGGCCTGCGGCCGCGCCGGACTGCCCGAGATATAGGTCGACACTTCCGTCATCCCCAGCGCCTCATGCACCGCACAGCCCGTCGCCGCCTGCCAGGCCGCACGAAGATCGGGCGGCATCGCCTCGCCCGCGCTCAGCCCATGGCGCAGCCGGGGCAGGGCGGGCAGGCCCGCGCGCAGCATCTGCCGATAGATCCCCGGCGCCGCGGCAAAGACCGTGACATCGAAGCGCTTCATCAGCAGGGGCAGCGCCGCAGGCGCCACCCCTGCCGCCGGGATCAGCGCCACCGCCCCCAGCGTCCAGGGATCCATCAGCCCCGTGCCCAGCGTATAGGTCCAGTTGAAGGCCCCCGCATGCAGCACCCGGTCGCCTTCGCCGAACCCTTCCCAACCCTGATGCATCATCCCCCGCGCCCAGATCGCGCGATGCGCATGGCCCACCGCCTGCGCCCCCCCCGACGTGCCCGAGGTGAACACCGCATAGGCCAGCCGGTCGGGATCGCCCATCTCCCAGTCGCAGGGCGGCAGGGCCTCCCAGCCCAGCATCTCGGCCACGCCCAGCACCGGGCAGGGCAGCGGATCGGGCAGGGCCAGGCCCTCGGCCGCCACGATCAGCGCAGGCGCCACCAGCGCCGCCATGCGCGTGATCTCCGCCCCTGTCAGCGCCGCCGATGTGGGCACCGGCACCAGCCCCGCCGCGATGGCCCCCAGAAACAGGATCGGAAAGGCCACCTCATTGCCCAGCCGCATCAGCACCCGGTCCCCCGGCCGCAGACCGCGCGCCAGAAGCCCCGTCCCGCAGCCCCGCACCGCCGCCTCCAGCCGGGCATAGCTCCAGCGTTCCGCCCCCCGCGGGCTGATGATCTGCAGCGCCATCCGGTCGGGATGATGCTGCGCCGATCGCTCCAGCACATGACGGGCCAGGTTGAACGGCGTGGGGCAGGGCGGCCAGGGGCCTTGGTCGATCTCGGACAGCATCCTGCCTTTCTATCCCGCCACAGCGCCGTTGCAAGGCGGGCCGCCCTCGCGTAATGGCGATCCATGGCCGGATCCGATCCCAAGACCCTCATCCGCATCGCCCGCGAAAGCGGGCCGGATGCGCCTGTCGCCCCGCTGAACCTGGGCGAAAGGGTGCGCGACCTGCGCAAGGCGCGCGGCTGGACGCTGGAACAGGCGGCAAGCCAGGCCGGCCTCGCCCGCTCGACCCTGTCCAAGATCGAGAACGGCCAGATGTCGCCCACCTACGAGGCGCTCAAGAAACTGGCCGAAGGGTTGGCGATCTCGGTCCCGCAGCTTTTCACGCCGCCGTCAAAGGCCCAGGTCTCGGGCCGCATGGCGGTGACGAAACAGGGCGAAGGGCAGGGCCACGCGACCGCCACCTATGAACATGAACTCCTCGCGGGCCATCTCACGCGCAAGCAGATGCTGCCCTACCGCGCCCGCATCCGCGCCCGCGACGTGGGCGAATTCGACGGCTGGGTCCGCCATGACGGCGAGGAATTCCTCTATGTCCTGACCGGCGTCGTCCGGCTCTATACCGAATTCTACGAACCCGTCGACCTGCGCCGCGGCGACAGCGCCTATTACGATGCCTCGATGGGCCATAACGTGATCAGCCTGTCGGAAGAGGACGCGACGATCCTCTGGGTGACCTCGCTCGTCTGAAGGCGTTTCCTGACACAGGAAACGCGCCGAAATCTGACGCAGATTTCGCCCCCCGCCGTCGCACGGCCCGCAGGGCCGCGGAATTTGCGTCAAATTCCGCCGCGATTTCTGCGTCAGAAATCGCCAGCCGGGCGCAGCGTCAGAACATGTTCCCCACCGCCCGCGCCCCGGACGAGATGTCCTGCCCCGCGCCTTCGATCGTCGCACAACCCGCCAGTGCGGCCAGCACGGCCAGCAGAACCACAGCCTTCTTCATTGCTCGCTCCTCATCAGTCCTCATACCACCAGACCTCGGGCTGAAAGCCCGGCCAGTCGCCATAAAGCGGCAACCGTTCGGGATATTTCAACTCCTTCCGATGGGCGATCCGCGACACGTCCGAATACCAGATCGGCACCACATACCGCCCCGTCGTCAGCACCCGGTCCAGCGCCTGCACCGCGGCAATGAACTCGTCCGGGCCCTTGGCGGCAAGCATCGTTGCGATCATCGCCTCGGCGGCGGGCGAATTCATGCCCATCCAGTTGCGCGTGCCCGGCTCCGTCACCCCGGCCGCGCCCCAGTAAAGCGTCTGCTCATTCCCCGGCGACAGCGACAGCGACCGGATGTAATGCGTCATGTCGAAATCGTAATTCGTCGTCCGTTCCTTGTACTGCGCCGAATCCACCGTCACGACCCGCGCCGCGATCCCCAGCCGCTTCAGCCCCTCCACATAGATCGTGGCGGCATTGATGATGTCATCGGCCCCATTGGTGATCAGGATCTCAAAGGCGAAGGGCGTGCCCTCCGCATTCTTCAGAACGCCCTCCTCGACCGTCCATCCCGCCTCTTCCAGAAGGCCGCTCGCCCGCCGGATCGCCGCGCGGTTGGCCTCGGTCCCGTCGCCCACCGGCAGGGCATAGCCCTCCAGCGCGCCGGGCAGAAGCTCGGCCTTGAACGGCTCCAGCAACTCGGCCACCCGTCCCTCGGCCGGTGCCCCCGGCACCATCCCCAGCGGCGAGTTCGAGAAATAGGACTGGATCCGCGGCGGGATCCCGGCATTCAGCGTCCGGTTCACCAGTTCGAAGTTGAAGGCCGCAATCAGCGCCTCGCGCACCCGCCAATCGGCGAAAAGCGGACGGCGCGTGTTGAAGACAAAGCCCTCGATCCCCGAAGGCCGGCTGTGCGGGATCACCGATTTCACCACATCCCCCGCCGCCACGGCGGGGAAATCGTATTGCTGGTCCCATTTCACCGGGTTCGTCTCGCGCCAGCTGGTGATCTCGCCCGCCTTGAAGGCCTCGAACACCACCCCGCCATCGCCGAAATAGTCATAGCGGATCTCGTCCAGATTGTGCTGGCCCCGGTTGAACGGCAGCTCCGCCCCCCACCAGTCCGGGTTCTTCCGATAGGTGACGAACCGCCCCGGCTCGAATTCCGCCACCACATAGGGCCCCGATCCGATGGGCGCCTCCAGCGTGGAGCGGGTGAAATCCTTCCCCTCCCACTGCGCCTTCTTCAGGATCGGCCGCAGCCCCAGGATCAGCGGCAATTCCCGGTCAACCGTGTTGAAGGTGAACTTCACGCTGCGCGGCCCGGTCTGTTCCACGCCGCCGATCTTGCCCCATGCCGCGGCATAGCGCGGCTGCCCCTGCGTGCCCAGTATCTCGAAGGACCAGATCACATCCTCCACCGTCACCGGGCTCCCGTCCGAGAATCGCGCCCCCTCGCGCAGGGTGAATTCCACGAAGCTGCGCGCCTCGTCCGTCACCACCGATTCGGCCAGCAGGCCATAAAGCGTGAAGGGCTCGTCATAGGACCGGCCCAGCAATGTCTCCACCGTATGCGCCGACAATCCCGCCGGGGCGATGCCGTTGATGATGAAGGGATTGAGCGAATCGAACCCCCCGCTCTCGCCGAAAACGATTCGTCCGCCCTTCGGCGCATCCGGGTTGGCATAGGGCAAGGACACAAAATCCGGGGGAAGGGCAGGCTGGCCATACATAGCTATGCCATGCGTCTCTGCCCCCGACAGGGCCGGCATCCCCGCCAGCATCAGAGCCGCGGCGACCCCGCGAAGACCGCCAAGAATTCCTGAACACATTGCCCTAACTCTCCCCGGGTGGACGTTTTTCTTGAACCCGACCCTAAGCCTGCTTCCCGCCCTTTTCAAACTTTTAGCTTGGATACCGGCAACAGGGCGCGTATATAGAAGGCACTGCTCGATAGGTTTCTTGCCTGTATGAAACCTGCCTCAATAACTAGACGCCGGCCTCGCGCCGGCGTTTTTTTTGTGCATCACAGCCCCGCGACATGGTTCTGACAGGGGTGGAATTCGCCCCCGCAGCATGCATAGCTTTGCAGATGCAGCAAAGGGGGGCCATCATGGACCTGAAGGGCAAGACCGCCATCATCACCGGATCGAATTCCGGCATCGGGCTTGGCGTCGCGGAAGAACTGGCCAAGGCCGGGGCCGATATCGTGATCAACAGCTTTACCGACCGCCCCGAGGATCACGCCCTGGCCGCGCGCATCGCCGCCGATCACGGCGTCTCTGCCCGCTACATCGCCGCCGACATGTCCGATGCCACCGCCTGCCGCGCGCTGGTGGAACAGGCCGGGGGCTGCGACATCCTCGTGAACAATGCAGGCATCCAGCATGTCGCCCCGGTCGAGGAATTCCCGGTCGAGAAATGGAACCAGATCCTTGCGATCAACCTCTCCTCCGCCTTCCACACCACCGCCGCCGCCCTGCCGGGGATGCGCGCAAAAGGCTGGGGCCGCATCGTCAACATCGCCTCGGCCCATGGCCTGACGGCGAGCCCCTTCAAATCCGCCTATATCGCCGCCAAGCATGGCGTCGTGGGCCTGTCCAAGACCGTGGCGCTGGAAACGGCGGGGCAGGGGATCACCTGCAACGCCATCTGCCCCGGCTATGTCCTGACGCCGCTGGTCGAGGCGCAGATCCCCGACCAGATGAAGGTCCACAACATGGACCGCGAGACAGTCATCCGCGAGGTGATGCTCCTGCGCCAGCCCTCGCGCCAATTCGCCACCACCGAACAGATCGGCGGCACCGTCGTCTATCTCTGCTCGCCCTTCGCCGATCAGGTGACGGGCACCACGATCAGCGTGGATGGCGGCTGGACGGCGCTGTGACCCAACAATCTTCGAAGATTTTTGCAAATTTCTTCCAAGAAATTTGGCAGAAGGCAGCGCAGCCATGACCACCCGCCTCTCCCTCGCCCTGCAAGGGGGCGGCGCCCATGGCGCCTTCACCTGGGGCGTGCTGGATCGCCTGCTGGAAGAGGAGGCAATCGAGATTGCCGCCATCTCCGGCACTTCGGCGGGCGCGCTGAACGGGGCCGCGCTCAAGGCCGGGATGATTGCGGGCGGGCGGGCGGGGGCCAGGACCAGCCTCGCCGCGCTCTGGGCGCAGGTGGCCAATGTCGGCGACTTTCGCATGGCGCGCTGGATGCAGCCCTTCTGGACCGCCTCCCGCGCCATGTCCGACGTCGTCGAAACCGCCTTTCCCGTCTCGCCCCAGGGCATCGCCGCGCAGCTCTGGTCGCCCTATGGCTGGGGTCCGTTCTGGGAAAACCCACTGGAACCCGTGGTCCGCCGGCTCGATTTCAGCCAGGTCTGCCATTCCGAAGGCCCGCGCCTGTTCATCGGGGCCACCAATCTGCGCACCGGCCGCATCCGCATCTTTCAGGGCGACGAGATCACGCCCGAGGCGCTTCTCGCCTCGGCCTGCCTGCCTTCGGTCTTTCAGGCCGTCACCATCGGCGCGGATGCCTATTGGGATGGCGGCTATTCCGGCAATCCCGCGCTCTTCCCGCTGTACGAACCCGATCTGCCCGATGACATCGCCATCGTCTCGATCAATCCCTGGCTTCGGGACGAGGTGCCGAAAACCCCGCTCGATATCCAGAACCGCGTGAACGAGATCAGCTTCCACGCAGCCCTTCTGGGCGAACTCCGCGCGGTGAATTTCGTCAAGCGCCTGATCGCCGAAGGCCGCATGGAACGGGGCCGGATGAAGGACGTGCTCCTGCATCTGATCGCCGATGACGCGGTGATGACGGCACTTTCCGCCTCGACCAAGCTGTCGCCCGATCCCGCCCTGATCACCACCCTCTGCGCCGCCGGTCGCGCCGCCTGCGACGGCTTCCTGCAGCGCCACCGCGCCGATCTGGGCCGGCGCGCCAGCCTCGATCTGGCGGCGCTCTTCGGCTAGCTCACTTGGAAACCAGCGGCTCCTTCTGCGCCGGATAGACAAGCCCGCCTGACACCACCAGCTTCGCCGCCTCGTCCGGCTTCATGTCCAGATAGATGACATCCTCGCGCGGCACATAGATCAACACCCCCGATGTCAGCGGCGTCAGCGCCACGAAGACGGCGATCATGTCGCCCGGCAGCTTTGCCGCGATCTCGCCCTTGGGCGAGGATGCGACAAGCCCCACCGCCCAGGCCCCCGGGCGCGGAAATTCCACCAGACAGGTCCTGTCAAAGGTCTTTTCCTTCTGCGCGAAGACCGTCTCGGTGATCTGCTTCAACCCGCCATAGACGGATCGCACCACCGGCACCCGGTCCACCAGCAATTCCGCCTGTCCCATGAAGGCACGGCCCAGAAAGCCGCGCGCCATCCAGCCGATCAGCACGGTAAAGACCAGAAACACCGCCACGCCCACGCCGCGCAGCGGAAAGGCGACATCCGGCCCGAACAGGCGATGCACGATCTCTTCGGGCTGATAGGCCGCCGGGATCAGCGGCAGGATCCACCCGTCCAGCCACCCCACGACCGACCAGATCAGCCACAAGGTCAGCCCCGTCGGCAGCACGACGACAAGCCCGGTCAGGAAACTCGCCCGCAAGGCGCCCAGAACGGTCCGCTTCGGCGGCTGGATGTCGGTCATGCTGATCTGTCCCCTCTCCCCGCCAATCTAGAAACCGCCGCAGCCCCTTACAAGCGGCGGCTCATCCCTGCCGCGCCAAGGCCCCGGCAATCGCCGCGCCAAGACGGGCATTGTTCAGAACAAGGGCGATATTGGCCGCAAGCGACCGCCCCCCGGTCAGTTCGAAGATGCGCTGCAGCAGGAAGGGCGTCACCGCCTTGGCGGCAATCCCCTGCGCCGCCGCCTCGGCCAGGGCCTGCTCCACCACCGGCATGATCTCTGCCCGCGCGATCTCCGCCTCAGGCGGGATCGGATTGGCCACCAGCTGTCCCCCGGGCAGCCCCAGCGCCGCCCGCATCCGCGCCGCCGCCGCGATCTGATCAGCGCTGTCCATCCGCAAGGGCGCCTTCAACCCGCTGTCGCGCGACCAGAAGGCAGGGAAGGCCTCCTGCCCATAGGCGATCACCGGCACCCCCGCCGTTTCCAGCCATTCCAGCGTCTTGGGCAGGTCCAGAATGGCCTTCGCCCCGGCAGCCACCACCGTCACCGCCGTCTGCGCCAGTTCCGGCAGATCGGCGCTGATGTCGAAACTCGTCTCCGCCCCGCGATGCACGCCGCCGATCCCGCCCGTGGCAAAGACCGAAATCCCCGCCAGCCGCGCGCAGATCATCGTGGCCGCCACCGTCGTGGCCCCGGTCCCGCCCGTGGCGACACAGGCGGCAAGGTCAGCCCGGCTCAGCTTCGCCACACCCTTGGCCTGACCCAGCACCTCAAGCTCCGCCCCGGTCAGCCCCACATGGATGCGCCCCCCCATCACCGCCATCGTCGCGGGCACCGCGCCATGGGCGCGCACCTCGGCCTCGACCGCCCGCGCCGTTTCCACATTCTGCGGCCAGGGCATGCCATGGGTGATGATCGTCGATTCCAGCGCCACCACCGGCGCCCCCTCGCGCAGCGCCGCCGCCACTTCGGGCGCGAAAGTCAGGCAGTCCATCTCACTCTCCATTATGCAGATCGCGCGCGATGGGCGGGCCGCAGCGGTAATCGCTGAACCGCACCCGAAAGCGCGCCCGTTCCGGCGAACAGGCCATGATCCCCACCTTCGCGGGCATCCCCCCCGGCAGATAGCCCAGCCGTGCAAGCCACCAGCCGCCGCCGCGCCGGGCCACATCCACCCGCACGGCATCGCCATGGCGGCTCAGCCGCAGCCGGACCGATGCCGGATCAGCGGGCAGGGGCATCGTCGCCCAGTCCGACCGCAGGTTCGTCACCACCGTCGAAAAGACCGGCTGGCCGTCATTCACCTCGACCCCGCACTTGATCCAGTGCTGGTCCGACAGCAGCATCATCAGCCCCGCCTGATCGTAAAGCGCCCGGTATTTCCCCGCGATGGTCACCTCGGCGGTGAAATCGCCCTGCACCGTTTCCCACAGGAAATGCCCGCTATGGCGGACAAAGCCGTAGAATCCCACATTCTCCAAGTAAGTCGCTGATTTCGCTGTCGTAATCGTGATATTTCGCATATAAATCATGGCGTTGACGGC
>NZ_JAALFE010000059.1 GCF_011059185.1 Paragemmobacter kunshanensis | reverse complement strand
CATCGGCTTCTTGAAGCGGATGGTGTCGCGGGCGAAGAGCAGGAAACGGCGGAACGAGGCGATCTGGTCGAAGTCCTACTAGAACGTTCCGGACTCGATCCCTCGAATGTGCAGACGGTAGTCATGGGACAAGTGGTTCAGGCGGGTGCCAGAATGAACCAGTCGCGCCAGGCCGCGATCGGTGCCGGGATACCCGTCGATGTACCGGCAATGACGGTCAACAGAGTGTGCGGTTCAGGATCTCAGGCGATCGCCTCGGCGGCTCAGGAAATCATGCTTGGGCATGTCGATTGCGCGGTTGCTGGCGGGATGGAGAACATGGACCAGGCCCCCTACATTGTTCAGCAGGGGCGGTGGGGCTATCGCATGGGCGATGGCCATTGGAAGAGTTTCGGGTCGTTTCCGGTTAACTCCTAAGAAATGGGGTGTTTCTTAGGCTGATAATGCAAACCCTTCCAAACCCTTCCACCCTTCCAAACTGGTTAAATTCTCGCACGAAACGGCAAAGTTCCCGGTAGTTCTGGGATTTTCAGCGACAGCCCTTTGCAGCGCATGCCATTAGATTGAACAATCCGGATACCGGATTTTCCGCGCAACCACAGACCGAACCGGGTTTCGGAAACTGGTTCCTCGCCGCGTGTGGATTTCCAGATTCGGTAGTTCTGGTAAACTTCACGGCTGCGAGGCCAAGCGGAGATAGATCGGCCGTCATCCAGCACGATTTCCGCACATTCCATCAGCCACAGGTCCGGGGTTGATTGCGCGGCAAAGTATTCCTCGCTTGTCGCTTCGATCGCAGCCGACGGGTTGAATCTGCGGCTCGCCTCGATCCACATACGATGACCCTCGACCAGCCAGTGAAGGATTGCCCCCGCTTCGGACCGCAGCCGGTCCGGCAACGTCACGTCCTCTCGACCGCTGAAATCCGCGGCAAAGGGCACGATCCGCAACCGGCGCTTCATCGCCACATCGGTCGCCCTGATCTGGGGAAGATCGTTACCGATCAGGAACAGTTTGAAGGTCCGCGGAAAGTCAAAGAAATCGCCCCGCATGTAGCGTGCGGTTATGCGGGCATCACCGCTCACAGCCTTCAGCAGCGCCTCATTGAAGTACCGACCGCTTGGAACCTCATTCGCATAAGCCAGACGCGCCCCGACCAGAGTTGTCAGGCCGGTTGGATGTGGATCATTCTTGCCCGCGACAAAGGTTTCCGCGGGCACCGTGCGGGCATAGGTGCCCATCGCGTGCGCTACGGCTTCGATCAGTGCGGACTTGCCGTTGCGCCCACCCCCATGAAGGTAGGCGATCCAATGATCTTCGACTGCCCCGGAAAGCGAAGCGCCAAGGCCAGTTTGCAGATCGCGCGCAAGTTCCTGATCACCACAGGTCACATCTGAAATGAACGTCCGCCAGGTCGTGCCCGGTTCGGTGTCCAGATCGGCACCGGTAATCGCCGTGATCAGGTCGGCAGGATCGTGCGGCCGGACAGCACCGGTCCGCAGATCGATCGTGCCGGACGGTGTATTGAGCAGATAATGATCCGCATCGAATTGATCCTGCGTCCGCAGAAAGGCCGGATCGGCTTCGCAAGCAGTCAGGACCGCCTGCCAAAAGCCGAGTGATCGAGTTCGCTTTTCTTCAGCGCCAGATGCAGCGACACAGAAACGCCGGATGTGATCCAGCATCGCGCCGTCGGGCAGCATCCGCCATCGCTTGCCGGTCCATTCGAACCAGACGCCGCGCGTCACGTTGAAGATGAAGCGGCACTGGTTCTCATGTGTAAATGCGTTGGCAAGGTCATCGTTTGTACCAAGTCCGATCAGCCGCTGCGTAATGCGTTCGCCCGCGTAGGCGCGGCCCTGATACACCTGCCGCACCTTTTGCAGCCCGGTCATAATGGTGCTGTGGACATAATCGTTACGATCGAGTTTCGCCCTGCCCTGCGCCAGCGCCGACATGCGCCACAACCGTTCCACCCGCGCCGCATCCTTGCCGGTCCAGAATCCCAGATGCATCACAATCGCTGCATCTGCCGCACTGCGATCATACGGTTCGCCCGCGGTGCTGGTCGGATAGAACCGCGACAGGGCTGCGGCGTTGCCTGTCCACAGATCGCGGAAACTGGCGTGCTGCCCGAACAGGACCGCAACGCTACCCTTCGATGCCATGGCTTGCCCGATCAGGGTCAGGTCGTCGGTCGGACCATTCCATTCCGGCACCGGTCCAGAGTCGGGAATGCCGGTCAGCGCTGGATCGGGACGGTCAGGCACCCATGCGGATACAAAAGCGGTCAGATCGGTGCGCGGATCGCCCTGCAGCCCGATCCCGGTCAGCGCGACGAAACGACCCGACACATAGCATTCTTTGTCACCGCCCCATTTGCGCCGCTTCCGTTCCATCACCCGCTGGTCGCACGTTCCGATGGTGTGCAGGCCGGTGCCCGACTGCGATATTTCCATCAGCGCACCGGAACAGCCCGCGACGACCTGTTGCGCCTCGATCGACCATTCACCGCTCAGCGGATCGCGGCAACCGTCCAGGTCGATGAACACAAACGGGTCATCCTTGGTCAGGACAAACGCCACATTCCGACCCGTCGCCGCCGCTTGCGCGTAGGTCATCCAATTCTTCGGATCGGTGTGGTCAATCGCGCGACCATCAGGACCACAGGGCACCTTGTCGGGCTTTTCGCCGGGCAGCTTTTGCACCAGTACCCAATTGCAAAACTGCGGCGGCAGCAGATCAAACGGTGAGGGTGTGGTCATTTCGGTACTTCCGGGCCGCGCGGTAATATGTTACCACAACGGCCAGCCTTTGAGTGGTTTCGGGGGCGTCAGACTTGTGCCGCGGTCGGATTGACTCCCTGACCGCGGCCTTTCTGTTTCAGGCGGCAGACGGCACGCCCGGCAATCCGGGCAGGGAATGCGACGGCACGCCCGGCAAAGCCGGCAAGGGGCGTTGCGCCTTGTCCCAAGCATCCAGTTCGGCCCTAGACCAAAGCTTGCGGCGACCGAATTGGTAAGGCTGCGGAAACCCCTTCGTTGGATCATTCGCCCATCTAGGCGGCGTCGCGCGGCAAACATGATAGCGTTCAGCGACCTGATCGAGTGTCACATAGTACGTCATTTTTCCACCCAACCATGAACGCACGTCCGAATACCCGGTTGAATCCCTTCCCTGTGGGCGTCGATCGCCAGCGCCACCCGTTCAGCATCAAGCCGCAACGGGTTTTCCGCCTGTTCCTCAAGTCGGTAATCCGGGGTCATGAGGATGATCCATCGAATGATCGGCCAATCAGCGACTGGATCGATTTCGACACCCAGCACGATGCGCAATAGAAAGTTTATCGCGGCCGTTTCGACGTCGCCGGACACCGAGTGTATCTCGAATTGAATTCCCATTTCGTCACCTGCTTTTGTGCAACATTCGGTCACACTAGCAGCGACTTAATGTTCAGTCGGGTCCCGCTACTTTCCGGTTTTTTTCCTTTCTTTTCAAAGCTTCGCGGTGAATCTTGATTTGCGCAAGATCGCATCCTTGACCGCGCAGTAGCGACGCAAGAAGGGCGTCAATCGGCTTTGGAGGCACTTCGGATTGATCATCCCATTTCAAGGAAGTAAGCTTTGCGGCGCTGGCATCGACCTTTCCGATAGCTGTGCATATTCGCTTTACAGCGTCGGAAAACGCATCAACCTCCCGAACTACAGGAACGAGGTCGATTTCAAATCGCGCAATCGCTTTCTGTTCTCTGTCCTTTTGCGGCGCGGCACCCATTTCTGGCGTCAGCATCGTGACCAACCGGGTGATGAAATAATCCCCCGACCTGTTTTTCAACGCGCGCTTGAACTCTGCGCGACTTATAGTTGCCTGATCGGGAAAGTTCCGGTTTGCATGGTACACTTCGACCGCACCTTCTACCGCAGAGCGGGTAGCTGGGTCGAATTCAATGCCAAACCTCTTTTCCCAGCTTTCCCAATCAATCATGGGGCGCGGCTGGACCCACGCAGCACCAAAGTCCGGCACGACGTATTTTCGCGGTCCTTTATTGCCCATGCGCCAGCCTCACCACGTTGTCAGGCTCCCCCTCAACCAGCGACAGGACCATGCGCGACCACGCTTCCAGCGCCGCCCGCTTTTCATCGGCATAGTCGTGCCGCTGATAGACCGCCACGATCCCGCCACCGGTGCCGCTCACATGATTCAGGACCGCTTCGGTCACCCGAACGGCGATACCTAGCCGCGCCATGCCGGTTGCAGCCGTGCGGCGCAGATCGTGAAAGGTCCAGTGCGGGATTTCCACAGGTTCGCCGCGTTCCTTGGCGGCAATCTCGCTCATCTTCTCGGCAAGGTGCTGGCGACCCTTGTGGAAACCACTGACTGGCGTTGTGGCCGTGGTCGTGAAGATGAATCGGACCACCCCCTTTTCATCCGCTACTCGCGGCACCGCTTCCAAAATGTCCCGCACCGCTTCCGACAGGGGTACATCGTGCGCGCGGGCGTTCTTTGTTCGATCGTTGGAACGCGAAAATCTCGGGCTGAAACGACCCGCGAACCGCTGGGCTACGGTCGGGTCAGACCCGGGTCTGGCGGCGGAATAGGCCGGCGCCGGGGCGCCTGTCGTCCCGGTCCCTCACGCTTTCAGGTGGATCTGCAACCGCTAGAAGCTCGCCTTATTGCCGCCGGGGGGCGCGGATTCTGCCAGAAAGCCATCAAGGCCCGGCCAGAGCCGGATCGCGCGGTCGATCTGCGGGTCGCTTCCGGCGACATAAAGCCCGGCATGGATCATCATCTCGGCCTGATCATAGATGGATAAGAGCCTGCGCGCCTCGGTGATCACGTCGTTCTCTGCATCGGTTGCGGCACCGGGCAGGCTGCGCGAGACCGAGCGCAAGAGATCCACCGCCGGATAGCGGCCACGCTCGGCAATCTCGCGGCTGAGCACGACATGGCCGTCCACCGTGCCGCGAATGATATCGGCAATCGGCTCTTCCATATCCGAGCCGGCGACCAGAACCGAAAACACTGCCGTAATATCGCCGGGCCCGTCGCTGCCCGGCCCCGCCCGTTCGCATAAAGACATCAGTGCATGGGCGGTCGAGGGCGGATAGCCCCGCAGCGAGGCCACCTCGCCCGAGGCCAGCGCGACCTCGCGATGCGCTTCGGCAAAGCGGGTGACGGAATCGACCAGCAGCAGCACATGTTTGCCAAGGTCGCGGAAATACTCGGCCACCGTCATGGCCGAGAGGAGGCAGCGTTTGCGCATCAGTGGTGACTGATCCGAGGTTGCGGTGACGACGACCGCGCGCGCCATGCCATCCGGCCCCAGCACCTTATCGGTGAATTCCCTCTATAATAATAATAATCGAGCATGAGTCTCATCCTGCATTCCCCAAGTGGCGTGTCGTTTGAGGTGAAGATCGCCTGTATCCGAGCGCTAGACAAGGATTTTCTG
>NZ_JAALFE010000058.1:2500-5538 GCF_011059185.1 Paragemmobacter kunshanensis | reverse complement strand
TTTTGGTTGCGGGGGCAGGATTTGAACCTGCGGCCTTCAGGTTATGAGCCTGACGAGCTACCGGGCTGCTCCACCCCGCGTCCGTTGTGGTATCCCGAGGGCTTTTTGGTTTGCGATCGGGGTATATGATCATCGTTGAGAGAGAGTATCGTGTTTCTTTCTAGGTTTGGCGGTGACCTACTCTCCCACGTCTTGAGACGGAGTACCATTGGCGCGACGGCACTTAACGGCCGGGTTCGGGATGGGACCGGGTGTTTTGCTCGTGCTATGACCACCAAACCGAGGAAGAAACACGCGCGCTTTTGTCTGCGTTTGGCAGGTTCTGGCGCGCTTCATCAGTTTCATTGTTTCAAGTCTATGGTTTGCTTTTGACTGTCCAGGCAGGGCGTTTGCCTTGCTGTTTCTGGATCAAATCAAGCCTATCGGGCAATTAGTACCGGTCAGCTGAACGCATTGCTGCGCTTACACCTCCGGCCTATCGACGTGGTGGTCTTCCACGGCCCTCAAGGGAGACCTTGTTTTGAAGGGGGCTTCCCGCTTAGATGCCTTCAGCGGTTATCCTGTCCGTTCATAGCTACCCAGCACTGCCGTTGGCACGACAACTGGTCCACCAGTGGAACGTTCACCCCGGTCCTCTCGTACTAGGGGCAACTCTTCTCAAGTCTCCTACACCCACGGCAGATAGGGACCGAACTGTCTCACGACGTTCTAAACCCAGCTCACGTACCTCTTTAAATGGCGAACAGCCATACCCTTGGGACCTGCTCCAGCCCCAGGATGAGATGAGCCGACATCGAGGTGCCAAACGATGCCGTCGATATGGACTCTTGGGCATCATCAGCCTGTTATCCCCAGAGTACCTTTTATCCGTTGAGCGATGGCCCTCCCACTTGGGACCACCGGATCACTATGGCCGACTTTCGTCTCTGCTCGACTTGTCAGTCTTGCAGTCAGGCTGGCTTCTGCCATTGCACTCAACGAGCGATTTCCGACCGCTCTGAGCCAACCTTCGCGCGCCTCCGTTACTGTTTGGGAGGCGACCGCCCCAGTCAAACTCCCCACCATGCAGGGTCCCGGACCCGGATAACGGGCCGCGGTTAGACATCAAGAGTGCGAAGGGTGGTATCTCAAGGGAGGCTCCACGGGAACTGGCGTCCCCGCTTCGATGCCTACCACCTATCCTGCACATCACAATCCTGATGCCAGTGCAAAGCTGGAGTAAAGGTTCATGGGGTCTTTCCGTCTAACCGCGGGAAGTGTGCATCTTGACACACAGTTCAATTTCGCTGAGTCCACGTTAGAGACAGCGGGGAGATCGTTACGCCATTCGTGCAGGTCGGAACTTACCCGACAAGGAATTTCGCTACCTTAGGACCGTTATAGTTACGGCCGCCGTTTACTGGGGCTTCAATTCGGAGCTTGCACCCCTCCTTTTAACCTTCCAGCACCGGGCAGGCGTCAGACCCTATACGTCGCCTTACGGCTTCGCAGAGCCCTGTGTTTTAAGTAAACAGTCGCCACCCCCTAGTTTGTGCCCCCCGCCCATAGTTGCCTACAGACGGGGCCTCCTTCTCGCGAACTTACGGAGGCATTTTGCCGAGTTCCTTTAACGTGGTTCTCTCAAGCGCCTTGGTATACTCTACCAGTCCACCTGTGTCGGTTTAGGGTACGGTCTGATGGAGGGCTATTTCCAGGAACCTCTGAGCTGCCCACCCAATCCGATAAGGGCAGACAACCTTTGAGATCCGTCACTTCCTCCTGGCCCAGGAATATTAACCTGGTTCCCATCGACTACGCCTTTCGGCCTCGCCTTAGGGGCCGGCTTACCCTGCTCAGATTAGCTTTAAGCAGGAACCCTTGGACTTTCGGCGAGAGGGTCTCTCACCCTCTTTGTCGCTACTCATGTCAACATTCTCGCTTCTGATCTCTCCACCGGATGCCTCACGGCCCGGCTTCACAGAAAGCTTCGCGTGTTCGATCCACCTCGCGGCGGATAAAACACATGAAGCTATATCACAGAACGCTCCGCTACCACGCATATTGCTATGCATCCTGAGCTTCGGCTCGTGGCTTGAGCCCCGTTACATCTTCGCCGCAGGACAGCTTGTCTAGACCAGTGAGCTGTTACGCTATCTTTAAAGGATGGCTGCTTCTAAGCCAACCTCCTGGTTGTTTTGGCCGTCCCACATGCTTTCCCACTTAGCCACGAATTAGGGGCCTTAGCTGCAGGTCAGGGTTGTTTCCCTCTTCACGACGGACGTTAGCACCCGCCGTGTGTCTCCCGGATAGTACTCTTGGGTATTCGGAGTTTACTTAGGCTCAGTAAGGCTGTGGGCCCCCATCACCCATGTAGTGCTCTACCCCCCAAGGTATTCGTCCGAGGCGCTACCTAAATAGCTTTCGCGGAGAACCAGCTATCTCCAGATTTGATTGGCCTTTCACCCCTAGCCACAAGTCATCCAGACCCTTTTCAACGGGTGTTGGTTCGGACCTCCAGTTGGTGTTACCCAACCTTCATCCTGCTCATGGCTAGATCATCTGGTTTCGGGTCTGATCCAACGAACTCATGCGCCCTTTTAAGACTCGCTTTCGCTGCGCCTACACCTATCGGCTTAAGCTCGCTCGTTAGACCAAGTCGTTGACCCATTATACAAAAGGTACGCCGTCAGGGCTCAAGGCCCCTCCGACTGCTTGTAGGCGTCCGGTTTCAGGTACTGTTTCACTCCCCTCGTCGGGGTGCTTTTCACCTTTCCCTCACGGTACTGGTTCGCTATCGGTCAGCAAGGAGTACTTAGCCTTCGGAGGTGGTCCTCCGATCTTCAGACAGGATTTCACGTGTCCCGCCCTACTTGATATGTCCCGTGGTGCTTCCTGTACGGGGCTGTCACCCGCTATGGCCTGCCTTTCCAGACAGTTCCAGTCACACTTCCAGGCTCGGCTGGTCCGCGTTCGCTCGCCACTACTAACGGAGTCTCTATTGATTTCCTTTCCTCCGGGTACTTAGATGTTTCAGTTCCCCGGGTTCGCTCTAAAACCCC
>NZ_JAALFE010000057.1 GCF_011059185.1 Paragemmobacter kunshanensis | reverse complement strand
GGGACGGGCTTCAGCTTCGGTTCGGGTGGCTTCCGGGTCTTGGACGGGTCCGTCGTCTCGGCACGCCTGGCGTCGCTGGCGGCCGCGTTGATGCTGCCATCGGGATAGAGAACCAGCCGTTCGGCGGTCTTCGCCTTCTGGATTGCGCCGCGCGACAGCCCGACATGGGCGGCGTACTGGCGCTCGCTCATGCCCTGCATCGACGGCTCCGATTATCATTCAAGATCATGCGCTTATCTCGTTGATAAGCATCGCGGACAGAGCGAACGTGTCTCCAACGAAACGATGCAACTCACCTCGGAGCCACCAGAATGACCCGCCGCGCCACTGACAATTCCAAGGTCCTCGACGCCTTCATCGCCGCGAAGACCGAGATCGACGCGATGCTGCAGCGGCTCGCCATCCTGAGCGCGGACCATTTCGAGACCAGCCCCGGCGAGATCCATTGGGGGCACGTCGGCACCCTGAACCACTACCGCGACCGCCTGCGCGAGATCACCGACATGGCCTTCAGGGAAGGCGAACACGCTGAGTGAGACGACCGGCTCCCGGTCCCGCCCGCCGACTGGCGGGCTTGGACTCGTAGAAGGGCCCGCATCCCGCGCGCCCCGATACGGGAGACGACGATGACCAAGCTTTCCGATATCCAAGCCATCATCCTGAGCGCCGCCGCCCAGCGGCCCGAGCGCATCGCCCTGCCGCTGCCCGAGAGCCTGCGCGGCGATGAGGACCGACCGCCCAAAGGGCGGGTTGGACCTTCCAGTGGAAGGTCCAAAGGGACGAATGCCGCCAAGGTGGTCGGCGCGATGCTCGCCAAGGGCCTGCTGCAGGAAGTCGATGCCGACCTGCGCAAGGGCGAACCCATGTGGCGCGAAACCGGCGATGGCCACGGCGTTACGCTGGTTGCCACCGACGCGGGCCTTGCCGCCATCGGCATCGAGCCAGAGGACGCGACGACTGCGCCTGCGGGCGCGGCGGACGCGCAGGGCAACGCGCCAGTACCGGACACCGCCATCGAAACCGATCCCGCGCCCAAGGCGCGCACGCTGCGCGAGGGTACCAAGCAGGCCACCCTGATCGCCATGCTGCGCGCGCCGGAAGGCGCCACCATCGACGAGATCGCCACCGCCTTGCAGTGGAGGCCTCACACGGCGAGGGGCGCCCTTGCCGGGGCACTCAAGAAGAGGCTGGGGCTGACGATCACCTCCGAGAAGGTCGAAAACAGGGGGCGGGTGTACAAACTCCCTGCCGCCTGACGCAACTGGGCCCGACGAGTCGATGGCCGCCGTCCGGGAGACCGGGCGGCGGCTTTTCATCATCGGCCCCGGATCCGGATCGTCTCGAACAGCCGCCGCAGCAGGTAACCACGCGCCAGCGAGACGCCGACGAAGGCCAAGCCGATGGTCAGATGCTCCCCGAGCCCGGTCTCGATCCCGAACCACGGGAACACGACGATCTGCGTGGCGATGGCCAGCACATAGCCGACGACGACATTCGTCGCAGCCTCGACCATCGACATGGCGCGGGATTGTCTCATCGCAGACCCTCCGGCAGGCATTCCAGAAACGCCGTCACGAACTCCGCCGCGAGCGGCGGCACGATCGCATTGCCGTAGCCCCTGAGCAGCCCCATGCGGCCGGATATCCCATCAGCCAGCGGGAATGTTCCGGGCTCAACCGGTCGCCAGCGCCCATCGCGGCAGAGGAGCCAGTCCGGATCGCGCCAGACGCCGTCCGTCGCGCCGGTCCCGGCGGGATCGACGAGGGGTCCGTCCAGTTCAGTAGCGCCACGGTCCTGCGGCTGGCATCGGTATTGCCGGCTGCGTTGTAGCTCTCTGTGGCCGGCGATCCGGCCATCGGCGTCGGCCAGCCCGCCAACCAGACCTGTCGGCCCAGCAGCGCATTGATCGGGACATTCAGACATTCCGCACCGTCCTTGTGATCGCGCGCCGAGGCCGTGGCCCAGCCCGCCATCGCCGGGTTCCATGGCGACGGCGCCGAAGAACAGCCGCTGGCGGATATGCGGGGCGCCGATGCACGCAGCCGGCAGATCGGCCGCCGCGACGGCGTAAGATGCCGCCTCCAGCGCATCCGCCAGAGCGTCGAACCACGCCCAGCCAGCCGTGTCCGCAGCCGCTGTTCCAGCCGTTCGGCCAGACGCTCCGAGCACCGCCGCGCTGGCAACCTGCTCGCCGAAGACGAGGTCCGGGCGGCAGGCGGCAACGAGGCGCAGGAATGCGGGGGCGAGGTGGCGGTCATCGTTCTGTCCCTTGCGCTGCCCGGCCTGGCTGAACGGCTGGCAGGGCGGCGAACCGGTCCAGACCGGCCGGTCCGCGGCCACGCCGGCAAGGCGCAGCGCATGGGGCCAGCCGCCGATCCCGGCGAAGAAATGGCATTGGGTGAAGCCCCGCAGGTCGGACGGCTCCACGTCGAGGATGGAGCGTTCATCCACCTCGCCTGCGGGCAACTGGCCGACCGCGATCAGTTCCCGCAGCCAGGCACAGGCCGCGGGGTCGGAATCGTTGTAATAGACGGCCATCAGGCGGCAGCGTCTGTATCTGTGTCGGGCCCCAGCCGCTCGGCCTTCACGGCTGCGAAGGTTCGGCTGTCGCCGTCGAGGATCGCATCCTTGCCGGTCTCGGCCTGCCAGCGCTCCACGGCGACATCGACATAGGCGGGGCTGATTTCCATCGCGAAGACGCGGCGATCGTTGGCCTCGCCTGCCATGATCTGCGACCCGGACCCGGAGAACGGCTCGTAGCAAAGCCCGCCGCGTGCCACATGCTGGCGCATCGGAATCCCGAAGGCATCGAGCGGTTTCGGCGTCGGGTGGTCGGGTCGCTCGTCCTTGGCAAAGGACGGCATCTCCCAGGTCGAGGGCAGCGTCTGCTCGGCGACCTTCGGCGGGCGGTTCGGACGCCGCCAGCCCATGAAGCAGGGCTCGTGCTTCCAGAGATAGTGGGAGCGGGTCAGGACGCCGCGGTCCTTCACCCAGATGATTTGCTGATGCACGAAGGCGCCGGCCTTCTCCCAGCAGGCCTCCAGCATCGCCTGGCGGCGAGAGGCGTGCCAGCAGTACCAGGCCGCATCCTCGGTGATCGCCTCGGCAACGGCAGCGGCGATGAAGCCGTCGTAGAGCTCGGCCCCCTGCGAAGAGTCATCCCAGGTCGTGCCGTAGGACGCGGACCAGTCCTTGTTGCGGGTCGGATGGTTCGAGCCGTCGTAATCGACGAGATACGGCGGATCGGTGGCGAACAGGATCGCCCGCTCGCCGTTCATCAGACGGCGCACATCGTCAGGGCTGGTGCTGTCGCCGCAAAGCAGCCGGTGATCGCCGAGGATCCACAGGTCGCCGGTGCGCGACGCCGGATTGCGCGGCGGCTCGGGGATGGTCACCGGCGGCACGGAGCCCCCGGCGCCAGCTTCCTCGCCATCGCCTTCCGGCACGAAGGCCAGAAGCTTGTCCAACTCGCCATCCGAGAAGCCGACCAGCGACAGGTCGAAATCCTCGGCCAAGAGGTCGTTGAGTTCCGCCGACAGCAGCGCCTCGTCCCAGGTGCCGAGTTCGGTCAGCTTGTTGTCCGCTATGCGATAGGCCCGGCGCTGTGCCTCCGTCAGGTGCCCGAGCACGATCACGGGCGCTTCCGTCAGCCCCAGCTGCGTCGCCGCCAGCACCCGGCCATGCCCAGCGATCAGCTCGCCGTCCTCGGCCACAAGGCAGGGAACGGTCCAGCCGAACTCGGCCATGCTGGCGGCGATCTTCGCGACCTGGTCGGCCCCATGCAGCTTGGCGTTCTTCGCGTAGGGCACGAGGCGTGCAAGCGGCCAAGTCTCGATCCGCTCGGGGGCGAAGGCGAGGGTCATGAGGGTTCCTTGCTGAACTTCGTCCCGTTCGGGCTCAAGTTCCCGGACGGGATGCGCTACCCTTCAGGGCGCGCGGGAGGGCATTGTCGATGTGCGGACGCATCACGCTCGCAGAAATGAGCTGGGCCGAATTCCGATCCTGGCTGACGCTGGCGAGCGCGCCCCAAGGGGTGATCCCCAGCCGCTACAACGTGGCGCCGACGGCAATGGTGCCGATCGTCCGAACAGGGGAGGAAGGCCCCGAGGGCGCGCTGGCCCGCTGGTGGCTCATCCCCGGCTGGTATCGCAGCCCGCTCGCCACTTGGAAGGCCAGCACCTTCAACGCCCGCGTCGAAGAGGCGGCGCGCAAGCCCGCTTTCCGCGATGCATGGCGTCACCGGCGCTGCGCCGTGCTGGCGAGCGGCTACTACGAGTGGCAGCAGCTCCCTGACGGCAAGCACCCGCATTACATCCATCCGGCCGGCAACGCGCCGGCGCTGCTGATGGCCGGGCTCTGCTCCGAGGTGCGCCTGCCCGACTTCGAGGGGCTGACTTGCACCATCATCACCGAACCCGCACGCGGGCCGATGGCGGCGATCCACGACCGCATGCCGTTGCTGATTGCACCCCAGACGCTGCCCGATTGGCTGTCGGGGGTGGTCGGTGTAGAGGTGCCGCGGCTGCCGCTCGATGGCCTGACGTGGCACGAAGTCGGCCGCGCCGTCGGCTCGGTTCGCAACGACGATGCGAGCCTGATCGAGCCCATCGAGGTGTGAGAGCAGGTGGCTCCCGGTCGGTGGAGTCCAGCGGCGGTGGATTCCGGAGTCCAGGATATCCACCCCGGAGTCCACCATGCAAGTCTCTGTTATTGCGCTGTTATCTCATCTTGTGCGGTGGCTTCCGGCCGGGGTGGCTTCCCAAAAATCCGGCCCTGTCGCTAGCGATGCGCCGCGCTTCGCCCGCCAGCATACGAATACCGCCAGGAAGGAACCGGAAATCAGTGGGTTAGCGGGATGGCCCCCGGCTGGACTCTTGTTCGATACCGGGATTCAGCAGCCTCCGAGAACGAAAACGGGGAAAGCCGTCTCCGCGACGCACCCTCCCCATCATGCCTATGAGATAGCACGGATCTGTTGCAGCTGTCGAAAACAAAAGTGTTGCAACACTTTATGCCGCCGCAGCGACCGAAAAGAGAGTGGAGAACGCTTCAGTGTATCTCCGATCTAGTCACCGTTTGTTAGAACTTCAGTATTGGTTTGTCCAAGGCTGTTTACCATGTCCAGGACATCGATACCGGCCAAACGAATACCGACGGCAAGAATAATCAAAATTAACGTGTTAATTGCCGTAGCTACTATTCCAAAGCCAACCTGCTTCCAAAATGATGCCTGACTGCCAATGTCTGCGGCGGCCTTTTCAACCCTTGCAGTAATCGCTTCACGCTCGATGTCGGGTCGCGCATCGTCGACTGTTTGATTGGCGAATGCTATTAGGATGTCCCGCGCATCTTTTCTATACCGTTCCAGTTGGTCAGACGTCGCTGCGACCTTCGCGAACGCCAGATCGTCAGCCGGAGTCGGCGCGTTGCCATGTTCAGCAAGGAAGTCTTTTGACCAAGCCCTCTTATCCCACATTCTCCAAGTAAGTCGCTGATTTCGCTGTCGTAATCGTGATATTTCGCATATAAATCATGGCGTTGACGGC
>NZ_JAALFE010000056.1 GCF_011059185.1 Paragemmobacter kunshanensis | reverse complement strand
CCCCTCTCGAGCAGATCCCGCAACGGTTCCACCACGACGGGCCCGAAGCCGTTGTCGACGTATTCGACGGCGCGGCGCAGGCTGGCGGTGATCGGCGAACGAGTCAGGCTCGGGTCGGTCTGGACCGGACAGCCGAGATAGGTCGGCATGATCGGTGCGGACAGATCAGGAGCATCGCGCAGCAGGAAGGTAGTCGTGACCATGACGTCATTCTGTCGGCGACGTGCGATCTCGACGGGGGCAGACAATACGCCCGCCCGCACTGGCGCAACGGTGATGCGCGCAGCGGCCACGGTTGGTGCGGGCAGTTGCACACCCAGCGGTTCCACAAGGATCAGCCGATCCGCCTCCACATCGACGATCTCCGCAAGTGATGCTTCGCGCCCATCCACCGCGATGGCCACCGCGTCCCCCGCCCGGAAATCCGCCACGCCGGTGTCGACGGCAATCTCGGTCGCCCCCTGCGCCACATCTGCCGTCGGTTGCACCGCCATGTGCCAGAGCGGCACCCCCCATTCGCCGACAAACCCCGCCCGCACCAGTTCTGCCACCCGCGCCATGCCCGGCGCATCGCAACGATGCTGGAAGGTGACGATCTCGCGGGGACGGGACCTTAACGCGATGCGCTGTTCGCCAGCCTGGGACTGCAGCACATCGGTGCGCCACTCCAACACTTCGGTGATCTCTTGCGCCGCCGGAAAGGGCCAGAGGGGCTCAGGCATTGATGGCCCCTCGGTTGCGGCGGATCACGTTCAGGATCGCCCGCTCGCCCGAAGGCGTGGCGAGGTAGTCGCCGACGACGGAGGGGTCGAGCACGTTGATGATCCGCGTCGACATGGATGCCGCTGGGGCTGCACCATCGCCATTCATCTCCACGCCGAGCCTGCCGCCCTTGCCACGCCGCAGGGGCAGGATGGCTTCGGGCCCAGCCTCGCCCATCAGGCCCACGCCCTTGGCGAAGGGAAACACCGTTGGCCGGTTCACCACACCGCCCCGGGCGAAGGCAGTCAGTTCTGCGTCACCGGCAAAGACCCCGCCCTTGGCAAAGCCGAAGAGGCTACCGAAGAAGCCGCCGCCGCCAGAGAAGGCGTTGATGAGGGCATTCTCGATCGGCTTGAAGGCCAGATCGATCAGGCGGGTGGCGAGGTTCTGCGCGATCCGCGAAATCGCCCCGGCGAAGGTCTCCCAGGTGAACTCGCCCGAGGTCAGGGCCTCCTTGATAGGGCCGGTGATGTCCTGCGCAAGGCCCTGGGCGATCTCGCGCGACTTCTCCTGCGCCTTGCGCACAGCCTCGGCCGTGGCCTCCCAGGCATTCTTGGCCGCGTCGGCCCCTTCGCGCAGCGCATTGCCTGCGCCGCGCCCGGAACTGCCAGCGGCTTCCGCGGCCTCCCCGGCACCCTGCAGGGAAGTACCGAGGCCCGTCGAAGCTGTGCGTGCGTCCTCGAGCCCCGCCGCTGCTTCGGTGCCGGACGCCGAAACCGCATCCCGCAGAGCGCCCACGGATTGCAGCGGCGCCGTGGCGGCCGTCGCCACCTCACCCATCATGTCGCGCAGACGTGCGGCCTCGCCCCGCGCTGCCTCGGCTGCGGTGGTCAGGCCTAGATCGGGCGGCGCGATAGGATCGCTGTTGAAGGCCGCCTCAAAGGCCGCACGCGCTTCCGCCCCGGCATTGGCCGCAGCCCCCTCGAACGGGTTCTCGATCCCGCCGAGCTCGATGGTCCCGATCAGCGGCACGCGTTTCTCGATTCCCAGCACATCGAGACCGGCATTGATGCCTGCAAGGAAGCCGTCGATCCGTGCCGCTACGCCGTTCAGCATGGACTCGACCCCGCCGATCAGCGCATTGGCCGCGCCGTAGGCGAATTCGCCGATGGTGGCAGGCAGCGCCGACCAGAGCACCTTCACCGCCTCCATCGCCCCCTGAAACGTGTTCAGCGTCGCGTTCCCGAAGCCCACCACCGCTTCGAGCCCGGTCTGCAGCGCGGCGGTGATGCCCGCACTGATCTCGGCCCAGCCCGCCATGATCGAGAGACCCAGCGCGACCATGCCAAGCTTCATGCGGTCCCAGACCTCGCGGGCCACGTCGCCGAGGAGGCCCAGTGCGGCCCCGACGTTGCCCGTGCCTTGCACCAGCCGTCCGAACTGGAAAATGAGCTCGCCCACGCCGACAATCAGCGCCCCGATGCCGGTGCGGATCAGCGCGCCGCGCAGGACGACGAAAGCCGTCGCAAGCCCCCGGACGGAGAGCGCTGCTGCAGCCAGCCCCGCGACCCAGCGGCCCGCCATGACGCCCACGAACGCCGCGGCATAGGAGGCCATGCGCCCCAGGTTCTCGCCCAGCGCATCGAGTGCCGTCCGCAGCGCGCCGCCTTCGGAGGCCAGCGCCACGAAGGCTTCGGCAAGCCAAGTGATGGCAGGCGCCACAGCGACGGCGATCTGGTTGCGGATCCCGTCAAAGACCATGCCGAGACTGCCCAGCGCGATCTGGGTCTGGCGCAGCGAGGACAGCGCTTCGCCGTCGAGGATCGCGCCAACGGCACGCGCCTGATCGCCGAAACGGGTCATCTCGGCCCCTCCATCGCGCAGAAGCGGCAGAAGGCGTGTAGCATCCGAGGCCATGGCCTCGAGATAGAAGGTCATCTCCTGCTGGCTGAGCCCCGCCTTCTCGAGCGAGGTCACGTAGAGCTGCAGCGCCTCCGGTCCCGAGAGGCGCGCGAACTCTTCAGCCGTCACGCCCACGCGCGGGGCGATCTGTTCGAAGAAGTCCTTCATCGGCCCGCCGCCGGTCTGCAGGAAATCCCCGACCCGGTCGTTCACGTCCTTGAGGATATCGGCCAGCTTGTCCTGCTCGACCCCGACCGTGCGAGCCCCGGCCGCCCAGCGCTGGAAGCTCTCAGGTGTGGCGTTTGCCACTTGCGCGAACTGCCGGATCTGGTCGGCGCTCTGGGCCGCATTGCGCACGATGATGCCAAGGCCTGCGGTGGCCGCGGACGCAGCCACAGCCATGGCGATCCCGGCACGGCGCGCGAAGGCGGCAAGCCGGGTGTTGGCCGCCTCCATCTCCCGCGACAGGCGCCCGAAGCCGCGCGTCCCGGCCTCGCCGATCCCTTCCAGCTCGGCGCGCACCTGGCGACCGCCGACGGCCGCGAGGCGGACAGAAACGCGCTTCTCAGCCATCGCGGCGACCTTCTCTCTCTTCGTTCAGCTTGCGCACCATCACGGCCTCGATCACGGGCAGCAGTTCGACGACGGCGCGCGGGGAAATGCCCATGGCCGAGGCCATGGCCAGCGCGGCCGTCATGTCCCAGCCGAGGACAGCGCCGGAGATGGCGCGGATCTGGCCGCCCATGCGCTGCGCCAGATCCCAGACCTGCCAGCCCTCATGGCTCAGTGGGGCGTTCAGGATTTGCGGGCAGTCCGGGCAGCGCCCTTCACAGGCTTGGCAGTACCCTTCGCCCCCACCGAAGACCCAGTCAGCGAGGGCGGTGAGACGTTTTTTTCCGCCTCGAGCTCCAGACCCTTGGCGACATAGACCGTCTGGAACTTCTCGAAGATCGGCCAGAGATCGAGAAGGGCGTCGATGGCCTCGGGGCTGACCGGGATAGGGTTGCCATCGGCATCACCCACCCCCTCCCAATCGACGATGGCGCGGGCGGCGATGGCCTTGGCGAAGATCACCGCGATGCTGTCGTCGGACGTGCCGGGGGCGATGCCGCGCACGGCCGGATCGGTGCGGGCGGCGACCATGATGGCGGTAGTCAGGGGTTCGACCTTCACGCGCACGCCCAGCGCAAGGTCGAGCCACTCCGCTTCACGGGCGAGGTTCAGGCGCAGCATGCTCAATACTCCTCGATGTCGTTGACGAGCATGGCGGTGCACATTCGGCCCAGCGTGGCATCCCGCGCGGCCTGCCAGTCGAAGGTGGCCTGGATGCCCTGCGGCCCCGGGATCTCGATGCGCGGTCGCGGCAGATAGACGGCATGCGCGGTGAAGGTGAAGCTCTCGCCGGAGGGCAGGACATAGGCGAATGTGAGGGCGCAAGGATCGCCCGCGATGGCCTGGTTCACCAGCACCTGATCGGCGAAGCGCACCTCGATCTTGCCGGTCAGCGCGGCGATGGAAGGGTCTGCCCCGTCGATGCGGCCATCCGAACGGATGGTCTCCACCCGGTCGAGATTGTTGGCATAGGTGATCTCCGCCGAGATGATGTTGCCCAGCGGCTGGCCATTGCGCGTGATCGCCCCGTTGAAATGCCCGAAGCGCTGGAGCTCAAGGTCCGCCAGTGAGCCTGCGGCAGAGGTGCTGGCGATGGCCTCGCCCTGCGCCACGAGGCTGGCCGTCGCGGTAAGCAGCCCTGAGCGCTGCATCTGCCAGCTCAGGCTGTCGAGGACGCAGCCTGAGTACATCGCATAGCGCGGCACCTCGGGCATGCCGGTCTCAATGGACATGGATGGCAAGGACCAGGCGCCGGAGCGGAACTCGTGTGTGAACGTCCCCGGTGCAGCGCCGGTGCTCACCGGCGCCCCGAAGGCGGCCTTCAGCCAGAAGCCAAAGGCCGCAGCATCGATCGGGACGACCACGTTGCCGTCCGCAGTCACCGCATCCTTGATCGGCGCCAGCGGATCGCGGCCATATCCCAGGAGCTCACTGTTCAGGAGCGGCTGCTCCGATCCCAGCGTGGTGCTGGCGAACGGCATCTTCGTGAAGCCGCCTGCAGGCGGGGTGCCGTAACTGGTCTCGAACGCAAGCGCCATCTGCGCTCGCGCGCCTTGCGCACGTGCCATGGAAGGGGTTCCTCACTTCTTTGAATATCTGGTGGATGTCTTGCGGCGGGGTCGACAATCGGGTCATCTGTCCAGATGATTGGTCGATTTCTCATTCGCCGCTTCACGCGTCCGTTGCGTAGCGCGGCAATTCTCTTGATGGCGCTCGCGATTGCAGCGGCATTCATGGCCAAGACTGAGGTACAAGCGCAGCAGTCAATCGCGCTGGAGGCGCGGGTCAGCAAGATCCTCGACGGCGACACCTTCACCCTGAGTGGCGAGTCGCGTCGGATCCGTGTCTGGGGGCTCGATGCGCCGGAATGGGACCAGAAAGGTGGTTCCAACGCAACTGCCACGCTGCGCAGCCTGATCTCCGGCAAGACCCTGCGGTGCAACGTTCTGGACATTGATCGGTACGGACGTCTCGTCGGGCAGTGTTTCCTGCCGGATGGGCGCGACATCGCGGACGAGATGATCCGCTCCGGCGCTGCCACCGAGTACTGCCGGTATTCGCGCGGGTTCTACGGAACCTGCTGAGCGGGCATGGCAGAGAACCTACCATCGCGAGGAGCTGCCGGAGCATGATCGAAGGGATCTTCTTTCTGATCTTCGGGCTGGCGGCTCTCTACATCACCCTTTGGCTATTCATCCTGCTGCCCGCCAGGATGGCGGAAGCGAGAGGACGCAGTGCCATAGGCTGGGTTCTTGTGAGCCTTTTCTTCTCGCCCATTCTGGCCGTCTTTCTGCTGTGGGTGCTGGGCGACGCTCCCGATCGCAATGCCTGACTGTTTTGGTGGATCACGCTCCTGTCCTAACGACGCATGGTTTTCCGCTAAATGGGCATCAAGCCAACTGGTCGGCCATCGAGTAGTGCAGGACAACGGGGATCACCGCTGCCTTCAGGCTGGCAGCACCCTCGACCGGCAGATCGACCGGCCGTGGCGCTTCCGCCTCGACCCAGTCGCAGAGGCCGCCCAGCGTGTGGTCGGCGGCAATCGCGGCTCCGACGCTGGCGCAAAGGGTGTCGAAGGCGGCGTCACGAGCGGCACCTTGAACGACCGCCTCAATCTCGGCCCGGTGCTGGTAGTGGTATCGCAGGGGCGAAAGAGTGACCTCCGGCTCCCCCGGCTCTCCATCGCGCAGGATCAGGAGACCAGCGGCAGGCACACGTTCGGGAAGCACGTGACCGCGCAGGGTGGTGGCGGGCAGCGCCGAGAGCCGCGTGTGCAGCGCGGTGAGGATGGTTTCGCGAGTGGTGGGCATATCTCGGTCAGCTTCACTTCTTCTGATCGTTTAGCCATTTGTCGAACCGGTCTCGCGCTGTATCGGTCAAGATTGCGGAGAATACTTCCTTATCACCGGCATAAAGACAGTGTCGCATCATGGTGAACGGGTTCATTCGCTCCCCAGATTTCTCAAACTCCTCTTGATACTGCTTTATCGTTGAAAATTTCTCTCGCAGATAGAAGTTGAACTTTCCTCGACTTATGTTCGGTTTCAAAGAAATAATCTCTTGAGTGAACCCATCTACCTTGTGTGACTCAAATTCAAATTTTGGGAAGAAATGCTGCGCGATCCTCAGGAAGAAGAAGGCGTTAAGTGGAGCATAGCGGCCTGGCTGCACCGCTTGCTCAGGGTCGCCTCCGTCTGACGCGCTCACCTCAGCATCTTTCGTTTCGGCTTCGATCTGAGGATAAATCTCTTCGGTCTGCTCAAGCTCAATGCGAGTCGCATCACGGATCGCACGAAATTCCCTGTCGGCCAACTCAAAAAGCGCTGCCAAAGTATTGATGCGCCTTTTCAAGCTATTCGGTATGGATTTCTTATACTTAATCTTATGATCCAGAATGCTCCAGGAATCTTGTATTACGGTGCGGATCTGAAGCTCAAAAGGGTATTCCGCATAGAGTCGGTATTCTGCCATCCCTTTTCGAGTTTCATTTAGCTTCAAGTCAATGTGTAATCCCTTGTATCCGAAGGAGCCTTCACCCACATTCTCCAAGTAAGTCGCTGATTTCGCTGTCGTAATCGTGATATTTCGCATATAAATCATGGCGTTGACGGC
>NZ_JAALFE010000055.1 GCF_011059185.1 Paragemmobacter kunshanensis | reverse complement strand
CCAGAATGCTGCGGGTTCGAGGCTTGATCCACCCGACTTCGGCCGTTTGCGCGACGACAGACACCGCTCGGGGCGAAGAACGCTTGCCCAGCGAGCAAAATCAGGCGATCTTGAAGTCAAGCGGCAGGCCACTTGGGGAATGTCGGTTGATCCGCGATTCATCGTGGATCCGCATGAAATCCACATGCGTCGGCAGATCCTTCACCACGTCGCGCTGCACGCCGCGGCAGATCACATGCACTTCCTCGCCGCCCTCAACCTTCAGGTTGAACAGCGTCTGCAGGAAGCGGCCCTGACGCAGGCGCTTGAGCAGGTAGTTGTAGTTCAGGTTGATGGGCGAAGGCTCCTTGCCGTCGCCATAAACGATGCCGGGTACGTTGCCCTCACGACGAGCTTGACGAGCGGCCCCCTTGCCTGTCCCCGTCCGTACCGCGGCCAGAAGATCAGGGATCTCACGAGCCATTGGTTCTCTCCATAGATAAGTCCGCCGCCCTCCAAGGGTGTGCGGCGCGACCGGGGGGCTATAGCCGCGATTCGGCACAAAGGGAAGCAGGAATAAGGGTCGCGCGCCATCCCGCGCCTGTCGCCCGCGGACTTGCCGCCCTCTGCCCCCCGGGCTACCTGTCCATGGCAGGAGATTTCCACATGTCCGTTTCATCCACCCTGACAGCGGCGCGCGCGCCTTTCGCCGCCTTCGCCGCCATGGGCGTGCTCTGGGGCACCTTCGCCGCCGTTCTTCCCGATCTAAAGGCCCAGCTTGACGCGACCGAATCCGAACTCGGCCTGCTGATCCTGCCCACGCCCCTGGCAGCGGTGGCCGCCATGCTGCTGGCACCGATGATCGGCGCGGCACTAGGCCGGGTCGCCCTGCCCATTGCAACGGCCTTGATGGCAGCGGCCTTCGCCCTGCCCGGACAGGCCGCGCAGATCTGGCTCTTTCCCCTCGCGATGATGGCCTGCGGCGGGGCAACCGGCCTGACCGACGTGTTGATGAACGCCCGCGTCGCGGCACTTGAAAACGAACGCGGCCTGCATCTGATGAACCTATGCCATGCCGCCTACAGCTTCGGCTATGCGGGTGGAGCGCTGGCCACCGGGGCCATGCGCGGCGCTGGCTGGTCACCGGGCTGGGTCATGGGAACAACGGCCCTTCTGGCAGGGATCCTCGCCCTCATGGCGCTTGAGGAAGATGGCACGATCCATGGCCTGCGAAAGCCGAAGGATGGCACGTCCGGCAGGCTCGGCCTGATCCCGATCATCGGCGGCGGCATCGTCCTCATCGCCTTCCTCACGGAAAACGCAGCCGAAAACTGGTCGGCCCTGCATATCGAGAAAACCCTCGGCGGCAGCCCGGAGGAAGGCGCGATGGGCCCCGCCGCGCTGGCCCTGACCATGGGCTTCGCCCGCCTCGCCGGACAGGGCGTGATCACCAGGGTCAATCCCTTCCGCCTGCTCATGGGCGGGGCCATCATCTCGTCCCTCGGCGCGCTCGGGGCCGCCCTCGCCACGACGCCCATGATGGCCTATGCGGGCTTCATCATCATGGGCATCGGCTCGTCCGTGATTGCCCCCACCGCCTTTTCCCTGGTTGGTCGTCTCGCCGATCCCGCCGCCCGTGCGCGCGCCGTCGCCCGTGCCACGCTGCTGGGCTATTTCGGCTATTTCTTCGGCCCGCCGAGCCTCGGCTTCATTGCCGGGGCCTTCGGCCTGCGCTTCGCCTTCGTCTTCGCCGCGACGATGTTGCTTGCCGTGCTTGTCCTTGCCCCCCTGATGGCGCGCCAGAGACAGGATTTGCCCGCCTGAACTGCGGCCTGCCCTTCATCTGTTCTCAAATATCCTCGGGTGGGTCCGGGAGGGCGAAGCGCCTCCCGGGGGCCGGTCCTGGCGATGCCTCCGCCTTCGGAGAACCGGGGGGTCCGGGGGGGCGCGATGCCCCCCCGGCGGCGAGCCTAGGGCGCAACGATCAGAGGTAGTCGCCTTCGAAATCCCTCGGGATCAGCAGGTTGTGGCGGCCAAGGTTCTGCACCGATTTCTCGCCACACAGCGCCATGGTGATGTCCAGCTCCTTGCGGATCACCTCCAGCGCCTTGGTCACCCCCTCTTCGCCCATCGCGCCCAGCCCGTGGATATAGGCCCGCCCGATCATCGTCCCCTTCGCGCCCAGCGCCAGCGCCTTCAGCACGTCCTGTCCCGACCTGATCCCGCTGTCGAGGAAGACCTCCGTCTTGTCCCCCACCGCCCGCACGATGCGCGGCAGCATGCGGATCGACGACAGCGCCCCGTCCAGTTGCCTTCCCCCATGGTTGGACACGATGATCGCATCCGCCCCGAAATCCGCGGCACGCTGGGCGTCCTCCTCATCTAGGATCCCCTTCAGGATCAGCTTCCCGCCCCACTGATCCCGGATGCGCGCGATCTTCGTCCAGTCAAGCTGCGGGTCGAACTGTTCATTCGTCCAGCTCATCAGGCTGGACAGGTCCCCCACGCCCTTGGCATGGCCCACGATGTTGCGGAAGGTCCGCCGTTTTGTCGCCAGCATCTCGAGCGACCATTGCGGCCGGATCATCATGTCGAGGATATTGGGCAGCGTCAGCCGGGGTGGCGCGGACAGGCCGTTCTTCAGATCCTTGTGCCGCTGCCCCAGGATCTGCAGATCCAGCGTCAGCACCAGCGCCGAACACCCCGCCTTGCGCGCGCGCTCAATCGCGCTGTCGACGAAACCCTCGTCCTTCATCACGTAAAGCTGGAACCAGAAGGGACGCGAGGTATGTTCCGCGATGTCCTCGATCGAGCAGATCGACATGGTCGACAGCGTGAAGGGCAGCCCCGCCTTTTCCGCCGCCCGCGCGGCCTTGATCTCGCCATCCGCGCGCTGCATGCCTGTCATCCCGACAGGGGCCAGCGCCACCGGCATCGACACCGCCTCGCCGATCATCGTGCTGTCGGTCCTCCGTCCCAGCATGTCCACTGCAACCTTCTGGCGCAGGCGAAGCTTCTGGAAGTCGGTGGTGTTCTCGCGGAAGGTCTGCTCGGTATAGCTGCCGCTCTCGCAGTAATCGAAAAACATCTTCGGCGTGCGCCGCTTGTGCAGGCGCTTCAGGTCGTCGATGCAGGTGATCACGGGCATGGCAGGGCATCCGGCTGGGATTGGTTATCTTTACTTGCCAATTTCCCGCGCCAAGCTCAAGCGAAATGCCCGATGATGCCATCCCGCACCACCCGGTCCGATCCGGCACGGAACTTGCAACCCGCCCTGCAGTTCAATCGCAAGGGCCCGCCTGCATGACCGCCGATCCGCATCTTCCGACCCTGTCCCTCTTCTCCGCCCTTTCGGCCGCGCATCACATGGCACAGCGCCTGATCGAATCGCGCCTGCCCAAGGGCCTGAACGCCCCGCAATTCGCCGTGCTGGACCGCCTTTCGCGACTGGGCGAAGGCCAGACACCGATCAGCCTTGCCGAAACCTTCGGCTGGCCCAAAACCTCGATGTCCCACACTCTCGCCGTTCTGGAATCCCGGGGCCTTGTCCGGCTGGAACCGAACCCCCGCGATGGCCGTTCGAAATGCCTCTGGCTGACGCCGAAAGGGCGCGGTCTGGCATTGATCGGTCGAACCGCCATCGAAGCCGACCTCGACAGGATCAGCGCCCTCGCCCCTGTCGAGGCTGTCGAAGCCCTGGCCGCCGATCTGCTATCGCTTGCCGCGCGCCTGTCGGATCAGCGCCGCTTCCCCGAGGTGGCCTGACCGCACCAGCAAACTCCGCACGGGATCACCGCGCCGTGCGGATGCCGGGAAAGACCGAGGCGATCCAGTCAAGCTGCGTCGAGACCCGGCTGAAACCCGAAACGGAGCCATAGACGGAATCATCGCCCCAGGTGTTGGTGCCCGCAATCGCCCAGCCTTGCCGCGTCCTGATCCAGGCCGCGCCGCCACTGTCGCCACTGCCAAGGATGCCTTCGAACTCGTCCACCGGATCGCTGCCCCCCATGACGGAGGCATCCCCCTCTTCGCTGTCAAAATCCGCGATCAGGCTGTTCTCGCCATAGTCCCCATCCACCTCGTCCACCACATTGCGCGCGGCGGCAGGGGTTTCTGCGTCAAAGTCGTAATGATCGTCCGTCTCGCCCGATGACCCCGTCCCACGCGACCCGTATCCGGTGATGGTCAGCACCCGGCCAAGTTCATCCCGTCCCTCGTATAGCGCAGGCTGTCGGCCTGCATCGGTGACGGGGCGGTCCAGCGTGACGATGGCAAGGTCATATCCCGAACTGTCGTCGCTCTGGTTGTCATAGGAAGGGTGGATGTCCACGGCGACACCTTCATAGGCCTCGCCCGCCCTTGACCAGTAGGTCCATGTCCCGGCGTCGGCAGACCCGCCAAAATTATGCGCGGCGGTCAACAGATAGCCGTGATCGCCGTCATTGCCGATCCATGTCGCCGACCCGCCATAGGCTTCCCCGTCATGCAGCCCGAAGATGGCGGCGAATTGCGGTTGCATCGCAAGCGCCTCGTTCGCACCAAACCCTTGCGAGGGGGCATCGTCACTGCCGCCATTGGCCGACCACGTACTGTCAAGGATCACCACAGCCCGCGCCGGCAGGGCAAGAAACAGGGCAGCCAAGGCAAGGGGAAGAACACGCATGGATCACTCGTCAGGCAGATATCGGGTCGACAAACCAAGGGCTCAGGCGGCGTGTGCGCCCCCGGCCAGGGCCGCGACATTCGCCAGAACCTCGGCGACAGGCTTGCCCGCACCGATATCCTTGACGATGGCAGACCCCACAACGCAGCCATCGGCCACGCCCGCAATCGCCCGCGCCTGATCCGGCGTCGTGATGCCAAAGCCCACGATCACCGGCAGATCCGTCGCAGCCTTGATCCGCGCCACTTCCGGCGCGACATCCCCCGCCTGCGCGGCCCCTGCCCCGGTGATCCCGGTGATCGACACGTAATAGACAAAACCCGAGGTGTTCTGCAGAACCTTGGGCAGACGTTTGGCATCGGTCGTGGGCGTCGCCAGCCGGATGAAGTTGATCCCCGCCTTCTGCGCCGGGATGCACAGCTCGTCATCCTCTTCCGGCGGCAGGTCCACCACGATCAGTCCGTCGATCCCTGCCTCCTTCGCTTCGGTCAGAAAGCGCTCCACCCCGCGGGAATAGATCGGGTTGTAATAACCCATCAGGACGATGGGCGTCGTCGCATCCCCGGCCCGGAAGGCGCGCACCATCTCCAGCACGGCATCCATCGTCATGCCCTTGTCCAGCGCGCGCTGTCCGGCAAGCTGAATGGTCGGGCCATCCGCCATCGGATCGGTGAAGGGCATGCCCAGCTCGATGATGTCCACCCCGGCCGCTGGCAGCCCCTTCATCACCGCAAGCGATGTCGCGACATCCGGATCGCCGCCCATGATATAGCTGACGAAGGCCTTCTTTCCCTCCCGCTTCAGCCGCGCGAAGGTATCGTCGATTCTGGTCATGGCCTGCCCCGTCCCCGAAATGCTCCGTCGCGCGTTTTGCAGGACGGCTTGGCAAAGATCAATGGCCCGCCCGGCTGTCGGGCCGCCGTCGCAAGGGCTATTTTGCGTCCCGACCCTGCCCATCGCTTGCCTAAGCAGGCCCCTCGCCCTAGAAGCCCCGCTGAAACACAGCAAAGGGTCGCGAAAATGGGCTTCAAGATGGGGATCGTGGGTCTGCCCAATGTCGGCAAATCGACCCTCTTCAACGCGCTCACCCGGACGGCGGCCGCACAGGCCGCCAACTTCCCCTTCTGCACCATCGAACCCAATGTGGGCGAGGTGGCCGTCCCCGATGCCCGCCTCGACAAACTGGCCGCCATCGCCGGCTCCAAACAGATCATCCCCACCCGGATGACCTTCGTCGATATCGCGGGCCTCGTGCGCGGCGCCTCCAAGGGCGAGGGCCTCGGCAACCAGTTCCTCGCCAATATCCGCGAATGCGACGCCATCGCCCATGTCCTGCGCTGCTTCGAGGATGGCGACATCACCCATGTCGAAGGCCGCATCGACCCGGTGGCCGATGCCGAGACGATCGAGACCGAACTGATGCTCGCCGATCTCGAATCCATCGAACGCCGCCGCGCCAACCTTGTCCGCAAGCTGAAGGGGGGCGACAAGGAAGCCGCCGATCAGGATCGCCTGCTCGCCCTGGCGCAAACCGCACTCGAGGCAGGCAAGCCGGCGCGCACGGTCAAGGTTTCGGAAGATGACCAGCGCGCCTGGCGTCTCCTGCAATTGCTGACCGCCAAGCCTGTGCTCTTTGTCTGCAATGTCGAAGAAGCCAAGGCCGCCACCGGAAACAGCCAGTCCGACCGCGTCGCCGAAATGGCGCGCCTGCAGGGCGCGGCGACGGTGGTGATCTCTGCCCGGATCGAAGAGGAACTCGCCCAGCTTCCCGAAGACGAAGCCGCGATGTTCCTTGAAGAGATGGGCCTGCAGGAAGCGGGCCTCGACCGCCTGATCCGCGCCGGATACGAACTTCTGAACCTGCAGACCTATTTCACCGTAGGCCCGAAAGAGGCACGCGCTTGGACCATCCTGAAAGGCACGCTCGCCCCCCAGGCCGCTGGCGTGATCCACGGCGATTTCGAGAAGGGCTTCATCCGGGCCGAAACCATCGCCTATGCCGACTACATCTCCGGCAACGGCGAGGCGGGCGCAAAGGAAGCGGGCAAGTTCCGCGTCGAAGGCAAGACATATGAGGTAAAGGACGGCGACGTCCTGCATTTCCTCTTCAACGCCTGATCCCCCGGCACCGCACCGCTTTCCACTTGCCCCCACCGAAAGCCCTCGCTAAACGGGTCGGCGGAGTGGTGGCCGAGTGGTCGAAGGCACACCCCTGCTAAGGGTGCAGGCGGGAAACCGTCTCGAGGGTTCGAATCCCTTCCACTCCGCCACTTGCCCCCGCGAAAGCGTTCTCCCGATCCGGCTGCGGCCGGATTTTCTCGTTGTTTTCGAGGGTTATG
>NZ_JAALFE010000054.1 GCF_011059185.1 Paragemmobacter kunshanensis | reverse complement strand
GCCGTCAACGCCATGATTTATATGCGAAATATCACGATTACGACAGCGAAATCAGCGACTTACTTGGAGAATGTGGGTTGTTAAGGTGCTCGAAAAGGATCGGGCGAGTAGGGGGGACGGCATGACCAGATCAAACTACACGCCCGGTGGCGATGCCAAGATTATTGCAGCGATCGCGAAGGCCCGCTTTGGCGGATTTGCTGAGATGTTCGAGCACCATGGATGGCCTGAGCGGGGATCGGACATGATGCGGAAGGTTCAGACTCGCGTGGTCGAAACTTATGGCAGCGTTCGTGCTTTCGAAGCGCACTTCGCGGCGGAGGGCTAGAAATGACCACGCTCCATGTTCCCTCTGTTTCGGTCACCTATGCGCGCAATGGCAGTTCAACCAAGGCCAACGAACTCGGCATGCGCGTCATGCAGGAACGCGCCTATGAGAAGCGGGGCGAACAATACCTGCTAATCAAGTCGCCGCCTGCCAGCGGCAAGAGCCGGGCGCTGATGTTCATCGCGCTGGATAAGCTGCACAACCAGGGCCTGAAGCAGGCGATCATCGTGGTGCCGGAAAAGTCGATCGGCTCCAGTTTTGCCGACGAGCCCCTGTCGAAGTTCGGCTTCTGGGCCGACTGGAAAGTTGAACCGCGGTGGAACCTCTGCAACTCGCCCGGCACCGATGGTGGCAAGGTGAACTCGGTCGGCGCTTTCCTGGAAAGCGGGGACCGGGTGCTGGTCTGCACCCATGCGACGTTCCGATTTGCTGTGGACCGGTTCGGTGTCGAGGCCTTCGACGACCGGCTGATCGCGGTGGACGAATTTCACCATGTCAGCGCCAACCCCGACAACAAGCTGGGCGCGCATCTGGGCGCCTTCATCGCGCGGGATCGGGTGCATGTCGTCGCCATGACCGGCAGCTACTTCCGCGGCGATGCGGAGGCCGTCCTGATGCCGCAGGACGAGAGCAAGTTCGAGACGGTGACCTACACCTATTACGAGCAGCTAAACGGGTATGAGCACCTCAAGGCGCTGGACATCGGCTATTTCTTCTACAACGGCCCCTATGTGGACGACATCCTGAAGGTGCTGGATGCGCGGGAGAAAACCATCCTCCACATCCCGTCCGTGAATTCGCGCGAGAGCACGAAGGACAAGCACAAGGAGGTCGAGGAGATCCTCGAGTCTCTCGGCGAGTGGCAAGGTGTCGACGAGGCGACGGGGTTCCAGCTGGTCAAGACACCCGAGGGCCGGGTACTGCGGATCGCCGATCTGGTGGACGACGAGGGGCCGCGTCGAGACAAGGTGTCGGGAGCGCTGAAGGACCCGACCCAAAAGATGAACCGCGACCATGTGGACATCATCGTCGCGCTCGGCATGGCGAAGGAAGGGTTCGACTGGATCTGGTGCGAACATGCCCTGACGGTCGGCTACCGCGCGAGCCTGACAGAGGTGGTGCAGATCATCGGCCGCGCGACCCGCGATGCGCCCGGTAAAACCCACGCGCGCTTTACCAATCTGATCGCAGAACCTGACGCCTCGCAGGGGCTTGTGACAGAGGCGGTCAACGACACGCTGAAAGCGATCGCGGCCAGCCTTCTGATGGAGCAGGTCCTGGCACCTAAGTTCGAGTTCAAGCCCAAAACGCAGGCCAGTTCCGCCCAGCCCGGCTTTGACTACGGCGACGATGGATATGATCCGTATAAGTGCAATGTGGGCTTTAATGAGGACACGGGGACCTTCCAGATCGAGATCAAGGGTCTGGTGGAACCGAAGAGCAAGGAAGCGGCGCGGATTTGCAGCCAGGACTTGAACGAGGTGATCACGGCCTTCGTCCAAGACAAGCCCACAATGGAGCGGGGCCTCTTTGACCGGGAGGAACTGGTGCCGCAAGATCTGACCCTGACGCGGATGGGCAAGATCGTGAAGGAGAAATACCCCCAGTTGGACGAGCACGACCAAGAGGCCGTCCGGCAACATGCGATCGCGGCGCTGAACCTGACGCAAGAGGCAAAGCGTCTGGCCACCGGCGGCGATGAGGGAGAAAGAACGGCAAACACGGCGCTGATCGATGGGGTGAGGAAGTTCATGAACGTCCGCGATCTGGACATCGACCTGATCGATCAGATCAACCCATTTGGCGAGGCCTACTCGATCCTTGCAAAAACGATGAGCGAGGAAAGCCTGAAGCAGGTCGCGGCAGTCATCGCGGCAAAGAAGGTGAAGCTGACGCCAGAGGAAGCCCGTGATCTGGCCCGACGAGCTGTGAAGTTCAAACAAGAGCGCGGGCGACTGCCATCGATCACTTCGCAGGACGCCTGGGAGCGACGGATGGCTGAGGGCGTCGCTTTTCTTGCGCGCATGAAAGCCGAGGCCGCGAATGGCTGATTTCACTGACGAGGACGACGCCCTCCTTGCCGAGCTCGGCGTTGAAGTAGAGGCAAAGAAGGCGAGCAGCCGATCGCCGCAGGAAGAGCGGATCATCGCGGGTTTCGAAGATATTCAGCGTTTCGTCGACGAGCACGGCCGGGCGCCTCAGCATGGCGAAGATCGCGATATCTTCGAGCGCCTCTACGCCGTGCGCCTTGACAGGCTTCGGACTCTGCCCGAGTGCCGTTCGATCCTGGCTGGGTTCGATCGACAAGGCCTGCTGGGCGACCAGTTTGCTGCTTTGGAGGCAGACGGAGAAGAACTAGGCGATGATGCCCTCTTGGCTGCCCTTGGGGTTGAGGCTGAGCGCCCCGACATCACCGAGCTGAAGCACGTCCGATCAAGTGTGGAAAAACAGGCGGCGGAAGAAGTGGCCAACCGCACGCGTTGCGAGGACTTTGCCAAGTTCAAGCCGCTGTTTGAGAAAGTTCAACGGGATCTCGACGAAGGCGTTCGACATACCCGACCGTTTGAAATGAAGGCGGAAATCGAGCCTGGGCGCTTCTTCATCGTCAGCGGACAGAAGGCTTACGTGGCCGAGATGGGCGAGATTGAGATCACCGCCCAGGGTCGCACCGATGCCCGTCTGCGGGTGATCTTCGACAATGGCACCGAGAGCAACATGCTGATGCGGTCGCTGCAGCGCTCGCTCAACAAGGACGAGGCTGGCCGCAGGATCACAGAGCCCGTGGCTGGGCCCCTCTTTGCTGACCAGCCAGAGGAAGGAGACGAGGCGAGCGGCACAATCTATGTTCTGCGCAGCAAATCCGATCATCCTATGGTCGCGCAGCACCGTGATCTCGTTCACAAGATCGGCGTCACCAATATGGGTGTGAAACAGCGGATCGCAGGTGCGCGCCTTCAGCCGACCTTTCTGATGGCCGATGTGGAAGTCGTTGCAACCTATGAGCTGTTCAACATCAACCGCACGAAACTCGAGAATCTGATCCACAGGATTTTTGAACCAGCTCGCTTCGACGTGGAAATTCGGGATCGCTTCGGGAGACCTGTTGTGCCGCGCGAGTGGTTCATGGTTCCACTGTTCGTTATTGACGAGGCGGTAAACCGCATCAAGGATCGAACGATCGTGAATTACGTGTACGATCCAATGAGCGCCACTTTGGTTGAACGGGCCCAATGACAATAGCTTTGGTACGCATGTATGAAGAACTCTGGAACTGATCAGCCATGAAGTTGAGCGAAGACTGGCGGCTGATCCAATGGCGTGCCGTAAAGGCTGTCGCAAACAATGATGTATCTAGAGTAATCGGGTTGGTGCCACTGGCGGGATATCTGATCCTATTCAATGACGAGATTGCCAGTTTGACTTCGTTTGATACTATTGCAGGGGTAGTTGGGGGATCCAAGAATCCTTTCTTCCTTGACGCGGTTACAAAGCTACGACTTGTTTTCTTTGGCAGCTTGTTCGTATTTTTCTCACATGTGATCTATCGAGTTTACGGACCACTAGTCCTGGATGTGTCAAATGACGAGATCGACTTTTCAACGAAAGTGCGAGAAAGCTTTACCGTCGGTGAGATCGCGAGAATGGAAGCGCAAGTTTTCGAACGCACCTGGACATCGCGCCGACCTGATTTTTGGTCTATCAAAGACAGAGTGCGAACTGGCCCGAAGTTAGCAGGGTTCAGATCAGATGTTCGATCAGGAATGCTAAATGCACATGGTGACTACATAAGTCATCTTGCGCGGGAGTGGTGGGCAGGGACGATGCATACCAATCGGCCTGCACGATTAGCAGCAATTACTCTGGGACTGGTTGGGTATGTTTTTCTCGCGATGCCGGCCCTTGATATTTCTCAAGCGGTTTTGCGCGATATGCTATCCAACTTCTAGATCAAACTTTTAGATGAATAACTTGGCGGATCGCTTCAGGTGGTCGATAGCTTGATTTCTTGCACGGCCCACACCTCCGAGAACGGTTTCACCACACCCGCCAGCGTCACCTCCGGTCCCGCCGTCCCGTCCAGGATCGCCTCGATGATCCCGGGTGCCAGCGCCGTGAGCCGCAAGATGCGCGTCACGTAGGAGGGCGCCACCTTCTCATGAGCTGCAAGCTCGGAGATCGTGAGGAACTCTCCGGCATCCAACATGCGCCGCCACCGGAAAGCACGTGCCAGGGCGCGAACCAGCGTGCTGTCGACATGGCGCGGGGCAGGGGCGTCGGCTGGCGGCAGGATCGACTTCCGCCCCCCGCGCTTGGCGATCCTGAACGGGACGTGCACGGTCACGATTTCCGGTGAATAGACGTTCATGCCGCTGCCTCAACGCCCGGGCTGTGCAGTTCACGCGCAAGGGCAGCCAGACCATCCACCCGCATCCGGATGTTCAGCCCGTGCAACCCGATATCCACCCTCTCCACCAGCAGCCCCACGATGCGTGCCTGCTCAGCCGGGAACAGCTCCTCCCACAGCGGGTCCAACCGCGTCAGGGCCTCACCGGTCTCCTCCTCGCGGATGCCGCCTGTGTGGGCCTGTGCGGCCCTCCAGGTGCCAGCGATGATCTCGGGCTGCCTGAACACGGCGCGCAACTGGTTGACGACGGCGGCCTCGATGTCCCCGGCCGCCACGCGGCCCACCGGGCAGGTCCCCGCCCCATGCCGCAGGATGGTCTGGCTGACATAGTAGCGATAGAGACGCCCGCCCTTGCGCGTATGGCTGGGCGAGAAGGCTGCCCCATCTGGCCCGAACAGCAGCCCCTTCAGCAGGGCAGGAGTGTCCGCCCGTGTCTTGGCCGCCCGTTGGCGGGGGCTGACCTTCTGGATGGACTGCACCTTCTCCCAAGTCTCGCGATCCACGATGGGCGCATGCTCGCCGGGATAGCGCTTGCCCCTGTGTACCGCCTCCCCGATGTAGACGGGGTTGTCGACCAGACGGTGGATGAACTTCTTGTCGATGGCCTTGCCCGAAGTAGTGCGCAAGCCACGCTCTGCAGCCTCCCGAGCGATGAGCGTTGCGGATCCCACCTCCAGAAAGCGCTGATACACCCAGCGCACATGGACAGCCTGAGCCTCGTTGACCACCAGCTTGCGGTTCTCCACCCGGTAGCCATAGGCCACACCCCCGCCCATCCAGATGCCCTTCGCGCGCGAGGCCGCGACCTTGTCCCGAATGCGCTCTGCGGTGACTTCGCGTTCGAATTGTGCAAAGGAGAGCAGGATGTTCAGGGTCAAGCGACCCATGGATGTTGTCGTATTGAAGGACTGGGTGACTGATACGAAGGTCACGCCATTGCGGTCGAACACTTCGACCAGCTTCGAGAAGTCCATCAGGGACCGGGACAGGCGGTCGATCTTGTAGACGACCACCACATCGACCAGCCCATCCTCGATATCGGCCAGCAAGCGCTTTAGCCCCGGCCGTTCCAGCGTGCCGCCGCTGATGCCGCCGTCGTCGTAATGATCCCGCACCAGCACCCATCCCTCGGACCGCTGGCTGGCGACATAAGCCTCGCAGGCCTCGCGCTGGGCGTGGAGCGAGTTGAACTCCTGCTCCAGCCCTTCCTCGGAGGATTTCCGGGTGTAAACGGCGCAGCGGAGTTTCTGGACGATGCGTTCGGTCACGGCCCCCTCCGATGGTTCTTCAACCCGAAAAACACCCAGCCGTTCCAGCGCGTGCCGGTGATGGTGCGGGCGATGGCGGACAGCGACTGATACGGCCGTCCCTGCCAGTCGAAGCCGTCTGAGGTGACAGTGACCACATACTCCACGCCCTGCCATTCGCGCAGCAGCCGCGTCCCGGTGATCGGCCGATCGCGATCGAACCGATGGCTGCTCTTTCTCCGATCCCCGCCGCCGTAGAGTTCCTCGCCCAGTTCCTCCAGCCGCCGCACCGTCTCGGGTTTCAACCCGCCATAGGCCAGTTCCTGAATGCGGTAGGCGAGGCGGCTTTCCAGATAGCGACGGTTGAAGGGCGGCGGTTCACTGGCAAACAGATCGCGCCACTGTTGTTTCAGCGCAGTGACCGGGGCAGTCTTCAGTGCCGCGAGGCGCGCGGGGATGGGATCATTGGTCGTCATGCGGTTCTCCGATGCGTCGGAGTTGCATGTGCGCTCTGGTCGGGCAGAGAGTGTAGCGAAGTTTCTCCAGTGGGATCAGAGAGTTGACTTGACTGGCGCTGCATCAGCCGGATCAGGCCAAGGGCCAGGATGCGGCACAACTCGGTGCGGCGCTCGGCGGGGGTCATTTCCGACGAAGGAAAGGCATTTGCGCTGCAGTACCCCATCCCAACTTGCGCTCCAGTGAGATCGTTCCTTTAACCAAATGCTAGGGAGATGTGCCTGAAATACAAATGATTTCATTGCCTTATAGAAGGGTGGCGAAATCATTCGAAACCTGGCGAAAGGCGTGATCACCCGGTCAATCACTGCAGGCCCGAACTGCTGACCAACGCAGGTGCCGTTCACGGAGTTTCCTGCTAAGCTTGTGCGAATGAATTGACGCCCGGAGATTGCATGACTGCATTCAGTCCTTTCATTCGCAAAACTTCGCCCGACATGCGCAAAGCACTTGCGGAACACTTGCGTGTGTTGATGCCCGAGGACGTGGACTGGTCAGACCCGGGATTGAAGTTCGCAAAGTTGATGGCCGCGGCGATTGACGCAGGGCAAGCCGATGGCAATGAGCATGCCGTTGGCGCGCTCGAGCGGATCACATCCCTGACCAATGAACTCGGCGACCTGGCAATGGCGTCCTGCTGGCCCGACGGCGCTGACGAACCCGAACTTGGCGGGGTAGAAGATCGCGCAGTCTGGTTGTTCATAAACCATTCGGAATGCTTTCGGAGAGCGGAGGAAGCGGTCTTCATCGATGGGCGAAGAAGGTCTAACAGGTTCGATGGCCACGTCCTTTCGAGTGACCTGACGGTCCTCACCTCAGACGAATGCAAGGCAGCATTCTCCTCCGCACTCAGAGGAGCCTTGTCGGACGGAAAGATACAAGTCGATATCTTTGAGCGGACCCGCCGTGGTTTTGATGGGGCCGAGTATCACGTTGTTCAGGTGACGATTTACGCCGAGCAGAGACTCGAGGCCACCTTGGAGTTTCAAGGCGCGAAGATAGCCTCCGTGCCGAGACGACCCGTTGTTGCGGCCGCACTGACCTATGAGCCCTTGACTGGAACGGTTGAGGTCGCCGCCAACACTAAACCGGCGCGCGACACCATCGTCCGTGCTTTTGCGCAGAATCTCGTGGATGTTGATTTGCACTGAGAGCTGACCCGGGTTTTCCATCGAGAAGTGACCCACCATTGGTTATGGATTTCGTGTCATG
>NZ_JAALFE010000053.1:3522-7882 GCF_011059185.1 Paragemmobacter kunshanensis | reverse complement strand
CGCCGCGCCGTCGAATACGTCGACAACGGCTTCGGGCCCGTCGTGGTGGAACCGTTGCGGGATCTGCTCGAGAGGGGTGAGGCGATCACGATGAAAGCGCAGGGCGCATCAGAACGTTGGGCACTACGCCGCTGGCTGTGGTCGCTGCGCGGCCGTCAGGCTAGCTTCTGGCTGCCGACCTGGGGGCGCGAGCTGCAACTGCGTGCCGCCATGACCTCCGGTTCCACGCTGATGCGCGTGGCGCCCTTTGCGGAACTGGCGGCCTATGTCGGGCGCGCGATCCTGCTCGAGATGCCAAGCGGGCTTCGGTTCCGGATGATCAACGCTGCGTTGGTGGACGGCGCGGATCATCGGCTGACGCTGTCCTCCAGCCTCGGCGAGCCCGTGGCAAGCGGGACGAAGGCGCATTTCTTGACGCTGGTGCGGTCGGATGCGGATCGCGTGGAGATCCGGCATGGGGCCGTGGCCAGTGAGGTGACCCTTCCTGTCGTCGAGGTTCTGGAATGACCTACGCCACCATCGAGTCCTCGACGGCCGAGGGCCGCCCGTACTACCTCTACCAGTTCGTCGAAGGCGATCAGGTCTGGCGCTTCACCAGCAGGGCCACGGACTGGACCAGTGCCGCCAGCGAGGGCGATGCACTTACTTGGGAAGCCACCGCCATTTCCCATGGTGATGTGGTGCAGACCAGCGAGATCGAACGCGGGCGGCTGGAACTGACCTGGCCGCTGTCGCACGTTTTCGCGCGGCGGTTTCTCGCGCCCTTGGGCAACACGCCCGTGACACTGACCATCTTCCGCGGCCACGAGCAGGTGCTGGGCGAGACCGTGGCGCATTGGAAAGGCCGCGTGGTGGGCGCCGAGGTCGAGGGCGTCCGGATCCTGCTGAACTGTGAATCCGTCTTCAGCACCTTGCGCCGGGCCGGGGTGCGCGCGAAGTACCAGCGCCTCTGCCGCCACGCGCTCTACGGGCGCGGCTGTGGGCTCGATATCAGCTTCCATTGGCAGACCGGAACCGTGACGGCCGCCTCGGGCAATTCGCTGACAGTCCCAGAGGCAGGTGGCCAGCCCGATGGTTGGTTTCGCGGCGGGGTGCTGAGGTTCGGTGCCCAGCTCGGCTTCATCACGGGGCATGTCGGGACAACCCTGACGCTTTCTCGGCCGATGCTGGAGGTGGCAGCGGCGCTGGCCGCACCCGAGAGCGACCCCGAGACCGGTGATCCGATCCCCGTCATAGCCGACCTCGCCCCAGGCTGCGACCTGCGCGCCTCCACCTGTGCGGCCAAGTTCGGCAACCTCCCGAACTTCGGCGGCTTCCCCGAGATCCCCGGCCGCAACCCCTTCGGCGGCAGTTCCATCGTCTGAGCATCCCAAATGGTCTGGACCTTCATCGCGCGGCTCGTCCTCGGGCTCGTGCTTTCGGCGATTTCCTATGCGCTGAGCCCGCGGCCCAAGGTCGAGAAGCCGCAGGCTGCGGGGCTCGACGATTTCACGCTGCCGACGGCTGAAGAAGGACGTCCGATCCCGGTCGTCTTCGGCACGGTTCTGATCACCGGCCCGAATGTCGTCTGGGCCGGAGACCTGAAGGTCGATCCCATCAAGAAGAAAGGCGGCAAGAAGTGACCCGCGTGACAATCCATGACCTGCGCGCGGCGCGCTACTGCCTCGCGGGCGTGCGGCCGTGGTTTCGGCGGCATGGGCTGGACTGGCAGTCATTTCTCGACGGCGGCATCGAGGCGGAGACCTTGCGCGCCACCGGCGACGCGCTGGTCGAACCGGTGATCCTGCAGGCTGAAGCACGGGCAGCAATGATGCTGGAGGCAGATGATGGGCGGTAGGAGCAAGGCCCAGACCGTCGGCTATCGCTATTCGCTGGGCGTACATCTGGCGCTTTGCCACGGGCCGGTCGACGCCATCCGCGAGATCCTCGTCGACCGTCGCACCGCCTGGTCCGTCACGACTGGCGGAGGCTCTGCAGGAGGTGGGGGGGCGGCGGTCGAGACCCGTATCGGCACCGTCGCAGGTATGGCCGCGACGTCGGCACTTGCGGGAGACAGCGGCGCAACAATCAGCTTCCCCGGCACCCGCGCGGGCGTGCGGATCGGGCAGGACTATCGCCTCGCCCTCGCCAACGGGTCGAGCCAGACGATCACCCTGCAGGCCGTCACCTATGACGCTGCGACCAATATCACGCGCTGGACCGTCCTGCCCGAGGCGCTGAGCTTTGCAACCCAGAGCGTCGAGGTCTTCGAGGCCACGACCGGCGCCAGCAATACCGGCGCCGGTGGCGGGCGCATCCGGATCGACAAGCTTGACCTCTTCGGCGGCGAGAGCCGCGAAGGCGGCATCCGCGGCGATGTCGATGTGCTGATGGGCGGGCTGAGCCAGGGGCCCAACGACTATCTGGCCGCGCGCATGGGCGGGGACGTGCCTGCTTACCGTGGCCTCTGCAGCCTCGTGCTGCGGCAGGTCTACCTCGGCATCAACCCATACCTGAAGCCATGGGCCGTGCGAGTAACACGCGTGCTGACCGGCGAGGCCGGGGCGGCACAGTGGTATCCCGAGAAGGCGGCCATCGTGCCAGAGGCCAACATCTCGGATGCCGCAATCTACATTGCGCTCGATGTCTCGGGATCAATGTCGGGCACGCGCATGTCCGCTCAGAAAGCGGGCGTCGCCGCCCTCATCCGCGAGATCGCGACGGGCGTGGATCCCGACCGGCCGAACGATATCCGCATCGTCCTCTGGAACGCGGCAGTCGCCGGGTCCATCGAACGGCGCAACACGGGCCCTGACGATTATGCCGCGCTCGAGGCCTGGATGCTGGGGCTCTCGAACTTCACCAACGGAGGCACGAGCTTCAACGCGGCCTTCGCGGAAGCAAATGCCTTCTTCGCGGGTGGTGGGTCCAAACGCCGGATCGTCATCTTCGTGACCGATGGTGAGCCATCGCCGGTATCCTCCGTCGATACGGCGCTCGCGATCATCCGCACCCTGCCGCCTGCCGATATCTTCGGCTTCAACATCTCGCTCGCGAACACGTCCTACACCGCGCAGATCGACAACACCCCTGTCGATGGCGTGCCGGTGATCCCACCCGGCAACCCGCAAGCACTGGTCGCCTCCCTGCGCGGCGCCTTTGGCAACGGCCCGGACATGAACCCGGCGCATATCATCCGCGAATGCCTGACCAACCGGGACTGGGGTCTGGGATATTCCTCGGTCGAGATCGGGGCGAGTTTCACGGGCGCGGCGGATACGCTTTATACCGAGGGCTTCGGGCTCTCGCTGATCTGGCAACAGGACTCCTCCATTGAGGAGTTCATCGCCAGCGTCCTCGACCATATCGATGCCACTCTTTTCATCGACAGGCGCACCGGGCTCTGGGAGCTGAAGCTGATCCGGGCGGATTACCTGAGCACAACGCTGCCGTTGTTCGACGAGACCAATGTCGTGGACTGGGGCCGCCTTGGGCGCCGCTCGCCATCCGATCTGGTGAACTCGGTCACGGTGCGTTTCACCGATGCCTGGACCGACGACACCGGTGCCGTCAGCGTGACCGACACGGCCCGCGTCCAGGCGATGGGCGAGGTGCTGGCGACCACGCTCGACTATCCCGGCATCCGCTATCAGGGGCTCGCCGTACGCGTCGCCGAGCGCGACCTGCGTGCCTTGTCCGCCCCCCTTCTGACCGGCGAGATCGTCGTGAACCGCGAAGGCGCGGACCTCGGGCCTGGCGATGTGATCCGGCTGCGTTCGACGCGGCTGGGGCTGGATGACGTCGTGATGCGGATTTCCGAGATCGGACAGGGGGACGGGCGCGACAACGGCATCCGGTTGAAGATCGCAGAGGATGTCTTCGCGCTGGGCGCCACGGCCATCGCGGGCGGGCGCATGCCCACGGCAACCGGTGTCGCCGCCCCGCCGCGGGCATTGGCCCGGCGCATGGTCGACGAAGCCCCGTACTGGCTTCTCGTCCGCGAGCTTGGCCACAGCGAGGCCGACCGCCGCCTTGCCGAGGATCCGGACGCAGGCGCGCTGGTCGCGACCGGCGAACGCCCGAGCGCCGATGCCCTGGCGGCCCAGCTCTGGATTGATCCCGGTACCGGACCCGCGCAGGAGGGGGTGGTCGCTTTCGCCCCGACCGCACTGCTCGCTGCGGATGTGACAGACAGCCCGGAAGCGCGCGTGGTCCCGGTCACCAGCTGGCGCGACATCGGCGAGGTCGAGATCGGAACGCTCGCCAGCATCGATGGCGAACTGGTCCGCGTGGACGGGATCACGCCTAGCAGCATCACAGTTGGACGTGGATGCCTCGATACCGTCCCGCGCGCGCATCCCTCGGGCACGTCGGTCATTTT
>NZ_JAALFE010000053.1:0-2764 GCF_011059185.1 Paragemmobacter kunshanensis | reverse complement strand
CGTCACGGACTGCAGCACTTCCTGCCACCGGCACCGCGGGCCAGATCGCCATCGTGCCCGCCACGGCAGGCGCCAATGCCAATGCGCTCGCACTCTGGGACCAGTCGCTAGCCGGGGCTGCGGCTTGGGTCTATCTGCCCCCGCAAGAAGGCTGGCAGGTCTGGATCGCCGACGAGGCCCGACATGTACGGTTCACGGCCGGATCATGGGTCGAGGTTCCGCGCCCCGGCATCGTGCGCATCCGCACGCTCACCGCCACCAGCCACACACTGGAAACGGTCGATCTGGGCAGCATTCTCGAGACGACCGGTTCCTCGGCCGTCACCGTGACCATTCCACCCGAGGCCACCGTTTCCTTCGAGCTCGGCGCGCTGATTAACATCACGCAGGTTGGCGCCGGGGTCGCGACGGTGGCAGCTGCGGCGGGTGTGTCGCTGAACGGTGTCCCGGGCGGTTCGGTCGCCCTCGACGGCCAATGGTCCGGTGCCGCCCTCGTGAAGCGCGGGGCGGATGCCTGGATCATCCAGGGCGCGCTGGCGGGAGCCGTCGCATGAGCCTCCTGATGATGCGCGGCGCCATTCTTGCCCAAGGCGGGGATACCGGGCCCCCGGTAGATATCGGCGCAGTCTGGCAGATGGACACCACCCGCCGCCCCTCCGGCTATACCCTGTCGAACGGCAACCAGACCGCCGTGAACATCTCGGGCGGCACCAACTACATGCGCTGGGTGCCGACCGCCAAGGCGATCCTGCCGACAGACGGGCGGCGCTATTGGGAAGTCCTTTGCGCCCCGGGTGCCGCCACCTTCGACGGCTATATGGGCGTCGTCGCGGCCGCGCAGCGCGAGGAGTTCAATGTCGGGCTGAACCCGATCACGCTGGGCTCGATCGGCTGGCGTGGCACCGGCGCGCTTTGGTCCTCGGCCACTGCAACCGCCGAACAGCGCCTAACCGGTCTGCCCACCTTCGGCGCGAATGATGTGCTGATGTTCGTCCTCGACCCGGCCCTCGGCCGCCTCTGGATCGGCAAGAACGGGATCTGGCGCGACGACCCGGTCAGCGCAGCGGCGACCTGGACGGCGGGCGGAAGTCCCGGCTTCTACCCACAGGTCCAGGGGCGCAATCCCGGTGACGGCGGCACGCTCCGCTCGCTCCCCTCCCAGTTCAGCTATCCGGTGCCCCCGGGCGTGACGGCATTGGGGTATCTCGATCCCGATCTGCGCTTCTTCGACGCTGCGGCCTTCCTCGAGATCGGCTGGGATCGAGGGCTCAGCATCGCGGGTGCCTCCCTCTGGATCAGCCGGGGTGGCGGGGCACATCTCACCGCCGCAGATGCCGCGCTCTTCCTCGAGCACGGTGGGGGGCGCGGCGCCACCTGGACCCAAGCCAACCTCTACATCGAAGTGGAACTGCCATGAGCTACATCCTGCATCTCGGCCACCAGCCGACCGACGTCGCGGGCATTTCCGGGCTTCTGAACACGACCGCCATTGGCTTCGATGCCAACCTCGACGTGAACGGCATCCGCTTCATCGCCTCGCGCAGCTATGCCATGCCGTTCTCCCTCGGATTTGCGGCACCCGCGGGCGATCTCTGGCTCGGCTTCCGCTACGTGCCGCCCAATGGGGATGCCGACCTCATCACCGAGGCCAATGCCAGTTTCATCGAGTTCTTTGACGCGAACCAGGTCCGGGTCGCGCAGATCCAGCCGGTGGCCAGCACCGACCGCTACCACGCCGTTGCTCGCGGCGACACGACGGTACAGGGCAACTCGAGCTACACCCCGCCGAACGGCCAACCGCAATGGATCGACGTGCGCGTGGCGGTGGCGGCCAGCATCACCATCGACTTCTACGTCGACGGTGTTCTGCACAGCTCGGCCACGGCCGCCAACACCCAAGGCAAGGGCAAGCCGGTGCAGATCGTTTTCCCGAACGTCGGGCTGCACGGCACCAGCGTCACCCGCACCTGGTACTATGCGCATTTCGCGGTGCTGGATGGCGTGTCGACCATCGGGCGGCGCTTTGTCCGCCGCACGCCCAATGCCATCGCAACCTTCAGCCAGATGGCGGGCAGCATCGATGCGCTGAAGGACGAGGATGTCGGCACGCGGTTGTCCAGCAATGCGGCCGGGCAGCGGCTGTCCTTCTCATTGACCGGGCCGACCGGACCTGCGGCCGTCGCAGCCATCGCGGGCGTGCATGTGAAGCAGGTCGCGCAGGCAGGGACGGTCGGGCCGCAGGCCGCCGCTGGTTTCTTGCGCATGGGTGGGGTCAATCATGATGCGGCCCCGGTCACTGTGCCGTCTCTTGCGCCGAGGTCGGTCTATTCCACATGGGCGCTGAACCCCGCCGACAGCAGTGCCTGGACCAGCGTGACCCTGCCTGCCGAAGTCGGGATCCTCTCCGCATGAGCCCTCCCCGTTCCGGAGATGGCCATGTCCGCATGCCGGATGCCGAGTTCGAGGAACTCCTCGCGCGGGCAGCAGAGGAGGGGGCGAAGCGCGCGCTGGCCGATGTCGGCCTCGACGGCAAGGAAGCCGCCCTCGACATCCGCGACCTGCGCGCGCTGCTCGATGCCATCCGCTTTGTCCGCCGTACGGCCGTCCAGAGTGCGGTTCATCTGATCACCACCGGCGTCATCCTGGCGTTGCTCGCGGGGATTGCGATCAAGCTGAAGATCTTTGGCAGCGCGCCCTGACCGGGAGGCGCTGCCGATTTCATCATCAAAACCACCACCTCGCCCGCCCCCAAGGCGGGTTTTTC
>NZ_JAALFE010000052.1 GCF_011059185.1 Paragemmobacter kunshanensis | reverse complement strand
CATCTGCGCTGAACATCAACGGCTTTCTGCGCCACCCCGAAAGAAAGGGCTTGCAAAATGTGCTGCGATTAGACGACGACCCCCTGCCCCAGTCGCAGGCGCTGAAATCAGCGGGCTGTGTCGAAATCCATGAGGAACAGGCTTCTGGCGGTGATCGTGCGCGGCCTGTGCTGGCGCGGCTGCTGGAACGGATCGGCAAGGGCGATACGCTGGTGGTGGTGCGCATCGACCGGCTTGCGCGGTCGCTGTCGCATTTGCTGGAGGTGATCGAACGGCTGGAAGCAAAGGGCGCCTTCTTCCGCTCGATTCAGGACCCGATCGACACCGGATCCCCGCAGGGCAAGTTCACGCTGCAGGTTCTGGGTGCAGCAGCCGAGTTCGAGCGCGCCCTGATCCGTGAACGGACCAAGGCTGGGCTTGCCAGCGCACGAACAAAGGGGCGGGTCGGCGGAAACCCTGGCCTGCGCGCCCGGGATCCGGCTGCGCTACGCAAGGTCCGACTGGCGCGACAGGACGGATATATAGAACGCCTGAATGAAACTGCGCAGGACTGGGTGCCCCATGTGCGTCGGCTGCGTCCCGATCTGGCTTGGGAAGATCTGGTGCGCATCATCAACGGCCCCCTACCCGAGGCCCGGCGCTGGACGCAAAGCCGTCTGCTGCGCGCTGTGAACGCCTATGTCCGCGATGGGTTCCTCCCCGCGACCGTGCTTGATCGCGCGGGCCCGCGTGCGCGAGATGATCGCCTGCCCGCCATCGTCGCGGGTATCAAGGGCGCCGATCCCGACATTACGCTTCAGGCCATCTGCGCCCGCTTGGAGAACATGCGTGAGCGCACACCCCGCGGCCGGACAAGCTGGCAGCCATCATCAGTGAAGATGTTGCTGGAGCGGGCGAAGCGGCTTGGGATGATATGAGTGAGTTTTGACGCTAAGCCTGTTCGTCACATCATGCGACATCTCCAATTAAGTGGCAACTTTACCTGCTAAGCAGTTTATCCTTGCAGATCTTCCATCGTGTGGAGTAATTGCAAGGTATGTATAAGCGCCAAACTCATCACTTTGTGCAATCCGCGCTCGAGAGCCAAGCTGCTGTTGTCCTCCTCGGCCCCCGGCAGGTTGGGAAAACCACGCTCGCTCTAGACATAGCTTCGGAGCAACCATCGGTATACCTTGATCTAGAACGAAATGCGGACAGGCAGATCCTGACCGAACCGGATCTATATCTGGATGAACAGGCGGGAAAACTCGTCATCCTCGATGAGGTGCAGCAGATGCCTGGCCTCTTCAAGAGCCTGCGTGGTCAGATCGACCAGCGCAGGCGGGCCGGTTTTCGAGCGGGCCAGTTCCTGCTCTTGGGATCAGCCTCCAACGTCCTACTCCAACAGTCGGCAGAATCCCTTGCTGGACGTGTCAGGTATATCGAAATGCCCCCTCTACAGCTTACCGAGGTGGGGGCTGATCAGTTGAATGCGCTCTGGCTGCGTGGTGGCTTTCCTGACAGCTTCATGGCTTCAAGCGATCAAGCCAGCATGGATTGGCGTCTGGATTTTCTGCGTACATATCTGGAACGTGACATCCCTGCACTCGGACCGCGTATTCCAGCCGCAACCTTGCGGCGCTTCTGGACAATGCTTGCGCATGTGCAAGGTGGTCTATTGAACGCTGCAGCCCTCGCCGAGGGGCTGGGCGTCTCCGGCCAAACGATTGGACGCTACCTCGATCTGCTCGTTGATCTCATGCTGGTGCGGCGACTGCAGCCCTGGCATGAGAATGTCGGCAAGCGTTTGGTGAAATCGTCAAAGGTTTATGTCCGCGACAGCGGGGTCGTGCATGCCCTGTTAAGCATTGGGACAATCGAGGGCTTGCTCGGGCACCCCGTCGTTGGCGGCAGTTGGGAGGGGTTATGTATCGAGGCCCTTCTTGCCGCTGCACCAACCGGCACCGAACCCTTCTTCTATCGCACTTCTGCCGGAGCTGAACTTGACTTGGTCCTTCGCCTGCCTGGGGGCGACATCTGGGCCGTTGAGATCAAGCGCACGACTGCGCCAAAGGTCTCGCGCGGGTTCTATGTGGGCGCGGAAGACATCAAGGCTAGCCGGAAGCTGTTGATCTACGCCGGAGAGCATGACGTCCCCGTGGCCGAAGGCGTTCGTGCAGTGCCTCTTGGGCAAGGGATCGGGCTGTTGAGAGCACTATAGCGCAACGCTTGTTGCGCGCGTGCACGAGAGTAAGGGGTCTACTTGTTTTGTTCAGTTTTAAGTACGCCGCGCATTTCCCTGTGGGATTTTTTCCGGTCCCCGCAGGTCTCCCGGTGCGTACCGGTTGCATGGAATGCACATCGCAGCGGCCGCCCCGTCTACAACGGCTGTGGCCCATCTTCCTCCCCTACCCTTCTATGCGGCGCTTCGCATCCAGCGTGGTCAGCCCTTGGTCAACCGCGCAGCTGCCCTTCTGGCTGCATCAGTTTCACAAGCGCCGACAACGAAACCGCCAAAGGCTTCGGCTCAATCTCCATCTTGACCTCCGACCTGGAAATTACCATCGAACCCGTCGCGAGGTCGAACAGGACGGCCTTCGCGCAACGCGTCGCCGGACGCTCCCCGTGAGGCAAGCTGACCGAGTGCGGCGGCATCTAGAAGATTCAGAAAGGGGAGACCGGCGCTGGCTACTTCACGGTGAGCATCTGTGATCACGGCTTCAACGCAAACATGGGCAAAGCCACCAACTAGGACGGTCATCTCCTGGGGTCCGAAAGACGCGGCGTGAAACATGCATGGTTGATCGGCTTCGCTCTGGTCAGCCGACTTAAACTCCAATCTTGAACGCGTTCAAGATTGGAGTTTCTGGAGCCACTGAGCCTCAAAATAAGCGCCTGAAACCTATAGGCGCGTGGTATCTTTATCTTTTGCTCAGAACCGTGCTACCATTGAAGCAGAATCGAGTCGAACTCGGACCCAACCGAAGTCAGGGCTTATAAATGAGCGGTAGTTTAGAACAGTTTTTGACGGATCTGTCACGTGGGCTTGAGCGCACGATGGTGGCAGTGAACAAGGAACTCACCTTGCGTCAGCGCATCAAGCGAACCTGGTCCATGCGCCAGTGCGCTAGGTTTCTCAATGTGAGTATTCAGTACCTGACCAAGTTCGCCAATTCGAGCGATGACTTTCCCGCAGGAGAATATGTTGGAAGAGAGCGTGTTTTCACGCTTTCAGAATTGATGCACATGCGGGCCCTTCTGGCAGCCTCGGCAAAGCGGCCGTACGACTACCTGGCCTGGCGGAAGCCTGACGCACCTTTGCCCGTCATCTCGTTTGCAAGCCAGAAAGGCGGGACCGCCAAAAGTCTGAGCGCCGCGCATTTTGCCCAGTATCTCAGCTTGCACTACGGCATGCGTGTCGGTGTTATGGATGCTGACCCGCAAAGTACAATAACGCTCTACTTCGTCGGGGGAGAGGGCCTTCCCCAAATGCCCGACGAAAACACCGCCTCTATGGTGGACTTTGCTGGACTCTTTCAGTCGGAAGACGCGCCATATACCGACCACGATGCGCAAACGCTCGATAGCTTCCTTCTCAAGACCTCCTGGCCAGGCCTGCGCCTGCTTCCAGCTCACGGCGAAACATCCGAGGGTGAGATCCAGATTGCGCGGCTTGTCCGCGAAGCCCCCGCCGGAAAGAGCTTTTACCGCTACCTACGCGATGCCATCGACCGCTGGAAAGCGGGCCACCCACCGAAAACGCCACCCAACGAATTGGTAGTCGACGGCAAGGTCGACCAGGAGCGGCTCGACACCGCACTAGCGGAGACGCTGGATGTCATCATCATCGACTATCAACCCGCGCTCACACTGTTCCAGTTGAATAACGTGATTGCGTCTACTTCACTGGTCATACCGCAAACCATGAAGGGGTTCGACATTGCGACGTTGTCGACCTTTGTGACTGGCCTGCTTGGGATGCTTCAGCACATCCTGGCCCATGAAAGGATCGAGATCGGAACCGGTGCGAACATGCTGTTGCCAACGATCGTTCAACGGTCCAATGCGCAGGATCTTAACCACATCGGAAACCTGCTAGAACATTGCCCCACGGAAATTCTGCCCGTGTTTTATTTGCGTTCCGACGCGATCTCGAACGCTTCGGACGTCTATCAGTCCGTATACGAATACGAGCCAGACACGCCGGGAAAGCGCAAGGGGATCAACCGGTTCATCACGAATGCCGATGCCGTGAACGACGCCATAATATCGCGACTCTGGCCAGGACTCGAACGTGGCTACGCCAATACTTGGATGGACGAATTCTATGAAGATGACGGCGAGGGTGAAGCATGAAACGCAGTATTCCAAGGTCGCTGGTCAGCAAGGCTACCAATCTCGATACAAACAAGGAACGTGCGAGCGGCTCCGAAGGCAGGACAGAATCGAGTGATGCTGTTTCGACTCCTTTCAAGGGGGCCGGCAGTGCCTGGAAATCAGGAGCGCTTGCGCAGTCGCAAGCTGCAGTAGAGCGAAGCAGAGCCGAGCTTTGTTTGGATATCCTCAACGGTCGCCATGAGATAAGCCTGTCGCCAGATCAAATCTCCGATCCAATGGGAACCGACCGCCGACAAGACTGGATGTCCCAGGAAGCCTTTAGGTCTTTGGTAAACAGCATCGCTTCGAACGGGCAGGACACGCCCATTCTAGTGTGGCCGGAGGATCCGGATTGGCAGCCGGATCCGTTGGACCCGTCGAATATCGCGGGGGTTCCATTCGTGATGCTGACAGGACGCCGCCGACTGGCTGCCGCGTCAGAGCTCGGTGTACCCCTTCGTGCAATACTTGCCCCGCCTGACGCGCGAAACGCTGAGAACAGCAAGTTTGAAATGTTGTTTCTCCGGTTTCGCGAGAATGAGGAGCGCGAAAATCTCAGCCCTTTTGAGCGATTGGTTTCGATTGGTGAAATGTATGAGACGCTGGCTTCTGGCGAAGAGAAACTGACAGCTGTGGCCTTCGCCAAGAAAATTGGTGTGCATGAGAGCCTAGTCTCGCGAGCACGGTCCGTTTTCGCTGCGCAGGATCAAATCTTGAACACGTTCAAGAACGTCTACGACATGAGCTTTCGTGATTTACAGGGTGCCTTAGCGAGCTTGGAGAGAACAAACAAAGCCAAGCCAAAACCAAAGACAAAGCCCCAAAAACTCACCGTTAAGCGCAAGGTGGGCAACCGAAATCTTTCGGTCACTTCCGTCGATGGAAACCTATCAATCAAGGTTGCAGGAGTGCCGATTGACCAAGAGCGTCTCGAAAAGCTTGGAGACTTAGTCGCAAGCTATTTGAACGTCGAAAACACGGAGAAGGATACCGACTGAAGACAGCGTTGGTGAGATGTTCTTCGGAACGATGAGGCAAGGAGCAAAAAAGGAACGACAAGTGAATTAACGGCAAAAGAAAAGCCCCCAAGCGGTGTGGCCTGAGAGCTGATCTTAATGGTTTGGTCACCTTCAAGATAAGTCTCACAGGATTCACTGTCAACGACGAACGCTTCTGAGCGAACGGCTTTCTTTTGCCTCCACACAACCGGAGGTGAGATACAGGCATGAAACATACAGGTTGGCGCAAGCCGACACCGGGTCTTGGGGTTGCTGAGCAGCTTGCCCAAGCCGGTGAACGGGTAGCAGTACCCAAGACGCGGGCATTTGTCGCGCTCAAGCGCGTTGGAGCGCATATAGGTCTGAAGGCCGGCGACATGATGCTCCTCGATACACTGGGGGCCTTCACGCAGGCCCAGGACTGGGAGGAGGGGCAGCGCCCGATCGTCTGGGCCTCTAACGCCTATCTGATGGAACAGACCGGCTTCTCTCTGTCGGCACTCAAGCGTCATGCGCGGCGTCTGGCAGAGAACGGTGTGATCTCTTTCCAGGATAGCCCGAATGGCAAACGGTGGGGCCGCAGAGACGCTGAGGGACGTATCGTCGAGGCCTACGGCTTCGATCTGTCGCCGCTTTCGGCTCGAGTCGAGGAGTTTGAAGAGCTGCAGGCCGAGTTGCAGGCCGAGCGCGAGCTCTGCCAGCGCTTGAAGCGTCAGATCACGGTTGCGCGCCGGATGATCCGCGCGCGGATCGAGGCGGCGGTAAGCGGCGCGTTGCGCGGGCCCTGGACGCAATTCACGGGTCTCTTCGAGGAGCTTCTGGACCGACTTCCGCGCCGCCATCACGCCTCTGAACAACTGGAGCGACTACTGGCGTGGTTCAAGGAACTTCAGGAACGAGTCGAGGCGGCCTATCTCAAGGCGACTGGTGCGATAAACCCTGTGGAAAACACCGACAAAAATGACGCCCAAGCTATAAAGCCCACATTCTCCAAGTAAGTCGCTGATTTCGCTGTCGTAATCGTGATATTTCGCATATAAATCATGGCGTTGACGGCTGCGAGGGGCGCGTTTCATGGATCACCTGGAGGGTGCGGGCTTGGCGCGGGGAGATCGGGTTGATTTCGACCGCCGTGTGCGTCTGGAGTTCCGTGGTGCGCAGATCAGTTCAGACGGTGGCCTGCTGGTGATGCGCGAGCTTGATGACGTGCTCGGCCTGTCCAATCTGGCGTCGGAGGCGCTGCGAGACAGCCGCACCGGGAAGAACACGCTCCATCGGCTTGACGGATTGTTCCGGCAATCGGTGTTCGGACGACTGGCCGGATACGAGGATGTGAACGATGCCGACCGCTTGGCCCTCGATCCCGTGATGCGTCAGGTCGTTGGCGGCAGGGCCGTCGAGGCGCAAGCTGCTTCGGCATCGCAGATGGGACGGTTCGAGACCGAGACGCTGGCTCTGGCCGCGAACCGGGCGGCGCTGGCCGATCTGAACGGCCAATGGATCGACCGGTTTCATGACCGCAACGGGTTGAAATACATCGTGCTGGACATGGACAGCTCGGTCAGCCCCACCCACGGCGATCAGGAAGGTGCTGCCTGGAACGGGCATTTCGACTGCACCTGCTATCACCCCATCTTCTTGTTCAACCAGTTTGGCATGCTGGAGCGCTGCGCCCTGCGTAACGGCAATGTCCACAGCGCCGATGGCTGGCGGGATGTCCTTGATCCCGTCATTGCCCGATATGCTGGCCGCGACCTTGGTGGACGCTTCTTCCGGGCCGACGCTGCCTACGCGATCCCCGCGATCTATATGCGGCTGGAAGAAGCCAGGTTCTTCTACGCCATCCGTCTGCCCGCCAACGCCGTCTTGCGCGAGAAGATCGCGCATCGGCTGACACGGCCCGTGGGACGGCCTTCGCTGACCAAGGTCAAACGGTTCTTCGAGGACTTCGAGTATCAGGCGGCGTCCTGGGACAAGCCGCGCCGCGTCATCGCCAAGATCGAATGGCATCCGGGCGAGCTGTTCCCCAAAGTCGGCTTCATCGTCACCAACCTGCCGATGGAGCCAGACTGGGTGGTGAGGTTCTACAACCAGCGCGGCACCGCAGAGCAGCACATCAAGGAAGGCAAATATGCCTTTCGCTGGACGCGGCTGTCATGCCGGAAGTTCCGGCACAACGAGGTGCGGCTGCAACTGCACGCGCTGGCCTACAACCTGGCAACCTTCCTGCGCTGCATCGAACTGCCCGAGGCCATGGCGGACTGGTCGTTGACCAGCCTGCAACTCAAGCTGATCAAGATCGGCGCCCGCGTCGTCCGCCACGCCCGCGCCATTACCTTCCAGTTGGCCGAGGTCGCCGTCACCGGCCCGATGGTGCGGGCCGTCCTTGCCGCCATCCGCCGTCTTCGAACGCCTCCGTCATGCGCATGACCACGATCCATGCCCAAGCTGAACGAAAGCGGCAGGACAGGTCCGTCTGCCGCGCGGGAAAGCGGCTCTGCCGGGCCAGAATGCTGCGGGTTCGAGGCTTGATCCACCCGACTTCGGCCGTTTGCGCGACGACAGACACCGCTCGGGGCGAA
>NZ_JAALFE010000051.1 GCF_011059185.1 Paragemmobacter kunshanensis | reverse complement strand
GTCGGCGGGGATCTTTTCCCCCGATTTCAGCAGGGCATAGCGGCGCCCGCCTTCGACGAGGAGTTGGGCGATGGCGGGTGTATAGCCACCATTTCTCGCGCCGAGCCTTACTTGAACTCTTTTGCCTTTCGGGAAATATTCTTTCTTTGGCCAACTCGTAGGCTTCTGGATAATCTCGCCGAACCTCGTCGAGACCCATCCCTTGAAAGCAAAATACAAACCGTGACGGAGCAGGATTGGGGGAACTAAGAACATCCTCACCGTTCAAAAAAGACCTGATGATTGCGCTATTGCTTGCATTCATGGATATCAGGCTGGCTGCCTCTTCTCGATCTAAGAAAAATCCCTTCCCATAAACTGTTGTGCCGAGAAATGCTTTTACTGGAGTTTCGATGCGGCTCGGCTTTTCAAAATCCGACCCAGCCCTTAAGCTAGAGTTTATGTGCTTTACATCTTCCCCATTCAACTTGCAGTGGGAGGCCCAAGTTCCCTTGATGAAGTGTACAATGCTGACATGTAGAGCTGCGGTTCCAGGCCAAGGCATTGATGCATCCGCAGAAAAAATTCGCCCAATCGCTGGAACTGCCACCTCGAGACTTGCGGCCCGAGTATCTCCCTCGGATATAGTATTGGTAACTATGATACCAACTGCACCACTTTCCGCAATAAGCGAGACTGCACGGCGAAAAAAGTATGCGCATAGATCAGTCGTGGCGCCAGCCTCTGACGTGATTGCTTTCAAGAACTGAGTATATGGGAATCCAAAATCCCTAGTAATCATCAGGCCACCTCGAAATGGTGGGTTTCCGATAATCGCGCAAAATCCGAATTTGCGTGCGGAGAAAACTTCTGGGAACTCAAGAGGCCAATGAAACGGATCACGTGTTTGCCCATCAGGCGCATCAACGCCTAGGTCGATCATTGCATCCCGTAGAATCCGATCCATCGCGGCCACGGTGCCGTTTGCTGCCGCATCTGCCAGGGCCTCGAGCGCCTGCAACCGGTCTGCGCGTTCGGTCGCGCGTGCTTCCGCCAGAATGATCCCGACGAAGGCATCGGCCACAGCCTGCGGCAAGAGAAGCGCGCGCCGTGACTCGGCATCGAGTGCGGCCATCGCATCCACATCCCCGATGTCCCGGATGGGGATGGAGCGCAGGCGGGTGCGCAGTGCGATGGCCTTGTCCACAGCAGCCTGAATGCTCCGCCCGAACAACCTGAGCTGCGTCGATCCTTTCGGGGCCATGTTAAGTTCGGTCAGCTGTCGGATGTCATGGATCCCGAGGAGGCTGTCACCGCTGCGCAGATTGTGGTCGAGGAAGCCGAAGGGCCGCCCCTTGGACATGGTGGTGAGCCAGAGCGAGAGCTTGGCCAGCTCCACGGCGAGTGGATTCTTGTCGACGCCGTAGAGGCACCGTTCCGCCACGAGGCGACGTGCGACGATCGCGCGTTCCTCGACGTCTTGCGATAGAGGATCGAAGCCCTCGGTTGCATCATCGAAGATGCGTCCTTCACTGTCGATCCGCTTGCCATTGGCCTCGGCCACCGCCCAGGCCTCGACCAGGCGGTCGGAGAGCCAACGGCACGCCTGCACCAGGAAGGCCCCGGACCCCATCGCAGGGTCGCAGATCTTCAGGTCCAGCAGGTCTTCCGCGCCCTTCAGTTCCCACTCCTCGGGCGCCTTACCTTCGGCCGGGCCGCTGTAGGCAACCGGAGTCAGCGTTTCCGCGACGATCTTCTCGGTCAGGCTCTTGGGTGTGTAGTGCGTGCCGCTCTCGCGTCGGTCGGCGCCGAGCACGACAACGAAGGCGCCCCTGTGGTGCACGAGCGGATAGCCCCAGGGGTCGGTCCGCAGGAGGGGCGCGTAGGGCAGGATACGATCTCGCAAACCGACGTCGCCACGACAGACGGTGAGCAGACGGGCGGCGAGGCGATCGTCCGCAGACCGCTCCAGAGCGTTGCGGATGGCGGACTCCGAGCGTTCGCTGCGTTCCTTCAGGAGTTCGGCTACTTTTGCCGAGCCATCCAGCCGCGCCGACTCCATTTCGCCCAGCGTGACGCGCGGGCTCTTCGCCTTTGCGCCGCTGTCGAGTTCCAGCGTGACGTCGTCGACGCGCTTCACCGTACGCTCGAGGAGACCTTCATAGACGTGCCCGATCTGCTCTACATCGAGAGCGCGGTAGGACAACGTGCGGCCTTCGAAAGTCTGGATCGCTTCCAACAGCAGCAGAACCGTGCGGTCGTCGATCGGCAGCGGCTCGGCCGGATTGCTCCGCCAGCTCGTGCCCTTCTTTCGCCCTTCGAGGAACGGATATCGATCCGGGTCGAACAGCGAACCACCGAGCGCTGGCAGGCGCAGCGTCGGATGATCGATACCGCCATACACGCCACGAAACAGGGCGAGCAGCCGAGACCAAGCAGAGCGGCGACGCTCGAGGATTTCTTCGGAATCCGCACGCAGCTGCATTCGTAAGCTGGAGATGGCATAGAAGGAGTCGTAACGGGGATCGCCGAGCAGCAGCAGGGCGCGTTCCTCGGCCGATAGCAGGAAGACGAGCCGCATCATGACCGTAAGACCGGCCTCGTAGAGCTCTCGCGGATCGACGTCGCGCAGGAGTTCGCGATTGCGATCCTGATCGGCGCGGTCGAGCGCCTGAACGAGCACTTCGACAGCGCGCCTAACCTGTTCTCCCAGCGCCTCCGTCACGTCGTCCTGGTGCTTCAGGGACCGCTCATAGAGCGCCGGCAGCTTGCCCTCGTCGGGTCCGAAGAAGCGGCGGACGCCCAGAAGGCTGACGAAGGCGCGCAGAGTCTCCGGTTCCTGGCCCCAGAGGCGCGCATACCAGCTCGCGAAGCCTGCCACGGCGCCGACGGGCGCATGGACGAGGATCCAGCGCTCGCCATTGGTGACGATCCCGGTGGGGCATCCCGTTGCCCGGAGCAGTGCGACCATCCGGTCGCCTGGGGTGATCGCGAGGCCATCGAAACGGCGCGTCGCGTCTAGATCGGTGTCCGGCTCATAGACGTGGATGAGTAGGAGTGGTTCTTCGGAGTTCGTTGGATTCACGACCGCCAGATCGGGCGCGACCGTGACCCCGTGTTCGGGCATCGAGACAGTCAGCTTCTCAGGCAGTCTCGCGCCCCTGTGCAGCACCGTCTCATCCATTTCCAGCGCGGTGACAAAAACGTCGTCGATCCAGGCGGCGTGCAGCGCTGGAAGGTCGAGGTCATCCATGTCGACGGCATCGCGCCATTCCTCATAGGTCCGACGAAGCCGCTGAGGCCGCCCGGAAGGCAGAGCTTCGAGGCCTTGCGGGAAGACATCCCGCAGCACGGGAACCGCCAGGAAGGGCCCTGAGACTTCGACGAGGTTCAGCCACTCGTGATCGTTGCTCATCCGCGCTTCTCCGTCGCGAGGGAGTTCGGAACCAGCAGCACCACGGCTACGGGGAAGGTATGCTCGACGGCATTGGAGTGCCGTTCCTCGATCGCGCGTAGCTCTTGCTCGCGCTCCTTCGGGATCCGGGCCAGGCGTGTTTCAAGGGCCGCACGGTCACGTTTGAGCTGAGTGCGTTCGTCCTCGGAGAAAAGAGAGAGCTGTACGGGTTGCTGTTCCGCCGCGATCTCGGTCTTCAGCGCTCGTTCGAGATCGTCCAGGACTTGGCGGATGTCCTCGGCCTCCTTGCGCTTCCGGGTCTCGATCGTGTTCACGAGGAAGCGTAGCCGGTCTTTCGAGCGTGCTTCGACGGCTGCCAGAACGGAATCACGCTGTTTGTCGAAGCGCGTCCTCAAGGCGTCGAACGTCGCATCCGAAAGGTCCGCAGGGTGCGACTCCTCTAGCCATCGTCGGACCTCCGTGACCCGTTCCTCTCGCCGGAAACCGGCATCGCGCAGATAGCCGCCAGCCTCCGTGAGCTCCTCGTGCAGACGATGATGGTTCCCGCCGGTCACGACGAGCCGCGACATCACCACCACGGCCGGTCCCTCGATCCGCCCATCCGGAAGCGACCGGACGGTCACGCGGTGAAGCTTCTTTACGTCGTCACGGGCCCAGATCTCCGCGCGCAGGAGCCGCAGACTCATCTGGACGAGCCGATGGTTTAGGTGGACGAGGACGACGTCATCACGGCCTTTGGCGACCTCGTGGTCGAAGGTTATCGGGCGGACCTTCTGTGTGTAGGGGTGTTCGAGACCCTCAAGGCATCGGGACCAGGAACCCGAGAGCGGCGGCATTCGGAAAACCGTGCCGTCTGGTGCACCGCCAAGAGAAATGGGCTCCAAGTCGGGTTTGTCTGCAAGACGCAGCGCAGTGCGTACCGCACGCTCGATGTGATCGGGCACGAGGCTCTGTTCGTGCCGGGTCTCGTTCAGCCGATCATGGAGTTTGGCCACACGTTCGCGTAGGTCGCGCTCCGCCTTCACGAAGCGGCGAGATTTCTCCATCCGGGCTTCGGCTTGTCTGGTGTCAAGATCGCGGCGGCGCCCTTCAAGAAGGTCTGGCAGTTGAGGCGCGATGACCGGGTTCACGCTCCCCATGTCGGCGCGCATCGCATCCAGTTTGCGAAGCGCGCGCAGGATATCGTCGCCGTGGCCTCCTTCAGCATCCACCGGGTGCCAGATGACGACCTCGCTGCCGCGTTGCCCATGGCGGTCGATGCGGCCGTTCCGTTGCTCCATCACATTCGGGTTGTAGGGAATTTCGAGGTGGATCATCAGGTGGCAGTGGTTCTGGAGATCGATGCCCTCGGAGGCGGCATCGGTCGCCAGCAGTATCCTCACCGGGGATTCCGTGGGGTTGGCCTGGAACGCGGCTTTCACGCCCTCGCGTTCTTTCGGATCCATGCCTCCATAGATGAGAGCCAATCGCTCGCCCCCGAAGCCGTGAGATGCGAGGATCTCCTGCATCCATTGCTGAGTGGCGCGATACTCAGTGAACAGGATCACCCGCTCGTTCGTCCACCTGTCGCCGTCCTTCAAGTGACTGGCCAGCCAACCTAGCAGGGCAGTGGCCTTGGCATCGGTCCGACGAGCCGCCTGTTGGGCCCAGGATCGCAATCGGTCGAGCATCCGGCGTTCTTCGTGGGTCGGTGGCCGGACATGCTTGCCCGCCTCCTCGATCGCTTCGGCCTCGGCTGCGTCCCGCTGTGCGTCGTCTGCGTAGTCTTCCTCGGTCTTCGCTATCGCCCGCCGAAGGATGCGGTCATCGAATTTCTTCTGACTGCGATCGCTATCCGCCCGACCTTCGATCGTCGCGATATGCCGCTCCAGTGTCGCTGCGAAGGCTGCGGGCGACGATGAGAGGCGCTTGCGCAGCAACTGGTGCACGAAGTGATCGACGGCCCGCCCTCCATCAGCACCGCTTTCGCGGCTCTTGATGTATGCCTCCAGCTGCCGCCTGGCGTCCCTCTCGTCCTCGCCATACTCCACTGGCAGCGCCTCGAGCCGCCGTTCGGGGTAGATGCGCTTGCCCTTCGCATCGACCAGATCGCTCTTCAGCCGACGCACCATCACTCGGGCTAGCTGAGGGTCACTGGGCATGACATTTCTCGCAAACCTCTGATCGTCGAGAAGTTCGAGAAGCGCGGTGAAGGATTCGGTGTAACCGTCGTGCGGCGTGGCGGTGAGAAACAGCTTGTGCTGGAAGTGTGGCGCGGCCAGACGAACCAGTCGTGTCCTGAGGCTTTCGACAGCATAGCGTCCGACAGTCGGCGCGACGTTGTGAGCCTCGTCGATGATCAGCAGGTCGAACTTCCTGGGATGGCTGACATGTGGGGGCAATGCGTCCCGCAGAAGACGCAAGCCTTCACCCTGCTTGGCCCAGTCCATCGACGTGATGAGACGGGGAAAAGACGTCCAGGGATTGGCGTGGAGACCTCGCTCACGGCGCAGACGCTTGACGTAGTCCGTGTCGACGATCCGGAACTCGAGTCCGAACTTCTCCTGCATCTCGGCGCGCCACTTTTCCTGCAACGAGGCAGGGCAGAGCACAAGGACCGTGTGGGCGCGGTGACGCAGGAGCATCTCTTGAACGACAAGCCCTGCCTCAATGGTTTTCCCGAGGCCGACGTCGTCGGCGATCAGAAGATTTGTGCGCGCCATGTCGATCGCACGCACGAGCGGATCCAGCTGATAGTCCTCGATGCTGACGCCGCTGCGGAATGGCGCCTGCAGATAGCCGCGATCGGCGTTCGTCGCAGCCCCCCAAACCACCGCATCAAGGAAGGCTTGAAGCGTCGAAGGGTCATCCAGACCGGTCATGCGTGGCAGCCCGGCCCGCTCGATCACGTGAGCTCCGGGCTCCAGTTCCCAGAGCACTTCAATCTCTTCACCCAGTGCATCCTCGTCGATGGATGCGAGCCGAACCAGATGCCGCTTGGGAAGTCCGGGGGCAACCGAACCGCTTTCGACCTCGGAGACGATCCATTGGCGGCGGCGAGCTTCGACCAGCTGACCCGGTTCTGGTGCGGTGGTGTGAGCTACTGCTTCGGTGAGTTCAGCCGTTGTCATCGACATGGATGGGTCCTGTTCACTCTTCGAGCATCGACAAGTTCGGCGATGCGGCTTGCGGCTTGGCTGGCGTCTTCGTGTTCCCAGACCCGGACCGTCGTCCAACCGAGGGCATGCAGTCGCTGATCCGTATCGGCATCTCTGGATCGATTGGTTTCGATCTTCTCGCGCCAGAAGTCGGCGTTGTTCTTCGGCCATGAGGCGTGCTCAGGACACCCGTGCCAGAAGCATCCATCGACGAAGACGGCCACCTTCGCGCCGCTGAAAACAATGTCGGCGACACGCCTCGGCTTCGTCAGGAGCGGAACATGAAGTCGATAACGCAACCCTCTGGCATGCAGAGCTCTGCGGAGGTCGATTTCCGCACGCGTGCCCTTCTGTCGCACGCGGGCCATCCTTCGGCTTACGTCAGGCGACGAGGGCTGAGCGACTATCATCTTTTGGGGCCATCTCCTTGTTTTCAGGCCGCGCCTGATACATTTCGATCAAATGTCTGTTGATGCTCCGACCGATCACTTCCCCAAGAGTAACCGGCACAGCATTGCCAATCATGCGTCCAAGCGTCTTGAAATGGATCGAGCCGCCCTCGGGAACAAAGGAATAGGACGTGGGGAAGCCCTGCAAGATTGCTCCCTCACGTAGTGAAATTGCCCGCTCTTGGTCCGGGTGACCGAACCTACCGTTCCCGAACCCGTAATACTGGGTCGTGAGCGTCGGTGAGGGAGCGTCCCACTCCATGCGGCCGTAAACGCCCGGATAAGTTCTCCCGCTTTCTTTTCGATGGCAGTCGGCAACGAGGTCTGCCGGCCAGTCTCGCCAAGTCCCGCCCGGCTTTGAGGCACGAATGCGTTCGATGTTCAGGGGAGACAGCCTTGAGGCGGTATGGAGCGCATCTGCATCGTGGCTCTCGCCATGGGAAATTGGCGGAAGCCTCCCAATCGCCTCGCGAACTGTGCTAACCTTACGCCCATCTGGTTCGATAACGTGGATCGGTCCCAGCCTAGAGGCGAGCAAGACCATGCGTTTCCGGGTTTGCGGCAGCCCATACCTCGTACAGTCAATTACGCCTCGATGGACGACGTAGCCTTGGCTTTCGAGAGAGGCCGAAAAATCGTCAAAGACGGTATGCTTCACGACAGTCGGAACGTTCTCCATAGTCACGATTTCCGGCTGCAACTCCCTCACAAGACGATCGAACTGATAGAGAAGCCCCCAGCGAGGACTGCTCAGAACATCGTACCTTTGCGAGTAAGTGGAAAAGGGCTGGCAGGGAGCACAGCCTGCGAGGACCTTTATCTCTGCGCTGCCGTAAAGTTCCTTCAACCGACCACCAGAAACTCTGCTGACGTCTTCATTGATGAACTCAGCAGAGTTGTTGAACTCGAAAGGATGTCGGCAAGTCTCTTCGACGTCGACGCCAGCGACAACATTAATGCCTTCTCGTTGCAGGCCATGGGTAAGCCCCCCAGCACCGCAAAAGAGGTCAATGCACGCTACGTCTCTCATCTGAACTCAATCTCCCTTGGCGACTATGGGCTCACGCCTTGAAATCATCTGCCGCCCTGCCGGTCCTAACCCATCCATCAACTTCGTCAGACTTGAATTTCCAAAGCCTCCCAACCTTGTGCGCGGGCATCTCTCGCTTGGCTATCCACCCGTACACGGTGTCCCGGCTGACCCCGAGGTAATCTGCGATCTCCTCAACGGAGAGCCAACGATCAGTCATGGATCGACCTTTCCAGGTCCAGCGTGCCCGCACATGTCTAACTTTTGCACGGGGTCTTGACCGAGTAAACCGGAATAAGAGGTATCAAGTCGGTTTTGGTCGACGCGGCCATGGAGCGCGTGCAACCGTTACCACCATGGGAACCGCCAGGGATGGTGGCGGTACATTTGAGCATCGCTTGCCAGTCCACAGCGGTTGCGCAGCATCCGTCAGAGCTCGACACTGGCACGAGAGAGAGTTCGATATTTGTTGCACTTCCTCCGCCAC
>NZ_JAALFE010000050.1 GCF_011059185.1 Paragemmobacter kunshanensis | reverse complement strand
GCCTTGGATGCAAAGGTTCGCAAGGGCGAAAAGTCCTCTGTCGTCGTTTACTACGGTCAAAGCCGGAGAGATGCCGGAGAATGTCTCGCGCCAGAAATCCGTGCGCTCGCCCGTCACCACCTCGATACCACCGGCATCCTCGCTGGCCTCGGCGGGCCGGTTCAGCCATGTCATCCGGGAAAAGCGGCTCATGCCGGGGCCTCGCCGCTCACATAGACCGCCGCCGCCCGGATCGCCGCCGCCAGCGCCGCCGCCCGGTCCGCGCCGCGCCGTTCCGCCACGACATGGGCCGCCATGAAGGTATCCCCCGCGCCGGTCACGCGCGTCACCATCACCTGCGGCGGGTGATCCACGATCACCCCCGCGCCCCGCGCGCCTTCCGCACAGGCCCGCCCGCCATCGGTGACCAGAACCCGCGCCGCACCCCGCGCCAAAAGCCCCTCCGCCGCCGCGCCCGCGCTGTCATAGGCCTCATGCCCGATCAGTCGCGCCTCTTCGAGGTTCACGTAAAGCGTGGCCCCGCCATGCCCCATCAGGGGCAGCAACCGCTCGGCCTTCCCCGGGCTTGCAGGTGCGACCCGCAGGTCGGCCGCCGCAAAGAGGGGCGATCCCGCGATCTCGGCCAGCAGATGCACCGTCAGGTTCCCGTCCAGCGCGATCATCCCCGCCCAGGGCGCAGCAGCACTTCCCAGCGCCCCGTCGCCCAAGGGCCGCAGGATCTTTTCCCCCGCCGCCTCCAGCGAATGCGCATCCGCAATCGCGGCAATCAGCCCGTTCGCCCCCTCCACCGCCATATACTGATCCGTGGGCAGGTCGTCGGACCGATAGGCGAACCGCGTCTCCACCCCCAGCCGCCCGCAGGCCGCGACCAGTTCCTCCCCCGCAGCATCCCGCCCGATGGCCGTCAGCACCGCAGGCCGCAGCCCGAACCGCGCCAGCGTCATGGCGATGTTCATCGCCACCCCCCCGGGCAGCCGCGTGATCCGCCCCGGCACGTCCGATCCCTGCCGCATGGCAAGCGCGGATCGCCCGATGATGTCCCACAGGACCGAACCGATGCAGAGGATGTCAGGGCGCGCGCTCATGCGCCCATCTAGAGGCGAAGGGCAGGGGCTTTCAACCCGTCCCGCAACGTGCAAGGCTGGCCCCATGCCCGTTCTGCGCCCCGCGACCAAACAAGACGCCGCCACCATCGTCACGCTGATGGACATGGCCAGCCACGGCATGGCCCGCGCCCTCTGGGCGGCCATGACGCCCGAAGGCCAGGATCCGCACGCCTTCGCCACCGCCCGCGCCGAACGCGAGCAGGGCGGCTTCACCTATCGCAACACCCGCATCCTGATGTCCCGCGACGCGCCTGCCGGGATGCTGATGTCCTGGCCCCTGCCGCCCGCGCCACTGCCCGCGGATGACCTTCCCGTTACCGCCATTCCGCTGCAGGAGCTGGAAAACCTCGCCCCCCGCAATGCGCTCTACATCAATGCGCTGGCCGTCTTTCCCCATCTGCGCAGGCAGGGCCTCGCCCGCTTCATGCTGGATGGCGCGGGGCAGGGGCCGCAGGCCCTGATCACCGCCTCGGGCAATGCCGCAGCCCTCGCCCTCTACCACGCCACAGGCTTCCGCGAAGCCGCCCGCCGCCCCGCCCGGGGCGATGCCCATTGGCAACCCGATTTCCCCGACTGGGTTCTCCTCACCCGCCCCTGACCGGGATTCGCCCCGCAAAACCCCCGCGCGGACGATCAAATCCCCAACCCCACTTGCGCATCCCGCCAAAACCCCCTAAACGCCCCCACACTTCACAGGCTTCGCTTGGGCCTGACGGGGAGAAATCCCGTCACGTCCGCCGGTTGCCCCATCCGGGGTAAGACAGCGATGCCAAGGGCTAAACCGGAAAGGAATAGGACATGGCTCTTCCCGAGTTCTCCATGCGTCAGCTGCTTGAAGCTGGCGTTCACTACGGCCACCAGACCGCGCGCTGGAACCCCAAGATGGGCGAATACATCTACGGGGATCGCAACGGCATCCACATCATCGACCTGACCCAGACCGTTCCCATGCTGGAACAGGCGCTGAAGGTCGTGCGCGACACCGTCGCCAAGAACGGCCGCATCCTCTTTGTCGGCACCAAGCGTCAGGCCCAGAAGCCGATCGCCGAAGCGGCCGAGAAATGCGCCCAGTTCTACATGAACCACCGCTGGCTCGGCGGCACGCTGACCAACTGGAAGACCGTCTCCCAGTCGATCAACCGCCTCAAGCAGATCGACGAGCTGATGGCGCATGGCGCCGAAGGCCTGACCAAGAAAGAGCGCCTGAACATGGAGCGCGAGCAGGCCAAGCTTCAGGCCTCGCTGGGCGGCATCCGTGAAATGGGCGGCACCCCGGACCTGATCTTCATCATCGACGTGGGCAAGGAAGACCTCGCCATCCTCGAGGCGCAGAAGCTGGGCATCCCGGTCGTGGCCGTGGTCGACACCAACTGCTCGCCCAAGGGCGTGGATTACGTGATCCCCGGCAATGATGACGCCGCCCGCGCCATCGCGCTCTACTGCGACCTCGTCGCCCGCGCCGCTCTGGACGGCATGTCCGCCCAACTCGGCGCCGCCGGCATCGACCTCGGCGCGCTGGAAACCGCGCCGGAAGAAGACGCCGTCGCCGAAGCCTGATCGCTGCCCGTCACAGGGCGTTTACCCGGCAGGGATACCTGCCGGGTCACACACGAATTTCAGGAGTCTGACATGACGATCACCGCAAGCATGGTGAAGGAACTGCGCGACACGACCGGCGCAGGGATGATGGATGCCAAGAAGGCGCTGACCGAAACCAATGGCGACATGGATGCCGCCGTCGACTGGCTGCGCACCAAGGGCCTCGCCAAGGCCGCCAAGAAGGCCGACCGCGTCGCCGCCGAAGGCCTCGTCGGCGTCGCCGTGACCACCGGCAAGGGCGTCGCGGTCGAGATCAACTCGGAAACCGACTTCGTCGCCAAGAACGAGGATTTCCAGGCGCTGGTCCGTGACGTGGCCAACGTCGCCCTCACCGTGGGCGACTCGGTCGAGGTGGTGAAAGCCGCCGCCCTGAACGGCAAGACCGTCGACACCGTGATCCAGGAAGCCATCGCCCGCATCGGCGAAAACATGACCTTCCGCCGCCTGCACGTGCTGGAGGGCGACACCGTCGTCTCCTACGTCCACAACGCGGCGACGGCCGGCATGGGCAAGATCGGCGTCCTCGTCGCGCTGAAGGGCGATGCCGCCAAGGCCGAAGAGATCGGGCGCCAGTTCGCGATGCACATCGCGGCCACGAACCCGCTCTCGCTGTCGGAAGCGACCCTTGATCCGGCCGTGGTGGAACGCGAACTCGCCGTGCAAACCGCCAAGGCCCTGGAAGAAAACGCCTCCTCGGCCAAGCCCAAGCCCGAACAGGTGATCCACAACAACATCATCCCGGGCCGGATGAAGAAGTTCCTGTCGGAAAACACGCTTCTCGGCCAGGCCTTCGTGATCAACCCGGACCTGACGGTCGAAGCCGCCGCCAAGGAAGCCGGGGTCGAGATCACGGGCTATGCCCGCGTCGCCGTCGGCGAAGGGATCGAGAAGAAGCAGGAAGATTTCGCCGCCGAAGTCGCCAAGGCGCTTCAGGGCTGATCCCCGGTCATGTCGCATCGCAAAGGCCCGTCCCGCAAGGGGCGGGCCTTTTGCCTTGTCCGCAGGCCGGGGCAGGGGGGAGGGGGGCAGGGGGGACAGCCCCCGAAATGAAAAACGGTGCGGCCTTGCGACCGCACCGCCAACCTGATGCCATGGCTTGGGGATAAGCCAGAGGGCACAAGAAACATGTCGCGCGGATCGGGGAAATTCCACCCGTGCAACAGAACGTACCGCCCCTGGGGATAGGCGCGGGTCTTGCCGACAGGATGGTGAAATCGCACCATCGGCCCTGCCGGACAGCCCGATAACACCCGTTTACGCAGCGTCAGGAAAGTCAGGGATTCCCTACCTTGCCGCCGTGGACCGGGGCAGGGATTGCGCCTCGGGCGCGTCCTTCTGGAAGATCATGTTCAACAGCGCCGCCTTCGCCACCGCCTGCGCCGTCGTTTCCACATCCAGCGCCTCGCGCGCCAGGCGCAGATGCTTTTCCACCATGGCAGGCGACACCCCCATCAGCAGCGCCACATCCTGCATGGTCTTGCCATCCGCCACCCATTCCAGCGCCTCCCGCTGGCGCTGCGTCAGCGGACGCCGCCGGTTCGCCCCCGGCAGGTTCACGATCTTCAGATGCATCATGTTGGCCACGGCCAGGATCTCCTGCCGCCTCTCCTCCCAGATCGCATCCACCGCCGCATGATCCAGCCCCGGATCGGCGATCATCCCCAAGGCCCCCTTCGACCGCGACGATGTCTCGGGAAAGCTGACCGTGATCCCCGCCGAAATTCCCATCGCGGCATTCTGCTGCACCGCCGCCGCCTCATCCGCGCTCAACTCGCCCCTGCGGAAGGCCGCGTCGATCCAGCCCCAGGTGCAGGCCCCGCTGTTCTGCTGCGCCCAGCGAAAGGCAGGCGTCCGCGCGAACAACCCGCCCGCGAAATAGCGCCGCACATACTCCGCATCCGCCGTCGTCAGAAAGACCGCATCCTCCGGATTGCCGATCCCCCGATCCACCAGAAAGCGCGTGAACCCATAGTTCACCCGGCCAAAGCCAAGCCCCGCGAAATGGCCCGTGGCCAGGTCCCAGACATTGCGGACCGTCGACGCCTCGGCAATCCGCGACAGCAGCGAAAGCACGTCGCTCACGGTTCTTTTCCCCACTCCCCGCGTCCCGCAACACGGCCCGCCCTGCGCCGCCCCCGGCGCTTTCCCCTGGCGTCTCTTGTCCGGGACACCATTCCTGTCTAACCACCCTCGGCAGGCCCTGTCGAGAGAAACAGGCCGACTCGCGGAGGAAGAAGATGATTAAGGCGGATGTCGTGGTGATCGGCGGGGCAGTCATGGGCGCGGCCGTGGCCTTCTGGCTGAAAAAGATGCAGCCCGGCATCGACGTCCTCGTCGTCGAACGCGATCCCAGCTTCGCCCAGGCTTCCACCGCGCTGGCGGCGGCAGGCATCCGCCAGCAGTTCTCCAATCCGGTCAATGTGGAAATCTCGCGCTACGGCATCCAGTTCATCAAGAACTTCCCCGATCATCTGGGCCTCGATGTCGGCATCCCCGATCTCGCCCTGCGCGAGAATGGCTATCTCTTCCTCACCCGCACCGCCGAAGGGTTGCAAACCCTGACGGATCTCGCTTCCCTCCAGCGCGATCACGGCGCGGCGACGGAAATCCTGTCGCCCCAGGACACCGCCGCGCGCTTTCCCTGGCTGAACACCGATGATCTGACGGGCGCCAGTTTCGGCCCCCGCGATGAGGGTTTCTTCGACAATATGGGCCTCCTCAGCGGCCTGCGCGCCGCGGCCCGCCAGCTCGGCGCGCGGTTCGTCACCGATACCGTCACGGGCCTGACCGTGACCGCAGGCCGCATCAGTGGCGTGACGCTGGGGCAGGGGGGGCATGTCGCCTGCGCCGCCGCCGTTAATGCCGCAGGCCCCCGCGCCGCGCAGATCCTGCGCATGGCGGGCCTCGACATCGCCATCGAACCGCGCAAGCGCACCGTCTTCGTGATCGACGCGCCGAATGCCCGCATCCCGCACTCGCCCCTGATGATCGACCGCGACTACTGGATCCGCCCCGAACACCAGCAATGGATCACCGCCACCGTGCCCAGCGATGACGGCCCCTGCGACGCCGAGGATTTCGAACCCGACCTGCATCTGTGGGAAGAGGTGATCTGGCCCGCCCTCTGGCACCGCGCGCCGGGTTTCGACGCGGTCAAGGTGATCCGCCACTGGGTCGGCCACTATGCCTATAACACGCTCGATCAGAATGCCGTGCTGGGCCCGCATCCGGCGCTGCCCAATCTCTACCTGATCAACGGCTTTTCCGGCCATGGCCTGCAACAGGCCCCCGCCGTGGGGCGCGGCATCGCCGAACATCTGCTGACAGGCCGCTGGCAAAGCCTCGATCTCTCCGATCTCTCGGTCGAACGGATGCTGGAAGGCCGCCCCTTCGCCGAAAAGGCCGTCGTGTAGGGCGGGGTTCACCCCGCCAAAGCCGCGGTAGGGCGGGGTTAACCCCGCCATCCGAACCGGGGTAGGGCGGGGTTCACCCCGCCATGCGCCTTGCCAATCCGTTAACGCCCGCGCAACGCGCCGCGCGCTGCGTGCATACCACCATCTGCACCGGCCATCTGCACCGGGCGCTGCACGCCCTCAGGCGGCGGCTTCCGCCGCCTTGCGGATCGCCGCGATATTCGCGCCATAGGGCGCGGGATTGCCCACCGATCCGCCCTTGAACACCGCCGATCCCGCCACCAGCACATCCGCACCCGCCGCCGCGACCAGCGGCGCGGTCTCAACCGTCACGCCGCCGTCAATCTCGATATGGATGGGCCGGTCGCCGATCACGGCACGCAAGGAACGCACCTTATCCACTTGGGAATGAATGAACTTCTGCCCGCCAAAGCCGGGATTGACCGTCATCACGCAGATCAGGTCCACCATGTCGATCAGATGCGCCACGGCGTCGATCCCGGTGCCCGGATTGATCGCCAGACCGGCCTTTTTCCCTGTATTCCGAATGGCTTGCAGCGTGCGGTGAATATGCGGCCCGGATTCCAGATGCGCGCTAATCACATCCGCACCTGCCGCCGCATAGGCCTCGATATAGGGGTCCACCGGCGCGATCATCAGATGCACATCCATCACGCCCTTGATATGCGGCCGGATCGCCGCACACATCGCCGGCCCGAAGGTCAGGTTCGGCACGAAATGCCCATCCATCACATCCACATGCACCCAATCCGCACCCTGATCCTCGATCGCGCGGCATTCCGCACCGAAATTGGCAAAGTCGGCCGACAGGATCGACGGGGCGATCTTGATCTTGCGCGAAAACTCCATGGCCTGGCTCCGATCCGGCTGTAAAAGGGGATATCGCGGGCTTCTACCGCAAGGCATCGTATCATGCCAGCGCGTTACCGCCACATGTCGTATATGACATAATATTGATTATACGATAAATTCCGACCGTGTTTCGAACTCCTCGAGATCGCGATGGATCGCGAGGAGCCTACCCTTGCCTTGACGACAAAGAAGCCCAAGGCCTAAGTTTGCTTCGTATATGGACCAGTGCGAAACGATATCACAATGAAAACTCCGATCGTCCTTTGTGTTGCCGACCAGTCCTTTCAAACACGCTGGGACTTCTGCCTGCAATCCCAAGAAGCCTATGCAAGTCGATTTGGCTACCGCTATGTTCTGAAAGAAACCCCCGTGGAAGGACTGAATCTGAAATGGTCTAAACTTGCCTATGCAGCAGAATACTTGGAGGCTGATCACCCAGTCCTTCTGATCGATGCCGATGCAGAGATTCGCGATTCTGCTCCCGATTTTCAGGCTGAACTGAATCCCAAACTGACTGGATCAATTCTATACGTGAACGGTGTTTCTGGGCGTCCCAACAGTGGCGTCCTGATGCTAAGCGGAATTGAGGCGCATTGCTTTTTGTTGGAATGCATTAAGGAGCGTAACAATCCAGTAGAAGCGTCATTTAGGGTGACTGCAAGCGGAGAAAATGGACACGTGATTTCAGTGCTTGCACAGAAGAGATATGAAGTGGCTGCGCGGGAGCTTCCTGTTGAATGGAACTGTTCGCAGCCAGAACTCGCAGGCAATGCCCACATTCGGCACTACACAAATAATTTGCGGAAAGCTCTCTTCGGTGGAACATTTCAGGACATTGGAAACACCCCCTATCCTCCTTCGAGTGAACAGAACGCGGCACTTAGACTAGTGTCAAAGGTCCATAGAGCAGCGCGGCAGTCTACTGCTCGCGCGTTTGACAATGACCCACAGTTTGCAAGAAGCTTCCGCAATTCAGTTAATGCGCTTAGTTCCGATCTTGGCTTATGTCTGCCGGCTCAGTTCCACGATGATGGAAGTGCCTGGTTGTGGAACTTCGAATTCCTTACCGGTCTTCTTGATCTACCAAGCAGGACAATATGGGAAAACATGTTCCGACCTGGTTCGATTGTTTTTGATGGAGGAGCACATATTGGATACTTCTCCCAATCCTGCGTCGAGCGCGCTGCCAAGTTGATTTCTGTCGAACCCAACGAGTCAAACTTCGACAGGCTTGTACGGAATCTTCCCAAACAGGCCATATGTGTTCCTGCCGCGATAGGAGATAGGGATGGAAGCGCGGTTCTCAATGAAGGCCGTGGCCATACAAACTCGACTTTGTTTCGCTTGCCTGAAGGAACAGGAAGATCAGTTCCCGTTGTTCTTCGCAGTATAGATTCGATTTGCTCAGAGTACTGCGTCGAAAAAGTCGACCTTCTGAAACTCGATGTGGAAGGCTATGAACCGGAAGCACTTGCAGGTGCCAGCGATACAATTTCGTCCTCGCAAGATATTGTCATTCTTGTTGAGCCCACATTCTCCAAGTAAGTCGCTGATTTCGCTGTCGTAATCGTGATATTTCGCATATAAATCATGGCGTTGACGGC
>NZ_JAALFE010000005.1 GCF_011059185.1 Paragemmobacter kunshanensis | reverse complement strand
TCGGGGAAGGGTCACATGGGTCAAATCTCAATGGAAATCTTCAGCCCAACCGGGTCAGCTCTCAGCGCAAATCAACATTCTCGAAGGTGAGAACGAGGTTGGTGGACCCACCCTGCGCGTTCGGCACAAGCGTTGCGCCCTTGTAGAAGGGCGCATCCTGGGCGGGGATGTTGATGACGAGGTCGTCTTCCGAACTGGTCAGATCCTTGATGGCGAGCATCTGGTCCGACGCATAATCGCGGCCATAGGTGACGCCCGTCAGGTTGAGGGTGAAGGTATCGAACCCAGCGCCGCCCGACACTGTGTCGATGCGTTGGCCGGAGGGATCGGTCAGGGTGATGTCGACGTTGATCCGGTCATCACCGTCGCCTCCATCAATGATCGAAGCTTCCTGTGTGTTGCGCGTGGCGTCGATGTAGAGCGCGTCATCGCCAGCACCGCCCCTGATGGTGAAGTTCACGCCTTCGCCGATGGTCATCACGTCATCGCCGCTGCCACCGTCGAGCGTGGAGTCGGCGCCCGTTTCGATTTCGAAGGCATCATTGCCGCTGCCGCCAAAGAAGCTGCCATCGGCGATGCCTCTGATCGTGTCATCCCCGGTGCCGCCGTCCACACGGCTGAGGCCGCCGGACGCTATTTCATAGAGTCGCCCCGTATTCCCATCGGTGTCGGGGAGGGCTATGCCAAGGTCTTCCAGCGTCGAGCCCGTGACCCCTTGCAGGCGGATGCGCATGTAGCGATCCACTGCTGCGCCCGTGTCGTCGGTGGCGGTGTAATGCAGGTTCAGGTCGGAATAGTTGCCCTCCCGGTTCTCTACCAACTCTGCGCGGTCGAGTTGGTTGAAGTCGATGTCCAGTCCGTCTTCGGCTGGATCGAAATCGGTGATGGTCACCAGTTTGCCGGGCCCGGCCTTGGCCGCCATTCCCGGAGCGACTGTCAGGTCGTATGTGTCCGCGCCATCGCCCCCGGAAAGGATCGCGCCGCGCTGGTTGTCACTGTCGTCGAAATGGAGGTCAAAGCGGTCGTCGCCAGTCCCGCCATAGGCGGCGGCCCCGTCGAATACATCGGTATCGAAGCTGAAGCTGTCGTTGCCCGCGTCGCCGTGAAGGGCGAAGCTGTCACCCATGCCTCCGACGAAGCTGTCTTCGCCCGCACCGCCGTAGATCTTGGCGGCATACCCATCTTCGAAACTGAACGTGTCATTCCCGGCCGCGCCCCGGACTGTTCCTTCGACGATTCCGGTGAATTTGTCATTCCCGGCCCCGCCCGATGGGTTTTGCACCCCGGACGCCAGATTGATGTTGCGATCCTCGGGTTCATCGGACGGTGAATTGTCTTCCGCAGTGGCGCCATCATCGTCTTCGGAAGACATCAGGAGATTTGCTGCAACACCGACACCAAGCATCATCAACAGAAGGAAACCCATGGTGGCACCAACGAAAAACAACCTTTCCGTGCATCCTATGCGTCGGAACCTGTGAGTCAATGAAGACATGCCAGAATGCGGCCTAGGCCGGCTTTCCTGGGTTGGTGGCCAAGGAAACTAGGGCTTGCCCTCATGCGCGCCCTTCTGTAATGGGACGCATCCACGGTTCCGGGGCGACTCGGAATCGTTGGTTCATCATTGATCCACCAGGTTCAAGGTAACCCTGAGCAGACCGCAGGGGCCCTCTGGTGATTGAGAAAAGGAAGACGGCGCATGACCGCCAGCGAATTCAAGACGAAGACGCCCGACCAGCTGCGTGATCAGCTTGTCGCGCTGAAGAAGGAAGCGTTCAACCTGCGCTTCCAGCAGGCCACCGGCCAGCTTGAGAACACCGCCCGCTTCAACGCCATCCGCAAGGATGTGGCGCGGATCAAGACGGTGCTGACCCAAAAAGCCGCCGAAGCTGCGAAGTAAGAGGATCACGAAATGCCCAAACGCATCCTGCAAGGTGTTGTGACCTCGGACAAGAACGAGCAGACGATCACCGTCCTCGTCGAGCGCCGCTTCAAGCACCCGCTGCTGCAGAAGACCGTCCGCAAGTCCAAGAAGTACCGGGCCCACGACGAGCATAACAAGTTCAAGGTCGGCGACTCTGTTCGTATCGAAGAGTGCGCGCCGATTTCGAAGACGAAACGCTGGACGGTGGTCGTCGAGGCGTAAGCCACGACTTCCGTTCAGTCCGAACGAAACCCTGGGACGGTTGCAGATCATGACCGTTCCCAAAGGTCGGGAGTAAACCAATGATCCAGATGCAGACCAATCTGGATGTTGCTGACAACTCCGGCGCGCGCCGGGTTCAGTGCATCAAGGTTCTGGGCGGTTCGCACCGCCGCTATGCGTCCGTCGGCGACATCATCGTGGTGTCGGTGAAGGAAGCGATTCCGAAGGGCCGCGTGAAGAAGGGGGATGTCCGCAAGGCCGTCGTCGTTCGCACCGCCAAGGAAGTCCGCCGTGAAGACGGCACGTCCATCCGTTTCGACCGCAACGCCGCCGTCATCCTGAACAACCAGGGCGAACCGGTCGGCACCCGTATCTTCGGGCCGGTCGTGCGCGAGCTGCGTGCGAAGAACTTCATGAAGATCATCTCGCTGGCGCCGGAGGTGCTCTGATGGCTGCGAAGCTTAAGAAGGGCGATACCGTCATCGTTCTGACCGGTAAGGACAAGGGCAAGAAGGGCGAGATTTCCGCCGTCATGCCCAAGGACAACAAGGCCGTGGTCGATGGCGTGAATGTCGCGATCCGCCACACCAAGCAATCGGCAGCGTCGCAGGGTGGCCGTCTGGCCAAGGCCCTGCCGATCGACCTGTCGAACCTTGCCATCGTCGACAAGAACGGCAAGCCCACCCGCGTCGGCTTCCGCATGGAAGGTGACAAGAAGGTGCGTTACGCCAAGTCCACCGGGGAGGCGATCTGATGCTTGACCAAGCCACCTATACCCCGCGGGCCAAGGCTGACTATGTCGCGCGCATCCGTGCCGCGATGAAGGAAGAGTTCGGCTACAAGAACGACATGCAGATCCCCCGGCTCGACAAGATCGTGCTGAACATGGGCGTCGGCGAAGCGGTCAAGGACACCAAGAAGGTGAAGCAGGCCGCCGAGGAACTGTCGCTGATCGCCGGCCAGAAGGCCGTGATCACCCATGCGAAGAAGTCGATCGCCGGCTTCCGCGTTCGGGAAGAGATGCCGCTGGGCTGCAAGGTCACGCTGCGCGGCGACCGGATGTACGAATTCCTCGATCGTCTGATCACGGTGGCCCTGCCGCGCGTCCGCGACTTCCGCGGCGTGAAGGGCACGTCCTTTGACGGCCGTGGCAACTATGCCATGGGCCTGAAGGAACACATCGTGTTCCCCGAGATCAACTTCGACAAGGTCGACGAAGTTCTGGGGATGGACATCATCATCTGCACGAACGCCAAGACCGACGCAGAAGCCAAGGCGCTGTTGAAGCATTTCAACATGCCCTTCACGTCGTAAGCGCGAGGAACCTGAGATATGGCAAAGAAATCCATGGTGAACCGCGAAGTGAAGCGGCAGAAGCTTGTGAAGCAGCATGCTTCCAAGCGCGCTGCGCTGAAAGCGGTGATCAACGACCAGTCCAAGCCGATGGAAGAGCGCTTCAAGGCGACTCTGAAACTGGCCGAACTGCCCCGCAACTCGTCCGCCACCCGCCTGCACAACCGCTGCGAGCTGACGGGCCGTCCCCATGCCTACTACCGCAAGCTCAAACTCTCGCGGATCATGCTGCGCGAACTGGCCTCCTTCGGCCAGATCCCCGGCATGGTGAAGTCGAGCTGGTAAGGGAGGAAGACAGATGTCGATGAACGATCCTCTCGGCGATATGCTGACCCGCATCCGCAACGCGCAGATGCGCGGCAAATCCACCGTCTCGACGCCGGCCTCGAAGCTGCGCGCCTGGGTGCTGGATGTGCTGGCGGCGGAAGGCTATATCCGTGGCTATGAGAAGAACACGACCGAGAATGGCCAGGGCGAACTGGTGATCTCGCTGAAGTACTTCGAAGGCACCCCGGTGATCCGCGAACTCAAGCGCGTGTCCAAGCCGGGCCGTCGCGTCTACATGGGTGTCAAGGACATCCCGTCGGTGCGCAACGGTCTGGGTGTTTCCATCGTCTCCACGCCCAAGGGCGTGATGTCGGACGCAGCGGCCCGCTCTGCCAATGTTGGCGGCGAAGTCCTCTGCACCGTGTTCTGAGGAGAATGGGATGTCTCGTATTGGCAAAAAACCGGTCGAACTGCCCAAGGGCGTGTCGGCCTCGATCAGCGGCCAGACCATCGAAGTGAAAGGGCCGAAAGGCACCCGCAGCTTCACCGCTGGCGACGACGTGACGATCACCCTCGAGGGAACCACCGTCAAGGTGACCCCGCGTGGCCTGTCGAAGCGCGCGCGCCAGCAGTGGGGGATGACCCGCTCCATGGTGTCGAACCTTGTGGTCGGCGTGACCGAAGGCTTCAAGAAGGACCTGGAAATCCAGGGCGTGGGTTACCGCGCCGCGATGGCCGGGAATGTGCTGAAGCTGTCGCTCGGCTATTCGCATGAGGTGAACTTCGAAGTGCCGAAGGGGGTGACCGTGTCCTCTCCGAAGCAGACCGAAATCGTTGTGGAAGGTATCGACCAGCAGCTTGTCGGACAGGTTGCGGCGAACATCCGTGAGTGGAAGCGCCCCGAGCCCTACAAGGGCAAGGGCATCCGCTACAAGGATGAGTACATCTTCCGCAAGGAAGGCAAGAAGAAGTAAGGGGCGCAACCATGGCGAACACAAAGAGAGAGCTGTTCCTCAAGCGCCGCCTGCGCGTTCGGAACAAGATCAAGTCGATGGCCAACGGGCGCCTGCGCCTGTCTGTCCACCGCTCGTCCAAGAACATCAGCGTCCAGCTGATCGACGACGCGAAAGGGGTCACCGTGGCCTCTGCCTCGTCGCTCGAGAAGGATCTGGGCGTCGTTGGCAAGAACAACGTCGAGGCTGCGGCCAAGATCGGCGCTGCGATTGCCGAGCGGGCCAAGAAGGCCGGCGTGGAAGAATGCTATTTCGACCGCGGCGGTTTCATTTTCCACGGGAAGATCAAGGCGCTTGCCGATGCCGCCCGTGAAGGTGGCCTGAAGTTCTGATGCATGCGGGCGGCGTTCGCGCCGCCCCGATGATCCCGGCCCCGCATGGCGGCGCACGAGGATTGGCCCATAACGGCGCTTTGCCGCGCCAACATGAAGGAATGCCATATGGCAGAACGTGAGAACCGCCGGGAGCGCCGCGACGACCGTCGTGACAACCGCCCGGAAGAAACCCCGGAATTCGCCGACCGTCTGGTCGCGATCAACCGCGTCTCGAAAACCGTGAAGGGCGGCAAGCGCTTTGGCTTTGCGGCACTCGTCGTGGTCGGCGACCAGCGCGGTCGTGTCGGCTTTGGCAAGGGCAAGGCCAAGGAAGTGCCGGAAGCGATCCGCAAGGCGACCGAACAGGCGAAGCGTTCGCTGATCCGGGTGCCGCTGAAGGATGCGCGCACGCTGCATCACGACATGGAAGGCCGGCATGGCGCGGGCAAGGTGGTGATGCGGACGGCCGTTGCCGGTACCGGGATCATCGCCGGTGGTCCGATGCGCGCCGTGTTCGAGATGCTGGGGATCCAGGACGTGGTGGCGAAGTCCATCGGGTCGCAGAACCCCTACAACATGATCCGCGCAACCATCGACGGGTTGAAGCAGGAAACCTCGCCCCGGCAGGTCGCGAATCGTCGCGGCAAGAAGGTGGCGGAGATCCTGAAGAAGCCTGACGCCGAAGTCGTGGAGGGCTGATAGATGACCGCGAAGAAAACCATCGTCGTGAAGCAGGTGGCATCCGCCGCCCGCCGCCCCGCGATTCAGACCGCGACCCTGAAGGGCCTTGGCCTGAACAAGATGCACCGCACGCGCGAGCTGGAAGATACCCCGGCCGTGCGCGGCATGGTCCGCAAGATCTCGCACCTCGTGCAGATCATCGAAGAGCGTGGCTGATCGCGTGGCGGGGTGAACCCCGCCCTACGGAACCGGGGCGCGTGGGGAAACCCGCGCGCCCTTGCCATTTAATAGGGGGGCAGCGATGCCTGACCCGCAACAAGCAAGAAATGCCGCGTTGCCCTTCATCCGTCGCAGGATGGGCATTCCGGCCAAGGAGTATGCGACATGAAACTGAATGAACTGCGTGACAATGACGGCGCGGCCCGCAAGCAGAAGCGTGTGGCGCGCGGCCCGGGTTCGGGCAAGGGCAAGACCGCCGGTCGCGGGATCAAGGGTCAGAAGTCCCGTTCGGGCGTGGCCATCGGTGGCTATGAAGGCGGCCAGATGCCGCTGTATCGCCGCCTGCCCAAGCGCGGCTTCAACAAGCCGAACCGTCTGGAATTCGCGGTGGTGAACCTGGGCCTGATCGAGAAGTTCATCGGTCTGGGCAAGCTGGATGCCAAGTCGGAAATCACCGAGGATGCGCTGGTTGCGGCCGGTGTCACCTCGAACAAGCGGGACGGCATCCGCGTTCTGGCCAAGGGCGAGATCAAGTCGAAGGTCAAGCTGGTGGTGACCGGCGCCTCGGCTTCGGCCATTGAAGCGGTCGAAAAGGCCGGCGGGTCGATCACCGTCAAGGCATCTGCGGCAGCGGCTGCCGAATAACGGTTGTGAGCGGTCGCAGGACCGCTTACATCAGGGCAAGTTTTCCCGCGCCGCCGACCGGAAAACGGTTCGGCGGCGCCTCCATGAAAAGAGTCTGGGCATGGCATCTGCTGCGGAGCAAATGGCGGCGAACCTGAGTTGGTCCGCCCTTGGCAAGGCGACCGACCTTCGCCAACGCATCTTCTTCACCCTCGGCTTGCTGATGGTCTACCGGCTGGGAACCTATATTCCTGTTCCGGGGATCGACGGCACCGCGCTGCGCGAATTCATGTCGCAGGCGAGCCAGGGGATCGGCGGGATGCTGAACCTGTTCACGGGCGGCGCGATCAGCCGGATGGGCATCTTTGCCCTGGGGATCATGCCCTATATCAGCGCCTCGATCATCGTGCAGCTTCTGGCGGCCATGGTGCCGCAGCTGGAGCAGCTGAAGAAGGAAGGCGAGCAGGGGCGCAAGAAGCTGAACCAGTATACCCGTTACGGCACGGTGGCGCTGGCGATCTTTCAGGCCTGGGGTATCGCGGTTTCCATCGAGGCCGGTGGCCTGGCCCATGATCCGGGGCTGTTCTTCAAGCTGGCCTGCGTGATCACGCTGGTGGGCGGCACCATGTTCCTGATGTGGCTGGGTGAGCAGATCACCGCACGCGGCATCGGCAACGGCATTTCGCTGATCATCTTCGTGGGGATCGTGGCGGAAATTCCGGCCGCATTGGTGCAGTTCTTCGAACAGGGCCGTTCGGGCGCGCTGTCGACGCCGCTGATCCTTGGGATCATCGTGATGGTGGTGGCGGTCATCGCCTTCGTGGTGTTCATGGAACGCGCGCTGCGCAAGATCCACATCCAGTATCCGCGCCGTCAGGTGGGGATGAAGATCTATGACGGCGGGTCGTCGCATCTGCCGGTGAAGGTGAACCCCGCGGGCGTCATCCCGGCGATCTTTGCCTCGTCCCTGCTGCTGCTGCCGACGACCATCGGCACCTTCTCGGGGCAGGATACCAATCCGGTCCTGTCCACGATCATGGCCTATATGGGCTATGGCCAGCCGCTGCACCTGCTGGCGATGGCGGCGATGATCGTGTTCTTTGCCTATTTCTACACGGCCAACGTGTCCTTCAAGGTGGAGGATGTGGCCGAGAACCTGAAGAACCAGAACGGATTCATTCCCGGCATCCGCCCCGGCAAGAAGACCGAGGAATATCTGGAATATGTCGTCAACCGCGTGCTGGTTCTTGGGTCTGCCTATCTGGCGGCGGTCTGTCTGCTGCCCGAGATCCTGATCGCGGAGGTGGGCATTCCGTTCTATTTCGGCGGGACATCGGTTCTGATCGTGGTGTCGGTGACGATGGATACGATCAACCAGGTCCAGTCGCATCTTCTGGCGCATCAGTATGAAGGTCTGATCGAGAAGTCCAACCTGCGCGGCAAGAAGCGGACGGGCTCCAAGGCCCCGGCGCGGCGCTGAGGGCGGATATGGCCAACATCATCCTTCTGGGCCCGCCCGGCGCGGGAAAGGGAACGCAGGCCAAGCGTCTGGTCGAGGAGCGCGGCATGGTCCAGCTTTCGACCGGCGACATGCTGCGCGAGGCGAAGACCAGCGGCACGGAGATGGGCCGCAAGGTGGCCGATGTGATGGCGCGGGGGGAACTGGTCACGGATGAGATCGTGATCGGCCTGATCGAGGAGAAGATCACCGGGCAGGCCGGTGGCGGCTTCATCTTTGACGGCTTTCCCCGGACGCTGAAGCAGGCGGATGCGCTGGGGGATCTGCTGGCGCGGACGGGGCAGACGCTGGACGCGGTGATCGAGATGCAGGTCGACGACGCGGCGCTGGTGGCACGGATCACCGGGCGGTTCACCTGCGGCCAATGCGGCGAGGTCTATCACGACCAGACCCGCCCGACGAAGGTGGCGGGTGTCTGCGATGCCTGCGGATCGACGCAGATGGTGCGCCGCGCCGATGACAACGAGGATGCGCTGCGGCAGCGTCTGATGGAATACTACAAGAAGACCTCGCCACTGATCGGCTATTACTATGCCAGGCATCAGCTTTCTTCGGTGGACGGGTTGGCGGAAATGGACGCGGTTTCCGGGGCGATTGCCGCGGTGCTTGACAAAGCCTGAAAATGCCGTTCCCCGGCCTTGACGGGCGGGGGAAAAGCCCATAAAGCACGGCGTCCCGCAAGGGAATCGTCCGGCCATTATTGATGCTTGGCTGGTCTGACTGAATCGGTGGCGCGACGCTGTCGCATCGCCGGAGTTGTGAAAAAAGGTTCTGGCATCACGGAACCGCAACGAAAAGGAACATACGCGTGGCACGTATTGCTGGCGTCAACATCCCCACCCAGAAGCGGGTGCCGATCGCCCTGACCTACATCACCGGCATCGGTCCGCATAATGCGGAAATCATCTGCAATTCGCTGAACATCGACCGCGCCCGTCGCGTGAACCAGCTGTCGGATGCCGAAGTGCTGGCGATCCGCGAATTCATCGACGCCAACTTCACCGTCGAGGGCGACCTGCGCCGTGAAGTGTCGATGAACATCAAGCGTCTGATGGACCTCGGCTGCTATCGCGGCCTGCGTCACCGCAAGAACCTGCCGGTTCGCGGCCAGCGCACCCACACCAACGCCCGCACCCGCAAGGGCCCGGCGAAGCCGATCGCCGGCAAGAAGAAGTAAGGGGAGCGTTCAGATATGGCACGTGATACCAAAGCCGCCGCGCGCACCAAGCGCAAGGAACGCAAGAACATCGCCGCTGGCGTGGCGCATGTGAATTCTTCGTTCAACAACACCAAGATCCTTATTTCCGACGTGCAGGGCAACGCGATCTCGTGGTCGTCGGCTGGCACGATGGGCTTCAAGGGGTCGCGGAAATCCACGCCCTATGCCGCGCAGATGGCCGCCGAAGATGCGGGCCGCAAGGCGCAGGAACATGGCGTGAAGACGCTGGAAGTCGAAGTGCAGGGCCCGGGTTCGGGCCGCGAGTCGGCGCTGCGCGCGCTGGCCGCCGTGGGTTTCAACATCACCTCGATCCGTGATGTCACCCCGCTGGCGCATAACGGCTGCCGTCCGCCGAAGCGCCGCCGCGTCTAAGCGATTTCGATATGGGCGGGCCGTGCCGGATGGTGCGGCCCGCTTCAGCTATTTCTGATCCTCGGGCGTCCGCTGCTATCTGGACATGGGCAGCGGGCAAGAATGGAGGCGAAAGCATGATCCACAAGAACTGGCAGGAACTCATCAAGCCGACGCAGCTGGTCGTGCGTCCCGGTGCCGATCCGTCGCGCGTGGCCACGGTGATCGCCGAGCCGCTGGAGCGGGGCTTTGGCCTGACGCTGGGCAATGCGCTGCGCCGGGTGCTGATGTCGTCGCTGCAGGGCGCTGCCATCACCTCTGTGCAGATCGACAACGTGCTGCACGAGTTTTCCAGCGTGGCGGGCGTGCGTGAAGACGTCACCGACATCGTGCTGAACCTGAAGGGCGTCAGCCTGAAGATGGAAGTCGAGGGGCCGAAGCGGCTGTCGATCTCGGCCAAGGGGCCGGGCGTGGTGACGGCGGGCGACATTTCCGAGAGCAACGGGATCGAGGTTCTGAACAAGGACCACGTGATCTGCCATCTGGATGACGGCGCGGATGTGTTCATGGAACTGACCGTGAATACCGGCAAGGGCTATGTCTCGGCCGACAAGAACCGTCCCGAGGATGCGCCCATCGGCCTGATCCCGATCGACGCGATCTATTCGCCGGTGAAGAAAGTCAGCTACGAAGTGCAGCCCACCCGCGAGGGCCAGGTGCTGGATTATGACAAGCTGACGATGAAGGTGGAAACCGACGGCAGCCTGAGCCCGGATGACGCGGTGGCCTATGCCGCGCGCATCCTGCAGGACCAGCTTTCGATCTTCGTCAACTTCGACGAGCCGGAATCGGCCAAGCTGGGCGAAGTGGATGCGGGGCTGGAGTTCAACCCGCTGCTTCTGAAGAAGGTGGACGAGCTGGAGCTTTCGGTGCGTTCGGCCAACTGCCTGAAGAACGACAACATCGTCTATATCGGCGACCTGATCCAGAAGACCGAAGCCGAGATGCTGCGCACCCCGAACTTTGGCCGCAAGTCGCTGAACGAGATCAAGGAAGTGCTTTCGGGCATGGGCCTGCATCTTGGGATGGAAGTCGAGGACTGGCCGCCGGAGAACATCGAGGATCTGGCCAAGCGGTTCGAAGACCAGTTTTGATGTAGGGCGGGGTTAACCCCGCCCTACCAAATGCCCGGACTTCCGGGGAAATCTTGGGCAATTCCGCCCCAACGACGCGGTTCGCACGCACGGGCCGCAACACAAAGCAAAACGCGATAGGAGATACCCATGCGTCACGCCCGCGGATACCGCCGCCTGAACCGGACCCACGAACATCGCAAGGCGCTGTTCGCCAACATGGCCGGTTCGCTGATCGAACATGAACAGATCAAGACGACCCTGCCCAAGGCCAAGGAACTGCGCCCGATCATCGAGAAGCTGATCACGCTGGCCAAGCGCGGCGACCTGCATGCCCGCCGCCAGGCCCATGCACAGCTGAAGCAGGACATCCATACCGAGCGGCTGTTCGCCGTTCTGGGCCCGCGCTACCAGTCGCGCCAGGGTGGCTATGTGCGCATCCTGAAGGCCGGCTTCCGCTATGGCGACATGGCCCCGATGGCGATCATCGAATTCGTGGATCGCGACACCAGCGCCAAGGGCGCCGCTGACCGCGCCCGCGTCGAGGCCGAGGAAGCCGCCGAGGATTGAGTTCGGCCGCAACAGGCCCGGAGACCGGAAGGCCCGCCGCATGGCGGGCCTTTTGCTTTCTGCCGGTCCGATCATGAAGGCCGGGGTGGGGTGTCCCGACAAGAGTCTTCTTTCAACGCAGGAAGGTGGGGGCTAAAGTCGGCAGGAATCACCAGTACAAAACGACATGTCTGTAAAGATTGGCCTTGATCTCGAGTTGCACCGTTTGTCGCTTTTGGCGCCTGCAGGATATTTCGTTGGCCTGCATATCCGGTTCACCGCACCCCTCTTTACCTTCCAGACATATGACCAGACCTGGTTGAACCACTACACCGAGAAGGGCTATGTCCTGCGGGATCCGATGGTGGCCTGGGGTTTTTCCCGGAACGGCACGATCCGCTGGAGCGATCCGGACCTTCCCGATCCTTTCGGCCTTTTCACGGAAGCGGCCTCTTTCGGCCTGAAACATGGCTGCACCGTATCGCACGGGCCGATCCATTCGCGCACAATCGCCTCATTCGCACGTCCGGACCGCGAGTTCCTGGATGGCGAGATTGCATCCCTGCAGGAAATCGTGCTGAGGATGCACGACATGACCGAACCGCCCGAGGAATTGACCAAGGCGCAGGTTGAGGCACTCAGGTGCATTGCGGGGGGTGACCGTCACGCCGCCGCGGCCGAAAAGCTCGGTATTTCCGAAAGCGCGCTGAAGGCGAGGATCACCTCGGCGCGCATCAGGTTGATGGCGAGAACGACGGCCGAAGCCATACAACGGGCGAAAGACTACCGCCTGATCTGATCCTGTCTCCTGCAAGGCACAGCCGACCATTCATCCATAACGGAGGCTGCCATGCAGACCACGACGCTTTCTTTTGCCAACCTGCACAACCATGGCGAGTTGTTCGCCAACATGCTTCGCGCCCGGCGAGAGCTTTTCATCGTTCACAACAAATGGAACCTGCCCGAGGCGCTGGGTATGGAATACGATCAGTATGACACGCCCGCCAGCAGATGGGTTGTGGTGCATGACGAATTCGGGCGCGTCCTGGCCGGGAACCGGCTGACGCCCACGACCACGCGCTGCGGGATCTACAGCTACATGATCCGCGATGCGCAGCGCGGCTTGCTGGATACGATCCCTTCGGATCTTCTGTTCGACGAGGCCCCGGTGTCCGAGACCGTCTGGGAAAGTTCGCGGCTGTTCGTATCGCATGACGTGCCCGCCGCGCAGCGCCGGGCGGTGCATGCGCGGCTGATCCTGGAACTGGGGGCGGCCGCCCGGAACCTTGGCGCGGCCTATTGCCTGACGCTGCTGGCCGCGACATGGCCGCGCTGGAGCGATCGTGTCGGGGTAAAGATGAAGGCCATGGGCCCCGTGATCGAGACCGAGGGGCGGCATCAGGTTGTTGCGATGGACTTCGCCACATCGCTGCATTGACGCCCGGCTTGCAGTTGCGCCCCCGATCCCCGATATCGGGGGCGCAATCTGCAGGGGGGCCGCATGAAACGAACTGCCATCCTTTTCCTTGCCTTGTTTGCGGCGATGCCGCTTTCGGCGCAGACCGTGCCGGCCTCGTCGGCCGATATCAGCCTTTCCTTCGCGCCGGTGGTGAAGGCGGCCGCGCCTGCGGTGGTGAACATCTATGCCACCCGGATCGTGCGGGAGCGGCGGTCTCCCTTTGCCGATGATCCCTTCTTCAACCAGTTCTTCGAGGCGCTGGGTCCGGCCCAGCCGCGGTTGCAGAATTCGCTTGGGTCGGGGGTGATCGTCGGGGCGGCGGGGATCGTGGTGTCGAACTATCACGTGGTCGGGCAGGCCAGCGAGATCCGCGTCGTGCTGAACGATCGTCGCGAATATGCGGCGGATGTGATCCTGGCGGATCAGGAAAGCGATCTGGCCGTGTTGCGGCTGCGGGATGCAGAGGCGTTGCCTTTCCTGACGCTGCGAAACTCGGACGAGCTGGAGGTGGGCGATCTGGTGCTGGCCATCGGCAACCCCTTTGGCGTGGGGCAGACGGTTTCTTCCGGCATCGTGTCGGGCTTGGCGCGGTCGGCTTTGCAGGTGGGAGACGGGCGGGGCTATTTCATCCAGACGGATGCGGCGATCAATCCGGGCAATTCGGGCGGGGCGCTGGTCGATGTGCAGGGGCGGCTGGTGGGGATCAATACGGCGATCCTGACGCGGGGCGGGGGATCGAACGGGATCGGCTTTGCGATTCCCGCGAACCTGGTGCGCAGCATCGTGGCCCAGGCCGAGGCCGGGGCCAGCCGCTTTGCCCGGCCCTGGGCGGGGGTGACGGGGCAGGCCATGGATGCGGGGCTGGCCGAGGGGCTGGGTCTGGCCCGGCCGGATGGGGTGCTGGTGTCGGACCTGCATCCCCAAAGCCCCTTTGCCGCGGCGGGATTGCGGGCCGGGGATGTGATCCTGTCGCTGGGCGGGGCGCCGACGAACACGCCGCAGGAGGTGATGTTCCGGCTTTCGGCGCTGGGCGTGGGGGCCGAGGCGGAGCTTGTCTGGCTGAGGGACGGGCAGGAGCAGCGGGCGCGGATGGTGCTGGCCCCGGCGCCGGATGAACCGCCGCGGGACCAGAGGGTGGTGGTGGCGGATGTGGCGCTGCGGGGATTGACGGTGGTGCGCATCAATCCCGCTGTGATGGAAGAGTTGAACCTGCCGATGCAGGCCGAGGGCGTGGCCGTGCTGCAGGCCGAGGATCTGGCGGCGCGGGCGGGGTTCCGGCCGGGAGATGTGATCCTGGCGATCAATGGCGCGGCGGTGGCCAGCCCGGCGGATGTGGAGGCGCTGGCCGGGATGGCGGCGCGGGTCTGGGAGATCGATCTGATCCGCGGCGGGCAGGCGATGCGCCTGCGCTTCCGCTTCTGATCTTTCGCGGGGCGGCGCGCGGGGATAGGCTCTGATCCATGGCTGATCTGTTCGACTCTGCCCCCCGCCCTGCCGCCGATGGCCCGCGCCCATTGGCCGACCGGCTGCGCCCCAAGCGGCTGTCGGAGGTGATCGGGCAGGGGCATGTGCTGTCGCCCGAGGGGCCCTTGGGCGCGATGCTGGCGGCGAAGTCCTTGAGTTCGTTGATCCTTTGGGGGCCGCCGGGTGTGGGAAAGACCACCATTGCGCGGCTTCTGGCGGATGAGACGGATCTGGCCTTCGTGCAGATTTCGGCGATCTTCACCGGGGTGCCGGACCTGAAGAAAGTCTTCGAGCAGGCGAAGATAAGGCGGCAGAACGGGCAGGGGACGCTGCTTTTCGTCGATGAGATCCACCGGTTCAACAAGGCGCAGCAGGATGGATTTCTGCCCCATATGGAGGATGGAACGATCCTTCTGGTGGGTGCCACGACCGAGAATCCCAGTTTCGAGTTGAATGCGGCGCTGCTGTCGCGCGCGCAAGTCATTGTTTTGGAAAGACTTTCCTTGACGGATCTGGAGCATCTGGCGCAGCGGGCGGAAAAGGAACTGGGGCGTGGGCTGCCGCTGACCGGCGAGGCGCGGGAGGCCATGCTGGAGATGGCGGATGGGGATGGGCGGGCTTTGCTCAACCTGATCGAGCAGGCGGCGGCCTGGAAGGTGGAGCGGCCATTGGACCGCGCGCAGCTTTCGCAACGGTTGATGCGGCGGGCGGCGAAATACGACAAGTCGGGGGAGGAGCATTACAACCTGATCTCGGCCCTGCACAAATCCATCCGGGGGTCGGATCCGGACGGGGCGCTGTACTGGTTTGCGCGGATGCTGGAAGGGGGAGAGGATCCCCGGTTCCTGGCGCGGCGGCTGGTCAGGATGGCGGTGGAGGATATCGGCCTGGCCGATCCGCAGGCGCAGGGGATCTGCATCGACAGCTGGCAGACCTATGAGCGGCTGGGGTCGCCCGAGGGCGAGCTTGCCCTGGCAAATGCCGTGGTTTATCTGGCACTTGCGCCGAAATCGAACGGGGTCTACGTGGCCTACAAGGCGGCGCGGGCTGCGGCGCGGGAGACCGGCAGCCTGATGCCGCCACGGCATATCCTGAACGCGCCGACGAAGATGATGAAGGAGATCGGCTATGGGGCGGGCTATGCCTATGACCATGAGGCCGAGGACGGGTTTTCGGGGCAGGACTATTTCCCGGAAGGGATGAAGCGCCCGGTCTTCTATGCGCCGCCCGAGCGGGGTTTCGAGCGCGAGTTGAAGAAGCGGGTGGAGTATTTCGCGAAGCTGCGGGCGAAACGGCAGGGCGAGCGGTAACTTCTGCTTTCCGGGCAAGGGTTTGGGCGGAAAGGGCCGTGCAACAGCCGGTGCAGACGGTTGGTGCAGACGGGCGTGCATACAAATTCCGAGAGATAGGGGCGCGCGATCAGGGTTAATGGTGCGCTGGTGGTGAGGCGTCCCCCCTCTCCCTGACCCTCTCCCCCCCCCGGGGGGGAGAGGGAATGGTGCGGTGTGGGAGGCGGGATCGCGGGGGGCAGCGGCGGAATTGGGTATTTGGGCCAAGGTGAAGGAGGGGGCGTGGGGTTCGGGCAGAGTGGGGTGGCGAGGAAGAAGGGGGTATCTGGGCCTAGGTGAAGGAGGGCGCGGGGTTTTGGGAGGAGGGGCGGGTTCGGGTGAGGGCGGTCTGGCGGGGGCGGTCGAGAGGAAGGGGGGCAGGGCGGTCGTGGTTGACATTCCGGCCCCTTGGGGCAATGCAGACCGGATGATCACGACCCTTCTTCATGTGGCCGCAGGCGGGGCCATCGGCGCGGCGCTGCGCTATCTGGTGAATGTCGGCGCGGGCCGGATGGTCGGCCCGGGCTTTCCCGTGGGCACGGTCATCGTGAATGTCCTGGGCAGTTTCGCCATGGGCGTGCTGGTCACCGTTCTGGCGCGGAAGGGGGGGAACCATCTGGCGCCCTTCCTGATGACCGGGGTGCTGGGCGGGTTCACCACCTTTTCGGCCTTTTCGCTGGATGCGCTGACCCTGTGGGAGCGGGGGCAGGGCGGGGCGGCGGCGATCTATGTGCTTGGCTCGGTCCTGCTGTCGCTGGCGGGGATCGGGGCGGGCCTTTTCCTGGCACGGAGCCTGACATGAGCGGCGTGAAGACCCTGACGGTTTCGGAAGACGAGGGGGAGCAGCGGCTGGACCGCTGGTTCAAGCGGCGCTTTCCGCATGTGACGCAAGGCGCGGTGGAGAAGATGTGCCGCACGGGGCAGGTGCGGGTGGATGGGGCGCGGGCGAAGGCATCCGACCGGGTGGTGCCGGGCCAGACGATCCGGGTGCCGCCCCTGCCCGATGCCGATGCGCCGTCGCGGCCGCGCCCGGACGGGGTGAGCGCGGCGGATGCGAAGATGATCCAGGACTGCGTGCTGTGGATGGACGAGCATATGATCGTTCTGAACAAGCCTGCGGGGCTGCCCAGCCAGGGGGGCAGCGGGCAGGGCGACCGGCATGTGGATGGTTTGGCGGAGGCATTGAAGTTCGGCTATAAGGAGCGGCCCAAGCTGGTGCATCGGCTGGACAAGGACACAAGCGGCCTTCTGATGCTGGCGCGGACGGACCGGGTGGCGCGCGGGCTTTCGGAGGCGCTGCGGCATCGGAACACGCGCAAGATCTATTGGGCGGTGGTGGCGGGCGTGCCGAACCCGAAGAAGGGATCCATCAAATACGGGCTGATGAAGGCCCCCGGCCATGGCAAGCGTGGCGAGGGGGAGAAGATGCTGTGCGTCCATCCCGCGAAGATGGCCGAGTTCCCGGATGCCAAGCGGGCGCATACGGATTACTTCGTGCTGTGGTTCCTGGGAACGCGGTTGAGCTGGATGGCGCTGGAGCCGGTGACGGGGCGGACGCATCAGTTGCGCGCGCATATGGCGGAGCTGGGCCATCCGATCATCGGGGACGGGAAATATGGCGGCAGCGATGCCGACAACCAGGGCGATGGCTGGGGCGCGGCGGTGGGCGGGGATATTTCCCGCAAGCTGCACCTGCATGCCAGGATGCTGGAGGTGGAGCATCCGGTGACGAAGAAGATGATGACCTTCACCGCGCCTTTGCCCGAGCATATGGCGCGGACCTGGAAGGCGCTGGACTGGAAAGAGGATGACGTGCCGGCCGATCCCTTTACGGTGTTCAAATGAGCGGATGGAAGGCGAAGCGCTTCTGGAAGGAAGCGCGGGCGGAGGATTGCGAAGGCGGGTTCACCGTGCGGCTGGACGGGCGGGCGGTGAAGACCCCGGCCAAGGTGGCGCTGGTGGTGCCGACGCGGGCGATGGCGCAGGCGATTGCCGCGGAATGGGACGCGCAGGTGGGCGAGGTGCGGCCCGAGACGATGCCGGTGACGCGGGCGGCGAATTCGGCCATCGACAAGATCGTGCCGCAGCGCGCCGAGGTGGTGGAGATCGTGGCGGCCTATGGGGCGTCGGATCTTTTGTGCTATCGCGCCTTGGGGCCGGAGGCGCTGATCGCGCGGCAGGCGGCGGGATGGGATCCGGTGCTGGACTGGGCGGCGGAGGCGCTGGGCGCGCGGCTGGTGGTGACGCAGGGGGTGATCCCGGTGGCGCAGCCCGCTGAGGCGGTGGCGGCGCTGACGGCGCGGGTGGCGGGGCTTTCGCCCTTTCAACTGGCGGCGTTTCACGACCTTGTGGCGATTTCGGGATCGCTGCTGCTGGCCTTGGCGGTGATCGAGGGGCATCTGACGGCGGAGGAGGCCTGGCTTCTGTCGCGGATCGACGAAAGCTGGCAGGTGGAGCAATGGGGCGAGGACGAGGAGGCGGCGGCGACAGAGGCGGGGCGGCGAGTCGCATTTGATCAGGCGAGTCGATTCTTTTCCTTGTGTGGGTGACAATCCTGCCTGAAAAACGGGCATTGGCCGCGGGGGCTGTGGTCAAACGGATGCAACGCATTGATCGGCAAGCGCTTTTCAATATTCCTGCGGTAGTGCTTGACCTTTCAAACCGCTTCGGAAGAAACTGCGTCTACTGGGAGAGGCTCACCTTCCCAAGGTCGGCCTGATGGCCGCGAGGGTGGGTCATCGGGGACCAAATAACCGCCGCCCGCGAAAGGGCGGCATACTCAGGAAGAGGTAAGAATGAAAAAATCCGTATTCCTCGGCGTTGTCGCGGCCACCACGATGGTAGCCGGGGCGGCTGCGGCGCAGGCGACGCTGGAAGCTGTCAAGGCGCGCGGCGAGCTGATCTGCGGGTCGAACACCGGCCTGACGGGCTTTGGTGCGCCGGATGCAAGCGGCAACTGGACGGGCTTTGACGTGGACCTGTGCCGCGCCGTCGCTGCGGCGGTGCTGGGCGATGCCACCAAGGTGAAGTTCGTGCCGACCACCGGCGAGACCCGTTTCACCGCGCTGCAATCGGGCGAAGTGGACCTCCTGGTCCGCAACTCCACCTGGACGCTGTCGCGCGACACGGAACTGGCGCTCGATTTCGTGGCGGTGAACTATTATGACGGCCAGGGCTTCATGGTGAAGAAGGATCTGGGCGTTTCCTCGGCCAAGGAACTGGACGGGGCGACGGTCTGCATCCAGACCGGGACCACGACGGAACTGAACCTGGCCGACTTCTTCAAGCAGAACAACATCAGCTATCAGCCGGTCACCGTGGCCGACGATTCGGAAGCGCAGCGCCAGTATCTGGCCGGCGCCTGCGACGCCTATACCACGGATGCCTCGGGTCTGGCTGCGTCGCGTGCGACGATGCCGGATGCCGAGAACCACGTGATCCTTCCCGAGATCATCTCGAAGGAGCCGCTGGGCCCGGTCGTGCGTCATGGCGACAGCAACTGGGGCGATATCGTCCGCTGGACCTATTTCGCGCTGCTGATCGCCGAAGAGAAGGGCGTGACCAAGGCCAATGTGAACGAGGTTGCGGCTTCGACCACGGATGAGGAAGTGAAGCGTCTGCTGGGCCTGTCGGGCGACATGGGCGCCAAGATCGGACTGCCGAACGAGGCGTTCAAGAACGCGATCGCGGCTGTCGGCAACTATGGCGAGATCTTTGCCGCCAATATCGGCGAAGGCACCACGATCAACCTGGCGCGCGGGCTGAACGCGCTGTGGACGCAGGGCGGCCTGCAATACGCACCGCCCTTCCGTTGATCTGAACCGGCACGGGGGCATCCGCATCGGGTGCCCCCGTCCCTTTTCGGCGCCCGGGGTGGCGGCCGAAGGAACACCCGGAATACCGGGGTTCGCGTCAACAAGCGCAAACACAGGGGAAATGACATGGCCTTGGCCAGCGACGTGCCGAAAGAGTCCTTTCGGCTCTCTATGCTCATCTACGATACGCGATACCGTTCGATCACCATCCAGATCTTCGTGCTGGTGCTGTTCGGGCTGTTTCTGGCCTGGCTTCTGAACAATACGGCGCAGAACCTGGCGACGCGGGGCAAGGAGTTCAACTTCGGCTTCCTGTGGCAGCGGGCGGGCTATGACATCGGGCAGCAACTGATCCCCTATACCAATGACAGCAACCATTTCCGGGCGCTGCTGGTGGGGTTGATCAATACGCTGGTGGTGGCGATCATCGGCTGTGTTCTGGCGACGGTGATCGGCGTCTTCGTGGGCGTGATGCGGCTGTCGAAGAACTGGCTCGTGGGTCGGTTGATGACGGTCTATGTGGAGATGTTCCGCAATGTGCCGCTTCTGCTGTGGATCCTGCTTTCCTATGTGATCCTGTCGGAGACGACGCCGCAGCCGCGCGATTTCCGGCTGACGGACGAGATGGCGGCGGCGGGCGAGGCGCCGGCGGCGTCGATGATCCTGTTCGATACGGTGGCGGTGACGAACCGGGGGACGAATGTGCCCTCGCCGCTGTTCGACCGGTCTCTGGGGACGCTGGACCTGGGGGGCATGTCGATCAGCCTGACGCTGCTGGCCTATATCGCGGTGATCGCGGGATCCGTCTGGGTGAACCGGCGCATCCTGGCCGCGGCGCGGGCGCAGCAGGAGGCGACGGGCGACAGGCCGGTGACCTGGTGGAAATCGCTGGCGGTGCTGTTCGTGCCGGTGATCGCGCTGAGCGCGGCGCTGGGCCTGCATCTGGAGATCCCGGAACTGCGCGGCTTCAACTTTCAGGGCGGCATCCTGGTGGCGCATTCCTTTACCGCGCTGGTGATCGCGCTGGCGCTGTATACGGCGGCCTTCATCGCGGAAATCGTGCGGGCGGGCATCCTTGCCATCTCGCGCGGGCAGTCGGAGGCGGCCTTCGCGCTGGGCCTGCGGCCGGGGCGGACGATGAACCTGATCATCCTGCCGCAGGCGCTGCGGGTGATCATCCCGCCGCTGATCAGCCAGTATCTGAACCTGACGAAGAATACCTCGCTGGGGATTGCCGTGTCCTATCTGGACCTGCGCGGCACGCTGGGGGGGATCACGCTGAACCAGACCGGGCGGGAGCTTGAGTGCATGCTGCTGATGATGCTGATCTATCTGACGATCAGCCTGATCATTTCGGCGGTGATGAACCTGTATAACAAATCCGTCCAGATCAAGGCGCGCTGACCATGACAAAAGCAAGCTATGTGCGCGATCAGATGCTGCCCCCGCAGGCCCCGCCGGTGAGCGAGGCGGGCGTGGTGAAGTGGCTGCGCGAGAACCTGTTTTCGGGTTGGTTCAACACGATCCTTACCCTTGTGGGGGTGGTGGTCATCTATTGGCTGGTGGCGTCGGCGCTGCCCTGGTGGCTGAATTCCGTCTGGAATGCCGAAAGCCTGGGCCAGTGCCGCGAGATCGTCGCCGCCACGGCGGGGGAAGGGGCAACCGGGGCCTGCTGGGCCATGATCCGCGAGCGGTGGCATCAGTTCATCTTCGGCTTCTATCCGCCGGATCTGTGGTGGCGGCCGATCATGGCCTTTGGCCTGTTGTTCGTGGCGCTGGCGCCGGTGCTGTTTTCGGGCCAGAGGCGCAACCTGACGGCCATCCTGGGGGCAGCCTTCGCCTTTCTTCTGGTGACGCTGTATCTGGCGGGTGCGCCGATGGCGGCCTGGGTTCTGGTTCTGGCGCTGATCCTGGGGCTGGCGGGGCTGGCGCAGGCGATGCCGGGGAAATTGCTGTGGTTCACGGCGATCTATCCGGCGCTGTGCTTCTGGCTGCTTTGGGGCGGGTCGATCTGGTCGCCGGTGGCGGCGATGCTGGGCTTTGTCGTGATGGGCGTGGCCTATGTCGCGCTGGTGGGGCGGATGGGGCCGACGGCATCGGCCATCGCGGGCGTGGTGCTGGCCGCGCTGTGGTGGCTGATCCTGGATGTGCCGGTGGCGAATGCGATCCAGTCGGCGATCCCCTTCGGATTGCAGCCGGTGGCATCGGACCAGTTCGGCGGGTTCCTTCTGGCGATCACCATCGGGGTGACGGCGATCACCTTCTCGCTTCCCATCGGGATCCTGCTGGCGCTGGGGCGACAGTCGGACATGCTGATCGTGAAGACGCTGTGCGTGGGGTTCATCGAGTTCATCCGGGGGGTGCCGCTGATCACGCTGCTGTTCACGGCATCGCTTCTGCTGCAGTATTTCCTGCCGCCGGGGACGAATTTCGACATCATCCTGCGGGTGATCATCCTGGTGACGCTGTTCGCCGCGGCCTATCTGGCCGAGGTGATCCGCGGGGGTCTGGCGGCGCTGCCGCGCGGGCAGTATGAGGCGGCGGATGCGCTGGGGCTGGATTACTGGCGGGCGCAGCGGTTGATCATCCTGCCGCAGGCCTTGAAGATCTCCATCCCGGCCATCGTGTCCACCTTCATCGGCCTGTTCAAGGATACCACGCTGGTGGCCTTTGTCGGCCTGATGGACCCGCTGAAGGGCGTCACGCAGATCGTTCGCGCGGATATCGACTGGAAGGGCATCTACTGGGAGCCCTACATCTTTGTCGGCGTCATCTTCTTTGTCATCTGCTTCGGCATGTCGCGCTATTCCATGTATCTGGAGCGCAAGCTGAAGACCGATCATCGGTAAGGATCAATCATGTCTGAACAAGCCATCGACCGTTCGAAGATGCAGATCTCGGATGAGGTTGCCATCCAGATCACGGGAATGAACAAGTGGTACGGCACGTTTCACGTGCTGCGCGACATCAACATGACGGTGCAGCGGGGGGAGCGGATCGTGATCTGCGGGCCGTCGGGGAGCGGGAAATCGACGCTGATCCGCTGCATCAACCGGCTGGAGGAACACCAGCAGGGCCAGATCGTGGTGGACGGGACGGAGTTGACGAACGACCTGAAGAACATCGACAAGGTGCGGTCGGAGGTGGGGATGGTGTTCCAGCACTTCAACCTGTTCCCGCATCTGACGATCCTGGAGAACTGCACGCTGGCGCCGATCTGGGTGCGGAAGGTGCCGAAGAAGGAAGCCGAAGAGACGGCGATGCATTTCCTGCGCAAGGTGAAGATCCCCGAGCAGGCGAACAAATATCCCGGCCAGTTGTCGGGCGGACAGCAGCAGCGGGTGGCGATTGCGCGGTCGCTGTGCATGAAGCCGCGGATCATGCTGTTTGATGAACCGACGAGCGCCTTGGACCCGGAGATGATCAAGGAAGTGCTGGATACCATGATCGAGCTGGCCGAGGAGGGGATGACGATGCTCTGCGTGACCCATGAGATGGGCTTCGCGCAGGCGGTGGCGAACCGGGTGATCTTCATGGATCAGGGCCAGATCGTGGAGCAGAACGAGCCGAAGGAGTTCTTCAACAACCCCAAGAGCGACCGGACCAAGCTGTTCCTGAGCCAGATCCTGGGGCATTGAGCGGGCGCAGGCGGGGGGGCATGCGCCCCCCCGCACCCCCCCGCGCGGAGAACGATGTCGTGAAGGACGACAAGGGAGAGGGGCGCCTGCGGGGCGCCCTTTTCGCATGGGTCAGGCGCGGGTGGTCAGGCGACGATTTCGCGGGGGACGATGAAATCGTCCACCACGCCCATGCCGAAGCCCAGCTCTTCCCAGCTGGCGATGTTGAAATCGGCCACCAGCGTGGCCCCGGTGGGGTAGCGGGCGAATTCGGCGTTGCGGGGCGGCTGGGCCACGAGTCGGGTGGCGAATTCGGCGATGCCGGGGTTGTGGCCGATCATCATCACGACATCGCCCTTGGCGTGGCGCAGCACGGCGAGCATGACATCGGGGCCTGCATGATAGAGCGCGGGTTTCAGTTCCAGCGTCGGCGTGCCGGGCAGGGCGGGGGCGATCCCGCTCCATGTCTTTCTGGTGCGAAGGGCGTCGGAGCAGAGCACCTCATCGGGGACATAGCCGCGCGAGGCGAGCCATTGGCCCAGATCGGCGGCGGCGGCCTTGCCGCGTTCGTTCAGCGGGCGGTCATGATCGGGGGTGAGGGGATCGTCCCAGCTGGATTTCGCGTGACGGGTCAGGATCAGCCGCTTCATTCATTCCCCCCTTGGCGGGGAGGGTCAGGCCGCCCCGTCCGGTTTATGGAATCGGCCCATGTGCCAGGCCGACTGTTCGGGAAGTCTTGCATAGGCCTGTGACACCGGGCAAGCGCGGCGCGTCTCGCAGCCCGTGGTCAGGCAGGGCTGGCCGGCGGGGGTGTCGAGGAAGCCGTGGCAGGCGGGCACGTCATAGCCATCGGCGGTGAGGGCGGCGGCGGGGCAGGCGGCCAGGCAGGGCCGGGCGCAGCCATCGCAGGGGCGCGGCGCGGGGGCGGGAAGGGGGACGCGCTCCCTGAGCGCGAGCGCGCCGCGGAAGCTGACCATCAGGCCCTGATCGGCGCTGACCAGAAGGCGGACGGGGCTTTCCCAGATACGGCCTGTCCGCAGCGCCCAGCGATAGAAGGGGTGGTAGGGCGGCCCGCCGAAGGGGAAGAGCGCCTTGGCGCCGAGGTCGCAGGCGATGGTGCCGATCACGCGGCGGGACCAGCGATCCATCGGATCGGGCTGGCCGTCCTGCCATTCGGGGCTGGCGGTGAAATGCGCCCAGAAACCCGGTTCGGCGGGGCCGAGGAGAAGCAGCGTCTGCGTGCCGGGGGGGAGGATGTCTTCGGGCGTGGGGTGGAAGCCGCCCAGCACGGTGAGGTGATGGGCGGCGAGCAGCGCCGCGAGGGTCACCGCTTCACGCGCGGCTTGACGCGGGGTTCGGTGGAGCGGATCTGGCTGCCTGCGCCGTGATCGGTGAAGAGTTCCATCAGGCAGGCATTCGGCACGCGGCCATCGAGGATGGTTACGGCGCGGACGCCTTCGGCCAGCGCGGCCAGCGCGGTTTCCGTCTTGGGGATCATGCCGCCCGCGATCACGCCATCGGCCGTCATCTGGCGGACCTCTTCGGGGGTGATCTGGGTCATCACCTCGCCCGCTGCATTCTTGACGCCCGCGACATCGGTGAGCAGGAGCAGGCGGTCGGCCTTGAGCGCGCCGGCGATGGCGCCCGCCGCCGTGTCGCCGTTGACGTTGAAGGTTTCGTTATCGGCCATGCCGGTGGCGACGGGGGCGACGACAGGGATGATGCCTGCGTTGTAGAGATCGCGCAGGACCTGCACGTTCATCTCGACGGGCCGCCCGACGAAGCCCAGGTCGGGATCGTCGGCTTCGCAGACCATCAGATCGTCATCCTTGCCGGAGATGCCCACGGCGCGGCCGCCCGCATCCATGATCGCCTGCACGATGCGCTTGTTCACGAGGCCCGAGAGGATCATTTCCACCACCTGCACGGTGGCCTTGTCGGTGACGCGCTTGCCGCGCACGAATTCGGACTTGATGCCCAGCTTTTCCAGCATTTCGTTGATCATCGGGCCGCCGCCATGGACGACCACGGGGTTCACGCCGACCTGGCGCATCAGAACGATGTCGCGGGCGAATTCGGCCATGGCGGCATCGTCGCCCATGGCGTTGCCGCCGAATTTCACCACCACCACGGCATCGGCATAGCGTTGCAGGTAGGGCAGGGCTTCGGACAGCATCTTGGCGGTATTGGCGGCGTCGGACATGGTGCTCGTCTGCAGTTTCATGGGGCCCCCCGGACAGGTTGCGCCTTGGTAATGCCTGCGGCCGCGCCTGCCAAGCGGCAATGGCCTTTCACCGCCAAAGCGGCGAAGATGGGCGGAAAGAACAGGTGGTGAATCGGATGACAGAGCAGAAGACCCTTGTCCTGACCGGGGCGTCGCGCGGGATCGGCCATGCGACGGTGAAGCGTTTTTCGGCCGAGGGGTGGCGGGTGCTGACCTGTTCGCGCCAGCCCTTCGATCCGCGCTGCCCCTGGCCGGGGGGGGAGGAGAACCATATCCAGATCGACCTGGCGAGCCCCGACAAGACGATTGCGGCGATCGAGGTGATCAAGGGCAAGATCGACGGGCGGCTGCATGCGCTGGTGAACAATGCGGGGATCAGCCCGAAGGGACCGGGCGGCGCGCGGCTGAACACTTTGGAGACGGATTTGCGGACATGGGGGCAGGTGTTCCATGTGAACTTCTTCGCCTCGATCGTGCTGGCGCGGGGGTTGAAGGGTGAGTTGTCGGCGGCGGGCGGGTCGGTTGTGAATGTCACCTCGATTGCCGGGGGGCGGGTGCATCCTTTTGCGGGGGCGGCCTATGCCACGTCGAAGGCGGCGCTGGCGGCGCTGACGCGGGAAATGGCGCATGATTTCGGGCCTTTGGGCGTGCGGGTGAATGCGATTGCGCCGGGGGAGATCGAGACGGCGATTCTAAGCCCCGGGACGGAGAAGATCGTGGAGGGGCTGCCGATGCGGCGGCTGGGGCAGCCGCGTGAGGTGGCGGATGCGATCTGGTTCCTGTGTTCGGATCAGTCGAGCTATATCAGCGGCGCGGAGATCGAGGTGAACGGCGCGCAGCATGTGTGAGGCTGTGCAGAGGGCCAGTGCAGAGCGTGGTGCAGACGGCTGTGCATACAAATTCGGGCAGAGTCGGCGGGGTTTTCGTGATTGACGGTGCGCTGGTGGGGGGGTGACCCCCTCTAGGTTGGGAAGTGACCCCCTCCCCAACCCTCCCCCTTGCAGGGGGAGGGAGAGGCGCGGTGCGCGGCGGTTTGGATCGGCGATACCCCGCCCCGGACTTGATCCGGGGCCTTTCGGCGGGGGGTGGTCCCGGGTCAGGCCCGCGACGGGGCTGGCGTCATTCCAGCGTGGCGATGATGGCGCGGAGGGTTTCGATGCCTTCGCCCTTTTCGGAGGAGGTGACGACCAGTTCCGGGTAGGCGGCCGGGTGTTTGGCCAGCGCGCCCTTGACCTGTTCGATCACCGCCATCCGTTCGGCGCGGTTGATCTTGTCGATCTTGGTCAGCACGCATTGGAAGGTGACGGCGGAGCGGTCGAGGAGTTTCAGGATCTCTTCATCCACGGCCTTGACCCCGTGGCGCGCGTCGATCAGCACGAAGGCGCGGCGCAGGGTCTGGCGGCCCGAGAGATAGGCCTTGAGCAGTTCCTGCCATTTGCGGACGACGGCGACCGGGGCCTCGGCATAGCCATAACCGGGAAGGTCAGTCATGTAGCGGGTTTCGCCAAGGGCGAAGTAGTTGATTTCCTGCGTTCTTCCGGGCGTGTTGGAGGCGCGGGCCAGCGATTTTCGCCCGGTGAGGGCGTTGATCAGGCTGGATTTGCCCACGTTGGAGCGGCCCGCGAAGCAGACTTCGAGCCGGTCTGCCGGGGGCAGGCCCGACATGGCGACCACGCCTTTGACGAAGGTGACGGGGCCTGCGAACATCAGGCGGCCCTTTTCGCGCGCCTCGTCTTCGGGATCGGGGGCGAGGGTGAATTGAAGCTGGGTCATTCAAGGCTCCATGCATCGCCGGTGGCGATGGTGCCGGGGGTGACGACCACGGCGTAGAGGCCGAAATCCTGATGGCCGAAATGCGATTCCAGCGCGCGGAGCGTGTCGGCATCGCTGATGCCGGTCGCGGGTTCGACGGTGGTCGCAGAGCAGCGCGTGATGCGTTCGCGGATTTCAAGGACGGCATCGCCGATGGTCAGGCGTTTGCCGATCCAGTTCCATTCGTCCCAAGCGGGGGCGCCGGAGAGCCAGAGGTTGCCGCGCCAGCGGTGGATCGACAGGTCATGCCCCATGCGGGCGGAGAGGTCGGCGAGCGAGGCCATGTTCAGGATGGCGACGGAGGGGAAGTCGCTGTCGGTCATGCCGCGGCCTGCGGTGACGATGCGGGCGGGTTGCGCGCGGTTGGCGGGGTTCAGCGGGCGGACCCAGTCGATGAAGCGGGGGGTGTCGGCCGCGTCGTCGGGGCGGAAGGTGATCTCGCCCCGGTCGGGGTGGCGGAGGGTGACGGTGCCCGTGTCTTCGTCCAGCGTGCTTTCGATGGCCATGAGTGCGGGGGCCTTGGCCGCGCGGGCGAAGTTGACGCAAGGGTTCCAGCCATCGGTCAGTTTCGCGGCGTCGTGGGCGACGGCCCAGTGCCGATCCCACGGCAGGCATTCGCCCGTAGAAAGACGAACGGACGCGAGGGTTTCGCGTCCGTGTCCCTTGATCGGGTGGCGGCAGATATGTTCCAGCCGCCCGCCCGTCATTTCCTGGCCTTCTTCGACTTGTCGGCCACCGGGGCGGGTTCCTTTTTCTTGAAGCCCGACTTGATGTTGCCGAAGACGTCGGGCTTGTGCCCGTGGCTGCGCATGATGAGGTATTGCTGGGTGAAGGTGATGATGTTGTTCGTGATCCAGTAGACCACGAGGCCCGAGGCGAAGCCGCCCAGCATGAACATGAAGATCCAAGGCATCCAGGCGAAGACCTGCTGCTGCACCGGATCGGTGGGCTGCGGGTTCAGCTTCTGCTGCAGCCACATGGTGATGCCCAGAAGGATGGGCAGGATGCCGATGAAGATCAGCGCCAGGAAGCTGCCATGTGCCGGTGCAGCCCAGGGCAGGAGGCCGAAGAGGTTGTAGATCGAGGACGGGTCGGGGGCCGACAGGTCCTTGAGCCAGCCGAAGAAGGGGGCGTGGCGCAGTTCGATGGTGACGAAGATCACCTTGTAGAGCGCGAAGAAGATCGGGATCTGGATCAGGATCGGCAGACAGCCCGCCGCCGGGTTGACCTTCTTGTCTTTGTAGAGCTGCATCATTTCCTTTTGCAGCTTCTGCTTGTCTTCGCCCGCGCGTTCCTTCAGCGCCTCAAGCTCGGGCTGCAGTTCCTTCATCTTGGCCATGCTGACATAGGATTTGTAGGCCAGCGGCAGGACGAGGAATTTGAGGAAGAAGGTCAGCGCGATGATCGCAAGGCCCATATTGCCGATAACGGCGTTCAGCCAGTGCAGGACGGCGAAGATGGGCTTCGTCAGGAAGAAGAACCAGCCCCAGTCGATGGAATCGATGAAGCCGGGGATCGAAAGGTCGCGTTCATAGGCGCGGATCGTGGCCCATTCCTTGGCGCCCGCGAAGAGGCGGGTGGTCGCGGTGACGGTCGCGCCTGCGGCCAGTTCCTGAACCGGCTTGCGGGTTTCGGTCTGGTAGATGTCGGCGCCGGGGACGTACTTCGTCACCGCCGTGAAGGGCACGCCCTGTTCGGGGATCAGCGTCGTCATCCAGTATTTGTCGGTGAAGCCGATCCAGCCATCGGCGCCTGCATCCACCACCTCGGCCTGCGCGCCTTCGCGTTCGATGACGGGGAGTTCCATCAGGTCATCGTATTTCTGTTCGGTGAGCGTGCCATCGGTGCGGCTGACCATGCCTTCGTGCAGGACGAAGAAGTTCTGGAGGCCCGCAGGCTGGCCGTGGCGGGCCACGATGCCATAGGGGAAGAGCGAGACGGCGGCGCTGCCGGTGTTCTGGACGCTGTCCTTGACGGTGAACATGAACTTGTCGTCCACGCTGATTTCGCGCGTGAAGGTCAGGCCCTTGGTGTTCTGCCATTGCAGGGTGACGGGGGCGTCGGGGGCAAGGGTGCCGCCGCCCGCCACGCGCCATTCGGTGCGGGCGCCGGGGACATCATCGGCGGTCAGCCCCGTGCCGGGACCCCAGCCGAAGACGGCGTAATAGGGGTGTTCCTCGCCCACCGGGGACAGGAGGCGCACGATGGGGGAATTCGCGTCGAGCGTTTCCTTGTAGCCCTTGAGCGAGAGGTCGTCGATGCGGCCGCCGAGAAGCGAGATGGAGCCGGTGAGCGCGGGCGTGTCCACGGTCAGGCGGGGGGCTTCGGGCAGGGGTTCGGCTTCGGTGGTTGCCGGGGCCGCCGTTGTGGCCGCGGGTGCGGCGGGGGCGGTTTCCGTCTGCGCCACGGCGGCGGGGGCGTTGGGATCGACCACCGCTTCTTCCGGGGGGAAGACCGCGAACCATACGAGGATCACGAGGAAGCTCAGCACGGTTGCGAGCAGGAGGTTCTTGTTCTGATCGTCCATTGGGGAAGACTGCCGCCGTTGGGAAAAAGGGTCAGCGCTGCTTCAACAGAAGGGGGGGCGAAAGGTCAAGGCCTTTCGCCTGCGCGGCGGGGGCGCAGGGGGGAAAGTGATCAGCGCAGGGCGGGGGGGAGGCCGTCTTCCGTGCCGGGCTGCGCCGCGCCGGGGGCGAGGTTGAGGAAGTCGAAGATCGCCGGATCGGCGAGGTGGGAGGGGCGCACGTTCTGCAGCGCGCGGAACATGACGTTGCGGCGGCCGGGGGTGCGGGATTCCCAGTCATCGAGCAGTTTCTTGACCTGCATGCGTTGCAGGCCCTCCTGCGACCCGCAGAGATCGCAGGGGATGATGGGGTAGTTCATGGCGCGGGCGAATTTCTCGCAATCCTGTTCGGCGACGAAGGCGAGGGGGCGCAGGACCATCAGGTCGCCGTCTTCGTTCACCAGTTTCGGCGGCATGGTGGCAAGGCGGCCGCCGTGGAAGAGGTTCATGAAGAAGGTTTCGAGGATGTCGTCGCGGTGGTGGCCGAGGACGACCGCCGTGCAGCCCTCTTCCCGCGCGATGCGGTAGAGGTTGCCGCGGCGCAGGCGCGAGCAGAGCGCGCAGTAGGTGCGGCCTTGGGGGACCTTGTCCACGACGATGGAATAGGTGTCCTGATATTCGATGCGGTGGGGGACGCCCATCTTGGTGAGGAATTCGGGAAGGACCGTGGCGGGGAAACCGGGTTGCCCTTGGTCAAGGTTGCAGGCGAGCAGGTCTACGGGCAAAAGGCCGCGCCATTTGAGTTCGTGCAACACGGCGAGCAGGGTGTAGCTGTCCTTGCCGCCGGACAGGCAGACCAGCCAGCGGTCGCCGCGATTGACCATGCCATAGGTTTCGATCGCCTCGCGCGTTTCGCGGACGATGCGCTTGCGCAGCTTCTTGAACTCGGTCGAGGTGGGGGCGCCGTGGAAGAGCGGGTGGATGTCGTCGAGATCGTCCAGCATCGGGCTGCCCTTTGGCGCGGGTGTCGGGGAAGTGAGGCATGGATATGCCAGAAGGGCGGGGATTGGGCAATCCGGGCGGGGATGCGCTGCGTATGAAGGGAAATGCCCGGAGGATTGCCCATGCGCCCGTTGAAGATCGTTGCTGCCCTTGCCCTGATCCCGTTCCTTGCCGCCTGCGCGGGCAAGCCGTCGCTGGAGGATGCATCGCTTTCGACGCGGGAGCTGGAGCTGGAGGAGTTCTTTGACGGCCGGCTGGTGGCGCATGGGCAGTTCCAGGACATCTTCGGCACGGTGCGGCGGCAGTTCGTGGCGGATATCCGGGGGGATTGGGACGGGCAGAGGCTGCGGCTGGTGGAGGATTTCACCTATGAGGACGGGTCGACCGAGCAGCGGGTCTGGACCCTGAAGAAGACCGGCGAGGAGACCTGGGAGGGGACTGCGCCGGGGGTGATCGGGGTCGCCACGGGGGTGGAGAAGGGGGATCGGTTCAACTGGCGCTATACGATCGACCTGCCGGTGCCGGCGGCGGATGGGAGTGTGGAGACCGTGCGGGTGACGTTTGACGACTGGATGTGGCTGTTGAGCGAGGATCGGCTGTTCAACCGGGCCTATATGAAGCGCTATGGTGTGGATGTGGGGGATGTGTCGATCTTCTTTGAAAAGAAGTGACGCCCAGTTCCCCCCGTGTCGGTGTGCAGTGAGTCAGGGGTGTCGGGGTGGAAGGTCTTGTTCTTTCTTTGATTGGCGTGATCGTCTTGTTGAGCGCGCATAAATACATCGGCAAGTTTGCCTTCGTCCTGTATTTTTCGGTCTTTGCCATTCTGGTCATCAAGGTGGCGCAGTGGCTGGAGATGGATCCGAAGGTCCTGCTTGTGTCCGTTCTTGGCACGGCTTTGGCGGGGTTCCTTGCGCTGGCGCTGTGGGGTTATCTGAACCAGCGCAAGTGATGGCGGGCCGGGGTCAGGGCCTGTCATGCTCCGGATCGCTGCCCGGCACGGGGTCATAGCCGTGGCCGCCCCAGGGGTGGCAGCGGCAGATGCGGTGGACCGTGAGATAGCCGCCCTTGAGGCCGCCGTGGCGTTCCAGCGCCTCGAGCGCGTAGGCCGAACAGGTGGGCTGGAAGCGGCAGCCGTGGCCGACCCAGGGCGACAGGATCAGGCGATAGGCGCGCACCGGAAGGGCGAGGAGGCGCGCGAGGGGGGTCATTTCGCGCGGGCCTGATGGACGGAGGCGAGGGCGGCGCGCAGGTCTTCGCGCAGGGTGGCGAAGTCGCGGGTCACCGTCGCCTCGGGCCGGGCGACGAGGACATAGTCCCAACCGGGTTGGGCGAGCGGGGGGAGGATGTCGCGCGCCAGCGCGCGCAGGCGGCGCTTGGCGCGGTTGCGCATCACGGCATTGCCGATCTTCTTCGAGGCGGTGAAGCCGATGCGGACGATGGCCTGACCATCGCCGCGATTGCGGGCCTGCAGGAGGAAACCCCCGGTTCCCTGTCTGCGGGCAGAGGCGGCGCGCAGGAAATCGGCGCGTTTCTGCAAGGTGAGCAGCGGGCAAAGCGAAACCGCCGACGGAGCGGCGGGCGCTTCGGCGGGGTCGCCTTTGCCCGTGTCCATCGGCGGTGTCATCGCGTTACCCATGTCCGGCCCCGGAGGACCGTGGAAGGGATCAGGCGGACAGGCGCTTGCGGCCCTTGGCGCGGCGCGCGGCCAGGACGAGGCGGCCGCCCTTGGTGGCCATGCGGGCGCGGAACCCGTGGCGGCGCTTGCGGACCAGGTTCGACGGTTGGTAAGTGCGCTTCATCGCGGCTCTCCGTATCACTCAGGCAGCGCAAACCCGACGGATTCGAGCGCCCCTTCTATTCGAAGCCCGTCCTTTACGGGGGGTTCGGTGGCAAGTCAACGCGGGGCGAGGCGATTTTCTGCAACATTTCGCGTCGGATCGGGCGGGAATGTTGCAAAGCGGGGGGCTTGCATCAAGGCGGCGTGAGGCGGGTGGCGGGATGGGCGGGTTTTGGCCATCTTGGCGGGATGGAAAACCCTGATCCGCCCCGCCCCGCGCCCGAAGCCGACCGATCCCTGCGCCGGATGATTCCCGTGCTGGTGCTGCTGCTGGCGGCGGGGCTGGGGGCGGTGTTCCTGCGCGACAGCCTGTCCTTCGAGGCGCTGGCGCTGCATCGCGAGACGCTCTTGGCCTATCGCGATGCCCATTACGGGCTGGCGGTGGGGGCATTCCTGCTGGCCTATGTGGCGATCGTGGCCTTTTCGCTGCCGGGCGCGACGGTGGCCACGCTGACGGGCGGTTTCCTGTTCGGACTGTTTCCCGGCGTGCTGTTCAATCTGGCGGGGGCCACGCTGGGGGCGGTGCTGCTGTTCCTGGCGGCGCGGGCGGGCTTTGGCGCAAGGCTGGCGGCGAAGATCGAGATGCAGGGCGGCAAGGTGGCGCGGCTGCGGGCGGCGCTGGCGCGCAACGAATGGGAGGTGCTGTTCCTGATGCGCGTGACGCCCATCGTGCCCTTCTTCATGGCGAACCTGATTCCCGCGCTGCTGAACGTGTCGCTGTTCCGCTTTGCGGTGACGACGGCGCTGGGGATCGTGCCGGGGGCGCTTGTGCTGACATCGGTCGGGTCGGGGCTGGGGGATGTGTTTGCGACCGGGGGGCAGCCCGATTTCGGGCTGTTCCTGGAGCCCTATGTGCTGTGGCCCATCCTGGGGCTGGTGGCGCTGGGGGTCATGCCCATGGTGGTGCGCGCCCTGCGGCGCCGGGAGTTGTGAGCGATGCAGGAGATCAGGACGGATATCTGCGTGATCGGGGCCGGGTCGGGCGGTCTGTCGGTGGCGGCGGGCGCGGTGCAGATGGGCGCGCGGGTCGTGCTGATCGAAGGGGCCGAGATGGGCGGGGATTGCCTGAATGCGGGCTGTGTTCCGTCGAAGGCGCTGATCGCGGCGGCCGAGGCGGCAGAGGTGCAGCGCGCATCGGTGCGGTTCGGCGTGGCGGCGGTGGAACCGGTGGTGGATTTCGGCGCGGTGAAGGATCATGTGGCGGGGGTGATCGCCGGGATCGCGCCGGTGGACAGCCAGGAGCGGTTCGAGGGCCTGGGCTGCGAGGTGATCCGCGATTGGGCGCGGTTCGTGTCGCCGAAAGCCGTGGAGGCGGGGGGGCGGCGCATTCTGGCGCGGCGATTCGTGATTGCCACGGGATCGCGGGCGGTGGTGCCGCCGGTGCCGGGGATCGAGTCGGTGCCTTACCTGACCAATGAGACTGTGTTCGGGTTGCGCGAGCGGCCGGGGCATCTGCTGATCCTGGGGGGCGGACCGATTGGCATGGAGATGGCGCAGGCGCATCGGCGGCTGGGCTGCGCGGTGACGGTGATCGAGGCGGGGCGCGCGCTGGGCCGGGAAGACCCGGAGGCGGCGGCGGTGGTGCTGGAGGCGCTGCGCGCCGAGGGGGTGCGGATCGTCGAGGGGAAGGGCGTGGTGCGGTTGCGGGCGCTGGAGCCGGGGGTGGAGGCCGTGCTGGCCGATGGCACGGTGATCGCGGGGACGCATCTTCTGGTGGCGGCGGGGCGCCGGGTGGCGCTGGAGGGGCTGGGGCTGGAGGCCGCGGGCGTGGCGCATGACGCGCGGGGCGTGACGGTGGGGGCCAATCTGCGATCGACCAGCAACCGGCGGGTCTTTGCCGTGGGCGATGCGGCGGGGGGCATGCAGTTCACGCATCTGGCGGGCTATCATGCGGGGATCGTGATCCGGCAGGCGGTGCTGGGCCTGCCCGCCAAGGCGCGGACGGACCATATCCCGCGCGTGACCTTTACCGATCCGGAACTGGCGCAGGTGGGGCCGGACGAGGCGGCGGCGCGGGCGATCTGGGGCGAGAGGCTGACCGTCAGCCGGTCGGAGTTCCATCACAATGACCGGGCGCAGGCGATGCGGGCGGGCGGGGGCTTTGCCAAGGTGATGATCGCGAAGGGGCGGGTCGTCGGGGCGACGGTGGTTGGCCCCCATGCGGGCGAGGTTCTGGCGCCGCTGGCGCTGGCGGTATCGGCGCGGATGAAGGTTTCGGCGCTGGCGGGGGTGGTTCTGCCCTATCCGACCTTGGCGGAGATCGGCAAACGCGCGGCAGGAGCCTATTTTTCGCCGAAGCTCTTTGATAACCCTGCGTTGAAGCGGTTCGTGGGGCTGGTGCAGCGCATCCTGCCCTGACGGGGCCATGGTGTGGGTGCGTCGGCATCCTGTGGCGGAGGACGGGTGCAGTGCGCATTGGTCGGGGCAGGTTCCTGAACACGCTGTCGGGGCGGTTCCTGCTGTTGACGGTGGCCTTTGTCATGCTGGCCGAAGTGCTGATCTTCGTGCCGTCCATCGCGCGGTTCCGGGCGGATTACCTGCTGCTGAGGCTGGAGAAGGCGCAGATCGCCTCGCTTGCGCTGCTGGCGGCCGAGGATGCCACGGTGGGCGAGGATCTGGAGGCGGAGCTTCTGAAGAATGCCGAGGTCTTCAACGTGGTGCTGCGGCGCGACGAAGTGCGGCAACTGGTGCTGTCATCGCCGATTCCGGCGCCGATCCATGACACTTTCGATCTGCGCATGGCGGGGCCGTGGGAATTGATCCGCGATGCGGGGGGTGTGCTGCTGGATCCGGAGAACCGGGTGATTCGGGTGATCGGCAATCCGGTGCAGGATGCGGGGCTGCTGATCGAGATCACGATGCAGACCGGCCCGCTGCGCGTGGCGATGGTGGAATACGGGCTGCGCATCCTGTTCCTTTCGGCGCTGATTTCGGTGGTGACGGCGCTGTTGCTGTTCCTGGCGGTGCAGCGGCTGCTGGTCGTGCCGATCCGGCGCGTGGTGCGGCACATGACGGCCTATGCCGAGGCGCCCGAGGATGCGCGGCGGGTGATCGCACCTTCGGCCGAGGTGGAGGAATTGCGCGTGGCAGAGGAGGCGCTGGCCTCGATGCAGACGCAGCTGACGGGGGCGTTGCGGCAGAAGGAGCGGCTGGCGCAACTGGGCGGCGCGGTGGCCAAGATCAGCCATGACCTGCGCAACATCCTGACCACGGCGCAGTTGTTCGCCGACCGGCTGGAGGCGAGCGCCGATCCGGCGGTGGCGCGGGCGGCGCCGAAGCTGGTGGGGTCGATCTCGCGCGCGGTGTCGCTGTGCGAATCCACGCTGGCCTTCGGCAAGGCCGAGGAGGCGCCGCCGCAGTTGAAGCGCTTTGCGCTGCGGGTGCTGGCCGAAGATGTGATCGAGGGCGAGGGGCTGATGGCCGAGGCGGGGCCGGTGGCCTGTCTGATCGACATTCCGGCGGGGCTGATGATCCGGGCCGACAGCGAGCAACTGTATCGGGTGCTGTCCAATCTGGTGCGCAATGCGCGGCAGGCGATCGAGGCGACGGGGCAGGGCGGCACGATCGAACTGTCGGGCGGCGAGGACGAGCAGGACTGGTGGATCCGGGTGGGCGATACCGGGCCGGGCCTGCCGCCGCGCGCCAAGGAGCATCTGTTCGAGGCCTTTCAGGGCGGCGCGCGCAAGGGGGGCACGGGGCTTGGCCTTGCCATCGCGGCGGAACTGGTGCGCGGGCATGGCGGGCGGCTGGATCTGGCGCGCAGCGATGCCGAGGGGACGGAATTCCTGATCCGGCTGCCGAAGCGGCTGGCGGGGGAAGAGGTGGCGTGACGCTTCGTTTTTCCCCTTGCGCCCCCGGGCGACCGGGGCTAAACGCAGCGCCAAGACGGACCCGTAGCTCAGCTGGATAGAGCATCAGACTACGAATCTGAGGGTCGGGCGTTCGAATCGCTCCGGGTCCGCCATTTCCTTCACAGACATCGTCAGAGCGGCGCATCCCTGCGGGGTGCGGGGTCGGTCCTTGTGCCGTGCAGGTCAGCGCGGGATCAGGATTGCGGGCGGGGGCTGTCCGGGCTGGTGCCGGGTGCGGCGGTGGCGGAAGCGTCGGCCGCGGCGGCGCGGGGCTGGGGGGTCATGTGTCGCCAGCCCAGGATGTTGCGGTCGCCCAGGCCCGGAAGGCGGGCCTGCAGGGCGCGCAGGGCCTGCAGGAAGAGAAGGCCGAAGAGGCCGGGCAGGGCCGCGCTGACGAAGAAGAGCGCCGAGGGGTCATGCAGCCCGAAATGCAGGCAGGCGAAGATCACCGCCATGTGCAGGAAATAGATCATCATCGACAGGAAGCCGAGATTGACCGGCGCGGGCGGCAAGTCGAGGCGCAGCGTGGCCAGAAGCGTGGTTGCGGCGAAGGCCAGGGCGAGGGGCGGAAAATCGGGAACGACGGTCATGCCGAAGCCTTGCAGGGCGAGCCAGGCTTCTGCCATGCGGAGCAGGGCGAGAAGCAGGAACAGCGCCGCGAGCGCGCCCAGCCCGGGCAGGCGGGCCATGCCGTGCCGATGGATATGCCTGGCGATGAGAAAGCCGAAGGCGGCATAGGGAAAGCCCAGGAACAGCCCGTTGCGATAGGCGTTGAGCGGGATGCTGAGCGGCGTGAAGAAATCCGCGACCTGCAGCGCCGATCCGACCGCAAGCCCGGCGATTGCCAGCCAGAGCAGGCGCCGGTTGGCCTGGGCGTCATCATGGCTGAGCTTGATCACCACGGTGAGCAGGGTCAGCGCGATGCCGAGGGCGGCCATGTACCACAGGTGGAGCGGGCCGAAGACCAGGTGTTCGAGGATGGCGGTCGGGCTGGTGGCATCGGCCTTCCAGAAGGGGAAGTAGAAGAGGCACCAGAAGAGATAGACGGCCAGAAGGCGCAGGAGCCAGCCCTTGATCCGGGCATTCCGGAAGGTGGAGTGGAACAGGAAGCCCGAGACCAGCGCGAAGATCGGCACGGTCATCCGCACGAGGCCCTGCCCGAAGACGTAGATCGCCGGTGAGAAGTTGCCGATGGTCAGCGTGGCATGGGCCCAGACGACCCCGATGGCGACGATCAGCTTGAGCAGGTCTATGGAGTGGATGCGTGTCATGCGGTCGGGATGGGCACCTTGGAGGCTGGCCGGGGGTGGGGTCTGCCTGAGGAACGGAGGCGCAGGAGCGCAACCGAGAGGGGCATTAACCTGCCTTAGCGTCCCGGGGGCGGCGAGATCAACCTGTCATTTGGAAACGACCCGTTCCCGGCCGGACCGGATCGGCGGAATCCGGCGCGGGGTGTGGGGGCTGGCCCCGGCGGGCGGTTGCGGGCATGGTGGCGGCGGTTTCGGGGCCGAAGGGCGCCACGGGACGGCAGGGTTCAGGGAGGACGGGATGACGGGGAAAGTGGCGCTGATCACCGGCGCGGGGCGCGGCATCGGGGCGGCGGTGGCGCGGGAGATGGCATCGCGGGGCCATGCGGTGGTGCTGATGTCTCCGTCCGAGAATTGCGAGCGGCTGGCCGCCGAACTGGGCGGGGTGGCGCATCGTGGCGTGGCGCAGGAGCCGGCGGATCTGAAGGCGGTGGTGGATCTGGCGATGGCGACCCATGGCCGGATCGACGCGGTGCTGAACCATACCGGCCATCCGCCGAAGGGCGACCTGCTGGAGATCAGCGACGAGAACTGGGATCTGGCCAACGACATGATCGTGAAATCGGTGATCCGCATGGCCCGGCTTGTGACCCCGGTGATGGAGGCGCAGGGCGGCGGGTCCATCGTGAATGTCACGACCTATGCCGCTTTCGAGCCGTCGCCGTGGTTTCCGGCCTCATGCGTGTATCGGGCCGGGGTTTCGACCTTTACCAAGCTTTATGCAGATCGCTATGGCCCGAAGAACATCCGGATGAACTGCCTGATGCCGGGCTTTACCGACAGCCTGGACGTGGGCAAGTTCGCGGAACTGACCGCGCTGAAGCGGATCGCGCGGGTGGAAGAGCAGGCGAAGGCCGCGGCTTTTCTGCTGACCGATGAGTCGAGCTATGTCACCGGCCAGAGCCTGCGGGTGGATGGCGGGATCACGCGGCATGTCTGACCGGGCCTGATCGCGCGCGCCCTGCGCCGCGCGCGGCCCTTTGGGCCCTGCGCGGCGCAGGGCGTGATCAGGCGCGGCTGTCGGTGAAGGGCAGGATCGCGGCGGGCTTGCCGCTGCCTTCGCCGATCTGGCCGAAGCGGATGCCGACGAGAACCGCGTTGGGGCCCAGGCGGGACAGCACCTCGGACAGGCGGGGGATGCGGGGGAAGTGGTGTTCCTCGACCCTGGTGCCATCGGAGGATGTCTGGATGATGCAGGGCAGGCGCGAGGCCACGGCGGCACGCCGCTGGCGGCGGGCGCGGTCGGCCATGGTTTCGCCCAGGGGGCCGCTGGCGGGGGTGAAATTGCGCAGGATCGTCATGCCTGCCCCCCGTTTGCGAGGGTGGCGGGCGCTGTGGTTTGGCCCGGCAGGGCGGGCAGATGGATCTGGTTAACCGGCATACTCTTCTTCTCCCAACGACCCCGGGGGGGCGTCTGTTCGCCCCTGATTTGTGGCAGAAATCGGGCAGGAATGTGACAGGACTAGGTCTGATGACGGATTGGACTGAGGTCTGTCCGGGATCGTTGAAAGGGCTGATCGGCGCGGCGGCGGGGAAGGCCGGGCGCGGGCGGGATGCGCAATATCTTGGGGATAAGGCGGCGGGATTGCCAATATGCGGGGTTCGGGCGGTTGACGGGCGCGGGGATCGTGGGGACCATGCGGGTTTGACGGAATCAACCGGGGATTACCGCCCGTGCGCTTTACCAGGCTGCGGCTGAACGGATTCAAAAGCTTTGTCGACCCCACGGATCTGGTGATCCATGAGGGGCTGACGGGCGTTGTCGGACCGAACGGATGCGGCAAGTCGAACCTGCTGGAGGCGTTGCGCTGGGTGATGGGCGAGAACCGCCCCACGGCGATGCGCGGCGGCGGGATGGAGGATGTGATCTTCGCCGGGGCCGCCACGCGGCCCGCCCGCCATTTCGCGGAAGTGGCACTGGTGATCGACAATCAGGACCGGCTGGCGCCTTCGGGGTTCAACGAGACGGACCAGATCGAGATCGTGCGGCGGATCACGCGGGATGCGGGGTCGGCCTACAAGGCCAATGCCAAGGATGTGCGGGCGCGGGATGTGCAGATGCTGTTCGCCGATGCCTCGACCGGGTCGCATAGCCCGGCGCTGGTGCGGCAGGGGCAGATTTCGGAACTGATCAACGCAAAGCCGAAAGCGCGCAGGCGTGTGCTGGAAGAGGCGGCGGGGATTTCGGGCCTTTATGCGCGGCGGCATGAGGCGGAGTTGAAGCTGCAGGGGGCAGAGCAGAACCTGACCCGCGTGGATGACGTGCTGGAGCAGTTGGCGCAGCAGTTGTCGACCCTGACCCGGCAGGCCAAGCAGGCGGCGCGCTATCGCGAGATCGGCGAGGAGTTGCGGCGGGCGGAGGGGATGCTGCTCTATCGCCGCTGGCGCGAGGCCGAAATGGGGCGGCTGGAGGCCGAGGGCGTGTTGCGCGAGCGGCTGGTGGCGGCCAGCCAGGCGGAGGCTGCGGCGCGGGCGGCGGGCAAGGCGCGCGAGGGGCGCGAGGATGTGCTGCCCGGTCGGCGTGAGGAGGAGGCGATTGCCTCGGCCATCCTGCAGCGCTTGGTGGTGCAGCGCGACGGGCTGGCCGAGCAGGAGGCGCGGGCGCGGGCGATGATCGAGACGCTGCGCGGGCGGATCGAGCAGCTTGTGCGCGACATGGAGCGCGAGGCGGGGCTGAACCGGGATGCCGGGGAGACGATCTCGCGCCTTGACTGGGAGATCGAGCAGCTGGCGCGCGCCCATGAGGGGCATGAGGAGCGGCTGGCCGAGGCGGCGGATGTGGCGCGCGAGGCCGGGGCCGTGCTGGGCGAGCGCGAGGGGATGCTGGCGCAGGCGACGGAGGACAGCGCGCGGCTGGCGGCGCGGCACCAGTCGGCGCAGCGGATGCTGGCGGATACGCGGGGCACGCTGGAAAAGGCCGAGGGCGCGGCGGCATCGGCGCGCGATGCGGTGGAGGGGGCGACGGAGGCGCTGGCGCTGGCATCAGAGGCGTTCGAGGCGGCGGAAGAGGCGCAGGAACTGGCCGTGGCGCAGGCCGAGGAATCCGAGGCGCTGCTGGAGAAGGCCGAGGTGGCCCGGGCCGAGACGCAGGCGCGCGAGGCCGAGGCGCGGGCGGCGCGGTCTGCCGCCGAGGGCGAGGCCAATGCGTTGCGCGCGGAAGTGGCGGCGCTGGCGCGGCTGGTGGAGCGGGAGGCGAGTGCGGGGACGCAGCTTCTGGATCGGCTGGAGGTGGAGCCGGGGTTCGAGAAGGCGCTGGGTGCGGCCCTGGCCGATGACCTGCGCGCGCCGGAGGTGGGCAGCGACGGGCGGTCGGGCTGGGCGAAGCTTGCGGATTATGACGCGCCGCAGGGGTTGCCTGCGGGCGTGGCGCGGCTGTCGGCGCATGTGAAGGCGCCGGGGGTTCTGGCGCGGCGGCTGGGGCAGATCGGGCTGGTGGACCGGGCGCAGGGGGCGGCGTTGCAGGCCGAGCTGTTGCCGGGGCAGCGGCTGGTTTCGAAGGAAGGCGATCTGTGGCGCTGGGACGGGTTCCGGGCGGGGGCCGAGGATGCCCCCAGCGCCGCCGCGCTGCGCCTGCAGCAGTTGAACCGGCTCGTGCAGTTGAAGCGCGATCTGGAAGAGGTGGCCGCGAAGGCCGAAGGCGCGCGGCAGGCGCATGAGGCCTTGCAGGGGCGGCTCATGGATCTGTCGCGCGCCGATCAGATGGCGCGCGAGGCGCGGCGCGCGGCGGATGGGCGGGTGACCGAGGCGAACCGCGCGGCGGCGCGGGCGGAGGCGGACAAGTCCATTGCCGGGGGCAAGCTGGAGGCGGCGCGGCTGGCGGTGTCGCGCTTTGAGGATGAGGCGATGGCCGCGCGGGCGCGGCTGCGCGAGGCCGAGGCCGCGATGGGCGATCTGGGCGATCTGGAGGGCGCGCGCAGCGCGGTGGAGGCGGCCAAGGTGGCCGTCGAGGCGGCGCGGCTGGCCATGCTGACGCGGCGGTCCGGCCTTGACGAGTTGCGCCGCGAGGGCGAGGCGCGGGTGAAGCGGCGGCAGGAGGCGGTGAAGGAGCTTTCGGGCTGGAAGCACCGGCTGGAGACGGCGGAGCGGCGCATCGCGGAACTGGCCGAGCGCAAGGCCGAGACGGAAGAGGAACTGGCCGAGGCCAGCGCCGCGCCGGAAGAGATTGCCATCAAGCGCGAGGAGCTGGCCGAGGCGATTGCGGCGGCCGAGGCGCGGCGGCAGGTGGCCGCCGATGCGCTGGCCGAGGCGGAGGGCGCGCTGCGCGAGGCGCAACTGGCCGAGCGGGAGGCGGAACGCGCGGCGGGCGAGGCGCGCGAGGCGCGGGCGCGGGCCGAGGCGCGGATGGATGCGGCGCGCGAGACGGTGGCCTATGCCGCCGAGCGGATTTTCGAGGAGACGGAAAGCACGCCGGAGCAGTTGCTGGCCACGCTGAAGGCGGACCCGGAGAAGATGCCGGATGCCGAGGCGCTGGATGCCGATGTGAACCGGCTGAAGCGGCAGCGCGAGGCCCTGGGGGCGGTGAACCTGCGGGCCGAGGAGGATGCCAAGGCGGTGGCCGGGGAGCATGACACGCTGGCCAAGGAAAAGGTCGATCTGGAAGAGGCGATCAAGAAGCTGCGGTCGGGTATCGCGGGGCTGAACAAGGAAGGGCGGGAGCGGCTGCTGACGGCCTTCGAGCAGGTGAATGCCAATTTCTCCACCCTCTTCACCCATCTTTTCGGCGGGGGCGAGGCGCGGCTGGTGCTGGTGGAATCGGATGATCCGCTGGAGGCCGGGCTGGAGATCATGTGCCAGCCGCCCGGCAAGAAGCTGGCGACGCTGTCGCTTCTGTCCGGGGGGGAGCAGACGTTGACGGCGCTGGCGTTGATCTTTGGCGTGTTCCTGGCGAACCCCGCGCCGATCTGCGTGCTGGACGAGGTGGATGCGCCGCTGGACGATGCCAACGTGACGCGGTTCTGCGACCTTTTGGACGAGATGGCGCGGCGGACGGAGACGCGGTTCCTGATCATCACGCACCATGCGGTGACGATGGCGCGGATGGACCGGCTGTTCGGGGTGACGATGCAGGAACAGGGCGTGAGCCAGTTGGTGAGCGTGGACCTGAAGAAGGCCGAGGCCTTGGTCGCGTGACCTTGGAGGAGGCCCTGGTCGCCGCGGGCTTCGTGGGCGTGGAGCGGGAGGGGGCGGTGGTCTTTGCCCGCGACGGGGCGGAGGCACCGGAATTCACCGTGGAAGGCGGGCGGTTCGCCCTTCGCTTTGCCGTTCGGGCGACCGAGGCGGAGCGGGAGGCGTGGATGCGTGCGCATCCTGCGGGGCGGCTGGACATTGCCGAGGGGGAGACGCGGCTGGTGATGGTGCTGCCCGAGGGGGTGGATCTGGAGGCGGGTCTGGCGGTCTGGCGCGATCTGACGCGGGCTTGCGCGAGGGCCGCCGTGAGTTGGCGGCGGCGGCAGAGGCCGGTTCACGGCATGTAGGGGCCGAGGGGCCCGCGCGATCAGACGGCGTGTTGGAGGGAAGCCTCTGGCAGCGCGGTTTCGACCAGCGCGCGGCGGTTGGCCGCGCAGCGTTGCACCATCCGTTGCACCCTTGCGCCCCGGAGCAGCGGGTAGGCGGGCGGGAAGCAGAGCCGGGCCGGGCGCATGGCGAGTTGCGGGAAGAGGGTGAGGATTTCGGCGCGCGCCGCGCAGGAGAGGCCTTTCATGGCCTCTTCCCCCGGGAAAAGGGTTTCGGCCCATGCGCCTTCGGCCTGCACGACATGGTGACCGTCCAGCAGGAGGTGCCAGTATTCGGCAGGTTCGGTGGGGGGAAGCTGGGTGATGCCGAAGCTGCCCACCAGATCCTTGGCCGGGACGAGGATTGCGGGGCTGTCGAACATGCGTTCGGCCACGCGGTTGGCGATGAGGATGCGGTGCTGGGGCGAGACGGTGAGGCTGCGCCCGGGCAGGCCGGGGCCGAGAGCGCCTGCCGGAATGCGCACCGGGGCGAGTTTGGGGTTCGCGGCCAGATCGGCGGTGTCGAGGTGGCGGTGGCCGATCCAGCGGATGGGGCGAAGGCCGGAGGGCGTGAGGACGAGATCGCCTTTGGCCAGCGCCTCTATCGGGCGCGGGCCCAAAGGCGTGGCGATGGCGGTGCCTCGGGTGAAGCAGACGATGCTTTCGATCCCGCTGAAGGTGATGACGCTGCCGTCGAGCATGGTCATCGTGCCGCTATAGCCGGTGGTGCCATTGCCGCTGCGGACGGTGGAGCCGCGCACGGTCAGCTGGGCGAGATCGAGCGTGTCGAAGCCGTCGCCGCCTGTGATGGTGAGCCCGGCGGTGCCCGCCTCGGCCAGATCGGCAAGGGTGATGCGGTCATCCCCCGCGCCGCCCGATACGGTATCGCCCTGCGCTGCGGTGAGGCTGTCGGTGCCGTCGCCGCCATCGAGGAGGTCGGCCCCGGTTCCCCCGGCGAGGGAGTCGTTGCCCGCCCCGCCATAGAGCGAGTCGTTGCCCGACCCGCCTGCGATGGTGTCGTTGCCGCCCGCGCCGGTGATCGTGTCATTGCCCGCGCCGCCGTCGAGGGAATCGCCGCTGCCGGCGAGGGGGTCGATGGTGGGGCTGGTCAGGCCGCCGGGCGCGGCGATGGGGCCGCTGCTATAGGCGCCGGTTCCCGCGCCGTCGCTGCTGCCCGCCCATGAGATGACGAAGCTGTTGTTGGAGGCGTTGTAGATGACCTGGACGTTGTCCCAGTCGAAGCCATCGCTGTTGTCCAGCGCGGCATTGCCGGAGGTGCCGGTGACGGCAATCTGGCCGGTCAGCGCGTTGCCGCTGGCGTCGAAGATGCGGTAGTTGATGCCGGCGGCGATGGCCGAGAACTGGTTGCCTTCGGCATAGACGGCGACGAAGGCCCCGGTATCGCCCAGGGCCACGATCTTGGGCGGGCCAGGCCAGATGTTCGAGGGGGATATGGCGATCTGCTGGGGCGTGACGACGACGGACCCGGTTGCCGGGTCGATGATCACGAATTCGGGGTAGGTCGTTGTGCCGGTGGCATAGGTTTCGACATAGCCGACAACGACGCGGCCGCCGGAAAGCTGGGCGATGCTGATATGTTCGAGGTCGAAGGCATCGGAGCCGTCGACGGCCGCGCCAAGGGAGATGTCGCCTGTGGCGGGGGTGCCGTCGGCGTTGAAGATCCGCGCCTCGAGCGTCATCGAGGTGATGTCGTCGGAATAGCCGTTGTTGGCCCAGACCGCGATCCAGCGCCCATCGGCGAGGGATGTCATCACCGGGGGGCTTTCCCAGACGGTGCTGTCGGTCTGCTGCATCTCGGCATTGGCGAGGACGGTGTTCCCGTTCTGATCGAGGACCGTGTAGACCGGCTCGATGCCGCCGGATTCAGAGTTGGAGCGGACGAAGCCCACGACGATGTTGCCGCCCGTCAGTTGCAGGACGGAGAGGTTGTTGACATCGGCCGTATCGAGGCCGTCGATCGCCACGGTGCCGATCCGGAAATCGCTGGTGACCCAGTTCCCGGTGGATGGATCGTAGATGCGCCCTTCGAGGATGGTGGCTGTCGTGTTGGTCAGCGCGTTGTTGGACCAGACGAAGAGGACGTTGCCGTTGGAAAGGACGGTGGTGACGGGGGGCGATTCGGTGGTGGTGGTGTCGCTGCCCTGGACTTCGACGTTGGAGACGGCGACGAAGCCGGGTGAGCCGGGTTCGATGGCGGGGTCGAGGATGGAGAAGACCGGCTCCTCGCCGCCCGAGGTGCTGACGCGCACATAGCTGAGCATGACGCGGCCATCGGCGAGGCGGTCGAGATCGAGGCTGTCCCAGTCGAAGCTATCGCCCGCACTGATGCCCCATTGGGAAGAGAGGGCGAACTGATCGGTGGAGGGGCTGCCATCGGCGGCGAAGATGCGGACGTTCAGGGTGCCGGTTGCATCGGACCAGGCATAGAGGACGCGGCCATCCTGAAGCGTGACCATCTTGGGCGGGGATTGGTCGCCGGTGGTTGTCTGGTTGATGGCGAAGGCGCTGCCGGATTGGCCGAAGCCCGCGCCGAAGGGGGTATAGGCGGCATCGTCGCCGGAGATCAGGTCATTGTCGTCGCCGCCGAAGATCGTGTCCGCTCCGGTGCCGCCGATCAGGGTGTCGGCCCCGGCGCCGCCATCGAGGATATCATTCTCCGACCCGCCGAGGAGGAGGTCGCTGCCGCCGCCGCCGAAGATCGTGTCGGCACCCGCGCCGCCATCGAGCATGTCGGCGGCACTGTCTTCCAGAGAGACGGCAGGGGAAAGGTTGCCTGCGGCGGCGGCGGCGGCCGGATCGGTGAGGTCGTTGCCGGCGAGGTAGTCGTTGCCTGTGCCGCCATAGATGCGGTCGGTGCCGTTGCCGCCTTCGACGACATCATTGCCCGCGCTGCCCGAGATGACATCGTTTCCCGCCGCACCCGAGAGGGTATCATTGCCGGCAAGGCCGCTGATCTCATCCATGGCGGCGGAGCCGATGAGAGAGTCGTTGCCTGAGGTTCCGGTGGTGGTGGCCATTGGAAACAGTCCTACTCGTTACAACACAACGGACCGGCTGGGGGGGTATGCGCCACCCGATCGCGTGCAGGATTCATGGTGAATGGGGCGTAAATGGGGAAGATTCGGGGGCTGGCCGTGGATTGATCAGCTTTTTCGCGAACTGTGTGCTGCGCGGGGGCCAATTCGCGACGGGCGCGGGAATTCTGGCGTGAACGGTTCATTCCGGCGGCTGGCGGGCGGCATCTGCATCTGGTGTCGGGCGGCCCTGGGTCAGGGCGGCCGTGAATGATGGCAGGACTGCGGCGATGGGGCCTGTCTTGGGAAAGGTGGTTGCGGGGGCATGCCCCGCAGGGCAGGGTGGGGCCGTGGGAGAATGGGGTGGCAAGCGTGGTGGGCGTGATGCGCGATCCGGCGATCCGGCGGTTTCTTGAAGCGGCAGAGGCGGCGCTGGGGGCATCCTCGGGGCCGGAGGCGGCGGCTGCGGCGGGCGCGCGGGTGTTCGGGCGCTGTCGCGACAGGGTGGGTGCGGCAGGCGGCGCGGAGCCTGCGATGCTGCCGGTCTGCGGCTGGATCGAGGCGGCGCTGGAACAGGCGGAGGGCGGGCCGCGCGCGGCGCTGGCCGATGCGCTGGGCGAGATCGTGGACCGGTTGGAATGGAAGCGGCGGCTGTCGGCCGATCCGGCGGACCGGGCTTTCTGGGATGGGCATGCCAATGCCCTGATCCTTGGCCCCGGGGGGATCGAGGATCGGTCGGATGTCTGGATCGGGGCCACGGTGATGGCCCCGGGGGTGACCTATGTCGATCACGACCATCCGCCGGAAGAGGTGTATCTGTCGCTGGCCCCCGGCGAATGGTGGAATGCCGGGATGGACTGGACCGATCCGGGGATGACGGGGCTGATCTACAACCCGCCGGGCATCCGGCATGCGATGCGGTCTGGCAAGGCGCCGTTCCTGGCCTTGTGGTTCCTGCCTGTGGAGGCGGCGGCGCTATAGGCGATCCAGCAGTTCGGGCGTGGGCCAGGCATCGGCGGGAAGGCCGAGGCGGGCCTGTTCCTTTTGCACGGCGATCCGGGTCGCCGCGCCAAGGATGCCGTCCACCGCGCCCACGTCATGGCCGAGCGCGGCGAGTTTCGTCTGCAGGGCCTTCATCTGTTCAAGGCTGAGGGCGGGATCGGGATTGCCGGCGAGATAGGGTTCCGCCCCTGTCAGGCGGGTGGCGAAATAGGCGGCGGTGGTGACGTAGACGAAGCTTTTGTTCCAGTCGAAAAGCACGCGGAAGTTGGGATAGACAAGGAAGGCCGGCCCCTTGCGCCCCTGCGGCAGCAGGATCGAGGCGGGCAGGCCATTGGTCAGCACGCCGCCGCGGATCTGCACGCCCATGGCGGCCCATTGTTCGGCGGGAAGTTCGGTGTCGAGACCGGTCAGATCCCAATCGAAGGTATCGGGAAGGATCACCTCCTGCATCCAGGGCTCTCCCGCGCGCCAGCCGTGGTGCTGCAGCATCCTCGCGCCGGAGAGGAGTGCATCGGGGACCGAGGTCTTGAGCGTGACGAGGCCGTCGCCATCGCCATCCACACCGCGTTCGAGGATATCGCCGGGGAGCATCTGGACCATGCCGATCTCGCCCGCCCAGGCGCCGGTGGTGTTCAGGTCAAACTCGCCGAGGCGGTGCATTTCCAGCGCGGCAAGGACCTGCGGGCGGAAGAGGTCGGGGCGGCGGCAGTCATGGGCGAGGGTGGCCAGCGCGCGGCGGGTTTCGAAATCGCCCTGCACCGCGCCGTAATCCGTCTCGAAGGCCCAGAAGGCAAGGAGGATGCCGCGCGAGACGCCGTATTCGGCTTCGGCGCGGTCGAAGATCGCATCCCATTGATCGGCAAGGGCGCGGCCACGGGTGAGCCGGTCGCGGGAGATGAGGCTTTTGGAGAATTCGAGAAAGCTTTTGCGGAAGACGCCTTGGGAACGGTCGGCCTTCAGCACGCGGGGATCGGGGGAGAGGCCCGAGAAGAAGGCGTCGGCGGTTTCGGCGGGGATGCCTTTTGCCGTGGCCTCGGCCTTGACGCCCTTCACCCATGCGGGGAAGTCGCCGCCGCAGGGGGTTTGTGCGAGGGCGGGGGTGGCGGCGGTGAGGGCGGCGAGGAGGGTCAGGCGCATCGGGCACTCCGGTAATGAGCGGCGGAGGGTAGGGGCTGGGCGGCGGGGGTGCAACCGTCCGGCGATCAGATGATCGCGATGAGGGCGGTAAGGGCGAACATGGCGGCCCATGCGCGCCAGAGCGCGGCGCAGGCGGCGTCGATCTCGGCGGGGCCGGGGTTGCGGCGGCCTTCGGGGTGGACCCAGGGGTAATCGCGCATCTCGCCGTGATAGGCGCGCGGGCCGGAGAGGGCGGTGTTCAGGATCACGGCCATCGCTGCCTCGGGCCAGCCTGCATTGGGCGAGCGGTGCAGGGGGGCATCGCGCAGGATGGGGCGGGGGTCGGCCCAGCCGTGGGATAGGGCGAGGAGGAGGGCGGTGAGGCGGGCGGGGATGAGGTTCAAAAGGTCGTCGAAGCGGGCGGCGGCCCAGCCGAATTCCTGATGCCGGGGGGTGCGGTGGCCGATCATGCTGTCGGCGGTGTTGGTGATCTTGTAGAGCATGAGGCCGGGCAGGCCCGCGATGAGGAACCAGAAGGCCGGGGCGATGACGCCGTCCGACAGGTTTTCGGCGGCGCTTTCGATGGCGGCGCGGGAGACGGCGGGTTCGTCCAGCGTGGCGGTGTCGCGGCCCACGATCATCGACACGGCGCGGCGGCCGGAGGGGAGCGAGAGGCGGAGTTCATCGGCCACGGCGCGGACGTGATCGACGAGGGATTTCTGCGCCAGCAGGATGGCGGCGGTGATGATTTCCAGCAGGCCGTAATCGGGGATGAGGTGGATGAGCCAGCCGAGGGTTGCGGCGGCAAGCCCAAGCGCGGCCATGGTGGCGCTGCCTTTCAGGCGTTTGTGCGCGCCCTGGTTGAAGCGCCTGTCGGCCCAGCCGATGGCGCGGCCCATCAGGACGGCGGGGTGCGGATAGCGGTTCCAGAGCCATTTCGGCTCGCCCAAGGCCGCGTCGAGGAGGAGGGCGGGGAGGAGGAGGGTCGCGCTCATGTTAGGGCGTGTTCCAGTCGGTGCCAGCCTGCGCCATCGGGCAAGCCGAGGCGGAGCCAGCGGGTGGAATAGGGGAAGATGCGGGTGAGGATGCGGTGGCGGGCGAGGCGGTCCTGCCATGCGCCTGCGTCGGGCGTGTCGTAGAGGCGGAAAAGGGTGGTGCCGCCGAGGGGGGTGGCGCCGGACCGTGACATGAGCGTGTCGAGGCGCTGGGCGTCGGTGGCGAGGCGGGCGCGGGTGGTTTGTGCCCAGACGTCGTCGGAAAGGGCGGCGGTGGCGATGGCGAGGGTGGGGCCGGGGACGGCCCAGGGGCCGATCATGGGTTTGAGGCGGGCGATGAGCTGCGGGTCGCCGATGGCGAAGCCGAGGCGGGCACCGGCGAGGCCCCAGAATTTGCCGAAGCTTTTGAGGATCAGGGTGCCGGGGCGGGTGGATTGGCCGATATGGGTGGCGCCGGGGGTGGTGTCGCAGAAGCTTTCGTCGATGACGGCGAAGGGGGTGGAGGGGGGGGGGTGGAGGCGGCCGTCGGGGTTGTTGGGGTGGACGATGACGGTGGCCTCTGTCGCGTTATCGGTGACGGTCCAGCCTGCGGCGCGGAAGGCGCGGGCGTGTTCGTTGTAGGTGGGGGCGGGGATGGCGATGCGTCCGGGAGGCAGCAGCGCGGGGATGCGGGCGATGAGGGCGGAGGCACCGGGGGCGGCGATGATGTCGGCGGCATGGGGGACGGCCCAGAAGCGGCGGGCGGCGGTTTCCAGCGCGGCGAAGGCGGCCCGGTCAGGCAGTGCGGTCCAGGCATCGGCGGGCAGGGGCGGCAGCGGGTAGGGGCGCGGGTTGATGCCGGTGGAGAGATCCAGCCAATCGGCGCGGGTGCCGCCCCAACGGGCGGCTGCGGCGTCTATGCCGCCGCCGTGGTCGGGTTCTGCGATTCGGGTGTGATCGGGCGTCATGGGCGCGACAGACCCGATTGTGGCGGCGCTGTCCATCACCCGAAGGGCTTTGGCAGGGCGGGGGCTGCTGCAAAACTGTCACGGTTGGTTAACATCAAAGTTACGCCTTGCCGTTTCCTTGATTTGGCCCGTCTGCGCCGCAGACTTTGCCCATGGAAGGGAGAGCGGAATGCTGGAGTTCCTGTCGAAAGAGATCCGCGAGGGGCTGGAGATGGCCCGCAAGCGCGACCTGAAGCGCAAGTCGCGCCTGCGGGTGCAGGTGGGGCATGCGGTCTTTCCCATTCTGCGGTTCTGGGACGAGGGCTTTGCGCTGGATGCCGCGCTGACGCCAAGCCTGCGGGGGCTGGTCGATGTCTATGACGGGGCGAACCATATCTTTCAGTGCCTGATCGTCGCCTCTGTCGCCGAGAATGGCGAATTGATCTGCGAGTTCAAGCGGTCGACGGCGGTGCTGGACCGCCCGGCGCTGGATTACTGGCGCGACGAGAATGCGCCGGTGGGCTATCTGCCGCGCGGCTAAAGGCGGAGGTTGTCTTCCACGCGGAAGCCTTTGGGGATGGTGTCCTGACCGTTCAGGATGAGGTCGGCCATGGTGGTGGCGACCTTGGGGGCCATGCCGAAGCCGATCTTGAATCCTCCGTTCGCGATGAAGTGACCGGGGCGGCCCGGCCAAGCGCCGAGCATGGGCGCGCGTGACCGGGCGCGGGGGCGGATGCCGGCCCAGCGGTCAATCAACTTTGCCGCGCCAAGGACGGGCAGGGCGGCGCGGGCGCGGGTGAGGATGTCGTCGAGTTGCGCGTCGGTGGCGGTGGGGTCTGACCAGTCGTTTTCCGAGGTGGAGCCGATGGCGGTGGTGCCATCGGCATGGGGCACGATGTGGAGGGCGTCGGCGAAAAGCTGTGGCAGGTCGCGGGCATCGTGTTGCAGGAGGAGGGCCTGACCCTTGACGCCCGCGCCGACGGGGTGATCGAGCGCGGTGTTGAGGTCGAGGAGGCCCGTATAGCCCGTGGCCCAGAGCGTGGGGCCTTGGGGGCTGTGATCGCCGATGTCGATCCGGACCCCTTTGGCGTTGAGCGCGGCGGTGAGGGCGGCGGCGGCTTGGCGTGGGTGCAGGCGGGCGGTGAGCGTGTCATGGATGAGCCAGCCCGTCGGGCTGTGGGGTTCCCATGCCCCGCCGGTTGCCGGGATGACGCGCCAGTCGGCGCGGCCCTGCCAGAGGGTGCGGGCCTCAATGATGCGGGCGCGGGCATTCTGGAGCGCGCGGTCATCGGGGATGGGTTGCAGCCGACCGGAGCGGAGATAGCCGGGATCGGTGCCGCCGGTGGCGGCGATTTCGGCCCACCAATCTGGGGCCATGAGAAGGCTTTCAAGCTGGAACTGTTTCTTGGGGTTCCAGTTTTCCGGCACATGGGGGGCCAGCGCCCCGACCAGCCCGCCGGAGGACCCCGCGCCGATGGCGTGGCGTTCGATCAGGCGGACGCGGGCGCCGCGCCGCGCGGCCTCCCACGCGCAGGAGAGGCCGAAGATGCCCCCGCCCATCACCGTGAGATCGTGACTTGCCATTCCCCGCGCCCTTGCCCATGGTCCGCCGCGATTTCGGGGTTTAGGGCAAATGGCGGGCGGCGAACAGGGTGAGGGCGGTCTGGATTGGCGCGACGGGATCGTGCCGGTGTCGCGGCGGTTCGATGACCCCTATTTTTCGTTGGCGGATGGTCTGGCCGAGACGCGGCATGTGTTTCTGGATGGCAACGGGCTGCCGGGGCGGCTGCGCGACGGGTTCCGGGTGGCTGAGCTGGGTTTCGGGACGGGGCTGAACCTTCTGGCGCTGTGGCTGTGCTGGCAATCGGTCGGCGCGCCGGGGGTGGTGCGGTTCACGTCCTTTGAAGCCTATCCCCTGACGGCGGAAGAGATGGCGCGGGCCTTGGCGGCCTTTCCCGAGGCCGCCGCAGTGGCGGGGCCGATGCTGGCGCAATGGGCGGCAGGGGCGCGGGAGATCGCGTTGCCGGGTTTGCAGGCAGAGGTGATCCTGGGCGATGCGCGCGCGCGGCTGCCCGAATGGGCGGGCGTCGCGGATGCGTGGTTTCTGGACGGGTTTTCGCCTGCGAAGAACCCGGAACTGTGGTCGGACGATCTGATGCGGGCGGTGGCGGCGCATACCGCGCCGGGCGGGACATTCGCCACCTATACGGCGGCGGGCCATGTGCGGCGCGCGCTGGCCGGGGCGGGCTTTGCCGTGGAGCGGCGGGCGGGACATGGAAGGAAGCGGCACATGACGGCGGGGATTCTGGCATGAGCGGGTTGCCGAAGCTGGACCGCAACAGCAATGCGACGGTGCAGAACACCACGCTGGGCATCTGGCTGATGGTGGCGACGACGGTGGTCTTTGCGGTGCAGGACGGCATCTCGCGCCATCTGGCGAGCGAGTACAACGTCTTCATGGTGGTGATGATCCGTTTCTGGTTCTTTGCAGCCTTCGTCATGGCGCTGGCGGCGCGGGATGCGGCGCGGCAGGGGGAGGGGCTGCGGGCGGCGGTGCGGTCGCGCTTTCCGTGGTTGCAGGTGGTGCGGGGGTTGCTTCTGGTGACGGAGGTCTGCGTGATGGTGCTGGCCTTCGTGAAGCTGGGGCTGGTGGAGAGCCATGCGGTGTTCACCTGCTATCCGCTGCTGATTGCCGCGCTTTCGGGGCCGATCCTTGGGGAAAAGGTCGGCTGGCGGCGCTGGGCGGCGATCATGATCGGGTTCGTGGGCGTGCTGATCATCCTGCAGCCGGGCTATGCGGTATTTTCGCCCTGGGCGCTGGTGCCACTGCTGTCGGCGCTGCTTTTCGCGGTTTACGGGCTGCTGACGCGCTATGTGGCGCGGGGGGACAGTGCCGGGGTGTCGTTCTTCTGGACGGGCATGGTGGGGGCGGCGGCGATGACGCTGGTGGGCCTGTGGTATTGGGAGCCGATGTCGGGCGCGGATTGGGGCTGGATGGGGGCGCTGTGCTGCACGGCGATCCTTGGGCATTGGTTGCTGATCAAGGCCTTTGCGGTGGCGGAGGCGTCGGCCATCCAGCCCTTTGCCTATCTGCAGCTTGTCTGGGCATCCGGCCTTGGGCTGTTCCTGTTCGGCGAGGAATTGCGGACGAATGTGGCCATCGGCGCGGGGCTGGTGGTGGCGGCGGGGCTGTTCACGCTGTGGCGGCAGCGGGTGAAGGAGCGGCAGGCCTAGCCCTGTGCGCGGCGGGCAAGGCGGTCGATCAGGCGGGTGCGGGCCTCTGGCAGGGGGCGACCGTTCAGCAAGGGCCCGAGTTCGCGGTTGAGGAAATGACCCGTCAGGGCGAGGGCCTGTGCGATGTCGCCCGCGCTGGCGGGGCCTTGGCCCAGAAGGACGGGGGGCAGCGGCAGAAGGCGGCTGGCCCAGTCGCCCGCGCCCTGGCGGCTGACGGCGCGGCCGGATTTGGGCGAGACGTAGATCAGGTCGTCGCGTGATCCGGTAACGGCACAGGTGGCGAGGTCGAGGCCGAAGCCGATTTCTTCGAGCAGGAGGAGTTCCCAGCGCAGATAGGCGGGGGGCCAGTCGGTGCCTGCCTCCAGCGCGTCAAGGAGCGGGATGGTTGCGGCGTGCAGCATCGGGTGGGGTTCGCGTTCGGGCAGAGCCATGCGCAGCATGGCGCAGATGGCGTTGAGGCCCGCCAGCGCCAGCGGATCGGAAAGGAGTGCGGCGCGGGCGTGGAGGGGTTCGACGGTGAAGATGCCCAGATGATCATCCAGCCGGGCACGCCATGTGACCTGCACCTGCGCGCCGGGTTGCAGGAGGGGGGCGATGCGGCGGGATGCGCCGCCGCGCACGACCCCGGCATGGCGGCCATGTTCGCCCGTGAAGACCTCGATGATCGCCGCGCTTTCGCCGTGGGGTCTGACCGACAGGAGCGCGCCTTCGTCCCGCCATTCCATGCGGGCGACTATCGGCGGGGTTCAGGGGAAGGGCAAGTCAGTCTGCAAGACCCGGCTGATCCAGCAGGGTGCGGCCCTGCCTGTCTTCCACCTCGATCACCCAGAGATCGGGGTCGCGGTCGCGCTGGCGGCGGAGGGTGGCGTCGACCTCGGTCTCGGGGCCTTGGGCGAGGGTGACCCAGACGCGGGCGCCGGTCAGCAGGTCATAGCTGCGCTGCACGGCATGGGCCTGACCGTCCAGCGTGGCGCATTTCACGATCACCGCGCCTGCCGTGGCATCGCCCCTCGCGGTGACATAGACGGGAATGTCGGCCAGCCGGAGGCGGGTGAGGTAGGCAGACACCCAGAGGTCGGTCGTCAGGCGCATGGGAACCTTGTGCCAGGTTTCGATCAGGGCGGTGGGAGGGGTCCGGGGAGGGCGGTTGCCCTCTCCGGGGGTGGGATCAGTCGCCGTCCTTGAAATCCAGCCCCATTTCGGAATAGCGCTCGGCCTCTTCCAGCCAGTTGGGGCGGACCTTCACGGTCAGGAACAGATGCACGGGACGGTCGAGGAAGGTGGCGATCTCGGCCCGTGCCTGCTGGCCGATGGCCTTGATCGTTTCGCCCTTGGCGCCCAGCACGATGCCCTTGTGGCCGTCGCGGGCGACATAGACCACCTGATCGATGCGGGTGGAGCCGTCGGGGCGGTCCTCCCATTTCTCGGTTTCCACCGTCAGCTGGTAGGGCAGTTCCTCATGCAGGCGCAGGGTGAGTTTCTCGCGCGTCATCTCGGCCGCGATCATGCGCATGGGCAGGTCGGCGATCTGGTCTTCGGGATAGAACCACGGGCCTGCGGGGATTTCGGCGGCCAGCCATTCGCGCAGGTCATCCACGCCATAGCCGCGTTCGGCGCTGATGAGGAAGGTCTTTGAAAAGGCGAAGGCCTCGTTGAGTTTCGCGGTCAGGGCGAGGAGGGTTTCGGCCTTGACCTTGTCGATCTTGTTCACGGCCAGAGCGACGGTGGCGGCGGACGGGATCTTGTCCTTGAGGTTGTCGATGATGGCCTGCACGCCTTCGGTCAGGCCGCGATGCGCCTCGACCAGAAGGACGATGATATCGGCATCCGCCGCCCCGCCCCATGCGGCGGCGACCATGGCGCGGTCAAGGCGGCGGCGGGGGCGGAAGAGACCGGGCGTGTCGACGAAGACGATCTGGGACTGGCCTTCCATGCAGACGCCCCGGATGCGGGCGCGGGTCGTCTGCACCTTGTGGGTGACGATGGAGACCTTGGCCCCGACCATCCGGTTCAGCAGGGTGGATTTCCCGGCATTGGGTTCGCCGATCAGGGCGACGAAGCCGGCGCGGGTTTCGGACGTCATAAGTTTTCCTCGCTTCACTCTGTATTTCGATTACTTCAAAGTCAGGCTAGGTGCCAGTTATAAGCGGTCACGACCGAATGTGCCTTCGTCTCGCCCGAATGGGATGGCAGTCACGAGTGAAACCATAGGGTGAAGAGTTTCAAGCATGGGCCTATTGAGAGTATTGCTGAAGGCTTTCTTCGGACCGAAGCGCAGACCAGATCGCGCGCGCCAACCTTGGGATGAGCGATCACGTTTCAATTTGCCCGAACGGCAACGCGAAACCACTAGCCAGCTTCAGCCACGCTCCTTTCAGGAGCATACCATCCTGCGCGGGCGTTGCTGGGTGATCGATGGTGATACGATTGTGATCGACAAGGTTCATATTCGTCTATCGGGTATTGACGCACCCGAACTCGATCATCCTCTGGGTCAAAAGGCAAAGTGGGCGCTCCATGCGCTTTGCAAAGGTCAGGTTGTGACTGCGACGACTGACGGGTCGGTTTCCCATGACCGAGCGGTGGCGGTCTGTCACTTGCAGGACGGACGTGATCTGGCGGCGGAGATGGTCAAATCTGGCCTCGCGCTTGACTGGCCCAAGTACTCCGGTGGGCGCTACGCTCATCTCGAGCCGCCCGATGTTCGGAAGAAGCTTTGGCGAGCCAACGCTCGGCAGCACGGAAAGATGGTGATCCGGGAGAAGGGCGTTCAGTCCTGAACGTCCTGTTCCATGCGATCCAGCAGGGCGCGGGCGGCGGCCTGTTCTGCGGCGCGTTTTCCCTTGGCCCGTCCGGTGGCGGACTGGCCGTTCTCCAGCCGCGCCTCGACCGTGAAGACGGGTTGATGATCGGGGCCTTCGCGCCCGGTTTCGATATAGCTGGGCGGCGGCAGGCCGCGGGCCTGGGCCCATTCCTGAAGGCTGGACTTGGCATCGCGGGTTTCGATCACCGCCGAGGCGGCGATCCGCGGGCCCCAGAGCCGCAGGATCACGTCGCGGGCGGCGTCGAAGCCCGCATCGAGATAGACCGCCGCGATCACCGCTTCCATGGCATCGCCAAGCAGCGCCTCTTTCCGGCGCCCGCCCGAAAGCATTTCGGAACGGCCGAGCTTCAGCACCTCGCCCAGGCCGATCTCGCGCGCCACATCGGCGCAGGTTTCCTGCCGGACAAGCGCGTTGAAGCGCGGGGCAAGCTGGCCTTCGGGGGCGGTGCCATCGGCCTTGAAGAGCGCGGTGGCCACGGTCAGGCCCAGCACGCGGTCGCCAAGGAATTCCAGCCGCTCGTTCGAGGGGCGGGTGGCGGAGGAGATGGAGGAATGCGTGACCGCCCGCACGAGCAGTTCGGGGCGCTGGAATTCATGCCCGATGCGGGACGCGAAGGCCGCGAGATCCGCGGCCAGCCTGACCTTCTGCCCCGTCACCGCGCCGCCCCGATCATCACTCGACCGCCTTGAAGAAGCGGTCTGCGCGCCATGTCCAGAAGAAGAGCATGGAGCGGCCGGCAGAAGAGAAGATGATCCGGTCGGCGCGGCCGATCAGGTTTTCGGCGGGCACGAAGCCCACGCCCCCGACGGCCTGGCCAAAGCGGCTGTCCTGCGAATTGTCGCGGTTGTCGCCCATGAAGAAGTAATGGCCGGCAGGCACGGTGAAGACATCGGTGTTGTCGGCAAAGCCGTTGTCGTCGATGTTGAGCACATCATGGCTGCGCCCGCCGGGCAGGGTTTCGCGGCTGCGGGATTTCTGGCAGATGCCGCCTTCGCCGACGGGGCCATTCTCGCAGCGCGGCAGGTTGCCCATTGGGCCCTGCTTTTCGTAGATCTCTTCAAAGACACCCGCCGGTTCGACGGGGACAGCCTCGCCGTTGAGGTAGAGCCGACCTTCGCGCATCTGCACGGTATCGCCCGGCAGGCCGATCAGGCGCTTGATGAAATCGGTGCCGTTGACCGGGTGGCGGAACACCACCACATCGCCGCGTTCGGGTTCGGAGGCGAGGATCCGCCCCGGAAAGGGGCAGGCCGAGAAGGGGCAGGAATAGCGCGAATAGCCATAGGCCATCTTGTTGACGAAAAGGAAGTCGCCGATCAGCAGCGTGTCCTTCATGGAGCCGGAGGGGATCCAGAAGGGCTGAAAGAAGAGGGTGCGGAAGACGCCCGCGATCACCAGCGCCCAGAGGACGGTCTTGATCGTTTCGACGATGCCGTTTTCGGATTTGGCCTTGCTGCCTGCCATGGGGTCCACTCTGCTTCTTTTCCGGTCCGTGCGGATCGGGGTTCATTGCGCGCAGTGCGCGGGGGAGTCAAGTTCCGGGGGAGGCCGGGGCCTCTGCTTCGGCGGGCCGTTCGGCAGTCGGGCCGAGGGGGCGGGCCTCGATCACCACGAAGGCCTGCGCCCAGGGGTGATCGTCGGTGAGGGTGACATGGATCACCGCCTCGTGCCCGGCGGGCGTCATGTCGCGCAGGCGTTCGGCCGCCCAGCCGGTGACATGCATCACGGGCTGGCCGGAGCGGAGGTTGGTCACCGCCATGTCCTTCCAGGAGATGCCCATGCGCAGGCCGGTTCCCAGCGCCTTGGAACAGGCCTCCTTCGCGGCCCAGCGTTTGGCATAGGTGGCGGCGATGGCGCGGGGGCGGCCTTCGGCCTTGCGCTGTTCGCGTTCGGTGAAGACGCGGTCCTTGAAGCGGGTGCCGAAACGGGCAAGCGTCGCCTCGATCCGGTCGATATTGGCGAGGTCGGTGCCGATGCCGAGGATCATGGGATGCAATCCACGGGTTTTCCGGCCCAACGAATTTTCTGCGAAAATTCAGGGCCGGGGCTGGGTTCGGGGGCGTGATTTTTCGCAGGAAAATCGTGCGCCCCCGGCTGCGGCGGGTATGTCATGGCTGGACCGCGCGCGCGTCATTCATGCGGCGGCGCATCTCCTCGATCGCGGGGCCGAGGCCCCGGAAGACGGCTTCGCCGATCAGGAAATGGCCGATATTGAGTTCCATCACCTCGGGCATGCCGGCGATGGGGGCGACATTGTCATAGGTCAGGCCGTGGCCGGCATGCACCTCGAGGCCAAGGGCATGGGCCAGTTTCGCCCCACGGCGCAGCCCTTCGAGTTCTTCGGTGGCTTCGGCCTCGCGGCCTTCGGCGAGGAGTTCGGAATAGTGCCCGGTATGGAGTTCGACCACAGCCGCACCGATGGCGGCGGAGGCTTCGATCTGGCGCGGGTCATGGCCGATGAACATGGAAACGCGGGCGCCCGCCTCGCGCAGGGGGGCGATGTAATCGGCCAGGCGGTCGGCATCGCCCGCGACATCGAGCCCGCCTTCGGTAGTGCGTTCCTCGCGCTTTTCCGGCACGAGGCAGACGGCATGGGGCCGGTGTCGCAGCGCGATGGCCTGCATTTCCGCGGTCGCGGCGCATTCGAAGTTGAGCGGGATGGAGATGCCCGCGACCAGCGCCTCGATATCGGCGTCGCGGATGTGGCGGCGGTCTTCGCGCAGATGGGCGGTGATGCCGTCGGCGCCCGCTGCCTCGGCCAGCAATGCGGCGCGGAGGGGTTCGGGCCAGGCGGAGCCGCGGGCGTTGCGGATGGTGGCGACGTGGTCGATGTTCACGCCGAGGCGGAGCAGCCCTTGGGGTTTCATGGCCTTGGTCTTTCCTTGTTCGCGCAGGGTCCGAGTCGCGGGGGAGATTAGGACGGACCGGGGGCGTCGTCATCCCCTGCGCCATGGGATGCGTCGCTGCGATGGGTAAGCTTGGCGGCGGCGGCGGCCAGCGCCTCGCGCAGTTTGTGGCGGCGTTCGCTGCGTTCGCGGGACTTGGCGGCGCGGGCCTTCTGGTAGGCGGTCACCAGCGGGATGGTGAGATAGTAGAACAGCGCCGAGAAGAGCAGCCCGGGGCCGAGCGCGCCAAGGAAATAGGGCAGGTAGATTTCGTGCCAGAACTGGGCGAGGCCGTCCCATTGGGTGTGTTCCGGGCCGAAGAGCGCCTTGATGTTGAACCACAGATCCGTGCCCGCATTGGCGAAGGCCCCGCCGATATATTCGGGCGAGAGGGGTTTCTGGATGCCAAGGATCCAGTGACCCAGCGTCATGGAGAGGACGGCGAAGAAGGGCGTGGTGATCGGGTTGGTGTTGAAGGTGGCGAGAAGGGCCGCCAGCAGGTTGCCCTTGACCGCGCGCGAGGCGAGCCAGGCGGCGATGAACTGCATCCCGGGCAGGGGCAGGAAGCCCACCATGGAGCCCGCAAAGACGCCGCGCGCGATGCGGTGGGGGCTGTCGGGCAGGCGGCGCATGCGATGGAGGACATACTGGGTGGCGCGGCGGAACCCGCCCTGGGGGTAGACCATTTCGCGGGTCCAGCCCCAGAGGGTTCGCGGATTGCGCCGTTTGAACACCAAGTCCTTGTCCCCCGTGGCCCTGTCAGGGCTTGCGTGTCAGGTCGCGGTGACGGGAAATCTGGGCGACATCGGTCTCGGCCTCGAGTGCGGTCATGACCATGTGCAGATGTTCGACATCGCGAAGGTCCACATCGACGATCAGCCTGTAGTAATCGGGTTTCCGATCGGTGAACCTGAGGTCGGAGATATTGGCCTTCTGTTCGCCGATCAAGGTGCATATCCGACCAAGCACGCCTGCATCATTCGAGATCGTGATCTCGAGGCTGACGGTGTGGACGGCGGCGTGGCGGCCGGAATGCCAGTGCAGATCGACCCAGCGGCCGGGCTGTTCCTCGAATTCTTCCAGTGCGGGGCAGTCGATGGCGTGGACCACCACGCCCTGCCCGCGATAGGTGATGCCGACGATGCGTTCGCCGGGCACGGGCTGGCAGCAGGAGGCGCGGCGGAAGGATTGGTCATCGGACAGGCCCACGACGGGGCGGGAGGCATCCACCTCATCGTCCTGGGCGCGGGCGAGTTCGGGGTATAGCGTTTCCACCACGCGGCGGGCTGTGATCTCGGCGCTGCCGAGGCGGGCGAGAAGATCCTGCTCGTCCGACAGGCCCAGCATCTTGGCCGCCGTGCGGAGCGCCTTGTCGGTGGCCTTCTTGCCGACATGATCGAAGGCGGCGCGGGCGAGTTCCTGGCCAAGCTTGACGAAGCGGCCCTTGTCCTCTTCCCGCAGGGATTTGCGGATCGCGGCCTTGGCGCGGCCTGTCGTGACGATGTCGATCCAGCTTGCCTGCGGGCGCTGGCCTTCGGCGGTGATGATATCGACGCTTTGCCCGTTCTTGAGGCGGGTCCAGAGGGGGACGCGGATGCCGTCCACCTTGGCCGAGACGCAGGAATTGCCGATGCGGGTGTGGATGGCATAGGCATAGTCGAGCGGTGTGGCCCCGCGCGGCAGTTGCACCACATCGCCCTTGGGGGTGAAGCAGAAGACCTGATCGGAATACATCTCGAGCTTGACGTGTTCGAGGAATTCGTCGTGATCGCCTTCGTCGAAGCGTTCGGTCAGGGTGGCCACCCATTTGGCGGGATCGACGGCGAAGGGGTTCTGGGCGCGCACGCCTTCGCGATAGGACCAGTGGGCGGCGACGCCTGCCTCGGCCACTTCGTGCATCTCGCGGGTGCGGATCTGCACCTCGACCCGTTTGCCGTCGCGGCCCGAGACGGTGGTGTGGATGGAGCGGTAGCCGTTCGATTTGGGCTGGCTGATGTAATCCTTGAAGCGGCCCGGCACGGCGCGCCAGCGTTGGTGGATCACGCCGAGGATGCGGTAGCAATCGGCGACCGAGCCGCAGATGACGCGGAAGCCGTAGATATCGGAGAGGCGGGAGAAGGCGAGATCCTTCTCCTGCATCTTGCGCCAGATGGAATAGGGTTTCTTGGCGCGGCCGTAGACATCGGCCTCGATCTGGACCTTTTCGAGTTCGTTGCGGATGTCGGCGGTGATCTTGTGGACCACGTCGCCGGTTTCGCGCTGCAGGGTGATGAAGCGGCGGATGATGGAATTGCGCGCCTCGGGGTTGAGGACGCGGAAGGCGAGGTCTTCGAGTTCCTCGCGCATCCATTGCATGCCCATCCGGCCTGCAAGGGGGGCGAAGATCTCCATCGTCTCGCGCGCCTTCTGGGCCTGCTTTTCCGGCTTCATCGACTTGATCGTCCGCATGTTGTGCAGGCGGTCGGCCAGTTTGACGAGGATGACGCGCAGGTCTTTCGACATGGCCATGAAGAGCTTGCGGAAGTTTTCCGCCTGCTGGCTGTGTGTCGAGGAAAGCTGCAGGTTGGTGAGTTTCGTCACGCCATTGACGAGTTCGGCCACCTCTTCCCCGAACATCTGGGTGATGTCGGTATAGGTGGAGCGGGTATCCTCGATCGTGTCGTGAAGGAGCGCGGTGATGATGGTCGCATCATCGAGGCGCTGTTCCGTCAGGATGGCGGCGACGGCGACGGGGTGGGTGAAATAGGGTTCGCCCGACTTGCGCAGCTGGCCGTCATGCATCTGGAACCCGTAGGCATAGGCCTTGCGGATCAGGTCGGCATTGGTGCGCGGGTTGTAGTTCCGGACAAGGGCGATGAGGTCTTCGACGTCGATCATCACCGCCCCGCTGGACGGGCCTGAGCCCGGATCAGTTGTCGCCCTGCGCTTCCATCAGGGCGCGGAGCAGTTTCTCTTCCGACATGTCGTCCTGCATGGGACGGTCGATCTCGCCCGACATGAGAAGCGCCATCTGGTCTTCTTCGGGTTCGTCCACCTCGATCTGGGTCTGGTGGGATTCGATCATGCGTTCGCGCAGAACCTCGGCCGACTGGGTTTCCTCGGCGATTTCGCGCAGGGCGACGACGGGGTTCTTGTCGTTGTCGCGGTCGATGCTGATCGGCGAACCGGCGGCGATTTCCCGCGCGCGATGGGCGGCGAGCATCACCAGTTCGAAACGGTTCGGCACCTTGTCAACGCAATCTTCGACCGTCACGCGGGCCATGAGCGACTCCAGTTCGGATGGGGGGCATGGAAGCGCCTATCTAGTCGCATCGTCCGCTATTGACAAGCGCTGAATCCGTCGGGCAGCGGGCGCAGTTCGGCGCGGGCCTCGGGCGGGAGGGCGGCGGTCATCGCGGCGATGGTCTGGCCGGTGAGCGGATGGCGCCAGTCGGGGGCGATGTCGCAGAGCGGGACCAGGACGAAGGCACGGTCCTGCAGGCGGGGATGGGGCAGGATCAGGCGATCGGGGGCAAGGCGGCGCTGGTCTTCGGGCGGCAGGTCGCGCCAATGGGCCTGGGTGGCGGCATCGGGCAGGATGGCATCGCCGCAGGCGACCAGATCGAGATCGAGGCTGCGCATGCCCCAGCGCGTTTCGCGGGTGCGGCCGTGATCGGCCTCGATCCGGTGCAGAAGCGCGAGGATGTCAGCGGGCGACAGGCCCGGGGGCATGGGGGCCGCGACGGCGGCGTTCACGTAATCGGGGCCGGCCCCCGCCGGAAAGCAGGGCGTTGCATAGAAGCGGCTGGGGACGAGGGGGCCGATGCCCGCGGCGGCAAGATCGCGCAGGGCGAGGGCGAGGGTCTGCTCCGGGGGGGTGGTGCCGTTCGGCAGGTTCGCGCCGAGAGCGATGAGCAAAGGATAGCTGCTTTCGGACATGGGCCTTACCCTTTCGTATAGCCGAACTTGCATGATTTCTTCGCAGGTCGATAGTTTCTTGGGGTTCACCGGCTTTTTTCGATGCGATGGCGATTGCCGCCTGCGGGATCATTCGGGGAATGCATTGAGGGGAAAGCATAATGTTTTACAAGGACGAACGGCTTGCGCTGTTCATAGACGGGTCGAATCTCTATGCCGCGGCCAAGGCCCTGGGATTCGACATCGACTACAAGCTGCTGCGGCAGGAATTCATGCGGCGGGGGAAGCTGCTGAGGGCCTTCTACTATACGGCGCTGCTGGAGAATGACGACTATTCGCCCATCCGCCCGCTGGTGGACTGGCTGCACTACAACGGCTTTACCATGGTGACAAAGCCCGCGAAGGAATACACCGACAGCCAGGGGCGGCGGAAGGTGAAGGGGAACATGGATATCGAATTGACCGTCGATGCCATGGAGCTTGCACCGCGGGTGGATCATATCGTGCTGTTCTCGGGCGACGGGGATTTCCGCCCGCTGGTGGAAAGCCTGCAGCGGCAGGGGGTGCGGGTGTCGGTCGTGTCCACGATCCGCAGCCAGCCGCCGATGATCGCCGATGAATTGCGCCGTCAGGCGGACAATTTCATCGAACTGGACGAATTGCGCGACGTGATCGGAAGGCCGCCGCGCGAGCCGCGCATGGCGGACCGGGACGAGGCTTCGTTCGAAGCGAAGTGAGCGGCGTGACGGGTGGGCAGGCGGGGGCGCAGACGGGGCCGGAAGCCCCGCTTCGGGTGATGCTCTACCGGCTGGAGCCGGGGGATGCGCTGGCCTGGGAGGGGATTTCCCCGGGCCACGGGCGGCGGGACAGGATCGGCATCGCGGCGGCATGTCTGGCGGGGTTGGGCCTGTTGCAGGGGCTTGCCGGAACGCTGCGGGATGCCGCATGGCTGCACAGCCTGCCCGCCGCGCTGATCCTGATGCTGGCCCCGGCGGTTGGCGTGTGGCTGATGGCGCGGCGCGACCGGCGGCGTCGGGCAGCGGCGCGGATCGCCGAGCCGGTGGAGACGCGGCTGGAGATCTGGCCCAGCCGTCTGGTGGAAAGCCGCGCCGACAGGGCGCAGGCCGTGGTGCGCGGCCTGCGGTCGCTGCGGGCGGTGCGGTCGGCGGCGGGGCGGGTGTTTCTGGGCTTTGGCGGGGATGAGGTGATCATCCTGCCGCGCGCGGCCTTTGCGACGGAAAAGGCGCGGGCGGAATTCGTGGCGGAGTGGCGCGAAAGGATCGGTTGATCCCTTGTCCTTTGCGCGGGGTCCCGCCATCTGGGGCGCATGATCCTTGGTTCCGCCCTGTTTGGCCTGTTCCTTGCCGCCTTCGTGGCGGCGACGCTGGTTCCGTTCCAGTCCGAGATCCTGTTTGCCGGGATGCTGGTGGCCGAGCCGGAGCGGTTCGGGGTGATCCTGCTGGTGGCCTCGGTCGGGAATGTGCTGGGATCCTGCTTGAACTATGCGCTGGGGCGGGGGCTGATGCGGATGCCCCTGCCCGAGCGGCTGCGCGTGCCCGAAGACACGCTGGCGCGCGTCGAGGCGTGGTTCCGGCGCTGGGGCGTGTGGTCGCTGCTGCTGTCCTGGCTGCCGCTGGGGGATGTGCTGACGCTGGTGGCCGGGACGCTGCGCACGCCGCTCTGGCTGTTCGTGCTGCTGGTGACGGTGGCCAAGACCGGGCGCTATCTGGTGCTGGGGTTGATCGTGCTGGGTGTGTTCGGCTGATGGTTGGCGGTTTACCGGGCGGGGGTTTCGGCCTATCTCTCGGGCTGACGGCCCGAAAGGATGTGCGATGAGCCTGCCCCCCCTGACCCTTTACCTTGCTGCGCCGCGCGGGTTCTGCGCCGGTGTGGACCGGGCGATCAAGATCGTCGAGATGGCCTTGGAGAAATGGGGCGCGCCGGTCTATGTGCGCCACGAGATCGTGCATAACAGGTTTGTCGTGGACGGGCTGCGGGCGAAGGGGGCGGTCTTCGTCGAGGAGCTGGATGACTGCCCGCTGGACCGGCCGGTGGTGTTTTCGGCCCATGGCGTGCCCAAGGCGGTGCCGGCCGAGGCGGCGCGGCGCGAGATGATCGCGGTGGATGCGACCTGCCCGCTGGTGACCAAGGTGCATAACGAGGCGGCCCGGCATAGCGAGAACGGGCTGCAGATGATCATGATCGGTCATGCGGGGCATCCGGAGACCGTGGGCACCATGGGGCAGTTGCCGGAAGGCGAGGTGCTGCTGGTGGAGACGGTGGAGGATGTGGGCCGACTGGTGGTGCGCGATCCCGGCAAGCTGGCCTTCATCACGCAGACGACGCTTTCGGTGGATGATACCGCCGATATCGCGGCGGCGCTGAAGGCGCGGTTTCCGGCGATCGTGGCGCCCGCGCATGACGATATCTGCTATGCCACCACCAACCGCCAGATGGCGGTCAAGGCGATGGCGGGGAAGATCGACGCGCTCTTGGTGATCGGGGCGCCGAATTCTTCGAATTCCAAGCGGTTGGTGGAGGTGGGGGCCAATGCGGGCTGTGCCTATGCGCAACTGATCCAGCGGGCCACGGATATCGACTGGCGGGCGCTGGAGGGCATCCGGTCCGTGGGGATCACGGCGGGGGCGAGTGCGCCGGAGGTTCTGGTGAATGAGGTGATCGACGCCTTCCGCGCGCGCTTCGCGACCACGGTGGAGATGGTCGAGACGGCGGTGGAGAATGTGGAGTTCAAGGTGCCGCGCATCCTGCGGGAGCCTGCGTGAGCGACTGGGTCGCGTTCGAGGCCGTGGTGGAGCCGGTCGTCTGGGGCAAGGCGACCTATACGCTGTTGCGGCTGCCGGATCGGGCGGTCGAAGCGCTGGGTGCGGCGAAGCGGGTCGAGGGTGAGATCAACGCGCATTGGGTGAACCTTGCCCTGTCGCGCGCGCCGGTGGTGGAGGGGGTGTTCCTCTGGGCCGGGCAGTCGCTGCTGGATCGGCTGGGGATCGTGCCGGGGGAGGTGCTTGAGGTGCGGCTCAGGCCCGCGCCGGATGATCAGGTGGATACGCCCGAGGATGTGGCGGCGGCGCTGCGCGCGGGGGGCATGATGGCGGAGTGGGAGGCGCTGACGGCTGGAAAGCGGCGCGGGATGCTGTATCAGATCGGCACCGCGAAGACCGCGCCGACGCGGGCGAAGCGGATTGATGCGATGATCCAGGGTCTTAGATGAGACAGATACCCCTTGCCGCCCTTGTCCTTGGCCTTGCCGGGCTGATCCCGTTCCTGTGGGGGGCCACGAATGTGGCCTATCCGCCGAGCTTGGGCTGGGTCGGCGGGTGGCTGCAGCCGATGTATCGCGGAACTTATGTCAGCCTGACCTACGGGATGGTGATCCTGTCCTTCATGTCGGGGGTGCTGTGGGGCTTTGCGGCGAAGGCGCGGGGGGCGAAGGCGGCCTTGGGCTATGCGCTTTCGGTGGTGCCGGCGCTGTGGGGGTTCTTCATGGTGAATGGCGATCCGGGCAATGCGGCGGTGAACCTTTTTGCAGGGTTCGCGGGGCTGTTGATGCTGGATTGGTTCTTTGTGCAGCAGGGGCTTGCGCCAAGCTGGTGGATGCGGTTGCGGGTGCTGCTGACGGCGGTGGTGCTGGCCTGTCTTGCGGTGCCCATTCTGGTGGAGTGACGATTTTTCTTGCGAAAAATCAGGGGGCGTTCCGCCCCCTCGTCGCTGACGCGCCTCACTCCCTGAGGGTATTTGGGCCGAGACGAAGGGGCTTGTTGAAGGCCGGTCTTGTTCCTAAACCGGGGGAAAAGGAGCCACCCTATGCCAGAGCTTTTCGCCTATACCGATGGGGCCTGTTCGGGCAATCCGGGGCCCGGGGGGTGGGGTGTGCTGCTGATCGCGCGCGAGGGCGGCGCGGTGGTGAAGGAGCGCGCGCTTTCGGGCGGCGAGGGGTTGACCACCAACAACCGGATGGAGCTGCTGGCGGCAATTTCGGCGCTGGAGGCGCTGGCGAAGGCATCCGAGATTACGGTGGTGACGGACAGCGCCTATGTGAAGAATGGCGTGACGGAATGGATCCATGGCTGGAAGCGCAATGGCTGGCGCACGGCGGGGAAGGACCCGGTGAAGAATGCCGATCTGTGGCAGCGGCTGGATCAGGCGCAGGCGCGGCATCGGGTGCAGTGGCGCTGGATCAAGGGCCATGCGGGGCATGAGGAGAACGAGCGGGCCGATGCCCTGGCGCGGGCCGGGATGGCGCCGTTCAAGGTGAAGAGCGCATGATGGCACCGGGTCTTGCGCTGCCGGCGGAGGCGCTGCTGTCGGTGCTGGACTATGCCTCGGTCGCGATCTTTGCGCTGACGGGGGCGCTGGTGGCGAGCCGGGCGCAGCTGGACATCGTGGGGTTCATCTTCATCGCCTGCCTGACGGCGGTGGGCGGCGGGACATTGCGCGACGTGATCCTGGATCGGCCGCCCCTGTGGATTTCGGACCCGGTGCTGTTGCTGCTGGCCACGCTGGCGGCGGTGGTGGTGTTCTTCGGGGCGCATCGGCTTGAGAGCCGGTATCGCGCGCTGGAATGGCTGGATGCCTGTGCGCTGGCGGTGGCGGTGCCTGCGGGCGTGGGGGTGGCGCTGGCCGAAGGGCTGGGCTGGCCGGTGGTTCTGGTGATGGGGATGGTGACGGGCTGCATGGGCGGGCTGATGCGGGATGTCGTCTGCAACGAGGTGCCGCTGGTCCTGAAGCAGGGGGAGCTTTATGTCACCTGTGCCTTTTGCGGGGCGGGGGCGGCGGTACTTCTGGGCCTTGTCGGGGCCGAGGGGTGGCAGGCATTGCTGGCCTGCGCCCTGGTGACGCTGGTGCTGCGGGCGGGGAGCCTTGGCTTTGGCTGGCGGTTGCCCGTCTACAAGGCGCGGCCGCCGCGCCCGGGATCGCCCCGCCGATAGGGTGGCAGGATTGCCAGGCAGATAACGAACGGCTATTCGTATTGCATGGCCAGACCGCGCAGCATTCCGGATGCAGAGATTTTTGACGCCATCCTTGGGCTTATGGCCGAGGTCGGCGCGGCGGGTGTTTCCTTTGGGGCTGTGTCGAAGCTGTGCGGATTGGCACCGGCTTCGTTGGTGCAGCGATATGGCGACCGGGCCGGGATGGTGCGGGCGGCGATGGCCCATGGCTGGGCGGGCCTGGCGGTGGCGAGCGACGCGCTGGCCGCGCGCGAGGAGACGGCGCAGGGTTTTCTGAAGGCGCTGGGGGCGGTGCTGCTGCCTGCCTTGCTGCGGGAAAGCCTTGCCGACCCGGCGATGGCAGAGCAGGCGGCGGCCTGGCGGGCCGGGGTGGAGCGGGTGCTGGCGGCCAAGATGGGGTGCCGGGCCGAGGCGGCGGCGATGCTGTTTGCCGCCTGGCAAGGGCGCATGGCCTGGTCCGTTGCGGGCGGGGCCGGGTTCAGGCTGAAGGATGCCGCGCGGCGGCTGGGTTAGGCCGGGCCTATTTGCTTATGTATTTCTGCCAGAGCCAGATGAGGGCCATGGCCCCGATCACCGCGCCGACGAAGGCTGCGACCCAGCCTGTGATCGAGACGAGGAAGCGCAGGATCAGCCAGCCGAGCAGCGCCCCGCCCACGCCGATGGCGATGGTGGTGGGAACATCCGTCTGCACGCGCATGAAGCGGGTGGCGAGAAAACCCGCAGCGGCCCCGATGACGATGAGGATGAGGATGGGCATGGGCGCCTCCGTTGCATGGGGCGAGTGTGGCGCAGGATGCGGTGTCAGTCCAGCCGCGCGGGCAGGCTGTAGCCGTTGAGGAGATCCTGCGGGGATTGCGCCTTTTTCCCTTCGCGTTGGGCGAGGGTGATGTCGATGGCGCCTGTGCCGCAGGCGATGGTGAGGCCGTTGAGGACTGTGCCGGGGGGGCCTTCGCCCGTGCCGAGGCGGGAGCGGAGGAGTTTGAGGCGTTCGCCGCCCGCCATGCACCATGCGCCGGGGAAGGGAGAGAGCGCGCGGATCTGGCGGTCGATTTCGGTGGCGGGGCGGGACCAGTCGATGCGGGCCTCAAGCTTGTCGATCTTGGCGGCGTAGGTGATGCCTTCGGCGGGTTGGGGTTCGGGGGTGAGGGTCGGCAGGCGGTCGAGCGCGGTGAGGATGAGATGCGCGCCCATTTGCGACAGGCGGTCGTGCAGATCCTGGGTGGTTTCTTCCGCGCCGATGGGCGTTGCCTCGCGCAAAAGGACGGGGCCCGTGTCGAGGCCCGCTTCCATCTGCATGATGCAGATGCCGGTTTCCGCATCGCCCGCCATGATGGCGCGGTGGATGGGGGCCGCGCCGCGCCAGCGGGGCAGGAGCGAGGCGTGGATGTTCAGGCAACCGTGGCGGGGGGCGTCGAGGATCGCTTGGGGCAGGAGGAGGCCGTAGGCGACGACCACGGCGGCATCGGCATCGAGGGCGGCGAAGGCGGCGTGGTCTTCGGGGGATTTCAGGCTGATGGGGTGGCGGACGGGCAGGCCGAGTGCGGTGGCGGCGGCATGGACGGGTGTGGGGCGGAGGTCCTTGCCGCGGCCCGCGGGGCGCGGGGGTTGGGTGTAGACGGCGACGATGTCATGCCGCGCGGCGAGGGCCTGCAGCACGGGGACGGAGAAATCGGGCGTGCCCATGAAGACGAGTTTCATCCACGCCTCCGCAGTTTTTCGGCCTTGGCGAGCAGCATCTTGCGTTTCAGGGGGGAGAGGTGGTCGAAGAACATCTTGCCTGCCAGATGGTCGATCTGGTGCTGGACGGAGGTGGCCCAGAGGTGGACGAAGTCGCGGTCTTCCATCTCGCCCCGGTCGTTCATGAAGCGGACGGTGACGGCGCGGGGGCGTTCGATCGTGGCGGAGACGCCGGGGAGGTTGGGGGAGGCTTCCTCATGCGTGCGGTTCTGCACCGAGGCGTGGAGGATTTCGGGATTGGCCATGCGGATGGCCTGCCCGCGTTCGGTGGAGCAATCGACGACGGCGAGGCGGAGGGGGATGCCGATCTGCACGGCGGCGAGGCCATAGCCGGGCATGGCCTCCATCGTGTCGATCATGTCGGCCCAGATGGCGCGGATGTCGTCGGTGATCGCCTCGACCGTGGCGGCTGGGGCTTTCAGGACGGGGTGGGGCCATGGCAGGCAGGGGCGGATGGTCATGCGGGACGTCCTGCGAGATAGGCGGCCTCTAGCGCCGCGCGGCGGTCGGGGGGGAGGCGGTCGAAGGTGACGCGGCCATCGAGATGGTCGATTTCGTGCTGGGCGCAGATGGCGGCGAAGCCGGTGAGGGTTTCTTCGCGGCGGTCGCCGTGGGGATCGGTCCAGCGGAGGTGGATTCCGGTGGGGCGGGTGATGTCGGTCGTGAGGCCGGGGATGGAGAGGCAGCCTTCGGGGCCGGTGGCGGTGGTGGCCGAGGCGGAAAGGATTTCGGGGTTGAGGAGGATGCGCGGGGCGTGGGTGCCCTCTTTCCAGGTGACATCCATGACGAAGAGCCGGATCAGCGCGCCCACCTGCGGGGCGGCGAGGCCGCGACCGGGGGCGGCATACATGGTTTCCAGCATGTCCTGCGCGAGGGCGCGGGTGGCGGCGTCCGGCGTGGCGGGTGCGCAAGGGGTGGCGAGGCGCGGGTCGGGCCAGCGCAGGATGGGCAGGACCGCCATCAGCCCTGCCGCGCACGTTCGCGTTTCAGCTTTTCCATCTTGCGGGTGATCATCTGGCGTTTCAGCGGACCCAGATAGTCGATGAAGAGTTTGCCGTTGAGATGGTCGATCTCGTGCTGGACGCAGGTCGCCCAGAGGCCGGAGAACTGTTCTTCCTGCTCCGTGCCATCAAGGCCCAGCCAGCGGACGCGCACCTCGGCCGGGCGCTGGACTTCGGCATATTGGTCGGGGATGGAGAGGCAGCCTTCCTCGTAGGTGGAAAGCTCTTCCGAGGACCATGTGATTTCCGGGTTGAAAAGGGCCATGGGGCGCGGGGTTTCGTTTTCGCCCTTGACGCAATCCATCACGATGAGGCGGCGGGTAATGCCCACCTGCGGGGCTGCGAGGCCGATGCCGGGGGCATCATACATGGTCTGCAGCATGTCTTCGGCCAGTTTGCCCAGTTCCCGGGTGATCCCGGCGACAGGTTCGCAGAGCTTCTTGAGGCGCGGGTCGGGATGGATCAGGATTGGACGGATCATGTGGCATGATTTACGGAAAACCGCCCGATGGCGCAATGCCGGGCCAGAACGGGGGAGGGGTGGAATGACGCGGGAATACCGTTCTGATCTATGACGGTATTTTGGAACTATGTTCCGCTATAGATTGTTGAAATGGTAAATGGTTCCGACTAATCAATAATCAGTGGAACAATGGGTCCGTACAACGCGCGGGGCCATGGCAGAGGCAGAGGGCCGAGATGAGCTTTGATACCCCGATCGACCGTCGTGGCACGCATTGCGTGAAATGGGACATGATGGAGAAACTCTATGGTGTTCCGGCCGAGGGCGGGTTGGCCATGTGGGTGGCGGATATGGAGTTCCGGCCCCCGGCCTGCGTGCAGGCGGCGGTGGAGCGGATGGCCGCGCATGGCGTCTATGGCTATTTCGGGGATGACCGCGCCTATCTGGAGGCGATCCGGTGGTGGATGAAGACGCGCCATGGCTGGGACGTGGCGGCGGGGGATATCTTTACCACGCATGGGTTGGTGAACGGGACGGGGCTGTGCCTTGAGGCCTTTACCACGCCGGGGGACGGGGTGGTTCTGACGGTGCCGGTCTATCATGCCTTTGCCCGGACGATCAAAGCGGCGGGGCGCGAGGTGCGGGAATGTCCGCTCGCCTTGGCGGATGGGCGATACGAGATGGATTTCGACGCCTGGGACGGGTTGATGACGGGGAAGGAGCGGATGTTCATCCTGTGTTCGCCGCACAACCCGGGCGGGCGGGTCTGGACGGCAGAGGAACTGCGCGGGGTGGCGGCGTTCTGCAAGCGGCATGACCTGATCCTGGTATCGGACGAGATTCACCATGATCTGGTCTTTCCGGGGGCGCGGCATGTGCCCATGCCGCTGGCCGCGCCGGAGATCGCCGACCGGTTGGTGATGATGACGGCGACGACCAAGACCTTCAACATCGCGGGCAGCCATACGGGCAATGTGATCATCGCGGACCCGGTGCTGCGCGCGAAGTTTGCGGCGAAGATCATGGCCCTGGGCATTTCCGGGAACAGTTTCGGGATGCATATGGCGACGGCGGCCTATTCGCCCGAGGGGGCGGACTGGGTGGATGGGCTGATGGCCTATCTGGACGGGAACCGCCGGGTCTTCGACGAGGGGATGGCCGCGATCCCGGGGCTGCGGTCGATGCCGCTGGAGGCGACCTATCTGGCCTGGCTGGATTTTTCCGGCACCGGGATGACGCCTGCGGAATTCATCGGGCGGGTGGAGAAGGAGGCGCGGATCGCCACCAATCATGGCGATGCCTTCGGAAGCGGCGGGGAGAATTTCCTGCGCTTCAACATCGCCGCGCCGCGCGCGATGGTGGTGGAGGCGGTGGAGCGCATGCAGGCGGCGTTCCGCGATCTGCAATAGGGGTTATTGAGCGGAGCCGCGTTCGCGGCATTCCCTTGCCCTTCCGCCGGGGACTTCGCCCCGTCGGAAGGGGTGGGGGGCTGCCGCCCCCGCGGCCGCTGCGCGACCGCTCCCCCGCGGGTGTTTTTGCCAAGATGAAGTTGGATTCAGGGGAAGGGTTGCTGGCCGCCTGTCGCCTCTGTCACCTTGTCGGCTGCCGCGCGGACGAGGGTGCCGAGGCGGGTGGCATCGGAGAGGCCCATGCGGAAGGCGGGGCCGCTGACCGAGAGACCCGCGACGGGTTCGCCATGGGCGTTGAAGATGGGGGCGGCGACGCAGCGCATGCCTTCGGCGCGTTCCTGATCGTCGATGGCGAAGCCGCGGTCGCGGGTGCGGGCGAGATCGCGCAATAGGGCGGTTTCGGAGGTGTGGGTGAGGGTGGTGAAGCGTTCGAGGCCCTTGCGGGCGAGGATGCCTTGCACCTTTCCCTCGGGATACCATGCCAGCAGGGCCTTGCCGATGCCGGAGACATGCATGGGCGCGATGGTGCCGGGGGGGAAGAAGGCGCGGATCGCCTGATGGGTTTCGACCTGGGAGAGGAAGAGGACCTCGTCACCCACTTCGACGCCGAGATTGGCGGTTTCGCCCGTGTCGCGCATGAGCCCGTCCATCGCGGCGCGGGCGCGTTCCACGACCTTTGTGCGGCGCAGGAAGGCGGAGCCGATGCGGAAGGCGCCGGGGCCGATATGCCAGGTCTGGGCGGGGTCTTCGGATTCGACCATTCCGTGCGATTGCAGGGTGACGAGGGCGCGATAGACCGTGGCGACGGCCTGACCGGAGGTTTCGGCGAGTTCGGACAGCGTGAGGCCCGGATGGGCGGCGAGGGTGGAGAGGAGGCCCAGCGCGCGGTCGAGCGCCTGCACGGTGTTCTGGTCGGTCTTGTCGTTGAAAGCCTTGGGGCGGCCGCGGGGTCTTGTGGGCATCTGGGGGCGTCCGGTTTGGATGAAAAAGCGCAAGCGGTTGATTTTCCGGAAGGATAGTAGGTTTTTCAGTGAATGAAAAATCTTTTCGAAAAAATTGCGTCGTTGATGGGCCGAGGGGTAGGGTGAAGACATGAACCAGAGAGGTGGCTGTCATGTCCTTTCAGAATCCTGTCTTCATTCCCGGCCCGACCAACATTCCCGAGGCGATCCGCAAGGCCTGTGACATGCCGACGCTGGATCACCGGTCGGCGGCCTTTGGCAAGCTGTTCCGGCCTGCGGTGGCGGGGGTGCGGCGGGTGCTGGGGATGGAAGGCGGCGAGGTGATCATCCTGCCGTCCACCGGGACGGGGGGATGGGAGGCTGCGATCACCAACACGCTGTCGCCGGGGGACCGGGTTCTTGCGGCGCGGTTCGGGATGTTCAGCCATCGCTGGATCGACCTGTGCCAGCGGCATGGGCTGGAGGTGGAGATCATCGAGACGCCCTGGGGGCAGGGTGCGCCCGTGGCAGCCATCGAGGCTGCGTTGAAGGCCGACACGGCGGGCCGGATCAAGGCGGTGCTGGCCACGCATAACGAAACGGCGACGGGGGTGCGGTCGGATATCGCGGGCATTCGGCGCGCGATGGATGCGGCGGGGCATGGGGCGATGCTGTTCGTGGATGGGGTTTCCTCCATCGGGTCGATGCCGTTCGACATGGCCGGCTGGGGCGTGGATATCGCGGTGGCGGGCAGCCAGAAGGGGTTCATGCTGCCTGCGGGCCTGGCGATCCTTGGCGTGTCGGACAAGGCGCTGGCGGCGATGGAGGGGGCGCGGCTGCCGCGGACCTTCTTCGATTTCCGCGACATGCTGCGCAGCTATGCCGGGGGCGGGTATCCCTATACGCCCGCGGTGGGGTTGATCGCGGGGCTCGCGAAATCCATCGAGATGCTGGAGGAGGAGGGGCTGGAGGCCGTCTATGCCCGCCATGCGCGTCTGGCCGAAGGGGTGCGGCGGGCGGTGGCGGCCTGGGGCATGCGGCCCTGTGCGGCCTCGGCTGATCTGTATTCCGAGACGGTGACGGCGGTGGTGGTTCCGCCTGGATGCAATGGCACGGACCTCGTGAAGCTGGCGGCGGAGAAATATGGCGTGGCCTTTGGCGTGGGTCTGGGCGAGGTGGCGGGCAAGGTGTTCCGTATCGGGCATCTGGGGATGCTGACGGATGTGATGGTTCTGGGGGGCCTTGCCACGGCGGAGATGTGCATGGCCGATCTGGGCTGGGGCGTGCGGCTGGGGTCAGGCGTGGCGGCGGCGGCGGAGTTTTATCGCGGGTCGGCGGTGCCGATGGCGATGGCGGCAGAGTGAGGGGGCGGCGATGAAGGATTTTCAAGGATTGATGGTGCCGACCTATGAGGATGTGGTCGCGGCCCATGCGCGGATCGCGCCGCATATCCACCGGACGCCGGTTCTGACGTCTTCGTTCCTGAACGAGCTGACGGGGGCGGAGCTTTTCTTCAAATGCGAGAACTTCCAGAAGGCCGGGGCGTTCAAGGTGCGGGGGGCGAGCAATGCCGTCTTCGGCCTGCGCGATGATCAGTTGGAGCGCGGGGTGGCTACGCATTCGAGCGGGAACCATGCCTTGAGCCTGTCCTATGCGGCGGGGCGGCGGGGCATTCCCTGCACCGTGGTGATGCCGCGCACGGCACCGCAGGCCAAGAAGGATGCGGTGCGGGGCTATGGCGGGGTGATCGTGGAATGCGAGCCTTCGACATCCAGCCGCGAGGCGGTGTTCGCCGAGGTGCAGGCGCGGACCGGGGCGGATTTCGTGCATCCCTACAATGACCCGCGCGTGATTGCCGGCCAGGGGACCTGTTCGCGCGAGTTGATGGAGCAGGTGGAGGGGCTGGATGCGGTGGTGGCCCCCATCGGTGGGGGCGGGATGATTTCGGGGACCTGCCTGACGCTGTCCTCCATCGCGCCGGGGGTGGAGATTTATGCCGCCGAGCCGGTGAATGCCGATGACGCGGCGCGCAGCTTCCGGGCGGGGCACATCATCGCCGATGATGCGCCCGATACGGTGGCCGACGGGTTGAAGGTGCCGCTGAAGGAACTGACCTGGCATTTCCTGCGGACCTACGCGACCGATGTGCTGACCGCGACGGAGGAGGAGATCGTCGAGGCGATGAAGCTGCACTGGAAGCGGATGAAGATCGTGATCGAGGCCAGCTGTTCGGTGCCGCTGGCGGTGATCCTGAAGAACCCGGAACGGTTCCGGGGCAAGCGGGTCGGGGTGATCCTGACCGGCGGGAATGTGGATCTGGACAAGCTGCCTTGGATGAAGGGGTAACGATGATGGACGGACGCGGAGATTTCGACGGGCTGGAAGTGGGCTATGACATCCCCGCCCTGCCGGGGATGGATGAGGCGGATATCCAGACGCCCTGCCTTGTGCTGGATCTGGATGCGCTGGAGCGCAACATCGTGAAGATGGGGCGGTTCGCGCAAGAGATGGGTGTGCGGCATCGGGTGCATGGGAAGATGCACAAATCGGTGGATGTGGCGCTGTTGCAGGAAAGGCTGGGCGGATCGGTCGGGGTGTGCTGCCAGAAGGTGAGCGAGGCGGAGGTGTTTGCGCGGGGCGGCATCAAGGATGTGCTGGTGAGCAATCAGGTGCGCGACCCGGCGAAGATCGACCGTCTGGCGCGCATCCCCAAGCTGGGCGCGCGGGCGATCTGCTGCGTGGATGATCTGGCCAATGTTGCCGATCTGTCGGCGGCGGCGGTGAAGCATGGGACCACGGTGGAATGCCTGGTGGAGATCGACTGTGGCGCGGGGCGCTGCGGGGTGACGACGACGCCTGCGGTGGTGGCTTTGGCCAAGGCCATCGACGCGGCGCCGGGGCTGCGCTTCGCGGGCATCCAGGCCTATCAGGGCGCGATGCAGCACATGGACCGCTATGAGGACCGCAAGGCAAAGATCGACATCGCGGTGGCCATGGTGCGGGATGCTGTGGAGGCGTTGAAGGCCGAGGGGCTGGACTGCGACATCGTCGGTGGCGGCGGCACGGGTTCCTATTATTTCGAAGGCAATTCGGGGGTCTATAACGAGCTTCAGTGCGGGTCTTACGCCTTCATGGATGCCGATTACGGGCGCATCCTCGACAAGGACGGCAAGCGGATCGATCAGGGGGAATGGGAGAATGCGCTGTTCATCCTGACCTCGGTCATGTCGCACGCCAAGGCGGATCGGGCGATCTGCGACGCGGGGCTGAAGGCGCAGTCGGTGGATAGCGGGCTGCCGGTGATCTTTGGCCGGACGGATGTGAAATACATCAAGTGCAGCGACGAGCATGGGGTTATCGAGGACCCGGCCGGCGTACTGAAGGTCAATGACAAGCTGCGGCTTGTGCCGGGGCATTGCGACCCGACCTGCAATGTCCATGACTGGTATGTGGGCGTGCGGAACGGGAAGGTCGAGGTTGTCTGGCCCGTCTCGGCGCGCGGCAAGGCCTATTGAGAAAAAGGGGGGGGCGGGGGGAGCGGGGCTCCCCCCGCGCGGCCCGAGAGACCAGAACTCCGGCAAGGATATGCTATGCTGATCGTTCCCGAGGCGCTGATCGCCGACCTCGTCTCGCCCGAGGATGCCTTTGCGGCGGTGGCGGCGACCTTTGCCGCCATGGCGCGGGGTGAGGCCTATAATTTTCCCGTGGTGCGTGAGGCGCTGGGCGAGGGGCGGCAATACGGGTTCAAGTCAGGGCTGGACCGGGCGGGCGGGATGCTGGGCGTCAAGGCCGGGGGGTATTTCCCCGGCAACATGGCGCGCGGGATCACCAATCACCAGTCGACGGTCTACCTGTTCGATCCGGAATCCGGGCGCCCCACGGCAATGGTGGGGGGAAACCTTCTGACCGCGCTGCGCACGGCGGCGGCTTCGGCCCTGTCCATCGACCGGCTGGCGCGGCGGGAGGCGCGGGTGCTGGGCGTCGTGGGGGCGGGGCATCAGGCGGGCTTCCAGTTGCGCGCGGCGGCGCGGGTACGGGACTGGGATCGGGTGATCGCGTGGAACCTGCATCCCGAGATGCTTCCGAAGCTGGGCGCGGTGGCAGAGGAACTGGGCCTGCCTTTCGAGGCGGTGGGGCTGGAGCGGATGGTGGAGGCGGATGCGATCATCACCATCACCTCGTCGCCTGCGGCGTCGCTGATGGCGGCCCATGTCGCGCCGGGTGCGCATCTGGCCTGCATGGGGACCGACACCAAGGGCAAACAGGAGGTGCAGGTGGCGCTGGTCGCCAAGGCGCGGCTGTTCACGGATGAGGTGGCGCAGTCGGTATCCATCGGCGAGGCGCAGCACGCGGTGGCGGCGGGTCTGGTGGCGGGTGCGGACATCGTGCCTCTGGGCGCGGTGCTGGCCGGGGCGGATGCGGGGCGGCGGTCGGATGAGGAGATCACGCTCTTCGACGGGACGGGCGTGGGGTTGCAGGATCTGGCGGTGGCGGCGGTGGCCGTGACGCGCGCGCGGGAGCGCGGGCTGGGGGTGGAGGTGTCGGTCTAGCGAAATCTGGCGCAGATTTCGCGACGATTTCTGCACGCAGAAATCGGTTGGGCAGGTAAGCGCAATATCTGGTGGCGGTTCCTGTGTCAGGAACCGGTCCGGAGTTTGCGTCAAACTCCGCTTTTGATCATATTTCATTACAGGCATTGAACCCCCCGCGGGGGCATGGTCTGACTGGCGCATCGGGCGGGGGGCTGATCACATGCGCGTCTTCATCAACGGGTTCGGTCGGATCGGGCGGTCTGTACTGCGGGCGGCGCTGCAATCCCCGGCGAAATGGCCGGGGCTGGAGATCGTCGGGATCAACGACATCGCGGCGGCCGAGATGTGCGCCTATCTCTTTGAATATGACAGCGTCTTCGGGCCCTGGCGCGGGACAGTCGCGCTGGAGGGCGGGGCGCTGGTGGTGGATGGGCGGGCGATCCCGCTGCACCGGACGGCGGATATCTCATCCCTTTCACTGGCGGGGGTGGATGTGGTGATGGAATGTACGGGCCGTGCCGATGCGCGGGACGTGGCGGAGCGGGGCCTGCGCGCGGGGGCGCGGCGGGTGCTGGTTTCGGGGCCGTCGAAGGCGGCGGATGTGACGGTGGTTCTGGGGGCGAATGTGGGGGCGCTGGCGCGGCAGGCGATCGTGTCGAACGCATCCTGCACGACCAATGCGCTGGCGCCGCTGGCGCGGTTGATCGACGATCATTGGGGCGTGGTGACGGGGTCGATGACGACGATCCATTGCTATACCGGCAGCCAGCCCACGGTGGATGCGCCTGCGGCGGATTACCCGCGGTCGCGGGCGGCGGCGCTGTCGATGGTGCCGACGACGACTTCGGCCAGCCGCTTGCTGGATGTGGTGTTGCCGCAGATCGCGGGGCGGATCGAGGGATCGGCGGTGCGGGTGCCGACGGCATCCGTGTCTTGCGTCGATCTGGCGGTGATGACGGCGCAGGCCGTGAGCGCGGAAGAGGTCAATGCGGCGCTGCGGGCGGCGGGGGGGGTGATCGGCGCGACGGATCGGCCGCTGGTATCGACGGACCTGCGCGCGCGGCCCGAAAGCATCGTGATGGCCTGCCCCGAGACGCGGGTGACGGGCGGTGGGATGCTGCGCGTCTTTGGCTGGTATGACAATGAATGGGGCTTTTCCAACCGGATGCTGGATGTGGCGCGGTTGATGGGGTGATCGCCTCAGGCGATCACGGTCCAGGGGCTGGGATAGCGGTATTCCTCAAGGTTCGGGCTGGGGCCGATCCTGTCCACCACGGCGAAGAGGCCGGGCGGGTGGAGGGGGGTGAGGACGCCATGCCAGGTGCCGCGATGCAGGTTGATGCCTTGCGTGCCGTCGGTGAGGAAGGCGCGGGGGCTGTGGGCCGGGCTTTCGGCCACGATGACGAGGAAGGGGTCGGCGGTCATGGGCAGGAAGGCCTGTGATCCGTCAGGGTGACGTTCGATCAGGTCGAATTCATAGGGCAGCGCGCGGGCTTCGGCCTTGAAGATGGAAAGGCCGGCGCGGCCTTCGGGGCCGAAGTCCATCAGGGCGCGGTCATGGTGGCGGCGGCAGAGGCCTGCATTGATGAGGCGGAAGTCGCCCGATGCCTCCAGCACGTCGCCGAAAGGGGCGAAGGCGGCGGCGGCAAGGGGTTCGGTTCTGATCTGTCGCATGGGTGATGCCTGTCGGAGCGGGGGGCCTGCCCCCCGCACCCCCCGGGGTATTTGGGCCAAGATGAAGCGGGGGGCGAAAGGGGTTCAGCGCGGCGGGCCGAAGGCGCCCGGGCCGCGCAGTTTGGCGTGGCGGTTGACATCCTTGTAAAGGAGATAGCGGAAGGGACCGGGGCCAGCGGCATAGCAGGCCTGTGGGCAATAGGCGCGGAGCCACATGAAATCGCCGGCCTCGACCTCGACCCAGTCCTGGTTCAATTTGTAGACGGCCTTGCCTTCAAGGACGAAGAGGCCGTGTTCCATCACATGCGTCTCTTCGAAGGGGATCACGCCGCCCGGCTGGAAGGTCACGATGTTCACATGGGCATCGTGGCGAAGGTCGGCGGGATCGGCGAAACGGGTGGTGGCCCAGCGTCCTTCGGTATCGGGCATGGCGATGGGGGCGAGATCGCGTTCGTTGATCAGGATCGGGTCGGGCGTGGCGATGCCGGGGGCGGGTTCGTAGAGTTTGCGCAGCCAGTGGAAGCGCGTGGGTTCCGCGCCTTCGGCGAGCAGTTTCCAGGGCGTGCCGGGAGGGATGTAGGCGTAGGAGCCCGACTCCACCTCTTGCGCCTGGTCGCCGATGGTGAGGGTGGCGAGGCCATGGGTGAAGAAGAGCCAATGTTCTGCGCCCGTTTCGGCATCGGGCGCGTCGGAGCCGCCGCCGGGGGCGACCTCCATCACATATTGGCTGAAGGTTTCGGAAAAGCCGGTCATGGGGCGCGCGATCAGCCAGAGGCGAGTTTTCGTCCAGCCCGGCAGGTAGCTGGTGACGATGTCGGAAAAGACGCCTTTGGGGATGAAGGCATAGGCCGTGGTGAAGATGGCGCGGCCTGTCATCAGGCTGGTCTGTGGGGGAAGGCCCCCGGTCGGGGCGTAATAGCCGGTCATGGCAGGATATCCTTGAGGCGAAGTTCGGCGATGCGTTCGACCTGCGCGCAGGCGGTGGCGAATTCGGTCGCCGTGTCGTTGCCGATGCGGGTGGCGAAGGCGTTCAGGATCGTGGCCTTGGTGTTGTCGCGCACGGCGATGATGAAGGGGAAGCCGTGCTTGGCGACATAGTCCGAGTTCAGGCGCTGGAAGGTGGCGCGTTCTTCATCGGTGAGCGCGTCGAGCGCGGCGCTGGCCTGTTCCGACGTGGATTCGGGTGTCAGGCGTTTCGCGGCGGCGAGTTTGCCCGCCAGATCGGGATGCGCGCGCAGGACGGCGAGGCGTTGGTCGGGCGAGGCGCTGCGGAAGATGCGCGCAAGCGCGTTGTGCAGGCCCGTGGCGCAATCATGCGCGGGGCCGAGTTCCAGCGCCCATGCGCCTTCGGCGATCCAGGGGGAATGTTCGAAGATGCCGCCGAAGCGTTCGACGAAGCGTTCCCGGCTCATCTGCGAGGGGCGTTCGATGCGCTGGTGCGGGTGGGTGGCGGCCCAGTGGCGCGCGATGTCGATGCGGCGGGCGAACCAGACGCCTTCATGGCCTTGTGCATAGTCGAGGAAGCGCTTCAGCCCCGCGATCTTGCCGGGGCGTCCGATCAGGCGGCAGTGGAGGCCGATGGAGAACATCCTGGCGCGGCCCTCTTGCCCTTCGGCATAGAGCGTGTCGAACGTGTCGCGGAGATAGGTGAAGAACTGCTCGCCCTCGATATATCCCGGCGCAGTGGCGAAGCGCATGTCGTTCGCCTCGAGCGTGTAGGGGATCACGAGCTGGTCGCGGTCGCCTGCTTCCAGCCAGTAGGGCAGGTCGTCGTCATAGGTGTCGGAGATCCAGTCGAGGCGGGCAGTTTCGGCCGTCAGGCGGACGGTGTTCATGGAGCAGCGGCCCGTATACCAGCCGCGCGGGGGTTCGCCGACCACCTCTTCGTGCAGGCGGAAGGAGTCCGCGATCTGGGCGCGTTCGACCTCTTCGGGCATGTCGCGGTGATCGACCCATTTCAGACCGTGGGAGGCGATTTCCCAGCCTGCCGCCTTCATCGCCGCCACCTGTTCGGGGTTGCGGGCGAGGGCGGAGGTGACGCCGTAGATGGTGACGGGAAGGGCGCGTTCGGTGAACAGGCGGTGCAGACGCCAGAAGCCAGCGCGTGCGCCGTAGTCGTAGATCGATTCCATGTTCCAGTGGCGCTGGCCAGGCCAGGGGGCGGCGCCAGCGATGTCGGACAGGAACGCCTCGGACTGGGCGTCGCCGTGGAGGAGGTTGTTTTCGCCGCCCTCTTCGTAGTTGAGGACGAGGGAGATCGCGATCCTTGCGCCCCCGGGCCATTGTGCATCGGGCGGGTTGGGGCCATGGCCCCGGAAATCGCGCGGGTAGCGGTTCACGTCGGTGATCCCCGTTTGTGCTGTGTTGATCGAAGCTTAGGCGGGAAAGCGGGCGGGGTTTATCAAAAAATGCCTGAAAGACCTATCCGGGGGGGATCCGGTCGCCTGAACGCTGGGAATGCGGTTAGGATGCAAGGGCAAGGCAGGAGGATGGCATGAGCGGCGGACGGTTGACGACCCATGTTCTGGACACGGCGCGCGGGAAACCCGCCGCGGGGGTGAGGATCGCGCTTTACCGGGTAAGCGGCAATTCCCACAGCAAGATCGCCGAGACGGTGACGAATGCCGATGGGCGGACCGATGCGCCGATGCTGACGGGGGCGGCGCTGAAGGAAGGCAGTTACGAACTGGTCTTCTTTGCTGGCGATTATCTGCGGGCCTCGGGGCAGGCGGGGGAGGGCGTGCTCTTCCTTGATCAGATCCCCATCCGCTTTGGCGTGCCGGATGCGGGGCAGCATTATCATGTGCCCCTGCTGATATCGCCCTTTGCCTATTCCACGTATCGCGGTTCCTGATCCAGCGGATTGATCAGGTCGACGCCGGTGCCCGCGAAGGCATTCGGGTTCAGGGTGGCAAGCCTTGCGCCATTGGCGCGGGCGATGGCCGCGTTCTGGGCGGCGACCATGGGGATGGATTGCCCGGTGCGCGCCGCGCGGGCCAGGATCGCGGCAAGGTCACGGGCGGCGGCGCTGTCGAGCGGCAGGACGCGGCCAGCGAAATCCTCGGCCACCATGGCGTCGATCTGGGCGATGGTGCGCTGGCGCAGGCCATCGGGCAGGCGGGCGGCGGCGGCGAGGAGTTCGGCCTCGGTCACGGTGGAGATGTGCAGACGGGCGGCGGGGTTGCCTGCGAACCAGGACAGGATCCGGGCATCGGGGGCCGGGTCCATCAGGGCCGATATCACCGGCGTATCGAGAAGGATCATGCGCGTCGGTCCATCAGCGGCAGGCTGACATTCAGCGCGGCGAAGCGGGCGGCGATGGCCGTGCCCAGATCGCTGCGGGGATGGATGGAGCCGACGGATTGGCGCAGGGCGTCGCGGGCCTCTTCCTCCATCGAGCGGCCCTTCCGGGCGGCGCGCAGCTTCAGGCGGGCTTTGACGTCGTCTTCGAGGTTGCGGATGATGATGCTGGCCATGGTGATGTCCCTTTCCGTCTTCTGGAAAGGGCAACGACTGACATCATTGATATCTTAAGGCGTTCTCAGAGACCCATACCTTTGCCGCGGCGAACCCCACCTGCGGATGTGGCGATGCGCAGGAGGCGGCGGCGGTCGCCCGCGCAGGCGGCGTCGATCAGGCCCTGCAGGACGCCCGCGGCGCGCAGGTGGCGGGCAAGGTTGGAATGGGGGATGCCGGGGAAAAGCAGGTGATCCATGCCCGGCGCGGCGGGAAAGCCTGCCGCCTGCGCGCGATCATCGGCGAGACCGTGAAAGAGGATGGTCCAGACACCGGGAACGGGCATGGGCGGGCCGGGATCGGGAAGCCCCGCGGTCAGGTGCCTCCAGCGCGGATCGGCGAGATCGGATTGCGGGCCGATGGCCAGAACGGCGGAGAGGGGGGCAAGATGCGCCGCCCGCAATGCGCAGACCGCCCCCATGGAGGAGCCGATGGCGATGCGGTTCCGGGCCGGGCGTGCCGCGGCAAGGGCGGTGCGGAGCATTGGCGCGAAATCGGGGTGCAGGCCCCAGCTTCGGCTTTCATCCATGATGAAGAGGGCGCGCCGATTGCCGGCCCGGGCGGCGGACTGGAATTCCGGCGCGGGCATGCGGGCGGGATCATGGCCGATGCTGGAAAAGGCGATCACCAGATCCTCGCCCCCGCTTTCGGCGAATTCGACGCGGAAAGGGGGCGCGTCACGCAGGCAGGCCAGCGTCACGGCGCCCAGTGTCAACGGGCAATGAGGGGGGCGATCCCCTCCATCCTTTCGGCCATGTCGGCCTTGATGCGGGCGATGATGTAATCGGTGAAGAGGCGGACCTTGGGATCCTTGAGGCGGCGATGCTGGGACAGGACGGAAAGCTGCGTGGGCAGGGGCGGCGTGGCCTGGGCCACGGGAACAAGGCGACCCTGCTTGAGGTGTTCGGCCACTTCGAAGATCGGCTTCATCACGATGCCCCAGCCATCAAGCGCCCATCCCGTCAGCACATCGCCATCATCCGATTCGAAGGGACCGGCGATTTCAAACCGGCGGGGGCCTTCGGGGGTGAGGAGGTTCCACTGGAATTCCTTGGCACCCGGAAAGCGCAGGTTCAGGCAATCGTGCCGGTCGCTGACCAGCGCCGCGCCATCGGCGGGCATGCCGCGGCGGGCGATGTAGGAGGGGGCAGCGCAGAGGATGCGCGGGCAATCGGCGATGAGGCGGACCTTGAGGGTGGAATCCTCAAGCAGGCCAAGGTGGAAGGCGATGTCGAGCCCTTCGGCGGTGACGTCGATCACCCGGTCCGACAGGCGCAGGCGCAGGTCGATCTGGGGATAGAGATCCTTGAAGGTGGGGACATGGGGCGCGATGAAGCGCCGCCCGATGCCCAGGGGTGCGGCGATGAAGATGGTGCCGCGCGGGTTCTGGGTCACGTCCATGACGGCGGCCTCGGCCTCGTCTATCGATTCCAGCACCTTTCGCGCGCCGTCATAGAAGATGCGGCCATTCTCGGTGGGTTGCAGGCTGCGCGTCGTGCGGTTGAAGAGGCGGACGCCCAGATGCTTTTCCAGCTCCGAGATACGGGCCGAGGCGACAGCGGGCGAGCAGCGCTGATCGCGTGCTGCCGCACTCATGCTGCCCAATTCATAGACACGCACGAACATTCGGATGTTGTTCACATAGGACATGGCGGCCCGTCCCCATTCTTTGCCCCAGTTTGAAAGTGCTTGGGCATTTGAAGGATTAACAGGCGAATGGGCATCGGTATAGCCTTTCGCGACAATGACAAGGGAGCCGCGCCGATGGAAGGCATCTATGATTGGGCCGTGCTGTGGGAGTGGGTGGAGATCGCGGCGCGCTGGACGCATGTGATCACGGCCATCGCCTGGATCGGATCGTCCTTCTATTTCATTGCGCTGGACCTTGGGCTGCGCAAGGCGCCGGGGATGCCGGACCTGGCGCATGGCGAGGAATGGCAGGTGCATGGCGGCGGGTTCTATCACATCCAGAAATATCTGGTGGCCCCCGAACGCCTGCCCGAACATCTGACCTGGTTCAAATGGGAAAGCTATGCGACCTGGCTTTCGGGTTTCGCCATGCTGGTGCTGGTCTATTACCTTGGCGCCGACATGTATCTGATCGACGCCAATGTGATGGAACTGGCGACATGGCAGGCGGTGGCGATTTCGGTGGGGTCGCTGGCGCTGGGCTGGGGGATCTACACGACATTGTGCCGGGTCTTCGTGAATGCGAACCAGACGCTGCTGATGGTGGCGCTGTTTGCCGTGCTGGTGGCGATGGCCTGGGGCTATACGCAGGTGTTCACGGGGCGCGCGGCGCTGCTGCATCTGGGGGCCTTCACGGCGACGATCATGTCGGCCAACGTGTTCATGGTGATCATTCCGAACCAGAAGATCGTGGTGGCCGATCTGAAGGCGGGCCGCACGCCCGACCCGAAATACGGCAAGATCGCCAAGCAGCGCAGCACGCATAACAATTACCTGACGCTGCCCGTGCTGTTCCTGATGCTGTCGAACCATTATCCGCTGGTCTTTGCGACGGAGTGGAACTGGCTGATCGCAAGCCTTGTCTTCCTGATGGGGGTGACGATCCGGCACTGGTTCAACACCCAGCATGCGCGCAAGGGCAGCCCACATTGGACATGGGCCGCGACGGCGGTGCTATTCCTGATCATCGCCTGGCTGTCGACGGCGCCCATGGCACTGCGCCCGGGCGGCGAGGAGGAGGGCGCGGGGGCGGCCCTGTCGGGGGCGGCGCTGACCTATGCCTCGGCCGGCGGGTTCGAGGATGTGGTCAGCATCGTGCAGGGGCGCTGTTCGATGTGCCACGCGGCGGAACCCGCCTGGGAGGGGATGCACTGGGCGCCCAAGGGTGTGGTGCTGGAAACGCCCGCCCAGATCGCCGCCGAGGCGCGGCGGATCTATCTGCAGGCGGGGCTGTCGCATGCGATGCCCCCCGCCAACCTGACCTATATGGAACCCGAGGAACGCGCGGCGATCATCGACTGGTTCCGCAGCGCGGGGCAGGGCGGGGTGGACGGCTAGCCGCGCCCGAAGCGCCAGACCGTGTGCTGCATGTAGGTCTCGCCCGTTTCCAGCAGGATCGAGGGAAAGCCCGGCTGATTGGGTGCATCCGGCCAGGCCTGCGCCTCGATCGCGAGGCCCTCATGCGGGGATCTGCCGGGGCGGATGGCATTGCGCCCGTCATAGACCTGAATGCCGGGTTCGGTGGTGGAAACCGTCATGCCGATGCCCGACTGGCCGTTCAGGCGCAGCACCTCGCGCAGGGGGGCGCGGTGGTCTGACAGGCAGAAGTTGTTGTCGAAATGGTTCACGCCCGGCTCGATCCGGCGGGGTTTGCGGAAATCCATGTCATCCTGCGTGACAGGGCGGATTTCGCCGGTCGGGGTGAAATCGGGGGTGGTGGGAAGGTAGCGGTCCGCGTCGATCCAGAGGCGGTGGCCTGCCCAGCTTTCGCTGCCGTCGAGGTTCCAGTAGCTGTGATTGGCGAAGTTGACCGGGGTGGCCCGGTCGGTGGTGACATGAACATGAAGGTGCAGGCTGGCCCCTTCGACGCGGTAGGTGGCCGCGACGCGGCGATTGCCGGGGAAGCCGCCTTCGCCATCGGGAAGGTCGAGTTCCAGGCGCAGCGACTCTTCCGTCACCTCGGCCAGGTGCCAGACCTTGCGATATGTGCCGGCGGAGCCCGAATGCAGGCAGTGGCGGCCATCCTGATTGGCCTCAAGGCGCAGATCCTGCCCGGCGATGCGGGTGCGGGCATGGCTGATGCGGTTGACCACCGGGCCAACGAGCGCGCCGTGATAGCACATCGCGCCTTCGTAATCGGACAGCCGGTCGGAGCCGAGTGTCAGGTTGCGCGCGGTTCCCTCCAGCCAGACCCCATGCAGCACGGCCCCGAAGGTGAGCAGCGAGACGCAAAGCCCGTCACGCCCGATCGTGACCTGCTGCACGGGTTCGCCCGCGCTCGTGCGCCCGAAAGGTGCGATCCCCAATTGCCGCTCTGTCATCCGTTCCCCCCAGCCTTTGGCCGGGTTCAGTGGTGGCCCCTGTGTTGGGTCAGGTCAAGCGCCAAGGCCCGACCTCGCGCAATCAGCCGCCGCTGGCGCAATCGGCGATGGTGGTGGCAAGGCTGCGCATCATGCCGTCGAAGGCATCGGGACCGGGATCCTGCAACGAACCGTTGGGATCGAGTGCGCCGCCCACCGTGGCATCTGTGCCTTCGGCAAGTTGCAGGACAAGCGCGGGATCGTGCTGCGCCTCGGGGAAAAGGCAGAGACGTGTCTGACCTTCGACACCGGCGCGCAGGTCTGCAAGGCGGGCGGCGCCGGGCGAGGTGGCATCGCCCAGGGCGACAGAGCCGAAGACGGAAAGCCCGTAATGGGCGGCGAAATAGCCATAGGCATCGTGATAGACGACCAGCGGCTTGCCCTGTGCCGGGGCCAGGATCGCGGCGATGTCCTTGTCGAGTTGGGCGATACGCGCGATGGCGGCATCGGCATTGGCCGCATAGGTTGCGGCATTTTCGGCATCGAGGCGCGAGAGTTCGGCGGCGATTGCGGAAAGCCAGACCTGCGCATTTGCCGGATCGAGCCAGGCATGGGGATCGGTGCCGTCGTGGCTGTGGCCGTGATCATGTCCGGCCTCTTCGGCGTCGTGGTCGTGCCCTGCGTGATCGTGATCGTGATCTGCTTCGGCTTCATGCGCGGCGTGATCATGGGTGCCTTCCGCGCCATGTGCGCCATCTTCCGAATAGCTGCGCGTCAGGGTTCCGGGCGCATCAAGTAGTTCGAGGCGCGCGCTGCCTTCGCCAAGGCCATCCAGCGCGCGATCCAGCCATGGTGTCAGTTCCGGGCCGATCCAGACCACCAGATCGGCATCCGCGAGGTTTGCCGCCTGCGAGGGGCGAAGCTGGAAGTCATGCGCGCTTGCGCCACGGTCGAGCAGCAGGTCCGGGCTGCCGAGATCGCCCATCACCTGCGCGACCAGCGCGTGGACAGGGTGGATATCGGTGATGACGCGGGGCACTTCGGCCAGGGCGGGAAGGCCGATGGCGAGGCTGGCAACTGCGGGAGATATGATATAACGCATCGGCAGGGCCCTTCCTGTAGCTGATGCAGGGCCTATCTATGTTATAAGATAACATGTCAAGAGGCCCGCATGGCGCAGTCGAGACCGCATGTTCATTCCGATGATTGCCCGGGCTGCCATGCGGCGCCGGAAGTGGCCTTCGCGCGCCACGATCACAGCCATTGTTCGGGTGACGTGCTGGCCCGGGCCGAGGCGCTGGCCAATGCGCAGGGGGCGCGGCTGACGCCGGTGCGGCGGCGGGTGCTGGAGATTCTGCTGGAAGAGCATCGCGCGCTGGGGGCCTATGACGTGTTGCAGCGCCTGGCGGCGGAAGGGTTCGGGAATCAGCCGCCGGTGGCCTATCGCGCGCTGGATTTTCTGGTGGAGAATGGGCTGGCCCATCGGATCCGGCGGCTGAATGCCTTTGCCGCCTGCATGCATCCGGGCGAGGCCCATGCCCCGGCCTTTCTGATCTGCCGGCACTGCAACCATGTGGCCGAGGCCCCCGCCGCAGCCGTGCGTGCGGCGCTGGATGGGGCGGCGGCGGAAATGGGCTTCCTGATCGAGCGGTCCAATATCGAGGCGCTGGGGCTGTGTCCGGCCTGCCGGGGGGCAGGGGAATGAGCGGCCTGATCACGGCAGAACATCTGTCGGTGCGGCTGGAAGGGCAGGCGATCCTGACGGATGTCAGCCTGTCGGTGCAACCGGGCGAGATTGTCACCATCCTGGGGCCGAACGGATCGGGCAAGTCCACCCTGCTGCGGTCGCTGTTGGGGATAGTTCCCGCGGCTTCGGGCCGGGTGACGCGGCGGGCGGGGCTGGTGATCGGCTATGTGCCGCAGCGGTTGGCGATCGACCGGACGCTGCCGATGACGGTGCGGCGGTTCCTGTCGCTGCCGCGGCGGGTGGCGGATCGGGATGCGGCGGCGGCGCTGGCGCGGGTGGGCGTGCCCGAGGTGGCGGGGCGGCAGATGGCGGATCTGTCGGGCGGGCAGTTCCAACGCGTGCTGCTGGCGCGGGCACTGCTGGCGCGGCCGCAGTTGCTGATCCTGGACGAGCCGACGCAGGGGCTGGATCAGCCGGGCGAGGCGGCGTTCTATCGGCTGATCGAGGATGTCCGCCGCGAGACGGGGGTGGCGGTGCTGATGGTGAGCCATGATCTGCATGTGGTCATGGCGGCATCCGACAGGGTGATCTGCCTGAACGGGCATATCTGCTGCGAGGGAACGCCGCGCGTGGTGTCTTCGGCGCCGGAATACCGGGCGCTGTTCGGGCTTGGGACGCAGGGCGCGCTGGCGCTGTATCAGCATGTGCATGACCACAGCCATGACGCGGGCGAGGGACATGCGCATCACCACCATCACGACCACGGGCATGACCATGATCACCACCCTGCTTGACGATTTCCTGATCCGGGCGGCACTGGCCGGGGTGGGGCTGTCGCTGGCGACCGGGCCGCTTGGATCCTTTGTCGTGTGGCGGCGGATGGCCTATTTCGGCGATGCCACGGCCCATGCGGCCATTCTGGGGGTGGCGCTGGCCCTGGCGTTTGACCTGCCGGTGACCTTTGGCACGCTGGTGGTGGCACTCGCGATGGCGGTGACGGTGGCGACGCTGGCGGCGCGGGGCTGGGCGATGGATACGACGCTGGGGGTGCTGGCGCATTCGGCGCTGGCCTTCGGGCTGGTGGCGGTGAGTTTCGTTCCGGGCGCGCGCACCGACCTGTCGGCCTGGCTTTTCGGCGATATCCTGGCGGTATCGCGGGCCGATCTGGCCTATGTCTGGGGCGGGGCGGCGGTTGTGCTGGCGCTGCTGGCCTGGCGCTGGCAGGCGCTGCTGACGACGACGCTGAACGAGGATCTGGCCCATGCCTCGGGTCTTGATCCGGCGCGGGAGCGGTTGATCCTGACGGTCGCGCTGGCGGTGGTGGTGGCGGTGGCGATCAAGGTGGTGGGGGCGCTGCTGATCGCGGCGCTCTTGATCATTCCCGCGGCCGCCGCGCGCGGCCTGTCGCGCACGCCGGAACGGATGGCGGTTCTGGCCACGCTGCTGGGCGCGGGGGCCGCGCTTGCGGGGCTGCAGCTTTCGCTGTGGCAGGACACGCCGGCGGGGCCGTCGATCATCGCGGCGGCGGCGATCCTCTTTGCGCTGTCGGCGATGTTCGGGCGGGTGCGGCGGGGCTGATCCCCGCCTTTGCCGGTTGCGGCGAAGTCGCCCATTTTACACTCATGTCGCTTTTGTCTGCCAAGGGTCGGGTTGTCTTGCCCGTTCCCCGCGCGTTCGGGCAGATAGGGGGCAAAACACCCATCCGCGGAGTCGCCCCATGAAGACCCATGTCAAAGCCCTTGTCGTCGGCGGCGGTGCCGTCGGGAACGGCATCGCCTATCACCTTGCCAAGGCTGGCTGGGACACGATGCTGGTGGAGCGGGACGAGTTGACCGCAGGGTCCACCTGGCATGCGGCGGGGCTGCTGCCCCTGTTCAACATGTCTTACGCAACGACGCATATCCACAAATACAGCGTCGATTTCTACAAGGGGCTGGAGGCCGAGACGGGGCTGAACCCGGGTTTCTATGTCGTGGGCAACCTGCGGATGGCCCAGCGGCAGGAGCGGATGGATGAATACATGCTGTATTCGTCGGTTGCGGAAACCGCCGGCGTCTATCACGAATTCCTGTCGCCGAAGGAGATCAAGGATCGCTGGCCGCTGGTGCGGACGGAAGATCTGGTGGGTGCGCTCTATCACCCGCAGGACGGCTATATCAATCCGGCCGATGTGACGCAGGCCATGGCCAAGGGCGCGCGGCAACTGGGCGCCACGATCGAGCGGAAGATCCAGGTCAACAGCTATCGCTGGACCGGGTCGGAATGGATCGTTTCGGTCACGCGGATGGAAGACAAGGGCGGCAACCTGCTGCCCACGGAAGAGACCTATGAAATCCATGCCGAGCATGTGGTGACGGCGACCGGCAACCATGCCCAGCGCACCGCGCGGCTTCTGGGTATCAAGATCCCGGCCATTCCGGTGGAACACCAGTATATCGTGACCGAGCCGGACCCGGCGCTGGTGGAATGGCGCAAGACCAACCCGCAGCACCCCGTCCTGCGCGATGCCGATGCCAAATGGTATGTGCGCGAAGAGCGTGGCGGCTGGATCCTTGGCCCTTACGAACGCAACGCCCCGGCCCGCTTCCTCTATGACGTGCCGGAGAGCTTCCGCGCCGACCTCTTCCCGCTTGATCTCGAACGGATCGAGGCGGAATACATGTCGATGATCCATCGCATCCCGTCTTCGGAAACCGTGGGCCTGAAGGACGATTACAACGGCCCGATCTGCTATACCCCCGACGGCAACCCGCTGGTCGGCCCGGTGCCGGGCCTGCGCAACATGTGGATTGCGGAAGGGTTCTCTTTCGGGATCACGGCGGCGGGTGGCACGGGCTACTACCTTGCGCAGATGATGACGCAAGGCGAAGCCGAAATCGACATGGCCTCGCTGGACCCCAAGCGTTACGGCAACTGGATGACGACCGAATATGCCGCCCGCAAGAACGAGGAATGCTATGAACACGTCTTCATCCTGCACCACCCGGACGAAGAACGCGAAGCCTGCCGCCCCCTGCGCACCGCCCCCGCCTATGACCGGCAAAAGGAGATGGGCGCGCAATTCGGCCAGGTGAACGGCTGGGAACGGCCGAACTATTATGGCCCCAAGGATGCGCCCGCTTCGTTTGACCACGACTCGCGCTCTTTCCGCCGCGGCGCCTGGTGGCAATATGCCGAGGCCGAGGCGCAGGCGGTGCGCAACACGGTGGGGATCATCGACGCATCGGCCTTTACCAAGCATCTGGTGCGCGGGCCGGGGGCAACGGCCTTCCTCGACCACTTCACCTGCAACAAGCTGCCGAATGTGGGCCGGATCAACCTGACCTACGCCCTGACCGACCACGGCACGACCCGCACCGAATACACCATCGTCCGCCTGAAAGAGAACGAGTACTACCTCATCTCCGCCGGCGCATGGACGGCCTATGATGCCGACTTCCTGATCAAGTCTGCCGAAGACTGGATGGCGAACGGGGGCGGCTACATCGACATCCACGACATCACCACGCAATGGGGCGTCTTCGCCCTTGCCGGCCCCAACGCCCGCGCGCTGCTGAAGGATATCGTCAAGGACGCGAACCCCGACACCGTTCTGGGCAACAAGCGCTTCCCGTGGCTGTCCTACCGCGACATCGAACTGGGCATGGCCCCCGTCCGCGCCGTCCGCGTGGCCTATACGGGTGAACTTGGCTGGGAACTCCACTATCCCATCGAATTCGGCCGCTACCTCTGGGACCTGATCTGGTCCGTGGGCGAAAAGCACGGGCTCAAGGGCGTCGGCGCCCGCGCGCAGAACTGGCTGCGGCAGGAAAAATCCTACCGCGCCTTCGGCAACGAGCTGGGCCGCGACGCGACCCCGCTTGAGGCCGCGCTGGACCGGTTCGTCGATCTGGGCAAGGAGTTCCGGGGCAAGGCGAAGATGCTGGAGACCGGCATCCGCAGCAAATGCGTGACGCTGCTGATCGACGGCCCTGCCGATGCCGATCCCTGGGGCAAGGAGGCGCTGCTGCTGAACGGCGAGAAGGTGGGCCGTCTGACTTCGGGCGGTTGGTCCGTGGCCTTTGGCAAGCAGATCGGCATGGGCTATGTGCGCCCGGATCTGGCCGAGGTGGGCACGAAGCTGAAGGTCAAGATGCTGCGCCAGGAATGGGATGCGGTGGTGACCGAGGACAGCCCCTTCGACCCGTCCAACGCGCGGATCCGCATCGACGGCTGACGCACCGCCCAAGCGGAATTGCGGGGCATCGGACAGGCGTCCGGTGCCCCGTTTCCGTTTGAAGGCAAGGGGGGCCATCCCTCTGATACCACCCTGCCATCCTTTCGCAGAGCGAGGTCGCCTAACCTATCCCTGCAGGATGCCGTTCTGGTTCGCGATGGGCAGGTCATTCTGCCGACTGCGTGTATCGAAAAGGACGGTTCTATGGCTGAGACGGTTGCAAGGGGCGCAGGCAAGGGCCTGGCGGACGGGAATCTGGAGGCACTCGCCGGGCAGATCGGGGTGCTGCACACCCTTGATCACCTGACCAACCCCGTGATGCTGGCTGATCCCGACATGATCGTGCGCTTCGTGAACGAAGCGGGCTATCGGATGTTCGAAGCGATCGAAGAGGACATCCGCCGCGACCTGCCGCATTTCACCGCGCGCGACGTGGTGGGCAAATCCATCGACTTCTTCCACAAGAACCCGTCCTACCAGCGCCGGATCATGACGGACATCGCCGATCCGCATGACGGCAAGTTCACCATCGGCGGGCGGCGGCTGGCGTTTCGGGTGATCCCGCACCGCAACGCGGCGGGCAAGCTTGTGGGCATGCTGGTGGAATGGCAGGACAGGACGGAATTCGCCGAGAACGAGGCGCAGATCGTGATGCTGGTCCACGAGTTGAAGGAAATGTCGGTTGCCCATCAGGCCGGTCGGATCCATGAGTACATTGATCCGGCCAAGTTCAACGCCGTCTTCGCCGATGTGGTGGAGCGGGTGAACCACATGGTGAAGGATCACATCGCCACCAAGCGCAAGATCATCACCTGTGTCGAGGCCTATGCAGAAGGCCGGTTCGATTATGAACTGGAACGCTTCAGCGGGGATCGGGCCTTCATCAACGAGGCCATGGACGGTATCGCCACCAGCTTCCGCCGGACCATCCGCGAGATCCAGTCCATGTCGGTGGACATCGTCGAGGGGCGGCTGGACCGCGACATCCGGCCCGAGGATTTCCCGGGCGAATTCCGGCTGATCGTGGAAGCCTTCGAGCGCGCCTATGCCGGGCTGAACGAGACCTTCCACCAGATTTCCGATCAGGTGCAGCAGGTGACGGCGACGGTGGATCAGATCGCCTCCAGCGCGCATTCGCTGGCCGACAATGCGCAGGTGCAAAGCACCTCGGTCGACGAGATTTCCGCCTCGGCCGAAGAGACGGATACGCAGGTTCGCGCCAATGCAAGCTCGGCCAATATGGCAAGCCATCGGGCAAGCTCTGCCTCGACCGCCACGAAAGAGGGGCAGGACAAGGTGATCGGGATGGTGCAGGCGATGGAGGCGATCCGGTCGTCTTCGGACGATATCGCCAAGATCATCAAGGTGATCGACGAGATCGCCTTCCAGACGAATCTTCTGGCCCTGAATGCGGCGGTCGAGGCGGCGCGGGCCGGGCAATACGGGCGCGGCTTTGCGGTGGTGGCGCAGGAAGTGCGCAATCTGGCGGGCCGGTCGGCCCGGGCGGCGCGGGAAAGCAGCGACCTGATCGAGGATGCATCGCAGCGCGTGGCTTCGGGCGTGTCGATCGCGGATGAGACGCGGCGCGCCTTCGACCGGATTTCGCATGACATCGCCGAGGTGGAAACGCTGGTGGGCAGCATCGCGAGTTCGGGGGACGAACAGTCGCGGGCCGTGGCGCAGATCACCACGGCCATCGGCGAAGTGGCCAATGCGGCGACAGCGACAAGCAGCCAGGCCGAACAGTTGGCCGCAGGGGCGGCCGAGCTGCAGACCTCGTCCGAGGCGATGCGCGCGGCGATCAACCATTTCCGGCTGCGCCGCCCGGCCAAGCCGAACGGGCCGCTGAACCTTGAGGGCCTTCCGACCGATCTGATGGACAAGATCAGCACGATGCTGGCCGGGCGCGGGATTGCCCTGCCCGAAGCCGAGAAGCGCCGCGCCTGAGGCACGGCAGACGGGGCGGCGATCAGGGCTGGCGGTTCGCCGCCAGCCAGGCCGCCCAATCGGCGGCAGAGCCGTCGAAGACGTTGATATCCACCTCGCCGGCGATGCCGGGGATCAGCCCGGTGGAGGTGTATTGCCAGAACGTCCAGTGCCGCCCGCCGTAGATGTCATCGGGATGGGCGGCGACGGAGCGCAGCCAGAACGGATAGGGGCCGACGCGCCACATCTCGTTCTCGCGGTAGAAATCCACGGTGGAATAGATGATCGGGCGCTGGCCGTAATGCGCCTCGACGATGTCGAGGAAGATGCGCGCCTCGGAGCGGATCACCTCGGGCGCGCGGCGGATGGTGCAGGTGGGCGAGAAGGGTGTCCATTCCATATCCAGAACGGGCTGAAGCGCGCCCGGGGCGCGCGGCACGTTGCGGATGAAGAAGGCGGCCTGTTCGGCGGCCGGGCGGCAATGGTAGAAGAAATGATAGGCCCCGCGCGCCACGCCGGCGCGGGCCGCGCCGCGCCAGTTGTCGCGGAAGGCGGGATCGACCAGGTCGCCGCCCTCGGTGGCCTTGATGAAGGCGAAGTTGACCCCGTTCGCGCGGGCCTCGCGCCAGTCGATCGACGTCTGGAAGCGGGCCACGTCGATGCCATGCACCGCGTAATCCTGCGGGCCGCCGCGCCCGAAGCTGACGGGTTTCGCATCGGCAAAGTTGCGGCGGGTGATGGCCGGTTCCAGTGGCGTGGTGAGCGCCCCGGTCGACAGGGTCGGCGCTGGCCCGGGCCCCATGCAGGCGGCCAGAAACAGCGTCATCAGGGCGGGGGCCAGACTGCGGATGGCAAGGCGATGGGTCATGGGCGGATGCTGACCGATCCGCCCTTTCCTGTCACCTCCCTTTGCGCGGGGCGGTGCTATTCCGCCGCCACGGCGGGCGCGGCCAGTTCATCCCAGCAGGCCAGCGCATGGGCGGCATACATGAGCGCCGGTCCACCGCCCATCTGGATGGACATGGCCAGCACATCGCCCAGTTCCTCACGCGTGGCGCCGGATTTCATCAGGGCTTCGACATGGAAGTTGATGCAGGGCTCGCAGCGCTGGCTGATGGCGATGGCGAGGGCGATGTATTCCTTTTCCTTGAAGGACAGCGGCCCGCTCTCCTTCACCGCCTTGGACAGCGTGCCGAAACCTGCGGCGGCATCGGGGATCAGCTTGTTCATCACGCGGATTTCGCCGCGCATCTCGGAAATCTTTGCCTTGTAGCTCATCTGTCGGTCCTTTCCCTTTGGGTGACCGATAGGATGGCGGGGCCTTGCCTGCCTTGATGTGTGTCAAATTACATTCAACAAGTTGAATGTTTATCCGAACCGCGCCGGATCCAGGGCGGAAAGCAGGCCATCCGACAGCCCGGTCGGGCGGCCCCCGACAAGATCGGCGGCAAGGCGGCTGGCTGCGGGGCAGGTCTGGAAACCATAGCCGCCCTGGCCCGCAAGCCAGAAGAAAGAGGGGTCGCGCGCATCCGGCCCGATCACCAGCACCCGGTCGGGGGCGAAGGTGCGCAGCCCGGCCCAGTTGGAGATCAGCCTTGTGACAGGTTCGGTGACCATCTCTTCATAGCGGGCAAGCCCTTCGGCGAGGACCATGTCATCGGCCCAGGCATCATGCGGGGATTGCGGATCTTCTTCGGCGGGCGAGACGATCAGCGCGCCGGCATCGGGCTTGGCATACCATGCCTCGCCCGCGCCGAAGATCATCGGCCAGCCCGAGATATCGAGGCCGCCCGGGGCGGGGATGCGGGCCATGGAGCGGCGGTTGGGGGTGAAACCCAGCGGGCGGATCGCGGCCATGGCGGCCACCTCGTCCACCCAGGCACCAGCGGCATTGATCAGCAGGCGGCCGGTGAATTCGCCTGCCGCCGAGGTGACGATCCAGCCCTCGCCCCCCTTGGCGATGGCGGTGACGCGGGCATTCGTGACGATCTGCGCGCCACGCGCCTTCGCCTCGCGCGCGAAGCCCTGCAGCAGAAGATCGGTGTCGATGTCCCAGGCATGATCGGCAATGGCGGCGAAGGCCACCACATCGGGGTTCAGCACGGGGACGATGGCGCGGGCCTCGTCCACGGAAACGATGTCGAGTTGGAAATCCCGGACCTCGGCATCGAATTCGGCACGCTGGTCGGCCCTGGCGACGCTCATCAGGCCGCGGGGGGAGAGGATGTTCTCGGTCGCGCGGAAATGGTCTTCGGAGGCGAGCGAGAGTTCCACCACGGCAGGCGCGCCATAGCGCGGTTCGTACAAGGCCGCCGACCTGCCGGAGGCATGATGCGCGAGGGCGGATTCCGCCTCGAGCACGATAACAGAGCCAAGTTCGGACAGGCGGGCGGCAGCCGAGATGCCGGCGATGCCGCCGCCGATGATGAGGAAATCGGTCATGCTTCTTCCAGTCGATCGGTGGCCGGGGGCGGGGCGGGGTAGAGCGCCGAGATGCGTGCGCGCAGATCGGCAGGCAGCGGAAAGCCCGCCGCGGCGAGGGAGGGGGCCAGTTGGCCCGCATCGCGGGCGGAGACCAGCGGGATCACGGGCGTGATCGGGCAGGACATGACCCAGGCCACGGCCAGCGTCGCGGGATGGGTGCCGGTTTCGGCGGCGATGTCGGCAAGGCCCTGCGCGGCGCGGTGCATCGCGTCCGGGGCGTAGCGGGCGGCATAGCGGCTGTCCTCGGCCAGGCGGCCTGCGCCGCCGCTTGCGTATTTCCCGGTCAGCAGGCCGCCCCCCAGCGGGGAATAGGCATGAACGGCGATCTGCTGGTCGGCGCACATGGGCAGGAGTTCCACTTCAGCCTGGCGTTTCACAAGGTTGAACATGGGCTGGATCACGTCGATCCGGCTGCCGAAGCGGGCGGCGGTGGCCTGCGCCTTCATCACCTGCCAGGCCGCGAAGTTCGACAGCCCGATCCGGGCGATGCGGCCCGCCTGCTGCCATTCGACAAGCAGCGAAAGGGTTTCTTCCAGGGACGTATCGGGGTCATGGCGGTGGATGTAGAGAAGATCGACCGAGTCGGCGCCCAGACGGCCGAGGCTTTCCTCGAACTGCCGGATCAGATTGGCGCGCCCTGCGCCGCCTTCGTAACCGATCTTTGTCGCGATGGAGATGTCGTCGCCGCGGGCGAACTGGCCGAGCAGGCGTTCGGATTGGCCGTCGGTATAGACATGGGCGGTGTCGAAATGCCGGATCCCCGCGGCCCGGCAGGCATCATACATGGCGCGGGATGCGGCGGCATCGGCGCGACCGCCGAATTGCATGCAGCCGAAGGCAAGGGGAAAGGGCGTCGTCATGGGCCGGAACCTGCCATGCCGCGCGGCGGAAGAAAAGCAGAAGGCCGCCGCTTTCGCGGCGGCCTTCGCCATATCCGTGGCAGGCTCAGCCCTGCTGGGTTTCCTTCAGCTTGTCGATGCCCAGCGTCTTGAGCGCGAGGGTTTCGTAGAAGGGTTCGGACACGCCCTTCCGGAGCTTGCGGATGAAGTATTTCTCGAACCCGATCTTGGCCATGTGAACCCATTTGCCGGACGAGGACCAGTTCACGTTGCGCGGCGGGATCTGGGGCTGTGCCACGAAGGCAATGCCCCCGTCGCCGAAATCGGCCAGGCAGACGGCGTTCCAGGTGCCGATCTGATCGGGTTCCTTGCCGCGAACGAGGTTTCCGATGTTGTGGGCGGTGGCGGTGACCATGGATTCGATCATGAAGCCGGTCTTGGGCACGCCAACCGGCACCGGCGTCGGCCCCATCGGGGGGATCGCCACACAGACGCCCACGGCGAAGATTTCCGGGTATTTCGGGTTCTGCTGGTGCTTGTCGACGATGGTGAAGCCGCGCGGGTTCGACAGGCCCTCGATCCCCGAGACCGGCTTGATCCCCCGGAAGGCGGGCAGCATCATCGAGAAGGCGAAGGGCAGTTCCTTTTCGCCCTTCGACGTGCCGTCATCGGCGATCTCTTCCACCGTCATCTTGCCCTGTTCGACCTTCTTCACCTTGGCCGAGGTGATCCACTTGATGTGCTTGGCGCGCATCTCGGATTCCAAGAGGCCCTTGGTATCGCCCACCCCGTCAAGGCCCAGATGGCCGACATAGGGTTCGGAGGTGACGAAGGTCATCGGCACGCGGTCGCGCACCTTGGCCCGGCGCAGGGCGGTTTCCAGGATGAAGAGGAATTCATAGGCCGGACCGAAGCAGGAGGCCCCCTGTGCCGCGCCGATGATGACGGGGCCGGGGTTCTTGACCAGTTCCTCGAACACCTTGCGCGCCTCTTCGGCGTGGTCGATGTGGCAGACGGATTGGGTAAAGCCGCCATGCGGGCCGAAGCCTTCGATTTCATCGAAGGCGAGTTCGGGGCCGGTGGCGATGACGAGGTAGTCGTAAGATACCGACTGGCCGTTCACCAGCGCGATGCGCTTTTCTTCGGGATGCAGCTTTTCCGCGGCGACAGGGATGAAGTCGATGCCCTTCTTCGCCATGGTGGGGGCGAGGTCGACGGTGATCTCTTCCCGGTCGCGCCAGCCGACGGCGATCCAGGGATTGGACGGCACGAAGTGATAGGTCGGATCCTTGGTCACGACGGTGACCTTGTCTTCCTTGCGAAGCTGTTCCTTCAGTTCATAGGCCATGATGGCCCCGCCCAGGCCAGCGCCCAGAACTACGACATGTGCCATGAGATCCCCTCCCTCGGTGACTCGCATGCCGCAGTATACATTCAAAAATGGGAATATTAACGCCCGTTTTCACCCTGCGACGATTCGCACCGGCAGAATGGAAAAAGGCCCGCGATTGCGGGCCTTTGACCTGTCTTCAGAGGCAGGGATCAGGACGGGATTTCGCCCGTGATGCCTTCGACATAGAACATCATCCCCAACAGATCGCCATCCGGCGCGGTTGCGCCTTCGGCCAGCCAGGCGCTGCCGTCCTGCTTGTTGATCGGGCCGGTGAAGGGGTGGTAGGTGCCCGCTGCGATGGAATCGCGCAGGGCCTCGGCCTCGGCCTTCACATCGGCGGGGACGGCATCGGTGATCTCGCCGATTTCCACTTCGCCGCCGGCGATGCCTTCCCAGGCGTCGGCCTGGGCATAGCTGCCGTCAAGCAGGGCGCCGACGCGCTTCACGTAATAGGGCGCCCAGTTGTCGATGATGGACGAAACGCGGGGGCTGGGCTTGTAATCGGCCATGTCCGACGCCTGGCCAAAGCCGATGACAGCGCCATTGGTCTTGGCCGCCTCGGCCAGGGGCGCGGTGGAGTCGGTGTGGCTGGCGATCACGTCCACGCCCTGGTCGATCAGCGCCTTGGCGGCATCGGCCTCTTTCGCCGGGTCGAACCAGGTGAAGGCCCAGACGATGGACAGTTCGACGTTCGGGTTCACCTTCTTGGCGTGCAGGTAATAGCTGTTGATGCCCATGATCACTTCGGGGATCGGGAAGGAGCCGATATAGCCGATCTTGTTCGTCTTGGTCATCTTGCCCGCGATATGCCCCTGCACGGCGCGGCCTTCATAGAAGCGCGCGTTATAGGTGGAGACATTGGGATGTTCGCGCTTGAAGCCGGTGGCGTGTTCGAACTTCACATCCGGGAACTTGGCCGCGACGGCATTGGTCGGGTCCATGTAGCCGAAGGACGTGGTGAAGATGATGTTGCAGCCCGACAGCGCCATCTGCGTCAGAACGCGTTCGGCATCAGCGCCTTCGGGCACGTTTTCCTGCCAGACGATCTCGACCTTGTCTCCATAGGCCTCTTGCACGGCCAGCGCGCCCTGATGGTGCTGGTAGGTCCAGCCGCCATCGCCGATGGGGCCGACATAGACGAAACCTGCCTTGACCTTCTCCAGCCCTTGCGCAAGGGACATCTTCCCCCCCAGCATCGAGGCAAAGCCAAGCGCGGCGCCGCCCTTCAGGATCGTTCTTCTCTTCATTTCTTACTCCCGGTTGGGGGTCGGCAGCCGACCCCGGTTTGTGTGTTTTGCCTCAGCGCGAGGCGTGGAAGTTCTGGCCCAGCGCGGCAGGCGCGTTCAGCGCCGCCTTGCCCTTGCCAGAAGACATGATGACCAGCACGAGGATGGTTATCAGATACGGACTCATCGACAAGTATTCCACCGGGATTCGCGCCCCGGCTGCCTGCAGGTTAAGCTGCAACACGGTGATTCCGCCAAAAAGATAGGCACCAAGCAGGACTCGCCATGGTTTCCAGCTTGCGAAGACGACGATGGCAAGGGCGATCCAGCCTGCGCCTGCGGTGATGCCGTCGGTCCATTGCGGCACGCGGATCAGGCTGATGTAGGCGCCGCCCAGGCCCGCCATCGCGCCACCGAAGAGGATCGCCAGCATGCGGATCCGTACCACCTTGTAGCCCAGCGCATGGGCGGCATCGTGGCTTTCGCCGACGGCGCGCAGGATCAGGCCGAGGCGGGTGTATTTCAGCACGGCCCAGACGGCGGCGCAGACCCCGATGGAGACATAGACCATCCAGTCATGGTCAAAGATCACGGTGCCGAGGAAGGGGATATCGGCCAGCGGGCCGAAGGGGACATTCTCCGTCAGTGGCGGCTTGATGCCGACATAGCCCTGTCCGATCAGGCTGGACAGGCCCAGCCCGAACAGCGTGAGGGCAAGCCCCGTCGCCACCTGGTTGGCCAGCAGGAACTGGGTCAGGACGCCGAAGACAAGGCTGAGGCCGGCCCCGCCGATGGCCCCGCCAAGAAAGCCCAGATAGGGATTGCCCGTGGCCACGGCGGTGGCAAAGCCGGTGATCGCCCCCATGATCATCATCCCCTCGACCCCGAGGTTCAGGACCCCCGCCTTCTCGACGACGAGTTCGCCGATGGCCGCAAGAATGATCGGGACCGAGGCCACCATGAGCGAGGCGATCAGGACGGCCGGGTTGATTCCACCAATATCCATCAGAGGGCCTCTTTCCTGGTGCCAAAGCGGATGCGGAAGTTCGTCAGTAGATCCACCGCCAGCAGGAAGAACAGCAGCATTCCCTGAAAGGCCTGGATCGCGGCGGCGGGCAGGCCCAGCATGAAGCTGGCCAGTTCGCCGCCGATATAGGTGAGCGCCATCAGAAGCCCCGCCAGCAGGATGCCGATGGGATTGAGCCGCCCGAGGAAGGCCACGATGATGGCGGTGAAGCCGTAGCCCACGTTGAAGTCGATACTGATCTGGCCGGAAGGTCCGGTCACCTCGAACAGGCCCGCGGCCCCGGCCAGCGCGCCCGAGATCCCCATGCAGAGCAGCACAAGGCGCTGCGGATTGACCCCGGCAAAGCGGGCCGCCCTTGGAGCCTGACCCGCCAGCTTGATCTGAAAGCCAAGGATGTGGCGCTGCAGCAGGATATAGGCCGCGATCACCACCATGAAGGCCGCGATCACCCCCCAATGCATGCCCGTGCCGGGGATCAGTTCCGGATTGGCCATGGCGGGGATCTGCCCGAGGTTCCGGCTGCCCGGAAAGCCGCCACCTTCGGGATTGCGCAAGAGGCCAAGCGACATGGAAGCAAGGACATTCTGCGCGACATAGACCAGCAGCAGCGAGACGAGGATTTCATTGGTGTTGAAGCGCGTCTTCAGGATGGCCGGGATCATCGCCCAGAGCCAGCCGCCAAAGATGCCAGCCACCACCATCAGCGGAAAGACCCAGCGCGTTTCCACCGGATAAAGCGCAAGACCCACCCCCGCGCCAAACAGCGCGCCCATGATGTACTGCCCTTCCGCACCGATGTTCCAGATGCCCGCCCGAAAGCCCAGCGACAGGCCCACGGCAATCAGGATCAGCGGCCCGGCCTTGACCAGAAGCTGGGGCCGGGAATAGGCGGCGAACTGTTCGTTGAACAGCGGATCCCAGAAGATCGTCCGGATCGCCTCGACCGGGTTCTTGCCCAGAAGCGCGAACATGATGCCGCCTGCGATCATCGTCAGCACGACAGCCAGCACCGGCGTTGCCCATTGCCAGAAGGCGCTGGGCGAGGGGCGTTTCTCAAGCCTCAGCATGCCGACCTCCTGATTTCATCTGTTCCCAAATATCCTCGGGGGGCCCGGGGGGCAGACGGCCCCCCGGGGCATCCGCCCCGCGCGACGAAGCGTTCAATGCCCATGATGTGCGACCTCCATCCCGTGTGCGCCGCCCATCATCAGCCCGATCTCGTCGATCGTCAGGCCCTCGACCGGGCGGGGACGCGTCAGCCGGCCTTCGTTCAGGGCGGCGAAGTTGTCCGCGATTTCCAGCAGTTCATCGAGATCCTGGCTGATGACGACGACAGCCGCGCCAAGGGCCGCACGGTCGAGGATGGCCTGCCGGATGGCGGCGGCCGCGGCGGCATCGACCCCCCAGGTGGGCTGGTTGATCACGATGACCGCCGGGCTTTGCAGTAGTTCCCGACCGACGACGAATTTCTGAAGATTGCCCCCCGAAAGCGCCCGCGCCGCGACATGGGTGCCCGGGGTGCGGACATCGAAATCCGCGACGATATCGGCGGCAAAGCTGCGGGTGGCGTCCCAGTCGATGAAGCCGCCGCGGACAAGCTTGCGCCGGATCGCAGCCGAAAGCAGGGCATTTTCCACAAGGCTCATGTCCGGGGCGGCGGCGTGGCCCAGCCGTTCTTCCGGCGCCGCGACAAGGCCCGCAGCGCGACGCTGGTTCGGACCGGCCGCGCCAAGGGGCTGGCCGTCGATCTGGATGGTCGAGGCCGCGGTCCGAAGCTCGCCCGACAGTGCAAGAAGCAGTTCATCCTGCCCGTTGCCCGCCACGCCCGCGATTCCCAGAACCTCGCCCCGGGCGACCGAGAAGTTGATGTCCTTCAGGCTGGTGCCGAAGGGGATGGGAGAGGCCACGGAAAGCCCCGTCACCTGCAGCGCGATGTCGCCCTTGGGCAAGGCGGCCCGCGCGGGCGGGGTCAGCGTCGCGCCGACCATGAGTTCGGCCATCTCGCGGGCCGAGCGGTCGCGGGGCGTGCAGGTGGCCACCACCTTGCCGCGGCGAAGGATCGTCGCCTCGTCGCAGAGGGTGCGGATCTCTTCCAGCTTGTGGCTGATATAGAGGATCGCCGTGCCTTCGGCGGAAAGTTGGCGCAGGGTCTTGAACAGGATGTCCACTTCCTGCGGCGTCAGCACGCTGGTCGGTTCATCCATGATCAGGAGCTTCGGGTTCTGAAGGAGGCAGCGGATGATCTCCACCCGCTGACGTTCGCCTGCCGACAGATCGCCGACCATCCGGTCGGGATCCAGTGGCAGGCCGTATTCTTCGCTGACAGAGCGGATCCTGCCGGACAATTCGCGCATCGGCGGGGGCGATTCCATGCCGAGGGCCACGTTTTCGGCGACGTTCAGCGCCTCGAACAGGCTGAAATGCTGAAACACCATGGCGACGCCCGTCGCGCGGGCGGCCTTGGGTTCGGCGGGCTGGTAGGCCTGGCCGCGAAAGCGCATCGTGCCGCTGTCGGGTTTGACAAGGCCGTAGATCATCTTGACCAGCGTCGACTTGCCTGCGCCGTTCTCGCCCAGAAGGGCATGGATTTCCCCTTCGGAAATGCTGAAGGACACGTCGCTGTTTGCCACCACGCCCGGATAGGCCTTGGTCACATTGTCGACGGCCAGCAGTTCCCTTGCTGTCCCTGTCATCCCGCGTTCTCCTGTCGTGACGCGTTGCCTTTTCCGTCTAGCAGCATGGCGGCCCCCACGCCGATGGCGATGGCCTGCGGGTGTTTTCCCAGGGCCGGATCGCCGATGGGGCAATCGATGCGGGCGATGCGGGCGGGGGCATGGCCCAGCGCGGCAAGGCGCGACCGGAAGCGCGCCCATTTGGTGGCCGAACCGATCAGCCCGCAGCGGGCGAAGCCATGGGTCAGCAGCCGGTGGCAAAGCTCGAGGTCAAGCGCATGCGAGAAGGTGACGATCAGATGTTCCGCTTCTCTCGGCGCCTTGGCCACTTCCTGTGCCGGATCGGCCGCAATCCGCAGGGTGACATTGTCGGGGACCGTTTCGGGGAAGCGGTCGGCGGCGATGTCGATCCAGGTGATCGCCACGCCCGGAAGGGGGGCGAGAACGGCCACCAGCGCGCGGCCCACATGGCCCGCGCCCCAGATCCACAGATGCCGTTCGGGCCGGGCAAGGGGTTCGACCATCCAGCCCTGCAGAAGAACGGGGCGGGGAGCCACGCCCTCCCCCCGTGCGCGGGAGATCAGGCGCCTGACGGAAAGGGGCATGCTGTGTTCATCGCCGGGGCGTCCATCGACGGGGCGGGCGAAGACCCCGGTCTCAGCCGCGGGCAGGGTGGTTTGGGTGAAGACCTCGGTCAGCAGGGTGACCGCCCCGCCGCAGCATTGGCCGAGCTTGGGGCCAAGGGCTTCGCGGCTGAGGAGCGGGCGGGTTTCGGCGAGATGGGCGCGGGCGCGGGTGGTGGCCTCATGCTCCAATGCGCCGCCGCCGATGGTGCCGGATTGGCCGGTGGCCCAGACCAGCATGGAGGCCCCCACCTCGCGCGGGCTGGAGCCGTCATGTGCGGCGATCACAACGCGGGCGGTGGGGCCGTGGGCGGCGATGGTGGTGCGGAGGGTGGCCAGGTCAAACATCCTGCGCCCCCGATGGAAGGCGATTTCTGCACACAGAAATCGCGGCGAAATCTGCGTGCAGATTTCGGGGCGGAATCTGTGTCAGATTCCGCTGTGCGAAGGGGCACCGCTCAACCATGCGCGCGCATCCTCTTTATGGCGGCAAGCACGCGTTCCGCTGTCGCAGGGGCGTCCAGTGCGGGGTAGGTGGACCCGTCGCCACAGGCGGCAACGGCATCGGACAGGGCCATCAGGGCAGAGATGCCCAGCATGAAGGGTGGTTCGCCCACGGCCTTGGACTTGCCCACCGTATCCTCGCGATTGGGTTTCCCCCAGAGCGCCACGTTGAAGATGCGGGGGCGATCCGAACAGGCGGGGATCTTGTAGGTGCTGGGCGCGTGGGTGGTGAGTTTGCCCTTCGCGTCCCAGACCAGTTCCTCGGTCGTGAGCCAGCCCGCCCCCTGCACATAGGCGCCTTCCACCTGCCCGATATCCAGCGCGGGGTTCAGGCTGGTGCCGGTGTCATGCAGGAGGTCTGCCCGCAGGATGCGGTTCTCGCCCGTCAGGGTGTCGATGACGACTTCTGTCACCGCCGCGCCATAGGCGAAGTAGAGGAAGGGGCGGCCCGTGCCGCGCATCCTGTCCCAGACGATCTTGGGCGTGGCATAGAAGCCGGTGGAGGAGAGCGAGACGCGGGCCTGATAGGCCCAGTTCGCGACGCGGGCAAAGTCGTAGGTCTCGCCCGCCACAGTAACGAGGCCATCCGCGAAGCGCACCTTGGCGGGCGTCGTCTGGTGCTTCTCTGCAAGGAAGGCGGCAAGGCGGGCGCGGATCGTCTCTGCCGCCGCCCTGGCAGCCATGCCGTTCAGGTCCGACCCGGAAGAGGCGGCGGTGGCCGAGGTATTGGGCACCTTGCCCGTATCGGTGGCGGTGATCTTCACCGCCCCCGCATCGACGCCGAAGACGCCCGCCACGACCTGCGCGACCTTCTGGAACAGGCCCTGGCCCATTTCCGTTCCGCCATGGTTCAGCTGGATGGAGCCATCCTGATAGACATGGACAAGGGCGCCTGCCTGATTGAGGTGCGTCAGCGTGAAGGAGATGCCGAATTTCACCGGCGTCAGGGCGATGCCCCGCTTCAGGATGGGCGAGGTGGCGTTCCATGCCGCGATTTCGGCCCGACGCTTGGTATAGTCGCTGGTCCGTTCCAGTTCGGCGACAAGTTCGTGGCCGATGAAATCCTCGACGGCCATGTGATAGGGCGTGGTCTGCACCGGGCCTGCCACCTCTGCCGCGCGGTAGAAATTGGCGCGGCGCACCTGAAGCGGGTCGCGGCCCAGCATCTGGGCGATATGGTCCATCACCCGTTCCACGCCCACCATCCCCTGCGGGCCGCCAAAGCCGCGGAAGGCCGTGGCGCTTTGCGTATGGGTCTTCAGGCGATGGCTTTCGATGCGGATGTCGGGCAGGTGATAGCAGTTGTCGGCATGCAGCATCGCGCGGTCGGCGACGGGCAGCGACAGATCCTGCGCCCAGCCGCAGCGGAAGAGATGGGTGAATTCCAGCCCCGTCACGCGGCCCGCGTCATCAAAGCCCGCGCGGTAGAGGATGCGCAGATCGTGCCGCTTGCCCGTGATCATCATGTCGTCGTCGCGGTCATAGCGCATCTTGCAGGGCCGCCCGGTGCGGGTGGCCACCACGGCGCAGGCGATGGCCAGCGCGTTGCCCTGGCTTTCCTTGCCGCCGAAGCCGCCGCCCATGCGGCGCACCTCGACCCGCACGCTGCTCATGGGCAGGTGAAGGGCATGGGCGACCTTGTGCTGGATTTCGGTCGGGTGCTGGGTGGAGGAGAGGATGGTGACATCCCCGCCTTCCTGCGGCAGGCAGGCGGCGACCTGCCCTTCAAGGTAGAAATGTTCCTGACCGCCCACCTCGAAGCTGCCTTCGACGGTGTGGGGGGCCTTTGCGATGGCGGCGGCGGGGTCGCCCTTCGTCCAGATCACCGGGCCCTGTTCAAAGCGGCTGTTGGCGGCCAGCGCGTCATCCACTGTAAGGAGCGCGGGCAATTCGCGATATGTCATCTTGGCCAGACGCGCGGCGCGGCGGGCGGCGAGGTGGCTGTCGGCCGCGACGAGGAAGAGCGGTTGGCCGAGGTAGTGGACCATGCCGGTGGCGAGGAGCGGCTCGTCATGGACCGACGGGCTGCAATCGGGCATTTCGGCGAAGTCTTCGGGCGAGAGGACGGCGACCACGCCGGGGGCGGCGCGGACGGCGGTCAGGTCCATCGCCGTCACCTCGCCATGGGCGATGGTGGAGAGGCCGAAGGCCAGATGCAGGGCATCGGCGGGCAGCGGGATATCGTCGATATAGCGCGCCTGTCCGGTGACATGGAGCGGGGCGGCATCATGGGGAAGGGGTTTGCCCATGGTCATGGCGCGACCTCCAGCACCGAGACGGGGGTTCCGTTCAGGTCGTGGAAGTAGCGGCGCAGGAGGTTCGCGGCGGCTTCAAGGCGGTAGGCGGCGCTGGCGCGCATGTCGGAGAGCGGTGTGAAATCCTGCGCGAAGGCGGGGAGGGCCTTGGCGATGGTCGCCTCGGTCCATGGCTGGCCGGTCAGGGCCTGTTCGACATGGGTCGCGCGTTTCGGGATGCCTGCCATGCCGCCAAAGGCGATGCGGGCTGCGGTGATGCGGTCTTGGTCGACGGTCAGGTTGAAGCAGCCGCAGAGGGCGGAGATGTCCTGATCGAAGCGCTTGGACAGCTTGTAGCAGCGCAGGGCAGGGGCCTTTTCAGGGAAGCTGATCCCGGCCACGAATTCACCGGGGCGACGGTCCTGCTTGCGGTAGTCGAGGAAGAAGGATTCGAGCGGGAGGGAGCGCATCTCGTCGCCCCGCCGCAGGTGCAGCGTGGCGCCGAGCGCGATGAGCGCGGGCGGGCCGTCGCCGATGGGGGAGCCGTTGGCGATGTTGCCGCCGATGGTGGCGGCGTTGCGGACCTGTTCGCTGGCATAGCGGCGGAGGAGTTCGGCGAAGGAGGGAAGGCCGTCGCGGACGGCCTCGCGCAGGGTGGCGATGGTGACGCCCGCCCCGACATGGAGAAGGCCGCCCTGCCGTTCGATCTGCTGCAGATCGGTGACACCGTTCAGGAAGGCGATCGGAGCGAGATCGCGGAGTTGCTTCGTCACCCAGAGGCCGACATCGGTGGCCCCGGCGATGAGGGTGGCGTCAGGATGGGCGAGATACCAGTCGGCGAGATCATCCGAATTCGTCGGGCGGAAGGCCGGGGGGACGTGCGTCCCCCCGGACCCCCCTGGCGCGTCAAGGGAAACGGGTGGGGGTGTGGTGGCGTCGGATTTGGGTATTTGGGCCAAGATGAAGCTGCGGTCGTTCTGCATCCAGTCCGGGACGGGCGCAGAGGCGGCGGCCTCGGCGGCGCGGATGATGGGGGCGTAGCCGGTGCAGCGGCAGAGATTGCCTGCCAGCACGTCGTCATGGTCCTGCCTTCCGTTCATCTGGGCCACGGCCATCGAGACGACGAAGCCGGGGGTGCAGAAGCCGCATTGCGACCCGTGATGGGTGATCATCGCCTCTTGCACGGGGTGCATCTCGCCCCCGGGGCCGGAGAGACCTTCGACCGTGCGGACGGCCTTGCCGTGGAGTTGCGGCAGGAAGAGGATGCAGGCATTGAGCGCGCGGCTGCCGGTGGCATCGGTCACCATGACCGTGCAGGCGCCGCAGTCGCCTTCGTTGCAGCCTTCCTTTGTGCCGGAGAGGCCGCGCACCTCGCGCAGCCAATCGAGAAGCGTGCGCGTCGGGGTGTCACCCTCGACGCGGACAGGCGTTCCGTTCAGGAGAAACGCGATCCCTGTCATTGTCTAACCCGCCGCCTTCTCCCCGTTCGAGGCGTCTTGCGTGGCCGCCCGATGCGGCGTAAAGCGGGCCACGCGCCCCATGCCCCCCGTTTGCCGGTTCGGGCCTTTGTCCTTTCTAGCAATGAAGCCCGCCCGGCCGCCACATGGCAAGCGGAACCTTTTCGAAAAGCGGGGAAGCAGTTTCATCTTTTGCCGAAAGAAGGGGCGGCCTTTCCCCGGCGCTGGCGCTTCGCTAGGCTGCCGTCATGTCGAACCTTCCCCGATTCATCCATCTGCGTGTCCATACCGAACATTCGCTGCTGGAAGGCGCGATTCCGGTCAAGAAACTGGTCAAGCTCTGTGCCGCGGCAGAGATGCCCGCCGTGGCGGTGACAGATACCAACAACATGTTCTGCGCGCTGGAATTTTCCGTTCTGGCAAAGGATGCCGGGCTGCAGCCGATCGTGGGGTGCCAGGTCGCGGTTGCGCATGATCCGGCCCAGCCGGGGGAGAAGCTGCGGATGCCCGCGCCGGTGGTGCTGCTGGCGCAGTCCGAGGCGGGCTACATGAACCTGATGAAGCTGAATTCCTGTCTGTATCTGGACAAGGCGGGGCAGCTTAATCAGGTGACGCTGGAGGAGCTGGAGCGCCATTCGGCCGGGCTGATCTGTCTGACGGGCGGGGCGGAGGGGCCGGTGGGGCGGTTCCTGCAGCAGGGGCAGGCGCCGAAGGCGCGGGCGCTGATGGAGCGGCTGGCGGCAGCCTTTGGTGACAGGCTGTATGTGGAATTGCAACGCCATCCGGGGGAAGGCGGGCGGCTGACCGAGACCGAGGCCGCGACGGAGCGCGGACTTGTGGAGATGGCCTATGAGATGGGCCTGCCGCTGGTGGCGACGAATGACGTCTATTTCCCGAAATCCGAGATGTACGAGGCGCATGATGCGCTGATCTGCATCGCGGAAGGGGCCTATGTCGATCAGAGCCAGCCGCGCCGCCGCCTGACGCCGCAGCATTATCTGAAGTCCGAGGCGGAGATGTGCGCGCTGTTCGCCGATCTGCCCGAAGCCTTGGAGAATACGGTGGAGATCGCGCGGCGCTGTGCCTTCATGGCGGCCAAGCGCAAGCCGATCCTGCCGAAATTCGCCGATGACGAGGTGCAGGAACTGCGCCGTCAGGCGAATGAAGGGTTGCAGAACCGGCTGGCCGTCATCCCCCATGCGGCGAGCGTGGAGGAATATCAGGCGCGGCTGGATTTCGAACTGGGCATCATCGAGAAGATGGGCTTTCCCGGTTACTTCCTGATCGTGTCGGACTTCATCAAATGGGCCAAGGATCATGGCATTCCGGTGGGGCCGGGGCGGGGGTCGGGGGCGGGCAGCCTTGTGGCCTATGCGCTGACGATCACCGATCTTGATCCCCTGCGCTATGCGCTGCTGTTCGAACGCTTCCTGAACCCGGAACGGGTGTCGATGCCGGACTTCGACATCGACTTCTGCATGGATCGCCGGGAAGAGGTGATCCGCTATGTGCAGGAACATTACGGGCGCGAGAAGGTGGGGCAGATCATCACCTTCGGTGCGCTGCTGTCCAAGGCCGCCGTGCGCGATGTGGGGCGGGTGCTGCAACTGCCCTATGGGCAGGTGGACCGGCTGTCGAAGATGATCCCGCTGGAGGGGGTGAAGCCGGTTTCCATCACCAAGGCGCTGGCCGATGAGCCGCGCCTGCGCGAGGCGGCGAAGGAAGAGGTGGTGGGGCGGTTGCTGGGTTATGCCGAGCAGATCGAGGGGCTTTATCGCAACGCCTCGACCCATGCCGCCGGTGTGGTGATCGGGGACCGGCCGCTGGATGAACTGGTGCCGCTGTATCAGGACCCGCGGTCGGATATGCCCGCCACGCAGTTCAACATGAAATGGGTGGAAGCCGCCGGTCTGGTGAAGTTCGACTTCCTTGGTCTGAAGACCCTGACGGTGATCCAGAACGCGCTGGATCTGCTGAAGCTGCGGGGGGTCACGCTGGATATCAGCCTGATCCCGCTGGACGACAAGCCGACCTATGAGCTTTACGCCGCGGCCAAGACGGTGGCGGTGTTCCAGGTGGAAAGCTCGGGCATGATGGATGCGCTGCGGCGGATGAAGCCCACCTGCATCGAGGATATCGTGGCGCTGGTGGCGCTGTATCGACCGGGGCCGATGGAGAACATCCCGGTCTATTGCGAGGTGAAGAACGGGCTGCGGGACCTGGAGTCGATCCACCCCACCATCGACCATATTCTGGCCGAAACGCAGGGCATCATCGTCTATCAGGAACAGGTGATGCAGATTGCGCAGGTCATGGCCGGATATTCCCTTGGCGGGGCTGACCTGCTGCGCCGCGCGATGGGCAAGAAGATCGCCGAAGAGATGGCGAAGGAGCGGCCCAAGTTCATCGAAGGTGCCAAGGCCACGCACAACATCGACGCCAAGAAGGCGGGTGAGGTCTTTGATCTGCTGGAGAAATTCGCCAATTACGGCTTCAACAAATCGCACGCGGCGGCCTATGCGGTGGTCAGCTATCAGACGGCTTACCTCAAGGCCAATTACCCGGTGGAATTCATGGCCGCGGTGATGAACTGCGATATCCACCTGACGGACAAGCTGGCCGTCTACAAGCGCGAGGTGGACAAGCTGGGGATCACGACCGTGCCGCCTTGCGTGAACCGGTCGCTGGCAACATTCACGGTGGTGGATGGGCAGATCGTCTATGCCCTTGGCGCGTTGAAGAATGTGGGCGTGGATGCGATGCGCCTGATCGTGGAGGCGCGGGGGGACAGGCCCTTTGCCACGCTGTTCGATGTCGCGCGGCGGGTGGATCTGAAACGCGTGGGCAAGCGGCCGTTGGAGATGCTGGCGCGGGCCGGGGCCTTTGACGTGCTGGACCCCAACCGCGCGCGTGTCTTCGAGGCGCTGGATGGGCTGGTGGCCTATTCGGCGGCGATCCATGAGGCGAAGGCGTCGTCGCAGGTGTCGCTGTTCGGCGAGGCGGGGGCGGATATTCCGGAACCCCGCATTGCGCGGCGCGATGACTGGCTGCCGGTGGAGCGGCTGGCGCAGGAACATCAGGCGATCGGCTTCTACCTTTCGGGGCATCCGCTGGACGATTACATGGGTGCGCTGAAACGGCGGGATGTGAAGACCCTGGCCGAAGTGACGCGGCAGGCCGAGCGGGGCACCTGCGTGGTGAAGATGGCGGGATCCGTTTCCGCCCGGCAGGAGCGGAAGTCGGCCAAGGGGAACCGATTTGCCTTTGTGTCGCTGTCCGATCCGACGGGGCTGTATGAGGTGACGGTGTTTTCCGACGTGCTGGAGGCATCGCGCGATCATCTGGAGCCGGGCCGGAACGTGGTGCTGACGGTGCGCGCCGATCCGGATGGCGATTCGGTCAAACTGCTGGCGAATTCGGTGCAACCCATTGATTCCGTTGCCGCCGAGGCGGGGGCTTCGGACCTGCGGATCCATCTGAACCGGGCTGAGGCGGCGGGGTCGGTGGCCGCGCTGCTGGCGCAGGTCGAGGGGCGGACGAAGGCGCAGATCACCATCTGCGTGCCCGACGAGACCGGCTGCGAGATCGACGTGCTGCTGCCGCAGCCCTATCCGGTGACGCCCCAGATCAAGGGGGCGATCAAGGCCATGCAGGGCGTGGTCATGGTCGAGGAGATCTGATCCCCCCGGCGCGGGATCAGCCGCATTTCGAATAGCCGCAGGAGGCGCAGGTCATGCAGCCTTCGACCATGCGCATGTCATAGCTGCCGCAGGACGAGCAGGACTTGCCGCGCGGGGTGCCCAGGGCCACCACTTCGGCCTTGGGATCGGATTTCAGGCCCAGCCCCTCGCCCGCGATGAAGCCGATCTCGATCAGGTGGCGTTCGATCACGCCGCCGATGGCGGCCAGGATCGAGGGGATATAGCGCCCTTCCAGCCAGGCCCCGCCACGCGGATCGAAGACGGCCTTAAGCTCTTCCACCACAAAGGAAATATCGCCGCCGCGACGGAAGACGGCGCTGATCATGCGGGTCAGCGCGACCGTCCAGGCGAAATGTTCCATGTTCTTGGAGTTGATGAACACCTCGAACGGGCGGCGGTGGCCGGCGATGACGATGTCGTTGATGGTGATGTAAAGCGCGTGTTCGCTGCCCGGCCATTTCAGCTTGTAGGTCTGGCCTTCCAGGGCTGCGGGGCGGTCGAGCGGTTCGGAAAGATAGACAACCTCGGCCCCGTCCGCCGTCTGGTGCATGGCGGCGGGTGCCTCGGCCGGGGTCTTTTCCGAGGTTTCGGCGACGGTCAGGACCGAGCCTGTCACATCGTTCGGGCGATAGGTGGTGCAGCCCTTGCAGCCCTGATCCCAGGCGGCCATGTAGACCCCTTTGAAATCGTCGAAGCTGATGTCTTCGGGGCAGTTGATCGTCTTGGAGATGGACGAGTCCACCCATTTCTGCGCGGCGGCCTGCATGCGGACATGGTCCAGCGGCGGCAGGGTCTGGGCGTTGACGAAGTAATCCGGCAGGGGGGCGTCGCCCATCTTTTCGCGCCAGAGGCGGACGGCGTAATCGACGACCTCTTCTTCCGTGCGCGAGCCGTCCTTTTGCAGGACTTTCCGCGTATAGGCATAGGCGAAAACGGGTTCGATGCCGGAAGAAACATTGCCGGCATAAAGGCTTATGGTGCCGGTGGGGGCGATGGAGGTGAGAAGGGCATTGCGGATGCCCTTGGCCCGGATCGCCGATTTCACGTCATCGGGCATATGGGCAAGCGCGCCGGAGGCGAGGAATTTCTCGGCATCGAACAGGGGAAATGCGCCCTTTTCGGCGGCGAGGTCGGCCGAGGCGAGATAGGCCGCGCGGGCGATGGCCTGCATCCAGCGATCGGTGATTTCCGCCGCCTTTTCAGATCCATAGCGCAAGCCGACCATCAGCAGCGCATCGGCAAGACCCGTGACGCCAAGGCCGATGCGGCGTTTCGCCTGTGCTTCCTGTGCCTGTTGCGGCAGGGGAAAGCGGCTGGCATCGACCACGTTGTCCATCATCCGGACGGCAGTTCTGACAAGGGAATCAAGCGCTTGCAGGTCAAGCGCGGCGTCCTTGGTAAACGCGCCGTTAACCAGTTTCGCGAGGTTGATGGAGCCCAGGAGACAGGCCCCGTAGGGGGGCAGGGGTTGTTCGCCGCAGGGGTTGGTGGCGGCGATGGTTTCGCAATAGGCGAGGTTGTTCATCGCATTGATGCGGTCGATGAAGATGACGCCGGGTTCGGCGAAATCGAAGGTGTTCCGCATGATGCGGTTCCACAGATCGCGCGCCTGCACCGTCTTGTAGACCTTGCCGTCGAAGACCAGTTCCCACGGACCATCCGCCTTGACCGCCGCCATGAAGGGATCAGTCACTAGCACGGAGAGGTTGAACATCCGTAAACGGGCGGGATCCTTTTTCGCCTCGATGAAGCTTTCGATATCGGGGTGGTCGCAGCGCATGGTGGCCATCATGGCCCCCCGGCGGCTGCCTGCCGACATGATGGTGCGGCACATCGCATCCCAGACATCCATGAAGGAGAGGGGGCCGGAGGCATCGGCGGCGACGCCCTTCACCTCGGCCCCTCTTGGGCGGATCGTGCTGAAATCATAGCCGATTCCGCCGCCCTGCTGCATGGTGAGGGCGGCCTCTTTCAGCGCGTCGAAGATGCCGCCCATATTGTCGGGGATGGTTCCCATGACGAAGCAGTTGAAGAGCGTGACCGAACGCCCGGTGCCCGCGCCCGCCGTGATGCGGCCTGCGGGGAGGAATTTGAAATCCTCCAATGCGGCGTAGAATTCGCCTTCCCAATGGGCGGGATCGGCCTCGACTTCGGCCAGAGCGCGGGCGATGCGGCGCCAAGAATCCTCGACCGTGCCGTCGATCGGGGTGCCGTCCGCCTCTTTAAGGCGATACTTCATGTCCCAGATCTGCTCGGCGATGGGGGCGGCGAATCGGGACATGCGATTTTCCCTTGGTTTTGCGTTTGTTTGGCTGAGCCATACAAGATAGGCCCATCCTGTGACCGGGTCAAACGGTTGCAGCGGCGTCAAACTGCCCTAATCTTTCCTTCCGGTGGTTCGGGGGAATCGTGTCTTACATCAATATCCTTAAGCTCTGTGTCGGCGCGGACAGCGTCGAGGATCTGACCGACTGGCAGGAGAGCCAGCGGCATCGCTGGCCCAAGGGCCGGGCAGTGCATGTGACGCGGATGTGGCCCAAGCGCGAGGCCGAGGTGCTGGCGGGAGGGTCGCTCTATTGGGTGATCAAGGGGGTGATCCTTGCGCGCCAACGCATTGTGGGGCTTGAGAAAGTGGAAGGCGCGGACGGCATCCTGCGCTGCGCGCTGGTGCTGGATGCCGAGGTGATCCGCACCGAGGCGGCGGCGCGGCGGCCGTTTCAGGGCTGGCGCTATCTGGACCCGGGAGAGAGCCCGCGCGACCTGCCCAAGGGGCGCGCGCGGGAGGAGGCGCTGCCGCCGGAACTGGCGCAGGCGCTGGCCGAGATCGGGCTGCGTTAAGGTTAACGCTGCGGCGTCAACCCTGCCGGATTCCGCCGTTAACCATGGGTTTTTTCATGGCCGCTGCCGGTGCAGCAGGCCAGTGCAGCAGGCGGTATGCACGCAGCGAACGGCGGTTCTCGGGCCTGTTAACCATCCGCTGCGCGCGTTAACCACGAATTTTCCGATGCGACCGATCAGAAAATCCGGGCCTTGATCGGGGGTCAGTAGTTGTTGACGTTGCCGGGGATCAGGGTGCCGGTGCCATCATCCTTGCCATCCTTCACCCAGGTGACGGTGTCGCCCTCCAGCCGGACGGACCAGCAGTTTGCGCCTTCGCCGTAGTCGAAGCACATCTGATCGCCCTCTACCGCCCAGGTGCCGGTATAGCCGTCACCCTTGATGGTGCCGTCGGCGGCGTAGAATTCGGTATAGGCGCCGGATTCGATCATGGAGCCCTGGACCGTCTTGTCGGCGATGGCGGCCTTTAACGTGTCGCCGGTGGCGAGATCCTGCGCGAAGGCGGGCAGGGCGAGGAAGAGGGCGGCGGCGGCAAGGCGAAGATGCATCTGGGATGTCCCTTTTGTTGAACCAAAGGGGAGGTAGCACCAGATGGAAGCCGTCAAGGCGGGGCTAGAGATCGCCGGGCAGCGGGATGGCCAGCCGTGCCGCAAGGGCGGCGAGCGTGGCGCGGCTGGCCTGCGGCCAATCGGCGTTGCGCGACAGGAACAGCACCGCCTGCGACTGGTGGATCAGCCCGTCGGACAGCACCTTGAGGTGGTTGGCGCGCAGGGTTTCGCCGGTGGAGGTGATGTCGGCGATGGCCTCAGCCGTCAGGTTGCGGATGGTGCCTTCGGTGGCGCCCTGGCTATCGACCAGCTGGTAATCGGCGACGCCGTTCGCGGTGAGGAAATCGCGGACGAGGCGGTGGTATTTCGTGGCGATGCGCAGGCGGTGGCCATGCGCGGCGCGGAAGGCGGCGGCGGCGGCGTCGAGATCATCCAGCGTGTCGACGTCGATCCAGGCGGCGGGGACGGCGATGATGAGGTCGGCATGGCCGAAGCCCAGGGGGGCGAGTTCGGCCACCTGGGCGGGCCAGTCGGCCAGCTTGTCGCGGACGAGGTCCGATCCGGTGACGCCAAGGTGGATGCGGCCTGCGGAAAGCTCGCGCGGGATTTCTCCGGCGGAGAGGAGGACGAGTTCCACCCCCCCGATCCCTTCGACCGCGCCGGAATATTCGCGGTCATTGCCGGTCTGGCGCATGGTGATGCCGCGCTGGCCGAACCAGTCGAAGGTCTTCTCCATCAGCCGGCCTTTGGAGGGGACGCCGATCTTCAGCATCAGACGGACCCTTTCAGGCGGGCGACGAGGCCGGGGCGGATGACGCCCCCCACGGCGGGGATGGAGCGGCCCTGGCCCAAGACGGCGGTCAGCGCGTCGTAGCGGCCACCGGAGGCGACGGGGGGAAGGGCGGGGTCGGCGGCGTGGAAGGAGAAGACGAAGCCGTCGTAATATTCGAGAGAAGTGCGGCCGTGGCTGGCCTCGAAGGGCAGGGTTTCGGTGTCGATGCCGAGGGTGGCCAGCGCGTCGAGGCGGGTGGCGAAGCGGTCTACGGCGGGGGCGATGGCGGGGAGCATCGGGGTGATGCCGCGCAGGTGGTTCAGGGCGGCGCGGGCGGGGGCCTGCAGCGAGAGGAGGTCGTAGAGGAGCGCGGCCTCGGTCGCGGCGATGGGTTGGGTGGCGGCGTCTTCGATCAGGGCGCGGGCGCGGGCGGCGATGTCTTCGGCAGAGCGGAGGCCGACGAGGGTGCCTGCGGCGCGGGTGAGGGCTTCGGGCGTGTCCTTTTGCAGCCGGTCCAGCAGGGCGGCGCGGGCGGCGGGCATGGGGGCGCGGCCCGAGAAGCGGTCGAGCAGGGCGCGGAAGCGGTTGGGGCGCCAGATGTGGCGCAGGAGCGCGGATTTGCGGCGCTCAGAGGTGGAGAGGCCACGGACGGCGGCCATGAGGATGCCGATATCGCCTGTGGCGGCGCGAAGGTTCAGCGGCGCGAGCAGGCGGGCGAAGAGGGCGAAGACCTGTGCGTCGGCCTGTTCCGGCGCGCTGCGGTCGAAGAGTTCGAAGCCCACTTGCAGGTATTCGTTCGCGCGGGGGCCTGCGACATCCTGCTTCCGGAACACCTCGCCCATGTAGCAATAGCGGGCGGGTTCCGCGCCGTGGGCCATATGGGCCTGCACCACGGGAACGGTGAAATCGGGGCGCAGCATCATTTCGCCGCGCAGGGGATCGGCGGTGACATAGGCGCGGGCGCGGATGTCTTCGCCGTAAAGGTCGAGCAGGGTTTCGGCGGGTTGGAGGATGTCAGCCTCGACCGGCACCGCCCCCTCGGTGCGGAAGGCGGCGAAGAGGGTTTCGGCCTCGGCCCGGATGGCGGCCTTGGATGTCATTTCGCCAGCATCTTGCGGACGGCGGCGACGAGGTCGGCGCGGGGGACTTCGACCTGTGCGGGGCGGTCCTTCCATTCCTCGAGCGTGGCGTTCTGGGCGATCTGCGCGCCGAGGATGAGGTCCTTGAGGATGACCACGCCCTTTTCGGCCTCGTTCCCCCCTTGGATCACGGCGACGGGGGATTGGCGCTTGTCGGCGTATTTGAGCTGGTTGCCGAAGTTCTTGGGGTTGCCCAAGTAGACTTCGGCGCGGAGGCCCGCGTTGCGCAGGTCGGCGACCATGCCCATGTAATCGGCCATGCGGTCGCGGTCCATCACGGTCACGACGACGGGGCCTGCCGTGTCTGTCCCGATGCGGCCCTTGGCGCGCAGGGCCGCGAGAAGGCGGTCGACGCCGATGGAGACGCCGGTGGCGGGGACGGATTGACCGGTGAAGCGCTTGACGAGGTCGTCATAGCGGCCCCCGCCGGAGACGGAGCCGAATTGGCGCTTGCGGCCCTTTTCGTCGAGGATTTCGAAGGTCAGTTCGGCCTCGTAGACGGGGCCGGTGTAGTAGCCCAAGCCACGGACGACGCCGGGGTCGATCAGGATGCGGTCGGAGCCGTAGCCTTGGCGGTCGAGCAGTTCGGCGATGGTTTCGAGTTCGGCCACGCCTTCGCCGCCAGTGACGGAGGTGCCGACGAGTTCACGGAGGCGGGCGACGGTGGCGGCACCGCTGTCGCGGCGGGCGGCCATGAAGGCCATGACGACCTCGGCCTGTTCGGCGGCAAGCCCCGCGCCCTTTGTGAAATCGCCGGACTCGTCCTTGCGGCCTTCGCCCAGCAGGGCGCGGACGCCGGTTTCGCCAAGGCGGTCGATCTTGTCGATGGCGCGCAGGACGATGCCGCGTTCGGTGGCGAAGCGGTTGGGGTTGGCGGGGTCAAGGACACCTGCAACCTCCATCACCCCGTTCAGGACTTTGCGGTTGTTGACGCGCACGATGTAATCGCCGCGCGGGATGCCTACGGTTTCGAGGGCGTCCGACAGCATGGCGCAGATTTCGGCATCCGCGGCGACCGAGGGCGCGCCGACGGTGTCGGCGTCGCATTGGTAGAACTGGCGGAAGCGGCCGGGGCCGGGCTTTTCGTTGCGCCAGACGGGGCCCATCGCATAGCGGCGATAGGGGGAGGGCAGGTCGTTCCGGAACTGCGCCGCCACGCGGGCGAGGGGGGCGGTCAGGTCGTAGCGGAGGGCGAGCCAGTCGGCATCCTCATCCTGCCAGGCGAAGACGCCTTCGTTGGGGCGGTCCACGTCGGGGAGGAATTTTCCCAGCGCCTCGACCGTTTCCACGGCGCTGGTTTCCAGCGGATCAAAGCCGTAGCGGTGATAGACCTCGGCCACCTTGTCGAGCATCGCCTTCCGCTCGGTGACTTCGGCACCGAAATAGTCGCGGAACCCCTTGGGGGTTTCGGCGCGGGGGCGGCGGGTCTTTGCCTCGGGGGATTTGTCCTGTGCCATGGTCGGACCTTCGCTTTTTGTCGGGGTCCGTGTATCGGAAGGGGGCAGGCCCGGCAAGAAGGGGCGGCACAAGGCGGAGGTCGGCATGGCGGAACAGGCGCTGGAGGAGAAGGTGGCGCATCTGATGCGCGCGGTGGATGATCTTTCCGATGTGGTGGCCGGGCAGGCCAAGGAGATCGAGCGGCTGTCCCGGCTGGTGCAATTGCTGGTCGAGCGCGAGGCCGAGCGCGAGGCGATGGCCATGGACGGGCCTGCCGCCAATGTGCGGCCGCCGCATTGGTGACGGCTTGCATCCCGCGGTTGCGCACGGCAGGACGGGCGCATGGGATTTCCTGATGGATTGAGGCGGCTGGACTGGGCCGCGCTGGGGATGACGCTGGCCCTTGGCGGGCTTGGCGGGGGCGTGGCGCTGCTGTTGCATCTGCCGCTGGCGCTGCTGCTGGGATCGCTGGTGGTGACGGGGGTGATCGCGGCGGCGGGATGGCGGCCCTTCGGGCGGGCGGTGCTGTTGCCGATGAAGCTGCGGTCGGCCTTTGTGCCGGTGATCGGGGTGGCGATCGGGGGGGCCTTCAGCCCTGAGGTTCTGGGGCAGGCGGGGGCCTGGGGACCGTCGCTGCTGGCGCTGCTGGTCTTCCTGCCTGTCCTGCATGGTGTGGGCTATGTGATCTATACGCGGGGCGGGTTGCCGAAGCTGGAGAGCTTTTTCGGGGCGGTGCCGGGCGGGCTGATTGAATCGGTGCAGATGGGGGAAGAGGCGGGCGGCGATGTGCGCCTGATGACGGTGCTGCAATTCCTGCGGCTGATCCTGACCATCGTTTCGGTTCCGCTGATCTTCATGGTGCTGACGGGGGGCGCGGTGGGATCGGCCAGCGGGGCGGCGCTGCCTGCGGCGGCGGTGCCGCTGACGGTGCAGGAGGTGGCGGTGCTGCTGGCGGCGGGCGCGCTGGGCGTGGCGGTCGGGCGGGCCTTGCGCTTTCCGGCGGCGATCATGACGGGGCCGGTGCTGTTTTCCGCCGTGGCCCATGCGGCGGGGCTGGTGCATGGGGTGCCGCCCGCCTGGCTGGTGGGGGTGACGCAGGTGGTGGTGGGCTGCGGGCTGGGCGTGCGCTTTGCCGGGGCGGAGCGGGCGATGCTGTGGCGGGCGGGGCGGCTGGCGGTGGTGAATGCGGTGGTGGCGCTGGCGCTGGCCTATGGCTTTGCGGTGATGCTGGCGCCATGGGTCGGGGAGCCGCCGGCGGCGGTATTCCTGGCCTTTGCGCCGGGAGGGCTGGCGGAGATGAGCCTGATCGCGCTGAGCCTGCAGATGTCGGTTGTCTATGTGACGGTGCATCATGTGGCGCGCATCGTGCTGAGCGTGCTGATCGCGAAAGGGGCGCGGCGTTGGACAGGCTGAAGCGCATGCGGCAGGCGGATTGGGCGCGGCTGTTCGGGATCGGCTGCGTGGTGGTGGGGTTGGCCCTGTCATGGCGCGGCTATGCGGGGGCGGATTGGGATGCGCTGATCCTGCTCATGGGGGCGCTGATCCTGCTGCGGGGGGCCGTCGAGGGGCCATCGCCAAGCCGCGTGGCGGGGGTGATGCGGGCGGGGCGGATCATCCTGTTCATGTTCGCCTTCGGGGCGGTGAACCGCGCGCAGGGCGGGGCAGAGGGGGCGGTTGCCGGGGCGCTGGGGAACTGGCTGCTTTGGGCGGTGGCGGCGTTGCTGCTGGCGCTGCCGCTGCTGCGGCGGGGGGGGGCGCGGGGCAGGCTGTCCGACGCGCTGCGCGAGGGGGGGATGATTATCGGAGCGGGAGTCCTGCTTTGGGGGATCCATGTCTGGTTGCAGCCGGAGGAGGCGGGGCTGAGGGTGCTGGTTTCCCTGGCGGTGCTGGCGAATGCCGTGCCGATCCTGCGTGCAGGGCGGCCGATCGAGGCCGGGCTGGCGCTGATGGTGGCGGTGATCTGTCTGGTTGTGCAGCCGGGAGGGGCGGTCTGGCCGGTCGCGCTGCTGGCGCTGCCCCTGGGGCTGCTGGCCGCGGTGCTGGCGGGCCGGATAGCCGCGAAGCTGCAGGGAAGATGATCGCCGCCGGCGCACTGTGGACGCAACGTATCACAGGATCCGTTTCGCCCGAACCAAGTCACCAACTACAAGTGCCGGCGACGATCACGGTTACCAATATTGCGACAGTTGGCGGTTGGAAGATTGGAGATGACGAATTCAAATCCCGCGTGACGAAGATGACGAATTCGTCATTTCGGGCATGGCCGTGAAGGTAACGATGCGCGCTTTTCAAACACTTAGCGGAATGCGGTTGCCGTCTTGAAGGGCGGCAGCCCTGTCGGCACTTTCCGTTCGCGACAAGTGGATTTGTCGGGAACTGCATGACGATGTGTTGCCCGATGGCACTAGAAACGGACGGATGCGCGGGCTATGGTATGGGCAGCCTGGGGGGGCTGATGATTGGAAGCGCATATGACCAGACCCTCCTTGGCACGTCTTGCCATTGATCATTTCCTTGCTGCGGCGGCCCTTGTGGTGGCCGTTGCCCTTGCCATGCCCGCCGTGGCGCAGGAGCGCGTGACGCTGGGCTGGGGGCGCTTGCTGACGAATGACGCGATTGGCGACGGAAAGGACCGTTGGCGCACGGGTTCCTATGTCCTGAACCGGGTGCGCGGGCCGTCGTGGAGTGGCGAATTGCCGACGCGTCCGGGCGAGATCCTGGAATTCAGGCTGCGCGTCGAAACGCTGGCCCCGGCCGATCTGGTGACACCCGGCCCGCTGGACCGGCGGTATGTCGGCGCTCTCACCTTGGGAATGCACACGCATTTCCAGATGGCGGGAATCGAATCGAGCGTCGGTCTGGATGCGGTGATCGTGGGCCCGCAGACCGGCATCAGCCGGTTGCATGGCGATCTGCATGATGCGCTGGGCCTGCCTGCGCCGACGGTCTTTGGCGGGCAGATCGCGGATGACATCTTTCCGACGCTGACGGCGGAATTCGGGCGGACGCTGGATTTCGGGTCGAGCGTGAGCTTCCGACCCTTTGTCGAGGCGCAGGCCGGGGCGGAAACCCTGCTGCGCGTGGGCGGCGATTTCACCTTCGGCCATGTGGCGACGGAGGCGCTGATGCTGCGCGACAATTCGACCGGGCAGCGCTATCGCGCGGTGGCAGGCGACCGGGTGCAGGGGATCAGCGTCCTGCTGGGCGGCGATATCGCCGAGGTCTATGACAGCGAGTATTTCCTGGCGACGGATGCGATCACCCCCAGCGACACGCGCAAGCGGCTGCGCGCCGGGATGCACTGGCAGGGCGCGCAGAGCGAGGTGTTCTATGGCGTGACCTGGCTGGGCAAGGAATTCGACGAACAGCCGGATGATCAGCTGCTTGGGTCGATCAACCTGCGATTGCAGTTCTGACCCATGCGATTTTGCAGGTGTTGCTTTCCGGACATAGTCAAAAGTCTGTATGGCTGATACGTTAACCCTATAAAAAGAATACAAGAGCAGGCAGACAGGCAAATGATAACGGGCTCTCGTGGCACGTTCGTCATCTCTTGGACGCAAACGGAAGTGGATGGAGTGAAGGGGGCGTCGCTTGACCTCCTCTCGGTTGGTGCCACCTGGCGCTGGACCGGCGAGGTGGTGCGGGTGGATGGTTCCGCAGACCTGCTGCTTCTGGAAGGCGCCGAGGGCAAGGCGGAGATGCGGAAACGCGCGGCGCGCATGGTGCGCCGCCTGATCGGAACGGCGATCGGCAGGGCCGAGTTCCCCGCGGAGGAGGCAGCCGAGGAGGGCGGGGATGACCTGCCCGACCAGGGGTTCATCGTGACGGACGGGGTGCAGAGCTTTGCGTTGACCCTGATCCCGGTGCCCGACAGCGGCGCGCGGCTGGTGATGATGCTGGGCGATGTGCCGCCGGTGAACCGCGATCTGTGGGTGGTGCGCACCTCGATCGACCGGGCGCGCGTGGCGGCAGGCGGGCGCGAGGGGGGCGGCGTGATCTGCTTCACGCCCGGCACGCGGATTGCCACGCCCGAAGGGCCGAAGCTGATCCAGACGCTGCGGCCGGGCGACCGGATCCTGACCAAGGATGACGGCCCGCAAGAGGTGCTGTGGACGGGCAACCGCCGGATGTCGGGCGCGCGGCTTTACGCGATGCCGCATCTGCGGCCGATCCGGTTCCGGGCGGGCGCATTTGGCAATGACAGGCCGGAGCCCGACCTGCTGGTATCGCCCGCGCATCGGATGCTGGTGAAGGGCGCGGCGGCGCAGGCCCTGTTCGGGACGAGCGAGGTGCTGGTCCGGGCCGAGGATCTGCTGAATGACGGTTCCATCATGGTCGATCACGCGATGCGCGAGGTGACCTATGTGCATATCCTGCTGGAGCGGCACAATATCGTCTTCGCCAACGGGGTAGAGACGGAAAGCTTTCACCCGTCGAACACGGCGCTGGAGATGATCGACCCGGCGCAGCGCGATGTGCTGATGGCGGTGATGCCTGAAGTGGCGGTGAATCCCGAGAGCTATGGCGATTATGCGCGGCGCAATCTTTCCGCCAGCGAGGCGGCGCTGCTGCGCCATGATGCGGCGGCGTGAGAGGCGGTTGACTCTGCCCTGACCGGCTGTATAAGCCCGCCCAGTCCCGGCGTCCTGCGCCGGGGCTTTTCATTGGTGTTGGTGGACCCCGCAAGGGGATGCCTGTCGCCGGGGAGACCCGGAAAGGACAACGCACTTCAGGACACACGAAGGAGATCAGCGGTGACCAAACGCACCTCTGCCAAGTACAAGATCGACCGCCGCATGGGCGAAAACATCTGGGGCCGTCCGAAATCCCCGGTGAACAAGCGGGAATACGGCCCCGGCCAGCACGGCCAGCGCCGCAAGAACAAGCTTTCCGACTTCGGCACGCAGCTGCGCGCCAAGCAGAAGCTGAAGGGCTATTACGGCGACCTGACCGAAAAGCAGTTCCGCAAGATCTATGGTGAAGCCGAGCGCGTGAAGGGCGATACCGGCGAGATGCTGATCGGCCTGCTGGAGCGCCGCCTGGATGCGGTGGTCTACCGCGCCAAGTTCGTTCCCACGATCTTCGCCGCGCGCCAGTTCGTGAACCACGGCCATGTGACCGTGAATGGCCAGCGTGTGAACATCGCGTCCTACCGCGTGAAGGAAGGCGACGTGATCGAGGTGCGCCAGAAGTCCAAGCAGATGGCACTGGTGCTGGAAGCCGTCGCGCTGACCGAGCGGGACGTTCCGGATTACCTGGAGGTCGACCATTCCAAGATGACCGCGAAATTCGTCCGCACGCCGGGCCTGGGCGATGTGCCCTATCCGGTGCAGATGGAACCGAACCTCGTCGTCGAATACTACGCGAAGAACTGATTTCCGCGCGACCGCGTGGAGGGAGGCCCGCCCGTTGTGGCGGGCCTCTTGCTTTTCGGGGCGGGCATGACAGTTTCGCTGCAGATGGAGGCGGTGATGGGTGAACGGCGGACGGCGGAATCGGTGCTGGAGCGGGGGCTGTTCGCCAGCCGCTGGCTGATGGCGCCGATGTATCTGGGGCTGGTGGTGGCGCTGCTGATGCTGCTGGTGATCTTCTTTCGCGAGCTGGCCTATTATGTGCCGCAGATGCTGACGCTCAGCCCGGAGAAGACGATCCTTGTGGTGCTGACGCTGATCGACCTGACGCTGGCGGCGAATTTGCTGCTGATCGTGATGTTCTCGGGCTATGAGAGTTTCGTGTCGAAATTCGATTTCGATCCGGGCACGGATCGGCCCGGCTGGATGGGGAAGGTGGATTTCGGCGGGCTGAAGATGAAGCTGATCGCCTCGATCGTGGCGATATCGGCGATCCATCTTCTGAAGCGGTTCATGGAGATCGGCGATCCGGATCTGCCCGCGCCCAGCGAGGGGCATCTGTTCTGGCTGACGGTGATCCACATGACCTTTGTGCTGTCGGGCGTGCTGATGGCGCTGATGGACTGGCTGCAGGCGCGGTCTGCGAAGTGAAGCGTGGCGATAAACCGTCTGGCCTTGCCGCCCGCCCGAAGCTAGAACCCCGCAGGAACGGGGGAATCTTGCCGACATGACCGACGCCATCCGACCGCAGCCCGGGATCCTGGACATCGCGCTTTATGAAGGCGGGAAGGCGCATGTCGCGGGCATGACCAATGTGGTCAAGCTTTCGTCGAACGAGAACCCCTTCGGCCCTTCGGACCGCGCGAAAGAGGCGTTCCAGCGCAGCGTTCACAGCCTGCATCGCTATCCTTCCACCGATCATGCCAGCCTGCGCGAGGCGATTGCCGAGGTGCATGGCCTTGATGCGGGGCGGGTGATCTGTGGCGTGGGATCGGACGAGATCATCACCTTCCTCTGCCAGGCCTATGCCGGGCCGAAGGATGAGGTGGTGTTCACCGAACATGGCTTTCTGATGTACCGGATTTCGGCGCTGGCCGTGGGCGCGACCCCGGTGGAAGTGCCCGAGCGGGAACGCACCACGGATGTCGATGCCATTCTGGCGGCCTGCAACCGGCGCACGAAGCTTGTCTTCATCGCCAATCCGAACAACCCCACCGGCACGATGATTTCGCTGGCCGATATCGAGAGGCTGGCCGACGGGTTGCCGCGACAGGCCATTCTGGTGCTGGACGGGGCCTATGCGGAATATGTCGAAGGCTATGATGGCGGGCTGGCGATCCTTGAGGCGCGCACGAATGTCGTGATGACGCGGACCTTTTCCAAGATCTATGGTCTGGGCGGGTTGCGGATCGGCTGGGGCTATGGCCCCAGGGCGATCATTGATGTGCTGAACCGGATCCGGGGGCCTTTCAACCTGTCTTCCACCCAGCTGGAGGCGGCGGAGGCGGCGGTCAGGGATCAGGATTTCGTCAACCGCTGCCGGGCCGAGAATGCGCGGATGCGGCATTGGCTGTCCGAGGCGCTGGCGGAACTGGGTGTGCCTTCGGATACGTCGATGGCGAATTTCGTGCTGGCGCGGTTTTCCAGCGAGGACGAGGCCGTGGCCTGCGATGCCTTCCTGCAGCAGCAGGGGCTGATCGTGCGGCGGGTGGCGGGCTACAAGCTGCCGCATTGCCTTCGGATCACCGTGGGGGATGAGGCGTCGTGCCGCCGCGTCGCCCATGCCGTGGCGCAGTTCAAGGGCGTGAAGTGATGGCCGTGATCTATGAGAGGGTGGCGCTGATCGGGCTGGGCCTGATCGCATCGTCCATGGCGCATGCGATGAAGGCCAAGGGTCTGGCGGGCGAGGTGGTGGGATACGCCAAATCGGCCGAAAGCCGGGCGGTGGCGCTGGAGATCGGGTTCTGCGACCGGGTGGAGGAGACGGCGGCCAAGGCGGTTGTCGGGGCGGATCTGGTGGTGCTGGCCGTGCCGGTGGGCGCGATGGGGGCGATCGCCGAAGAGATCGGCCCGCATCTGGCGCCGGGGGCGACGGTCACGGATGTGGGATCGGTGAAGCAGGCGGTGATCGCCGCCGTGGCACCGCATATCCCCGAGGGCGTGCATTTCATCGCGGGCCATCCGATTGCGGGGACAGAGCATTCCGGGCCGCGTTCGGGCTTTGCCACGCTGTTTCAGAATCGCTGGTGGCTGCTGACGCCGCAGGGCGCGGATGCGGCGGCGGTGGCGCGCCTGCGCGCGCTGTGCGAGGGGATGGGGGCAAAGGTCGATGAGATGGATGCCGCCCATCACGACCTTGTGCTGGCGGTGACCTCTCACACCCCGCATCTGATTGCCTATACGATGGTGGGCGTGGCCGATGACTTGCGCCGGGTCACGGATAGCGAAGTGATCAACTATTCCGCCGCCGGGTTTCGGGATTTCACCCGGATCGCGGCATCGGACCCGACGATGTGGCGCGACGTGTTCCTGACGAACAAGGAGGCGACGCTGGATATCCTTGGCCGGTTCACCGAAGAGCTTTTCGCGCTGCAGCGGGCGATCCGGCTGGGCGACGGGGATCACCTGCATGCCTATTTCACCCGGACGCGCGCCATTCGGCGCGGGATCATCGAGGCGGGGCAGGATACGGCGGCCCCCGATTTCGGGCGTGCCGCGCAGGTTGCGCCAAAGGGTGGCTGAATGCGGTTCGGTGTGGTCGGTGCCTTGTGTCTGTGGTCTTTCCTGTTGGCAGGGGGGGCAGTGGCGCAAGACATCGCGACCTCGCCCCGCCCGCTGCCGCGCCCTGTCCTGACGGTTCAGCCTGTAGCACCCGCGCCTGCGACTGCGCCCGGCCTGCGCCCGCAGGCCCGGCCCGAAGCGGCCCCCGCCCCCGCCCCCGCCCCTGCCATGACCGAGGCGTTGCCCCCTTCCCCGGGGATGCTGGCCGCCGCCGTGCCCCTGCTGCGCCCGATGCCCCGGCCCGAGGGGCTGATGCGGGGGGTGCAGGGCGGGGCCGACATGGCCTCGGCCTTCCCGCCCCCCGCGGCGGAGCGCGAGCGGCGCGGCGGGTTGTTCGGGGGGCTGTTCGGGGGCGGGCGCAAGCGCGAGGAGCGCGCGGCCCCGGCGGATGGATTTGTCTGCGGGGATCGCGCCATCCGGGGCGAGGAACTGGCGCGGATCGCGGGCAAGGTGAAGGGCTGCGGGATCGAGGCGCCGGTGCGGGTGACGCAGGTGGATGGCATCCGCCTGACCACGCCCGCGACGATCGACTGCCCCACGGCCATCGCGCTGAAGGACTGGATCAATGCGGGCGTGCGCCCGGCCTTTGGCCGGAACGAGGTGGTGGAACTGCGGATTGCCGCCAGCTATATCTGCCGCACGCGCAACAACCGGCCCGGCGCGAAGATCAGCGAACATGGGCGCGGCAAGGCGGTGGATGTGTCAGGCTTCATCCTGGCGGATGGGCGCGAGCTTTCGGTGGCGCGGGACTATAACCGCCAGATGCGCCGGGCGCATCGCGCGGCCTGCGGCATCTTCGGCACGACGCTGGGGCCGGGATCGGACGGCTATCACGAGGATCACCTGCATTTCGACACGGCCAGCCACGGCAACGGGCCCTATTGCCGCTAGAACAGGCGCGGCGCCGGGCCGAGCGGCAGGGGGCCAAGGCTCATCCGGCCCTGCTGAAAGGCAAGCGGCAGGGTCAGCACATCGGGATCATCCCCCTGCGCGGCATAGAGTTCCAGCGCGCGGGTGACGGTCTGCGAGCTTTCGGGCGTGACCAGCCCGGCGGCGATCAGGACGGGGATCAGCTTGCGCCAGTTTTCGACCCGGATCTCGATCCGGCCTTCGGGCGTGCCATCGGCGGCGGGGGCCAGATCGCCCGAGGCCGACAGGACCAGATCGCCCCAGCGCAGCAGCCCTTCGCGCAGGGTGATGTCGGTCAGGCGGGGGTGGGTGGCGGCGGCATGGCGATCGAGCGGGGCCGATAGGCCGAGGACGGCATCAAGGCGGATCAGGTCGATCTGTTCGGGCAGGGCAGAGCCCTGGGCCAGCGCCATGCGGAAGCCGGCATCGGGCGTGAGGTTCGACAGTTCGACACCCAGGTCCTGCGCCAGCGCCCGGTCGGCCGCGCGGCGCGTGCCGATGCGGGCGGAGCTGAGCGACAGCTCCCATCCGGCGGAAGAGCGCAGGGCAAGGCCATCGCCCGCGATGGCGCTGCGATCCAGCGCCAGATCCGGGCCGGGCGTCACGACAAGGCTGCCCTGGACAAGGGTGGAGGTCAGGTCAAGCACCTGATCGGGCAGGGTGATCTGCTGGCTCTGCGGCAGGGTGGCGATGAGGTGCCAGGGTTTCCATGTCATGGTGAAGATCTGGGCGAAGGGGGCGGACCATGCGATGCCGCTGCGGCTATCCGTCAGGCGGGGTTCGGTGATCGTCAGGTCAAAGCGGTTGGGGAAACCCGCAACCGCGATGCCGCGCTGTTCGGCCAGAAGGGGGCGGCCCTGCTGGGCCGCGAACCAGCCCGCAGCACCCTGTTCCAGCGCCCGCGATCCGACGAACCAGTATCCGCCCCAAAGCCCGGCGAGAACCAGGACGACAACCAGAACTGCACGCATCTTCAACCCTTTCCTTCGGCCGGTGCCTGCTGTTTACAGGTGGGGCGAAAGGAGGGCCAGCGGATGACGGCTGTGCTTTGGGTCTTCGGCTATGGGTCGCTGATCTGGCATCCCGGGTTTCCGGTTGCCGAGCAGGCGGTTGCGCGGCTGGAGGGGTGGCACCGGTCGTTCTGCATGCGGTCGATCCATCATCGCGGCACGGTCGAGGCGCCGGGGCTGGTGCTGGCGCTGGACCGGGCCGAGGGCGCGCATTGCGACGGGGTGGCCTTTCGGGTGGAGCCGGGGGCCGAGGCGGAAACCATCGCCGCCCTGCGCGAGCGGGAGTTGGTGTCATCGGCCTATCTTGAGGTGACCTTGCCCCTGCGTCTGGCCGACGGGCGGGGGGTAGAGGCGCTGGCCTATGTGATCGACCCCGATCATGGGCAGTATTGCGGCGGGCTGGCGCTGGAGGAACAGGCGCGGATCATCGCGCAGGCGGCGGGCGGGCGGGGGCCGAACCGGGATTACCTGTGGTCCACCGCCGCGCATCTGGCGGAACTGGGGATCGCGGATGCCGATCTGGACTGGCTGGCCGCGCGGGTGCGCGCGATGGCGGGGATGACGGAAGGCTGATCCGCGCCGTCTTGGCAGGGGCGTCTGGCCTGTTATGGTGGCATCGGGCAAGAGACGGGCAGGACGGATGGACAAGCTACGCGGCGAAGCGTCACCCACCTTCAGCCAGCCGATCCGGCAGATCGTGATGATGCTGCTGGTCACCGTGATGGTGGGCAGCGGGGCATGGCTGATCCATAACGAGGTGGCGGGCATCTTTCGCGCCAACCCGCTGCTGAACGGGTTCATCGCGGCGGTCTTCCTGTTCGGGGTGCTGACCTGTTTCTGGCAGGTGCTGATCCTGGCGCAATCGGTGAGCTGGATCGAGGATTTCGTCCGCCACGTGCCGGGCCATGACATGACCAAGCCGCCGCGCCTTCTGGCGCCGCTGGCCTCGCTTCTGCGGTCGCGCGGGGCGAAGATGCAGATCTCTGCCTCGTCTTCCCGGTCGATCCTGGAATCGGTGGCGACGCGGATCGACGAGGCGCGGGATATCACGCGCTATCTGGCCAACCTTTTGGTTTTCCTTGGGCTTCTGGGCACGTTCTATGGCCTAGCGACCACGGTTCCGGCGGTGGTGGAGACCATCCGCTCGCTTGCGCCGCAAGAGGGCGAGACGGGGCTGGAGGTGTTCGAGAAGCTGATGTCGGGGCTGGAAAGCCAGCTGGGCGGGATGGGGACGGCGTTCTCATCCTCGCTTCTGGGGTTGGCGGGATCGCTGGTGGTGGGGTTGCTGGAACTGTTCGCGGGGCATGGGCAGAACCGCTTCTATCGCGAGCTGGAGGAATGGCTGTCGTCGATCACGCGGGTCAGCCTTTCGGCGGGCGATGGCGAGGGCGGCGATACAGCGGCGATGTCGGCGGTGCTGGATCAGGTGCAGGCGCAGATGGACGCGCTGCAATCGCTTTATACCCAGTCCGATATCACGCGGGTGATGGTGGAGGACAAGATCGACGATCTGGCCCGCGCCATTTCCCGGCTGGCCGAGCGGCGCGAGGGGGGCGGAGAGGTTGCGGCGGCGCTGTCGCGGATCGCCGAAGGGCAGGAGCGGCTGATCGCGGCGGTGACGGGCGGCGGCGGCGAGGGCGCAATGGGGGCGGATGCGGAAAGCCGGATGCGCCTGCGGTCGATCGACGTGCAACTGTTGAAGATCCTTGAGGAAATGTCGGCCGGGCGGCAGGAATCGCTGGCCGATCTGCGGGGCGATATCGCCTCGCTTGCGGCGGCGATCCGGCAATTGTCGCGCGGCACGGCGGGGCGGGGCTAGGGCATGGCGCTGCGGTCCCGTCGCGATTCCTCGATCATCTGGCCGGGTTTCGTGGATGCGGTGACCACGCTTCTGATGGTGATGATGTTCGTGCTGACCATCTTCACCGTGATGCAGGTGGTGCTGCGCGAGACGATCACCACGCAGTCGAACGAGTTGGACAGCCTGACCGACCAGATCGCGCAACTGGCCGATGCGCTGGGCCTTGAACGGCAGCGGGCCGAGGGGTTGCAGGCAGAGGTGGGGGTGCTGACGGCATCCCTGACGGCGGCGCAGGCCGAGGGGGAGCGGCAGGCGGCGCTGATCACCACGCTGACCGGGCAGTTGGCGACAGCCGAAGGCGCGCTGGCGGCGGCGCAGGGGCGGATCGCGAGTTTCGAAGAGCAGGTGGCGTCATTGCTGGCCGAGCGTGACGCGGCGCGGGGGCAGGTGACGGAATTGACGGCATCTGTGCAAGCGCTTGAGGATGCTCAGGAAAAACTTCTGACCGAGCAGGAGGCGCTGCAACTGGCGCTGGCGCGGGCGCGCGAGGAGGTTGACGCCAATGCCGAAGCCGCCCGCCTGTTGGCGGCGCGGCGGGCGGCGGTGGAGGCGCTGATTGCCAGCCTGCAAAGCCGGGCCGAAGGGGCCGAGGCGCGGCTGTCCGAGGAAGAGGCGGCGCGTCTGGTGGATGCGGCGGCACTGGAGGAATTGCGCGACCGGCTGAAGGGGGCGGATGACGAATTGGCGGCGATGACGCTGGCGCTGGAGGAACAGCGGCGGCGGGCGGAAGAGACGCTGACCCTGCTGGCGGCGGCCCAGACCGAGGCGGCGAAGGCGGTTGAGGGGCAGGATTCCCGCGATGCGGCGCTGGTGGCGGCGGAGCGGGCGCTGAGCGCGGAACAGGCCAAGTCCTTGGAAGCAGAGCGGAAAGTGGCGCTGCTGAACGAACAGATCGGGGCGCTGCGGTCGCAACTGGCGCAGTTGCAGGCGGTGCTGGATGAAAGCGCGGCGCGGGATGAGGCGGCGCAGGTGCAGATGGAGGCGCTGGGCAGCCAGTTGAACGCGGCGCTGGCGCAGGTGGCGGCGGAACAGCGGCGGCGGGCGGAACTGGAGGCGGCAGAGGCGGCGCGACTGGCCGCCGAGAATGCCGATCTGGCGCGGTATCGGTCTGAATTCTTTGGGAAACTGTCGGAACTGCTGGAGGGCCGCGAAGGCGTGCGGGTGGTGGGGGACCGGTTCCTGTTTTCCTCCGAGGTGCTGTTCCAGCCGGGGGCGGCGGAACTGGCGCCCGAGGGGCAGGCGCAGATTGCCGGGGTGGTGGAAATCCTGAATGAAATCAGGGGGGATATCCCTGACGGGATCGACTGGATCATCCGGGTGGACGGCCATACGGATGATGTGCCGCTGTCGGGGCTGGGGGCATTCCGCGACAATTGGGAATTGTCGCAGGCGCGCGCGCTGTCGGTGGTGCGCTACATGCAGGAAAGCCTGGGCTTTCCGCCCGACCGGCTGGCCGCAACGGGGTTTGGCGAATACCGGCCCGTCGCGCCGGGGCAGGACGAGGCGAGCCGGGCGCAGAACCGGCGGATCGAACTGAAGCTGACCGAGCGTTAATTCTGATTGTTTTACAGGGATTTGCGGCGTGCCGGCTGTGCAGACAGCCAGTGCAGACGCGCAGTGCAGACGGCTGTGCATACAAATTTGGGCAGGGCGGGCGGGGCGTTCGTGGTTAATCGTGCGCTGATGCAAAAGGAAACCCGCCCCGGACGTGATCCGGGGCCTCGGGTCAGGCGGGGTGGTGGATGTCTGGGGAGGTCCCGGGTCAGGCCCGGGACGGGGTCAGGGGATGGTGAGGGTGAGCGCTTCGCGCCCGAGTTCCGCCCCGCCGCGATGCATCACCACCTCGCCCTTGTAATCCCCGGCGGGCCAGCCGCCGGGGGGCAGGCGCTTGCCGATGGCGCGGAAGGCCTGGGCCTGTGTGCGGTCGATCGTGATGGTCTGGCGGATCACCTCGCCCTGCGGGCCGGTGATGGCGAGGGTGAGCGCGTCGCCCTGACGCGGGCCGAAATAGGCGGCCCAGATCACCAGCGCGGGGGCGTCGGCGGGCAGGGTGGCGGGGCTGGGGAGCCCGGCCTTGATGGCATCCCATTCCGGCACGGCGGTGAAGAAACCCGCGCCGGTGAAGCCGAAGGGATCATGGGCCAGCGGCGCGGACCAGAGCGTTGCGGGGGGTGTGGTGCCGCAGGCGGTGCTGGCTTCGGGGGCGAAGGGGTCGAGTTCGGTGCCGTCCTTGCGGATGGCAAGATGCAGGTGGGGGAATTCCGTGTTGCCCGACAGGCCGACGAGGCCCAGCCTTTGCCCGGTTTCCACCCGGTCGCCGGGTTGCACGGCGATGCTGCCCTGTTTCAGGTGGCAATACTGGGTTTCCCAGCCATCGCCATGGTCGATGGCGACGCCGTTGCCGCAATCGCGCCCCTGCAGCGGTGGGGCGGCGGGGTCGGAGATGGAGATGTCGGGCATGCCGTCGCGGATGCCGCGCACCGTGCCGGGGGCGGCGGCGAGGACATCGACGCCCCGTTCCATCGCGGCGAGGGAGGGCAGGGCGAAATCGGTGCCGTCATGGCCATCATAGGTGAGGTGGCCGCAGCCGATATCGGCGGTGCCGGGGCCGGGGTCGCGGTCGAAGTAGTTCTGGATATGGCAATCGGTGCCGAGCGTGCAGGCGATGGGTTGCGCCAGTTCAAAGGCCCCCGCCGGGAAGGCGAGGGCCAATGTCAGAATGGCAGCGTGACGGATCATTCCGCCGTGAGAAGCGGCGGTTTCTGGCCCGTCAGGCGGGGTTTCTGCGGCTCCTGCACCTGCAGGTCGATCGCATCGTCCTTGATTGCCACGCGGACCACGCCGCCCTTGGTGAGCTTGCCGAAGAGCAGTTCCTCGGCCAGCGGCTTCTTGATGTGTTCCTGGATCACGCGGCCAAGGGGGCGCGCACCCATCTTGTCATCATAGCCCTTGTCGCCCAGCCATTGCGCGGCTTCGGGGGTGAGTTCGATATGAACGCCACGATCCAGAAGCTGTGCTTCGAGTTGGAGAACGAATTTCTCGACCACCTGGAGGATGGTTTCCTTGGCCAGCGGCGCGAAGGAGATCACCGCATCCAGACGGTTGCGGAATTCGGGGGTGAAGATGCGTTCGATGGCGGCGGTGTCTTCGCCGGTGCGGCGTTCGCGGCCAAAGCCGATGGCGGCCTTGGCCATGTCCGACGCGCCCGCGTTCGACGTCATGATGAGGATCACGTTGCGGAAATCGACCGTGCGACCGTTGTGGTCGGTCAGTTTGCCGTGGTCCATCACCTGCAACAGGATGTTGTAGACATCCGGGTGGGCCTTTTCCATTTCATCGAGCAGCAGCACGCAATGCGGGTGCTGGTCGACGCCATCCGTCAGCATGCCGCCCTGATCGAAGCCGACATAGCCCGGAGGCGCGCCGATCAGGCGGGAGACGGCGTGTTTCTCCATATATTCCGACATGTCGAAACGCAGGAGTTCCACGCCAAGGGAGGAGGCGAGTTGCTTTGCCACCTCGGTCTTGCCCACACCCGTGGGGCCTGCGAACAGGTAGTTGCCGATGGGCTTTTCCGGCTCGCGCAGGCCCGCGCGGGCGAGCTTGATGGAGGAGCAGAGCGCCTCGACCGCCTTGTCCTGGCCGAAGACGACGCGTTTGAGGGTCTTTTCCAGATCGCGCAGCACCTCGGCATCGTCTTTGGAGACGTTTTTCGGGGGGATGCGGGCGATCTTGGCGACCACGGCCTCGATCTCTTTTGTCCCCAGCGTCTTGCGGCGCTTGCTTTCCGGCAGCAGGTGCTGGGCGGCGCCTGCCTCGTCGATCACGTCGATGGCAGAGTCGGGGAGTTTGCGGTCATTGATGTAGCGCGCGGCGAGTTCGACCGCCGATTTGATGGCGTCGGCGGTGTAGCGCAGGTCGTGATGTTCCTCGAAATGGGGTTTCAGGCCCATGAGGATCTTGATCGCATCCGGGACGGAGGGTTCGTTCACGTCGATCTTCTGGAAGCGCCGCGACAGGGCGCGGTCCTTCTCGAAGTGCTGGCGGAATTCCTTGTAGGTGGTCGATCCCATGGTGCGCAGCTTGCCGCCCTGAAGCGCGGGCTTCAGGAGGTTGGAGGCATCCATCGCGCCGCCCGAGGTGGCGCCTGCGCCGATGACGGTGTGAATCTCGTCGATGAAGAGGATGCCGTCGGGGTGATCCTCCATCTCTTTCACCACGGCCTTGAGGCGTTCCTCGAAATCGCCGCGATAGCGGGTGCCTGCCAGCAGCGCGCCCATGTCGAGCGAGTAGATGGTGGCGCCGGAGAGAACCTCAGGCACTTCCTTCTTGACGATCTTCCAGGCGAGGCCTTCGGCGATGGCCGTCTTGCCGACGCCCGGATCGCCCACGAGAAGGGGGTTGTTCTTGCGGCGGCGGCAGAGGACCTGAATCGCGCGTTCAACCTCGGCCTCGCGGCCGATGAGGGGGTCGACATCGCCCTTCATCGCCTTGACGTTGAGATCGACGCAGTATTTCGACAGGGCGCTTTCCTTCGCCTCCCCGGCTTCGGCCTTGGGGGTTTCGTGGCGTTCCTCATCCGCGCCCGAGACGGGGCGGGATTCGCCATAGGAGGGGTCTTTCGCCACGCCATGGGCGATGAAGTTGACGGCGTCATAGCGCGTCATGTCCTGTTCCTGCAGGAAATAGGCGGCGTTGGATTCGCGTTCGGCGAAGATCGCCACGAGGACGTTGGCGCCGGTCACTTCGGTGCGGCCCGACGACTGCACATGGATCGCCGCGCGCTGGATGACGCGCTGGAAGGCGGCGGTGGGCACGGCCTCGGACCCTTCGACATCGGTGACGAGGGTGGAGAGGTCGTCGTCGATGAAATCGACGAGCGTCTTGCGGAGTTCGTCGAGGTTGACCGAACAGGCCTTCATCACGCGGGCTGCATCGGGTTCGTCGATCAGGGCCAGCAGGAGATGTTCCAGCGTGGCGAGTTCATGGCGGCGCGCATTGGCGAGGGCCAGGGCGCCGTGGATGGCCTGTTCGAGAGTCGTGGAAAACGATGGCACGTTCGGGTGCTCCTGTTCATCAGGGTTGGCGGGGGAGGAGCCCCGCCGAACCGTGGCCTCATGGCATTAGACTTCGGCTTATTTCGCCCCACTTCAAGGTTTATTTGGGGGCAGTTGCGGTTTGATGCAGCCAAGCCGCAAAAAGTGATCGGCGGGATGCGTGTTATGGTCAGAACCTGTCCTTGCGGGCGCGGATTTCGGCGAAGGCTGCGGCATCCTGTGCAAGAGGCATGCCGATGGCGGCCTTCATTCCGGGCAGATGCGCGCGCAGGAAGGGGTTGGTTGCCAGTTCTTCGGACAAGGGGACGGGGACGGTGGGACGGCCTTCTCCGCGCGCCAGCGACACCCGCTCTGAACGGGAGATAAGTGCGGCATTCGCCGGTTCAAGGGTCAGGGCGAAGCGGATGTTTGAGGCGGTGTATTCATGGCCCGAGCAGATGAGCGTTTCGGGCGGCAGGGCGGCCAGGCGCGAGAGGGAGGCCCACATCTGCGCGGGGCTGCCTTCGAAGAGGCGGCCGCAGCCCGCGGCCATCAGGCTGTCGCCGGTGAAGGCGAGGCGGGCTTCGGGCAGGTGAAAGGCGATATGGCCGATGGTATGGCCGGGGACGGGGAAAGCCTCGACCGGGTGGCCCGCGAAAAGGAAGGTCGCCTCGTCCGGCAGGGCGGTATCGAGCGGGGGCAGGCGGTGGGCGTCGGCGGCGGCGCCGGTGACGCGGGCGCCGGTGGCGGCGCATAGGGCGGCCACGCCCTGGATGTGATCGGCATGGTGATGGGTGAGCCAGATATCCGACAGCTGCCAGCCGCGTTCGGCCAGCGCGGAAAGGATCGGCGCGGCCTCGGGGACATCGACCACGGCGGTGGCCCCCGTTGCGGCATCGTGGATCAGATAGGCGTAATTGTCCGACAGGCAGGGCAGGGTGACAAGTTCGAGCGGCATGGTATTGGATCCGTCTTTCGCTATGCTTGGCGCAGGTTGGACTGGCGGGGAAGCCGAAGGCAATGCACCTTGATGTGCTGGATCTGCGCAATTTCTATTATCGCACGCAGCTTGGCCGCGTGGCGCAGCGGGCGATCCGCGATCAGGTGGTGCGGTTGTGGCCGGTGCAGGCCGGGCAGACGGTGGCGGGCTTCGGCTTTGCCGTGCCGCTGCTGCGCCCCTATCTGGCCGAGAGCCGCCGCGTGATCGGGCTGATGCCGGGGCCGCAGGGCGTGATGCCCTGGCCCGCGGGGATGGAGAATGTGAGCGTCCTGTGTGAAGAGACGCATTGGCCGCTGTCCACGGGCATGGTGGACCGGCTGGTGATGATGCATGGGCTGGAGACATCGGAGCAGCCGAGCGCGATTCTGGAAGAGGCGCATCGCGTGCTGGGGCCGGGGGGCAAGGCGCTGATCGTGGTGCCGAACCGTTCGGGCCTGTGGTCGCGGCGGGACATCACGCCTTTCGGTTTTGGCCGGCCCTTTTCGCTGTCGCAGCTTGAGACGCAGTTGAAACGCCATGGCTTCACGCCCGAGCGCAGTTGCGCGGCGCTGTTCGTGCCGCCGTCGCAAAGCCGGTTCTGGCTGCGGACGGCGGATTTCTGGGAGCAGATGGGGCGGCGTGTCGGCCCCTGGCTGGCCGGGGGGGTGCTGATGGTGGAGGCATCGAAGCAGGTCTATGCCCCCACGCGGGGAGGGCTTGGCGCAGTAGTGCGGCGGCCGCTGAAGGTGCTGGAAGGCGTGGGCAAGGGCGCGCCGGAACCGGCGATGAACCGGGGGCAGGGCGGGGCTGCCTGATCGGGCGGGCTGCGCCGGGTCGGGGGAGGCCCCGGGTCTGGCCCGGGACGGGTATTCAGGGGCCATGATTCTGCGCCTGGCCCCGCCGGCACGCCCCCTGAGCGGCGCGCAAAAAGTCGCAGTTCGGGGCGTTGGCGCTAACCCTTCGGAAATCCTTACCGTCACAGTCACGTTCCGTTGACCTAAGCGGTTGCGGGCTAAACCCTGCTCTGCTAATGACGCCGCGAATTCACGACGCGGGCCATCGGTTCGCGCCCAAGAATCCCCTTGGCCTGTGCGATCCGCGCGGGTGCAAGGCCAAGACAGCGGAAGGGTTGACGTGTCCGAACCAGCTTCGATCTCCTCCGGCATCGCCGCACGCTACGCCACTGCTCTGTTCGAGCTGGCGAAGGAAGACAAGGCGCTGAAGGCGCTTGAGGCGGATGCCGATGCACTGACCGCCGCACTTGCGGCAAGCCCGGATCTGACTGCCATGATCGCATCGCCGGTGATCAGCCGCGACGATCAGGCCGCCGCCATCGCGGCGATTGCCAAGAAGATGAAACTGTCGGCGCTGACCGCCAATACGCTGGCGCTGATGGCGGCCAAGCGGCGGCTGTTCGTGCTGCCGCAGATGGTGGCCGATGTGCTGGCGCGGATCGCCGCGGAGAAGGGCGAAGTGACGGCCGAAGTCACCAGCGCCGCCGCCCTGTCCGCCGATCAGGCCAAGAAACTCGCCGCGACGCTGAAGGCGCGTGTCGGCAAGGACGTGAAACTGAAAACCGCCGTCGATGAAAGCCTCATCGGTGGTCTTGTCGTCAAGCTGGGCTCGACCATGATCGACACTTCGGTGCGGTCGAAGCTCGCGGCTCTCCAGAATGCAATGAAAGAGGTTGGGTGATGGGAATTCAGGCTGCTGAGATCTCTGCGATCCTGAAAGAGCAGATCAAGAATTTCGGCAAGGATGCCGAAGTTGCCGAAGTTGGTCGCGTGCTGTCGGTCGGTGACGGGATTGCCCGTGTGCATGGCCTGGACAATGTGCAGGCCGGCGAGATGGTGGAATTCCCCGGCGGCATCCGCGGGATGGCGCTGAACCTGGAAGTCGACAATGTCGGCGTCGTGATCTTCGGGTCGGACCAGGACATCAAGGAAGGCGATACCGTCAAGCGCACCAAGTCCATCGTGGACGTGCCGGCGGGTGACGCGCTGCTGGGCCGCGTGGTTGACGGTCTGGGCAACCCGATTGATGGCAAGGGCCCGATCAAGGCCGCCGAGCGCCGCGTGGCGGACGTGAAGGCGCCGGGGATCATCCCGCGGAAGTCGGTGCATGAGCCGATGGCGACCGGCCTGAAGGCCGTGGACGCGATGATCCCCGTTGGCCGTGGCCAGCGCGAACTGATCATCGGTGACCGCCAGACCGGCAAGACGGCCGTCGCGCTGGACACCATCCTGAACCAGAAGGTCTATAACGAGGCCGCCGGTTCGGATGAATCGAAGAAACTCTACTGCATCTATGTGGCCATCGGGCAGAAGCGTTCGACCGTGGCGCAGCTGGTGAAGAAGCTGGAAGAGACGGGCGCGATCGACTACACGATCGTCGTGGCCGCGACCGCCTCGGACCCGGCGCCGATGCAGTTCCTGGCGCCCTATTCGGCGACGGCGATGGCGGAATATTTCCGCGACAACGGCCGCCATGCGCTGATCATCTATGATGACCTGTCCAAGCAGGCCGTGGCTTACCGCCAGATGTCGCTGCTGCTGCGCCGTCCGCCGGGGCGTGAGGCCTATCCGGGCGACGTGTTCTATCTGCACTCGCGCCTGCTGGAGCGGTCGGCCAAGCTGAACGAGGATTTCGGGGCTGGTTCGCTGACGGCGCTGCCGATCATCGAAACGCAGGGCGGCGACGTGTCGGCCTTCATTCCGACGAACGTGATCTCGATCACCGACGGGCAGATCTTCCTTGAGACGGAACTGTTCTATCAGGGCATCCGTCCGGCCGTGAACACCGGTCTGTCGGTGTCGCGGGTGGGGTCTTCGGCGCAGACCTCGGCCATGAAGTCGGTGGCGGGCAAGGTGAAGCTGGAACTGGCGCAGTACCGCGAAATGGCGGCCTTCGCGCAGTTCGGGTCGGACCTGGATGCCGCGACCCAGCAGCTTCTGAACCGTGGCGCGCGCCTGACCGAGCTGATGAAGCAGCCGCAATATTCGCCGCTGACCAATGCCGAGATCGTCTGCGTGATCTTCGCGGGCACCAACGGCTATCTGGACAAGGTCGCGGTCAAGGATGTGGGCCGGTTCGAGGCGGGCCTTCTGAAGCACCTGCGCACCAAGGGCGCGGCGCTGCTGGAAGACATCACCAAGAACGACCGCAAGGTTGCGGGCGATCTGGAAAAGGCGATCCGCGCGGAGCTTGATGCATTCGCCAAAGACTTCGCCTGATTGGCCTTGAGGGAGTAGGCAGATGCCCAGCCTGAAGGACCTGAAGAACCGGATCGGAAGCGTGAAGAACACGCGGAAGATCACGAAGGCGATGCAGATGGTCGCGGCGGCGAAGCTTCGCCGCGCCCAGGAAGCTGCGGAAGCCGCGCGCCCCTATGCCGAGCGGATGAATGCCGTGATGGCGGGGCTGGCGGCGTCGGTCGGATCGTCGGCAAGCGCGCCGCGCCTGCTGGCAGGCACGGGGTCGGACAAGGTGCATCTGCTGGTCGTGATGACCGCAGAGCGGGGCCTGTGCGGCGGCTTCAACTCGTCCATCGCGCGTCTGGCGCGGGCCCATGCCAACGAATTGCTGGCAGCGGGCAAGACGGTGAAGATCCTGACCGTCGGCAAGAAGGGCCGCGAGCAGCTGAAGCGTGATCTGGCGAACCATTTCGTGGGCCACGTGGATCTGAGCGAAGTGAAGCGCGTGGGCTATGCCAATGCGCAGACCATCGCGCGCGATCTGCTGGGCCGTTTCGAGGCGGGCGAGTTCGACGTGGCGACGATCTTCTACAACCGCTTCCAGTCGGTGATCAGCCAGATCCCGACCGCGCAGCAGGTGATCCCGGCGAAGTTCGAAGGCGGCGGGGCCTCGGCCCTGTATGACTACGAACCGAGCGAGGAGGCGATCCTTGCGGATCTGCTTCCGCGGGGTGTGGCGACGCAGGTCTTCGCTGCGCTGCTGGAGAACGGGGCGTCCGAGCAGGGCGCGCGGATGTCGGCCATGGACAACGCCACGCGCAACGCGGGCGACATGATCAACAAGCTGACGATCCAGTACAACCGTTCGCGTCAGGCGGCGATCACCAAAGAGCTTATCGAAATCATTTCGGGCGCTGAGGCGCTCTGAGGAACCGGAGAAACAACATGGCACAAGGCAAAGTCACGCAGGTGATCGGCGCCGTCGTCGACGTGCAGTTCGATGGGGCGCTTCCGGCGATCCTGAACGCTCTCGAGACGGACAACAACGGCAAGAAGCTGGTTCTGGAGGTTGCGCAGCACCTCGGCGAGAACACGGTGCGCACCATCGCCATGGACGCGACCGAAGGTCTGGTCCGTGGCGCGGTGGTCAAGGATCTGGGCGCGCCGATTTCGGTTCCGGTGGGCGACGCCACGCTGGGCCGCATCCTGAACGTCATCGGCGAGCCGGTGGACGAGAAGGGCCCGGTTTCGGCGGCGCAGACCCGCGCGATCCACCAGCCCGCCCCGCAGTTCAGCGAGCAGGCGACTGAATCGCAGGTGCTGGTTACCGGCATCAAGGTGATCGACCTTCTGGCGCCTTACGCCAAGGGCGGGAAGATCGGTCTGTTCGGTGGTGCGGGCGTCGGCAAGACCGTTCTGATCATGGAACTGATCAACAACATCGCGAAGGTGCACTCGGGCTATTCCGTGTTCGCCGGTGTGGGCGAACGGACCCGTGAAGGGAACGACCTCTATCACGAGATGATCGAATCCGGGGTTATCAAGATCGACAACCTGACGGAATCGAAAGTGGCCCTTGTCTATGGCCAGATGAACGAACCCCCGGGGGCGCGTGCCCGCGTGGCGCTGACCGGCCTGACGCTGGCCGAGCAGTTCCGCGACCAGTCGGGGACGGACGTGCTGTTCTTCGTGGACAACATCTTCCGCTTCACGCAGGCCGGTTCGGAAGTGTCCGCGCTGCTGGGCCGTATCCCCAGCGCCGTGGGTTACCAGCCGACGCTGGCCACCGACATGGGCGCGCTGCAGGAGCGCATCACCTCGACCAAGGCAGGCTCCATCACCTCGGTGCAGGCGATCTACGTTCCGGCCGACGACCTTACCGACCCGGCGCCTGCGACTTCGTTCGCGCACCTTGACGCGACGACCGTGCTTTCGCGTGCCATCTCGGAGCTGGGCATCTATCCGGCGGTGGACCCGCTCGATTCTACCTCGCGTCTGCTGGACCCCGCCGTCATCGGCGAGGAACACTACAACGTGGCCCGCGCGGTGCAGGGGATCCTTCAGCGCTACAAGTCGCTGCAGGACATCATCGCCATCCTTGGCATGGACGAACTGAGCGAAGAGGACAAGCTGACCGTGGCCCGCGCCCGGAAGATCCAGCGTTTCCTGTCGCAGCCCTTCGACGTGGCGAAGGTCTTCACCGGTTCGGACGGCGTGCAGGTTCCGCTGGAAAAGACCATCGCCTCGTTCAAGGCGGTTGTCGAAGGCCAGTATGACCACCTGCCGGAAGCCGCCTTCTACATGGTCGGTGACATCGACGAGGTGATCGCCAAGGCGCAGCGTCTCGCCGCGCAAGCCGCGTAAGAGGGGGCAGGCCGATGGCAGGCTCCGTTCAATTCGATCTCGTCTCGCCGGAGCGGAGGCTTGCCTCCGTTGCCGCGAGCGAGGTGCAGATCCCGGGGGCCGATGGCGACCTGACGGCGATGGAGGGGCATGCCCCCACCATCACCACGCTGCGCCCCGGCATCCTGAAGGCGGTTTCGTCCGAAGGGACGAAGTCCTATGTGGTGACCGGCGGTTTCGCCGAGATCAGCGCGGGCGGCGTTTCGGTTCTGGCCGAGCGTGCGGTTCCGGTGGAAGAGGCGAATGCCGCGCTGTTCGATGCGCTGCTGTCCGAGGCCCGGGAAGCCGCCGCGGTGACCGAGGACAAGGACGCGGCGGAAAAGCTGATCGCGGACATGATGGCGCTGCGGGCGGCTGTCGGGCAATAAGCCGACAGCGGGATAATTTTTGCGAAGGCCCCGTCGGAAAGACGGGGCCTTCTGCTATGGTGGCATCGTATTTGCCGTGTAGGAGGTGATCGGGTTCGCATGAGACAACCGAAGATGAAGCGCATGACGGCCAGCAGCATTGGTATCCTTCAGGGAACGCGTGTCCTTTTTTCGGATTTTGCGACCGATGGCGTGATGTGGACGGGCAGCGGCGACCGCGAGAGCCGGTTCCATGTGATCTTTTCCGAAGCCTTCCGGCGGCCGCCCGCCGTGATGGTGGGCATTTCGCTGTGGGACATGGACCACAAGACAAACATGCGGGCCGATATCTCGGCCGAGAATGTGACCGAGAAGGGGTTTCAACTGGTCTTCCGGACCTGGGGCGACACCCGCATCGCCCGCGTCCGCGCGGATTGGACGGCGATCGGCCCGGTGCGGGACGATGATGACTGGGATGTGGCGTGATGGGGCGGGGTGCTAGCGGGGGGGCGGACCGTTCAGCACATCCGATGGCTGGCCGCCGGCGCGCAGGTGATCATCCCAGATCCAGACCATCCGGTCCACGAACCATGTCTTGGCCCCGCTGATCAGGATTGCGCCAGCAACGGCCCAGCCAAGATCAAGCTGCCAGAGGCCCCAGACCAGCGGCAGGATGCCAAGCGCGCTGATCGCGGTCAGAAGACGGGCGGCCCGCAGGTGATGGGCGGGCAGGCCTGCCCTGTGGCGCAGGAACAGGCGTTCGCCCAGAACCCACGGGCGGACCAGCTTTCGAAGGTGGCCGGTGGGCGGAACAGACGCGGATTGATCCAGATCCAGAGCGCGACCGCCGCAACCGCCAGCCAGGCGCCATGCCCGATCCAGACACGCGACCAGACGGCCAGGATCAGCAGGGGCAGGGGCGTCAGGATGCGGGTCCAGACGGAGAGCGGGTTGGCATGGCTGAGCCAGCTTTGATCGTCCATGCCCATCAATCCTTCGGCGAGCCGGTAGAGATCTGGCATGGTCATGCGCCTTTGTGATCAGCCCCGTTGATACATGCCTTCATAGATCGGCACGAGCGTATCGGTTTCAAAGAGCGACGAGACGGAGGTGCCGTTCCAGATGTTCAGGATGGCCTGGGCGAAGATCGGGGCGGTGGGGACGATGCGGATGTTGCTGGCCGCCTTGACCCGTTCGGTGGGTTCGATGCTGTCGGTGATCACCAGCGATTTCATCACCGAATTCTGCACCCGTTCCACCGCCGGGCCGGACAGGACGCCATGGGTGATGTAGGAATGCACCTCGGTCGCGCCGTTCTCCAACAGCACCTCGGCCGCCTTGCAGAGCGTGCCGGCGGTATCGCAAATGTCATCCACGATGATGCATTTGCGTCCGCGCACATCGCCGATCACCGTCATGCCTGCCACCTCGCCCGCCTTTTCGCGGCGCTTGTCCACGATGGCGAGGGGGGCGTTGATGCGCTTGGCCAGTTCCCGCGCGCGGGCCACGCCGCCGACATCGGGGGAGACGATCATCAGATCCTCCATCGACCCCTTGAAATGGTGTTCGATATCGAGCGCGAAGACCGGGCTGGCATAGAGGTTGTCGACGGGGATGTCGAAGAAGCCCTGGATCTGGGCGGCGTGCAGGTCGAGCGTCAGGACGCGGTCGACGCCCGAGGTTTCGATCAGGTTGGACACCAGTTTCGCGCTGATGGGCGTGCGCGCCTTGGCGCGGCGGTCCTGGCGGGCATAGCCGAAATAGGGGATGACGGCGGTGATGCGCGCGGCGGAGGAGCGGCGCAGGGCATCGACCATGATGAGCAGTTCCATCAGGTTGTCATTGGCCGGGTTCGAGGTGGGCTGGATGACATACATGTCTTCGCCGCGGACGTTCTCGAAGACTTCGACGAAGATCTCCTGATCGTTGAAGCGTTCGACCCGGGCGTCGACCAGGTTCACCGACATGCCGCGATGCATGGACATGCGGCGGGCAATGGATTTCGCGAGCGAGAGATTCGCATTGCCGGAGATCAGTTTCGGCTCGGTGATGGCGGGCATGGGGCACTCCGGTGGGCAGCGGATTCGGTGTTGGACACGCCTTATCACCGCGCTACGGTCTTGAAAACCGACGCTGGCAAGGGGGCGCGCAAATGGCGCAGATCGACTACTTTTTCACCCCGGTTTCCCCGTTCGTCTATCTGGCCGGAGACCGGCTGGAACGCCTTGCGGAACGGCAGGGGGCACGCATCCGCTATATCCCCCTGGATGCGACCGCGCTTTTCCCCCGCACTGGCGGGCAGGTGCTGGCCGAGCGGCATGAAAGCCGGAAGGCCTATCGCTTGCAGGAACTGGCGCGGTGGTCGAAGCGGCTGGGGATGAAGCTGGACCTGCAGCCGATGTTCTTTCCGGTGAACCCGGCGCCGGCCTCTTACGCCATCATCGCCGCCGAGGCGGCGGGGGGCGGCGATCTCGGGGGGCTGGTGCGGGCCTTTCCGCGTGCGGTCTGGGCCGAGGGGCGCAACATTGCCGAGGATGAGGTGGTGAAGGCGATCCTCGCGGAAAACGGGTTCGATCCGGCGGTGGCGGATCGCGGGATGTTCATGGCAGCGGATGTCTATATGCGCAACCTGGACGAGGCGGTGGCGCGCGGCGTGTTCGGCCTGCCCTTCTACATCGTGGGGGAAGAGCGGTTCTGGGGCCAGGATCGGCTGGACCTTCTGGAGGAGCATCTGGCAGGGCGGTGACGCCTGGCGGGGCAACCCCCTCCCCCGGCCCCTCCCCCGTGAAGAACGGGGGAGGGGAGGGCGCCTTCAGGCGGCCGGGGTGGGGGTGGCGCGGTTGCAGGTGGGTATTTGGGCCAAGATGAAGGGGCTGGCCCTGCCCTCAGGTGGCAAGGGCGGCGAGGAAGCGGTCGACGTGATCCTCGGTCGTGTTCCAGGAGGCGACCATGCGGGCGGTCTCGCGGCCCTCTTTCGTGGGGCGGAGATCGTAGTAGATCGCACCTGCGGCCTGAAGGCGGGCATGCCCGCCCTCTTCCCAATTGGCGAAGACCATGTTGGCCTCGCCCGGATGGGTGAGGGCCGCGCCGTTGAGGTTTGCGATGCCTTGCGAGAGGCGCTGGCCCATGGCGTTGGCCCGGGCGGCGAGGCGAAGCCAGAGGTCGTCTTGCAGATAGGCCTCCATCTGCGCAGAGAGGAAGCGGTGTTTGGAGAAGAGGTGGCCGCCCCTTTTGCGGCGCAGTTCCAGTTCCCAGGATTTCGCGGGGTCGAAGAGGATGACGGCTTCGACGCCGAGAAGGCCGTTCTTGGTGCCGCCGAAGGAAAGGGCGTCGATGCCGGCCTTCCAGGTCATCTCTGCGGGCGTCGCGCCGGTGGCGACAAGGGCATTGGCGAAGCGCGCGCCGTCGAGGTGGCAGGGGAGGTTGTGCTGTTTCGCGATGGCGGTGAGGGTGGCGATTTCGGCGGGGGTGTAGATGGTGCCTGCCTCGGTCACGTTCGTGAGCGAGAGTGCGCCGCGCTGCACGCCATGGACGCCGGAAGCGCCGGTGGTGGCGAGCGCCTCGGTCAGGGCGGCAGGCGTGATCTTGCCATGGGGGCCGTCGATCAGGGCGAGTTTCGCGCCATGCGTGAAGAATTCGGGGGCGCCGCATTCATCTTCGGCGATATGGGCGTGGCGGTGGCAGAAGATCGCGCCCCAGGGGGGGGTGAGGGTGGCAAGGGCCAGGGCATTGGCGGCGGTGCCGGTGGCTGTGAGGTGGATCGCGGCCTCGGGCGCCTCGAAGATGGCGCGGATCCGGGCGGTGACGCGAGCCATGATGTCATCCGTGCCGTAGCTGCGGGCATAGCCTTCATTTGCGCGGCTGAGGGCGGCCATGATCTCGACGGGGACGCCGGAGCTGTTGTCGGAGGCGAAGAACATCAGGGTTTCTCGTCGATGATGTAGTCGTCCCAGTCGTCTTCGGGGACCTCGAATTCAGGGATGGTGAGGCCCCGGACGGAGTTGCCGGACTTGTGCGTGCTGTCGGGATCGCCGGTGTTCAGCGGGTGCCAGTCGGGGATGGGCCTGCCTTCGTGGAGCAGGCGATAGGCGCAGGTGCGGGGCATCCAGTAGGCGATCTTCGGCAGGGTTGCGGGTGTGAGGCGGACGCAGTCGGGCACGAACTGGTGGCGGATCTCGTACTGGCTGCAGCGACAGGTTTCTCCGTCAAGCAGGCGGCAGGCAATGCGGGTGTAGTCGACCTCGCCCGTATCCTCATATTCGATCTTGTTCAGGCAGCATTTGCCGCAGCCGTCGCAGAGCGCCTCCCATTCGGAGGCGGTCAGTTTGGCGAGCGGTACGGTTTCCCAGAAGCGGGGGCGGAGATTTGTGGTCATGGCCGCGAAACTGCGCCTTTGGCTGCGGAAAGGGAAGCGGGGGAGAGCCAAAATTTTGCCTGCAAAATTTTGGCACGGCTGACCCGAAATCTTTCTGGAAAGATTTCGGGCAAGGGGCTGGCGAAACTTTTCGGGAAAAGTTTCGCTGCGCGGCTACAGCTGGGACAGGATCATGCGGGCGCGGGCGCAATCGGCGTCCATCTGTGTGATCAGCGCCTCGAGCCCGTCGAATTTCATCTCGGGGCGGAGATAGTCGACGAAGGCGACTGACAGGTGCTGGCCGTAGAGATCGCCCTTGAAATCGAAGAGGAAGGTTTCGAGGTTCGGGCGGTTCACCCCGAACATCGGCCGCACGCCAAGGCTGGCGGCGCCTATATGGGGGCCCGCCTGCGGGCCGGTGAGGATATCCACCTTGACCGCATAGACGCCCAGGCGGGGCAGGTGGAGGCCATCGACCGACATGTTGGCCGTCGGATAGCCCAGGTCCCGGCCGCGTTTTTCGCCGTGGATCACCTCGCCCTCGATGCGGTGCCAGTGGCCCAGCATGGCGGCGGCGTCCCGGGGGCGTCCCTCGGTCAGGGCCTGGCGGATGGCGGTGGAGGAGACCTCGGTCCCGGCGACGGAGAGGAGGGGGGCGATCGTGACATCGAAGCCGTGGGCCTGGCCGAGCGCCTGCAGATCGGCCGCGCGGCCCGCGCGGCCCTTGCCGAAGCAGAAATCGCTGCCCACGACGACATGCCGGATGCCGAGCCCGGCTGCCAGAACGTCGCGCGCGAAGGATTCGGGCGAAAGGGAGGCCAGCGCGCGGTCGAAGGGCAGTTCGTAGAGATGTTGCACGCCCAGTTTGGCCAGGCGGTTGGCGCGCGCCTCGGGGTTCATCAGGCGGAAGGGCGGGGCGTCGGGCGCGAAGACCTGGCGGGGATGGGGTTCGAAGGTGACGATGCCGAGGGGGGCGCCCGAGTCGGCGCCCGGGCGGCGGGCCAGGTCGATCACCGATTGATGGCCGAGATGCACACCGTCGAAATTGCCCATGGCGACGGAGGCGCCGCGGGCCTCGTTGGCCAGTCCCTGCCAGTGGTGGTGGATGCGCATCTTTCCCCGTGGCAGGGCGCGCGCCCCGCGTGTCAGTCGAACTTGCGCGAGGGTGCCAGAACCAGCGCCTCGCCCTTCAGGACGACGGTATTACCCACGGCGCAGTGGGTTTCAAGGGTGACGCGGCGCTTTGCATGGTCGATCGCGGTCACCTTCACCTCGGCCCGGACGGTATCGCCGGGGCGGACGGGGGCCATGAACTTCAGGCTTTGGCCGAGATAGACGGTGCCATGGCCGGGAAGCTGTTCGCCGATGACGGCAGAGATCAGGCCCGCGGTCAGCATGCCATGGGCAATGCGGCCCTGAAAGATGGTGTCCTGGGCATAGCCGTCGTCCAGATGGACGGGATTGCGGTCGGTCGACACCTCGGCGAACATTTCGATGTCGCGGTCGGTGACGGTTTTCAGCAGGTAGCGCGTCATCCCGATCTCGAGATCCTCGATGCAGATCGTGCCGCGGGGCTGATTGTCGATGGCGCGTGCGAACATGGCCGAATCCTTGACTGTGCTGCAGGGACAGTAGCCGATGCCGCGCTGCGGCGCAATTCCGTTGGGTAACTTTTTGTCATGGGTGCGACCTTTGGCGCAAGAATGTTGCGAGGTGAGGCGAAATCTGACTCAGATTTCGCGGCGGTTTCTGACGCAGAAACCGCTGGGCCAGCGTCGCGCCATGCGGACGGGCCCGGAATGTGCGTCACATTCCGGCGCGATTTCTGCGTCAGAAATCGCCTCAGGCGAGGAAGGGGATGGCGTAGGTCGGCGACATGTGCCGGGCATCGAGCCAGGCGCGGAGCAGGGCCGGATCGGGGCGGGCCGGATCCGGGCCGAATTCGGCGGCGGCAAGGCCTGCGGTGACGAAGAGCGTGTCGATGCCTTCGGCGATGCCGCCCTGGATATCGGTGTGCAGCCCGTCGCCGATGGCGAGAATCTCGGCCCCGTCGCGGCCGCAGAGGGCGGCGAGGCGGCGGCGGGCCAGATCGTAGATCGGGGGGTGGGGCTTGCCGTAATAGAGCACGGTTCCGCCCATCTCTTCATAGGCCTGGGCGAGGGCGCCGGCGCAGTAGAGGCGCCGTTCGCCGAGATCGACGACGAGGTCGGGATTGGCGCAGAGCATGGTGAGGCCCATCGTCTTCATGCCCAGAAGGCTGGCGCGGTAATCCTCGGGCGTTTCGGTCAGGTCGTCGCGCAGGCCGGTGCAGACGACGCCTTCGGCCTCGGCCAGGGGGACGCGGGTGATCGGCAGGGCGGGGGCATCGGCGGGAAGATCGGTGAAGAAGCTTTCATCCTTGGTCGCGCCGATATGGTGGATGCGCGTGCCGATGATGCCGGAGAGGAGGCCGTATTGCGTGGCATCGCCGGAGGAGACGATGTCATCCCAGGCATCCTCGGGCACGCCGATGCGGGCGAGTTGTTGGCGGACGCTGGACTTCGGACGGGGGGAATTGGTGAGCAGGAGGACCGTCTTGCCGGAGGCGCGGAAGGCGCGGAGGGCGGCGACGGCGGCGGGAAAGGCGGTCTGGCCGTTGTGCAGGCAACCCCAGAGATCGCAGAAGACCGCATCATAGCGGTCGGCGATGGAGGCGAGGCTGGGGATCAGGTCGGTCATCTGCGGGCCTTTCCTTGGGGTGGCGCCCCCCCCCTCCCCGACCCTCCCCCCGTGCCGGGGGGAGGGAGAGGGGGCCCGCCCCGGCGGGGCGGGTGCGGAGGGGTCAGAGTTTCAGCGCGGGGATGATCTGCTTCTTGCGCGACATGATGCCGGGCAGCACGACCGTATCCCCGGTGACCTTGCAGCCGAAGGAGGCTTCGGCCAGCTGTTTCACAAGGTCGTTGGGGACGAGCAGCGTCGCCTCTTCCTTGATGATGTCCACGACGAAGAGCAGCACCTGATCGGCCCCGTCTTCCCTGGCCACGCCGACCATGGATTGCATCAGGCTGTCCTTGCGATCCAGCACGACCTTGGGTGCGGTGGTTTCCAGCACCGAGACGCGGAGTTCCTTGCCCGCGACGGTGTATTCCTTGCTGTCCATGCGCAGGAGTTCGGCATCGGAGAAGGCGGAGACGTCGGATTTCGCCTCGAACATCGCGGTGGCGAGGTCGGTGATGTTCACGCCCAGATCGGCGGCGAGTTTCTCGGCCACGGCGCGGTCATGCGGCGTGGTGGTGGGCGAGCGGAATTCCAGCGTGTCGGAGAGGATGCAGGAGAGCATCGCGCCCTTGATGGCCTTCGGCGCCTTGGCGACCGCGTCGCCCATCAGATCGTGCATGATGGTGGCGGTGCAGGCCAGCGGGCGGATGGTGATGTCGATGGGGTTCTTCGTCTTGATGCCGCCGACCAGGAGGTGGTGGTCGATGATCGCGGTGATCTTCGCGTCATTGATCGAGGGGGGCAGTTCGGCGGGGTTGTTGGTATCGACGATCACCACGGCGTCATCGGCCGTCACGTCGGCGATGATGGCGGGTTTGTCGAGGCCCCAGTGGCGCAGCACGAAGGCCGCTTCGGTATTGGGTTCGCCCAGCAGGACGGGCTTGGCGGGGGTTCCCTGCACCTCGGACAGATACCAGGCCCAGATGATGGGCGAGCCGGTGGAATCGGTGTCGGGGGATTTGTGGCCGAAGACGAGCGTGGTCATGGAATGCACCTTGATCGGTGGGGGGATGAGTTCGGCGCGCTTATAGGCAAGCGGCGCAGGCTTGTCACGCCTTTGGGTGCGGCTGATGCTGCGCTGCGGCAAGATGGACGGGGCGGGGTGGACGCGGCGGGGGCCGCCGCGTCCGGCTTTGGGGCGGCTAGCGGCCGCGCGCCTTTTGCGCATGGATCAGCCGGTTGGCGGATTTGCCCCGGGATCCGGCATCGCCCTTGCCGGGCGGGGCCTGGCGCGGGGCCTTGGCAAGGCCCGGATTGAAGGATCGGGGCGCTGTGTGCCGGACCTGCGCAGCAGTGGGAGGCGCGGATGCGGGCAGGAGGCCCGCAGGCGCGGGGGGAAGGGATTTCTTCGGCATGCTGTCTGCCTTTCGCTGAGGAAGGGTCCGCCGCGCCACGGGGGGCGCGTGCGGGGGGATGCGCGCCCGGATCGCGGGCGCGCGCGGTCAGCCGTGCAGGATCATTGGCGGGGCACTCCTCTGTAACGCGTGTCTGCCGGGCCAGCGCAGCCTTCGGGCGGGCGGGCGGGGACGGGCCGGGATCGGCTTCAGGCGTTCAGGATCATGTGCAGGGCACTCCTCATCAGAGAAATGCAGCATGACATGATCCGGGCCGCGCGTAAAGGCCGCGCCCTAGAGCGGCAGGCGTTCGAGGGTGAAGCCCGCCTCTTCCAGCAGCCGCAGGACGCCGGTTTCGCCGGGCAGGTGCAGCGCGCCGAAGGCCGCGACGACGGGGCCGCGGCTGGCCGCCGCTTCGATCACCGGGATCCAGGCGCGGTTGCGATCCGTCATCAGGGCCTGTTCCATGCGGGCGAAATCGGCCTCGACCCGGGCGGGATCCTGGCCGGGCATCTGCAGCGTCATCTGGCGGGTGAGTTCCCAGATCAGGCGGGATTCGCCATCGAAATAGGCATCGGCCAGCGTCACCGCGTAATCGGCGGCATGGGGTTCGAGGGCGAGGGCAGAGCGGATCATGCCAAGCTGATCCTCCATCGTCATGGCGTCGAAGAGGCGGAAGACGGTTTCGTGGGATTCGAGCGCCTCGAGCGGGATGGCATGGGTTTCGGCATAGTCGATCACCATGGCGTCAAGCCCGCCCTTGCCCTGGGCCAGCCCCTCCATCCCGCAGGCGGGGAGCGAGAGCAGCATGGAGACATACCAGGGCCGGAACTTCGACACCATGAAGGGCGGCAGGCCCCTTTCGCGCATGGCCTGGGCCAGCAGATCCCATTCCGGATCGGAAAGCGATTCGCGCAAGGTGGGGCCATCGGTGATGACCATGAGCGAAGGGTCGCGGCGCAGGGCCTGCATCATGGCGGCCTCTTCGAGGGGGCCTGCCTCGACCAGGATCGTCTGCGCTTCGGCCAGGAGGGGGGTGACGCGGGCGAGCGTGTCCTGGTGGCGGGGATCGTCGAGATGGTAGGTGCCGAGGAGGTGGACCACGGCATCGCCGCGCGTGGCCCGCCAGAGCAGGCCGCGCGGATAGGGCACGGCATCGGTGGCGGTGATCAGGGCGCGGCGGGCATCGGCTTCCATCCCGTCAAGGATGTTGCGGCCGCTGCATTCCGCCTGCGCCAGCGGCGCGGCAAGGCAGAGGGCCAGCAGGGCCAGGGCAAGACGGGAGAGGAGGGTGCGGGGCATGCGGGAACCTGCGGACTGGACGGTGGTGCAAAGGTGGCACCCGGGGGCGGCGCTGCCAAGATGGGGCGGGGCCTGTCACCGAATTTTCATGGCGCGGCGGCGGTGCGGGTGTTGACAGGGCGCGCGGCTTTGCCTACCTCATGCGCCGTTAGCACTCGTCCCCGATGAGTGCTAATCGAACTTCAACCTGGAACCTAGGGAGTGTTCTCAGATGGCTTTCAAACCGCTGCATGACCGTGTGCTGGTCCGCCGCGTCCAGAGCGACGAAAAGACCAAGGGCGGTCTGATCATCCCCGACACCGCGAAGGAAAAACCCGCCGAGGGCGAGATCGTCGCCGTGGGCGAGGGCGCGCGCAAGGATTCGGGCGAGCTGATCGCGCCGGCCGTGAAATCGGGTGACCGCGTGCTGTTCGGCAAATGGTCGGGCACCGAAGTGACCGTGAATGGCGAAGAACTGCTGATCATGAAGGAAAGCGACATCCTCGGGATCATCTCGTGATGCGCATGGCGGGGTGAACCCCGCCCTACGGGCCGAAGGGCCCGGCATGATCAAGGCAACAAGAATTCAGAGGAGTCTGCACCATGGGTGCCAAGGACGTACGTTTTGATACCGATGCCCGCGACCGGATGCTGCGCGGGGTGAACATCCTGGCCGATGCCGTGAAGGTGACGCTGGGCCCGAAAGGCCGCAACGTGGTGATCGAGAAGAGCTTTGGCTCGCCCCGCATCACCAAGGACGGTGTCTCGGTCGCCAAGGAAATCGAACTGGCCGACAAGTTCGAGAACATGGGCGCGCAGATGGTGAAGGAAGTCGCTTCCCGCACCAATGACGAAGCGGGCGACGGCACCACCACCGCCACCGTTCTGGCGCAGGCCATCGTCAAGGAAGGCATGAAGGCGGTCGCCGCCGGCATGAACCCGATGGACCTGAAGCGCGGGATCGACATGGCGACCTCGAAGGTCGTCGAGGCCATCAAGGCTGCATCGCGCCCCGTCAAGGACTCGGACGAAGTGGCCCAGGTCGGCACCATCTCGGCCAATGGCGAAGCGCAGATCGGCCGTTTCATCGCGGATGCGATGCAGAAGGTCGGCAATGAGGGTGTGATCACCGTCGAAGAGAACAAGGGGATGGAGACGGAAGTCGAAGTCGTCGAAGGGATGCAGTTCGACCGTGGCTACCTGTCGCCCTATTTCGTGACCAATGCCGACAAGATGATCGCGGAACTGGAAGACGCCTTCATCCTGCTGCACGAGAAGAAGCTTTCGTCGCTGCAGCCGATGGTTCCGCTGCTGGAGGCTGTGATCCAGTCGCAGCGCCCGCTGCTGATCATCGCGGAAGACGTGGAAGGCGAAGCGCTGGCGACCCTCGTGGTCAACAAGCTGCGCGGTGGGCTGAAGATCGCCGCCGTGAAGGCGCCGGGCTTCGGTGACCGTCGCAAGGCCATGCTGCAGGACATCGCGATCCTGACCGGCGGTCAGGTCATCTCGGACGATCTCGGCATGAAGCTGGAATCGGTGACGATCGACATGCTGGGCCGCGCCAAGAAGATCTCGATCAACAAGGACAACACCACGATCGTCGATGGTGCTGGCGACAAGAAAGAGATCGAAGCCCGCGTCGGCCAGATCCGCAACCAGATCGAGGAAACCTCGTCGGACTATGACCGTGAAAAGCTGCAGGAACGTGTGGCGAAGCTGGCGGGCGGCGTGGCCGTCATCCGCGTGGGCGGCATGACCGAGGTTGAAGTGAAAGAGCGCAAGGACCGTGTGGACGATGCGCTGAACGCGACCCGCGCGGCCGTGCAGGAAGGCGTGATCGTCGGCGGCGGCGTGGCGCTGGTGCAGGCGGGCAAGGTGCTGGCGGGGCTGAAGGGCGCCAACAGCGACCAGGAAGCCGGCATCGCCATCGTGCGCCGCGCGCTTGAGGCGCCGCTGCGCCAGATCGCGGAGAACGCGGGCGTGGACGGGGCGGTTGTCGCGGGCAAGATCCGCGAATCGAACGACGTGACCTTCGGCTTCAACGCGCAGACCGAGGAATATGGCGACATGTTCAAGTTCGGCGTGATCGACCCGGCCAAGGTGACGCGCACGGCGCTGGAAGATGCGGCCTCGGTCGCGTCGCTGCTGATCACCACGGAAGCGATGATCGCCGACAAGCCCGCCGACAAGGCCCCGGCTGCCGGCGGCATGGGCGGCATGGGCGGCATGGACGGGATGATGTGATCATCCCTGCCATCCGTGGCAGAAAGACAGGGGGGGGGCGCAGCGCAGGCTGCGCCCCCTTTGCCTTTGCTTGCCCGGGCGCGGAAGCGGGGCTATGACAGGGGCAAGGGCGCAGGCTGCGCCCGATGATGGAGTGTTCATGTCCGAGACTGCGGGTCACTGACCCAGGCTGCTGGGTCGCCGATGGCAACGGATCGTCCGCGCGTGAGGCCGGGCGATTTGTCGATGTGACCAATACGGACATGAGCGATGAATATCTCGAAACTCGAACAGCGCGTGCTGCACGTGCTGGCGCAGGGCGGGGCGATCCGTTTCGACCGCGCCCCCAATGGCAAGGTAGTGGAGATCACCTGTTTCACCCGCGACGGGCTGGTGCTGGCCGATTGCAGCCTTGAGGTCTTTGAGCGGCTGCGCAAGCGGCGGTTCATACGATCGGTGGGCGGCGCGGCCTATCGCGTGACGCGCGAGGGCGTGGTGGCGGTGCGGGCGCAGCCCGACAATCGGACAGGGGGGGGCCATGCGTGACAGGGTGATCCGCCCGATGGAGCGGGGCGATCTGGCCGCGCTGGGCGTGGTGCTGGAGGAGACGGGGCTGTTTCCGCCGGAGATGCTGCCGGGGATGGCAGGGCCGTGGTTTTCGGACCCGTCGGCGGCGCTGTGGCTGGTGGCGGAGGGTGGCTTTGTCCATGCCGTGCCGGAGGCGCTGACCGAGGGGACGTGGAACCTGCTGGCGCTGGCGGTGCGGCCCGCCGCGCAGGGGCGCGGGCTGGGTGCTGCGCTGGTGGAGGCCACGCTGGGGGCGCTGCGGGCGCGGGGGGCGCGGCTTGTCATCGTCGATACGGCGGGGACGGAGGACTATGCGGCGGCGCGGCGGCTTTATGCGCGGCTGGGCCTTGCCGAGGTGGCGCGCATCCCGGATTTCTGGGCCGAGGGGGTGGACAAGGTGACCTATGCGCTGCGTCTGTGAGTGGGGCGGGCGGCGCGGCAGGCCGCGCCGCCCGCCCCCCGGCCCTCGATGGGCATTCGGGCCGGGATGAAGGGGCTTTCGGAGGCGGTGCAGGGCGGCTAGGTTGCCCGCATGAGCCGGAATTTCCTGATAGCGGCGGCGCTGGCCGCCTTGGCCTCGCTCTGTTGGGCGGGGAACTGGGTGCTGGGGCGGGCGATCCGGGCGGATGTGCCGCCCTTTGGCCTGACCTTCTGGCGCTGGGCGCTGGCGGCGGTGATCCTTTTGCCCTTCGTCTGGCCGCGCCTGCGGGCGGATTGGGCGGTGGTGCGGGGCAACCTGGCCCTGGTGGCGGCGATGGCGCTTTTGTCGGCGGCGATGTTCCAGTCGATGACCTATATCGGGCTGCATTCGACCGAGGCGATCAATGCGCTGCTGGTCAGCGCGACCATGCCCGTCTTCATCGTGATCATCGCCTGGGTCGTGCTGCGCGAGCGGTTGACGGCGCGGCAGGCGGCGGGGATCGGGGTGAGTTTCTGCGGCGTGGCCTATGTCATCGCAAGGGGCGAGCCTGCGCGGCTGCTGTCGCTGCATTTCAACGTGGGGGATGCCTGGATCCTGGCGGCGCTGGTGGTCTGGGGGCTGTATTCGGTGCTGCTGAAGTTCAAGCCTGCGGGGCTGTCGGCGGTGGGGCTGACCTTCTTCATCTCGGTCCTGGGGGCGGGGTTCATCCTGCCCCTGCATCTGTGGGAAGCGGGGCAGGGGATGACCGTGCCGCTGACGGCGGCGGGGATCGGGTCGGTGCTCTATACGGGGGTCTTTGCCTCGGTCGTGGCGCTGCTTTCCTATAATGCCGCCGTGGCGCGGATCGGGCCGTCGCGGGCGGTGTTCTTCCTGCATCTGATGCCGGTCTTCGGCGCGGGGCTGGCGGTGGTCTTTCTGGGCGAGCGGCTGGAGGCGTTTCACCTGATCGGCTTTCCCATCGCGCTGGGGGGGGTTCTGTTCGCCACCTCATCGCCGCCCGCGAAGGCCGGGGCGTGAGGCTGTTTTTGCTGACGGCGGTGGTGATGGCGGCCTTTGCCGCCAATTCGGTGCTGAACCGGATGGCGGTGGGGGCGGGCGAGATCGGGGCGGTGGAGTTTGCGGTGGTCCGGCTTGTGGCGGGAGCGGGGGTGCTGCTGGCGCTGGTCGGCGGACGCGGGCGGGGCTGGCGGGGGGCCTCGGTCGGGGGTGTGGCGGGGCTGGTGGTCTATCTTTTCGGATTTTCGCTGGCCTATGGGCATCTGGATGCCGGGACCGGGGCGCTGGTGCTGTTCGGGGTGGTGCAGGTGACGATGTTCGCGGGTGCCCTGCTGGCGGGGGAGGCCGTGCCCGCGCGGCGCTGGGCGGGGGCGGGGCTGGCGCTGGCGGGGCTGGCGGTGCTGGTGCTGCCTGCGGGTGGCGGTGGCGGCGGCTGGGGCGGGTTCCTGGCGATGGCGGCGGCGGGGCTGGGCTGGGGGATCTATTCGCTGGCCGGGCGCGGGGCGCGGGATGCGCTGGCGGCGACGGCGGGGAATTTCGCGCTGGCGCTGATCCCGGCGGCGGGGGTGGCGCTGGTCGTGGGTGTGGACATGGCCGCGGCGACGGGGCGCGGGCTGGCGCTGGCGGTGGTGTCGGGGGCGGTGACCTCGGGCCTTGGCTATGCGCTGTGGTATGCGGTGCTGCCCGCGCTGGGCGCGGGGCGGGCGGCGGTGGCGCAACTGACGGTGCCGCTGATCGCGGCGGCGGCGGGGGCGGGCCTGCTGGACGAGGCGGTGGGGCCGCGCTTTGCGCTGGCGGCGGCGCTGGTTCTGGGCGGGGTGGCCTGGGCGAGCCTGCCGTTCAGAGCGGCTTTGCGAGGCGATGGGTGATGTTGCGGTCGTCCTGCCGGGTGATGCCGGTGGGGCGGAAGCCCTGACGTTCCCAGAAGGCGCGGCCGCGGGGGTTCGCCTCGATCACGCCGAGATAGAGGACGGGGGCATGCGCCTCGCGGGCGAGGCGTTCGACATGGGCAAGCAGGCGCGCGCCATGGCCGAGGCCCCGGATGCGGGGGGCAAGGATCATCAGGCCGAGATAGGCATCGGCGGGTTCGGGAAAGCCGAAGGAGAGTTCGGCCAGCCCCGAAAGGCGGCCATCGCGGAAGATGCCCAGCCGGTGCGAGGCGGCGGGATCGCAGCCGGGCGGGCAATCGGTGAAGAAGTCATCCGCCGCCTGCGGGCCGGGCGGCGCGCCATCGGCGAGAAGCCAGTAATCGGCGGCCTCGTCCAGGAAGGCGGCGACGGCGGGGCGGTCTGCCGGGTGGAAGAGGGGGCGGATCATGGATGTGCTATCCCCAGGACTTCCAGGCTGGTCACGCCTGCGGGTTTCTTCCAGGTGACGATGTCGCCGATGCGGGCGCCAAGGAGCGCGCGGGCAAGGGGCGATTGCGGGGTGATGCGGCCCGTGGCGGCATCGGATTCATCCTCGCCCGTGATCTGGAAGCGGTGTTCGGTGCCGTCTTCATCGGCGACGGTGACGATCAGGCCGAAGGCGACCTCGGTCGCGGGGAAGGCGGCGGGGTCGATCAGGATGGCCGAGCGGAGGCGGGCCTCGAGATAGCGGATGTCGCGTTCGGCGGCGGCCTCGGGCAGTTTGTCGAGCCGGTCGGGGCGGGCCTTGAGCGCGGCCAGGCGCGATTGCGTGTCGCGCAGGCGCTGTTGCAGCGCGGCGAGGCCCGCGGGGGTGACATGGTTCGGATGGGGCGAGACGGGCAGATCGGGGAGCGGGTCGAGCGCGCCGTCGCCCTCTTTCACGAAGGCGCGGCTCATCGGACGATCCTTTCCAGCGGGTCGTAGAGGGGCGTCTTGTCCCAGGCGGCGGCGGGCAGGCTGTCGGGCTTGAAGCGGATGCGGCCCGAGGCGAGATCGTCGCGGGCGAAGAAGTGGCGATCGGTGACGATGCCTTCGGGATCCTTCCAGCGCGGATCGAGGGCGCCGCCGGTGATGCGGGCATGGAAGAAGAGGTCGATCTGGTGAAAGCCGGTGGCGGGATCGTGGAATTCGTTCACCATGGCGGGGGCGAGGACGGCGATGGAAAGGCCCGTCTCCTCCATCACCTCGCGCGCGAGGTTGTCGGGGATCGACTGGCCGGGATTGAGCCCGCCGCCGGGGGCGCACCACAGATCGGACTTGCCGGCGGGATAGGCGTTGACCAGCAGGAGGCGGTCCTCGTGCAGGATCAGGGCGCGGGCAGCGATGCGGTGGCGGCGATAGCTCATGTCGTGCAGCGTGGCGCGGCGGCGGGGGATTGTAAATCGGCGGCATGACGCAGGCGGGGCAAGTTTGCCCATGCGGGGGGCGGAGAATCGGATAGAGAGGGGGCATGAGGTGGCTTTTCCCCTTTCTTCTGATGGCCGCGCCCGCCAGTGCGGATTGCGTGGTGCTGCTGCACGGGCTGGCCCGCAGCGAGACGTCGCTGGTGCCGATGGCGGCGGCGCTGGAGGCGCGGGGATACCGCGTGGTGAATGACGGCTATCCTTCCACCGAGTTTCCCATCGGGGACCTGGTGCCGCGCGTCGGCGCCGCGGTGGCGCAATGCGGGGCGGAGGAGCCGGTGCATTTCGTGACCCATTCCATGGGCGGGATCCTGGCGCGGGCCTGGCTGGCCGCGAACCGGCCCGGGCAGATGGGGCGGGTGGTGATGCTGGCGCCGCCGAACCGGGGATCGGAGTTGGTGGATGCCTTCGGGGATGTCGGGGCCTTTGAATGGGTGAACGGGCCGGCGGGGCTGGAACTGGGGACGGGGGCGGGATCGGTGCCGCTGGCGCTGCCGCTGCCGGATTACGAACTGGGCGTGATCGCGGGGGACAGGTCGCTGAACCCGGTCTATTCCAGCGTCATTCCGGGGCCGGATGACGGCAAGGTCTCGGTGGCGCGGACGCGGGTGGCGGGGATGACGGATCATATCGTCTTGCCGGTGACCCATACCTTCATGATGATGAGCCCCGTGGTGATCGCCGAGGTGCTGGCCTTTCTGGAAACCGGGCGGTTCGAGCCGGACCTGGGCTATGGCGCGGCGGTCGAAGAGGTTCTGGGCGGAGAATGAGATGGCCAGTCTTTATGCCGGGGTCGCAAAGCAGGTGTCGCGCTGGTGCGGGCGGCCGTCGACCTTTGCGCTGGCGGTGGGGGTGATCCTGGTCTGGATCGTGACCGGGCCGATCTTTGCCTTTTCCGATACCTGGCAGCTGGTGATCAATACCGGCACGACGATCGTGACCTTCCTGATGGTCTTCCTGATCCAGAACACGCAGAACCGCGACACGGCGGCGATCCAGCTGAAGCTGGACGAGCTGATCCGGGCGACGCAGGGCGCGCATAATGCGCTGATGGATCTGGAGGAACTGGAAGAGCGGCAGATCGAGGCGTTCCGCGCGCGCTATGAGCGGCTGGCCGGTGTGGCGCGGGACAGGCTGAAGCGGGGCGAGCCGGATACGGATACGCCCGAGGCCTAGCGCGGGGTGGACCATGTCGGAGCGGGGGGGGGTCACCCCCCCCCGCACCCCCCCGTGGGATATCTTGCAACGGGGACTCTGGGGGGAAGCAGGAGGGGGGAGATGATCGGCAGTCTTGCGGTGATCCTTGGATGTCAGTTGCTGGGGGAGGTGGTGGCGCGGGGGCTTGGCTTGCCGGTGCCGGGGCCGGTGCTGGGCATGGCTGCGATGGTTGGCGTGCTGTGGCTGCGCGACAGGTTCGCCCCGCCGCTTCTGGCGGGGGTGGAGCCTGCGGGGCGGTTCCTGCTGGCGCATCTGTCGCTCTTGTTCGTGCCGGCGGGGGTTGGCGTGGTGGGCAATCTGGAGGTGCTGGCGGCGGAATGGCTGGCGCTGGCGGTGGCGCTGGGGGTTTCGACGGTGCTGACGCTTGTCGTCTCGGTCGTGACGTTCCGGGCGGTGGCGCGGCGGATGGGGCAGGCGTGATGCGGCAGGATTTCGCGCTGTGGGTCTATCTGACGCAGGGGCCGCTTCTGTGGCTGACGGTGACGCTGGCGGCCTATGCGGTGGCGGATTGGCTGTCGCAGCGGGCGGGGCGGCATCCGGTGGCCAATCCGGTGCTGATCTCGGTCCTGCTGGTGGGGGGGCTGCTGGTCGCTTCGGGGACGGAGTATGCGACCTATTTCGACGGGGCGCAGTTCATCCATTTCCTGCTGGGGCCGGCGACGGTGGCGCTGGCCTTGCCGCTGTGGGAGCATCGGGCGCTGGTGATGCGGTCGGCCGTGCCGATGCTGGCGGCGCTGGTGGCGGGCAGCGTGGTGGCGGCGGCAAGCGCGGTGGCCGTGGTCTGGGCCTTTGGCGCGCCGGAAGGGGTGCTGGTGGCGATTGCGCCCAAATCGGTGACGGCGGGGGTGGCGATGTCGATCACCGAAGCGCAGGGGGGCGATCCGGCGCTGACGGCGGTGCTGGTGATCCTGACGGGGATGATCGGGGCGCTGGTGGTGACGCCGTTGATGAACGGGCTGGGGATACGGGATTACCGGGCGCGGGGGTTTGCGGTGGGGTTGGCCTCGCACGGGATCGGGACGGCGCGGGCCTTTCAGGTGGACCCGGTGGCGGGAACCTTTGCGGGCATTGCCATCGGGTTGAATGCGGTGATGACGGCGCTGATCGTGCCGGTTCTGTTGGGGGTGTTGCGGTGAGGGGTTGGGGTGTTGCTGTCGGGTTGCTGCTGTGCGGGAAGGTGGCCGTGGCAGAGGAGTTCGCCTTCCTGACGCCGGAGGCGGTGCGGGCGGCCTATGAGGCGGATCGGGCCGGGTGGGAGGCGGCGCCGCCCCTGGTGGTGCAGGCCTTCGTTCTGGCGGAGGACAAGGGGTTCTGGGAAGGCCCGTATCCCCGTTCAACCGTGACGCGCACCATCACCGCCTGGTATCCGGAGCCAGGGATGGGGCCATCCTTGCCGGTGGAACTGGCCATTGGGCAGGCCCTGACGCGGGAAGAGATCGCGGATTGGTTCGTGAATCGCGTCTATCTGGGGCAGCGCTGCTTTGGCGTGGCAGGGGCGGCGGAGGCCTATTTCGGCAAGGAGGTCAGGGCGCTGGCGGTGGAGGAGGTGGCCTATCTGGCGATCCTGCCCAAGGGGCCGGCGGTGTTTCATCCCGAACGGGCAGGGATAAGGGCCCTGGAGCGGCGGAACTGGCTGCTGGGCGAGATGGCCGAAGCGGGATTGATCGCGCCCAGGGAGGCCATGGCCGCGACCGCGCTGCCGTTGGGTGTGCGGGACCCATTGGGAACATGCGGATTGGAGTGACCCTGACCCTGACCCGGGCCTGAGCCCATGACCTTGTGGGTGGGCGGAGGCCCCGGATCAGGTCCGGGGCGGGGTTCGCCTAACCGACGATCCGGTTCACATGGCCCATCTTGCGGCCCGGACGCGCCTCGGCCTTGCCGTAGAGGTGGAGGGCGGCGTTTTTCTCGCGTGCGATCTGGGGGACGCGGAGGATGTCGTCGCCGATCAGGTTTTCCATCACCACATCGGAATGGCGCGCGCCGTCGCCCAGGGGCCAGCCTGCCACGGCGCGGATGTGCTGTTCGAACTGGTCTACCGCGCAGCCATTCTGCGTCCAGTGGCCGGAATTGTGGACGCGGGGGGCGATCTCGTTGACGATCAGGCCCGCGCGGGTGACGAAAAGCTCTACCCCCATGACGCCCACGTAATCCAGCGCGTTCAGGATGCGGGCGGCCAGCAGGATGGCGTCGGTGCGCTGCGAGGGGGACAGTCGGGCGGGGATGGTGGTGGTGGACAGGATGCCGTCCTTGTGGACGTTTTCGCCGGGATCATAGCAGGCGACGGAGCCGTCGGTGCCACGGGCGGCGATGACGGAAACCTCGTGGCTGAAGTCGATGAAGCCTTCGAGGACGGCGGGGGCGCCGTTCATCTGGGCGAGGGCCGCTTCGGCGTCGGCGGGGGATTTGAGGCGGGCCTGACCCTTGCCGTCATAGCCGAGGCGGGTGGTCTTCAGGATGGCGGGGGTGCCGATCTTGGTGATGGCGTGGTGGAGGTCGTCGAGCGTGGTGACGCCTGCATAGGGCGCGGTGGTGAGGCCGAGGGAGGTGAGGAAATCCTTCTCGGCGATGCGGTCCTGCGACACGGCCAGCGCGCGGCGGTTGGGGCGGATGGGGTGCGTTTTCTCCAGCACGTCCAGCGCGGCGGTGGGGATGTTCTCGAATTCATAGGTGACGACGTCGACCGAGGCCGCGAAGGCGGCCAGCGCGGCGAGGTCGTCATAGGGCGCGGTTGTGACGCGGTCGGCCACATGGGCGGCGGGCGGGTTGGCCGAGGGTTCGAAGATATGCGTGCGGAAGCCGAGGCGAGAGGCCGCGACCGAGAGCATGCGGCCAAGCTGGCCGCCGCCGAGGATGCCGATGGTGGACCCGGTGGGAAGGGCGTCAGTCATCCGAGGGCTCCTCGGGGATGGAGGCCGAGAGCGCGTCGCGCCATGCGTCGAGGCGGGCGGCGAGGGCGGCGTCGGTAATGGCGAGGATGCCTGCGGCCATGAGGCCCGCATTGGCCGCGCCCGCCGCGCCGATGGCCATGGTGGCGACGGGGAAGCCCTTGGGCATCTGGACGATGGAGTAGAGCGAGTCGACACCCGACAGCGCCCTGGTCTGGACCGGGACGCCGATGACGGGGATGCGGGTCTTGGAGGCCATCATGCCGGGCAGATGCGCCGCGCCGCCCGCGCCTGCGATGATGACTTTCAGGCCGCGTTCGGCGGCGGTCTTGCCATAGGTCCAGAGACGGTCAGGCGTGCGGTGGGCGGAGACGATCTTCGTCTCGTAGCGGATGCCGAGGTCGTCGAGGATGGTCGCGGCCTCTTTCATCGTGGCCCAGTCGGACTGGGACCCCATGATGATTCCAACGTCGATGGCCATGCGCGCCCCCCGTGAAATGCGGTTGCGGCGGGTATAGTGGATTGCGGCGTGGGGGCAAGCGGGGGATGCGGGCGGGATAGGCCCCGCCCGATGCTCAGGCGATGATGTCGGGGATGAGCTGGTCTTCCAGCTTTACGATCTGGTCTTTCAGCGCGAGCTTCTGCTTCTTCAGGCGGCGCAGGGTCAGCTGATCGGGGCGACCGGCGGTTTCCAGCGCGTGAATGGCTTCGTCCAGATCGCGATGTTCGCGACGCAGCACTTCCAGCCGGACGCGGAGCATGTCTTCGAAGTTCATTTCGCTGGGCGCGTTCATGGCCTTGCCTTGGGCGTGAGTGGCTTCTTGTTCAAGACCGACAATATAGTGATTCGCGCCCGCTGCGGGAAGGAATCTGTTGGAAAGGCGCGGAAATCCGTATGGGTGCGGGCCTTGCGATCCGCCGGGGCGCGCCCCATATTTCGGGGGTGGGGCTGCCGGAACGGGGCCCTTCAGCTATGTCGCTTTGATGAAGGGCATGACCGATGACGAAACTGACCTTTGGCACGCATCCCTTTCTGCTGGGATTCGAACAGCTGGAACGGCTGGTGGAGCGGACCGCGAAATCCGCAGATGGCTACCCCCCCTTCAATATCGAGGCGACCTCGGAAAACGCCTATCGCATCAGCCTGGCCGTGGCCGGCTTCCGCGAGGAGGATCTGGCGATCACGGTCGAGGATCGGCAGTTGGTGATCCGGGGCCGTCAGGGCGAAGAGCCGGTGGACCGCGTCTTTCTGCACCGGGGCATCGCAAGCCGCGCCTTCCAGCGCAGTTTCGTGCTGGCCGATGGGGTAGAGGTTGCGGGGGCCAGCATGGAGCATGGGCTTTTGCATATCGACCTGAAGCGCGCGGTGCCCGAGACGGTGGTGCAGACGATCGCGATCACGTCGCGCAATGGCCGGAAGTGAGGTGATGTCATGGATGTGAAATTCGACGGGATTCCCGAAGGGGCGACGCGGATCGTCTATGTGCGGCCCGTGAAGGTGGAAGACCTGCCCGCCGAGGTGCAGGCCCATGCCGGCGGCTTGACGACGATCTATGCGCTGCATGACGCGGATGGCGACCGGCTGGCGCTGGTGCGCGACCGGGCCTTGGCCTTTGCGCTGGCGCGGCAGAACGACATGGCGCCGGTGAACGTGCATTGACGGCGGCGGCGGGGAGACCCCCGCCCTACGGGTGGCCCATGATCACCGAGATCGAGGATTTCTTCACCAAGGGCTGCGGGCGCTGCGCGCGGTTCGACACGGCCGACTGTTCGGCGCGGGTCTGGGGCGATGGTCTTCTGGCCCTGCGGGCGCTGTGCCGTGAGGCGGGGCTGGTCGAGACGGTGAAATGGGGGCATCCCTGTTACATGCATGCCGGGCGCAATGTCGCGCTGATCGGGGCCTTGCGGGGGGATTTCCGGCTGAACTTCTTCGACGCCGCCCTGATGGCCGATCCGGACGGGGTGATGGAGCGGCAGGGGGCGAACACGCAGCATCCCGACACGATCCGCTTTACCGATGCCGCGCGGGTGGCGGCGCTGGCCCCCGTCATCCGGGCCTATCTGGCCGAGGCGAAGGGCCATGCCGAGGCGGGGCGGCGCGCGCCGAAGGCGGCGGCGGAGGTGGTGCTGCCGGAGGAACTGGTGGCGGCGCTGGATGCGGATCCGGGCCTGGCCGAGGCATTCCATGCCCTGACGCCGGGGCGGCAGAAAAGCTATGTCATCAACCTGAACGGGGCGAAGGGGGCCGAGACGCGGCGGCGGCGGATCGCGGGGTTCCGGGAGAAGATCCTGGCGGGCAAGGGCGCGACCGAACGCTAGTGCGCGCCGGATCAGCGGTGCTGGTCGATCAGGATCGCATTGCCATCGGGATCGCGCAGCAGGAGGTTGGCCGGACCCGTGCTGTCGGGGGGCACCTCTGCCTCCATCTGCAGGCCCTGCGCCCGGAGCGCGGCCTGAAGATCGCGGATGTCGGTGAAGGGATCGGTTTCGCGGCTTTCCTGATCCCAGCCCGGGTTGAAGGTAAGGATGTTGCCTTCGAACATGCCCTGAAACAGGCCGATGACATGCTGGCCATTGCGCAGGATGAGCCAGTTTTCGGCGTCTGCCCCCGCGACGGGATGAAAGCCGAGCGCGGCATAGAAAGCGCGCGATGCGGCAAGGTCGCGGACGGCAAGACTGATGGAAAAGGCGCCGAGGTTCATTCCGCTCTCCCCGCTTGGCCGGGCCTGCCCCGCGCGGGAAGGATAGGGCCGGAACGGCGAGCGGCCAAATGATTCTGCGATCCCTGAGGGGCGTTGTCGGGCGGGGTGAACCCCTACAAGGCGGGGTGAACCCCTACAAGGCGGGGTGAACCCCGCCCTACGGAAAAGGCCCCGGCTTGCGCGGGGCCTTTGTGGGGGGGTGCGGCTGTGCAGGGCGGGGTTGACCGCGCCTTGCGCCCGATCTTACGCCTTGATCAGGCCCATGCTTTCCAGCTTCAGGATCACTTGCTGGGCGCAGTAATCGACATCCGTGCCTTCGGTCGCGACCACCAGTTCGGCATTGGTCGGCGCCTCGTAGGGGTCGGAGATCCCGGTGAATTCCTTGATCTTGCCTTCGCGGGCCAGCTTGTAGAGCCCCTTGCGATCCCGCTTTTCGCATTCCTCGATGCTGGTCGCGACATGGACCTCGATGAAGGCGCCGAAGGCTTCGATCATCTCGCGCACCGCCCGCCGCGTGGCGGTATAGGGCGCTATCGGGGCGCAGATGGCGATGCCGCCGTTCTTGGTGATCTCGGACGCCACATAGCCGATGCGGCGGATGTTGATGTCGCGGTGTTCCTTGGAGAAGCCGAGTTCCGAGGACAGGTGCTTGCGCACCACGTCGCCGTCCAGCAGCGTGACGGGGCGGCCGCCCATTTCCATCAGTTTCACCATAAGCGCATTGGCGATGGTGGATTTGCCCGAACCGGAGAGGCCGGTGAAGAAGACGGTAAAGCCCTGCTGCGCGCGCGGGGGCGAGGTGCGGCGCAGTTCCTGCACCACCTGCGGGAAGGAGAACCAGTCGGGGATCTCCAGCCCTTCGCGCAGGCGGCGGCGCAGTTCGGTGCCCGAGATGTCAAGGACGGTGGACCCTTCCGGCACTTCGTCCACGGGGAAATACTGGGCCTTTTCCTGCACATAGACCATCTGTTTGAAATCGACCATCTCGATGCCGATTTCGGCCTGATGCTTGGCCACGAGTTCCTGCGCGGCATAGGGATCATAGAAATCCTTGCCCTGGCTGTTCTTGCCCGGACCGGCATGATCGCGGCCCACGATGAAATGGGTCAGGCCGTGGTTCTTGCGGATGATGGCATGCCACAGCGCCTCGCGCGGGCCGCCCATGCGCATGGCAAGGTTCAGAAGCGAGAGGTGGGTGGTGGAGGCGGGGTATTGGTCCAGCACCGCCTCGTAGCAGCGGACGCGGGTGAAATGGTCCACGTCGCCCGGTTTCGTCATGCCGACGACGGGGTGGATCAGAAGGTTCGCTTCGGCCTCTTTCGCGGCGCGGAAGGTCAGTTCCTGATGCGCGCGGTGGAGGGGATTGCGGGTCTGGAAGGCCACGATGCGGCGCCAGCCCATCTTGCGGAAGAAGGCGCGGAGTTCGTTGGGCGTGTCGCGGCGGGCGCGGAAATCGTAATGCACGGGCTGCTGGATGCCGGTGATCGGGCCGCCAAGGTAGACGGGGCCCGCGACATTGTGCAGGTAGTTCACGGCAGGGTGGGCAAGGTCATCGGCGCCGAAGACCTTTTCCGCCTCGTTCGCCTTGTTGGGCGTCCATTTGTCGGTGATCGACAGGATGGCGAGGATGACGCCCTCCTGATCACGCAGCGCGATGTCCTGACCGGGTTCGATCTTGTCGGCGAAGGCCTGGCTCACGTCCAGCGTCACCGGGATCGGCCAGAGCGTGCCGTCGGCGGTGCGCATGTTTTCCACGGTGCCGTTGTAGTCGGCCTCGGACTGGAAGCCCTTGAGAGGGTGGAATCCGCCATTCATCAAGAGTTCCAGATCGCAGACCTGACGCGGGGTCAGATCCCAGGAGGGCAGGTTGCCCGCCTCATGTTTCAGCTTCTGGGCGGATTCGGGGGAAACGTAGAGTTCGGGGATCGGGGCGGTATTGGACAGCGTCATCTGAAACGGGCCTCTGGTGGGTGTTCTTGGGCGAAAGCCAGGAAGGCCCGCCTGTCGCGGCGCGATTTACGCCCTTGGCGAAGGAATTTCCAGCAAACAAGGGTTAACGGCACCGAATAGGGCAGAAATGCCGCGGTTTCGGGCCGGGAAGGAACACTGTTCCCCAGAGCGGCCTTTGCCGTGAAGCCGGGTCCGGTTCCGGGGCAGTTCCCCGAACGGCATCGCCGTTCGGGCAAAAGTTTTCGAAAACTTTTGCAAACTTCTTCGAAGAAATTTGTGGCTGGCGGTCAGTGACCGGCCAGCCAGCGTTCCGCGTCCAGCGCGGCCATGCAGCCCATGCCGGCAGAGGTGACGGCCTGACGATAGACATGGTCGGTCAGGTCGCCCGCGGCAAAGACACCGGGGATCGAGGTGCGGGTGGTGCCGGGTTCGACCTTCACATAGCCGCCATTGTGCAATTCAAGCTGATCCTTGACCAGTTCGGAGGCGGGCGCATGGCCGATGGCCACGAAGAAGCCCGCGCAGGGGATATCCTTCGTCTCGCCGGTCTGGACGTTCTTCGCGCGCACGGCGGTGACGCCAAGGGGGGTGTCATCGCCCAGCACTTCCTCGACCGTGTGGTTCCACAGAACCTCGACCTTGGGGTTCTTGAAGAGGCGGTCCTGCATGATCCTTTCGGCGCGGAAACTGTCGCGGCGGTGGATGACCGTGACCTTGGTGGCGAAATTCGTCAGGAACAGCGCCTCTTCCACGGCCGTATTGCCGCCGCCGATCACGACAACCTCTTTCCCGCGATAGAAGAAGCCGTCGCAGGTGGCGCAGGCGGAAACGCCAAAGCCCTTGAAACGTTCCTCGGAGGGCAGGCCCAGCCATTTTGCCTGCGCGCCCGTCGCAAGGATCACGGCATCGGCGGTATAGGTGGTGCCGCTGTCGCCTTTCGCGGTGAAGGGGCGGGAGTGCAGGTCGAGGCTGGTGATGTAATCGCCGATGATCTCGGCCCCCATGGCGGCGGCGTGGTCCTGCATGCGGACCATCAGATCGGGGCCCTGGACATGGCTGTCGCCGGGCCAGTTTTCCACCTCGGTCGTGATCGTAAGCTGGCCGCCGGGTTGCAGGCCCTGCACGAGGATCGGTTCCAGCATCGCGCGCGAGGCATAGACGGCGGCCGTATAGCCCGCCGGGCCGGAGCCGATGATCAGAACCCTGGTATGCCGTGTCTCGCCCATGCTTGCCCCCGTTCGCGTCTGGCCCCGAGATATAGGCAAAGCGCGCGGCGGGGGGAAGGGCGCGGGATGCAGGGCGGGATTGCGCGTGTCTTGACCATCTGATCGAAACGGAGGCGGTTTTTTCTTGCGCAATGTTGAAACAATATTGCGCGCAGGGCGGGTGCGGCCTATCTACACCGTCAATCCGGTATGCTGTGATAGACCGGAACAGGGGAAACAGGGCGCATGGCCGGATCCAAGCTAGACCCGATCGACCGACATATCCTTGCCGAATTGCAGGCAGACGGGCGCATGACGAATGTGGAACTGGCCAAGCGGGTGGGCATTTCCGCCCCGCCCTGCCTGCGCCGGGTGCGGACGTTGGAAGAGGCGGGCTATATCAAGGGCTATCACGCCGATATCGACGCGCGCGAATTGGGATTCGAGGTGCAGGTCTTTGCCATGGTGCGCCTGCAGAGCCAGGCCGAGGCGGATCTGGCCGCCTTCGAGGACCGTTGCCGCGCCTGGCCGCTTGTGCGCGAATGCCACATGCTGAACGGCGAGATCGACTTCATCCTGAAATGCGTGGCCCCCGATCTTTCGACCTTCCAGAGCTTTCTGACCGGCGAATTGCTGAAGACGGAGAATGTGGCGACGGTGAAGACCAGCCTTGTGATCCGCTGCGCCAAGGATCAGCCGGGCGTGCCCTTTGACGTGCTGGAGGCGCGGCTGGCGCGCAGCGCCTGAGGGGCGCGGGAATGGCAAAGGCCGGGCGCTGGGCGCCCGGCCTTTTGCATTGCGGCGGCCGCCGGATCAGCGGGCGGCGATGGCGCGGGGTTTCAGCGGGGCGGTGGCGGCGGGTTTCACGCCGGCCGGGCGGCGACGGTTGCCGCGCTGCCAGGGCAGGGCGGGCTGGGCCTCGAGGCTGGCGGCGAGAACCGATTTCAACCAGCGGCGTTCCTTTTTCATCATCCGTCTCCGTGTTCCGATCCTGGCGGGCTGTTGCCCTATTGAAGACAAATCTGACGGCGATTTGCGGCAGGGTTTTGGCCGTGAAAGGGGAAAATCGCCGTCTGGCGCGGGCGGATGGGGGCGGATTGTGGCGAGAGCTGCAAAGATGAGGGTGGCTGTAAGCGGTTGATTTTACATCAATCTGGAAACAGTTCGCGACATTGGCGCCGATTGTTTCCGAAATTGAGACAATACCGTGGCCGGCAGGTGCCGGATTGTTGCCGCAATCAGAGCCGGATGGTGGAGATGAGCCGGCCGTAATCGGCCTCGCCGGCATGGGTGGTGCGGCGGTAGGAGAAGAATCGCTCCGAATCGCGATAGGTGCAGTGGCGCGTCCATTCGGCATGGCCGACGCCTGCGGCGCGCAGGCGCGACAGGCCGAAGGCGGGCAGATCGAAGAGATAGCGGTCGCCCGTCCCCGCGATGAAGAAGCGCGAGGCATCGCGATCGTCATCGGTGAAGGTTTCGAAGAATTCGGGGCCGACCTCATAGGCGGATTGGCTGATGCAGGGGCCGATCACGGCGGAAATATCGGCGCGCCGCGCGCCGAGGCCCTCCATCGCTGCGACCGTGGCTTCAAGCACGCCGTCATGGGTGCCGCGCCAGCCCGCATGGGCGGCGCCGATGACGCGGGCAATTGGATCGCAGAACAGCACCGGCTGGCAATCGGCGGTCAGCACGGCAAGGGCAAGGCCGGGGCTGGCCGTCACCATCGCATCGGCGCGCGGGGCCGGGGCGGGCAGGGGGGCGGTGACGGGAACCACATCGGCGGAATGGACCTGATGGACGGTGATGAGGTGATCAGGCGCGACGCCCATCGCCTCGGCCACGCGGGCGCGGTTGATCGCCACCACCTCGGCCAGATCCGAAGAGCCGGGGCCGCAGTTCAGCCCGGCGAAGATGCCCGAAGAGGCCCCGCCCTTGCGGGTGAAGAAGCCGTGCGGAACGGGCAGGGCATCGGAGATGATCTTTTCAAGCATCTTGGGCGTCGAATCCGGGCGGGGGCGGAAGGGTGGGGGGATGGATGGCCAGCGCCTTGAACAGCGAACCCATTTCCCGGGCATCGGTCAAGCGGTGATGCGCGGCGAGATGGGATTGCAGCGCGGGGCCGGAGAGGGATTGCGCCAGCCGTGCGGCGCGGGCGGCGATGCCGAGGCGGTTCAGGAGCAGGCCCTGTTCCAGCATGCGGCTGGCGCGGGCGGGGGCGGCGGCCTGGGCCAGGGCCTCGAAATCGACATGGGCGGTCAGGTCGGCGCGGCCGGGTTCGGCCAGCGGATCGGCGAAGCGGTGGTTCCTCAGGGCCTGGAAGGTGTCGCCGCGCGCGCGCCAGTCGCCATAGTCGACGATCAGGCCTGCGCCGCCATGGCGGGCGATCAGGCCGCCGATGCGGGCCATGATGGGGGGGGCGGCGGGGCAGATCTCGACGATGCCGCCCTCGGGCGTGTCGGCCAGGCGGTGCTGCAGCGCGGCAAGGGGGGCGGGGGCGGTGCGGCCAAGGGCGAGGCGGCCCTCGGCCAGGCCCACCACGGTTTCGGCCCAGCCCGCGCCCTGGCGGGTGAACTGGCGGATGGGCAGGGCATCGAAGAATTCGTTGGCGATGAGGAAGAGGGGCGCCTCGGGCAGGTCTTCGGTGCGGTCTGCCCAATGGGCGGGGTGATCGCCCAGCGTTTGGCGCTGGATCCCGCGCAGGGTGACCGATGCCTCGACCAGGGTCACGCGGGCGGCGGCGTGAAAGCCGGGGACGGCGCGGGTGGCGCGCAGGATATCGGCCATCAGCGTGCCGCGCCCGGGGCCAAGCTCGGCCAGGGTGAAGGGGGCGGGGCGGCCCTGATCCAGCCAGGCTTGCGCAAGGCAGAGGCCCAAGACTTCGCCGAACATCTGGCTGATTTCCGGCGCGGTGGTGAAATCGCCCGCCGCGCCGAAGGGATCGCGCGTGGCGTAATAGCCGTGATCGGGATGCAGCAGGCAATCGGCCATGTAATCGGCCAGGCTCATCGGCCCCGTGGCGGTGATGCGCGCCTTGATCAGGGCGGCAAGTGCCGTCATGCGCTGCGCCGTGCGCGGGCGATGAACCAGAGCCCCGCCGCGATCATCGGCAGCGACAGGATCTGCCCCATGGTCAGCCCGTAGCCGCCCAGATGCAGCGCAAGCCCGAGGGGGTTGCCCTCCGTCACGAATTGCGCGTCGGGCTGGCGGACGAATTCGACAAGGAAGCGCCCGGCGCCATAGCCGGCGAAGAACAGGCCCGCGATCCGGCCCGGTGTTGCGAGCCAGCCCTTGCGCCAGGTGACGTAGAGGAGGGCTGCGAACAGGATCAGCCCTTCGAGCAGCGCCTCGTAGAGTTGCGAGGGGTGGCGGGCGCAGATGCCCGTGATGCCTTCGCAGGTCTGGGCGGCGGTGCCGGGAAAGGCCACGCCCCAGGGCAGGCTGGTGGGGCGGCCCCAAAGCTCGGCATTGATGAAATTGGCGATGCGGCCGAGGAAGATGCCGATGGGGGCGACGATGGCCATCAGATCGGCCAGCGACAGCATGGGGATGGCTTCGCGCCGGGCGAAGATCACGCCCGCGACGACCACGCCGAGAAAGCCGCCATGGAAGGACATGCCGCCTTCCCAGACGCGCAGGATATGGCCGGGATTCTGCAGGTAGTAGCCGGGCTGGTAGAACAGCACGAAGCCCAGCCGCCCGCCGAGGACCACGCCCAGGATGACCCAGGTCAGCAGGCTTTCGACCTGGGCGGGGGTCATGGGCGGCTTGCCGGGCCAGAGCCGGGGGGTGCTGACCATGCGGGCGATCAGTTTCCAGCCCGCGATCAGCCCCACGATATAGGCCAGCGCATACCAGCGCAGGGCAAAGGAGATGCCGCCGAGGTCGATGCGGAAGATCTCGGGCGAGATGTCGGGGAAGGGGATGGGGGACATGATGCCTCTTGCTCGCGGACGGGGTGGTTTTCCGGGCTGGGGCGCGGGAAGTCAACCATCGCGCCGGGATGACGGTCCTGGACCCCCCTCCCCGGCCCTCCCCCCGGGCGGGGGAGGGAGAGGGGTCATGGCCCGGCCTGGTGCGGGGTGGCAGGTGGGGGGAGGGGGGTATCTGGGCCGGGATGAAGCCAGCGGGGGGACGGGTTGGGGTGCGGGACGTCGAGCCTTGCGCCGGGATGACGGTCGTGGCCCCCCTCCCCGGCCCTCCCCCCGGGCGGGGGGAGGGAGAGGGGCCATGGCCCGGCCTGGTGCGGGGTGGCGGGCGGGGGGAGGGGGTATTTGGGCCAAGATGAAGCAGGGGGGATGGGTTGTGTCGGGGGGGATCGGGGCCATATAGAGGGGAAAGGCAAAAGGAGTGCGGCCATGCAGACGCGCAGCAAGTTCTTTGACGACATGTCGCAACTGATGACCAATGCCATGGGCGTGGCACAGGGCGCGAAGACCGAGGCGGAGACCGCGATGAAGGGCCTGGTGGACCGCTGGATGGCGGACCGGGATTTCGTCACGCGCGAGGAATTCGATGCCGCCCGCGCCATGGCCGTGAAGGCGCGCGAGGAGAATGCCGCGCTGGAGGCGCGCATCGCGGCGCTGGAGGCGCGGCTGGCCGACGCGCCCGCGAAGGCCGCGCGCAAGACCAGGGAATGATCCGTCGCCGTGGCCCCCGGCTGCGGCTTTGTCAGGAATGGGAGGGGCGGCCCGGGGGCCGCCCTTTCGCATGAAGGCCCGTCAGTAGAGCGCGGCCAGCCCCTTGGGCAGAAGCGAGGGCAGCACGCGCACGGTGGCCCCGTGGGGCGCGCGGCGGTGCAGGTCGATCGCGTCCTGATCGAGCAGGCGGATGCAGCCCGAGGAGACGGCCTTGCCGAGATATTCGGGCTCGCAGGCGCCATGGATGCGGTAGAGCGTGTCCTCGCCATTCTGGAAGAGATAGAGCGCGCGCGCGCCGAGCGGGTTGCCCGGCCCCGGATCCATGCCGCCATTGGCCACCGAATAGGGGGCGAGTTCGGGGCGGCGGGCGATCATTTCATCCGGCACTTTCCAGCGCGGCCAGGCGCGGGCGAATTGCAGCCGCGCCGTGCCCGACCAGGCGAAGGCGGCCGCGCCGGTGCCTGCGCCATAGCGCATGGCGCTGTCGCGCGAGGTGACGAGGTGCAGGAAGCCCGCATCGGGATCGACGATGATCGTGCCGGGGCGTTCGTCGGGAAAGGGATTGGCGACGCCTTGCCGCCAGAGTTCGGGCGCCACCACGCCGGGCGGCACGGCGGGAATGGGGAAGGGCTCGTCCGTCACCGCGCCGTAGAAAGCGGGCAGGGGGGGCGGTGGCGGGGGCGGGGCGGCCGCTTCGGGCGGTTCGGGGGGTTGCAGGCAGGCGGACAGGGTCGAGGCGACCCCGGTCGCCAGAAAGGCGCGTCGGGTGAACATGGCTTGATCCTCGGGTCTGACGGAAGGGGCGCGCGGCAGGTGCTGCGGCGCGCGCGGCGATCGTGTCAGGACAGCCGGGGCGGGGGCAGGCCGGGGCGGGGCGTGAGGCCCTTGGGCAGGGCGCGGGCAGCGGCAAGGGGGCGATGGTCGCCCCGGGAAGCGGCGGGCGGTGCCGGGCTTTGGCCCGCCAGGGCCTTTTCGGCGGTGCAGGACGATCCGGCCAGGCCCTTGCGGCATTTCAGGGCCAGGTCGCCCGGTTGGTGGGGGGAGGCGGTCTCGGCCGTCGCGACAGCCGTGGCCTGCAGCGCGGGTGCCGGGCGCAGATGCGCGCCCCAGGGCAGCAGGGCGATCAGCAGGAGCGTCATGGCAAGGGCGCGCAGCAGGGACATGGGGCGGGACATGGGGCGGGTGATGCCATGGCCGGGGCAGGGCGTCCAGTCACGCCGCCCGCGCAAGGAGACAAGAGCGCGTGATCGGGCCTGCCGGGCCGGATACCGAGGGCTGCAGGCGCAGAACCGGGGCGGGGTGGCATGAAATCGCGGACAATCCGGCCATCGGCGAACATATGTCCATGAAACGCAACCATTTGGTCATATGCCCGCCACGATCTGGGCCTTGTAGATTGCCATTAACCAAGGTTGATACTTCCTCTTGGGGCAATCGTCAGGAATGCGGGTCTCGGATACGGACATGGACAGGATTGCAGTCAGGGCTACGGGGGTTGTTCGCAGGAACTCTCTCGATTTCGTCGAGGCGGTCTTCGCGCTCTATGCCGAGGGGCAGCCGCTTGTGCTGCTGGCCGATGCGGCGCAGGCCGGGCGGCTTGCGGGGGTGGCCATCGACCGGGTGGTCGAGCCGGGCGACAGGACCGGCTGGTTCACGACCCGCCATCCCATCCGCGACGGCGGGGGGATCGCGCAGATCAGCTATACGTCGGGGACGGAGGGGCAGCCCAAGGGGATCGTGCTGACGCATGACAACCTGGCCGATGCCACGCGGCGGATCATCGACGAAATGCGGATGACCGACGAGATCCGCGAATATGTGGGGGTGCCTGCGACCTACAGCTTTGGTCTGGCCCGCTACCGGGCGATCAGCGCGCTGGGCGGGCAGGCCTATATGCCGCCGCGCGGCTTTGATCCGGCGGAACTGGGCAAGATGCTGGCGGCGGGGCAGGTGAACGCGCTGTCGGCGGTGCCCACGCTGCTGCGCGTGCTGCTGGCCGCGCCCGAGGTGATCGGGGCGGCGGGTGCGGCCCTGCGCTGGATGGAGATCGGATCGCAGCACATGACGCTGGCCGAGAAGGAGGCGATCCAGGCGCTGTTTCCCAATGCGCGGATCGTGCAGCATTACGGGCTGACCGAAGCCTCGCGCAGCACTTTCCTGACCTTTTCCGAGGCAGAGGGCGGGCGGCTTTCCTCGGTCGGGCATGCGGTGGGGCAGACCGAGGTGGCCATCGGGCCGGACGGGCGCATCCGCATCCGTGGCCCGCATGTCGCGCGCCAGCGTGTCGATGCCGAGGGCCTGCATGACCTGCTGGATGCCGAGGGCTGGCTGCAGACCAATGACCTTGGCCATATGGAAGACGGCTATCTGCATTTCGATGGCCGTGCCGATGACCTGATCAATTGCGGCGGCGTGAAGATCGTTCCCGATCAGCTTGAATCCGTGCTGCGCAGCCGCCTGTCGCCGGATGCGCGGATCTGCGTGGCAAGGGTGCCGGATGCCGAACGGGGCGATGGCGTGCTGGTCGCGGTGGAGCGGGGCACGGCCGAGATCGGGCTGGTGAAGGGGCTGGCCGATGCCGCGCTGCGCGACATGGGGGTGGCGGCGGGAAGCGCGCTGCGCCTGATGGCGGTGGACAGCATCCCGCGCACCGAAACCGGCAAGGCGCAGCGCCGCCAGCTGGCCGAACGCTTTGCGGCCGAGGTGCCGGCCTTGGCGCCGGGCACGAAGGCCGGGGCGATCACGGATGTGATGTCGCTGTTCCACCATGAATTCCCGGGCCAGCAGATCGGGCCGGAAGACACTTTCGAATCGCTGGGCGGGGATTCGCTGCATTACATCAAGTTCCAGCTGGCCTTTGAAAAACGCTTCGGCGCCCTGCCCGAGGCATGGGAGGCGCTGACCGCCGCCGAATTGCAGGCGCATGTGTCGAGGGCGGGGAAATCGGGCTGGCTGCCGCTGGAATCGGTGACGCTGACGCGGTCCTTCTTCATCATTTGCATCGTGGCGCTGCATGCCAATGCCTTTGTCTACAGTTCGAACTGGGGCGCGGCCTATTTCCTGATCATGCTGGCGGGTTATTCCGTCGTGCGTTTCCAGTTGCCCGAGATCATCCGCACGGGCAGCGTGCGCACCCTGATGGGAACCATCCGCTCGATGGCCATTCCCACGGTGCTGCTGATCGCGCTGCTGGAGATTGCGACGCAGGATTTCGAGATCACGCAGCTTTTGCTGGTTTCGAACTTTCTCGATCCGCAGAACCTGCATGGCTTCCTGTTCTACTTTGCCGAATTCTACATCCAGCTTCTGGTGATGATGGCGCTTCTGTTCTCGTTCCCGCGGGTGCGGGCGTCGTTCCGGGACAGGCCCATGGTCAGCGCGCTGGTGCTGCTGGTATCGGTCGTCGCGCTGGACCGGACGATCGAGCATTTCTGGAACACCGATTACAACTTTCACCGCACGCCATGGCACTATGCCTGGGCCTTCGTGATCGGGATGGTCATGGCCTCGGCCCATGATCTGCCCAGCCGGTTGCTGGCGCTGACGGTGGCGCTGATCGCGGTGGTGATCGAATGGAACCTGACCTCGGCCGCCTATTACGTGGGCGCGGGCTGTGTGCTGGTGCTGTTCGTGCGGTCTGTCCGGGTGCCGGCCTGGGCGAAGTTCCTGATCGCCAATGTCGCGGGGGCGTCGATGTTCATCTATCTGGGCCATGAGGTGATCATCGAGATGATCGCCAAGCTGACCGGAGAGAACCGCCCCTGGCTGGCGCTGGCGCTGTCGATCCTGGGCGGGGTGGCGGGGATGCAGATCTATTCCTGGCTGGAGCGGCGTTTCTTCCAGGCCAAGACCGCCTTCTTCGGCTGATTGCCGCCGGGCTTGGGGCGGGCGGCGTCAGGTGGCGAAGATCGCGCGCAGGCGTTCGGTATCCAGCCCGGGCACGATCCGGCCCGGCGGTTTGACCGTGGGGGTATCCTCGCCCGCCACAAGGGCGTTGATCACCGCCTCTTCCACCGCTTCCACCGCCGCCAGATAAAGCGGGTCGAGATATTCGCCATTCAGGAATTCCCGCGTCACAAGGGGCGGGGACTGCTGCGGCATCGGCCCCGGATCGGCGACCGAGAAGGCAAGGAAGATGTCGCCCGAACTGTTGCCCCCCGGCGTGCCGTGGCGGCCGATGCCGATGGCCGCCCGCTTGGCGATCTGGCGCAGGGACAGGCCGGAAAGCGGGGCATCGGTGGCCAGGATCACGATGATCGAGCCGGTTTCGCGATCCATCAGGCGGCCTTCGGGCATCAGCCTGCCCACCGGGCGGCCAAGGATCGTCAACCAGGGCCGCAGGCCGTGATTGGCCTGCACCAGCGCGCCCATCACATAGTCCTGCCCGGCAAGCGCCACCCGGCGCGAGGCGGTGCCGGTGCCGCCCTTGAACTCATAGCAGATCATGCCGTTGCCGCCGCCGGTCGCGCCTTCGGCGACGGGGCCCGTGCGGGCATCGCGCAGCGCGGCGATGGCATGGTCGGGGGTGACATGCAGGGCGTTGATGTCGTTCAGGATGCCGTCATAGGTTTCGGCCACCACGGGCATGGCCCAGGCATGGCCCTTCTGGAAATGGTCGCGATAGCTGTCGATCATCCAGCGGGTCGCGCCGTGATGCACGGCGCCCACGCCATGGGTATTGGTGATGCAGACCGGCCCGGTGAAATAGCCCGCATCGTCGATCCAGTGCGTTCCCGTCATCTCGCCATTGCCGTTCAGGGCGTAATGGCCCGCCCAGACCGGGGCGGGGGCGCCTTCGTCCGGGCGGGGCAGGATGGCGGTGACCCCGGTGCGCATGTTGCGGGCGGGGTCCGTCAGGGTGCAGAAGCCGACACGCAGGCCGGGCACATCGGTGATCGCATTCCAGCGGCCGGGCGTGCCGGGCAGCGGCAGGCCGAGATCGCGGGCGCGGGGGCGGGTCATGCGGGGCCTTCCGCAGCGGTGGATCCGGGTTCGGGCGGCGCGTCGGCGAGACGCGCGCAGAGGGCATCCAGTTGCCGCGCCCCGGCCTGGGCGGCCTCGGCCTCGAAGGCGCGGTAAAGGCGCAGCACGTCATGCCCCGTCTCCGTCAGCACCGCGCCGCCCCCTTTCGGGCCGCCGCGCGTGCTGGTCACCACGGGCAGGCGGAACATGGCGTTCAGCGTGCCGATCAGTTCCCAGGCGCGCTTGTAGCTCATGCCCATTTCGCGCCCGGCGGCGGCGATGGAGCCGGTCCTTTCGATCCGCTCCAGCAATTCGGCCTTGCCCGGCCCCATCATCTCGGCCTCGCCAAAGACGATGCGGATGCGCAGGCGGGGATGTCTGATATGCGGGTCCATGGCGCGAGGATTTCCCAAAGCCGGGCCAAGGGCAAGGGTTGCCTGCATGGCCGTGGTCATCGGCCGCAAGGCGGCGCGGGGGTAGGGCGGGGTTCACCCCGCCATCCGCCCTTACCCCTTGTCGGCCCCGCCGCCGAGATTGTCCTGCTGGGGCATGCCCAGGACGTGATAGCCGCCATCGACATGGACCACCTCGCCCGTCGTGAAGGCGCCGTATTCGGAGGCCAGCCAGACGGCGGTGCCGCCCACCGCCTCTAGCGTCGCGTTGGACCGCAGGGGGGCGTTCGCCTCGGTATGCCGATAGGTCGCCCGCGCGCCGCCGATGGCCGCGCCGGCCAGCGTCTTCATCGGACCCGGCGAGACCGCGTTGACGCGGATCTTCTGCGGCCCGAGGTCATTGGCGAGATAGCGGACAGAGCTTTCGAGCGCGGCCTTGGCGACGCCCATCACGTTGTAATTGGGCGTGACGCGGTTCGATCCGCCATAGGTCAGCGTGATCAGCGTGCCGCCCTCGGGCATCAACTCTGCCGCGCGGCGCGAGACGTCGATGAAGGAGAAGCAGGAGATCGCGAGCGAATTGGTGAAGTTGCCGCGGGTCGTGTTGATGAAGCGGCCCGTGAGTTCGTTCTTGTCGGAATAGGCGATGGCGTGGACGAGGAAGTCGATCGTCCCCCAGCGGTCCTTGAGCGCGGTGAAGCAGGCATCCAGCGAGGCGTCATCGGTGACGTCCACATCCACCATGAAATCCGACCCGACCGAGGCCGCGAGGGGGGCAAGGCGTTTGCCGAAGGCCTCCCCTTGATAGGAGAAGGCAAGCTCTGCGCCCTCGGCCGCCATCGCGCGGGCGATGCCCCAGGCGATGGAGCGTTCATTCGCCACGCCCATGATCAGGCCGCGCTTGCCCTTCATCAGGTCTGCCATGTCCCTGTCCCCTTTTGCGGTGGCTTTGTCTCAGCCGAGGTATTTGCTCATCACCAAGGTGGCGTTGGTGCCGCCGAAGCCGAAGCTGTTGGACAGGACCGAGTCGATGGTCACGCCATCGCGCATCGTCGTCACGATTTCGGACGGGTCGAGTGCGGGGTCGAGGGTGGTCACATTGGCCGAGGCCGCGATGAAGTTGCCGTTCATCATGAGGAGGGAATAGATCGCCTCATGCACGCCGGTCGCGCCGAGGGAGTGGCCGGTGAGCGACTTGGTCGAAGCAACGGGGGGCGTCTGGCCCCGCCCGAAGACGCGGCGGATCGCCTCCATCTCGGTCACGTCGCCGACGGGGGTGCTGGTCCCGTGGGAGTTGATGTAGTCGATGCGGCGGCCCTGCGGCAGGGTGGAGAGGGCGAGGCGCATGGAGCGTTCGCCGCCTTCGCCCGAGGGGGCGACCATGTCATGGCCATCCGAAGTGGCGCCGTAGCCGGTGACTTCGGCATAGATCCTGGCGCCGCGGGCGAGGGCGTGGTTGAGTTCCTCAAGCACCACGACACCGCCGCCGCCTGCGATGACAAAGCCGTCGCGGGTGGCGTCATAGGTGCGCGAGGCGGTGGCGGGGGCGTCGTTGTATTTCGACGACATGGCCCCCATCGCGTCGAAGAGGCAGGAGAGCGTCCAGTCCAGTTCCTCGCCGCCGCCGGCGAAGACGATGTCCTGCTTGCCGAACTGGATGAGTTCCGCGCCGTTGCCGATGCAATGCGCGCTGGTGGAGCAGGCGGAGGTGATGGAGTAGTTCACGCCCTTGATCTTGAAAGGGGTGGCAAGGCAGGCAGAGGTGGTCGAGGACATGCCCTTGGTCACGCCGAAGGGGCCGATCCGTTTGGGGCTGCCCGTTTCGCGGACGATGTTGTGGGCCTTGAAGAAGGATTTGGTCGAAGGCCCGCCCGAGCCCACGATGATGCCCGTGCGTTCGTTCGAGATGTCGGCGGGTTCGAGGCCGGAATCCTTGATCGCCTGATCCATGGCGATGAAGTTGTAGGCCGCACCGTCGCCCATGAAGCGCAGGTCGCGCTTGTCGATATGGTCTTCCAGCACGATGTTGGGCTGGCCATGGACCTGGGAGCGGAAGCCGCGTTCGGCATATTCGGGGGCGAAGACGATGCCCGACTTGCCCGCGCGAAGGCTGGCTTCCACCTCGGCCGCGGTATTGCCGATGGGAGAGACGATCCCGATCCCGGTGATGACGACGCGACGCATGCGGCCTCCGATCCTGTATCCTTGGGTTGTCTCTAAGGGAGAGGGGGGGAAGGGGCAAGGGGATTGGGGATTGAGCGGGGCGCGGGATGGGGGGAAGATGCCCCCAAGGCGGGCCGGGAGGACGGGATGGAACGGGTGACGGGGGGCTGTTCCTGCGGGGCAGTACGGGTGGTGGCCAGAGGTGCGCCACTGCGGGTGGGCCTGTGCCATTGCCTCGATTGCCGCAAGCATCATGGGGCGGTCTTCCATGCCAGCGCGATCTATCCGGCGGCGGCGGTCACGGTGACGGGCGATCCGCGCGACTGGAAGGGGCGGTTCTTCTGCCCGACCTGCGGATCCCCGGTCTTCGGCCGCAGCGTGGAAGAGGTGGAGGTCAATCTGGGCGCGCTGGACGAGGTGGGGGTGTTTGTCCCGACCTATGAGTTGTGGACCGTGCGGCGAGAGGGGTGGTTGCCGGAGTTTCCGGGGATGGAGGGGTTTGCGGGGGATCGGGGGTAAGGGGGGGTGCGCGCAAAGCGCACACCCTACAGGCGGGCGTAGGGTGTGCGCTTTGCGCGCACCGTCCGCCCGGGTGTCAGGCCTCGCTCAGCGCGACCTTCATGTCCTTGACGATGTAGATCACCTCGCCATCGGCCTCGACAATCCCATCCGCGACGCCCATGGTCAGGCGGCGGGTTTGCAGGGCCTTGGTGAAATCGACCTTGTAGGTCAGCATCTTGCGGTCGGGGCGGACCATGCCGGTGAGTTTGACCTCTCCCACCCCCAGCGCGTAGCCGCGCCCCAGCCAGCCGCGCCAGCCGAGGTTGAAGCCGGTGAGTTGCCAGAGGCCATCGAGGCCCAGGCAGCCGGGCATGATCGGGTTGCCGGGGAAGTGGCAGTCGAAGAACCACAGGTCGGGGGTGATGTCGAATTCGGCCACGACATGGCCCTTGCCATGCAGGCCGCCATCTTCCGAAATCTCGGTGATGCGGTCCATCATCAGCATGGGGGGCGCGGGCAGTTGCGCGTTGCCGGGGCCGAAGAGTTCGCCCGCCGCGCATTTCAGAAGGGCGTCGCGGTCAAAGCTGTTCGGATAGGCGGCCATGCGCTGGTATTCCCCGTGTTCCGGTCCTCTGTCGCGGCCCGGTTTAGCATCGCGACGGAAGATGTGGCAAGGTCGGCCGAAGGGGCATATGGCGGGCAGATGTCGCGGCGGGGCCGCCCGGATGGGGGCGGCGGGCCGGTTGCGACCGATTTTCATTTGTATTCATTGGCTGCGATGCCATATAGAGGGCAGTGATCCACCTATTCAGGCAGGGATGGCACGATGGTGCTTGCGGCACAGGAACGGGGAACGGAATGGCTGGCGCGGGGCGGTCTGCGCCCGACGCGGCAGCGTCTGGCCCTTGCCGCGCTGCTGGTGGGGGATGGCGAGGATCGCCATGTCACCGCCGAAAGCCTTTATGCGCTGGCCGGGCAGGCGGGCGAGAAGGTGTCGCTGGCCACCGTCTACAACACGCTGCGCGCCTTCTGCGAAGCGGGCCTGATGAACGAGGTCGTGGTCGACGGATCGAAAAGCTATTTCGACACGCGCATGGATGATCATCCGCATTTCTACTGGGAAGACAGCGCCACGCTGAGCGATGCGCCCGCCGACAGGCTGCGGATCGAGGGGCTGCCCGATGCGCCCGATGGGATGCAGGTGTCGCGCGTGGATGTGGTGATCCGCCTGAAACGCGCGGCGGGGTAAACCCCGCCCTACGGTGCGGCGCGGCGGCGCTGTGGCGGGGTGAACCCCGCCCTACGGTTGGCGCGGCGGGGTGAACCCCGCCCTACGGCAAACGGCCCGCCTCTGGCGGGCCGTTGCGGTTTCGGGGTCACTTCGGCACGAGGACCGCATTCACGACATGGATCACGCCGTTCGACTGGTTCACATCGGCGATGGTGACCTTGGACGCATTGCCGCTTTCGTCGATCAGATAGAGGTTGCGGCCCTTCACCTGCGCGGAAAGCGCGTCGCCCGACACCGTCTGCATATGGAAGAACCCATCCGGCGCGGCCTTGGCGCGGGCCATGATATCGGCCCCCGACAGCTTGCCCGCCACGACATGCGCGGTCAGCACCTTGGTCAGCATGCCCTTGTTTTCCGGCATGAGAAGCGTGTCCACGGTGCCTGCGGGCAGGGCGGCGAAGGCATCGTTCACCGGGGCGAAGACGGTGAAGGGGCCGGGGGATTGCAGGGTTTCCACCAGACCGGCGGCCTGCACGGCGGCCACGAGGGTGGTGTGATCCTTCGAATTCACCGCATTCTCGACAATGTTCTTGTCGGCAAACATCGGCGCGCCGCCGACCATCGGGTTGTCTTGCGCCAGCGCCGGGAGGGCAAGCAGGGTGGAAAGCGCAAGGCCGCGCAGGGTGATCGTGATCATGGTATCCTCCGGGTTGGGGCGGACCTGTTCCGCCTGTGATCCGATCTACGCGGGCCTTGGCGGGAAGTTTCACGCCCGGCCCGTTTCCTGCGCCAAGGGAAGGGGCGCGGCCTTGCCGGGCTTGATCGGGGGGCGGGGGTCGGCTAGGCTTGTGGAAACGTTTTCAGGTATTGGCAGCAAGGATGGATCGCCCATGAAAACCGCCCGGATGAACCGGCTTTTCGCGCCCTCGGGGAAGTGCTTCGATGTGGCCATCGACCATGGCATGTTCAACGAGATCAGCTTTCTTGGCGGGATCGAGGATATGGGGCGGGCGATCCGTACGGTTGCGGCGGCGCGGCCCGATGCGATCCAGCTGCCGCCGGGGACGGCGCGGCTGTTGCAGGCGATCCCCGGCAAGGACAAGCCCGCGCTGGTGCTGCGGACGGATATCGCCAATGTCTATGGCACGCCCTTGCCGCGCGCCCTGTTTTCCGAGGTGATCGACCGCCCGGTGGAGCAGGCCTTGATGCTGGATGCGGCCTGCGTGGTGGTGAACCTGCTGATGCTGCCCGACCAGCCCGAGGTCTATCGCGCCTGCGTGCGGAACGTGAATTCCCTGAAGCGGGAATGCGAGGTCATGGGGATGCCGCTGATGGTGGAACCGCTGGTCATGCAGGACAATGCCAAAGGCGGCTATATGGTGGACGGGGATATCGACAAGATCCTGCCGCTGGTCCGGCAGGCGGCGGAACTGGGGGCGGATGTGATCAAGGCCGATCCCTGCACCGAGGTGCAGGAGTATCATCGGGTGATCGAGATCGCGCAGGGCCTGCCCGTGCTGGTGCGGGGCGGCGGGCGCGTGTCGGATGCCGAGATCCTGTCGCGCACGGCAGAGTTGATGCGGCAGGGCGCGAAGGGCATCGTCTATGGGCGCAACGTGATCCAGCATCCCGATCCGGGCGGCATGACGCGGGCGCTGATGGCGGTGGTGCATGAGGGCGCCGCGCCCGAGGCGGCCTTGGCGATGATCGGGGGGGCATGATGCGCGAGATCCGCTTCGGCATCATCGGCTGCGGGCTGATGGGGCGGGAATTCGCCTCGGCCGCCGCGCGCTGGCTGCATCTGACGGGGATGCGGGCGCGCCCTCGCATCGTGGCGGTCTGCGACACCAATCCCGCGCTGATGGGCTGGTATACCGATGCGCTGGGGCCGATGCAGGTGACGACGGATTACCGGGATCTGCTGGCGAACGCGGAGGTGGAGGCGGTCTATTGCGCCGTCCCGCACGTGCTGCATGCGGAGATATATCCGGCGATCCTTGCGGCGGGGAAGCATCTGCTGGGGGAAAAGCCCTTCGGGATGGATCTGGCGCAGAACCGCGCGATTTCGGCGGCGATCGCGGCGCGGCCTGACCTGCTGGTGCGCTGTTCGTCCGAGATGCCCTTCTATCCCGGCGCGCAGAAGGTGGTGGAGTTTGTCCGCTCTGGCGCCGTGGGGCCGGTGCTGGAGGTGGAGGCGTGTTTCCTGCATTCCTCCGACATCAACCCCGAAAAGCCGATCAACTGGAAGCGGATGGCGGGGGTGAATGGTGACTATGGCTGCATGGGCGATCTGGGGATGCATGTGCTGCATGTGCCCCTGCGCCTTGGCTGGCGGCCCGCGCGGGTGACGGCGAGCCTTGTGAAACGGGTGGAGACGCGGCCCGATGGCAAGGGCGGGCGGGTGGCTTGCGATACCTGGGACAATGCGACGATCACCTGCACGGTTCCCGATGCAGCGGGCGATTTTCCCATGGTGCTGAAGACCTGGCGCATCGCGCCGGGCGAGGCGAATACCTGGTCCATCCGGGTGCTGGGGATGAAGGGATCGGCCGTATTCACGACCAAGAGCCCGCGCCAATGGCAATGGATGCGCTATGAGGCGGGCGGGTCGCAGGGCTGGGTGACGGAGGATCTGGGCTATACGCCGCTGTTCGGGGCGATCACGGGGGGGATCTTCGAGTTCGGCTTCACCGATGCGATCCAGCAGATGTGGGCGGCCTTTGTGGATGAACTGGCAGGGGGGGATGCGCAGGGCTTTCCCTGCGCCACGCCGGAGGAGGCTGCGGCGCATCATGCGGTGCTGACGGCGGCCCTTCAGGCCGGGACCAGCGGGCAGTCGGTCGAGGTTTGCTGGTGATGCCGCCGCCCTCTGCCAGACGCGGCGTCGCCTGTGCGGGGAACTGGATCGTGGACATCGTCCACACGATCGAGGGCTGGCCCGCGAAAAGCGAACTGGTCCGGATCACCGACGAGGTCGAGGGGACGGGCGGCGGCGCGGCCAATGTGATGCTGTCGCTGGCGGCCTTTCAGGCCGGGCTGCCGCTGTGGGCGATCGGGCTGGTGGGGATGGATCGCCACGCGGCGACGGTGCGCTGGGCGGTGAAGGCGGCGGGGGCGGATGGCACGCACCTGGCCGAGACGGACCGCGCGCCCACGGCGCATACCCATGTGATGAACCTGCCCGGAGACAGCCGCACCTTCTTTTACCACCCCGGCACGAATGACCTGCTGGATGAGGGCGACATCGCGGTCGAGGCCGTGGCCGCGGCGGGGGCGCGGATCTTCTATCTGGGCTATCTGAACCTTCTGGGACGCCTCGATGAGGTGGCGGGGGGCGAAAGCGGCGCGGCGCGGGTGCTGGCGCGGGCGCAGGCGGCGGGGATGGTGACGGCGGTCGATCTCGTTTCCACGGATCGCGCGGGGTTCCGCGCCACGGTCGAGGCGGCGTTGCCCTTCACCGATGTGCTGTTCCTGAACGAGATCGAGGCTGCGCGGGCGACGGGGCGCGCGGTGGCAGGGGCCGGGGATGCGGCGGGTCTGGAGGCGGCGGCGCGGCAGTTGCGCGACGGTGGCGCGGGGCAGGTGGTGATCCACAGCCCGGCGCTGGGCCTGTGGCTGACGCCCGGGGGGGATGCGGTCGCGATCCGCCCCGATCCTGTCCCGGCCGAACGCGTGGTCAGCCCGGTCGGCGCAGGCGATGCCTTTGCCGCGGGCTGCCTTTACGGCCTGCATGAGGGATGGGCACCCGAGGCCTGCCTCAGGCTCGGCCATCGCGCCGCGGCGGCCAGCCTTGCCGGGGCCACGGCCACCGGGGCGATCCCGCCCCTGACGGCGCTTCTGGGCTGAGGGAGCAACCCCTCCCCCAACCCTGCCCGAGCAACCCCTCCCCCAACCCCTCCCCATGGCTGGGGAGGGGAGATGTCCTTTCCCCTTTCACCTTGGCGAAAATACCCAATCGACCCCTGCCACCCTTTCGGGCGGCTTGGCCCTGAGCGCGGGGGGGTCAAGGGGGGGCTGTGCCCCCCCTTGGGGCTGTGGTCCCGCGCGGGATCAGGGTCAGGGGCAGCGGGGCGGGCCGCGGCGGGGTCTCGCCGCGCATCAGGGCGATGATCTGATCCACCGCCGCCTGGCCGATCTCGCGGATCGGCTGGGCGATGGTGGTCAGCTGCGGGATCGTGTAGCGCGCGGCGGGCAGATCGTCGAAGCCGATGATCGACAGATCCCCCGGCACCGACAGCCCGCATCCCGCCGCCGCATGCAGCGCGCCGATGGCGGCCATGTCGGACGTGCCGATCAGCGCATCGGGGCGCGTCTCCGCCAGAAGCGCCGCCGCCAGATCACGGCAGGCCTCGAATCCGTGGACGGGGCCAAGGCGGATCACCGGCGGGGGCAGCCCCGCCGCGGCGAGTTCCTCGGTCAACCCCGCCAACCTGTCCTGCACCGGGGCGGAATGGCCCGGCGCGCCGATCACGCCGAAACGGCGATGCCCGAGGTCGATCAGATGCCGCGCCTGCATCCGCCCGCCGGTGCGGTGGTCGGCGGCCACGGTCGGCGTGCCGGGCAGGGCGCGATCCAGCGCGACGATGGGCACGCGCGCCGCGCGCAGGCGCGCCACCCCTGCCCCGTCCGGCGTGACGGCGGCAAGGATCACGCCATCCACCTGCTGCGCCAGCATGGCCGAGACATAATCCGCCTCATGTTCCGGGCTTTCGGCGGTGGAGCAGATCATCGCCTGATAGCCGCGCGCGAACAGCGCCTGTTCCACCGTATGGGCCAGGATCCCGAAGAAATGCACGTCCAGCGCGGGCAGAAGCACCCCCACCATCCGGCTGCTGCCCGAGCGCATCATCCGCGCCCCGGCATTGGGCCTGTAGCCCAGTTCGGCCACCGCCGCCTCGATCCGGGCGCGCATCGCGGCGCTGACATAGCCCGATCCGTTCACCACCCGCGAAACCGTGGCGATGGAGGCCCCGGCCCTTTCGGCGATTTCCTTGATCTTGGTCATGGCGGCGCGCCCTCTGCTGATGGTCCTGTCTAGCCGCGTTTCGCGAAACGGCAAGCGATGGCGTGTCTGGCCTGCCGCGCTCTGGCAGGTTTTCCGGAAAGATACATTCATAGTCTTGAATATTTATTCCAGCCGGTCTAACTAGGCGACATCACCGCGAGGAGACTACCCATGCGCCGTCTGTCTTTCGTCTCGATCCTGGCTGCCCTGCTCGGCACGGCGGCCCTGGCTGAAACGGTCACGCTTTCCCCTGTCACCGTGACGGAATGGAAGGCCGTCTATGGCCGGATCGAGGCGCGCGACCGCATTCCCGCCCGGGCGCGGCTGGGTGGCACGCTGGTTTCGCTGAAGGTCGCCGAGGGCGATATGGTGGCGCAAGGCGATGTGCTGGCCGAGATCGTGGATGAAAAGCTGGGCTTCCAGCTTTCCGCGCTGGACGCGCAGCGATCGGCGCTGGAGGCGCAGCTTGGCAATGCACGGGCCGAACTGACGCGGGGCGAGGAATTGCTGGCCCAGGGCGTGACAACGGCGCAGCGGCTGGATGCGCTGCGGACGCAGGTCGATGTGGTGACGGGCCAGATCGCCGCGCTGGAGGCGCAGCGGCAGGTGGTGCAACAGCAGGCGGCCGAGGGCGCGGTGCTGGCGCCGGTGGCGGGCCGGGTGCTGGATGTGCCGGTGGCGCAGGGCGCGGTGGTGATGCCGGGCGAGGCGGTGGCGCAACTGGGCGGCGGCGGGATCTTCCTGCGGCTGGCCGTGCCGGAGCGCCACGCCGCCGACCTGACCGAGGGCGACGCAATCGAGATCGAGGGCGCAGAGGGCACGGTCGAGGGGCGGCTGGTCAAGGTCTATCCGCTGATCGAGAATGGCCGCGTCGTGGCCGATGTCGAGGTGGCGGGCCTGACCGACCGCTTTGTCGATGCGCGTGTGCTGGTGCGCCTGCCGGTGGGCGAACGCAGCGCCCTGATGGTGCCGGAAACCGCGCTGGTGACGCGCGGGGGGCTGGATTTCGTGGGCGTCGAAGGCGCGGGCCTGCGGACGGTGGTGCCCGGCCAGCGGATCGAGCGGGAGGGCGTGGCCATGGTCGAGGTGCTGACCGGGCTGAAGGCGGGCGATGCGGTGCTGACCGTGGCCCCGCAGGCGGGCGAGGTGGGCCATGAGTGACCGCGACGCCGCAGCGCTGGGCATTGCCGGGCGGCTGACGAAGGGCTTCATCGCCTCGGCCCTGACGCCGCTCTTCATTCTGGCCGCGCTGGCGGCGGGGCTGGTGGCGCTGGTCTCGCTCCCGCGCGAGGAAGAGCCGCAGATTTCCGTGCCGCTGGTCGATATCCATGTGCAGGCCCAGGGCCTGCGCGCCGAGGATGGCGTGAAGCTGGTGACGGAACCGCTGGAGATCCTCGTGAAGGGGATCAACGATGTGGAACATGTCTATTCCCAGACGCGCGACGATGCCGCGCTGGTGACGGCGCGGTTCGAGGTGGGCACCAAGGCCGAGGATGCGATCCTGCGCGTGCATGACAAGCTGCGCGCCAATATCGACAGGCTGCCGGTGGGCATTCCCGAACCCTTGGTGATCGGGCGGGGGATCGACGATGTGGCGATCCTGACGCTGACCCTGTCGGCCGCGCCGGGCTCGGAGGCCACGGCCAATGACCTGACGCGCGTGGTGCGCGCCCTGCAATCCGAGGTCGCCAAGACCGAGGATGTGGGCCTGACCTATGTCGTGGGCGAGGCGCAGGAGGCGATCCGCATCGAACCCGATCCGGAACGCCTGGCGCTTTATGGCGTGACGCTGCAGCAACTGGCGGGGAAGGTGGCGCAGGCCAACCGCACGCTGAACACCGGCAAGGTCCGTGCTGGCGGCGGGCAGGTGGATCTGGTGGCGGGCGAAACCATGACGGCCCCGGCGGAAGTCGCCAATCTGCTGCTGACGGCGCGCGACGGGCGGCCGGTCTATGTTTCGGATGTGGCCGATGTTGTCTTCGTGCCCGATACATCGGACCGGATCGTCAGCCATCTGGTCAAGGACGAGGCAGGCAGCGTGCATCGCGCCCCGGCGGTGACGCTGGCCGTGGCCAAGCGGGCCGGGGCCAATGCGGTGGTGGTGGCCGAAGAGGTGCTGCACCGCGTCCACACGCTGGAGGGCAAGCTGATCCCCGAAGGCATGGCGCTGACCGTGACGCGCGACTATGGCGAGACGGCGAATGAAAAGGCCAATGAACTGCTGTTCCACCTTGGCCTTGCCACAGTGTCGATCATTGCCCTCGTCTGGCTGGCCATCGGCTGGCGGGAATCCATCGTGGTGGCCATCGTCATCCCGGTGACGATCCTTCTCACGCTCTTTGCCGCCTGGATCATGGGCTATACGCTGAACCGCGTCAGCCTGTTTGCGCTGATCTTCTCCATCGGGATCCTGGTGGATGACGCCATTGTCGTGATCGAGAACATCGCCCGCCACTGGGCGATGAAGGACAGCCGCAGCCGGACCGAAGCCGCCATCGACGCCGTTGCCGAGGTGGGCAATCCCACCATTGTTGCCACGCTGACGGTGGTGGCGGCGCTGTTGCCCATGCTCTTTGTCAGCGGGCTGATGGGGCCCTACATGTCGCCCATCCCGTCCAATGCCAGCGCGGCGATGATCTTTTCCTTCTTTGTCGCGGTGATCATCACGCCCTGGCTGATGGTGAAGATCGCGGGCAAGGCCGACATGTCGGCCCATGGCGAAGGCGGGCATGGCGGCCATCATGGCGGGATGCTGGAGCGCAGCTATAATGCCGTGGCGCGGCCCCTGCTGGCGACGAAGGGGCGCAGCCTTGCCTTCCTGCTGATCACGGCGGCGCTGTCCTTCGGATCGTTGGCAGCGCTTTATACCCGCGACGTGACGGTGAAGCTTCTGCCCTTCGACAACAAGTCGGAACTGTCGGTGATGATCGACCTGCCCGAAGGTGCCTCGGTCGAGGCGACGGACCGGGTGGCGCAGGATGTGGCGGCCATCGTGATGCAGATGCCCGAGGTGACCTCGGTCCAGACCCATGCGGGAACGGCGGCACCCTTCAACTTCAACGGGCTGGTGCGGCATACCTATCTGCGGCAGGAGCCGCAACTGGGCGAGGTGGCGATCAACCTTCTGCCCAAGACGGATCGCGACCGGGCCAGCCATGACATCGCGCTGGATATCCGCGAGCGGCTGAAGGCCGTGGCCGTGCCCGAGGGGACGGTGTTGAAGACCGTGGAACCCCCGCCGGGGCCGCCCGTCATCGCCACCCTGCTGGCCGAGGTCTATGGCCCGGATGCCGAGACGCGGCGCAAGGCGGCGGCGCAGATCCGGGCGGCCTTTGAAAGCATCCCCTTCGTCGTCGATGTGGATGACAGCTTTGGCGTCATGGCGCCGCGCCTGAGGGCCACCATCTCGACCGATGATCTGGAATTCTTCGGCGTGCAGGAGGCGGATGTCTTCGACACGATGGCGCTGCTGAATGGCGGGCAGACGGTGGGCTATTCGCATCGCGGCGAGGGGCGGCATCCCATTCCGCTGATCGTCGGGCGCGACAAGGGCGACCGGGTGCTGGACGAACGCTTTCTGACGACGCCCATTCCGGCCAATGTCCTGCCCGGGGCGCGCGGGGTGGTGGAACTGGGCGACGTGATCCGCGTGGCGGAGGAACAGTCCTCCTATCCCGTCTTCCGCCACAATGGCCTTGAGGCCGAGATGGTGACGGCCGAGCTTGCAGGTGATTTCGAGGCCCCGCTTTACGGCATGCTGGCCGTGGCCGACGCGATCGAGGCGCAGGACTGGGCCCCGGGCACGAAGCCCGAGATCAGCCTGCATGGCCAGCCCGAGGATGAGGGCCCCGTCACGCTGCTGTGGGACGGCGAATGGGAAGTGACCTTCGTCACCTTCCGCGACATGGGGGCGGCCTTCGGGGTGGCGCTCTTGGGGATCTATATCCTTGTCGTGGCGCAGTTCGGATCGTTCAAGCTGCCGCTCGTGATCCTGACGCCCATCCCGCTGACCTTCCTTGGCATCATCCTGGGCCACTGGCTGTTTGCCGCGCCCTTCTCGGCCACCTCGATGATCGGCTTCATCGCGTTGGCGGGGATCATCGTGCGCAACTCGATCCTGCTGGTGGATTTCATCCGAAATTCCGGAACGGGCAGGGTCTCGGTCGATGTGCTGATCGAGGCGGGGGCGATCCGGTTCAAGCCCATCCTGCTGACGGCGATTGCCGCGATGATCGGGGCGGTGGTGATCCTGGCGGACCCGATCTTTCAGGGGCTGGCGATTTCGCTGCTGTTCGGGCTTCTGTCCTCGACCCTGCTGACGGTGCTGGTGATCCCGGCGATCTATCGGGTGTTCCGCACCTGAGGCCGGATGCCGGGGGGCGGCCGCAGGGCCGCCCTCGGGATGGCGGGGGCCGCCTTCCGGCCTGCGGGCAGACCTCTGGACAGGCAAGCGATCCGCAAGCGCTGGGGCGCGGCTTGGCAGGGTGGGATAGAAGGGGGGCAGGGCGGCACGCCGCCCTCCCCCCTTTTGCTGCCGGGTCTTGATGACCCCCGATCCGGCGGCGAAAGGGGCGGCCCGGTATGGTGAGTTGGCGCGGTTCCCGGCCCCTGCTGCCTGCGGATGATCCGGCCTTCCCCAGAGGTGGGGCGCAGGTCGGCGGGGGCCGATCCTGCGGCAGGGTCAGAAGTGGAAGGCGTCGGTGACGTGCCGCTTGCCCAGGGTCAGCGCATCGGCGACATGCACCATGGGGGCGAGATCCACTTCGGATGCCCCGGCGCGGACAAGTTCGGCCATGCGGGCATAGAGGCGCGGATATTCGCCCATGATCGTCTGTTCGCCCGCGATGTCCTGGCCCGCCACCTGAAACCGGTTGCCGCCAAAGCGCAGCGCGCAGGGGCCGGCATCGGTGTCGATCTCGATATCCCAGGTCTGCGGGCCTTCCTGCCGCCAGTCGAAATCGGCGGTGACATTGCCACAAAAGGCGATGCGCGCGGCGATGGGGGTGTCGCGGTTGGCGGGGAATTCCAGATCGGCCTGCGTGACATGCACGGGGGCGGGCAGGATTTCCGTCAGGATCGAAAGCGCGTTGATGCCGGGATCGAAGACTCCCATGCCACCCGGTTCGAACACCCAGTCCTGGCCGGGATGCCATTTGCGCACATCCTCGCGCCAGGTGATATGGGCGCGGGTGATGGTCTTGTCCCTGAGCCAGGCCTTCGCGGGGGCCACAGCCTCGGCCATGCGGGAATGCCATGTGGCATAGAGGGTGACGCCCTGTTCGGCGGCCAGGCGTTCCAGGGCATGCACCTCGGCCAGGGTCTGGCCCGGGGGTTTCTCCAGCATGACATGGCGGCCCGCCTTCAGCGCCAGTTCCGCATAGGGATAGCGGGGCTGCGGCGGCAGGCAGAGCGAGACCGCCCCGATATCGGGGCGCTGCGCCAGCATGGCGGCGAAATCGGTGAAGGCGGGCACGCCATCGACGCTGCCCGCGCGGCTGACCGTGGCCGCCAGTTCCCAATCGGGGGAGGCGGCCAGCGCGGGAACATGCTGGTCGCGGGCGATCTTGCCGATGCCGACGAGGGCGATCTTCATCAGTGCGAATCCTTGCCCACCGGCGCGCCACGATTGCCGCGCAGGAAATCGAGATCGGCCCCCTTGTCCGCGCCCATGACATGCTGGTGATGCAGCATGGCATAGCCGCTGTCGGGCGGAGTCACGCGGGGTTTCCAGGCGGCAAGGCGGGCGGCAAGCTCTGCGTCGCTGATATCCAGATGCAGGCGGCGGTTGGGCACGTCCAGTTCGATCATGTCGCCGCTTTGCACCACGGCGAGCGGGCCGCCTGCGGCGGCCTCGGGCGAGGTGTGCAGGACGACCGTGCCATAGGCGGTGCCCGACATGCGCGCATCCGAGATGCGCACCATGTCGGTGATCCCCTTCTTCAGAACCTTGGGCGGCAGGCCCATATTGCCCACCTCGGCCATGCCGGGATAGCCCTTCGGGCCGCAGTTCTTCATCACCATGACGCAGGTTTCGTCGATGTCGAGATCGGGGTCGTTGATGCGGGCCTTGTAGTCGTCGATATCCTCGAACACCACCGCGCGGCCGCGATGCGTCATCAGCGCGGGGGTTGCGGCGGAAGGTTTCAGCACCGCGCCATTGGGGGCAAGGTTGCCCTTCACCACCACCACGCCGCCCGATTGCGTCAGCGCCTTTTCGACCGGAAGGATCACGTCGGGATTGTGGTTCACCACCTCCTTCACCTCGTCCCACATCGTTTCGCCCGAAACGGTGAGCGCGTCCCTGTTCAGCAGGCCGCTTTCGCCCAGACGTTTCAGCACGACAGGCAGGCCGCCCGCGTAGAAGAATTCCTCCATCAGGTATTTGCCCGAAGGCATCAGGTTGACGATGGTGGGCACGTCGCGGCCCAAGCGGTCCCAGTCGTCCAGCGTCAGGTCGATGCCGACGCGGCCCGCGATGGCCAGAAGGTGGATCACGGCATTGGTCGATCCGCCGATGGCGGCATTGGTGCGGATGGCGTTTTCGAACGCCTCGCGCTTCAGGATGTCGGAGGGTTTCAGATCGTCCTTCACCATCTGCACGATGCGGCGGCCCGAAAGCTGCGCCATGACGCGGCGGCGGCTGTCCACCGCCGGGATGGCGGCATTGCCCGAAAGCGCCATGCCCAGCGCCTCGGCCATGGAGGCCATGGTGCTGGCGGTGCCCATCGTGTTGCAGGAGCCTGCCGAGCGGGACATCGAGGCCTCGGCCTCGGCAAACTCGGCCGGGGACATCTCGCCTGCCTTCACGGCTTCGGAGAATTTCCACAGATGCGTGCCGGAACCCACGCGTTCGCCCCGGAAATAACCGTTCAGCATCGGCCCGCCGGTCACCACGATGGAGGGCAGGTCGGTGGAGGCGGCGGCCATGAGGAGCGAGGGCGTGGTCTTGTCGCAGCCCACCAGCAGCACGCAGCCATCCATCGGCTGGCCGCGCATCTGTTCCTCGACCGACATGGCGGCGAGGTTGCGGAACATCATGGCGGTCGGGCGGAAGGCGGATTCCGAGACGGAGAAGACGGGCACCTCGACCGGGAAACCGCCCGCCTCGTAGATGCCGTTCTTCACCTTTTCCGCGAGGTCGTTCAGATGCGCGTTGCAGGGGTTCAGTTCCGACCAGGTGTTCAGGATGCCGATGACCGGGCGGCCATCGAACAGGTCATGCGGGAAGCCCTGATTCTTCATCCAGCCGCGGTGATAGATGTTGTCGCGGCTGGAACCGCCGAACCATTCCTGCGAGCGCAGTTTGCGGGGCCATTTGGCGGGTTTGAATGTCATCTCTTCCTCACAGGGCATGAACGGCGACAATGGCCGCACCCGGCGCGGGCGCGCGGGCGAGCGGATTTTTCAGCGGCAGGCCGAAGGGGGGGGCCTCGATCTCGAACAGGTCGCCGGGTTGGGTGGCGATGCCATCGGCAAAGGACAGGGTGGCGGTGCCGAACATGTGGACATGCACATCGCCCGGGCGACGGAAGAGATCGTATTTGAAATGGTGATGTTCGAGATTGGCCATGCTGTGCGACATGTTCGCCTCGCCCGAGAGGAAGGGTTTCTCCCAGATCACCGCGCCATCCCTGCGGATGCGCGACATGCCCTGCACATCGGCGGGCAGGTCGCCCACCAGGATTTCGGGCCCGAAAGAGGCCTCGCGCAGCTTGGAATGGGCCAGCCACAGATAGTTGAACCGTTCGGTGATATGGTCCGAGAATTCGTTGGCCAGCGCCCAGCCCAGGCGGCAGGGCGTGCCGTCGGGGGCGATGATGTAGATGCCGGCCAGTTCCGGTTCCTCGCCGCCGTCTTCGGCGAAGGCGGGCATGGTCAGGGGCTGGCCGGGGCCGATGGCGGTGGTGCCATTGCCCTTGTAGAACCATTCGGGCTGCGCGCCGGGGGTGCCCGGCGCGGGGCGGCCACCCTCAAGGCCCAGGCGGAACATCTTCATGCTGTCGGTCAGGTTTTCCGCCCCGTCCAGCTTGGCATGCATCGCATCGCGGGCCGAGGCGCTGCCCAGATGCGTCAGGCCCGTTCCCGTCAGGTGCATATGGGTGGGATCGGGATGGGTGATGGGCAGCGTGACGCGCCCCTCGGCCAGAAGCGAGGGCAGGTCCACCGCCGCGCCCATGCCCCGTTCGGCGATGATCGCGGCGACCGGGCGGCGGGTGGTGGCGGCCTCAAGCGCCAGGTCATAGGTGCTGGCCGTGCCACGCAGGATCGCGGCTTCGGATCCCGCGCGGACCACGACGGCAAGGCTGCCATCGGGGCGGATGATCTGCGACAAAAGCATGGGGGGCCTCACTTGTTCTTGTTGTAGACGTCGAAGATGACGGCGGCCAGAAGGACAAGGCCCTTGATCACCTGCTGGTAGTCGATCCCGATGCCCAGGATGGACATGCCGTTGTTCATCACCCCCATGATCAGCGCGCCCACGACCACCCCGATGATCTTGCCCGATCCGCCGGTCATCGAGGCCCCGCCGATGAAGACGGCGGCGATCACATCGAGTTCGAACCCGACCCCCGCCTTGGGGGTAGAGGAGTTCAGCCGCGCCGCCACGATCATCCCCGCAAGCGAGGCAAGCACCCCCATGTTGCAGAAGGCGAAGAAGGTCAGCCGTTCCGTATTGATCCCCGACAGGCGGGCGGCCTTCTCGTTGCCGCCCAGGGCATAGATGCGGCGGCCCGTCGTCGTGTTCTCGGTGAAGAAGGCGTAAAGCACGGTCAGCACTGACAGCACCACAACCACATTGGGCAGGCCGCGGAAGGTGGCCAGCTTGTAGCCCACGAACAGCAGCGCGGCGGCCACCACGAAGTTCCTTATCGCGAAGACGGCCACGGGTTCGGGCGTGATGCCGAATTGCTGATCCCTGGCGCGGGCGCGCAGGCCCATCCACAGGATCGCCACCGCCGCCAGCGCCACCAGCGCCAGCGCCGTCATGTTCGGCTTGCCCACGCCAAAGGCATCGGGGATGAAACCCGTCGAAAGCGACTGGAAGGATTTGGGGAACGGCCCCACATTCTGCCCCGCCAGCAGCCAGAGCGTCAGCCCCCGGAAGACCAGCATCCCCGCCAGCGTGACGATGAAGGACGGGATGCGCCAATAGGCCACCCAATAGCCCTGCGCCGCCCCGATGCAGAGCCCGACCAGAAGGCAGGCCGGGATCACCGCATAGACGGGCCAGCCCATGTTCACCGTCAGCACCGCGGCCACCGCGCCGGTAAAGCCCACGACAGAGCCGATGGACAGGTCGATATGGCCCGCCACGATCACCAGAAGCATCCCCAGCGCCATGATGATCACATAGGAATTCTGCAGGAAGAGGTTGGTGATGTTCTGCGCCGACAGGAAATCGACACCCAGCTGGACCCGGACCACCACGGTAAAGAAGATCACGATGGCGACCAGCGCCAGGATCATCCCGTTTTCCCGCAGATGCCCGCCCAGATGCGCGCCGATGCCCTTGCCGCCCGTGCCTGCCGCCTGATCCGCCATCACGCCACCCTTGCCTTGCCGTCATTCTTCAGGATGAGGGACATGATACGCTCCTGGCTGGCCTCTGCCTTCGACAGTTCGCCCGCGATGCGCCCCTCGTTCATCACATAGATCCGGTCGCACATGCCCAGAAGTTCGGGCATTTCGCTGCTGATCATCACCACCCCGCGCCCCTGGGCGGCAAGTTCGTTCATGATCGTGTAGATTTCAAACTTCGCGCCCACGTCGATGCCGCGCGTGGGTTCGTCCAGGATCAGGACCTGCGGATCGGCGAACAGCCATTTCGACAGCACCACCTTCTGCTGGTTGCCGCCCGACAGGTTCACCACCTTCTGGAACACGCTTGGCGTGCGGATCGACATGGCGCGGCGATACTCCTCGGCCACCTGCTGTTCGCGTCCCCGTGACAGGACGCCCCGCGTGGCCACCCCCGCCAGATTGGCCAGCGTGATGTTCTTCACGATGGGTTCGTCAAGGACAAGGCCAAGCTGCTTGCGGTCCTCGGTCACATAGGCCAGCCCCGCCGCGATGGCGCGGGTGACGGAAGAGGTATCGACGACCTTGCCCCCCATCTTCACCGTGCCGGAAATGTCGCGCCCATAGGCATGGCCGAAGATCGACATGGCCAGTTCCGTGCGCCCCGCGCCCATCAGCCCGGCGATGCCCACGATCTCGCCCTTGCGGACGGTGAAACCCGCGTCGCGGATCATCTGGCGGCCCTGCTGTTCGGGATGCCAGACGTTCCAGCCCGACACTTCCATCAGCACCTCGCCGGGGTTCGAGTCACGCTCGGGGTAGCGATGGGCCATGTCGCGGCCGACCATGTCGCGGATGATGCGTTCCTCGCTGATATCGGCCTTGTCGAGGGTCGAGACGGTGGCCCCGTCACGCAGGATGGTGATGCGGTCGGCCACGCGGCCGATCTCGTTCAGCTTGTGGGAAATGATGATCTGGGTGACGCCCTGCGCCTTCAGTTCCAGCATCAGGTCCAGCAGTTTCTGGCTGTCATTCTCCTGCAGGGCCGCTGTGGGTTCATCGAGGATCAGCAGGCGCACATCCTTGGCCAGGGCCTTGGCGATCTCGATCAGTTGCTGCTTGCCGACGCCCAGCTTGCCCACCTGCGTGGTGGGCGGCTCCGAAAGCCCCACCTTCTTGAGCAGGGCCTCGGTCTGCTGAAAGGCGCTGGGCCAATTGATGATGCCGTTCTTCGCCACCTCGTTGCCGAGGAAGAGGTTCTCGGCAATCGACAGAAGCGGCACAAGCGCCAGTTCCTGGTGGATGATGATGATGCCCTTTTCCTCGCTGTCGCGGATGCCGCGATTGGCAAGGGTGGCGCCGTCGTAAAGGATTTCGCCCTCATAGCTGCCATGCGGATAGACGCCCGACAGCACCTTCATCAGGGTGGACTTGCCCGCGCCATTCTCGCCGCAGATGGCGTGGATCTCTCCCGCTTCGACCGTCAGGTCGACATGGTCCAGCGCGCGGACACCGGGAAAGACCTTGCTGATCCCCCGCATTTCCAGAAGCCTTGCCATGCGATCCCCCCGGTCTGCATCAGGCCCGCCCGCGCCAGGCGGGCGGGCGGGCGGGCCTGACTTTCTGGACGTTACTTCAGCTGATCGGCCGTGTAATAGCCCGAACCGACGAGGATTTCCTCATAGTTCGTGACATCGACCGAGACCGGCTCCAGCAGGTAGGAGGGAACGACCTTCACCCCGTTGTCATAGGTTTCGGTGTCGTTGATCTCCGGCTCGCCGCCCGACAGGATGGCATCCACCATCTTCACGGTCACGCCGGCCAGCGCGCGGGTGTCCTTGAAGATGGTCGAATACTGCTCGCCCGCGATCATCGACTTGACCGAGGGCACTTCGGCATCCTGGCCCGTCACGATGGGCATCGGCAGATCGCCCGAGCCATAGCCCACGCCCTTGACCGAGGACAGGATGCCGATCGACAGCCCGTCATAGGGCGAAAGCGCGCCATGCAGCTGCTTGTCGCCATAGTTGGCCGACAGAAGGTTATCCATGCGCGCCTGTGCCACCGCGCCATCCCAGCGCAGGGTGCCCACCACATCCATGCCCATCTGGCCCGACGGGATGACGATGTCGCCCGCGTCGATCAGCGGCTGCAGCACGCTCATCGCGCCGTTGTAGAAGAAGAAGGCGTTGTTGTCGTCGGGCGAGCCGCCGAACAGTTCCACATTCCACGGCTTCGCGTCGGGGAAGCGCTCCTTCAGGCCCTTCACCAGGCTTTCGGCCTGCTGCACGCCCACCTTGAAGTTGTCGAAGGTGGCGTAATAGTCGACCGACCCGCTGTCGCGGATCAGGCGGTCATAGGCGATGACCTTGATCCCCGCCGCGGCGGCATTGTCCAGCGCGTTGGACAGCGTGGTGCCGTCGATGGCCGCGATGACAAGGACGTTCACGCCCTTGGTGATCATGTTCTCCACCTGCGCAAGCTGGGTGGGGATGTCGTCTTCGGCATATTGCAGATCGGTCGCGTAACCGGCGGCGGTGAACTGCTCCACCATCGAGTTGCCGTCCGAAATCCAGCGCGCCGAGGATTGCGTCGGCATCGCGATGCCCACGGTGCCCTTGTCCTGCGCGAAGCTGGGCGCGCCGACAAAAGATGCGGCAGTGGCAAGCGCAAGAAGCGCCCTTCTGGAAAGTTTCATGCTGTCCTCCCTCGCCGTGATGCGCCACGGCATGTTGCGGCCCCGTTGCCGGGCTCCCGTCCCGCCAACGCCGTGGGGCGGAGAGTTGCAACGGCTTTGCATATCCGTCAAAGAATGATTTGTGATGAATATATGGCGATAAGGTTATGTCAGAATCCGACAATCTGCTGCGCCGCGGGGTCAAGCTGGCGCATCTGCGCCTGATGGCGGCGCTGGCGGAAACCGGGCAGCTGGGCGCGGCGGCCGATCTTCTGGGCGTGGCGCAGCCCGCCGCCTCGCGCCTGCTGGCCGAGGTGGAGCGGATCGCGGGCCAGCCCGTGCATCAGCGCACCGGGCGCGGCATCACGCTGACGCCGATGGGCCATGCGCTGGCCCGGCGGGCCGAACGGGTGGTGATGGAATTGCGCGATGCCGGGCGCGAGATCGCCGAGATCGCCAGTGGCGGATCGGGCCATGTGCGGATCGGTTCGGTGACGGGGCCCGCGCTGGACCGGGTGCTGCCCGCGCTGCGCACGGCGCGGCTGGCCCTGCCGCAGGTGACGGCCGAGGTCGTCGTGGCGCCTTCGGACCTGCTGGCGCAGCAATTGCTGGCGGGGCGGCTGGATTTCGCCATCGGCCGGATGCCCGACGGGATGGAGGGGCAGTTGCACCTGTCAGATCCCATCGGGGTGGAACCCGTCGCCCTGATGGTGCGGCGCGGGCACCGGCTGGCGATGATGCCCGAGGTCGCGCCGGGCGATCTGATGGGGTTCGACTGGGTCATGCCGGGGCCGGGCGCGCTTTTGAACCGGGCGGTGACAGAGCGCCTGCGCGCCCTTGGCCTGCCGCAGCCGCCGCAGCGTCTGGCCACGGCCTCGTTCCTGCTGACGCTGGCGCTGATCCAGCAATCCAACGCCATCGCGCCCCTGGCGCGCGCGGTCTGCGACCGCTTCGCGGGGCCGGATTCGCCCTATGTCATCCTGCCGGTCGATCTGGGGATCGTGGTGGAACCCTTCGGCCTTCTGACCCGCGCAGGTGCGATCCTGACCCCGGTCGCGGCGCGGCTGGCGGGCATGGTCGTCGCGCAGGGCGGCGAGGCGGGGGCAGGCGACGGGGCAGGGGATCGGCAGGGCTGATTAGGCTTTGCCTAAGCCGCGCATGGGAACATCCTGCTTTCCTTGTGCAAGCCCATGGCGGAAAGTCATCTTTGCGGGCGACGCCGTCGCGCCGCCGATCCGAGGATGCCGCCATGACCGCCCTAGACCCCGCCCTGCGCGCCATCGAGGAATTGCGCGCCAATGTCGCCGTGCCCTTCGAACGCGCGCAGGCCATGCCGAAATCGGTCTATACCTCACCCGCCTTCGCCGAGGCCGAACAGCGCCACATCTTCGCGCAGGACTGGCTTTGCGCGGGCCGCGCCGACGCGCTGAAGGAACCGGGCGACTATCTGACGATGGAGATCGCGGGCGAACCCGTCATCATCCTGCGCGACCGCGACGGGCAATTGCGCGGCCTCTCCAACGTCTGTCGCCACCGCATGTCGACGCTGCTGGAAGGCCGCGGCCGCGTCCGCGCCATCGTCTGCCCCTATCACGCCTGGACCTACAACCTTGACGGCAGCCTGCGCGGCGCGCCCGCGATGACGCTGAACGAAACCTTCTGCAAGGAGCAGGTCCACCTGCCGAAGATCCGCGTCGCCGACTGGCACGGCTGGATCATGGTCACGCTGAACCCCGAGGCCGCCCCCATCCATGACCGCCTTCGCGATGTCGAGGCGCTGGTGGGCCATCTCGACATGGCCTCCTACTCTGAGACCTTCCGCGAGGAATTCCGCTGGGCGACCAACTGGAAGGTGCTGGCCGAGAATTTCATGGAAAGCTACCACCTGCCCGCCTGCCATGCGGGCACCATCGGCGGCACCTGCGACCTTGCCCTGATGGAATGCCCCGAGGGGACGGAGGCCTTCAACTATCACTGGATCGTCAAGAACGACCTTGTCCCCCTTGCGCTGGCGCATCCGTCGAACACCAGGCTGCAAGGCGACGCGCGGCGCATCACCTGGCTTCTGGCGATCTATCCCGCGCTGCTGATCACGCTGACACCGGGCTATTTCTGGTATCTGTCGCTGACGCCGGACGGGCCGGGCCATGTGAAGGTGCTGTTCGGCGGCGGGATGAGCGCGGAGTGGATGGCCGATCCCGACGCCCCGACGCATCTTGCGAAAGTGAAGGAATTGCTGGACGACGTGCAGGTGGAAGACAAGGGATGCACCGAAAAGGTCTATCGCGGCCTGCTTGCCGCCATGTCCTCCCCCGGTCCCCTGTCCCACCTCGAACGCCCGAACTTCGAATTCGCCCAATACATCGCCCGGATGATGCCCCCGGCGTGACCCTGTGCCCAAGCCGGGGGGCAATGCTGCCCCCCGGACCCCCCGCCGCCCCAGAAACCAACCGGAAAGACATCATGGCCCATATCCGCCACCGCAAGTTCAACACGAAGGACACCTATCCCGAACAGAAGCTGGACAATGACCTTGCCCAGGCCGTGGTGGCGCGGGGGACGGTGATCTTCCTGCGCGGTCAGTGCCCGCAGGATCTGGACACGGCGATGAACATCGGCAGCCACGATCCGGTGGAGCAGACCCACAAGGTGATGCAGAACATCCGCCAGCTGGTCGAGGAATGCGGCGGGAAGATGGAGCATGTGACCAAGCTTGTGGTCTATCTTACCGATGTCCGCCACCGCGAGGCCGTCTATCGCACCATGGGCGAATATATCCGCGGCGTGCATCCCGTCTGCACCGGGCTTGTCGTCGTGGCGCTGGCCCGGCCCGACTGGCTGGTGGAGATCGACGCCACCGCCGTGATCCCCGACTGAACCGCGCCCGAGCCGCCCTGCAGACCCGTTGCATGGGTATTTGCGGCCAAGATGAAGATGCCGTTTCACCTTGGCCCAAATACCCTGCGACGCCCGTAACCCCGAGGTGACGCATGACCTTTTCGCTGTTGGCCCGCTGCCCCGAGACGGGTGCCTTCGGGATGGTGATCTCTTCCTCTTCCCCGGCCGTTGCCGCGCGCTGCGCCCATGCGCGGGCGGGGGTGGGGGTGGCGGCAACGCAGAACATCACCGACCCTGCCCTCGGTCCGGCGCTGCTGGACCGGCTTGCCGCAGGTCGCCATGCGGATCAGGCCGTGGCAGAGGTGGTGGCCGGGACGGCCCATGCCGAATACCGGCAATTGATGTGCGTCGATGCGGGGGGCCGGGTGGCCGCCCATTCCGGCGGGCATGTGCTGGGGATCTGGGGGGTGGCGGAAGGCCCCGGCGTGATCGCGGGGGGCAATCTTCTGGCCCATGACGGCGTGCCCGCGGCCATGGTGGCGGGTTTCCTTGCCGCGCGCGGGGCGCTGGGCGACCGGCTGGTCGCCGCCCTGATCGCCGGGCGCGATGCCGGGGGCGAGGCGGGGCCGGTGCATTCGGCGGGGCTTCTGATGGTGGATCGCGAAAGCTGGCCTGTCGCCGAATTGCGTTGCGACTGGTCCGACGAGGCGCGTCCGATCGAGGCCGTGGCGCGGGCCTGGCAGGTCTATGCCCCGCAGATGGCGGCCTATGTGCAGCGCGCGCGCGATCCGCGGCAGGCCCCGTCCTATGGCGTGCCGGGCGATGAGTGAGGGGTCGCGCGCGGGGCTTCCGTCGCGGGCGGCGGCAGGCTAGCCTGCGGGGATGCCGCTTCGCTTTACCCTGCGCCAGCTTGAATACCTCGTCGCCGTCGCGGAATGCGGATCGGTGGCGCTGGCGGCAGAGCGCTGCCATGTCTCATCGCCGTCGATTTCCGCGGCCATCGCGCAGCTGGAACAGGAATTCGGGCTGCAGCTGTTCATCCGGCGGCATGCGCAGGGCCTGTCGCTGACCGAGGGCGGGCGTCAGTTCACCGAAGCCGCGCGGGCGGTGCTGCTGGCCGGGGGCGCCCTGAACGACCGCGCGGCGGATCTGACGGGGCAGGTGCGCGGGCCGCTGGCGGTGGGCTGTCTGCTGACCTTCGCCCAGGTCGTGCTGCCGCGCCTGCGCCGCAGCTTTGCCGAGGCGCATCCCCAGGTGGAGTTCCGCCAGTCCGAGCATGATCACGCCGCCCTGATCGAGGCGCTGCGCCGGGCGACGCTGGATGTGGCGCTGTCCTATGATCTGGAGATCCCGGGCGATCTGGAGTTCCGGCCCCTGCTGCCGCTGTCGCCCTATGCGCTGCTGCCCGAGGATCACCCGCTGGCCGGGCGGGCGGCGGTGACGGCGGCGGATCTGGCGCCGCATCCGATGGTGCTGCTGGATCTGCCCTACAGCGCCGATTACTTCCTGTCCTTCTTCACCGCCGAGGGCCTGCGCCCGCTGATCGCCGAGCGGACCCGCGACATGGGGGTGATGCGGGCCATGGTGGCCAATGGATTCGGCTATTCCATCGCCAATATCCGGCTTGGATCGGATCGCGCGCCCGATGGGCGGCGGCTGGTCTTCGTGCCGTTGCGCACCGCGCGGCCGCCGATGCGGATGGGGCTGATCCTGCCCGCTTCCGCGCCGCTGCGCCGTGCGGTGGCGGCCTTTGCCGATCATTGCCGCGATGCGCTGACCGATGCCGTCCTGCCCGGCCTTTCCGATCCCGAAGGTTGACGCAGGCCCCGGCATGGCTAGATCGCGCGCATGACCCGCCCTTTCCCCCCCCTGCCGCCCGCCGCATTGATCGTGGCGCATGGCCAGCCTTCGGATCCCGGCCCCGCCGCGGCCGAGATCGCCTTTCTCGCCGCCAAGGTGCAGGCGCTGATGCCGGGCTGGCGGATCCGGTCGGCCACGCTGGCCGATGAGGGGGCGCTGCCGCGCGAGGTGGCGGCGGCGGGCAGGGCGGGGCTGGTCTATCCGCTCTTCATGGCCGGTGGCTGGTTCACCGCCACCCATCTGCCGGCGCGTCTGGCTGCGGCAGGTGGGGCGGACTGGCGGATCCTGCCCCCCTTCGGGCTGGATCCCGGGGTGCAGGCGCTGACGCTGACACTGGCGCGCGAAGCGGCAGCGCGCCGCGGGCTTGCCGCGGCCGACCTGCCGCTTCTTCTGGCGGCGCATGGCAGTTTCCGCAGCCCCGCCCCGTCGGAGGTGGCCCATGCCATGGTCGCCCGCCTGCGCCAGGAGGCGGGCTTCAGCCGCGCCGAGGCCGCCTTCATCGACCAATCCCCCCGCATCGCCGAGGTGGCCGCGGGCTTTCCCCCCGGCGCGCTGGTATTGCCCTTCTTCGCCGCCCGCGGCGGCCATGTGACCGAGGATCTGCCGCAGGCCCTGCAGGCGGCGGGGTTTTCCGGCCAGGTATTGCCGCCGGTCGGGCTCGATCCCCGGGTGCCGGGATTGATCCGCGCCGCGCTGCGCCGGGCGGCGGGCTGATCAGGGCGCGGCCGTCTCGCTGGCAGGCGCCCCGCGGGGCGCGGCCGGGCCGGTTTCGCCAGAGGCCGCTTCGGCCTGCAGCAGCAGCGCGGCCCGCGTCTCCTGCCAGATGCCCGCGATCCGTGACAGGGCCTGCGCGATGGCCGCCGGATCGGGCTGATGTTCGCCCGGGGCTGCGGCAGGCGGCTCTTCCGCCTGGGGCCGGTCATCGGGATGCAGCGCCCCCGCACCCAGCGCCTCTTGCGCGGCCATGAGGGCATGCCGCAAGGCAAGCGCGCCGAACGTGCCTGAACTGCCCGTCAGGCGATGGCACAGACGTGCCATCTCGGCCCCGTCGCGGCCCGGATCCAGCGCGCCGAGGCGGGCAAGGCTTGCATCCGCCTCTTCGATCAGGCGCAGGATCAGGGCCTGCGCCGTTTCCGCGCCGACATAGCGGATCAGATCGGCCAGGCGGTCGGCATCAATCACCTGCGGCAGCGGTGCCGCGCCAGGGCCGCCCGCGCCACCGGTCTCGGCCAGGGCCGGCCCGCCCGCAGGGCCGGTGGCGGCCCGGTCCAGCGCGGCGGGATCGCCCGCCAGCGCCCGCAACAGGGCATTGCGCCCGATGGGCTTGGTCAGCGAGGCCTCCATCCCCGCCGCGCGAAAGCGCGCCTGTTCCTGTGGCAGGGCATGGGCTGTCAGCGCCAGGATCCGCGCCTGCGCCGAAGGCCCGCCGCCCACGCGGATCGCGCGGGTGGCGGCGATGCCATCCATCCGCGGCATGGAGATATCCATCAGGATCGCGTCGAACCCCGCCTTGCCGGCCTTCTCCACGCCTTCGATGCCATCCGCGGCCTCGGTCACCTGATGACCGCCGCTTTCGAGGAAGCGCCGCAGCAGGAAGCGGTTGATCGCATTGTCCTCGACCAGCAGCACCCGCAGGGGGGGGCCTGGATCGACATCGTCGCCGGCATCCGCCGCGCTCTTGCCCGGGGGGGCAGGCTCTGTCGTGGCCGCGGGCGGGGCGGGCGGCAGGGGCAGGCGCAGCCAGAACAGGCTGCCCTCGCCCTCCAGGCTTTCCAGCCCGATCTCGCCCCCCATGGCCCGGGCCAGCCGCCGCGCGATGCCAAGGCCAAGCCCGGTGCCGCCGGTGCTGCGCCCATAGCTGGCATCCAGCGTGACGAAATCCTGAAATATCCGCTCCTGATCCGCCTCGGCGATGCCGATGCCGGTATCGCCCACGCGAATCTCCACCAGCCCGGGCTGATCCGGCAGGCGTTCCGCCTCGATCGAGATATTGCCGTCGCGGGTGAACTTCACCGCATTGCCGACAAGGTTCAGAAGGATCTGCCGAAGCTTGCCCCGGTCGCCGATCACCCGGCCCAGCGGGCCATCGGGCTGCGTTACGGCCATGCTGTTCCCCGCCGCCTCGGCCAGACCCGCCTGATTGGCGGCGGTCTCTTCCAGCAGGCGGTCCAGGTCGAAGGCGGCGGCCTCGGCCCGGGCGGCACCGACTTCGGCGCGCGACACGTCGAGGACGGAGTTTACATGGCCCAGCAGGATCTCGCCCGAGGATTCCATCACCGACAGAAGGGCGCGCTGGTCGTCATTGGTGGCGGCACGGCGCAAGAGTTCCATCGACCCGATCAGCCCGTTCAGCGGGGTGCGCATCTCATGGCTCATCACCGCCAGGAATTCCGCCTTGGCCTTCTCGCCCGCCTGCGCCCGGTCCAGCGCCAGGGTCAGCGTGGCCTCGGCCTCCCGCCGGGCCGAGATGTCGCGCAGGAAGGCCACCACGATGCCCGCTTCCTGCCCCGCGTCCCGCGCGATGGAGACTTCGGCCGGAAAGACGCTGCCATCGGCGCGGCGGGCATCCACCTCGATGCGCAGGGCATCCTGCCCCTCGCCCCGCGGTTCGGACAGGGCCGCGATCAGCGCGCGCTGCTGGGGGCCATCCAGGCCTTCGGCGAAAAGATCCTCCAGCGCGTTCCGCCCGATGGCGCGGGCGGCGGGCAGGCCGAAGATCGCCTCGGCGGCGGGATTGAAGTCAAGGATGATGCCGTTGCGATCGGTGACCACGATCCCGTCCGCCGATGTGGCGACAATGGCCGACAGGCGCGCGCCGGTATCCGACAGGACGCGCTTCTGGATCTCCGACCGGCGGAACTGCAGTGCCAGGATGGCCGCCACCCCGGCCAGGATCAGCATCAGCGCCGCCGTCACCGCCGCCAGGCGCAGCAGCGTCAGCGAAATGGATTCGCGGTTCATATCGGCCTGGGCCGCGAAATCGGATACCGCATCCAGCGTCATTGCCCGGGTCGCGGCCCGCACCTCGGGCAGGGGGGCGGCGATCCGCCCGAGGTTGCGCGCCAGCATCCTGTCGGGCGCGTCGATCAGCGCGACCGTCTCATCCAGATAGGCCATGACCTGGCGATAGCCTGCGGCATAGTCCGGCAGATCCATCAGCGGCGCGTAAAGCGTGCTGCGGTCCAGCATGGCCACGCGGCTGTAGAAGACGTTGAACCAGCGGCGCACCTCGTCCAGCCGGTCGGGGGTGGGGCGCTTCTGCGCCTCGGTCAAGGCGCCCTGCAGGCGCAGCACCTCTACCTCGGTCTGCAGCATCACCCATTGGGTGTTGTCGGAATTGGCCCGTTCCAGCACCGCCAGCCGCGCCCGCACCTCCTGCGCCAGGAAGGCGATGGCGACAAGGCACAGCCCGGCCACCAGCGCCGCAGCGCCCAGCCGGTATTGCCCCATCCTCTGCCAGGTTGCCACCTCGCGCGCGCCCATCTGCCTGCGCAACCCCGCAACAGGCCGGGCGCGCTGTCGCAACCTATGGCGGATTGGGCTTGCCTTCCAAGGCGTTTCACGGTGTCACCATGAAAGGGACAAAGCGGCGCGGTCGCCTCGCCATGCGGGGACAGGCGCGCCGACAGGAGGCAGTGATGCGGCTCTTGCTGGCCGACGACCACGATCTGGTGCGCGAGACGCTGGCGGCCTTCCTGCTTGCCGAAGGGTTCGAAACCGTGCGCTGCGTGGCCACGCTGCCCGCCGCGCTGGAGGTTCTGGCCGAAGGCACGCGCTTCGATCTGGTGCTTCTCGATTACAACATGCCCGGCATGAACGGGCTGGAGGGGCTGGCCCGTGCCCGGGCCGCCGCGCCGGGCGTGCCGGTGGCGATCATCTCGGGCACCACGCAGCGCGATCTGGCCGAAGCCTCGCTTCAGGCCGGGGCGGCGGGTTTCGTGCCCAAGACGCTCGCCTCGCGCGCGATGATCGCGGCGGTGCATCTGATGGCCTCGGGCGATGTCTTCGCGCCGATCTCGCTTCTGATGCGCGAACCCGACATGGCGGATGTGCTGCAAAGCCTGACCCGGCGCGAGACGGATGTCCTGCGCGGCATCTGCGAGGGCAAGTCGAACAAGGAAATCGCCCGCGACCTCGATCTGCAGGAGGTGACGGTGAAGCTGCATGTCAAGACGCTCAGCCGCAAGCTGGGGGCGAAGAACCGCACCCATGCCGCGATGATCGCGCGGGATTCCGGGCTGACCTGACCGCCCCCCCCCGCGCCAAGGCGCGCAAGCGCCCGAATTTTCGCAGAAAATTCGTGGCCCGCCACAGGCGGGCCCTGGACCACCCCGGCGTCAGACCGTGTGCAGGTAAAGGTCGTAATCCACCTCGCTCACCGTGCGGGCGACGCGGGCATGTTCGGCGGCCTTGATGGCGGTGAAGGTGCGGTGCATCTCTGCACCCAGCGCCTCTTTCAGGAAGGCCGAGGCGGTCGCCGCCTCGATCGCCTGCCGCCAGTCCACCGGGATGGGCGGGGCATCCTGCGCCTCGGCATAGCCGTTGCCGGTGGTTTCCGGGCCGGGGTCGATCCTGTGCTTCAGCCCGTGCCGGATGCCCGCCAGAACCGTGGCCGCCACCAGATAGGGATTGGCATCCACGCCCGCCGGGCGGTGTTCGATGCGGCGGGCCTTGATGTCGCCCGCCGGGATGCGCAGCGCGACAGAGCGGTTGTTCACCCCCCAGGTCGGGCTGACGGGGGCATAGCTTTGCGCGGCAAAGCGCCGCCAACTGTTGGCGTGGGGGGCAAAGACCAGCATGGATTCCCCCATCGTCGCCCGCAACCCGCCCAGCGCATGCAGGATGGCGGGGTTCCAGCGGCCTTCCTCTTCCTCGACAAAGACATTGCGCCCCGCCGCGTCGCAGAGCGAGACGTGGAAATGCATGCCCGAGCCTGCATATTTTTCCACCGGCTTGGCCATGAAACAGGCGGTTACGCCATGCTGGCGGGCCTGCAGGCGGACGATGCGCTTCAGCCGCATCAGATCGTCGGCGGCCTGCATTACATCGGTGCGGTAGTGCAGCGTCAGCTCATACTGGCCCGGCGCATATTCCGAGATCATCGTCTCGGCCTTGATCCCGGCCTTTTCCGCCCCGGCATAGATGTCGCTGAACAGGGGCAGCATGCCATGCAGGTGGTCCACCGAGTAGACCTCGGTCTTGTGCGATCCGCGCCCGTCCAGCACGTCGCGGGCGGGCTGCACCTTGCCGTCGGGGCCGCGCTCATTGGCCAGCAGGAAGAATTCCAGCTCGAACGCCCCCGCCGGATAGAGCCCTTCGGCCGCCATGGCATCGACCTGGCGCTGCAGGGCATGACGGGGATCCGATGTCATCGGATTGCCCTCGAGGTCATACATCGACATCAGCACCTCGCCGCGCGGGGGCTGGGTGGCATGCAGCGGCACTAGCGTGCCGGGGATCGGCCAGGCCCGCAGGTCGCCATCGCCCTGATCCCAGATCAGGCCCGTCTCATGCACATCCTCGCCGCAGATATCGAGGCCGAGGATGGAGATCGGCAGATGCCGGCCATTCTTGTAAAGCGACAGAAGTTCATGCCGCCGGATGATCTTGCCCCGACCGATTCCGTTCGAATCGTGCAGGACGATGTCGAAGGCCTCGATCTCGGGATGGGCGGCGAGGAAGGCTTCGGCCTCGGCGAGGGTGGAGCCGGAGGGGCTGGTCGTATCGGTCATTCTGTCTCTCGGGGGAAGAATTCGGTCAGGATTTCGTCGAAGGCGGCGATCAGCCGGTCGATCTGGCGTTTTCGCGTGGCGGGGCTGACCAGCATCATGTTGTGGAAGGGCGCGATCAGGCAGCCGCGGTTCAGAAGCGCGGTATGGATCGCGGCCTCTACCGCGGGCTGGTGGGCGGCCTGGGCCTCGGTTCCGTTATGCAGGGGGCCGGGGGCGCAGATGAATTCCACCCGCGCGCCCACGCGCACCACATGCCAGGGCGCGCCATGCCGTTCGATCGCGGCGGCAAGGCCCCTGGCCAGCCGTTCGGCCCCGGCCTCCATGCGGGCATGGTTTTCGGGCGTCATCACCTCGGCCAGGGTGGCGGCGAGGCAGGCGAACTGCATCGGATTGGCCGAAAGCGTGGTGCCCATGCCCGAATGGCCCGGCGCGCGGGTGGCATCATAGGCGTTGAACCGGTCGGCCACCGCTTCGGTCATGCCCCAGACGGCGGTGGGCATGCCCCCCGCCACGCATTTGCCGACGACGAACATGTCGGGCTGCAGGCCATGCACGCGGCTATAGCCGCCATGGCCGGACGAGATGGTATGCGTCTCGTCGATGATCAGAAGCGCGCCATGCTTCGTGGCCAGCGCGCGCAATCCGGCATGAAAATCGGGCGCAGGCAGGACCATGCAGGAATTGGTCATCACCGGTTCGGTCAGGATGGCCGCGACATCGCCCCTGGCCAGCGCCTTTTCCACCCCGGCCAGATCGTTGAATTCGCAGGCCACCGCGCCCTTCGTCAGATCCTGCACCTGGCCGACAAGCCCCGCACGGTTCACCGTGCGGCCCTGCACCAGTTCCACCATCGTGTCATCCACCGTGCCGTGATAGCAGCCGTTGAAGACCAGCACCTTCGGCCGCCCGGTCACCGCCCGGGCGACACGCAGGGCAAAGCGGTTGGCATCGGTCGCGGTGGTGGCGATCTGCCAGCGGAAGGGGCCGAAGGTTTCCGTGAGCAGGCGGCCCGCTTCCAGCGCGGCTTCGGTGGGCAGCATGTAGGTCAGGCCCCGGCGGGCCTGCTTGCGGATGGCGCGGGCCACGGGTTCGGGCGAATGGCCGAACATGGAGCCGGTATCGCCCAGGCAGAAATCGTCGATCCCGTAGCCGTCGATATCGGTCAGCCTTGCGCCCTTCGCCTCGGCCACCAGGGGCAGGTGGGGCATGGGCCAGTCGGCCATCCAGTGCATCGGCACGCCGTTCAGGAACGCCCCCGCCCCCTGCGCCAGCGCCGCCGCCGCGCGCGGGCGGCTTTGCGCGAAACGCCGCGCCTCGCGCGTGGCGATGCGTTCCAGCCGGTCCTGCGGAATGCCTGCGATGATCCTTGCCGTTCCTGCCATGGGACGCGCCTCCCTGCCGCTTTGGCCCGCTTATGACGCGGAATTTGATCAAATGCAAATGTTGCCGGGCGGAGCGCCGCGCGAAAGGCGCGGCGCAAGCCTTTTGTCGCGCCTGCGCGCGTGCCGCGCTTCGGCGCAGGCGATGGGGGCGCTGCCCCCAAACCCCCGGGGTATTTGGGCCAGGATGAAGGGACCGGGTCAGGAGGTGACGCGGATCTCGATCAGGCGCGGGCCTTTCTGCGGTGCGGCCAGTGCCGCGCGCAGGGCGGCGGGGTCTTCGGCGACAGAGGCGAAGTCCAGGTCGCAGGCGGCGGCGAAGGGGGCAAGGTTGAGCGGGCTGGGCGTGCAGCCGATGATTTCGGTCTGGGCATCGCGCATGGCTTCGGCGATTTCGCGATAGCTCGCGTTGTTCCAGACGAGGAAGGTGAGGGGGAGGGATTCGTCCACCGCCACGCGCAGTTCGGCCGGGTCGAATTGCAGGCCCCCGTCGCCGATGAGGCATATCGTGGGACTGCCGGGATGGGCGATGGCCGCGCCGATGGCGGCGCCGGGGCCGAAGCCCAGGGCGCCAAAGCCGGTGGCGGCGTTGAACCAGCCGCCGGGGCGATCATGGTCGTAGTAAAGGTTGGCGGCATAGACGGGCTGGGTGCTGTCGCCCACGATCTGCGCGCCGGGAAGGGCGCTGCGGATCGCCTCGACCATGGCCAGTTGCGCGGGCATGGAAGGGTGGAGCGCGCCGAGTTCGGCGCGGGCGCGGGCGCGCGTGTCGGCAGCGCGGGCGGGGCCTTCGGCCTGTTTCTGTGCCAGATGGGGCAGAAGCGCCGCGATCGTGGCGGCGGTTTCGGCCCGGATCGGCAGCGCGGCAGGGTGGCGGGCGAGTTGATCGGCGCAGACATCGACGCGGATCATTCCCGACAGATCGGGAAAGCCGCCGCGCACATACATGTCGTAATCCGTGGGGCCGAGTTCGGTGCCCAGCGCCAGGATCCGGTCGGCCTGCGCGATCAGCGCGCGCGGCGCGTCGAGCGAGGGCGAGGCAGGCACGCAAAGCGGGTGGTCATGCAGCATGCCGCGCGCATTCACCGTCAGGATCACGGGCGCGTCGAGGGTTTCGGCCAGTTGGCGCAAGGCTGCATCGCAGCCGCGCGCGCCGCCGCCGGCAAGGATCACCGGGCGCCGGGCGGCGTTCAGCAGGCGGGCGGCTTCTGCGATCTGGTCCGGCTCTGGCGCGGGGCGGGCGGGCAGCGGCGCGCGGGGGGCTTCGGGCGCGGCGAGCGGCATCACATCCGTCGGGATCTCGATATGCACGGGGCCGGGGCGGCCCGTCAGCAGATGGGCGAAGGCGCGGTCGAGCATCGCTTCCAGATCGGCGGGGTCTTCCAGCCTTTCGCTGGGGCAGAGCGGACGGACCATCGCCGCCTGATCGGGGAGTTCGTGCAAGAGGCCCAGCCCCTTGCCCAGGCTGTTGCGCCGGTTGACGCCCGAGATGACGAGGATCGGCACCGAATCCGCCTTGGCCTGGCCCATGGCGGTCAGCGCGTTCAGAAGGCCCGGCCCGGTGATGACGAAGGCCACGCCCGGCTTGCCCGAGGCGCGGGCATAGCCATCGGCCATGAAGGCCGCGCCCTGTTCGTGGCGTGGGGTGACATGGCGGATGCCGCCGCCCGCAAGGCCGCGGTAAAGTTCGATCGTATGCACGCCGGGGATGCCGAAGACCACCTCGACCCCGCGCGCCCTCAGCCCCTCGACCAGGGCCTGGCCCACCGTCCTCATGCCGCGATCCTCCGCCCGGCGGCGAAGGTGGCGATGCGGTCGCAAGCCGTGGCGATGCGGTCATCGGGCTGGGTCAGCGACAGGCGCAACCAGCCCGCCAGCGCCGTGCCAAAGCTTTCGCCGGGCATGGTGGCGACCTTCGCCTCGGCCAGCAGGGCGCGGGCGAAGGCATCGCCCGTCATGCCGCTGGCGCGGATGTCGAGCAGCGCGAACATCCCCGCCTGCGGCATATGCACCTTCAGCCCCGCCACCCCATCCAGCCGGTCGCGGATCAGCACCGCGCGGCGCTGGAAGCGGGCCATCATCTCGGCCGCGATGGGCGAGGGGGAGGCGACGGCCTCGGCCGTCATGTCGGCGATGAAGGGCTGGCTGCCGAAGAGCATGGTTTCCGACAGGGGCAGGAGGCGGGCGCAGAATTCCGCCGGGCCCAGGCACCAGCCGGAGCGGAAGCCGGGCGCGGCATGGGATTTGGAGATGGAGGAGGCGACGATGACCCGTTCCGCGAATTCGGGCAGGTCAAGCGGCGAGGCGAAGGGGACGCCGGGGAAGCAGAGATCCTCATAGACCTCGTCGCAGATCACCCAGAGGTCATGCGCGGCGGCAAGGCCGCAGAGGGCGACAAGGTGCTCGCGGGTGAGGACCGCCCCGGTCGGGTTGTGCGGGCTGTTGAGGAACAGCACGCGCGAGCGGGGGGTGATGCGGGCGGCGATATCGGCGGGCTGGATACGAAAGCCCGCCTCGGGGCGCAGCGGCACGGGGATGACGGCGGCCCCGGTGGCGCGGATCAGCCCCTCATAGGTGGCATACATCGGATCGCCCACCAGCACCTCGTCCCCTTCCGTCACCAGCGTCTGCAGCACGGCGTAAAGCGTGGTCTGGGTGCCGGGCAGGCACATCACCTGATCCTGCCCGATGGGGCGGCCCCGGCGGGCGCTGTAGCGCGCGGCAAGGGCCGCGACCAGCGCCGGTTCCCCCTGGCCGTTGGAATAGCCGGTCCGGCCTGCGCGCATCGCCCGGGCGGCGGTGTCCATCAGGGCGGCGGGGGTGGCGACATCGGGTTCGCCGATGGTCAGTTCGATCACCGGCTCTCCCGCGGCCTGCATGCGGCGGGCGAGGGCGTGAATCTCCCATTTGGCGCCGCCAAGTCCGGCAAGACGGTCGGTGACGGGGGCGTATCTCATGCAGGGGTCTCGCTTTCGGGGGGGATCTGATAGGCGCTTTCGGGGAAACGGATGCCCAGCATGGCCCCGATGCCATCCAGCGCGATGCGCAGCACCTCGCCCTGGTCGAAATTGTCGGGCAGGGATCCGCCCTCGATCCAAAGCCCGTCGATCAGCGCGTTGCAGGCGATGGCCTCGCGCCGGTCGCGGGCGGGGTCGGCGGGGCGGGGCAGGGCGGCGATCAGCTCCTGCAGGCGGTCGCGATAGCCCAGATAGGTGGCCTCGTGGATGGCATGCATGACCGGGTCGTTGCGGCCCAGATGCATGTAGCCCGCCCAGACGCCGACCAGCAGCGTCGTCATCACCGGCGGGCGGAAATTCGCGGCGACGAAGGCGGCAAGGCGGCCGGCCGGATCGGCCTCGGGGATGGCGGCGGCGGCGCGCATCGCCTCATGCGTCATGGCTTCCATGACCTGCCGATAGGCGGCATGGGTCAGCTCTTCCTTGGATTGGAAATAGTGCCGGATCAGGCCCGGCGTCACGCCCGCCCGGGCCGCGATGGCGCGCACGGTGGCGGCTTCCGGCCCGCCCTCGGCCACAAGCGCCATGGCCGCGGCGATCAGGGCGTCGCGGCGCTTCTCCTCGCCTTCACGGCGATAGGGGCGGCGGATGGCGGGTTCGGACATGGGCGGGTGACCGTCAATTATACATGTGGATAATAACGCAAGGCGCGGACCCGTTCAAGCGCTGTATCGGGGGCCGGATCATGCTGCCACAGGGGCGCGAAAAAGGCGATGCGCGGATTGTGACCGGATCAATGCAGCGGGGGCTTCGCGGCGGGTGGCGCGGCCGGGGCGGCGGCAGGGCCGGCAGGTGCGGCGGCCACGTCCTTGTGGACGATGACATCGGCCTGCGGATAGGCGGCCAGGATCGCCCGGCGCAGCGCGGCGCCGATGGCATGGGCCTCGCGCAGGGTCTGGTCGCCATCCAGTTCGATATGGATGTTCACGAAGACCCGGCTGCCCGCCGTCCGCGTCTTCAGATCGTGAAACCCCCGCACCCCGGGCCAGCCTGCGGCCAGCTTGCCGATCCCGGCCACGATCTCGGGGTCGGCGCGGCGATCCATCAGCGCATCCCAGGCCCCCTTGCCGATGCGCAGCGCCCCCAGCGCGAGCATCCCCGCCGCCCCAAGGGCCACGATCGAATCCACCGATCCCAGCCCGAACCGGCTGGACGCCCAGAGCGAGGCGATGGCCCCGATATTGGGCAGAAGATCGCCCAGGTAATGCAGCCGGTCCGCCGCCACGACGCGGCTGCCCGTGCGCGCGGCGACCCGGCCCTGCCACCAGACAAGGCCCAGCGTCAGCAGGATCGACACCCCCATGATCAGCATGCCCAGCCCTTCGGCCTGCAGCGCTGCGGGGGCGGGCGACAGAAGCCGCTCCACCGCGCCCACGGCAATGGCCCCGGCGGCGATCAGGATGAACAGCGCCTGCCCCAGCGCGGCCAGATCCTCGGCCGAGGAATGGCCGAAGGCGTGATCCTCGTCCGCGGGCTTGGCGGCATAGATCAGCGCGGCCAGCGCGCCCAGGCTTACCATCAGGTCCATCGCGCTGTCGGCCAGCGACGCGGCCACCGACAGCGCCCCGGTCTGCCCCAGCGCCCAGAGCTTCAGCCCCACCAGCACCCCGGCCACAAGCACCGAGGACAGACCCGCCGACAGGTTCATGCGGATTGAGGGCGACAGGGGCATGGCGGCGCGTGTCCTTCGGTCAGGCCGGGGGGATGGCCGCTCGCTACCAAAGCCGGGGGGGCGCGATCAAGCGAGAGCGACTCGCAATGCCGCTATTCGATCACTTCCCCGGGGGCCACGCCCCAAAGCGCGGTCTTGCGAACCCAGCCCCTTTCGCCATCGACCGAAACGCGGCACCAGTCGGGCAGGCATTCCTGCACCCAGCCCACGACATTGCGTTCGGCCTTCAGGATGACTTCGGCCTCGTCCTGCGGGCGGCTGTGGAATTCGGCCAGATCGGCGGCGACCAGCACCGAACGCACGCCCGACAGCAGCGAATAATGCACCCAGCCACCCACGCCTTCGGCATCCTCGACCCGGCGCCAGTTTTCGTATTCCGCGGTGATGCGCAGCGGCATCCCCGACCGGGTGAAGACCCAGTCGATGCGATGGGTCAGGCCCGGGCCACGGCGGGCATTGCCTTCGTTCCCCTTCAGGCTGACGAAACGCGGCAGGGGCAGGTTGGTCACGCTGCCACGGCTTGGATCGCGGGCCGGGGCGGCGGCGGCGGCCTGTGCCGGGGCGGCCTCGGGCTGTTGCGGGGCGGCGGGCGCGCTGGGCGCGGCAAGGGCCGGGGTCGCCGTGGCGTCGGGGGAAGCGGGCGGGGCCGTTGTGGCGGCGGCGGCGGCGGGCACCAGCCCCTCGGGGCGCGGCATCGGGCGCGTCCCCTCTTGCGCAAGGCCGGGGGCTGCGGCCAGAAGCCCCGCCCAGATCCCCGCGCCCATCAGCGCCATCCTTGCCCGGTATCCCATCGCGACCGCCTGTTCCTTGCCGTGATCGGGGCCCCGCGCGCCATGCCCGGCGCGCCGACCCCTGTTCTTGCTGCCCATCTGTCCGCGTCGATGCGCGGCCTCTTGCTTCGGGGGCTTGTGCCTTGCCCCGCTTCCCGCCACTTTGCCATTCAGGGAACGGATTTGGAAGTGCAGGGAGGCGGTCGATGCCCGCAGGACGCTTGAGTGTTGTCGTGACGCGACGGTTGCCCGAGCCGGTGGAAACCCGGATGAAGGAACTCTTCGATGTCGACCTGCGCGATCCCGACACCCCGATGTCGCGCGACGAACTCGCCGCTGCCATGCGCCGGGCCGATGTGCTGGTGCCCACGATCACCGACCAGATCGACGCGGGCCTTCTTGGGCAGGCGGGCGACAAGCTGAAACTGATCGCCAATTACGGCTCGGGCGTGGATCACATCGACGTGGCCACCGCCCGCCAGCGCGGCATCCTTGTGTCGAACACCCCCGGCGTGGTGACCGAGGATACCGCCGACATGACCATGGCGCTGATCCTGGGCGTCACGCGCCGCATCCCCGAGGGGCTGGCGCTGATGCAGACCGGCGAATGGCCGGGCTGGTCGCCCATGGCGCTTCTGGGCGGGCGGATCGGCGGCAAGCGGCTGGGCATCCTCGGGATGGGGCGGATCGGGCAGGCCGTGGCGCGGCGGGCGCGGGCCTTCGGCATGCAGATCCACTATCACAACCGCCGCCGCCTGCGCCCCGAGGTCGAGGCAGAGCATGAGGCCACCTTCTGGGAAAGCCTCGACCAGATGATCGCGCGGATGGATGTCATCTCGATCAACTGCCCGCATACGCCCTCGACCTATCACCTGATGAACGCGCGGCGGCTGAAACTGCTCAAACCCTCGGCCGTGGTGGTGAACACCTCGCGCGGCGAGGTGATCGACGAGAACGCCCTGACGCGGATGCTCCGCGCGGGCGAGATCGCGGGGGCGGGCCTCGACGTCTATGAACGCGGGGTCGAGATCAACCCCCGCCTGCGCGAATTGCCCAATGTCGTTCTGCTGCCGCATATGGGATCGGCCACGCTGGAAGGCCGGATCGAGATGGGCGAGAAGGTGATCATCAACATCAAGACCTTTGCCGATGGCCACCGCCCGCCGGATCAGGTGGTGCCGGGGATGCTGTAACCCCCGGCCCGGATCGCCCGCGCCTCAGGCGTAGTGGTCGCGATACCAGTCGACAAAGCGCTGCACGCCCTCGCGGATGTCGGTGCGGGGCAGGGGGCCTGTCAGCGCCTCGATCAGCGTGGCATCGGCCCAGGTCGCAGGCACGTCGCCGGGCTGCATCGGCAGCAGGCGCTTTTCGGCCGTCATCCCAAGTGCTGCCTCCACCGCCTGCACGAAGTCCATCAGCCCGACCGGCGCGCCATTGCCGATATTCACGATCCGGCAGGGCGCGACCGGCGAAAGGCTGTCGCACGGCCCCGCCGATTCCGCCGGGGGCAGGGCGATCAGCCGCGTGATCCCCTCGACCAGATCATCGACATAGGTGAAATCGCGCCGCATCTCGCCGTGGTTGTAGATCTCTATCGGCGCGCCCTGCAGGATCGCCTTCACGAACTTGAACAGCGCCATGTCGGGGCGGCCCCAGGGGCCATAGACGGTAAAGAAGCGGAACAGCGTCGTCGGGATGCCATAGAGATGGGCATAGGAATGGGCCATCGCCTCGCCCGCCTTCTTGGTCGCGGCATAGAAGGACATGGGGTGATCGGCCTTGTGACCCTCGGCATAGGGCATCCGGGTATTCGCGCCATAGACGGATGAGGTGGAGGCCATCAGCAGATGCGCGGGCCGGGCGTGGCGGGCGGCCTCCAGCACCTCATAGCTGCCGATGAGATTGGCCTCCACATAGCTGCGCGGGGCCTCGATCGAATAGCGCACCCCGGCCTGCGCGGCGAGGTGGACGATCACCCCCGCCCCCTGCGCCAGCCCGGCCACAAGGCCCGGCGTCTCGACCAGCCCCTCCACCGCGCGAAACCCCGGCGACTGGCGCAGAAGCGCATGGCGCGCCTCCTTCAGGCTGACGTCGTAATAGGGCGTCATCCCGTCCAGCCCGGTGACTTGCCAGCCATCGGCCAGCAGGCGGCGGCACAGGTGAAAGCCGATGAACCCCGCGGATCCCGTGACCAAAGCCCGTCTTTCCATGCCGCAACCCCCCGCACCTGCACCGTTGACAGCCCCAAGTCGCGCGGATCACGGCGGAAATCAAGCCCGCCGGGGCCTTCGCGCCGCTGCCCGTTTGCGCGGGGGGCAGGTCGGGATTGGAACAGACCGGCGGGCCGGGGGCATGGCTTTCTGGCGCGGCACGGCAGGAGGTTGGCATGCGTTACGGATCGGGAATGGTTCTGGTCGTTCTGGCGGGGATCCTGTGGTCTTCGCAGGGGTTGATCTTCCGCCAGATCGACAGCGCGGGAACCTGGGCCGTGCTGTTCTGGCGATCCGTGGGCATGGTGCCGGTGCTGCTGGCCTTTCTGATCTGGCGCGCGGGCGGCTCGCCGCTGCCGGCGATCCGGGCGGTGGGCCTTGCCGGGGTGCTGGGCGGGATCGGCCTTGTCGGGGCCTTCGGCGGGGCGATCTATTCCATTCAGGCCACCACCATCGCCAATGCAGTCTTCCTGTTCGCCGCCTCGCCCTTCCTGACGGCGCTGATCGGCTGGGCCGTGCTGGGTGAAAGGGTCCGGCCCGAGACATGGGCCGCCATGGGCGTGGCGATGGCGGGGATCTTCGTCATGGTGCGCGACGGGCTGGAAGGCGGGGCGCTGGCGGGCAATGTCGCGGCGCTGCTTTCGGCGCTGGGCTTTGCGGTCTTCACCGTGTCGCTGCGCTGGCGCGGGCTGGCCGACACGCTGCCTTCGGTCCTTCTGGGGGGGATCTTTTCCATCGCGGTGGGGGCGCTGGTGGCGGGGCAACTGGGCCAGACCCTTGCCGTGCCGCTGCCCGATGCGCTCTGGTCCATGGCGATGGGGGCGGGCACGCTGTCGGGGGGGATGGTGCTTTACACGCTGGGAAGCCGGGTCGTGCCGGCCGCCGAACTGGCGCTTCTGTCGAATATCGAGGTGATGCTCGCCCCGCTCTGGGTCTGGCTCTTCCTGAACGAAACCGCCAGCGCCGCCACCTTCATGGGCGGGGCGATCCTTCTGGTCGCGGTCACCATGAACGGGCTGTCGGGGGCAAGGCGGGCGGTGACGGCCTGATCGGCCCCCAATTCTCCCCCTTGACCGTCTCTCAATTGAGAGACACCATCCCCGCATCGACAAGGGAGATCCGCCATGCCCGCCAACACGACCATGCTGCATATCCGCATCGACGAAGAGGTGAAGACCCGCGCCGCCGCCGCGCTGGAAGGCGTGGGGCTGACCCTGTCGGATGCCGTCCGCATCCTGCTGACCCGCGTGGCAAAGGAGGGCGGCCTTCCCCCCGGCCTTACGGTGACCGAGGAAACCCATGACCAGTGGTTCCGCCGCAAGGTGCAAGAGGCGCTTGACGATCCGGGTCCGCTCATGTCCCATGAAGATGCAATGCGTGAGATGCGTGCCCTGATTGATGCGAAACGCAAGGCCAGACTGGACGGATGAGGCGCGGCAGGATCTTGCTGCCATCATCGGCTTCATTGCCTCGGACAATCCCGCCGCCGCCGATGCCTTCCTCGACCGGATCATCGAAAGGGCCGACAGGCTTCCCCAGCATCCCCATGCCTACCGCCAAGGTCGCCTTCCCGGCACGCGCGAGATGGTGATCCACCCCAACTAATCTTCGTCTATGCGGTTGGCGAAGGCGCCGTCACCATCCTGCGCCTGCTGCACAGCGCGCGCAACTGGCCCTAGAGCGGCCCTTGCCGCCCTCAGCGATGCCGCCGGAAGAAGCGCGACCTTGCATACAGTTCTTCCAGCCGTTTCAGCCGCCCTTCCGTCACCGTCCATGTCCGGTCCTGGACCGAGGCGAGCAGCGTCTCGACCAGCACCAGAAGCGACACGGTCGAATCCCAGGCACTCGGCGCCTCGATATGGCAGGCCAGAACATGCCGCGCATGGGCGGCAGCGGGCGACAGCCAGCGATCCGTCACCAGCACCACCTCTGCCCCTTGCTCCACGGCAAGTTCGGTCAGTTGCAGCACCGAATTCTCGTAGCGGCGGATGTCGAAGACCACCAGCACATCCCCCGCCGACATGTCCAGCAGCGCGGGTGGCCAGGTGTTCGACATGCCCGAAAGCAGCGTCACGTTCGGACGGACATTCTTCATCAGCGTGACGAAATACTCGGCCATGGCATGGGTGATCCGCCCGCCCATGGCAAAGACCCGCCGGTCGGGATTGGCCAGAAGCGCCGCCGTGGCATCGAATTCGGCATGGTCGATCTGCCCCAGCGTGGCCTGAAGGTTCGCCACCACCGCATCGGCGAAACGGTTCAGGATATGGGTGTCGGGCACACCCCCCGCCCAGCGGTCATGCTTGGCAAGCGGCGAGACCAGCATCGCCTCCACCTCGCCGCGCAGGGCCTGCTGGTAATCGGGATAGCCCTTGAATCCCAGCTTCTGGCACAGCCGCACCACCGTGGGGTTCGACACGCCCGAGGCGCGGGCCAGTTCCGTGATCGACCCAAGCGCCGCCACCGGGTAATGTGTCAGGATATGGCTCGCCAATTGCCGCTCGGCCCGGGTGAGATCGCCCATCGCGGCGCGCATCCGGTCTTCGATCGTCGCTGCGGCATCCATGCTGCCCCCTTTTCCAGCGGCCTGCCCGGGAAGCAATCGAATCCCCGCAGGCCCCATTCAGAAAACTTTGTAACAGAAATTTCATCTCCGAAAAATTCTTGACAGAACGCCGCACGACGGTTGAGCCTTGGGGGGAACAACAGGGGGATGACTCGCGCAATGAACGCGGGCGCACAGAGCGATGCGGCGGTCTTTCCGCCGGTGATCGAGAATGCCGCGGCCGGGGGGCGGGCGGTCATCGTCTGCGAACATGCCTCGAACCATTTTCCCGCGCGCTGGGGCGATCTGGGCCTGACGCCCGATCAGGCCCGCGCCCATATCGCCTGGGATCCGGGCGCGCTGGGGCTGGCGCGGGGGCTGGCGCGGCGGCTGGATGGCGTGCTGGTCCATGCGCCCGTCTCGCGCCTGGTCTATGACTGCAACCGCGCCCCCGACATGGCCGGCGCCATGCCGGCCCGATCCGAACTGCACGACATTCCCGGCAATGCCGCGATCACGCCCGAAGAGCGCGCCGCCCGCACCGCCGCGGTCTATGTTCCCTTCCATGACGGCCTGCATGCCCTGCTGATGGACCGCATCGCCCGCGGCCTGCACCCCGCGCTGATCACCATCCACAGCTTCACCCCCGTCTATTTCGGCACCCCCCGCGCGGTGGAATTCGGCGTCATCCACGACGCCGACGAAACCCTCCCCCGCGCCATCCTGGCCGAGGCGCTGGCCCGCACCCCCCTTAGGGCGGAACTGAACGAGCCCTATTCCGCCCGCGATGACGTGACCCATACCCTGCGGCTGCAGGCCACGCCCTATGGCCTGCCCAATGCCATGCTGGAGATCCGCAACGACCTGATCGCCACGCCGCAGGCCGAATCCGCCATGGCCGCCACCCTTGCCCCCGTCCTCGCCGCGGCCATGGCCGCGCTGACGCCCGAACCCGCGCAATGAGGGGACAGATGCCGCGCTTCGTGATCGCCTTCGTCAGACTGGTGGACCGCCTGAATTACGGCGTCGGCCGCCTTGCCATGTATCTTCTCTTCGTCCTGATGGCGATCCTGATGTGGTCCTCCATCTCGAAGGCCTTCTTCAACCCCTCGCTCTGGACGCTGGAAATGGCGCAGTTCGTGATGGTGGCCTATTACATCCTCGGCGGCCCCTACACGATGCAGAACGAAGGCCATGTCCGCATGGACCTGTTCTATGCCAGGCAATCCCCCGTCCGCCGCGCCTGGTGGGACGGCTTCACCGTCTTCGCCATCCTCTTCTACCTTGGCGTGCTGATCTGGGGGGCGGCGGAAAGCTTCGGCTATTCGCTGGGCCTGCGATGGAGCGATCCGGAAACCTCGGCCCTTGGCCTGTCCTGGCCGCAGATCGGCCGGCTGGAACGCAGCCCCACGGCCTGGCGGCCCTATCTCTGGCCCATCAAGCTGGTGATGCTGACGGGCTTCATCCTGATGCTGCTGCAGGCGCTTTCGTCGCTGGCCAAGGACATCGCAACCATCCGCGGGGAAACCATCTGATGCCCTACGAGATGATCGCCGCCCTGATGTTCGCGACCATGCTGCTGATGATGATGACGGGGCAGCGCGTCTTCGGGATCATCGGCTTCGTCGCCGTGCTGGCGGCGCTCGCGCTCTGGGGCACGGGGGGGCACAACATGGGCTTCTCGGCCTCGATGAAGCTGATGAAGTGGTATCCGCTGCTGTCGCTGCCCATGTTCGTCTTCATGGGCTACATCATGTCGGAAAGCCGCCTGGCCGATGACCTTTACCGCATGTTCCATGTCTGGTTCGGCCCGGTCCCCGGCGGCCTTGCCATCGGAACCATCCTTCTGATGGTGCTGATTTCCGCCATGAACGGGCTGTCCGTCGCGGGCATGGCCATCGGATCGACCATCGCGCTGCCGGAACTGCTGCGCCGTGGCTATCAGAAGGAAATGGTGACCGGCGTCATTCAGGCGGGGTCTTCGCTTGGCATCCTGATCCCGCCCTCGGTGGTGCTGGTCCTTTACGCCATGATCGCCCGCGCCCCGGTGTCGGAACTGTGGCTCGCGGGCCTGATCCCCGGCCTGATGATGGCCACGATGTTCATCCTCTATGTCTGGATCCGCTGCTGGATCCAGCCCGAGCTTGGCCCGGCGATGAGCGCCGGGGAACGCGCCTCCATCAGCCGTGCCGACAAGCTGCGCGCGCTGCGCGCGGGCGCGCTGCCCTTCATCATCTTCTTCGCGATGATGTTCCCCTTCATCTATGGCTGGACGTCGCTTGTCGAAAGCTCGGTCATCGGGGTTGCGGCCACGGTGATCGCCGCCGTGATCAAGGGCCGGATGAACCGGATGGTGTTCGAGGTCGCCACCCGATCCACGCTCTTCATCACCTGCATGTTCATGTGGGTGATCCTTGCCGCGCTGTCCTTCGGGGCGGTGTTCGACGGGCTTGGTGCGGTCAAGGCCATCGAAAGCCTGTTTGTCGAGAAGCTGGGCTTCGGCCCCTGGACGATCCTGATCCTGATGCAACTGTCCTTCCTGCTGATGGGCATGTTCCTTGACGACACCGCCATGCTGGTGATCGTGGCCCCGCTCTACGTGCCGCTGGTCGCCACGCTGGACCTGGGTATCCCGCCCGAAGACGTGCTGATCTGGTATGGCGTGCTTTACACCATCACCTGCCAGATCGCCTATCTGACGCCCCCCTTCGGCTATAACCTGTTCCTGATGCGCGCCTTCGCGCCGCCGGAAATCACCATGGGCGACATCTACCGCTCTGTTGTTCCCTTTGTGCTGGTGATGGCAGCCGCCCTTGCGGTGCTGATGATCTTCCCCGGCATCGCGCTGTGGCTGCCCAATCTGATCTATCCGAACTGACACCCGATCGCGGGGGCTTTCCCCCGCATCCAACAAGGAGGCTGATCCATGACGACTTCGAGACGTTCCTTCCTCACCAAGGGCGCATTGGCCGGGGCCGCCACTCTGGCCGCGCCCGCCGTCGCCACCGCACAGGCCCCGATCAAATGGCGGATGCAGACCTATGCCGGTGCCGCCCTTGGCGAACAGGTGGTCAAGCCCGCCGTCGATGCCTTCAACCGCATCGCGCAAGGGCAGATGGAGATCGAACTCTTCTACGCCGACCAGCTGGTCCCCACGGGCGAGCTGTTCCAGGCCATGCAGTCGGGCACCATCGACTGCGTGCAGTCCGATGATGACAGCATGGCCTCGCCCACCGAGGTGACGGTGTTCGGCGGCTATTTCCCGCTGGGCCTGCGCTACAGCCTCGACGTGCCGGCGCTGTTCAACAAATACGGGCTGAAGCAGATCTGGGAAGACGAATATGCCGCCGTGGGGGTGAAGCACATCTCGGCCGGGTCATGGGATCCCTGCCATTTCGCGACCAAGGATCCGATCAACAGCCTGGCCGACCTGCAGGGCAAGCGCGTCTTCACATTCCCGACGGCGGGCCGTTTCCTGACGCAGTTCGGCGTCGTGCCCGTCACCCTGCCATGGGAAGATATCGAGGTCGCGATGCAGACGGGCGAGCTGGACGGCATCGCCTGGTCGGGCATCACCGAGGTTTATACGGTGGGCTGGTCCAACGTGACCAACTACTTCCTCACGAACAACATCTCGGGCGCGTGGATCGGGCATTTCTTCGCCAATATGGACCGCTGGAACGAACTGCCGCCGCATCTGCAGGAACTGCTGGCGACCTGTTTCGAACAGTCCCACTACTATCGCCAGCACTGGTACTGGGCGGGCGAGGCGGATCTGCGGATCAATGGCGGCAAGCTGCAACTGACCACCATCCCGGATGAGGAATGGAAGACGGTCGAGGCTGCTGCCATGACCTTCTGGGACGAGATCGCCGCGGAAAGCGAAGTGAAGGCCAAGGTCGTGGAGATCTTCAAGCAGTATAACGACGTCATGGTGAAGGCCGGACGTCCCTACCGCTTCTGACCCGCGCGCGGGGGGCGGCATCCGCCCCCCGCACCCCCCATGCACGCTGATCCTGCCGATTGCGCGGGACGGCTGGTGAAGATATGATCAAATTCTGCGGCACCGGCATCCAGCCCCCTGCCGCCGCCCCCGGAGGCCCCATGCGGATCGCATCCCCCGCCCGATCTGACGCCCGCAGCGATTGCTGGCCGCGCAAGCCCGAATTCGGCGGCGCCGGCCCCCTCTGCCGCGTCCCCGCGCAAGGCTGACCACCCGACGGTCCCCCCCCCTCCCTTCCGCCCCCCAGCGGGGCCAGCCATCCGAGACATGAGGCCACCAGATGCCCGGAACCATGACCTTCGACACCCTGAAAGAAGCCGTTGCCCGCGGCGAGATCGACACCGTCCTCGTCGCCGCCGTCGACATGCAGGGCCGCCTGATGGGCAAGCGCTTTCACGCCGCCTTCTTCATCGAAAGCGGCTACAAGGAAACCCATTGCTGCAACTACCTGCTGGCCGTGGACATGGAGATGTACACCGTCCCCGGCTACAAGAGCAGCGGCTGGGAACAGGGCTATGGCGACTATGTGATGAAGCCCGACCTTTCCACCCTGCGCGCGCTGCCCTGGCTGCCCGGCACGGCGCTGTGCCTGTCGGATCTTCTCGATCACCACAGCCATGAAGAGGTCTCCGTCTCGCCCCGCGCGATCCTGAAGAAACAGGTCGCCCGCGCCCGCGCCATGGGCTTCGAGCCGATGATGGCCACCGAACTGGAATTCTACATCTTCGAGAATGCCTATGAAAACCTGCGCGATGGCGGGCTTTCGGCGCTGAAACCCATCTCGGGCTACAACGAGGATTACAACCTCTTCCAGACCACCAAGGAAGAAAGCCTGATGCGCGACGTGCGCAACCACCTTCACGCCGCGGGCATCCCCATCGAGAACACCAAGGGCGAGGCCGATGCCGGCCAGCATGAGGTGAACTACAAATATTCCGACGCGCTGGACACGGCCGACAACCACGCGATCATCAAGCAGGGCGTGAAGGAAATCGCGCATCTGAAGGGCAAGTCCGTCACCTTCATGGCCAAGTATGACCACCGCAAGGCGGGCTCTTCGGCGCATGTCCACCAGTCGCTCTGGACGCTGGACGGCAAACCCGCCTTCTACGACCACGACGATGCCCATGGCATGTCGGCCACCATGAAGCACTTCGTCGCGGGCCAACTGGCCCATGCGCAGGAGATCACCACCTTCCTGGCTCCCTACGTCAACAGCTACAAGCGCTTTACCATCGGCATGTTCGCCCCCACCAAGGCGGTCTGGAGCGCGGACAACCGCACCGCGGGCTTCCGCGTCTGCGGCGAACATACCAAGGCCGTCCGCGTCGAATGCCGCATCCCCGGTTCCGACGTGAACCCCTATCTCTGCTGCGCCGCCCTTCTGGCCGCGGGCCTTGCCGGGATCGAACAGAAGCTGGAGCTGGAACCCGAACTGAAGGGCGACATGTATGCCGCCCGGAACGTGCGCGAGATACCGAAGAACCTGCGCGAGGCCGCCGCCCTGCTCAACACCTCCACCATGCTGCGGGCGGCCTTCGGCGATGATGTGGTCGATCACTACCACCATGCCGCGCAATGGGAGATTTCGGAAACCGATCGTGTGGTGACCGATTTCGAACTCCAGCGCCTGCTGGAACGCGCGTAACGTAGGGCGGGGTTCACCCCGCCCCCCCGAACCGACGGCGGGGTGAACCCCGCCCTACAAGGACGTCGAACATGAAACCCATCCAACTCATCTCTCCGGTCGATGGATCGGTCTATCTGGAACGCATGCCGCTGTCGGCGGACGAGGCAAAGGCCGCCGTCGCCCGCGCCAGGGCCGCGCAGAAGGCCTGGGCCGCCAAACCTCTGGAAGACCGCATCGCCCTGGTCAAGGCAGGCGTTGCCAAGCTGAACGACATGTCGGCCGTCATCGTCGAGGAACTCGCCTGGCAGATGGGCCGCCCCACCCGCTTTGGCGGCGAATTCGGCGGCGTCAACGCCCGCACCGAATACATGTCCGACATCGCCACCGCGACCCTCGCCCCGCAGATCATCGAGGACAGCGACAAGTTCCGCCGCTACCTCGCCCGCGATCCGGTGGGCGTGGTCTTCATCGTGGCCCCCTGGAACTATCCCTACCTCACCACGATCAACACGCTTGTCCCCGCCCTCATCGCCGGGAACACCGTCATCCTGAAACATGCCAGCCAGACCATGAAGGTGGGCGAACGCCTCGCCGAGGCGTTCCACGCCGCAGGCATCCCCGAGGATGTCTTCCAGAACGTCGTCCTCGATCATGCCACGACCGAGGCGCTCATCGCTGCCCGCTCCTTCGGCTTTGTCAACTTCACCGGATCGGTGGGCGGTGGCGTGGCGATGGAAAAGGCCGCCGCCGGCACCTTCACCCCCCTTGGCCTCGAACTCGGCGGCAAGGATCCCGGCTATGTCCGCCATGACGCCAATCTCGATGCCGCGGTGGATACGCTGATGGATGGCGCGATGTATAATGCAGGCCAATGCTGCTGCGGCATCGAACGCATCTACGTTCACGAAAGCCTCTACGACGCCTTCGTCGAAAAGGCCGTGGCCTGGGTCAAGACCCTGAAACTCGGCAACCCCTTCGACGCCGACAGCACCCTCGGCCCGATGGCCAACAAGCGCTTTGCCAAGGTCGTCCGCGACCAGATCGCCGATGCCGTGGCCCAGGGCGCAAAGCCCCTGATCGACCCCGCGCTCTTCCCCGCCGATGACGGCGGCGCCTATCTCGCGCCCCAGATCCTCGTGAACGTCAACCACTCCATGCGCGTGATGACCGAGGAATCCTTCGGCCCCGTCGTCGGCATCATGAAGGTCAAGGACGATGAAGAAGCCATCGCCCTGATGAACGACTCGCCCTATGGCCTGACGGCATCGGTCTGGACGCAGGACTATGACACCGCCCAGGCCATCGGCCAGCGGATCGAGACCGGCACCGTCTTCATGAACCGCGCCGATTACCTTGACCCGGCGCTCTGCTGGACGGGATGCAAGGATACCGGGCGCGGCGGCAGCCTCTCCTATCTCGGGTTCCATTCGGTGACCCGTCCGAAATCCTATCACCTCAAGAAGGTCTGAACACCATGACCCACAACGTTCCCAACCGGAACTGGTCCTATCCCACCGCCCTCAAATTCGGCGTGGGCCGCATTGCGGAACTGGCCGATCATTGCCAGGCGGCGGGGATCACCAAGCCGCTCTTCGTCACCGACAAGGCGCTGGCCGCGCTGCCCATCACGGCGGATGCCGTGGCGGTGCTGTCCAGGGCCGGGCTGGGGTCTGCCGTCTTCTCCGACGTCGACCCCAACCCCAATGAGGGGAACATGGAAGCCGGGATCAAGGTCTACAAGGCGGGCGGCCATGACGGCGTGATCTGCTTCGGCGGCGGCTCGGCGCTGGACCTTGGCAAGATGATCGCGCTGATGGCGCACCAGCGGGCCGATCTGAGCGTCTGGGATCTGGAAGACATCGACGACTGGTATACCCGCGCCGATGGCGCGAAGATCGCCCCCATCGTGGCCGTCCCCACCACTGCAGGCACCGGCTCCGAAGTGGGCCGCGCGGGGGTTCTGACGAACTCCGCCACCCACAAGAAGAAGATCATCTTCCATCCCAAACTGATGCCCGCCGTCACGATCTGCGATCCGGCGCTGACCGTGGGGATGCCGAAATTCATCACCGCCGGCACCGGGATGGATGCGCTGGCGCATTGCCTTGAGGCCTTCTGTTCCCCCTTCTACCACCCGATGAGCCAAGGCATCGCGCTGGAAGGGATGCGTCTGGTCTTCGAAAACCTGCCCACCGCCTACAGCGATCCGACAAACCTCGAGGCGCGGGCGCATATGATGTCCGCCGCCGCCATGGGCGCGGTGGCCTTCCAGAAAGGGCTGGGCGCGATCCACTCGCTCTCGCACCCCGTGGGTGCGGTCTACAACACCCATCACGGCACCACCAATGCCGTCGTGATGCCCATGGTGCTGGATTTCAACCGCCCCGCGATCGAGGCGCGTCTGGAAAAGGCCGCCGCCTATATCGGCATTGCGGGCGGCTTTGACGGCTTCCGCAAGGCGGTGATGGACCTGCGCACGACGCTGAACATCCCGGCCAATCTCTCGGCCATGGGGGTCGAATCCGCGCGTCTGGACGAACTCACCGAAATGGCGCTGGAAGATCCCTCCTGCGGTGGCAACCCCATCGAAATGACGCGCGAGAATACCCGCGCGCTCTATCAGGCCTGCATGTAAGGCGCTTGCGCCTTCTCCCCTCCCCCGCCCGCGGGGGAGGGTCAGGGAGGGGGGGCGCCCTCTGTGCAGCAGCGCAGGGTTAACCATGTTGCGCCGGGTCTTTCTGCCGGATCTTGTATGAACGCCTGTCTGCACTGGCCATCTGCACCGGCTGTTGCACGCCAGATCGGCCCTAAACCCTTGTCACGCCAGCCTTTCCGTCTTCGTTAACGCCCAGGGAACCACCCGCGATGCTCCGCCATGTCACCACCGATATCGCCATCATCGGGGGCGGCGTGATTGGCCTCGCCATTGCCGAAAGGCTGACGGCCGAAGGCCGCGAGGTCGTGCTGATCGACCCGAACCCAGCGGGAGCCACGGTCAGCCAGAACGCGGCAAGCTACGGAAATGCCGGGACAATCGCCGATTACGCCGTGCTTCCCGTCGGCACGCCCGATGTGCTGCGCAACCTGCCCTCGCTGCTTTTCGACCGCAACTCCCCCCTCGCCATCCGCCGCGCCGCCCTGCCTGCGCTGATGCCCTGGCTGCTCAGGTTCGCCCTGCAATCCCTGCCCGCCGCCGCCGAAAGGAACGCCCGCAACATCGCCCGCCTGATGGCCGATGCCTGCCCCGACTGGCTCGATCTCGGGGCCAGATTGGGCGGTGGGGACATCCTGAAAAAGCGTGGCTGTCTCTATGTTTACGAGACGGCCAAGGGCTTTCGCGCCGCCGGGCGCGACATGGATTTCCGGCGGTCGCTGGGGGTTTCGGTGGATCTGATCGACCCTGCCACTCTCCGCCAGATGGAACCCGCCCTGCCCGAGGTCGAAGGGGGCGCGGCCTTTTTTCCAAAGGCCGTCTTCCTGAACGATCCGGGCCGGATGGTGGGCCTTCTGGCGGCCGAGGTCGCCAGCCGCGCCGAACGGCTGCAGGCACGGGCGGAAAGCCTTGAAAGACAAGGGGATGGCGTGCTTGTCACAGGCCCCGGCCTGCGCCTGAAGGCCCGCCATGTGGTCATCGCGGCGGGCGCGCATTCCCGAAAACTCGCCGCCATGGCGGGCGACCGGGTGCCGCTCGATACCGAACGCGGCTACCATGTCGAATGGGACATGGCGCATCCCCCCGTCACCCGCCCCACCTGCCCGACGACGCGGGGTTTCTATCTCTGCCCGATGGACGGCCGCCTGCGGGTTGCGGGAACGGTGGAACTGGGCGGCCTCACGGCGCCGCCTTCGCCCCACCGGATCGCGAAACTCGTTGAAGGCGCACGGGAAATCTTTCCCGACCTGCCCGCGCCCGACCGCGAATGGATGGGGTTCCGCCCGTCGATGCCCGACAGCCTGCCCGTCATCGGCCCCGGTCGCGCCGGGCCCGACGTGATCCATGCCTATGGCCACGGGCATCTTGGCCTGTCGATGGCCCCGGTCACCGCGCGCATCGTGGCGGATCTTCTTGCCGGGCGGGATCCTTCGATGGACCTGGCCCCCTATCTGCCGGGCCGGTTCTGAGCGGGGTCAGTATCCCCGCCCGCGATCGACCAGATGCAGCAGCGCCTCGCCCGCCACGGCGCGGCGGATATTCCCGGCGATCACGCGGCTGGCGGAATAAGCCCTTGTATCGGCTGCAATATGCGGCGTCACCGTGACGCGGGGATGCGCCCAGAACGGGTGATCCTGCGGCAGGGGTTCCATGCGGAAGACATCAAGCGTGGCATGCCCGACCTTGCCCGCATCCAGCGCGGCAAGCAGGGCCTCATCGTCGATCAGCGCGCCGCGACCAGGGTTCAGGATCACCGCGCCATCGGGCAGAAGCGCCAGGGTGCGCACGTTCAGCGTGTTCTCCGTCTCGGGCGTCTTCGGCAGAAGGGTGACCACGATCTGCGCCTGAGAAAGGGCCTGATCAAGGCCCGCGCTGCCATGCAGGCAGGGGATGCCATCCACGGTCTTGGGCGACCGGCTCCATCCCGTCACGGGAAAGTTGAGCGCGGACAGCGCGCGGGCGCAGGCGGTGCCAAGCTCGCCCATGCCCAGCATGGCGATGGGGCGTTCGCGGGCGAGGGGCGGGCAGACCGGATCCCAGACGCGACCGGGGTTCACGATATGGCGGTCCATTCCCAGATGATGGCGCAGGGCGTGGCCAACCACCCATTCGACCATCCCCTCGGTCAGACCGGGATCGACCATGCGGCAGAGAGGTTGCGTAAGGGTCGGATTGCCCACGATCCGTTCCACCCCCGCCCAAAGCGACAGCACCGCCTTGCAGCGGGTGAATGGCGCGAAATCCTGCGCCGGAGAGGAGGGGGTATAGACGATGAAATCCACCTCGGCGGGATCCGCGTCGCGCGTGAGCCGGGCGCTGAGGCCTGCTTCATCCAGTGCCGCGCGCAGGGGGGCTGCGTATTCGGCCCAATTGGCATCGGAGGCGGCGAAGAGGACAGTCAGGGTCATGGATTACCTTGGTCGGTGGACATGGGCGCTCTGGATCAGGCCGAAGGCGATCAGCAGCACCAGCATGACCGATCCGCCGTATGAGAGGAAGGGCAGCGGCACCCCCACGACCGGGGCCATGCCCATGACCATCGACAGGTTCACAGCGAGGTAGAGGAAGAAGTTCGCGGCCAGCCCGATGATGAGAAGCTGGCTGAAACGGTCCTTGTTCTGCAGGGCGGAGGTAAAGCAGAAGAACAGGATAAGGCCGTAGAGGATCAGAAGCGAGAAGGCCCCGACAAAGCCGAATTCCTCGCCCAATGTGGTGAAGATGAAATCGGTGTGCTTCTCGGGCAGGAAGTTCAGCCGCGACTGCGTGCCCTGCATGAAGCCCTTGCCGCCCCAGCCGCCCGATCCCAGCGCGATCTTGGCCTGCATGATGTTGTAGCCCGCGCCCAGCGGATCGGCGGAGGGGTCGAGGAAGGTGTCGATCCGGCGATACTGGTAGTCGTGCAGGAACTGCCAGGGGGTGCCGCGCGTGGTGAAGACGGCGACGACCAGCCCGCCGACAAGGGCCGCGACGGCAGCGAAGTACCAGATGCTGACACCGGCCGCGAACATGACCGCCGCCCCGCCCATCAACAGCATGAGCGAGGTGCCGAGGTTGGGCTGGATCACCACAAGGAAGGTGGGAATGAGGATGATCAGGACCGGGATCAGCACCCAGAGCGGGCGCGAGGTCTTTTTCAGATCCAGCCAGTCATAATAGGCGGCCAGCATCATCACCATCGTGACCTTCATCAGTTCCGACGGTTGCAGGCGAAGCGGGCCGATATCCAGCCAGCGCTGCGCCCCCATGCCGACGACGCCGAAGAATTCGACGGCAAGCAGCAGCAGGATGGTGATGCCATAGGCAAGGCCTGCCATGTTGCGCCAGAACCAGATCGGCACGAAGGCGATGGCGAACATCAGCACCATGCCGACGCCGAAGCGTTTCATCTGCGGCTCTGCCCAGACGGACAGGTTGCCACCCGCGATGGAATAGAGGACCAGGAAACCGACCGAGGAAACCGCCGCCACCAGCACGACGAGCGGCCAGTTCAGGTAGAACACCTTGCGCAGCCCGCCCGGAACGGTCTTGACCTGATATTCCAGAAAGCTCATGGCTCCCCCCTGCCTCAGGCCCTTGAACTGCCCGAGGGGCCGGTGTTGCGCAGCCGTTCCCTGAGGGCGTCGAGATCCGTTTCGATGCGGCCGCGCTGGCTGGCGGGATAGGCCGTCAAGGGCGGGATGTCGCCATGCAGCGCGCGCAGGATGGCATCACGGGCGATGGGCGCGGCCACGGCCGAGCCGCCGCCGCCATGTTCGACCACCACCGTCACCGCATAGCGCGGATTGTCGAAGGGGGCGTAGCCCACATAAAGCGCATGATCCCGGCGGTTCCAGGGCAGCTGGTCGTTCGAGACGACGCCGCGCGCGCGTTCGGCCGCGCTGATGTTGCGGACCTGGCTGGTGCCGGTCTTGCCGGCAAGAACCATCGTCTCATCCGCGATGCGAGAGCTGAAGGCCGTGCCGCGTTGGGTGTTCATCACCTCGAACATGCCTTCGCGGATGGACCGCAGCCCTGCGGGATCAAGATCGAGCGAGGGGGCCTCGGGCATGTCGACGGGTTTCCCCCCGATGGCGCGGACAAGGCGCGGAACGATGGCCCGCCCGGTGGCGAGGCGGGCTGTCATCACGGTCAGTTGCAGGGGCGATGCCAGAACATAACCCTGCCCGATCGAGGCGTTGATCGTGTCGCCGACACGCCATTCCTGGCCCCAGCGTTCCAGCTTCCAGGCCTTGTCAGGCATGATGCCCTCGGTGATGGCCGACATGGGCAGATCGTGCCGCATGCCAAGGCCAAGCCGGCGGCCCATTTCGGCGATCTTGTCGATGCCGACCTTCTGCGCAATCTCGTAATAGTAGACGTCGCAGCTTTCGGCGAGCGAACGGGCCAGATCGACCCGGCCATGCCCGCCGCGTTTCCAGCAGTGGAAGCGACGGTCGCCGAATTCGATATAGCCGGGGCAGGAATGTGTGGTCTCGGGCGTGATCACGCCCGCCTCGAGCGCGGCAAGCGCCGTGACCATCTTGAAGGTCGAGCCCGGGGGATAGGCACCCTGCACCGTCTTGTTGGCCAGCGGGCGGTGGTCATCCTCCATCAGGGCGGAATAGTCGCGCTGGGTGATGCCGCGCACGAAGAGGTTCGGGTCGAAGCCGGGTGCCGAGGCGCAGGCGATCAACTCGCCCGTGTTCACATCCATCACCACGCAGGCAGCGCTCTCCTCGCCCAGGCGGGCCTGCACGAAGTTCTGGATATCGGCATCGAGTGTAAGCTGGATATCCTGTCCCGGCGTGCCATCGGTGCGTTCCAGTTCGCGCATCACGCGGCCGACATGGTTGACCTCGATCCGCTTGTTGCCCGCAGCGCCGCGCAGCGTTTCCTCCATCCAGCGTTCGACACCGATCTTGCCGATCTGGAATTCGGGGATGCGCAGGACGGGATCGGGATTGGGCCGTTCCTCCAGATCCTTTTCGCTGACGGGGCCGACATAGCCCACGACATGGCTGAAATCCTCGATCAGGGGGTAGTGCCGCGACAGGCCTACCTCGGGGGTGACGCCGGGCAGGGTGGGGGCGTTGACGGCGACCTTGGAGAAATCCTCCCACGGCAGGCGATCGGCCACGATGATCGGCACGAAGGGGGAGTTGCGCCCGATGTCACGGGTGACACGGTCCATCTCTTCAGCCGTGATGGGGATGATGCGCGTCAGCCGGGCAAGGACGGAGTCCACATCGCCCGCATCCTCGCGCGTGATGGTGACGCGGTAGTTCTGTTCATTGCCCGCGATCAACTTGCCATTGCGATCAAGGATCAACCCGCGTTCCGGCGGGATCAGGCGCATGTTGATGCGGTTCTCCTCGGCGAGGAGGCGGAACTCATCGGCCTGTTCCACCGAGAGGAAACGCATCCGCGCGCCCAGCACGGCGAACATGGCGGCCATGGCCCCGCCCATGAGAAGGCCCCGGCGGCTGATCCGGCGGGCGCTTTCCTCGGTATCGCGGGCGGTGCGTCGCATCTCTGGTCAGAGCCTCCGTCCGTAGGCATCCACTTCGCCGGTCGCCGGTTTGCGCAGATCGAAGGCAAAACGCGACACGGCCACCACCAGCGGATAGCACAGGATCGTCCAGAGAGTCTGCAACAGTCCGAAGCCGAGGCTGGGTTGCGGCACGAAGGCGATCGCGAAGGCCAGCCGGTTTGCGATCATCAGGGCCAGCATCAGGCCCGCGATCAGCAGCCATTCCGTCAGGAACTGCAATTCGCGCGTCAAGGCCACGCGGGCGCGCAGGAATTCGCTGGCAAGGATCACGAGCGCGGCCCAGAGACCGGGCGGGCGCAGAAGGATCAGGTCTTCCATCAGGACGACGATGCCGATGAGAAAGACGGGAAGGAAGTCGGGCCGACGCGTCACCCAGGCGAAGATCAGGCAAAGCAGGATATCCGGGCCGGGCCAATCGCCAGCGACCGAGCCGAGGGGAAGGAGCTTGATGAAAAGCAGCAGGACGGCCAGGCCGACGAAGACCCCGCGATAAAGCCAGGTAGAGGAGCGCAGCGCCTCAACCATCGGTGCCTGCCGTCGCTTCGGGGGAGCCTTCGGTGACATCCGCCGTGCCGCCTGCCGAGGCCGGATCCGCCTGCACCGCGCTGCCTTCGCCGGTTTCCGCTTCGGGTTCCGAAGGGATGGGCGGCGGTGCGATCAGGGCGCCTGCATCCGTGATCGGCGTCAGATCATGGCTGCGCAGCACGCGCAGGAATTCCAGCCTTTCGTAATCCGCACTCAGGACCACGCGAAGGCGGCGATCTGTGCCCATCGCAACCTGGCCAACCAGCAGGCCAGCGGGCAGGATGGCGCCATCGCCCGAGGTGACCACCCTGTCGCCCGGGCGGACAAGATCCGCATCCTCGAGGAATTCCAGCGGGGGAAGGGCGCTGTTGTCGCCCGAGAGCAGGGCCTTCTGGCCGGATGGCTGCACCGTGACGGGAACGCGGGAGTTCGAGTCTGTCAGCAGGATCACGCGGCTGGTCTTTTCGCCCACGCCGGAGATGCGCCCGACAAGGCCGATGCCATCCATCGTGGCCCAGCCGTCGCGGATGCCATCGCGCGCGCCCACGTTCAGCAGGACCGATTGGCGGAAGGGCGATCCGCTGTCGGCCAGAACGACGCCGGTGACATGGGTAAGCTTCGGATCCAGCCGGACCTGATTGAGATCGAGCAGGCGGGCATTCTTCTGTTCGAGTTGCAAGGCCGCCTCGCGCCAGGCCTTCATCTGCTGCAATTCGCGGCGCAGTTCCTGGTTCTGTTCGTAGAGGCTGGCATAGCTCTGGAATTCCTCGATCATGCCTGCCGCCCGGGTGATGGGGCGCAGCGCCCAGTCGAAGGACGGGACCACACTGTCCACCAGGGCCGCGCGGAACCGTTCGACCCGCGGGGAATCGATCCGCCAGAGCAGGAACAGGCCGAGAAGGACAAGCACGAAAAGCCCCACGAACAGGCGTCGCAGGGGCCGTGCATAATCTTCTGGTCCAGTATTGCGCGACTTTGCCACGGCTGCCTCTTGTCCGATGCCGTGCCCTGCCCGGGGCCGACGATCAGCTGTCGTAGTCGATCACATGCCGCAATTGCTTCTCGTATTCCAGCGCCTTGCCAGTGCCGAGAGCGACACAATTCAGTGACTCGTTGGCGACAGAGATCGAAAGCCCGGTCTGTTCCCGCAAGGACAGGTCAAGGTCGCCCAGAAGGGCGCCGCCGCCCGTGAGCATGACGCCGCGATCCACGATATCGGCGGCAAGGTCGGGGGGTGTGGCCTCCAGCGCCTGCATGACCGCGTCGCAGATCTGCTGGACGGGTTCGGCCAGGGCTTCGGCGACCTGGGCCTGGTTGATCTCGGTTTCCTTCGGGACGCCATTCAGCAGGTCGCGGCCGCGGATCTGCATCGACGCGCCGCGCCCGTCATCGGGCATGCGGGCGGTGCCGATGGATGTCTTGATGCGTTCGGCGGTGGATTCGCCGATCAGCAGGTTCTGGTGACGGCGGAGGTAGGAGATGATCGCCTCATCCATGCGGTCGCCGCCGACGCGGACGGAGCGGGCATAGACGATGTCGCCGAGGGAGAGGACGGCAACCTCGGTCGTGCCGCCGCCGATATCGACGACCATGTTGCCCGTGGGATCGGTGATGGGCATGCCCGCGCCGATGGCCGCGGCGATGGGTTCGGCGATCAGGCCGGCGCGGCGGGCGCCTGCCGAAAGGACCGACTGGCGGATGGCGCGCTTTTCGACCGGCGTCGCGCCATGGGGGACGCAGACGATGATCTTGGGTTTCGAGAAGGTCGTGCGCTTGTGGACCTTGCGGATGAAGTGCTTGATCATCTCTTCGGCAGAGTCGAAATCGGCGATGACGCCGTCGCGCATGGGGCGGATCGCCTCGATCGTTCCTGGCGTGCGGCCGAGCATCAGCTTGGCATCCTCGCCCACGGCCAGCACCTGCTTTTTCCCGTCCTTGACGTGATAGGCCACGACGGAAGGTTCGTTCAGCACGATCCCCTTGCCGCGGATATAGACGAGCGTATTCGCCGTGCCGAGGTCGATCGCCATGTCCGACGAGAAGATGCCCGAGAGTACCGACATGCTGGGGTGATCCTGTGCCACAGTAAGGATAATGAACCCGCGACTCAGCCAAAGCCGAGGCAGGCGCCCCCATATAAAGACAGGCAGGGGGCAGCGAAAGCCCGGAGGCTGCAAAGGGGCGCAATTCCGCGTGACGGGGTGGGAATTGCGATTTTTCTGCGAAAAATCTGATGCGGGCCGAGGTGGCCCGCCTGCTTCTGTCACTTTTCCTGCGCGCAAGGGGTGCGGCTGGAGAGACCGGACGTTCTGCCGAACCCATTGCAAGCAGTTCTTTTTGCCTTGGCCTGCGGGTTCATGCCTTTCCCCGGCGCAACTTCGAACCTATGGCTGTGGGAATGTTCCTGTCGCTGGGGTGCCGCATGCCTGAATTCCTGCCCGATGTTCCCGCAGAGGCTGTCATCGCCGCGCTGTCCCGCGCGCCGGGGGGCGAGTTGGCTTCGGGCAAGTTCGACAGCCCCGAATCCTCGGCGGCGCTTGTGGCGAATGCCTTTGGCCGTTTCCTTGAGGCGGCCGATCTGCTGCCGCCGCTTCCCGGCGTGCCGATGGGGCGCCCGCTGCAAGTGGAGATCGAGGCCGAGATGCGCTTTCCCTGGCGCGGGGGGCGCCATCCCTGGATGGATGCCGCCATCACGACGGCGACGACGCTGGTGGGGGTGGAGTCGAAGCGATACGAGCCGTTCCGCCCGGGCAAGGCCACGCAATTCTCCGAAGCCTATGAAAGCCGGGACTGGGGCGAGAGCATGGCCCGGCACGACGGCATGCGGAGGGCCCTGATATCCGGCGAGCGGCGGTTCCGCCATCTGGATGCGGTTCAACTGGTCAAGCATGCCTATGGGTTGCGCAATCAGGCCAGTCGCCGGGGGTTGGGTGCGGTTCTGGTCTATCTGCATGCGGCCCCCGCGCAATGGGCCAATGGCAAGCCGGTCGATCCTGTTCAGGTCCGGGCGCATGAGGCAGAGATTGCCGCCTATGCCGAGGCGGTCCGGGGGGATGCCGTGGTCCTTGTGCCGCTTCGTTGGGCGGATCTGTTGCGGCAATGGGCAGCCGATCCCGAGCTTCTTGCCCATGCGACCGCGCTGGAGGCGCGGTTCCTGCCGGGCACGCTGGCGCGCTGAGGGTGCGGGCCGGGCAGCAGGGTTGATCAGGCCGGGCCGGGCTGCACGCTTTCGCGGAAGAAGCGGGCAAAGCCTTCGGCCATTTCCCGGCTGTCCAGCGCCGGGCCGAGTGTCGCCAGCGCCTGGGATACAAGATCGTGCGGGAAGGCCGTGACGGCATTGCCTTCGAGCAGGCCGCGCAGATAGCCGGGCGACAGTTCGGGATGGACCTGCACCGACATGGCGGGGAAATCATATCGGAAGCCGCCATGGGGCGAGGCGGGCGAGGAGAGCAGGAGTTCGGTTCCCGGCGGGGCTTCCAGAACCTGGTCCTGATGGAAGGAAAGTGCCGACAGCGCCGCCTTGCCAAAGAGACCCGCGCCAAGCGGGCTGGCGCGGTGGAGATGGCGGCCTATGGTCCAGCCGGCGGGGGCCCGCGCGACGCGCCCGCCAAAGGTTTCGGCCAGAAGCTGATGGCCAAAGCAGATCCCGGCCATGGGAATGCGTGCGCCCCTGAGGGCACGCAGATGGGCCTTCAGCGGGGCGATCCAGTCTTCCGCATCATGCACTCCGGCGCGCGATCCGGTGATCAGCACGGCATCCACCGATCCCGGAGGCGGGGGCGCTTCGCCGCCTGCAAGATGGGCGCGGGAGAAGCGGGCCTCAGGCAAGGCGGGGGCGAGCCAGGCTTCGAACATGTCGGCATAGGTGCCGAAACGGGCCTGATGTTCGGGGATGGGGCGGTCAGCCTCGTAGATGCACAGATGCATGGCGCCTATCTTTCGCCGCCCCGATCCCGCGTCACGATCACCGACAGGACGATCAGGATGAGAGAGGCCAGAACGATCAGCGTGCCGACCGCGTTGATTTCCGGCGTCACGCCGCGCCGCATGGTGGAATAGATGTACATGGGGAGGGTGTTGTCGCGCCCGGTCAGGAAGAAGGTGACGGGGATTTCGTCAAAGGAAAGGACGAAGGAGAGCAGGCCCGCGCCAAGGATGGCGGAACGGAGATTGGGCAGGGTGATGTAGAGGAAGGTGCGCAACGGGGTTGCGCCAAGATCGCCGGAGGCTTCCTCGAGCGATCGCGGCAGGCGCTGGAGGCGGGCATAGACCTGGGTGACGACCACGCCGAGCAAGGCGGTGGCATGGCCGAAGATCACCGTTTCCAGCGACAGGGGAAAACCCAGCAGCTTGAACATGTTGAGCATCGAGATGCCGGTGACGATGCCGGGAAGGGTGATGGGCAGCAGGATCAGGCGGCGGAACAGCGTCTTGCCCGGGAAATCGAAGCGGTGCAGGGCGAGTGCGGCCGTCACCCCGACGACAAGGGCAAGCAGGGTGGCGAAGGTCGCAACGTAAAGGCTGTTCCAGACGGCGGCCTGAAGATCGGTATTGGCAAAGAGCTTGCGATACCAGTCCAGCGTCAGGCCCGGGATCGGCCAGGTGAGCGAGCGCGACGAGGAGAAGCTGAAGGCGATCAGCACCCAGATCGGGATATAGAGGAAGGCCATCAGCAGGGCGATGAAGGTCATGAAGGCGGTATCGGCGCCATAGCGTGACAGGGTTCCGGGGCGGTTTGCCTGTGTCATGCTACACCCCCACCGCGCCACGGCGTTCCATGCCGTCGGAGAGCGAGACGATGGACAGCACGATGACCAGCATCACGATGGACAGGGCCGAGCCGAGGGGCCAGTTCAGGGCCGAGCCGAATTGCGTCTGGATCACGCTGGCGATCAGGTTTCCGTCCGGGCCGCCGACAAGGAAGGGGGCGATGAAATCGCCGAAGGAGAGGCAGAAGGTCAGCGTGAAGCCGGCCGCGATGCCGGGCATCGAAAGGGGCACGGTGATCCGGGCGAAGGTCTGCCAGGGGTTCATGCCCAGATCGGCAGAGGCTTCGGTCAGGTTGCGGGGGATGCGTTCCATCGCGGAATAGATCGGCATCACCATGAAGGGGATGAAGATGTAGGTCAGCGTCAGGACCATGGCGAACTGGTTGTAGAGGAAAATGTCGGAGGGGGTATCGGTGATGCCCGCCCAGATCAGGAAGGAGTTCAGGATACCTTCCGTGCCGAGGATCGTCTTCCAGATATAGGCGCGCAGAAGGTAGCTGACCCAGAGTGGCGCGATGACGGCAAGATAGAGCCAGGTGCGCAAAGCCTGAGAGCGGCAGCGGAAGACGAGCCAGTAGGCGAAGGGATAGGCAAGAAGCAGCGAGGTGGCGGAGACCAGCGCGCTGATCTTGAGGGTGCGCCAGAGGACCTGAAGATATTGCGGATCGGTGAAGAGGATCGCGTAATTGCCGAACTGGAAGGCGGGCTTGAAGGTTGGGTAGGATTTCACCCAGAAGCTGTAGGTGGCAAGGATGCCATAGGGCAGCAGCATGAAGAGCAGGATCCAGACCAGCGGAATGCCAAGGACCATCGCACCGGCGAGGTTGTTCCGGATCCGGTTCATGGGCGCACCCTGTTGATTTGCACTGAGAGCTGACCCGGGTTTTCCATCGAGAAGTGACCCACCATTGGTTATGGATTTCGTGTCATG
>NZ_JAALFE010000049.1 GCF_011059185.1 Paragemmobacter kunshanensis | reverse complement strand
GCCGTCAACGCCATGATTTATATGCGAAATATCACGATTACGACAGCGAAATCAGCGACTTACTTGGAGAATGTGGGTGAACAGGGGCTTGGCCTCTTTGGTTGAAAAAGGGAAGGGGCCGCTCATTCCTGAACGACCCCTTCCCCTTCGCAAGCCAGACGGAGCTAGCAGAGAAAACGTTCTTAGTGGCCGATGTACGCGGATCGCCACCCTGATCATTGAGACAAAGTGCGACAAGGACACTGACGCGATGGATCAAAGACGCAATACATGGTCTGGCCACAGACTGGGGACCTTTGCAGCCGTAAAATGGAAAACGATAAGAGCGCAGCAGCTTGCGGACCGGATCGGTGATTTGGTTTCAACCTTTGGATCGCAAGCATTTCTCGATACGAGTTCGAAACGCGTAGGCGACTGGGTGGAGATATCGGTTCTATCCGTCAAACCACTGCCTGCAGAGGTCAGTCTCTCTCTTTCGGAAGCTTGCCATCACCTACGCTCATCCTTGGATCATATTGCGTGGGCGGTCAGCTCAAGGCCGCAAGATCGCTGGGCTCGACTAAAGGTGAAGTTTCCGATCTTCGCAGATCAGGATGAGTTCGATCGTCGCGTTAGCAGCGCGCTTCTGGGCGCAGATCAAAGGGTGGTTGGCATCGTGCGCAGATACCAGCCATTCAACAGCTCCCTAAATCCCAAGAACACTCTCCTCGAAAAACTCCAAGAGCTAAACAATTGGGACAAGCACCAAGAGTTGCTTGCTGGCGTTGTGGCAACCGCCGGTAGTTCAGTCTCCTACATTTACAGGGGCGCGACTATTCACTCGGAATCACTGGGCGATACTGTCTTGACCGAGCCGAATGTGAAGCTTGGAGTGCTTCCTTGGGAGGACACGTGGAGCGAGAAGGGAATTTCGCTTGTACCGCACATTCGCCTGAGGGCAGTCTTCCATTCTGATATGCCGGAGACGATCCGAGGGGCAGATATTGTGGGATTCCTGTCTCAAACTTCCGCCTTCATCAACGATGAAATGCTACCAGAGTTTGGATCATTCCTGCAGTAGGCACAGTCGAGCAAGAGACCACGCAAAATGGGCTGATCGCGAGCATGGTCACGCAGTTTTCGCCGCATCAAACTGCTATACTGGCAATTGCGCCAAGAACTGGGGCGCAAGCAGCCAAGAGAACTGCGGTTCTCAGTGCGTCGGCGTTGTGCCGCAAAATTTCGCTATTCTGCTCTATGCAGGCTTCCAGGTGCCTCGCCAGTTCCAACTGCACATCGGCAAGATCCCGATCGTCGTCTAGATCTTCGTTAAAGGCAGAGGGACGCATTCCGGGCGCATACCAACCAACAGGCCGAGCCGCATAGATCCCCGCCGCGGCTGCGAGGACAAGCGGAACCACAATTGCCCATTGCACTGCAGAGACTGCGTCTTCGCCGATCGCTGTGGTCACCGCTGCGGCGGCAATCAGAACTCCGACCAGTTGCATAGCGCGAGCGTCGGATGCCAGGGCAATCTGCTGCTGTGCCTCAAGCCTTGCGTCAGCTCTGGCTAGCATTTCCAGAATCAGTCTTTGACGATTATCCATGCTCTTATGATTCCCATCACATGGCGGTAACAATGGTAAAGCCCCCTGACACCGTAACCAAGGGCAATGGCTCTAGCGGCCCAACTCGCGATGGGTCTACTGGGGGATCACCGCCAAAGCCTCCCGCTCCCAAGCCGCCGCCAAGCAAGGGCTGATAACCCTAAGGCACCTTATTCCTCACAGACTCCCCTTCACCGTCACCACCGCCTCCGCGACGGTCTGTGTCACCCCGTCCACCGTGGCCCGGACCTGGAGGGTATAGACGCCCTCGGCCAGCGTATTCTCATTGAAGGCCACGCGGATCGTGTCGGCATCGACGATGGAGACGCTGTTCGCCGCGACGCGCGCGGCCCCTTCCCGCTCGACATAGGCTTCGACCGTGCCGCCGGTGAGCGCGGTGATCTCGCTGCCCGGCTCGAAGGTGACGTTGACGTTGATGATCAGGTCATCGGCTTCAAATGTGGTGATCGCGGTCACGCTGCCCTCCAGGTCGTGTCTATGGTCTCTGCGTCCCAGAGGCCCGCGAGGACATGCCCGCGCGCTGTGCCGGTGATGGTGTGCGCCCGCGCCGATCCAGCGATTCTGCGCGCCCCGAAGGTGCCGCCGACTGCATGACCGCGCCATGTGCCGGTGATCGCGACAGTCGCGGCCGTGCCTTGGGTCTGGGCCGTGCCCGCGCCGACGCCGCCGAGATCGAGCGAACCGACCGCTGCGCCTTCGACAGCCACAGCACCCGCCCCGGCGCCAGCCAGCGGCATATCGCCGACGGCCGCGCCTGCGACCCGTGTCGTGCCCTGTCCTGCACCTGCCAGCGGCAGATCACCGCTGGCGGTGCCTGCGACCCGCACCGCGCCTTGCCCTGCGCCGGAGAGGCCGAATGCCCCCGATGCTGCGCCCCGGACCGAGACGGCCCCGGCTGCGGCTCCACCGATCGGCAGATCGCCAGCCGCAGCGCCGGTGACGGGAACATTCCCGATCGCGCCCGTCGCGGCACCCGTCAGCGGCAGATCGCCAGAAGCACTGCCCTCGATCGCGACGGAACCAGATGCTGACCCCGGCAGATCGAGGACGCCCGCGCCCTGCCCCGCGACACGCACGGCACCAGCGGCGGCCCCGGTGAATGCCATCGACCCGGAGGCCGCGCCAGAAACGGCCACAGCGCCCGCTGCAGCGCCGGTGAGGCCCATGGAGCCTGAGGCTTGCCCTCGCACCGCCACGGCCCCGGCAGACGCGCCGGTGAGGTCGAGCGTGCCGCTGGCCGTCCCGGTGGCCGGGGCGTTGCCCACGGCACCAGCGCCGGATCCTGCAAGGGGAAGATCGCCCGCGCCTTGCCCTGCCACGGAGACCACACCAGCTGATGCGCCGGTGATCGGCAGCGAGCCTGCGACCGTGCCGGCGATGTCAACTTCGCCGGATGCCGATCCGGTCAGGCCGACGGAACCGGAGGACGAGCCGGTGATGCCAGCCGATCCGCCAGTGTCGCCGTTCTCGGCCCAGTCCAGGAGCGCGGCCCGTTCCGTGGAATCGGGGATGGTGTTCAGCAGGGCCAGACGCCGGATATCGACGGCGAAGGATCCCGTCACCCCGCCATCGAGCGACCCGAAGATGTCCATGAGCGTGGTGTCGCCCAGCGGCCCGGATCCGGCATAGGTTTCGAACGAGCCGCCATCGACAGCGGTGTAGATCGTGCTTCCCGAAACGTAGATTTCGAGGGTGGCCCAAGCACCCCGGGTGATCGCCGTCGCCGAAGTCGTGACCGCGTAGCCGATGCTGCTCTCGGTTTGGATGTAGTTGAACCCGAACGGGAAGTAGGTCGGCTTGATGAAGTCGCCGGTGTAGAACTGCGTCGGGTTCTCGTGGAGAACCCAGAAGGATTCCTGATCGTCCCCGGTGCCGTTCCAGCGCCCCCGGCAGATCACATAGAGGTCGCCAGACCGTGCGATGCTGGCGCGAAGCTGAGACGACCCCGGCACGGCTTCCAGATACGGATCATCGCCGCCCGGCAGGCGCAGGACCGCGTTCCGGCCTGAGGATGCCCCAGCGACGAAGTCCGCGCCCCACAAAGAGGCGACGAAGTTGACGGGATCGCCGTCAGTCGTCGCGGCGGTCGTTCCGGCTGTATCCTCGAACAGATCAGACAGCGCTGCGTCGAAGAACAGATCAACCTCGGACGGATCAGCCATAATCGTGCAGGGATTGTCGCCCGAAGGCGGCACCGGCAGCGGTTCGTCCGTGATTTCCACGGTTGCGCCGATCCAGCCCGACGACGTGCCGCCGACGGAAACCGTGGTCAGCGACCAGCTGGAGACCGGGCCGTTCGTGTCGTGGGCCGCTGCCTCGTCGGTCGCATCGAGGACCGACGTGATGTTCGTCATCCCGGTCGGCGGCGTTTCGACCGAGGTGTTGACCGACCGATGCGCGCCGAACCCCGCGACCCATGATGTGCCGTCAGTATTCACCATGGTCAGGGCGGGGTAACTGACTGTGGTGCTGGCCGCGCTGGACCGTGCCACGCCACCGACGCCAATGATGCCGTCAGACCGATAGACGAGGCAGATCAGCGAGGTCGCGTTGGTCCACGTGCCGGAAACCTCCGATCCACTCGCCGCGATCTTGTAGGCGATCCGGCAGGAGTTCGTCGCCGTGCCGCCGTTGTTCAGGTCGGTCCAGCCGGCGGGAAGTGCGGGGGCGGTTGTCGATCCGTCCCGATAGGCGAACATCAGAAGAAGATCACCCGCCGCGTGCGACGGCATGGTCAGGGAGTTCGTCCCTGTCGCCGAGCTGATGCGGGTGATCGTCATGTCAGGGCCTCAGGCTCAGGCGCCGCCAGCCGTCAGGGTGAAGCTGGTGATCGTCACCTGCTGGCCCGAGGCGATGGAGGTGTTGTCGAGCGTCATGTCGCCGCCGCCGCCGGTCGCCGTGACCGTGCCCTGAATGTGGCAGGTGCCGCTGACCTTGATGCGGAAGTGGCCCGCCGTGCCGGTGGCGTCGGCCGAGGCGTCCTGCCATGTGCCGAGCAGCGTCTTCGACCCGGACGAGGCGGCCGCCAGCCAGTCGGAAGGCAGGGTCATGGAGGCCAGCAACGTGCCGGAGTCGGCCGCCGCCGCGTTGGCCGGAACGGAGCCGGAGCGGATTTCGAGGGTGGGCGCGGTGCCGATCGTGGTTTCGATGGCGTCGATCGCGGCGTTGCGCGCGGCAACGCTGAATTGGAAGGCCATGGGTCAGTCTCCTGTTAGGGTGGGGTTCAGCGGCAAGCCGCGTCGGTCTTGGCGATCAGCGGCTGAACCGCCAACACCACGTTGTCGGTGCCCTCAGCCGCCACGGTGGCCGCCGCACGGTCACGGTCTTCCCGCGTCGCATCACAGAAGGCTTCAAGGCTTCCGGTCGTGCAGCCAGCGACGGGCAGCATCAGCATCAGAGGGAACAGGCGCATCGTCGATCCTTTCGCGTGTGGTGCGGTAATCCTGCAGCTCCTTGGCGCGGGCCTGGGCGCGATCGAGCCGGGACCGCAGCCAGCCGACCTCGATCCGCATGTAGGCCAGCACCGCCACGACCAGGCCGAGCAGAACCAGCCGCCAGTTTGCGAAGAGCCAGGTCATCGACGGTCATTCGCCCCGGTGAGGGCGTCCTCGATGCGCAGGGCCTCGATGCGCTGGAACTTCCGCCACAGCAGGAAGCCGCCGACGCCGATCACGAGCAGGGCAATCACCCAAGGCCCTGCGGAGGCGATGCCCTGAGCCAATCCACCCGCGCGCTGTGCGACGTCCATGATCTGCTCCGCAGCCCCCACAGCCGCCCCGGCGCCAGCCAGGCCCGCAGTTGCCGCCGTGATGGCCTTGCCGTCTTCTGCGGCCCGGATCGTGCGGCTTTCGGCGAGGTCGGCCTTGGAGACGTCACGGAGCGGACGCTGCTCGCCACGCTCAAGCGCGGCCCATGTCCGATCCCCCACGATCCCATCGGCGACGAGGCCGTTGTCGGTCTGGAACGCCACCACGGCCGCCACGGTGCGCGCGCCCATGATCCCGTCGCGCTTGCCGAGGGTGTAGCCGAGCATCGCCAGCTGCGCCTGCAGGTCGATCACGAAAGCGCCACGATCACCGCTCCGAAGAACTGGCCGCTTTCCCTGAGCCTCCACCCCGTCAGGGCGGCGAATGGCAACGATGCGGTCGATCGGGAAGGCCGCATCGGAAACCTTGTTGCCCTGGTTTCCGCCCCGAAGGATGACGTTGTTTCCTTCGAAGCGGACCAGGAAGGCGACGTGCCCCTGCCAGCTGGAAGGCGATCCGCGCCAGAGAACCACGACGTCCCCCGGGCGCGCGTCCTGCAGCCGGACGGACTGCCCATAGGTCTGGTATGACCGGGCGTTCAGCTTGCCCGTATGCGGCAGGCCCAGCGAGGCCAGGACAGAACCGACGAAGGCCGCGCACCACGCCGTTTCATCGTCGTTCACGGTGCCATGCCCGACAGCGTCGAACATCTCGAGGATCTTCGGGTTATGCTTCGCCCCCGGCCATTCTTCCATGCCGAGGTAAGCCTCGGCGGCCGCAAGGACCGCCTGGTTGAACTGGGTCATTGCCCTGCCCTTTCTGCGATGATGGTGGGTTCAGCCCCTCAGGGCTTCGATGCGTTCTGCAGGATGTTCTGGATGGCGATCAGCCGTTCCTCGATCCGTCCGAAGCCAAGCTCGAGGGATCTGAGGCGGATATCGGTCGCATCGTCTTCGCGGCGAATCTCGATCAGAGCGTCACGCATGTAGGTCACTTCCGACTGCACCTTCGAGAACGCGACGAGACCACCCACGCCCATGACGACGAGGGTGATGATATTTCCCCAGTTCAGCACGTTCTCGAACCTCATTCCGACGCCCCCTCGATGATCGCGGCGCATTGCGCCTGAGCCAGCGCGACGGCCTGTTCCAGATCGTCGGGCCCCTGCGCCGCGGCGATGGCCGTGCCAGCCGCCCGGCGGATGCCAGCGAGCCGGGACACGGCGAAGCGGTAGAGATCAGCCCGGGCAATGACGCGGGAGGCAAGATCCTCCACCGTCTCGCCGGTCAGCGCTGCCTCGCCCGCCAGAAGGCTCTGATCCGCTGCGAGGCCGACGCCCGCCACGATGGCCCGGGCCGCTGCTTCCTTGGCGGACCAAGACAGCTTTTCGGCCAGCGGGACGCCTGCTGTCAGCGCGTCCTCGACGGCCGTGATCGCGGACATGACAGCGGCCATGGCTTCGATGGGGGTGATGTCGGCCCTGGGCGGATGGAACTCGCCCTCGGCATAAGCCCAACCCGGCCCAGCCCCTTCGCAAGTCGGCCAGTCCCCGCACCAATCCGGAACATGGTCCGGATCGACCTCGATCACGTTGGTGACCAGGCCATTCTCAATCTGCGCTTTTCTCATCTGATCACCCGAAGATCGTCACGCGGCATTCGCCACGGGCACCTGCGCCAGCAGCAGTTCCAGAAGTGCCGCCGGAACCCCCGCCACCAGGAGCTGAGCCAGCCGCGCCTACTGCGTTGCCGCCGTTGCCTCCATACTTGCTGACACCGCCAGAGCCACCGCTGCCATGCGACCCACCTGCGCCACCAAATACTGCAGAGCCGACAGTCGAAGCGCTTGCACCACCGCCGCCGCCATGAAGCGTGCCCGCGTTTTGCCCGCTGCCGCCTCCACCAATTGCCCCACCAACTGCTGCAGAACCGAGCGACCCATTGGCCGAAGCAGGGGCAACACCCGCCGCGAGTTCACCAGCGCCACTGCCACCCTGAAGAGCGAAAGCGCCGGCGATAAGACCCTGTCCGCCGCCTCCACCAAAGGCTGAAAGCAAAGCGCCGAATGAAGTGCCTCCACCGGCATTGCCTGGTGAGTTCGTCGCTGGTGGAGAGCCGCCGCTCCCGATCGTAACCGTGACCGATGAGGGAAGATCGCCAATCCGAAATAACCGCGCGGCATAGCTGCCACCGCCGCCGCCACCGCCTGAGCCTCCGCTTGGTCGAGATCCGGAGCCTCCAGCACCCCAGATCTCGACCATGACAACCGTGTCGTCGTCATATCCGCTCGGCTTTGTCCATGTGCCAGACGAGGTGAAAGCCTGATAGGCTGGCCCCGCTCCTGCCCCCGCGCCTCCCGCGCTGGACAGGATCCTGAACGAACCAGACAGGTATTCGATCAGCGATCGCCTGCCAGAGGCCAGTGCAGACGCGCCAAGCGCCGCCCCGTCAGCATCAACGACCGGCACCGCAGACCCGCCGTTGATCGCGAGCGTCACAGCCCCGGAGTTCGCCGCGCCCCAGGTGATGGTGAACTTCATCCCGTTCACCAGCCCGCCGCCGTCAAGAGGCGGATCGAGTGTGGCCGTGACGGCGTTTCCGGTGCCACCAACAGAGGTCAGCGGCAGCACGGATGCATCGAACAGCGTCTTGACGCGTGCCGCGTACTGGTCCAGCAAATCGGGACCGTCGATCGGCCCCGTGCTGGAGCCGGAATAGGTTTCTCTTTCTGCCATGGTTTACCTTCAGGCCCAGATTTCCGGGGCTTCGTCGACAAGGGTGAGGGAGGCGGTGAAGTCCTCTTGGGGATCGACCGCGAAGACCACGAGGCGCAGCGCCTCCTGCCCGGTGCGCCCGATTGAGACCAGCGCACCGGCATAAACGTCGGCCGCAGGAATTGGCGTGGCAAGCTCAAGAACGGCGGTCTGACCCGTCGTGTTGTCCAGCGCGATGACCGAACTCAACCCGTCGGGGCCGCGAATGATCACGCCGCTCGTGGCACCGATCAGGAGGACATCCTCGACCGCGAGGAGATCCGTGACGCTGAGGAAGTCAGGCTCATTGGCCACCGCCACTTCGCAGTCGATCGTGATCGTGTCGACGTCGCCCGAGCCGTCCAGCGTCCAATCAACAATCCGGCCGGATCCAGCCAGCTCGGAAAGCAGATCATGCTGCACCGCGACCAGGTCACCGCGCCTTGCAACGATGGCTTCCACCGGGGCGTCCAGATTGTAGAACGTCGATCGGTACTTCGCTTGCAGCTGATTGTTGATTTGCGCTGAGAGCTGACCCGGTTGGGCTGAAGATTTCCATTGAGATTTGACCCATGTGACCCTTCCCCGA